>CAWKEM010000017.1:0-405205 GCA_963848535.1 uncultured Actinomycetota bacterium
CTCATCTCCGGCGCGGGCGTCGCAGGCCTGGGCACCGCGATCGACCTCGGCGCCGACGGCCACGACATCACTATCGTCGAACGTGCCCACCATCTGCGTGTCAATGTCCCGACCGCGGTCAAAGTCACCCGGTGGACCGCCGAATTGCGGTCGGATCTAATATCGCTGATTATGCTGCCGCACAACGCAATTCCGTAGCGCAGCCACTTGACGGCAGGCATGGTGTTCAGGCATCTCGGGGCGTTTGCTGTCACATAGGCGCGTGCGGTTACTCTCTCACCTGGCGATTGACGAGGCCCGGCACGAACCGGGAATCGATCTCTTCACCTCCGTCGCCGTAGTAGACGCGATACTCCTCGATAACCGTCCTCTCCTGGTCTGCGCACTTCTGAGTGACGCTCATTGCGCCGTCGTCTGTGTGCGTGACTTTGATCCATCTGCCAGACCTCGGATCTTGGAGCATGTCGCCCTCCCGGATCTCCGACAGCGGCACCCGTTCTATCGCATGTTCCGAACTCATCACTCTCCCGGATCGTCGTGGTATGTCGGCGGTGTCCACCCTCCGGGGATCGCCCCGGCGATCACCTTGAGGATTCTCCGGCCGGCGTCACCGGTCAATCACCGATTTACGCCGCTGCTGAACCGAGGGGCGATGACATTCGCTTTGAGCCGTCGGCAGCCGGCCCGGCCCGGTGATATCGGCGTTGTGCTCGTCAAATCCCTTCAAGTAGTGGAGGGTGGGGGATGACGTTGCCGCCTGGGCTCCGCGCAGCGCCGCCCGAATCCCGTTCGGCTAAATGTGGCGATCCACGAGCAACTCCTCGCCGCCGTCGACGGCCGGCGCGGGGTAGAGCCGCCGACTGTCTGTGCGAAGCCTGCGTGGTTCTCCTCGACGTTGACGCAGCAGCGATTTCGCTCGTCTTCGACGGCACGAGCAGCGGAACACTGGGATCCAGCGGCGGCCCTGCGCGCACGTACGACGAACTGCAGTTCACCTGCGGCGAGGGACCATGCCTGGAAGCTGTCGCCCGGCGGATTCCGGTTCTGGTCGTCGACCTCGCCGATCCCGAGGAGGCTCGCTGGCCCGCGTACCGGCGTGCCATGCTGGGCCACCAGATCAGAGGCGTCTACGCGATACCCGTCGTCGTGGCCGGCGAATTCGTCGGCGCCCTCGACCTCTTCCGCGCGCAGCCGGGTCCACTGCCGGGCGAGGACATGGTCGGCGCGGTCGCCGCCGCGGAGCTCGCGGGCATCCCGCTTCTGGACCTCCTGGCTGCCGACCTGCAGGCCGCTGTCGTCGACCCCGGCAGCAATGCCTGGGTCGAACTCAACACGCTGAGCCGTGCGGAGGTCAGCCAAGCCACCGGCATGCTCGTCGCCCAGCTGGAGATTGAGCCGGCCGAAGCCCTTGTCCGGCTGCGCGCCCACGCCTATGCCACCGGCTGCAGCGCCACCGAGGTCGCTCGCGACATCCTCGACCGCCGCCTGAGGCTCGAGGCCGACTGATGCGCGCTTGGCAAACGGGAACAGTCCAGGGAGGAGGGCAACGTGACTGACACCCCTCGTGAAACCCGCGTGCTGGACGCCGTCGTCTCGCTCGTCGACAGCCTGCTCGACGACTTCGACGTGGTCGACCTGCTGACCGGGCTCACGGAGCGATGTGCTGAGCTGCTCGAGATCGAGGCCGCGGGATTTCTGCTCGCCGACCCGCTGCACCAGCTCCGCCTGCTGGCCGCCACCTCGGAGCAGGCCCGCGAACTCGAACTCTTCCAGCTACAAGCCGACGAAGGCCCATGCGTGGACTGCTATGCCACCGGCCAACCGGTTTCGGTCGCCGACATCCAACGCGCGACAGAGCGGTGGCCGCGGTTCGTTCCCGCCGCGCTCGGAGCCGGCTTCGCCTCCGTGCACGCCGTCCCGATGCGCGCCGCCGGCATCGTGTTGGGCGCGCTCGGCTTGTTCGGCACCCGCCCAGGCGAGCTCACCGAGGCCGATCTGCTGGTCGGCCAGACCCTGACGCACATCGCATGCGTCGCGATCATCCAAGAACACCCACCCACACCCTCCACCGTCATGCCGCAACTGCGCTCGGCGCTGATCAGCCGCGTCATCATCGAGCAGGCCAAGGGCTTCCTACGCGAAATGCTGGATGTGTCCGTTGAGGAGGCGTTTCACCTGTTGCGCACCTACGCGCGGGCCAAAAGGCGAACACCTGACCGACGTCGCCCGCAGGTTGATGAGCGATCGGCATTCCCGCCCGGTGCTCGTGGCGGAGTTGGCCGAACTCTTGTCCGTTCCACCGCGATAACGGGTTCAGCGGTGCCGTGCGCGGGCTCGCCGCGCGGCCTCCTCGACCAGCCGCTCCGCGACGGCGTGCAGCTTGATGTTCTCGGTCTGGCTGATGTGGGTGAGTCGTTCGAAGGCCTCCTCAGCGGTGCCGCCCGAACGGCTGCGGATGATGCCGATCGCCTGATCGATCACCGCGCGGCTTTGTAACGCGCGCTGCAATCGCATCGTCCGTTCTTGGGCGTTGGCCAACAACTGCGCGTTGTACACCGAAACCGCGGCGGGCCTGGCGAATTGAGATCCCAACCGTACGGCGTGCTCGGCGAAGGCGTCGCGGCTCTTGGCATAGGCATTGATCGAGCCGATCACCTGATCGCCGACGATCAACGGCAGCGCGAGCGCGGAGTGCACACGCATCCGGGCTACCCGGCCACCGAAGCGCGGCCAACGGCTGTCACTGCCCAGCGATCCACTCACCGTGGGTCGCCGCGACTGCATACACGTGATGCATGGCCCCTCGTTCAGTTCGTCGTACTGAACTGTGTCGATCTCGTGGACAAGTACCGCCGTCGCCGCCCAGGTCTGGGCGCTGGGTATGCCGTGTCGCGGGTCGATCAATGCGACGCCCGCACCATCGGTGCCGGGAATCGCCTGGGCGGCGAACTCCGCCACGTCCCGCAGCAGGTCGATCACTCCCTGCGCGCCCGCCACAATCCCGGCCACTCCATTGAGTCCGGCATACAATTCGGCCTCGTCTGCTTCCCGTTGCGTAGGGGAGACTTCGGGCTGCGGCGCCGCATTGCGACCGGGCTGCGCGTCGAACTCGCTCAACAGCCCCCTCCTCCCGTGCACGCGTGGTAATCGACAAATTTACTCTTCGCCGCATCCGGAGAAGTCAGTCGACGAGCGCTAACGTATGGGCGCGCCGCAGCTTCCCCGACGGCGTCTTGGGGATCATCCCCGGCTCGAGCACCACCACGTTGCGGGGCCGGACATCGACCTCGGCAACCACCTCGTGAGCCACCTGATGCTCGATGCGGCGCACCTCGGCCGGGTCTTGCCAGTTATTGGACTCCACGGCGACAGCGAACGTCTCCCGCGGATGTCCGGCATCCAGGCGTACCGCCACGGCACAGCCGGGCCGGACCCCGGCGACGCGCCCGGCGGCGCGTTCGATGTCGGTGGGGTAGATGTTGCGGCCGGCCATGATGATCACGTCCTTGACCCGGCCGCAGACGACGACGAGGCCGGTCTCGGTGAAATAGCCCAGGTCGCCGGTGTCGTACCAACCCTGGTCGTCTTGTGCCGAGACGAAACCTCCCATCGTCGCGTAGCCCAGCGCCACCGGTTCGCCGCGCACCTGGATGACGCCGACGCCCCGGGAGGGCAGGATGTTGCCGTCTTCGTCGACGACGCGGGCCTCCAGCCCCTTCAGCAGACGGCCAAGCGTGGCCAGTCGCCGGGTTTTGCCCCTGGTCGCCGGGACAGCTCGGTGCAGGAGGGCGAGGAGGTCGGCGTCGATCTCATCGACCACCAGGCCTGCGCCGCACTCGGTGAACGACACCGCCACGGTCGTCTCGGCCATGCCGTAAGCGGGCAGGACCGCCTCCGGGCGTAGCCCGAACGGCTTGCCGGCTTCGCAGAGGTCTTCGAGGTCGGCGGGTTCGACCTGTTCGGCGCCCGACAGCGCCCATCGCAGGGTGGACAGGTCGAACTGGCCGGGCTGCGCCAGCTTGCGAAGCCGTCTGGCGAACAGCTTGTAGGCGAAGTTCGGGGCCGCGGTCATCGTGCCTTTGTATTTGTCGATGAGCTTGGCCCACAGCAGGATGTCGCGCAGGAAGTCCATCGGGGTGACCGTGACCAGCTCGGCGCCGAAATACATTGGCACGGTCAAGAAGCCGGTCATGCCCATGTCGTGGAAGAGCGGCAACCAGCTCACGATCACGTCGGTATCGATGTCGACGTCTGCGCCGATGAACATCGCCTCAGCGTTGGATACGACGTTGCGGTGTGTGATCTGCACGGCCTTGGGCGACCCGGTGGACCCGGACGTCAACTGCAGCAGCGCGACGCTCGTCGTCGTCGGTCTCGACCGGGTCGATGGGGTTGCTGTCGAGCAGCTGCTCGACGATCAGCACTTGCATACCGAGCTGAGACAGCAACGGGGCCGCAGCCATAAACGGGTCCGAGATGACAACGGCTTTGGCGCCGATCATTCTGATGACGGCGGTGGTTTCCTCAGCCCAGCGGTGCAGATCGGTGCGCGGAGTGGGCTGGTGGAGCATGGTCAGGCTGGCGCCGCGCATCCAGATGCCCTGCCCGGCCGGTGCGATCTCGGCCGGGGCACCGGCCAGCACCGGGACGGCGTCACCGCGGCCGACGCCGGCCGTGGCCAAGCCGCCCGCGATCCGACGGGCCCGCTCGTGCACCTCACCCCAGGTATGCCGGACGGGGCAGTTCGGCTCCCCGGTGACCATGCCCTTCGAACTGGACCGGGCGGTGCCATACATCGTTTCGGTGAATCTGCTCAAGACCATTCCTCCGGCTCCGGCGCCACTGCGCCACAGGCCTCCGACCGCGCGTCGGGACGTTGAATGGCGGACGCGCATACACGAGTGCAGTCAATGCATCGGTATTCAGCCGCGAAGCTTGCAGCGAGATTGCTGGCGCGCCAAGGCTGCTGGTGCTCCTGCGGCACGAGCGCCGCCCGCCCGGAATGAGGCCGACGATGACTGCGGCAGCAGAGCGTGCCCCTTTCACGCACACCCCGGATGGTCCCTCACTCCGATCAAAGCGAAGTGTCGAGGACGTCGGACACAGTGAGGGTACATACTCACGGGCAATTGGCCATCGAGGCACGCCGATATCGCGTATGGCTGCAGCGATCAAAGCTCTATGCACGGGACTTCGTCAGAGGCAGTCCGCAAGCACCGCCCTGTAACTGTCGTGGCGTGTTCCCACTGAATGAGTCCAACCAGTTTTAGAGTCCTGTGGCCCGATGTCGGGCTGGAAGGGACGATGAACGCTATGGCTGGTCGGAAGCGGCATTCCGCGGAGGACATCGTGCGCAAGCTGCGCCGCGCGGACGAGTTGGCTGCCGAAGGCAAGACCGGCGAGGAGATCGCCGCCGAACTCGGAGTGTCTGCGGCGACGTTGTATAACTGGCGCCGCGCCTACGGCGGGATGGACACCGACGCCGCCAAGGAGCTCAAGGAGCTGCGCGAGCAGAACTCCCGGCTGAAGCGGCTGCTGGCCGAGGCCGAACTGGAAAAGGATGCCCTGCGCGAGGTGGCCAAGGGAAAATTCTGAGCCCAGCTGCCAAGCGCCGCGCCGTGGACATGCTCACCACCACGTTGAGCATGTCGGAACGGTTGGCGTGCAAGGCCGTTGGGCTGGCTCGCTCCACTTACCGACGACTGCCCGTGACGCAGACCCCTGCCGATCCCGATGCCGAAATGCGGGCCTGGCTGCGCGCGTATGCCACCAAACATCCCTGTCATGGGTTCCGGCGGGCTTGGGCGGCGTTGCGCTACGACGAGCGCCGTGAGGTCAACAAAAAGAAGGTTCACCGGCTCTGGCGCGAGGAGGGCTTGCAGGTGCGCGTGCGCAGCCCGCGCAAACGGGCCGGGGTGTCTTCGATCCCGCCGGTCGAGGCCGACGCGCCGAACGTGGTGTGGGCGATCGATTTCCAGTTCGACTCCACCACCGACGGCAAGGCGATCAAGATCGCGTCGGTGATCGACGAGCACACCCGGGTTTCACTGCTGCACCTAGTGGAGCGCTCGATCACCGCCGAACGGCTCGTCGCCGAGCTCGAAGCGGTGTTCGCCGCATTGGGCGGCCCGCCGAAAGTCCTGCGGATGGACAACGGCCCGGAGTTGGTTTCCCAAGCGCTGCAACGTTTCTGCGACGGCAAGGTCGGAATGTGCTACATCCCGCCCGGCTGTCCGTGGGACAACGGCTACATCGAATCGTTCAACAACCGGCTCAGGAAGGAGTGCCTCAACCGCAACCATTGGAACACCCTGTTCGAGGCCCGAGTGGTGATCGGCGACTTCAAGCACGAGCACAACCACCGACACCGGCACTCGGCCCTGGGCTACCGCACGCCGGCCGAGTACGCTGCGGCGTGCAGGCACACCCACACCCCGGTCGCCTGCGAGATCAACTGAATCTGGAAACCAAACAACCCGACTCTAAATCCGGGTGGACTCAGCATCGGGGACTCGCCAGTCGGCTTAACCGGGTGTTCAGGCACGTTACGGCGGGGATCTTTGAGGATCGCCACCGGACGTTTCCGGGAGGCTGGGAAGTCAACCGTGAAAAACCCTACCGCATGGGGAGTCCTGGGGAAATTGCACCGTCGGGCATATGC
This sequence comes from uncultured Actinomycetota bacterium, assembly GCA_963848535.1. Taxonomy (GTDB): domain Bacteria; phylum Actinomycetota; class Actinomycetes; order Mycobacteriales; family Mycobacteriaceae; genus Mycobacterium. Next base: position 6,662 of record CAWKEM010000017.1, read on the forward strand.
GTGTCCAAGACTGCGTCGGCAGCGCAATGAACTGCGCGCCGGTTTTGCACTGTAGCGTCCTAAATTGCGCCGAAAATTGGCCTGTACCAAGTGAAGTCAGTTGAACTCGCGATCGCGCGGCTGGTGCATCGCGCTGGTCGGGCAACCGGAACTTGTCCTCGACTGCGTCGCCGGCCAGTCGGATGCTCCATCCCAGCAAGGGCCGGCTGAAGCGATTCGCCGGAGAGAATTGACCCGACGTTGTCACCAAGAAGTCGTCATGGGTGTAATCCGCCGCGAAACACTCTGTCGGCCAACATGTTCGAATGGAGGTACCACGATGCACGGGTCGCATTCGGAGCATGAGCGCGCGTCAAACGACACGGAGAAATCTCCCACCGAGCAACGATCCACAAGATTTCCCGGCGGTGCGGCAAGGGCGGGGCAGGTCAAAATTCAGGGAATTTGGGCGGAAAGAAACCTGCGCACTTGCAGTCCCTGGATTTCTTCAACCCAGGGTTGAACAGCGCGATTTTGCATGTCCAAAACCCCCGGGGCCAACGTATAACGGAATCCTGGCGACAGAACCCGGACCATACCCAATCAGCCCCAGGGGTTTCGTGCCGAATCCCTAGACGGCGGTCACTCTCACTGCCTGAGGACCTTTAGGTCCCTGGGCGATCTCGAACTGCACTCGTTGATTCTCCTCAAGGGAGCGAAAACCGCTCCCTTGGATCTCTGAATGGTGGACGAACACATCTTTTGCGCCGCCATCAGGAGCGATAAAGCCGAAACCCTTTTCGCTGTTGAACCATTTCACGGTTCCCTGTGTCATACTAACTTCTTTCTTTTTCAAGTGGGTGTAATTTAGGTCCACCCAAACCAACCGTAACATAAATCAACCAAGAAGGTCGACACCGCACGAAGACGCCGGATGTCTTTCGACTACGTTAGGTCCAATGTTTTGTTAGGTGTCCGTTCGGCCACGGCGTGTGCGACGACGCCTCCCCACAGCAAGGCCGCTGCGAGGGTGGGTGACGGGTCCGGTCGCGCATGACTGAGCCAAACATCGAGAGTGGTTGTGGTTCAGCGTTTCTTGGTATGCAGCAAAGCCTCGGTCTGTGAGACCTCGTTGGCCTTGGCGCGCTTCACGGCGCGTTTCTCTTTCAGAGACTTACCGGACTTCTGGGTCATAGTTTTTCGGGGAGACTTATCAGACATCACGGCCCTCTTGAAGTGGGGGCCTGTATTGGTCCCGCTGCACCGAGTGTACGCCCCCTCAGCACGCGTAGCCCACATCTGCGCGAGGGTGCCAAGTATCGAGGTCCCGGCGACGCCAGTGTGTCGTGCTGATGGCGCTGTCGTAAGGCCGGCGATTCGCGCCGCGAACTCGCTACCCCGGGGGATGGAACAAGGTGGCGCTGCCGCAGCCGACCAGCCGCTAATCCTGGTGTGGCTGTTGCAGATGCTAACCCGGGTTTGCCCTAGCCGGCACCCGGGATCATGGCGCCGATTCCTCCGAACGCCCAACGCCCAACGCATCTTGGCGGACGAGTCGCCGCAACGCTCCCGCATTCATCGGTTGTGTTGAAGTGGAGACCTCGCACAGCAGGCGCCCCGCTTCCCCGTCAGAACTCGAAGGCGACAGCACGAACAGCACCGCGTCGCGAGAATGCGTGCCCATTAGATAGATGGTGTCACTGAAGACCAGCCGGTATGGATTAAGTGAAACCATTTCGTTGTGGCGAATAATTCGCGTCGGCGTAGGCGACCACGCGCTCGGGTCGTAAACGACTCGATGCACCGCGCCAATCCATAAACTGAATACGGCAAGTAAATCGGGGAGCTCTGAGCTCAGGTCCAAGCTTTTCGGCCACCAGGCGCCGTCCACGGCAGCGCGGGTTTGGTCTCGTTCACACAACGCTAATCGGGTCACGCTTGAAGGGCAGGAAGAAACATGCGCCACCGTGACGCTCCCGTCTACTAATTTTGCCATCGCAGACGGCTACCGAAAGAGGCGGCACTCGACAACCCACGATATTGAAATCATAGCCCCGTTGCCGGCGACACGATGGACGAATCGCCAGAAGGCGATGCCCGATGCGGGGTCTCGATCGGCGAACGACGGCTCGCGGTGGGGGCGCCGGGGCGGCGTTGTTTTACGGGGATCGCCCGAGGCCGAGGTGGCTTACTCAAGAGCGTCGCGCACCCCGGTCCGACACAGTTGTAGCACCCCAGTGGAGGCCCGCGCCCCAGGCGCGGCGGCCGTGTCGGGCACTGGCACATCCGAGTCACCGACCACCGTGAGCAGTCGGAGCATACGGAGTGAGATATCGGGGTGCGGTGGAATGTCTCGGGGGCTAAATGTTACAAAAGCAGTGAATTCGTTGTTGTGAATTGTAATGGGATAACTTTCAAGAATTCGAAACAAAAGACATCGTGGGGACGTGTCGACGTAACGTCGTTCGTCAGTTGAGCCGCCAAGCCATCCGATAACCCGATGGCTGGAACAGACTGTGCCGCTTTGCAATTGGGGGAGTTAGGCGAGAGCACCTTGGCGAGGATCGTCGGATAGCCACCAACGTGCCTGAGTCGGTGTCACACATCCAGCATGCTTTGCCGGCGATGCGAGTGCGGGAGACGCTAGCGGAGACGCCTTTTTATGGTCATTCTGTCATCCTGCTGACTTTCTAAGGCCCGCATGACCGCGCTGCGATGTGCCTTTTCGTCCAACTGCGTCGATAGTGGCGACTGGGCGTGGTGCGCCCCCAACGCGTCTACGCTGCAAGGCACCTGCAGATCGACTCCTCCGCGGTCCGCCGCCCCTCTGGTCAGCGGACTTCGGAGTCAGTACGGCCGTCGGTGCGGGAGCATGGTAGGGCGCAACGTCGCCGACTAGTGCCTGCACCGGCGCGGAGTGGGCGGCGACTTGTTGAGGGCTGACCTGGATGCCGGCTCTGCGCATCATTACCTGCAGTTCCTTGCGTTGTTCGGGAAGCACCACGGTGACAACATCGCCGGCGTTACCGGCGCGTGCGGTGCGGCCAGAGCGGTGCAGATACGCCTTGTGGTCGGCCGGGGGATCCACGTGCACGACGAGCGTCACCGCGTCGACGTGCACGCCACGCGCGGCAATATCCGTGGCCACCAGGACGCGTGCCTTGCCGGTGGTGAAAGCCTCAAGGTTACGGTCGCGCGCGGGTTGAGAAAGGTTGCCGTGCAAGTCGACTGATGGAATTCCGGATTCGGTGAGCTGCTTGGCGAGGTTGCGGGCCTGACGCTTGGTGCGCATGAACAAGACTCGCCGGCCCGTGCCAGAGGCGAGACGGTGCACCAGTTCCTTTTTGGCTTCAACCCCCTCGACATGGAAGACGTGGTGAGTCATGTCGGGCACGAGCGAGTCGGCTGCGTCTACACAGTGGGTCACCGGGTTTCGGAGAAACCGCTTGACAAGCTTGTCGACGTCGTTGTCGAGGGTCGCGGAAAACAACATCCGATGCCCGTGGGCAGGTGTGGCAGCCAGGATGCGGGTAACCGCGGGCAAGAAGCCCAGGTCGGCCATGTGGTCGGCTTCGTCGAGTACGGTGACCTCGATCGTGTCGAGGTTGATGATGCGCTGTCTCATCAAGTCTTCTAATCGGCCCGGGCATGCCACGACGATGTCGATGCCCGATCTGAGGGCAGCTACTTGGCGGTTTTGCGGCACCCCGCCGAAGATCGTGGCGACCTTCAGATGGTATGCGGTCGCCAACGGCTCAAGGACAGCGGCGATCTGGGAGGCCAGTTCACGAGTGGGAACCAGGACCAAGCCTTTGGGCCTCGCCGAACGTCGCATCTGTGCCAGTCGGTCGACGAGCGGGATGCAAAAGGCGAGGGTCTTCCCGCTGCCGGTCTTCCCACGGCCAAGCGCGTCGCGCCCGGCGAGAGTATCCGGAAGAGTCGCGACCTGGATCGGGAAGGGAGCGGTGATTCCCTGCGCGGCGAGCACATTAATCATTGATTCGCCGACGCCGAGATCGGCGAAGGAGGGCTGTGTAGTCATGTGGTGGTGCTTTCAGATTCGGTTGTGCCGTGCTCCGGAAGGATCGCTAGGAGACACACTGCACAGGTTGGCGAGATTGCCGGCAGGCAATATCGATCGCCGCAAAAGAGCCAGTGCGGATGTATGGACATCTGCATTCGAAGCTTCGGGACCGGTAGTTCAGGATCTCCGGTAAGCAACGAAAAGAACATCTACGACGCGCAGGCATCATTACTCGTAATACCGACGTTTGATCAAACCATACACGACGTGACTGCCGACCCCCAATCCCTCGTGTGCGTTTGCGCCGACGAGCGACGCGAGCAGCCGCGCGGGCCGCTGTTCCCGGTAGGTGGCTGCGCCGGGCCCCGCTCACGGGTGGATGCACCTTGTTCACGGCTGGCGGCTTTCCCGCCCGACATTGCGCCAATGATCGGTGGCGCACGTCAAACATGTACAACCCCAATGGTTTTGGCAGAGAGGATAACTCGTCGGTGACCCACTGATCTCATCTAGGGTCGAACGTGTTCGCGGACGGACGTCAGGAGCCGGCTCGTGGGGCCCGAGAGGAGACACGCGGCGCGTAATGTCGTCGCGTCGGGTCCGGGCCTGATCCCCGGACCGGCCTCATCAGGTCGTTTTGTGCGCCGCGGTGAACTGAGCGCCGTCGCCCACCCGCGGCACCTCAGCAAATGGTGGCGTAACGTGGATAGCGAGCCATTTCGTTGTCGGCGCTGGCCTCGAACGTCATTCCGCGAACGAGATCACGGGCAATGCGATCCCTCCGTCGGCCCGACTTGCGGGCTGACCGTCTCGAATTGCGAAGGGTTGTCCCATGAATCGCGCAGACCCGTTGCTCGATGCCGTTGCGCCTCAACAGAATACGATAACAGACGTCATCGTAGATTCGTTGGAAAATCGGTGCGAGGAGATGTCTGGCCCGGAGGCAGGGCCAATTTCAGGCATGGTCAGTGCGGCAGCGACGCGACGGCTGGCGAGCCCGTTGCGGCTCACCCTGGCTTCCCGGCTCGGCAACACGATTGACGGAGCGTGGTGGCCCCGGACGGGGTTGATCTCGCGAGAGCTGCCTGAGTTGGTCTCTGTTCTGGAGGTCCGTTTAGGCCGGGTCATCGACATCAACGTCAACTGGTCATCGTTGCAGCGCCCGCCGGATCTGAACTGGGACGGCTGGCGGGGCATACATCAACACGTGATGACGGTTAGCAGCTGCAATGCGCGGGCGAACCTTCTGATCGTCCCCTACCGAACTGGTACGGCCCTTGCGGTGATGGTCTTGCGCCGGGCTGCCGGTCTACCCATCTATCCCGCGCATCGCGACTCCCGGGCTTTCCATGCTGCCGAAAGCATTATCCGCGTCGCCCGAGGTGAGGGCGTTTGAAGTACGGCGCTCACGGCGAGATGACGTCTTAGGCCCACCCGCCACGCACGGGCCCACGATTGCCGACAGGCCAGTGCGCGAAGCCGATATCGAACGAGTTTCGTTGATTCTCAGCGCTCTTGCGGGATAGTTGCCTATGGGCCTAAACGCGCGTTTCCCGGTCTGCCGCGGTAACCATAAGGAGGCTGTCGACGGTGGAGGCATCGTCCGGGCCGGCTGCGGTCATCATGATGGCGTGTGCCTGGTCTGGGTCGGCATTCGGGGAAACTACGAGTAGGACGATCTTATTGCGATTGAGCCCGAGGACTTCGATGGTGTCCACCGGCTGGAGCCGATATCCGTCGAGCCGTACCATCCGACCCCCGGTCGCGAATTTTGCGGGTGGCTTTGCCCATTCGTTCACGTTGTAGATCACGCGGCCAATCGGCCCAAGCCGAACCGACAGCACCGCCAGTAGATCTGGCAGTTCCGCCGTGAGGTCCTTACTGTGCGGCCACCATGCCCCATCGACATACCCGCTCAGTGGTGCCTTGGGTTTTAGTCTCAAGCGCGGTGTGTGCAGCGGCGAGGTGTGCCGCCCGGCTGCATCGATGTGGTCGTTTTTCAGCGTCATAACGACGCTCCCGTCTTGACCGCGAAACCGGTCAACTCATTCGAACCGGCGACGACATGGCTTTGAATAGTCAGGTACGGGGTATCGCCGATGGTTCTCACCATAGTCGGGTAGTCCAGCATGAACCGGAGCGGCAAGCTTGGTTGTCGTGATCAGCCGATCGGGCGTGCGTTGTCAGCGGATGGAAACCAGTTGGTCGATCGAATCCCGCGGCAAGTCGCCGTCAACGACGGCGGTCACCACCAGCTGGTTCAGCGTGATCGCGCCTCGGTGATTATCGAGGAATGCGGTGTCGGCGGCGTCACGGCCAGTGGCTATGCGCACCAAGGTTTGCCGCGGCGCCAGCAGCGTCGCATCGACCACCCGCCATTGCCCCTCGACAAAAGCCTCGGCCACCGCGTGAAAGTCCATCGGGTACACGCCCGGCGCGTACACCGACACCAGGCGGGCCGGGACGTTGACCGCACGCAGCAGCGCCACCACCAGATGCGCGTAATCGCGGCACACACCTGCGCCGGACAGCAAGGTGTCCACCGCCCCGTCGATCGGATCGCTCGAGCCGGGCACATAGTTCAGCCTGGTGCCCACCCATGAGCTGACATTCTCCAGCAGCGTCGCCGAATCACCGTAAGTACCGAACTCGATTGCGGCGAAGCCGTAGAATTTGTCTGCCTCGGCGTAGCGGCTGGGCCGCAGATACATGGACAGGTCGTATTCGCTCACCGGAGCCGGATCGGTCTGACCCACGATCGTCGCCGCGTAGTCGACCTTCAGGGTGCCCACCGTTGCGTCGAACTTGTGGATGCGGTTGCCATGTACACCGCTGACTTCCAAGGGCTGGACGGGCCGTCCGTTCAAGACGAAGGACAGTGACTCGAAGACCTCAGTGTGCGGATGCGGAGCAACGGCAATCTGAAACTCCAGCGTCGTGGGCGCGGTGATTTCGACTTCGATCTCGGCGCCCACTTCTCGTCTCATAGCGCGATAATGCGCCAATCGTTGCGGATTCGCCAGGCGTGCGACCGCGCCTGGGTCCGGTTGGGGTGTCCCCGGCAATCAGGTCCCGCATCCCCAAAACCAGGGGGCTGCCCACGCGGCGGTCCATGTTCCATCTTTCTATCTTCGCCGCATGTGGCATAGCCTGGGGGATAAGCGACGGATTTGGACAGGTTGCGTTTGTAGTCCGTTGCCAGATGGCCGTTGGTGCGCAACTGTGGTGTTAAACAGTCAGCACCAGGCCGGCCGCCGTCGAATACTCGCTGTGTGCACAGACGCAGCACGGCCCTCCTGTCGAGCCGGTAATTCGACGCCGACCGTCGGTCTGGATGCCCTTTTCGTCGGGCGCCGATTCGAATGATTTGGCCGATTCGTGGTCAAGACGGGAGCGTCGTGATGACGCGAGGACACACCCGCAATAGCTTGAGGTGGGACGGCGCACGGGGCATCCGCACGCCGCGGTTTCGATTGAAATCCACGGCACCCGGCAACGGGTATGTGGATGGGGCGTGGTGGCCACGCAGTGATGACTTGATGACGGAGTTGCCGGATCCGATCGCGGTTCCGTCGGTGCGCCTGGGCGCGTCGCGCGCACGCCGTGAAGTCAAGTCACCGAATTGAAGAAGGCACTGGTGCAAGCGAAATGAACAACTCGTCACCGATGAAGCACCGTTCGTTGGAGTGATTCTGTTCGCATCATCATCGGTGCGTGTTGGTTAGAGGTTCTGGCTCAAAAGGTTTCCTTGCCGAGGGGGTGGCTGATGGTGATGCGATTGTCGGTGACCGATGCGCTGTCGCTGTACACACAGAGCTCGAAGACGCCTGCGCACACGGTGACACTGGTCATCATCGATGCGTCCGATCAGCTCAGTCATCAGCGACTACACCAGCTGGTGGCCGCGTCGCTGCCGCAGATGGCGCGGTTCCGCAGCCGACTGGTGACCAAACCCCTGGGGGTAGGGCAGCCCCTGTGGGCCGAGATTGATGGCTATGACCCTGGTCCGCAAATTCATTGCGCAACGGTTCGCGCTCCCGGCGGTCGCCGCGAATTGGCCGATCTCGTCGCGGACTTGAGTACCGGGCGACACGATTGCCGTAACCGGCTGTGGGAAGCGTGGAGTATCAACGGTCTGGCGGGCGGCCGGTGGGCGCTGGCGGTGAAGATGTCGCCTGCTTTGAATGACGGGGCCGCAGGGGCAGCGTCATTGTGGCCGCGGCTGCTGAGTACCGGCCCGCACGTCGACCCGGCCCACGGTCTGCCGACCGAGCCGAGCTTGGGCCCGGCGCCTTCCGTGGGCGAGCTCGTTACCGATGTCGTGACCCAGATCGTCGAGAACCACGTCACCGGCATGTGGCTGATCGCCGAGGCCGTGTCCGGTGTGCTGCAGGCCGTGCGTAGTCGGCTGCTCGGCACGCACGCACGGGACCGGATGACCCCGGCAGCATCGTCGATGAGCGGGCCGGTGCCACGCACAGTGTTCAACGCGCCGCTGACCAAGCGGCGTGCCGTGGCCTTCGCCTCGGTCCCGCTGGCAGACGTGAAGACGGTCAGCAACGCGTTCGGGGGCAGCATCACCAACGTGGTTCTGGCCGCCTGCACACTGTCATTGCGGGCCTGGCTGCAACGGCACGACAAGGTGCCCGACGGTCCGCTGCTGATGCGCATGCCGTTCGAGTTGCCGGCCACGGATCCCTCGAGGATTGGCAAGGCGTTGACTGTCGGGCGGCTTCGCATCCCGGTGCACCTCGACGATCCTGTGCAGGTCCTCGCCAACCTCCACACCGCCACCGAAAGACTGAACGCCATCCGCAGCGGCGGCGACGAACCCATTTGTCCCGCAATCGAGTTAGCGACGATGGTGTCGCTTATCCCGCCGGCCGTAGCTCGCATGGGTATGCAGCTGTACGGCCGATCAGGCGTGCAGCACCAGCTCAAGCGGATCTGTCACGGCAGTGTCTCCTACATTGCCGGTGAGTCGGTGCCGGCGTACTGTGCCGGCGCCAAGATCGTCGGCATGCATACCGTGGCGCCACTAGCCGAAGGCAGTGGGTTAGGCATCGCGCTGACCTCCCGTGGTGACGAGCTGGACGTGAGCGTGTGCGCGTGCCCGGACAATGTGCCTGAGGTCGACGATATCGCTACCGGGATCGTGCACTCTGTCGATATTCTGCTGGCGGCCGCACAGGAATCTCCTCGCGGGCAAGGCCGTTCCGTCGTCACAGAGATGACGTCACACCCCGCGAATCGGTCACGCGGCAGGCCTTATTGACGGGTTCAATCAAGACTGTCGCCGGTTTGCGTTTTGCGGGTGCCTTCGCACATTCGCTGACGTTGTACGTCACGCGGTAATGCAACCCAGTCATACCGACAGCACCGCCAGCAGATCTGAAATCTCCGTCGGAAGGTCATCGCTGTGCGACCGCTACGCCCCATCGACGTAGTGTCGCCTTCGAGAGTTCCGGCATGGAGGCGTAACGCCTTTTGCGCATCCGTATCTGCTTCAACACGGCCGATGAATGCGGCCCCGCTGTGGCAACTCGTCCGGAAGTTCACCTCGGGTCTTGAGAATTCGGAGGAACCTTCGCCGTGATTGTTGGCTCCTGGCTGGCATGCTGTAGGGGTGTGACCAGTTCCCTGGGTATCTGTAGATTCCGCTTGGGGAGTTAGGGGCCGGATCGCTACAGCGGCGCCGGCCTTGTCCATGCTCAGGTCAATCGCATTCACGGTACGAGTCGCCGCCCGAATAACACCAACATCAGCGTTTCGGAGGTTGTGTGTGATCTGGGCTAGGGGACTCAGGTCCGACGCCGGATCAAGACCACCAAAGACAATTCTCATTGGGCAGGGACTATAGCCACGATGACAGCGGGCTCGTCGGGGTCGACCGTCGCAACGATGGCGACGCTGACGGGCTATCTCCCGAAATCATGCTGGTTGGTGTGCAGATGTCGGTGGGTTGTTGCCGGGGTGCCGTGGCCGGCCTCTGAGGAGCAGTGCCGCGACTTGCGAACGGCAGGGTCGGAAGACGGCGGGTTTGGCGCTGCCGGCCTAACGGGCTGATATGTGTTGGGCCACTTCGCCATATCGCTCGAAGCGCTCGGGATCGCCGAGGGCGTTGTACAGGACGATGCGCGTCGCGATTCCTTCGTACTTGTCGATGAGCGCGTCTTCCAAGCCGTCCCACGTCGACTCGGTGGCAAACGTGGCAATGTGCTCGTCGGTGATCTGGGACGCCATACCTTTGAAGTCACCGGCCTTCTGCTTCGCACGGATACGGGCCGTCGTGCCCTCGAACCCGGCCTCGTCCAGGATGAAGGCATAGTTGGGCGTACTCGCGTAAAAGCTGATGCTGGCTCGCACGAGTTCACGCTCCTTGGAGCGCTCTTCTTCGGTGTCGCCGACGATCGTCATGACCGGCACGACCACTGCGATGTCCGACGGTGAGCGGCTCGACTTCGCCGCGCCCCCGGCGACGTTTGGCACGACGTGTCGTGCGAGATATCCGGGCTCACCGATGGGATGGACATGAACTCCGTCAGCCACTTCGCCCGCCATGCGCAGCATCCACGGATTCACCGCGGCGACGTCGACTTTGGGATCGGGTGCGTCGATGGGTCCCGGGCTCCACTGCGGAGTGATGAAGTCGAGGTCGTAGAACTCGCCGTGGTGATCCAGTGTCCCGGTTCGGAACGCGGCGAAACACGCTTTCACGGCGAGCACGTAATCGCGCAGACGCGGGCCGGGACGATCGAAGGTCATACCGTACCGCCGCACGACATGCGTGCGGACTTGGGTGCCGAGACCGAGCCGGAATTTGCCGTTGGTCGCCTCTTGAAGTTCCCACGCCGTTGCCGCGGTGACGAACGGACTGCGCGGAAAGGCGACCGCAACGCCGGTCGACAGTTCAAGGCCGGGTGCGGCTTGAGATGCTACGGCGGCGTTGAGATAGGCGGTACGGCCGGTTTCGGTGAATAGAAGACCGGAGAACCCCGAGGCCTGCGTACGCCGGGCGATGTCGCCGACCCGCGCTAAAGGCTGGGGGCTAGCCATCACGTCGACCTGCACCGTCGAACGGTACATCGCCGGCGGCGCAGGGTGGGACCAAACGTCAGGCGCGCCAAGCGAACGACTTGCGCGTCGGTATGTGTCAGTGACGCCCCGGAACGGGCCGCATACCACCCGCGAACTGCGCAAACGTGTTACAGCGGGTAACGCATGACACCTCTGATCGGCGGTGCGATTTTCCAGTCAGTGGTTGGTCAAGGGTTGCGCGCCCACGCCGGCGAACTGTCGGAGCCAGTCGAACCAGGCCACCATGCCTGCACCGGTTCGGGCGCTCACCGGGAGGATCGTTGCCGCTGGATTTACCTGACGGACGTGGTCTACGTAGGTGTCGATGTCCGCGTCGAGGTAGGGGACCAGATCGATCTTGTTCAGCAAGACGACGTCAACCGACCGAAACATCACCGGGTACTTCAGTGGCTTGTCCTCACCCTCGGTGATTGAGTACACCATTGCCTTGGCGTGTTCGCCGACGTCGAACTCGGCGGGGCAGACCAGGTTGCCGACGTTTTCGATGATGACCAGGTCCAGGTTCGTCAGGTCGAGTCCGTCCAGGGCCCGGCTGACCATGGGCGCGTCCAGGTGGCACTCACCACCGAATCCGTTGTTGGTGTTCAGCAGTGATACCTGCGCGCCCCGGCCGCCGAGTTTGGCGGCGTCGAGGTCGGTGGCGATGTCACCCTCGATCACCCCGACGGACAGTTCGGTTGCCAGTTCGTCGAGCGTGGTGGCCAATACCGTGGTCTTGCCGGAGCCGGGTGAGCTCATCAAGTTCAGTGCCCGGATCCCGTTACTTTCGAACGCGCGGCGGTTGATGCCGGCCCGGGCGTCGTTCTCGGCGAAGATGGACTCCAGCACGTCGATGCGCTGCGAACCGGTTGTGTAGCCGCTGTGGTCACCGTGGTCGTGGCTGTGATCGTGCCCATCGTGGTCGTGGCTGTGTACCGTGCCGTCCTCGTGGCGGTGAAATCTACCCATTTACTTGACCTTTCATGACACCTGGACCGACGTGACCAGAAATTCGTCGCCGCGAACCACCTCGACGTCGGCGCTCTCGCATCCTGGGCAGTACAGCGACCACCGGGACTGGATTTGCGAATGTCTGCGACATCCACGGCATCTCACCTCGGCGGGGATGAACTCGAGTTCCAGTTCGGCACCCGTCATCTCGTCGTCGAGATGCTGACAGACCAACGACCAACAGAACTTCAATGATTCGGGCACCCCCTGGCGCAGCGCGCCGACTTGAACACGGACAACATCGACATGACGGGCTGCCGCGTGGGGCTTCACCACGCCGGCGATGGCATGGCACAGCGACAGCTCGTGCACGACACCATGCTGCCCCGCCAAGGACATCGTTGTGGCCCGATCGTCCACGGAAAAACGCAGACTTATCTGCGAAATTGTGATTGTCGACATGATTCGGGGGGACTAGCCTGGTCATACTCACCCGTGTCGGCAGCCCACCAGGCGCGGGTGTTGATGCTGCTCAGGAGGCTGATGACGGGCAGTCGGAGTGCCGCGCACACAAGCGTGCGGGTGCGGCTGAATATCACCGGCGTAGTCCAAGGTGTTGGATTTCGCCCCGCAGTCGCGCGCATCGCGGCCCGTCACGGACTAGCCGGCTTCATCTACAACGACTCCGGATCGGTCAACTGCGAGTTGGAGGGTGCACCCGACGCTGTCGAGGCCGCGGTGTGGGCGATCTATGCCGACTCTCCGCCGATGGTGCGCATCGACGACCTTCGGGTGACTCCGGTAGATCCCTGCGGCGAGTCCGGGTTCCGGATCGTCGGCAGCCGCAGCGCCGATGAGCGTCGCACCCTGGTGCCCCCCGACATCGCCATGTGCGCTCGGTGTCTGGCCGAACTCCGCGACCCCGCCGACCGCCGCTACGGCCACCCGTTCATCACGTGTACCGACTGCGGTCCGCGCTACACCGTGATCACCGACCTGCCCTATGACCGGCCGGCAACAACCATGGCGCAGTTTCCCATGTGCGCGGCGTGCAGCACCGAATACCAGGATCCGGGTAATCGCCGCTTCCACGCGCAGACCATCGCGTGCCACGACTGCGGGCCGACCCTGTCCTGGCAGGGTCCCGGTGATGGCGCCGACCCGCTCGCGGCGGCCGCCCAGGCGCTCGATGACGGCCTCATCGTCGCGGTGAAAGGCATTGGTGGGTTCCATCTGGCCTGCCGTGCCGACAACATGGCGGCGGTGACGGAATTACGGCGCCGAAAGTCGAGACCTGCCAAGCCGTTCGCGGTGATGCTCGCTGACGTCGCTGCGGCGCAACGTATCTGCCATGTCTCGACCGCGGCCGCCGAACTGCTGACATCACCGGCTGCGCCCATCGTCCTGCTGCCGGCCCGTGACGAGTCGGTATCCGCCCCGGTAGCGCCCGGGCTGTCCGAGATCGGGGTGATGCTGCCGTATTCGCCGCTGCATCACTTGCTGTTCGACCGGCTGGGTGCGGTGCCGCTGGTGATGACGTCGGCCAACCACGGCGGGTCGCCGATCGTGTTCCGCGATGCCGATCTGGCATGGATCGACGGGTTGGCCGATGCGGTGCTCACCCATGACCGGCCCATCCACGTGCCGTGCGAGGATTCGGTCCTCACGCTTGCCGGTGATGGTGCCGTGGTGCCGATTCGACGCTCCCGCGGCTATGCGCCGCTTCCGGTGTCGGTGGACGTGCCGGGGTTCGACCCGGTGATCCTGGCCACCGGCGGCGACCTCAAGACGACGTTCTGCCTCATGGACCCGGACGGCCACGCACACATGTCGTCGCATCTGGGCGACATGGCCGACCCACGGACCCAGTCCTGCTTCGAATCGGCACTGGACCACCTGGCGTTCATGACCGACCGCCACCCCGGGGTCATCGCCTGCGACCTGCATCCGGCTTACGCCACCGCGCACTGGGCGCGCCGGCAACCCCACCCCGTGGTGACGGTGCAACACCACCACGCGCACGCGGTGTCCCTGCTGGCCGAGCACCGACGGCTCGGCACGCCGGTGCTCGCCGTGGCCTTTGACGGGACCGGCTACGGCACGGACGGCACCATCTGGGGCGGCGAACTGCTGATGGTGACCGACCCTGCGGCATTCACCCGGGTCGGGCACGTCGAACCGTTTGCGTTGCCCGGCGGGGACGGTGCGGTGCGCCGGCCGGCCCGAATCGCTTTGGACCTGCTGTATCGGGCCGGAATCGACTGGGAGCCCGGCATTGCCGCCGTCGATGACCTGGGTGAGGCGGCACTGCACATACTTGCCCAGCAGATACCGCGTGGGCTCGGCTGCGTTACGACCAGCAGTATGGGTCGGTTGTTCGACGCGGTGGCCAGCTTGCTCGGTGTGTGCCAGGAGGTGACTTATGAGGGCCAGGCGGCCGTCGAACTCGAGCATCTGGCGCGTCGCGGTCGCGCCCTGCCACTGGACTTCGGGGTGACGGCAAGCGTGCTGGACCCGGCACCGCTGATCGCCGGTCTGGTTGCCGGCTTACGAGCGCACCACGACATCGCCGACCTGGCCGCCGGCTTCCACGCCGCCGTCATCCGTGCGACGGCGGACGCGGTACACCACAGCGCAGGTGCGCTCGGCATCGCAACGGTCGGGTTGACCGGGGGCGTGTTCGTCAACCGGTTGCTCCTGGACGGGCTTCGTAAAGAACTGACCTACAACGGCTTTGAGGTGCTGACCCATGCGGTGCTGCCGTGCAACGACGGTGGTCTGGCGCTAGGACAGGCCGTGATCGCCGCTTCGCTGGTGGGCACGAGCCCCCCGGCCAAGGATAGTGAGAGGGGGAGGGACACATGTGCCTCGGAATTCCCGGCAAACTAGTCGACATCTGGGACGAGGCGGGCACCCGGATGGCCACCGTCGACTTCGGCGGCACCACCAAAACTGTGTGCCTGGCGTACCTGCCGGATATGCAAATCGGTGAATACACGATTGTGCATGCCGGTTTCGCGATCACCCGGCTCGACGAAGAATCGGCGAACGAGACCCTGAGGATGTTCAGCGAACTCGGGGTACTCGACGAAGAGCTCGCGGGCGACGAAGGTCAGAGTAGGAGGGAACCCGCGTGAGGTACCTGGACGAATTCCGCGACCCGGCGCTGGCCCGCACCCTGGTCGACCAGATCAAGAAGCGCGCCAGCCGATCCTGGACCGTCATGGAAGTCTGTGGTGGACAAACACATTCGATCATTCGCAACGGCATAGATCAGCTCCTCGACGGCGCGGTCGAGTTCATCCACGGCCCCGGTTGCCCGGTCTGCGTGACACCGCTGGAGATGATTGACCGCGCGTTGGAGATCGCCGCGCACGACGACGTCATCTTCTGCTCCTTCGGCGACATGCTGCGGGTACCGGGCAGCCATCAGGACCTGTTCAGCGTGCGCGCCCGCGGTGGTGACGTCCGAATCGTCTACTCACCACTAGATGCCACCCGGGTCGCGGCCGACAATCCCGACAAGCAAGTCGTGTTCTTCGGGGTCGGCTTCGAGACCACCGCACCGGCCAACGCAATGGCGGTGGTGCACGCTCAGCGCCTCGGACTGACCAATTTCTCGATGCTGGTCTCCCATGTGCTGGTGCCTCCGGCGATGACAGCGATCCTGAGCTCGCCCGCCAGCCGAGTCGAGGGTTTTCTGGCCGCCGGACACGTCTGCACGGTGATGGGCACGCGCGAATACGGTCCGCTCGTCGACGAATTCAAGGTTCCGATCGTGGTCACCGGCTTTGAGCCGCTCGATCTGCTCGAGGGCGTCAGGCAGGTCGTCGACCTGCTCGAGGCCGGCACGCCTGAGCTGCGCAACGCCTATCCGCGTGCCGTCACCGCCGAGGGCAACACCGTCGCACAGCAGACCCTGGCCGATGTGTTCGTGGTGACCGACCGGCAGTGGCGCGGTATCGGCATGATCCCCAAATCCGGGTGGGCCCTATCACCGCGGTACGCGCAGTTCGACGCCGTACTGAGGTTCGGGGTTGGGCACCTCCGGGTGTCGGAGTCCGCCGAATGCCGCAGCGGCGAGGTACTACAGGGCCTCCTCAAACCCAACGAGTGCCCGGCCTTCGGGACGTCGTGCACCCCGCGTACGCCACTCGGCGCAACCATGGTGTCCAGCGAGGGCGCGTGCGCGGCCTACTACCAGTTCCGGCGGCTGGAGGCGGCCGCCAATGCCTGAGTCTCCCGTCGCGATCGACCCTGCGGACTGGGTGTGCCCGCTGCCGTTGCGTGAGACGAAACGAATCGTGTTGGGCCACGGCGGTGGCGGCATCCTGTCCGAGGAACTCATCGAGAACCTGTTCCTGCCCGCTTTCGGAAGCGCTGCCGGCGGCTCGCGCGATTCGGCGCTGCTCGATATCGCCGGCGGGCGGATCGCGTTGACCACCGATTCCTTTGTAGTGCAGCCGCTGTTCTTCCCCGGAGGCAACATCGGCGACCTGGCCGTCAACGGCACCATCAACGACTTGGCGTGCAGCGGAGCACAGCCACTCGGGTTGACCGCCGGGTTCATCCTCGAGGAAGGTCTCGAGCTGGAAGTGCTCGGCGCGATCGCCGACACCATGGGCAAGGCCGCCGCGAACGCCGGCGTCGGCATCGTCACCGGCGATACCAAGGTGGTCGCAAAGGGCGCCGCGGACCAGCTTTTCGTCAATACCGCCGGTGTCGGTGTGGTGCCCACCGGTGTGCACATCGGACCCGAACGGGCCCGTCCCGGCGACCACATCATCGTGTCGGGAAACCTCGGTGAGCACGGCGTGGCGATCATGAGCGTGCGCGAGGGCATCGACTTCGGCACCGTGGTCACCAGCGACAGCGCACCGCTGCACCGACTGGTCGCGGCCATGCTCGCCGCCGCCGGCGACGCCGTGCACGTGCTGCGCGATCCCACCCGGGGCGGACTGGTCGCGTCGGTCGTCGAGATCGCGCGCGCGGCATCCGTCGGTATTGAGCTCGAGCTGGCAAGGATTCCGGTTCCCGAGACGGTGTCGTCGGCCTGCGCGTTTCTGGGTTTGGACCCGCTTCAGGTGGCCAACGAGGGCAAGCTGGTGGCTTTCGTCGACCCCAACCACAGTGAGGCAGTGCTGGACGCGATGCGGGCCCGGCCCGAGGGTACCGATGCCGCGATCATCGGGCAGGTGGTCGCCGAGCATCGGGGCATGGTGGTCGGCAAAACGCCGTTCGGCACTACTCAGGTCATCGAACGCCAACTGGGAGAACAACTCCCGCGGATTTGCTGACAGCTCGGCAGAGTGTGGCGGGTCCGCTTGCCGTCACCTGCGCTGTCGACTGGCTGTTGTATGACTGGCTGATGGCGCACAGCCCGCCCGCACGTCCGGCTGGGAGCGCTCGGACGGCGTGAGGATCACAACGAGCCACGTCAGGCTCAGCACGATCGCGGCGAGCACTGCGATCACCATCCAGGCGGAGGGGGGGCGCGGAGAGCTTCCCGGCGGTGCGCTCTGATGCCACCACACCATCCCCACCCCGGCGACGGCCGCGATGCCGCTGAGGTACGCGGCCGCGCAACACCATCGGAACCGCAGCAGACCGACCGCCAGCAAGGACACCGAAGCCGCGAGGGCGAAAAGGCCGCTCGCCAGACACGAAATCCAACTAGGGGTCGTCGCGGCGTTCGCCGTCGCGGTCAGATTCAGCCAGCCGATCGTGGCGGTGCCGACCAGTGTGGCCACCACTGTGGCCGTGAAAGCGCGTGCGCGCCCGCTGATCCAGACGTCCTCGAGCACACGTCGGCCGATCTTGTTGAGCACCGCCTCGATGTGGGTCTCGCTACCGGGGGACACGTTCAGTAGTCGCCGCGCGGTGCGGGAAGGTTCCCGGGCCCTCCGATACCCGCTCAGCCCGCCCGGTCGTCGCGGGTCGCGGCGCTGAGCAGATCGTCGCGGGCTCGCGCGACACGAGAGCGGATGGTGCCAACCGGACATCCGCAGACCTCAGCGGCCTCGGCGTAGGACAGTCCGAGCACCTGGGTCAGCAGCAACGCGTGACGACGATCGATGTCCAAGCCGTCGAGCAGCATCCTGATTTCGACGATGTCTTCGAATCGGGATGCCGCGGCGCGGCGGGCGTCGAGCACACGCTCCAGATCGACGCTGTAGCTGGTTCGCGGCCGGCTCTGGTTGCGGCGGATCTGGTCGACGACGACGCGACGGGCGATGGACAGCAGCCAGGTCCGCGCCGAGGATCGGCCGCTGAACCTCGGCAGTGACCCCAGCGCGCGCAGGAAGGTCTCCTGGGTGAGGTCGTCTGCGGTGCCGGGGTCGGCCAGGAATGCGACGGTCCGCCAGACGTCCCGCTCGGTGGCCTGGATGAACTGTTCCAGAGCGGCGGGGTCGCCCCTCCCGGCCGCCAGCGCCAGGCCGGTGACCTTGTCGTCGTCGCGGCGCTCGCTCACGAGAAGAAACCTTAGGCGATCGGGCGTGCCGATTCCCACCCGGCAGACCCCGCAGCCCGGTTGACCGAACGGGTCGGTGGTCGCGAGCACACTGGTCGTATGCCGCGGTGCACGCGAGCCCCGGTGACGTCAGCGCGGGATCGGCGAGGTCAGCCGGGTAACTTGGTTGAGTGAGAGCGGTGATTAGTGCCCGCCGGGAACCGCTGAACGCGGTGATCCGACTACCGAAGTAGCTGAACTCGAGGAGGACGATGACGGTAACCGTCGCGTCTGGCTCCGATGCACCGCAGCTCCGCCGGGTCGAGCTGGACGTGTCGGGGATGTCGTGCGCCGCGTGCGCGGCCCGGGTGGAGACCAAACTCAACAAGGTCGACGGAGTGCACGCGTCGGTGAACTTCGCGACCCGGGTCGCCACCGTCGACGCCCCCGACGCGGTCGGTACCCAGGATCTGTGCGAGGTGGTGCGCCGGGCCGGGTACGAGGCGGCACCGCGCGCGAAGGTGCCGGTTGACCAGGCCGATCCCGATGACGTGAAGGCCCGCAGCCTGTTGCGGCGACTCCTGGTCGCAGCGGTCCTGTTCGTGCCGCTGGCCGATTTGTCGGTGATGTTCGCCGTCGTGCCCAGCACGCGGTTCACCGGATGGGAATGGGTACTGACCGCGCTGGCCGCCCCGATCGTGACGTGGGCGGCCTGGCCGTTCCACTACGTCGCGCTGCGCAACGCCCGGCACGGCGCCGCATCGATGGAGACGCTCATCTCGGTGGGCATCACCGCCGCCACAGTTTGGTCGTTCAACACCATTTTCGCCGGGGCCCGGCCCCGCCAGACCCACGGGATCTGGCAAGCCCTGATGGCCAGCGACGCGATCTATCTGGAAGTGGCCGCCGGGGTCACCGTGTTCGTTCTGGCCGGGCGGTATTTCGAGGCACGCGCGAAATCGAGGGCGGGCAGTGCATTGCGCGCGTTGGCGGCGTTGGGCGCCAAGAACGTCGCCGTCCTGCTGCCCGACGGCGGAGAGATGGTGATCCCCGCCGATCAGCTCAAAGAGCAACAGCGCTTCGTGGTCCGGCCCGGGGAGACCATCGCCGCCGACGGTCTGGTGGTGGACGGCACCGCGGCGGTCGACATGAGTGCGATGACCGGCGAGGCCACACCGGTGCGCGCCCACCCGGGCGCCAGCGTGATCGGCGGCACCATCGTGCGCGACGGCCGTCTCATCGTCGAGGCCGCCGCGGTCGGGGCCGACACCCAGTTCGCGGGCATGGTCCGCCTGGTGGAGGAGGCGCAGGCGCAGAAAGCCGACGCGCAACGGCTCGCCGATCGCATCGCCGGGGTGTTCGTCCCCGTGGTCTTCGTCATCGCGCTGGTGACAGCCGGGGGCTGGCTGCTGAGCGGCGCCGGGGCCGACCGTGCGTTCTCGGCGGCGCTGGCCGTGCTGGTGATCGCCTGCCCGTGCGCCCTGGGGCTGGCCACTCCGACCGCCATGATGGTGGCGTCGGGTCGCGGTGCGCAGCTGGGCATCTTCCTGAAGGGCTACCGCGCGCTGGAGACGATCCGCGCCGTCGACACCGTGGTGTTCGACAAGACCGGAACACTGACCACCGGGCACCTGGCGGTGACCGCGGTCGTCACCGCGGATGGGTGGCAGCCCGGCGACGTGCTCGGCCTGGCGGCCGCCGTCGAGGCCGCCTCCGAGCACGCCGTGGCGACGGCGATCGTGACGGCCACCGACGAGCACCGGCCGGTGGCCGACTTCGCCGCGATCGCGGGCAAGGGAGTCATCGGAACGGTGGGTGAGCACCGGGTAGCGGTTGGTCGCCCGGCCTGGGTGTCGCGAAGGTCACCGGTTTCCATCGCTGTGGAAAGAGCTCGCCGGGACGGTGAGGGCCGTGGCGAGACAGTGGTGTTCGTCTCTGTTGACGACGTCGTCTGCGGCGCGGTCGCCGTCGCCGACGCCGTCAAGGATTCCGCGGCCGACGCGGTGGCGGCGCTGCACCGGCGGGGGCTGCGCACGGTGCTGCTCACGGGCGACAACGCCGCTGCCGCGGGAGCGGTGGCGGCGCAGGTCGGCATCGACGAGGTGATCGCCGAGGTGCTCCCCGAGGGCAAGGTGGATGTCATCGAGCAGCTGCGTGACCGCGGTCGGGTCGTCGCGATGGTCGGTGACGGCATCAACGACGGGCCGGCCCTGGCGTCCGCGGACCTGGGGCTGGCCATCGGGCGCGGCACCGACGTGGCGATCGGCGCCGCCGACATCATCCTGGTGCGCGACAACCTCGACGTCGTGCCACAGGCGCTCGATCTCGCCAGGGCCACGCTGCGCACCATCCGGATCAACATGGTCTGGGCGTTCGGGTACAACGTCGCCGCGATCCCGATCGCCGCGGCCGGCCTGCTCAATCCGCTCATCGCCGGTGCGGCGATGGCGTTCTCGTCGTTCTTCGTGGTGTCCAACAGCCTGCGGCTGCGTAACGTCGGCCTCCGCAGCGACGACGGTGCATCCGGCGACTCATCAACTGCCATCTCAGCCATGTGAAAGGCCAGCCACCATGTCACGCCAGACCTTCGCCGTCGACGGGCTGCACTGCCAGAGTTGCGTCAGAACCGTCACCGAGGCACTGACCGCGTTGCCGGCCGTCAGCGCCGTCGAGATCGACCTCGGCTCCGACGGCCCGTCGACCATTCGCGTCGACGCCGATACCGAACTCAGCGCCGAGGACATTCAGGCTGCCCTCGATGAAGAGGGTGACTACTCAGTCGTGCGATAGCGGACACCAGCACATGACTGCGTAGGCTGCCTCGACGAGGGTGTGTGGTCCGGGGTGGGCCGTAGGGCCACCAGAGTTAGGAGAGAAAAATGTCCCGAACAGCCGGAGACCGCTATCTGTGTGACGCGTGTGGGGCCGCGCTCGTCTACGAGAAGGCTTGCCCGTGTTGCAAGTCAGCCGACGACCACGCCGAAGTCTGCTGCGGCAAGGCCATGACGAAAGTGAACGCCTGAGCCGATCCGGGAGTGGTCAGCGGCGGGACCGCGACAGCTCTTTGAGCATTGCGTTGTACGCGTCGAGTTCGTCGTCGTAAGCGGCGGCAGTGTGGCGATCGCTGCGCGCCGCGGCGCGGCGATCCTGCTGCGCCCACTGCGCGACCAGCGCGATGACAACTACTAGGACGGGCAATTCGCTTGACCCCCAGGCGATTGCGCCGCCGAGGTGTTGGTCGCTGATGATGCTCGACAGCCACGGCAGGTTGACATCGCGGTAGAAGGTGCCGCCCATGGCCGACGTCATCGTCATGGTGGCGATGCCGAAGAACGCGTGAAATGGCATCACCGCGAACAGCAAGCCCAGGCGGCCGATGAACGGCAGCCGGCGGGGACCCGGATCGACACCGATGATGCCCCAGTAGAACAGGTATCCGGTGATCAGGAAGTGCACACTCATGAACTCGTGGCCCCAGTGATACCGGGCGAATGTGTCGAACAGCGGTGTGAAGTAGACGGCGTATAGGGATCCGACGAAGAGCACGAACGCCGTCACCGGATGCGCGATGAATTTTGTCATCGGTGAGTGCACCAGCCACACCACCCATTCTCGCGGCCCCGGCGGATGACCGGAGCCCGCGGTCGGCAGGGCCCGCAACGCGAGGGTGACCGGTGCGCCCAGCACGAGGAACACCGGAATGAACATGTTGTCCGCCATGTGCTCGACCATGTGAACGCTGAACATGGCTGAGCCGTAAGCCCGCACACCCGATCCTGTGACGAACACCAGCGCCAGACAGCCGATCAGCCAGGCCGCGGTGCGGCCCCGTGACCAGGCGTCGCCGCGCCGCCGCAGGCGAACCACCCCGGCGACGTAGAGGACGGCCAGCACCAGCGCCCCGGTGCCGATCAGCGTGTCGAATCGCCAGGCCGTCAGCAACCGCAACGCACTCGGCGGCTGGGCAAGCTCATAGCCCAGGAAGACATCCCACGTGGTGAACCGGTGCGCCAGAAATGCCGGCGCGGTCTGGATCGCCATGGCGGAGATCGCTGCTATGGCGATGATTGTCGCCAGCGCACCCGCCGCTCCGGTTCCGTTGCCCCAGCGGATCGGACCGGTTCGCGATCTGATGAGAATGACAAGGTCGCTGAGCCAGACCAGGGCCAGCGCTGCCGCGCCGGCCACGGCCAGTCGCCCGTAGTCGGAGCCGGTGAGCGAAGTCGGGGGCAGCATCAACCACAGCAGGAGGGCCCCGTAGAGCAGTGCGGTGCCGCCACTGGTCAGCTCGATGACCAACACGCGTCGCCGCAGCTGCTCGCCGGGCGGCGCCAGCATCGCGCTGACTTTCACCCCGGTGAGCACGGCGACGGCAAACGCGAAGACGATCACCGAGCTGGTCGCGTAGTCGTGGTTGGGTCCTTGCCCGGCGTTACCGCTGACGGGGACGGCGATCACGCCTATCAGCGACGGAATCAGCAGCACGGCATGCCAAACCCATCGGACCGTGAACCGCAGCGCCAACGCGACGACACCGGAGCAGATGGTGACGGCGATCCATCCCCGCGCCATCTCCGACGCACCGAGGGCGTCGCCGAGCGCTCCCGAGCTGATCAGCCGGGAAACTGCGACGCCAGAGTTGTTGGCCGCCTGGATGGGGATCATCGCTGCGGCGGCGGCCAGCCACACCAATGACACCCGCTCGGCAAAGCAGTGCAACCGGAATGAGTTGGCGTCCAAGACACCGCCGTGGTCGGGGCTTGCCGTCGTCACGACGTAGACGAGGGTGCCGATGACCAGCGCCCCGGACAACGTGGCGGTGAAATAGCCGACCAGCTCGGCGACGCTGGTCACCGTGCCCGGGAACGAATCGCCCGTCGCGACGAAGCGTCGGTCTCCCGAGAGCACTGCGTAGCCGCCGACCGCGGCCAGCATGGTGACGTAGCCGGCGAGCAACACGAGTCTGCCCCCGAACCGCGCGCCTGCCTGGCTCGAGCCCACCTTCGTCGCCGCCTTCCACCGCCGGCAAACTTCAGGGCTCTAGTCTACGACTGCTGGTCGTAGCCAACTTGCGGCGGCGGGAACTTTCGGTCAGCCGCGATCGACCTATGCACACGGACCCGACCCGGGTTGGAGCCCCGAATTGAAAGTCGATGCCTGTGAGTAAGCCGCCCTCGGACGTAACCGTCGATCGTTCTCCCCGCCGACATTGCCCCCGGGCAGGGGTGCCGCGGTGATCCAGGACCTGTCCCTGCGCTGGGTGGTCACCCTGCTGTTCGGGCTCAGCGCCGCGGCCTTCGTGTGGCTGGTAGCCGGCGGCCACCGCCGCCGGACCAACGTGGTCGCGCAGCTGCTGCACGTCGTGATGTCAGTGGCGATGGTCGTGATGGCCTGGCCCGAGGGCGCGAAGCTACCCACCACCGGGCCGATGGTGTTTTTTCTGCTCGCGACCACCTGGTTCGCCGCCGTCGCCCTGACCCGGGTGGGAGCCGGCCACCGGGTGATCAACACCTACGACGGCGTCATGATGCTGGCGATGGCGTGGATGTATGCGGTGATGAACGGTCAGCTGCTCCCGGGACAGTCGGGCGGACACCACCGCGGTGCGATGCCGGAGATGAACATGCCCGGAATGGAGATGCCGGGCATGGACATGTCCGGACAGGGCATGTCCATGCCCGGCGGCACGGTCGAGGAGGGTTACCCCGGCTGGATCACCGCTGTCAACTGGGTCATCGCGATCGGGTTCGCGCTCGCGACGGTGTTCTGGATCTACTGGTATTTCAGACAGCGGCACCGCGGTCCGGGTGAACGCACACACCATCCCCTGGCCGTCGCCGGCCACGCGCTGATGGCTGCCGGAATGGCGATCATGTTCGCTGTGATGCTGTGAGCCCCGGCGCTCAGGCCGCCGAGCCATCGGTCGGGTAGAGATGCCCGCGGCGGCGCCCGCGGGTGGCCTTCTTCGGCAACGCGAGGTCTTCGGATGCCGGCGCCGCGTCCGATCGCGGCTCGGGCTCGGTTGGGCGTGCTGCGCGCCACACCAGCAGTGCCAGGATGGTGCCGGCCAGCACCGGCAGGTGGCTCAGCAGCCGCACCACGGTCACCGCTCCCGATGCGGCGTCGCTGATGACGAATCCGGCGAGGACGAGGCTGAACACCACCAACACCGCGGCCAGTCCCGACGCAGCCACCGGACGTAACGCCGCCACCACCATCACCACGCCCAGCGCGGCCGACCATGCGGTCGACTCGTTGAGCAGGTGCCCACCCATCGTCGCGTCGTGCGCGTGGGCCGGCATCCCCACGTCAGCGCCGAATCCCTGCGCGGCGGCCAGGCCAATCTGAACCACGCCCACCAGGCCGAGCGCCCACCGCCGCCGCGCCGCGGTCGCCCACCCCCGGAATGGGGCACCGGCCGGCGTTCGGCCCCGCGGCTGCGGGACGGCCGAGACTTGTGAGCGGCCGGCGAGCCGGCGCAACTGTTGTGTCTGGTCAACCGCTCGCGAATACCATTCGCGGCAGTCGGCGCAGGAAGCGAGATGCTCGTCGACCCGCAGGGCGGGGACGGGTTCTCGCTCCCCGTCGATCCGGGCCGACAACGCCTCGCGGGCGACATCACAGTCCACGTATCAATAGTCGCGTAAGCGGGCCATCTTGTTCCAGCCACGTGGCGCGTGGCTGCCTGCAACCCGAATTTGAGGCCCCACGCTAGGCCGCTGAATCGTCAGTCTCACCCGTGTACTGCGGGCAATAGGAAGCCACCGAAACGCCGAGGATGTAGCCGGCTTCATATGGCGAGAAATCCGTGGCCTTTACCAGGGACAGCATCAGGTATGTGGGCGTTCGGCCTTTGTCCAGTCCGGCGCACATGGCATGGCCCGTAGCAATCGCGGTGTCGCGGTCGGTAAAGACGATCCCGTGTTTCTCCAGCGCCGCGACGAAGGCGTCATCGGTTTGATCTGCTGCTGCCGGCGCCGCGGAGAGCAGTGCGCCGGCGGACAGCAGGACCGCGCTGATTGTCGACCACTTCCCGATATTCACGTTGTTTTGGATCATGTTTCCCCAGGTGGGCCAATGGGCGCCGGGTCAAGCACGACGGTGGCTGCACACTAACCGAAATCGAGACATCCTCCTCGCCGGTTATACCCAGGCGATTGACGGCTACACGCCCAGATCGAGTAGCTTGGCGGCGAACAACACGCCACAGGTACCGCTGTGGAATGGAAACCATTGTTCCGCAGTGGATTCAGCCCGCATGCCGTGGCGTGTACGGGGGTGGCCGCCACGGTGTGTTGCCGACAAGTGTGGCGCGCTGCGCCGTGAAATGCTCGGCCGTGATCGTGGTACTTCCCTTGGCCGTCACACGCGCGTCGCCACGGCCCCGGTAGGGTCGAAGAGGTGTGCGGAGCCACCGGCGAGGTACGACTCGACGGCCGGGCCCCTGACATGGCGGCGGTGTCAGCGATGGCCGCCGTGATGACACCCAGGGGGCCGGATGGGGCGGGTACCTGGGGACGTCGTCGTCAAACCAACTCGCGGCGAGCAAGGCAAAGGCATCACCGTGGGCGTCACCGCCGAGAACGGTCCCGACCAACTCACCGCCGCGGTGGCACGGGCGCGCGAGCAACACCCGGAGGTGCTGATCGAGCAGCGGGCAACAGGCGAAAACCTTCGGTTGGTGGTGATCGACGGCCAGGTGGTTGCCGCCGCATTGCGGATGCCCCCCGAGATCATCGGCACGGGGGAGCACAGCGTGCGGGATTTGATCGCGGCCGAGAGCCGACGGCGCGCTGCGGCCACCGGTGGTGAGTCCCGCATCCCGATGGACGACATCACCGAGGCAACGGTCGCCGAAGCAGGTTGGCGGCTCGACGAGGTGCTACCCCAGGGAACTCGGCTCCGGGTCCGTCGCACCGCGAATCTGCATCAGGGCGGCACGATCCACGATGTCACCGCCAAGGTGAACCCGGAACTCTGTCGGGTGGCGGTGACGGCGGCCGAGGCGATCGGCATCCCGGTGACAGGCATCGACTTGCTGGTGCCCGACGTCATCGGTGCTGACTACGCATTTATTGAAGCCAACGAGCGACCGGGGCTGGCCAACCACGAACCACAGCCTACGGCTGCGGCTTTCATCGACTTCCTCTTTCCCGGCCAGCCCGGCCCGCCGGCCTGGACTCCAGAGGAGTCGCGCCAGCCGTGACCGCAAGCGCCCACACCAAAACCATCACGACGCACGTACCGGCCAGGCTGGACCGGCTGCCGTGGTCGCGATTTCACTGGCGCGTCGTCATTGGTCTGGGCGGTGTGTGGGTCCTCGACGGGCTCGAGGTCACGATGGTGGGCAACGTGTCGGCTCGTCTTATGGAGAAGGGCAGCGGCATTGCGCTCAACGCCGCGCAAATTGGATTCGCGGCGGCGATCTACATTGCCGGGGCGTGTTTAGGCGCGTTGTTCTTCGGTCATCTGACGGACCGCTTCGGTCGGCGAAATCTCTTCATACTCACGCTCGCAATCTATTTGGCCGCCACCGTGGCGACCGCATTCGCTTTCGCCCCCTGGTATTTCTTCATTGCGCGCTTCTTCACCGGCTCCGGCATAGGCGGCGAGTACGCCGCTATCAACTCGGCGATCGACGAGCTGATCCCGGCGCGGGTGCGCGGTCGCGTCGACCTGCTCATCAACGGGACATACTGGCTGGGTTCGGCCGCAGGAGCCGCCGGCGCACTGGTCCTGCTGAACACCTCGAACTTCCCGGCGAACATCGGGTGGCGGCTGGCCTTCGGCATCGGCGCCATGCTCGGCATTTTCGTCCTTCTCGTCCGGCGCAACGTTCCGGAAAGTCCGCGGTGGCTGTTCATCCACGGCCGTGAGCAGGAAGCGGAGCGGATCGTCGGCGAGATCGAGGAGGCGGTGCGGCAGGAGACCGGTCAACCGCTGCCCGAGCCGCAGGGGCAGCAGCTCAGGATTCGTCAGCGCACCACGATCTCGTTCCGGGAGATCGCCAGGGTGGCGTTCAAACTCTATCCACGGCGCGCGGTCCTCGGACTGGCGCTGTTCATCGGACAGGCTTTCCTCTACAACGGTGTGACATTCAATCTGGGCACGCTGTTGAGTGGGTTCTACGCGGTCCCCTCCGCTACGGTGCCGCTGTTTTTCATCTTGTGGGCGCTGAGCAATTTCGCCGGCCCCCTGCTGCTCGGGCGGCTGTTCGACACCGTCGGCCGCAAACCGATGATCACGCTGGCTTACGTTGGTTCCGGTGTCGCGGCCGTTGTCCTCGCGCTGGTGTTTGTCAGCCAGGCCGGGGGAGTCTGGGCATTCATGGCGGTGCTCATCGTGGCGTTTTTCCTGGCCTCGGCGGGTGCGAGCGCGGCCTACCTGACGGTCAGCGAGATCTTCCCGATGGAGACCAGAGCGCTGGCGATTGCATTTTTCTACGCGATGGGCACCGCGATCGGAGGCATCACCGGCCCCTTGCTGTTCGGTCAGTTGATCAGTTCCGGCCAGCGCGGTCTGGTCGTCTGGTCGTTCCTCGTCGGAGCGGCCGTAATGGCAGCTGCCGGCCTGGTGGAACTCTGGCTGGGCATCCCGGCCGAACAGCGCCCGCTGGAGGAACTGGCGCTGCCGTTGACGGTCGACGACGCCGAGCATCAGGACGAATCGGCGGGCGCCCCCAGCGGTCAACGGACCCGCCCGCGGGACCGGGCGAACTAGGTCCATTCCGCTCCGTGAAGAGCCGGCCGCGATCCGCCGCGAGATTCCCGGCGACGACGAGCGCAGGTTGCCTGCCACTAGAAGTGTTGCAGCCCAAGGATATTGAAGCTGGGATCTGATGTCATCAGGATCAGCCGTAGTTGTCCCACCACGTGTGCAAGTCGTCGATGGTAGCCGGGTCTCCAGAGACGTCGCTGAGCATGAGCCTGTCGTTATGGAGCCAGATCATGTTCGGGTGGCCGTTGTACGTTCCACACGCGATGCTGCCTTCAATCACATTCGGGGTTTTGTTGTAATGCCAGAAAACGGGTGACGGCCCCTCCCCGGGGCAGTTCACGAGACTGACGTGGGCGATGTCGTCGTTGAAGGCCTTCTTCAGATTGTCCGGAGTGGGGAACAGTCCGTAGGTGGCGTGAGTCGGGCCGCCGGGCTGGTTGTTCTGCCCGCAGGACACCATGGCCACCGCGTTTACCCATATGCTGCCCGGCTCGGGAGTGGCCGGCGTGCAGGCGCCTGGGACGTAGCCGGGCGGGAGCAGGCTGAGCAATCGGGCCTGGGCATCGGAGGGAGCTGGGCTGGCTGGCGGTGCGGCGTTCCCCACGCTCGCCTTTCCGCGGTCGCCGGAGGGTCGCATCATCAGCCAGATACCGACGACGCTGACGGCAGCGACGATGAGGACGGCGACGGCGGCCACGATCGGCCGGCGCTTGCGCTGGCGCGACGGTCGGGGTTCGTCCGGTACTGCACCGTTGGGCTGTTGTCGAGGTGAGCTCGGTGGACCGTCCTGTTCGGTGGCCGGGACGGGCGAGGAGGTGCCAGCGAGTTCGCCCCCGGTGGGCAGCACGGCGCTTTCTGAGGCCGATACGGCCGCCAGTGGCGCGGGCACCGGCTGCGGCGAGCTGGACGGCTCGGCGTGGGTCCCCGGCGATGACACTGGCTCAAACGGCGTGTGGGAGGCCGTGTGTGCCAGAGCGGCCGGGTTTGGCTGGCTTCCACTAAGCCGCACAATGGTCTGGGCTTGGTCTCGGTCCGGGCCGCTGAGCGCGTCGTGTGCAGCGGCTGCCAGAGCACCGGCGCTCGCATAGCGGTCGTCGGAGTTTTTGGCCATGCCGCGTGCGATCACCGCATCGAAGGCCTGGGGCACACCGAAACCCTGCTCGCTGGGCCTGGGGATGGGCTCCATCATGTGGGCGGTGATCAGCCCGCCCGTGTTGTCGTCGGCGCGATAGGGCGACGTCGCGGTCAAGCACTCGTATAGCACACAGGCCAGCGCATAGATGTCGGCGCGGTGGGTCACCTCGGCATGGGAAAATCGCTCGGGGGCCATGTATTTCCAGGTGCCCACCGCGGTGCCCAGTTGGGTGAGTTTCTCGTCGGTCCTGGCGCTGGCGATTCCGAAGTCGGCCAGATAGGCGAAGTCATCGTGGGTGATCAGAATGTTTTGCGGTTTGATATCGCGGTGCGTCACCCCGGCGGCATGGGCGGTGTCAAGAGCCGAGGCGATCTGCTCGACGATGGCCACCGCCCGCGGTGTGGTCAGCGGCCCGTGCTGTTCGAGCAAACGGCCTAGGTCAGTGCCTTCGATAAGGCGCATCTCCAAAAAGAGTTGCCCGTCGATTTCGCCGTAGTCGTGGATGGGCACCACGTGGGGTTCCAGCAAACGGCCGGTGATGCGAGCTTCGCGTTCCATGCGCTTACGGAACACCGGGTCCTGGCTGAAAATCTGTGGCACCAGTTTGAGCGCCACTGTCCAGTGTTTGACGGTGTGCTCGGCTTCGTAGACTTCGCCCATCCCGCCGCGTCCCAGCAGCCGTTTGAGGTAATAGGGGCCAAACATTGTCCCTAGCCGCGAGGCCTGGGCGTCGCTCATCGCTGACTCCTTTAAATCAACTCACAACGGCCCGGCAACATAGGCCGCATTATCGCGGTCTGGCCACCATGACGGTAAGCCCCCGCCAGTCTCACAGTCACGCAAACGACTACAACCCGCCGTTTGTATTGGCTCTGCCGGTGCGCCGTCGGGCCGCAAGCAGCCTTAAGTGGCTGGCGCTATCGTTGGCCAGTCCGGCCAGTTCGGGGGAGCGCGGTCCTGCCGGTGTTCGCCCGGTAATCCGGCCGTGGAGGTGCAACGTTGCCGCTCGTAGCGATGACTACCCTCGTTGGCGCCCCGAAGGCTTATCGGGCTGAAACACGTTTTACCTCAACGTTATTCACGGGCCGAACGGGCGCGCTGCTTTTCGACTCGTCGTTGGATTCCGGCCGGCGACCGTTTGACGCACCGCAACGCAGGCTCAGCGGTGCAGCAGCGCGAAGGTAACCGCCGATACATCGCGGGTCGCGGTCCGCAGCCGGTGCTGTCCGCGTCGTCACCAATTGCCGGCATGACGGGTAGCCGTGACCTCCAAGGACCAGCGGATTAGCATGGACGCGGCGTGTCTTTTCACCGGGAAAGGCACCACACGGGTAGGCAATGATGACTCCATCTATCGAGATGGCGGGCGGGGGACGGCCCGACGAGCCACTCGGCTACCTGGTCATGGGCGATGGCAGTCCTGAACGCAGCGTGCCGATTTTTGATCAGCTGTTTGTCGGTCGTGAATGTGCGGGGATCAGCGAGTCACGCAGGCTGGTGATCGCCGATCCCGAGATCTCCCGCACCCACCTCGAAATCCGGCTGGACGCCGAGGGCGACCAGGCGTTCGTAATCGACACCAGCACCAACGGCACGCTGCTTAACGGTATGCGGCTAGAACGTGCAGTTCCGCAGCCGATCAGGGCCGGCGACGAAATTCGAATCGGCGATATGGTGCTGACATTCCGATCGCAGCGGTTCACAGCCGCCAGCGGGATCGCCCAGGGGCTCACGCGGACCCGGATCAGCCGGGCCGCCATGGTGATGGTGGTCGGCGACATCGTCAACTACTCAACGATCTCCCAGGTGACAGATGAGCAGGTCATCGCGCAGAGCCTGCACACACTGTGGAACCAAGTCGGCGGTGTCCTGCGCGCCCATCACGGCACGCTCAACCACTATGCCGGCGACGCGATATTCGCGATCTGGGAGGCGAGCAGGTTCACCGATGCCGCTGAACGGGCGATCGATTTCGCGCTCGCCGCGGATCGGCTCGTCGAGGAGCTCGGGCCCACACTGCCGTTGCGCGGCCCGGACGGCGCGCCGATCCGCATGGGTTGGGGTGTGGTCGTGGGGATGGTCGCACTGGCAGCCATGACCAGATCGGTCGAGGCGGTGATCGGCGACTCGACCAACGTGGCGTTCCGGTTGGCTGGGCTCGCCGGGCGCGACGGAAGGGCACCAGTGATGGCGACCCGCGGCGTGCGCCGCACCGTTGAGGCCCACTTCACGTGGGGCGAGGGCGAAGACGTTGAGATCAAGGGCCGGCACGGGATGGAGACCGTATTTCCGGTGATCGGCCGCAAGGCCTCCGGGAGCGCTCTGGCCCGGTAAGCCGGACATGAAACCGACGCGGCCGCAACGGCTATCGCGATTTATCGAAGGTGGTATTCGGCATGCGCGCATGAACTCCGTGGCGGGGAAGCGCACTCCCGAAGGACCTCGCTGCCGGATTAGTCGCCGGCAAGCTCGCGGTGATCGGTCAGCTCGGGATGCTCGATCACGTCGGCCAGCCGCGTCAGACCGAGCCGCTCACGCAATGCCTGCGCCGTGTAGCCGACGATGGTCGCGCCGGTGCGGGCGCGCACGGTCGCCGATCGCGGCATGTGAAACAGCACACCCATTTCGCCGAAGTAGTCCCCTGGCCCGACTACCTTGACCAATTCCTCACCACCGTCTGCCAATTCGCGCACAATCGCAAGCTCACCTTCAGACACCACGTAGATCAGATCGCCCATCGTGCTCTGCTTGAACAGCACCTCGCCGGCCTTCAGGTGCACAGTTTCGGGTGGGCGGTTCGTCGTCGCTACCGCAGGTGTCAACTCGACGACGTGATCGGCCAGAGGCAGCATGCGGCTATCGTGGGTCGCGACCACCACCACGCGTTCGCCCTGCGCGAGCGATCGGATCAGCCGCAGCACTTCTTCCACCTGGATGAAGTCGAGGTGTGCAGTCGGTTCGTCGGCCAGAATCAATGGCGGATCCAGCGCTATCGCGCGAGCGACTGCGACGCGCTGCTGCTGCCCACCGCTGAGGTCACCCGGGCGGTGCTTCATCCGCTCGCCGAGATTGACCCGGGTCAGCAGTTCCTCAGCGCGCTGACGCGCGGACGCGCGGGACATCCCGGCCGCGCGCAGCGGAACCATCACGTTCTCGACAGCGCTGAGACTCGACACCAAGTTGAACGCCTGGAACACGATGCCGACCGTCTCCCGGCGGTACTTCGCCAGCGCGCCGCCCGCCAGCGCCGTGATATCGACACCATCGAAAGTGATCGCCCCGGACTTCGGGCGCAGAATGCCACCGAGGCAACTCAACAACGTTGTCTTCCCGCAGCCGCTTGGCCCGAGCAGGATCACCAGCGACCCCGCCGGCACGTCGAGGCTCAGGCCATTGATCGGCCGCACGACATACCCACCGCTGGAGTACTCGACGACGAGCTCCTGAATGCGCAGATCGCCCATGGTTCAGGGACCCCCGAACGCGAGCGCCGGATCGACCGACACCGCGCGCCTCAGTCCGGCAAGGCTGGCCAGTAGGCCGACCACGATCGCGACCAGCGGTAGCGCCAAGTAGGCGCTCGCAGGCACCACAACGGTCATTGGGAACAACGGTGTCAGCACCCACGAAAGGACGACGCCCAGCACCGCCGCGAGCAGCGCGACGATGACCGCCTGTAGGGCCAGCCCAGCCAAAATCGACCGCGCCGGCACACCAATCGCCTTGAACACCGCAAAGTCGCGCAGGCGCTCGAGCGCGGAGAGGTACACCACCGATCCGACGATCAGCACCGCCACGATCCACAGCAAAACAGCCATCACCGTGATGGAACTCACCGCGACCTTCACCGGGCGCAACAGGTCGTTGATACCCATCGCTTTATCGACGTTCTGGTAGCCGTCCAGCAGCTGTTGGGGTGCGCCGACGATTCCGATCGACGTGATGATCGGTTGCCCGCTGTACGCCAGTTGCTGCAAGCCTTCGGTCGTCAGGAACACGTTGGGCATCCTTGCCAGTGCGGTGGAATTGGGCACAATGCCGACAATCCGCAAGGTGCGCGCACCGACCTGCACGTCCTCACCAACGTGCCGGCCCAGCGTGCTCGACGCCGCGACCTCGTCCGGCGTCGACGGTGCCCGGCCCTCCGAGACGCGCGGCATGCCCGGTCCGTGCTCGGGCGCGCCGAACGCCGTGGCATTTCGCCTTGTAGCACCGTCTCTGACCGTCGTCTGGGCTATGGCCAGTGGGGCTACCGCTACGACGCCGGGCGCACTGGCCACCCGGGTCAGGTCAAGCGGGGCGAATGGTGTGGCACCGAGGAACGGCCCGGCCGCGCCGGCCTTGATCACGAATGCGTCGACACCCAAGGAATCGACGGTTCGCTCGGCCTCTACCCGAAAGCCGTTCGCAAGCCCGGTGAGCACGAGGGTCATGCCGAAAATCAGTCCGGTGCTGATGACCGCGATGACGAGGCGCCGCATTCGCCATTGCATGTCGCGCAACGCTGCCAACAGCATGCCGCCGCATCATACCGAACCCCACGCTTTCCCGGGCGGGTTTGTCGACGTTTGCCATCAACTCAGTGTCTTGAGCGCCGACTGCGGTATCGCGTCCGTCCGTTGGTAGTCAGCTCCCGATCGCCAGCACGGTTTCGGCGGTCACCAACAGGGGCGCATGGACCGCGAGTTCGCCGCCGGTCGGTGTCTCACATTCGAAACGGTAGCGGTCCTACCGTTGATGCGGCCGTAACAAGTTTGGAATGGAACCTTCCTAAGGTGAGTCGGTCCGAGTGGTGGCCCCCTCAGCGATAGGAACTCAATTGAGCGGAAACGCAGTCCGCCTGCAGGCGATCAATAATGTCGAGGCGTACGTCCCACCAGCCATCAGTTTCGTGCCCGGTGAAGCCCCCGGCGGGATCTTCGGCTCCAGTGTCTTCACCAAGGCCGAGATGCAGGCACGGCTGCCCAAGGCGGCGTACAAGTCGGTCTCGGCGACCATCGACAAGGGCACCAAGCTCGACCCGGCCGTCGCCGACGCGGTCGCGGCAGCCATGAAGGACTGGGCGCTGGAGAAGGGCGCCACCCACTACGCCCACGTGTTCTACCCGATGACCGGTCTGACCGCCGAGAAGCACGACAGCTTCCTGGAGCCCATCTCCGACGGTCAGACGCTCGCCGAGTTCGCCGGCAAGACCCTCATCCAGGGCGAGCCCGACGCCTCCAGCTTCCCTTCGGGCGGGCTGCGCAGCACCTTCGAGGCACGCGGCTACACCGGCTGGGACGTCACCAGCCCGGCCTACATCCTGGAGAACCCGAACGGCAACACCCTGTGCATCCCGACGATTTTCGTCTCGATGACCGGTGAGGCGTTGGACTACAAGACGCCCCTGCTGCGCAGCCAGCAGGCCATGGGCGCGCAGGCCGAGCGCATCCTGAAGTTGTTCGGCCACAAGGACTTCAACCACGTCGTGTCGTTCTGCGGCCCGGAGCAGGAGTACTTCCTGGTCGACCGGCACTTCTTCCTGGCCCGACCCGACCTGGTCAACGCCGGTCGCACCCTGTTCGGCGCCAAGCCGCCCAAGGGGCAGGAGTTCGACGACCACTATTTCGGCGCGATTCCCGAGCGGGTGCTCGGTTTCATGATGGACACCGAGCGGGAGCTGTTCAAACTCGGCATTCCCGCCAAAACGCGACACAACGAGGTGGCCCCCGGCCAGTTCGAGATCGCGCCGATGTTCGAGCGGGCCAACATCGCCTCCGACCACCAGCAGCTGCTGATGACCGTCTTCAAGACGATCGCCAAGAAGCACGGCATGGAGTGCCTGTTCCACGAGAAGCCGTTCGCCGGCGTCAACGGATCGGGTAAGCACGTGAACTTCTCGATGGGCAACTCCGAGCTGGGCTCGCTGCTGGTCCCGGGTGACACCCCACACGAGAACGCCCAGTTCCTGGTGTTCTGCGCCGCGGTGATCCGTGCCGTGCACAAGTTCGCCGGGCTGCTTCGTGTCTCGGTCGCGTCGGCCACCAACGACCACCGACTGGGCGCCAACGAGGCACCGCCTGCGATCATCTCGATCTTCCTCGGTGAACAGCTCGCCGACGTTTTCGAGCAGATCGCCAAAGGTGCTGCCACGTCGTCAAAAGGCAAGGGCACCATGACCATCGGTGTCGACACGCTGCCCTCACTGCCGACCGACCCGGGTGACCGTAACCGCACCAGCCCGTTCGCGTTCACCGGCAACCGGTTCGAATTCCGGGCACCTGGCTCCGGACAGACGGTCGCCGTGCCGATGATCGTCCTGAACACGATCATGGCGGACTCGCTCGACTACCTGGCGACAATTCTCGAGAAGGCTGTCGAAGAGGGCCAGGACTTCGATGTGGCGGTGCAAAAGCTGCTCACCGATGTCATCACCGAACACGGCGCCGTGGTGTTCAACGGAGACGGGTATTCGGAGAACTGGCAAATCGAGGCGGCCGAGCGAGGCCTGCCCAACCTCAAGACCACGCTGGACGCCATTCCCGAGCTGATCAAGCCGGCAGCGGTGGAACTCTTCGAGAAATACGGAGTTTTCAACGAACGCGAGCTGCACAGCCGGTACGAGGTCCGCTTGGAGCAGTACGTGTTGACCGTCGCGGTCGAGGCGAAGCTGACGCTGGAGATCGGGACCACGGTTATTCTGCCGGCCGCTCTCCGCTACCAGACCGAGCTCGCGCAGAACGTCGCCAGCTTGAAGGCCGCCGGTGTGGAGCCGAACATGACTGCGCTGGAAACGGTTTCAGCTCCGATTGCCGACCTCACCGCTGCGCTGACCGCGCTGAAGTCGGCCCTATCCGACCACTCGGCTGACTCGGCGCTCGACGAGGCCAAGCATGCTCAACAGGCACTGCTGCCGGCGATGGACGCAGTCCGCAGCGCTGCCGACAAGCTGGAAGGCGTTGTGGCCGATGACTTGTGGCCGCTACCCACCTACCAGGAGATGCTGTACATCCTCTGATGCACGTCGGCGGGCGTGGGGTCGGCCGAGCAAGCGGTGGTGATCCGCGACCCCACACCCGTCCGGCAAGCTTGATCGCAAGTCAGGGATAGAGCCCTACCGGTCGCCGCGGGGCCCATATGCCGCCACCCGTCATGTGCCGCATCGTTGCGGGCATTACCCCGCTGTACTGACCCGGTCACCTCCCGCGCGTGCCGATGGCCCGACACGCACCGCGATTCGTAGGGCCAATAGTCTCTACCCCCGGCGGGTATATGTCTGGCATCGTTTGAATCATGACAGAAACACCTGAACCCAGGATCGAACCGACCACCATGACTGGGCAACCCGGGTACGACGACCGATACGGCCCGCAGAGTCGTCTCGGCCAAGTTGCCGCATGGGTGGTCATTATCGCCGGCGTCGTGTTCGTCGTCGCGGTGATCTTCTTCTCAGGGGTCTTCATGGGTTGGTCCGCAGATGGCCACCATGGCTGGCACCGAGGGTATTACGGCGGCCGGGACGGTAACTGCCCGATGATAGGACCGGACGGGATGATGGGGCCCGGCGGCATGATGGGGCCGGGCGGCATGATGGGACCCGGCGGGATGATGGGACCCGGCGGGATGATGGGGCCTCAGCAAACGCCGACGAGCACAACACCTGCCGCGCCGCGCCCCTAGTTTGCCCGTCAGCGATGGTGCGGACAAAGCGCCCGTGATCGAGGATTATCAGCGTTCTTCGTCACCGGCTGTGTGTTCGCTGAGCCCTTCCCGTGACAGCGCCCTGACGAATCCGTAAGCCTGCATCCCCCCGGGACCGGGGTTTTCCACGATCCATTCATTGATCTTTCCCAGCGCCTTGGCTAAGTCGTCGCGCTTGACCCGTACCAGGTAGGTCTTCCTATCGTCGTCCGGATTGTCCGTGGCGTCGGCGACCGCGACCGGGTTTTTGAACGCATAC
Organism: uncultured Actinomycetota bacterium; assembly: GCA_963848535.1. GTDB lineage: Bacteria > Actinomycetota > Actinomycetes > Mycobacteriales > Mycobacteriaceae > Mycobacterium. The sequence continues at coordinate 43,935 of CAWKEM010000017.1, forward strand.
GCGATTCCATGCACCGCGTCGTGGTTCAGCGCCCACTGAATTTCGCTGGGCCGCAGTCGGTTCACCGCCAGATTACGGTAGTCGTTGTCGTCGTTTGAATTGCTCACCCGGCCGATGACCCTCCTCTGTACCCCTCGAGAAGTTAGACGACGATGGACAGCAGGTGATGTCGTGCAGCCAGTCCGGTGCAGGTTTCGACCTGGACCTATTCATCATAAGAAGTGGCTGCACCGGCCGCATGCCGAGCGCTCGTTCCGCCGGCCGGGCAACCTGGGCGCCGGATGTCTGCGCGGTCGGGCAGCGGCAGCCCGCGATCAGCGGCGATACTTCAGGAACAGGTAGTCGTCGCAAACCAACGCGTGCTCAAGCCGCATCGTGACGGGCGCGGGCAGCCGCGACGGCTGGAGCCGCTGTCCCAGCGGCTGGCTGGCGGCGAGTTTGGGAGCCAGCGTCACGCAGATCTCGGCGACGGCATCGGCTTCCACCAACGCGTCGAGCACGGTCGGTCCGCCCTCGCAGAGGATGCGGTGCATGCCGTGCGCACGCAGCAATGCGACGGCACGTGCCATGTCCACCGAATCCTCGCCGGCCACCAATACCCGGCCCGGCTGATCGTTGCTGAACTCGTGCCGTGCTGCGGCGTGCGCGCAGGTCACCAGGATCGGTGGCTGCTCAGTGTTGCTGAACAGTCTGGTCGGCAGTTCACCGGTCCGGCTGATCACAGCGACCGGGGGCGGCGCGGCCCTCCCTTCGCCGTGCCGTCTGGCCCGCTGCGCATCGGTGAGCCGCACCGGGCCATAGTTCTCGGCGCGCGCGGTGCCGGCACCCACCAGGACGACGTCGGCGAAGCCGCGCAGGATTTTCAGCAGCTGCTGATCGGTGGGACACGACAGCGGACCGGCGCGGCCGCCGAACGCGGCAGCGCCGTCGGCGCTGAAGATCATGTTGGCACGCACGCCCTCCGGGGGCTCGGCGTAGAAGGATGCGAGTTCGGTGATGTCGCCGACGACGCCCACCCGGGGAGATTGGTGCACCGCTAGGCCTCGTGGCCTGGTTGCAGGTGGCGGACGTCGCCGAAAGACACCCAACTTTCCAGCTCCTGTGGCGGGCTGCCGGCCACTGGGGCGAGCAGATGTCCGACATGGTCGCCCAGGGAGAAACGATCGAGGATCTTGCCGACGAACCACGCGGCCGCGTCGTCGAGGATAGGCATCTGCTCGGGGCCGCGGTGCCAGGAACAGCGGTCGAACTTGTTGATCTCGTCGCCGGTCTGGCTGCCGAAAAGCTCCATGACGTCGAGGTGCTCATGGTCGAACACGTGCACCGCCAGATGGGTGGCACCAGCGGCCACCCGGAACGTGTGGTTCCGCCTGGACAAGCCGACCAGGAAACGGGGCGGACGGATGCTGGCTTGGCTGGCGAACCCCACCAGACAGCCGGCCGCGATGCCGTCGGCCTGCGTGGTCACCACGAACATCGGATAGTTCAGCAGCGCCACCAGTTTTTCGAACGCGTCAATCCCCGTCTCAGCCATCCGTCCAGTCTTCCCGTTCGGATCGGAGCGGAATCGCCGTGCTGTTTGTGGTGCGCCGCCACCATGATCACGCTCCCGGGCATGGGCAATGCGCACCGCGGCGAAGACGCCGTCTCCGGCTTGCTGCGCGACACCCGGCCTGTTGCGATCACCGCCCTTTCCCGCAGGCCGGTCAGCGTAGATCATGGCAACGCGGCGAGCACGAGATGGTATGCGTCGCAACGCTTACCGGCACGCGCGGTCGATCGGCAGCTGAGCCCGGCAACGGCAGGGCGCTATTAGAGCGGGTGGTTTTCTCGCACTCCGCGATACATGCCCCATCGCACGATCCATGGCATCACCACCCGTTCGACCGCCCACGACGGGAAGCGGAAGGCATGGCCGGTGGGCAGGAAGACCTGCAGCCCGTCGGGCTGAATTCCCAGTAACGAGCCCCATCGGCGCGTCGGCGCCCGGTAGCTGCGCAGCCGCCGACCAGCGAACTCCGCCAGGATGTTATCGGCGGCCAGCGCATCCCCACGATTGCGGGCCGAGCTGCGAAGCGGGTCGGTGGCCGCGACGTCCCCGACCGCGAAGACGCCTCGATGACCGGGCACCTGCAGCTCCGGCGTCACGCGGACGAACCCGCGCTCGTCGAGCAGCTCCGGCGGCAGCCAATCGGTGTTGGGCCGAACCCACCCGATCGCCCAGAGCACGGCATCGGCGGAGGCCGCGGGCTGTCCGGTGCTCCAGCGAACCGGTTCGCTGGTGATCTCATCGCCCGCGAAGCCGTCGCCCACCACGGCCCGGTGGCCCGGGTGTACACCGATGCCCAAGTCCGTCAGGCGGCCATGGATGCATCGCCAAATCCGCGGATGGTACTCACCTAACGCACGCTCTCCGGGGAAGTAGAGGTCAATTCGCTTGTCCGGCCAGGTGGTTGCGATGTTCACCGCGCTGCTGACCGCTGCCGCGCCGCCACCCACGATGATCACCGAGTCAGCGGCAGCCAGCCGCTGGTGCGCAGCGCGCAGTTCCGCGCCGATCTCAGCGGCCGACTGCAGCGTCGGCCGGCGCCAGAAGCCGTTGCTGACTCCGGTCGAGATGACCAGCGCGTCGTACTCCTCGACGACCGTTTCGCCATCGTCGCGCCGGCCCAGCACCTTTCGGGCCGCCAGGTCGACTCCCGTCAGGGTGGCCTGAACGGTTCGCACCCGATCCAAACGGCGGAACCTGTCGAAAGGAATCCAGTAGTCACGGGCCCAATCGGCCGGACGGGAGAGCCGGACGCCCAGTTCTTGGCCACTCACCAGCGCCGGTTTAACCGAGATTCCAACAACATCCGCGTGCCGGGCCAGCCGGATCGCCGTCAGCACGCCCACGTCTCCCAGTCCCGCGATGAGGACACGTTTACGACTCACGCGACTCTCCTGCGCGGCGGCCTGGGGACAAAACGCGGGACTCGGTCGATGACGTCCTGATAAGCGGGCCGGCGTTGCAGGCTGCGCTGCTCCATCATCGGAATGCTGGCACCGAGGAACATGGCCAGCATCGCCAGCGCACCGATGAACAGCCACCAGGCATCTGCGGGGGACGCCGCAACGCCGAACAACGCCAAGGCGAACCAGAAACCGAATTCGCCAAAGTAGTTGGGATGCCGTGACCAACCCCACAGCCCGCGGTCCATCACATCACCGGGCCGCCGGTCGCGGATGAACCGGTGCAATTGCACGTCCGCGATGAGCTCGACACCGACCGCCGCCAGACCGAGGACGAAGGCGAGCATCGTCAGCCACCCGACCCCTGCACCGGCGTGGGTCACGCAGACATAGACCGGAAGCATGCCCGCGAACACCTGCACGGTGGGGATGAGGTGTATCGCGACCAAGTCGACAACGAAATCCCAGCGTCCCGCACGCTGCCGGAGCGTGTCGTACCGCCAGTCTTCGTGGTGGAGTCCCGGAAACCCGTCGACCCAGTTGGCAGTCAACCGGACCGCCCACACCATCACCAGCACCGCGACGAGCCAGCAGCGCAGTTGCTCCACGTCGTGCCCGGCCTGGTGCCACCAGTAGAACGTCAGCAGTGGCGGAATGACGCTCCAATACGCGTCGTAGAAGCTGGAGTTGCGATACCACCGGCTGAAGGCAAACACCACCACGGTGGCCAGCACGTCGGCGACGAGGGTATCCAGCCACAGCCGGCCGGTAGCCGGACCCCAGACCAGCCAGACCGCGGCCACACCGATCGCGACGACATACGCCGAAGCAACCAGCGCCAGCGACCGGGACTTCGTCATCGTCGTGCCGACAGATCCGTGACCGACGCGCCGATCCGGTTCAGTGCTACTGCTGCACAGTTCGGCGGCCAACGGCGAATGCGGTTGGCGACGCAATCCATGCGGGCCTCCTCAACCCAACGCCCGGGTGCCCCGGACCACCGCCAGAGCCAGCAAACTGTAACACGTTCTAGTTAGGCATCCCGGGGAGCGTCGCCGCCACGAACCGGGCACTCTGCCATGAGACCGCCGGCCCGGGTATGGTCGCTCGCACAGCCATTCCGGTGAGGGACATGTTGCAGTTTCAGACGCCGATGGCCCCGAAGGTGCGGGCCGCCCTGCTCGCCGCGGCGCGGGCATCGGCCCCTCGCCCCGTGGCGGCCAAACGGGCCGCCACGGACTTCGACCAAGGGCTGTGGCCGGCGGTGCGCGCCGAGATCCGCTGGGCCTTCACCCCACCGCACACCTGGCTGATGGGCGTGGTGGCCAACGTGGTCTTCGCCGCGGGATGGCTGGCGGTGCAGCCGCTGACTATCGGCCTCCACCACACCGACTGGGTGATTCTGGTGGGTACCTACTTCTCCTCGTGGGTCCTCGCCGACGTCACCACCACCAACCTGCTCGGCGCCGATCACTACCGCGTCCTGCAGGGCTTGTCCAACGGGGTGCCGTTCTGGCGGATACTGTTGATCAAAAACCTGGCCCTGATCGTGATCGTCGGGCTGCCGACGCTGGCAGCGGCGATGGCGTTGACGCTGTGGATGGAAACGCCTGCGCGCCTGGCCATCACGATCCCGACCGTCGCGGTGCCCATCGTGTCCTGGCTGGGCATGGGCAACCTCATCTCCGTGCTGCACCCGGTGGGCGTTGAGCCACTGTTTCGCCGGTGGCGGCAGCGTCGCGACCGGCGCCGCACCGGCGGCTGGCTGCTGGCCCTGACGCTGCCCTATGCGCTGTACTACGTCGCCGACCCGATGAACGGAGTAGAGCACCGCGTGTTGTGGACGCAGCTACCCGCATTGATCTGGCCGATACTCGGGCGCGACGCCAAAAGCTTCGTCCATCTGGCCACTGCCATGGGGGTCTGGATGGCCGGCACGATCGCCGCCGTGCTGTGGGTGCACAAGCGCGGGTTGCAGATCAGATAAGACTCAACAGCGTCGTGCTGTCACTCACATGACGGCGTGGCCGGCGTCGACGGGCACGGTCACACCGGTGACGTAGCGCGACCGGGGGCTGACGAGCCACAACACCGCTTCTGTGACATCTTGCGGCTCGACCAGCGGCACGTCGGGCAGCAGGGTTTGCGAGAGAGCCGAATTCGGATTCTCCATCATCCGGGTCACCACGAAGTCATTGATGATCATCGGGGTCGCAACACCGCTGGGATGCACCGAGTTGACCCGGATCTTGTGCGGCGCATACGCGTTGGCTGCTGAGCGCATCAATCCCACCACGCCGTGTTTGGACGCGGCGTAGGCGAACATCGCGGCGCTGCCGTCACCACCGCGGCCGGTCAGGCCTTGTGACGAGCTCACCAGGACCACCGAGCCGCCCCGGCCTTTGCGGATGATCGACGGCACCGTCGCAACCATCGTGTGCCACACGCCTTTGAGGTTGGTGTCGACGATCGCGTCGAACACCGGCTGGGCGTGGCACTCGGGGTTGCCGATGGCCACCACGCCGGCGTTCGCGATGACGATGTCGAGGTCGCCGAGCGTGTCGATACCAGTCTGCACGGCGGCTTCCAGCTGGGCCAGGTCGCGCACATCGGCGACGACGGGCACCACCCGGCGCCCCGCCGCTTCGATCAGCCGTGCGGTCTGGTCGAGATCGGATTTGGTCGCCAGCGGGTAGGGAATCGCGTCGATGTCGGCGCAGAGGTCAACGGCGATGACATCGGCGCCCTGCTCGGCGAGCGCTACGGCGTGGCTGCGGCCCTGGCCGCGCGCCGCGCCGGTGATGACGGCGACGGTGTTGTCGAGTTCACCCATGACGGGCAAGGTACCTGGCGAAAACCCACCGACCGAAGGGGGCTACACCGACAGCGTCGTTCCGGTCTCTTGTTCGGCGAAAGCCACGACACGGGCGGCCGCGTCGTAGTCGCACGCGATCACCGAACGGCCGGCGAGCACCGGGCCGCCGCGCAGGCCGAATCTGCCGCTGACGCCCACATAGCTGCCCGGCGGGACCGGTTCGCTGATGCAGTACAGCGTGGGTGCGGCCCCTTCGTCGATACTCTGGCCCAACCGGTCGGCCACGGTCTTGACCGTTTTGTGCGCCAGCGACAGCAGCGGCGAGTCGGAGATATGCGACAGGTTTGAGGCCACCCAGCCCGGGTGAGTCAGTTGGGTGACGACCGGAGATCCGGCGGCGCGCAGCCTGCGGTCCAGCTCCAGCCCCCACAGCATCACCGCAAGCTTCGACCGCCCGTAGGCCCCCAAAGTCGTCCACTTGTGCTTGCGCAGGTGCATGTCGTCGAGGCGCAGCGTCGCCGAACGGTGTGCGTCGGAGCCGACGTTGATGATCTGCGAACGTATCCGGGGCAGCAGCAAGTTGGTCAAGGCGAACGGTCCGAGCAGGTTGGTGCCCAGCGTCATCTCGAAACCGTCGACCGTGTCGGCACGCTGCTCGGTGAGAGCGCCGGCGTTGTTGATCAAGATGTCGACTTGCCCGTCAAACAGGCCGTCGATCAAGCCGGGAAAGGCGCGCACCGATGACAGGTCGGCGAGATCGAGTTTGACCACGCTCGTCGAGCCCCCAATCGCAGCGGCACGTTGCGCTCCGAGTTCGGTGTTGCGGACGGCAAGGACCACGTGGGCGCCGGCTTTGGCAAGAGCACGCGTCGTACCCAGTCCGACACCGTTCGTCGCCCCGGTCACGATGACTCGCTTGCCGGTCAAGTCGCCGAGCCGGCCTGGCGTCCAAGGTAATGTCACGGCGGTCAGACTAATGGCCTTCGATGCGAAATGGCCGCAACTGGGGTCAGTGCTGTGGCAAAGCCAGTGAACGGAGTCGATTCGAGGTGATTCGCGATGAGTGACAGCGCACGAGATATCACCAACCTGATTTACACCTACGCTGAACTGCTGGACGCCGGTGACCTGGACGGGGTGGCCGAGCTCTTTGCGCACGGTCGAATCTGCGGGGTCGAGAACGGTCCGCCGGAGACGGTGTTCGCCGGGACCGCCAGGGTGCGGCAGATGTACGAGATGGCCACGCGCATCTACGAAGACGGCACCCCGAAGACCAAGCACAACACCAGCAATGTGCAGCTCACCATCGACGAGGCCGCGGGTACCGCGACACAGCAGGTCCTACTACTGCGTCACCCAGGCCACCCCCGAATTGCCGTTACAGGTGATCGTGACCGGTCATTACAAGGACACGTTTCACCGGCTGGACGGGACCTGGCGGTTCGACACCCGCACCATGTTCGTCGACCAGGTCGGCGACGTCAGCCACCACCTGAAGTTCTGACCCTTTAAGAGTTTCGACCCCGTGGAACACTCGAACGCCTTTGACGCCGCGACCGTGCTGGCCGACGCCCAGCGCAAGGAAGCACTGAACGATTGGGGGCCGGGAGAGTTCGAACGCCCGCTGCGCGTGTTACTGGGCGACTACGCGGGCGCCGAGCTCAACGCCATCGGGACGCACATCCTGCGGTCGGGCATCGTCCACAGCCTGCGCATGCGGCTGCGCGCCCAGGAGTTGATCCGTCGCCACCCGGAGATCCTCGATGAGCGGGTCGCCGCGCCGATCGTTGTCGTCGGGATGATGCGCAGCGGGACCACGCTGCTGCAGCGGCTGCTGGCCGCCAACCCGCGTTTCCACTGCGCCTACGGCTGGGAGGTTGTCGAGGTCGCGCCCCGCCTCGACCACCTGTTCACCGGTGTGGATCCGCGTATCGCCGTCAGCGAAGCACGTGAGGCGAAATCCCGGGAGCTGGCACCGGAATTGTTCGCCATCCATCCGATGTACGCGCGGGAAGCCGAGGAAGAGATCGTCTTTCTGGCCGATGCGTTCTTGTCGCATGTTCCCGAATCCGGCGCGCACCTCCCCGGCTACCGGTCCTGGCTCGATGAGCAGAACTTCGCCCCCGCCTACGACTACCTGCACCGCATGCTGCAATTCCTGCAGTGGCAGAAGCGGCAACGGCGTCCAGAGGGGGGTCTGGTCGCGCAGCGCTGGGTGCTCAAGTCGCCGGCACACCTCGGCTACCTGGACGTGCTGCGGGCCCGGTTCCCGGGTCTGCATGTCGTGCACATGCATCGTGACCCTCGCACCACCATCGCGTCGGGGGCCAGCCTGAACGCGACCCTGCACGCCATGCACGCCGACACCGTCGACCTGCACCGGGTGGGCGCGCAGTGGCTGCAGCGGATGGGCTGGACCAATGACCGTGCCATAGCGGTCCGGGACAGTTGGGCCCACGACACTGCTCGGGCCGGCGCGCTGGTCACCGACATCGACTTTGACGACGCGGTGGCCGACCCGATCGGCCAAGTGGCCCGCGTCTATGACGCCGTCGGCCTGCCGCTTACGGTCGACGCCGAAAGCGCGATGCGACGCTGGCTGAGGGAGCGTCCCCGCGAGCCGGCCCGCCCGCCCTACGAGCTGGAAGACTACGGCCTGCGTCCAGAGCAGGTCGACGAGCGTTTCACCTTGTACAACAAGCGTTTTCGACACCTCGGACAGTGAGGAGCAGTGCATGCTTGACCACCCCGTCGCGACAGCATCCCAGCACGAACAAGAACTGGCCGCGCTTGAACTGATCGGGCACCCCACCGTCAAGGCGGCCTATCGCACCGTGGCCGAGACGTGGCTGGGCCGTGCCAAGGCGTCGGACGCCATGCGTGAGCGGTTCGACGACTCGTTCGCCGAAGTGATGTTCTCGGCAGCGGTATGGTCGTCCAATCAGGACAAGCTACGTCCCAAGGTCAGCTGCATCACCCGGCTGGCGCATCCGGTGGACGGGCGCCGTATCCCCGGATCACGTTGGGGCATCGACAATCCCGACAGCGTCTACCGGGTGATCCCGATCTCCGGCGAGGAGCGCTACGAGATCTGCGGCCGGGTCGGCGAGCACCGCATGACCGAGAACTATTTCACGCTGTGGGATGCGCACATGGGCACCGTCAACGTGCTCAACGGCCGGACCATGCAGGTGGACTCCGACGGCAGCTTCACCATCACCGTCGACGCCGACCCCGCCAACGGGCGGCCCCACCATGTACAGACTTCGCCTGCGGCGCATGAGTTTTACATCCGCGATGTGTTGCTGGACTGGGGCCGTGACGACCCCAACTATTTTGAGGTACAACGGCTCGGCGGCCCACCAACCACCCCGGCACGCACGCTCGACGAGCAGGCCGAGGCGACGGCGGCGATGATGGCGTACTTCGCCGACTTCACCGGAAAACTCAGCCACGGCGTGTACAAGATGCCGCCCAATCATTTCAACCTGGCCTGGTCGGCCGACAAGGTCGGCGCGATGCGCAACCAGGTCTATGTCATGGGCCGCTTCGAGCTCGCGCCCGACGAGGCGTTCGTGGTCGACCTCAGCGACGGCGGCGCCGAGTATTTCACGGTGCCGCTGAGCAATATCTGGGGCACCACGCTGGACATCGTCGACCGCACCGGCAGCCTCAACAAGGCGCAGTCGGTAGCCAGCGAGGACGGCACCTACACTTACGTGATCTCGCCGACCGATCCCGGAGTGGCCAATTGGATCGACTCCGACGGGCTGCGGGAAGGCATCCTGACGCTACGGATGGCCGAGTTCGGCGAGACCGGTCCGCGCGAGGACCTCGGCGCCCGCGGCCGGGTCGTCAAGCTGGACCGGCTCGACGCCGAGGTGCCGGCCTTGCCGCGGGTGAGACCCGAGCAGCGGGCGGTCCAACTCGCGGACCGACGAACGGCGTACCTGCGGCGTCTGCCCGAGGGGACGATCTGAGATGGCCCGCTGGCTGATCACCGGATGCTCCACCGGCTTTGGCCGCGAGATCGCCCGCGCTGCGCTTCAGGACGGCCACAGCGTGGTGGTCACCGCGCGACGGGCTGATGCGGTGCAGGAGTTCGTCGACGAGTTCGGCGATCGGGCCGTAGCCGTCGGACTCGACGTCACCGACGCGGGACAGATCGCGGCCGCAATCGCGGCGGCCGACCAGGCGTTCGGCGGGATCGACGTCCTGGTCAACAACGCTGGTCACGGGTACCTGTCCGCCGTGGAGGAAGGCGAGGACGCCGAGGTACGAAAACTGTTCGACGTCAACTACTTCGGTGCTGTCGACATGATCAAGGCGGTGCTGCCGGCCATGCGTGCCCGCGGCTCCGGCCACATCGTCAACATCTCGTCGATGACCGGTCTGGTCGCCAACCCGCCCAACGCGTACTACTCGTCGACGAAGTTTGCGCTGGAAGCGGTGACCGAGGCGCTGGCCACCGAGGTGCGCCCGCTGGGGATCAAGGTGACCGCCATCGAGCCGGGCGCCTTCCGTACCGATTGGGCGACGCGATCGATGAAAGAGTCAGCCAAACCGATAGCCGACTACGCCGATGTGGCGGCGCGCAAGGACCTGATCAAGCAGTTCGCCGATCACCTACCCGGCGACCCGCGAAAGGTGGCCGAGGCGGTGCTGATGGTGACCGAACTCGACGAGCCACCGTTGCGGCTGCTGCTGGGCCGCGACGTCCTCAAGGCGATGCGGGACAAGATCGCCGCGACCACGGCGTCGATCGACGAGTGGGAGTCCGTCACGCGGGATGTGAACTTCCCGGGTTCGTGATCTGGGCCCCCGGCTAACCGGTGCCGGTTGCGTCAAGCGCTGCGATGTAGCCGTACACCAGTCCCTGCGCGATCGTCGCGCCCGCGCCCGGGTACGTCGTGCCGAACGCGTTGGCGGCGGTATTGCCGATTGCGTACAGTCCGGGGATTACGCCGCCGTCCTCGCGCAGCACCCGCGCCCGTTCGTCGGTCTTCAGCCCGCCGCAGGTGCCGAGATCGCTGAGCACCATTTTGACTGCGTAGAACGGGCCTTTGACCAATGGACGCAGGTTGGGGTTCGGCGTTATCGTCGGATCGCCGTAGTACCGGTCATACGCGCTGCGACCCCGCCCGAAATCGGGATCCTGACCGGCAGAAGCATTTTCGTTGAAGCGGGTCATTGTCCGGGTGAACTCCGGCACCGGGACAACGATTTTCGCGCCCAGCCCCGCGTGGCTGTCGGCGCGTACCGCGATGCCCGCGTCGTACCAGGCTTGCGGAATCCGCATCCGCGGAAACAGCTCGGCGCCAAAAACATAGCTGTTGCGGTATTGCTGGTCGAAGATGATCCACATCGCTTCGACGGGGCTGCCCGATCGCTCCAGTTCGAGCAACCGCTGGCCGAAGGACATGTAGTCCGCCGACTCGTTGACGAACCGGCGGCCGTTCTGGTCGACGATCAGGCAGCCCGGAAGGGAACGTTCGGCCAGCATCACCGCGGGCGCCTTGCCGGGCAGCGGTGCGATGGCCGGGAACCACCACGCCTGATCCATCAGATCGATGTCTGCGCCCAGTTCCTGGGCGGCACGGATCCCGTCGCCGGTATTGGCCTCGGCGCCCAGGCTCAGGTTGGCGCCCAGCGACTCGGACTGGAATTTCCACCGCATATCCATGCTGTGCTCGAAACCGCCGGCGGCCAGCACCACGCCGCGCCGGGTGGTGATTCTCAGTTCACGGCCACCGTGGTCTACCACCGCGCCACTCACGCGGTCACCGTCGCCGTCAAGGCGCAGCAGGATGGTATCGGTCCATACCCGGATGCCGGCTCGCAAGACACCCGCGAACAGCCCGGCCGCCAGGCCCTGGCCGCCTGCCGCATAGCGCCGGCCGAGTACCCGGCCGCCCACGCCTTGTGTCACTCGCTTGGCGAATGTCGGAATTCCCTTGCGCGGCACCCGGGCCACCAGATTCATCCAGCGGTAGTCAGCACCGGTCGTCGGTATCGGGACGGTGGCCTCCATGACGCCGGGCCGCAGCCGGGTGCGGTACTCGCCGAGTATGGAGGTGTCCAGCGGTCGGCACTCGCAGGTGCGGCCCGCCGCGCTGCCGCCCGGCTGCTCTGGGTGGTAATCGGAGTAGTCGCGGGCCCAGAACAATCGCAACGGAGTCGTACGGCGCAACATTTCGACCGTCGCGGACACATGGGTCAAGAATCCGGCCGATCGCGGTGGCGGTGCCGACCCCGCAACCACGGAGTCCAGATAGGTCGCGGCGCGCTCGGCAGTGTCGTTGGCACCGGCCTCGTGCAGCACCGGCGAAGCGGGCAGCCACAGCGCGCCCCCGGACCGGGCGGTCGAACCGCCCACGTATGACGATTTCTCCACGATCAGCACCGACAGTCCGAATTCATGGGCGGCCAGTGCCGCTGCCATGCCGGTACCGGAGCCGACCACCAGCAGGTCAACGCACGTGTCGGCCACCAGAAGTCCGGCAGGAATCGTCGTGCTGGGCGGGGTCACGCTGAAAACCGTATGCCGGTGCACGGCAGCGGAGGAAGAGTCATCCCGAATCAGTGAAACAAGCCGCCCCGCAGACCGGGCTGCAGGAGTTAAATCGTGCCTATGACGTCGCAGTCGCAAGCCGACGAGGTTCGGCTCATCGAAGCGCAGGCCGCGCCGACGCGGTTCGCCCGCGGCTGGCATTGCCTGGGCCTGATCAGGGATTTTGATGACGGCAAGCCGCACGCGATCAACGCATTCAGGAAGCGGCTTGTCGTCTTCCGCAGCGCCGAGGGCAACCTCAATGTGCTCGACGCCTTCTGCCGGCACATGGGCGGCGACCTCTCACAGGGCGAGGTCAAGGGCAACGAGATCGCGTGCCCGTTCCATGACTGGCGCTGGGGCGGCGACGGGCGATGCAAGCAGGTGCCATACAGCAGGCGCACACCCAAATTGGCGCGTACCCAAGCCTGGACCACGCTGCAACAGGACGGCATGTTGTTCGTGTGGAACGACCCCGAACGCAAGCCGCCCCCGCCGGAGGTCACGATTCCCCGTATCGAGGGTGCGACGAGCGACGACTGGACCGACTGGCACTGGTACACCACCGTGGTAGGAAGCAACTGCCGCGAAATCATCGACAACGTCGTGGACATGGCGCATTTCTTCTATATCCACGGCTCGCTGCCCACCTATTTCAAGAACATCTTCGAAGGCCACGTCGCAACGCAGTACATGAACGGTTCGGGCCGTCCCGACTTTGGCGGCAGCACAGCTGCACAGATTCTGGGTACGACGTCGGTGGCGTCCTACTACGGTCCGTCCTTCATGATCGACGACCTGACCTATCACTACCAGCACGGAGATGCTCGATCGATTCTGATCAATTGCCACTACCCGGTCGACTCGAATTCCTTTGTGCTGCAGTACGGCATCATCGTCAAGAAATCGGACGCGCTGCCCGGCGACCAGGCCATGCAGACCGCGATCGCACTCGGCGACTACATCAAGCTGGGTTTCGAGCAGGACGTGCAGATCTGGCGCCACAAGGCGCGCATCGACAACCCGTTACTAGTCGAGGAGGACGGCCCGGTCTACCAGTTGCGCCGCTGGTATCAGCAGTTCTACGTCGACGCCGCCGAGGTGCAACCAGATATGGTCGACCGCTTCGAGTTCGAGCTGGACACGACCCGGCCCCACCAGGCGTGGATGAAAGAGGTCGAAGCGAATATGGCCTCCCAGGCGGCCAGCACGGGCTCGACGTGATGACGCTCGATTCGTCCGTGCACGCCGACAACCGCCTCGACGAGATGCCCATGATGCCCGTCGCGTGCCGCGACTGCGGTGCGCGGGTGCTGGCGCGCAAGAGCAGCTGGAACCAGACCAGCGTGCAGTGGAACGCCGACGCGACAGCCCGGTGTGCCGAGCGCGCCGAGGCCCAGAAAATATCGGCGCACGCCGGCCGGGGCGTCTTCTTGGCGTGCTCAGCGCTCGGCGAGTCGATCCTGGACGCGGTGCGACACGGTGACTTGTCCATCGTCGACGAGATGGCGGGCCGCAGGAGTCCGCGAGCGTAACGCCACCGCGAATTCCCCAGCGATATTTCGCAATGGCGTTACGTTCGCGGGAAAGTAGCCGCCGTTTACCCGCGGGCCGCTGATCGGCCGGCCCGCCGGCCGTAGAAGCTGCCGTCGCCGAGCGAGATGCCGCTGGCGTAGCCCCAGGCGGCCAGCCCGGCGGTCGACCGGCCCGCAGCGAAAAGTCCCGGAATGGGCTCACCGCTGACGTGCAACACTTCGGCATCCAACGTGGTCGCGAGTCCGCCCAGAGTGAAGCCGCCGGTGCACTCCCGCAGATCGATTGCACCGACCGGGCAACCGATCGGCTTTACCCACTCGGGCTTCTTGTGCAGCAGCGGATCCTCGCCGCGGGCGGCGGCCTCGTTGTAGGCGGCCACGGTCGCCTGCAGCGAACCCGTCGCCAGGCCCATGTCGCGCTCCAGGTCGGCGACAGTGTCCGCCACCCAGGTCGCCGGCCGCAGCATGAGCCGCGGTGACAGCGAGGCCATCGCCTCCTCCTGGGCATCGCCGTCGATGATCAGGTAGGCGATGTTGTCCTGCTGGTAGAGCGTGAGCTGCCCGACCCGGCCCGGGTAGGTGTCCTCGGTGACGTAACGCTGACCGCGGCCGTTGACCAGGATGCCGCGCACCAGTTGCTGGGGGTCGATGAAGATCGCGACTTCGGTGGCATCCATGTGGGCCAGATCGGCACCCAGCGCCTGCGCCATCCGGATCGCCTGACCGTCGTGCTGCTCGATCGAAGCGGCCGGGCGTCCGGCGATCCGCGGAGCGAAGCGCGCGACCATCGCATCGTTGTAGGCGAAGCTGCCCGTCGCGAGCACGACCCCGGTGCGGGCCCGAATTGTCAGGTCGGTGCCGTACTGGCGAGCGCGGATACCGACCACCCTGCCGTCGGATTCGACGATCAGGCGCTGAACCCGCACGTCGTAAAGTGCCCGAGCCCCGGCCGCCGTGGCCGTCTCGACGAGCGGCTTCATCAGCATGTAGCCGGCGCTGGCTTCGCCCTGCTTCTTGTTCGACATCTGCGGCACGTGCCCGCGCGGGGCGGGGGAGGCGATGGTATTGAACGGGTAGGCATTTTCGCCGCCGCTGTACATCAGGCCCTGGTCGCCCATCGGTTCCCACCCGGGCTCGGAGAAGAATTCCGCCTTGAACGGCACGCCGCAGCCGACGAGCCAGTCGAAGTGGGCGACGCTGCCGGCGCAGTAGTCGGCAATCCGGTTCTCGTCGGCGCCGGGTCCCATCGCAACGTTGAGGAACGCTGCCATGTTGTCGACGGAATCGGTGAAGCCGCAAGCCTTTTGCAGCGCGGTGCCACCGCCGAGGTAGATGAACCCGCCGGCCATCGCCGCCGCGCCGCCCCAGGAGCCGGTGCGTTCTGCAACCAGGACTTCGACGCCGCTTCGGGCCGCTTCGACCGCCGCGGCGGCGCCGGCGACCCCGTAGCCGGCGACGACGACGTCGGCCTCCTGGTCCCAGGAGCTGATCGACGCAGCCGGGACCGGCGTGACGTCGGTGTCGGGTGTCATAGCCGCATGGCTGCGGGTAAGTCGCCGACCCACTGGTGTCCCCAGTAGCTGTCGGCCGTGATTTCCTCTGCGGTGTAATAGGTTTCGTCGACCCGCATACCGTCGGTGCCGAATTCGATGTCCCAGTCGCCGGGTGCGCGGACGTAGAACGACACCATCTTGTCGTTGGTGTGGCGCCCCAGCGTCGATGACAACTGGATGCCCTCGGCGTTGATGCGATCCAGCGCCTGACCCACCGCGTCGAGGGTGTCGACCTCCACCATGATGTGGACGACGCCCGGGTCGCGCTGATGTGCGGCCGGGCAGATCGCCAGGCTGTGGTGGCGTTCATTGATCCCGAGGAAGCGCACCCGCACCGGGCCGAACTCTTTCGGCATCGGTACCCGGAACGCGCCGCGGGAACGGAAACCCAGTACCTCGGTGTAGAAGTCGATCACGCCATTGGGATCGGTGGCCGGCAGGACGACGTGGCCCAGGCCTTGGTCGCCGGTGACGAATCTCGCACCGAACGGGGTGATCACCGGGCTGTGGTCAAGGACCGCACCGTGGAACACCTCGAGCGTGGTGCCGGCCGGGTCCTCGAAGGTGATGACCTCTTCCACGCGGCGGGTCTCGGCCTCGTCGACGGACAGTTGTTTGAACGCCACTCCGGCACCGTCCAGGGCGGCCTTGACCCGTTGCAATGCCGCGTGGTCGCGTACCTCCCAGCCGACGGTGACCACCCGGTCCTTCTCGCCGGGAACAACGATGATCCGCGCGGCACGTTCGTCCATCCGCAGGTACAGCGCCGACGAATCGGGTCCCTTGCCCTCGGCGAACCCCAGGACGTCGAAAGCGAAATGCCGCCAACGGTCTATGTCGGCGGTCGAAATCTTGATGTAGCCCAGGCTTTTCAGGTCGCTCACTTCTGCTTTCTCCTAGATCAGGGCCCGGAGCGGCCCTTCCGGCGGGTCGATGCCGAGCGAGCTCAGTGCCGACGCGTGGTAGGCGGTGCCCGGGACATGGATGGCGTGCAGGTGGCCGACGTGCACGTCCCGCCAGTACCGCTGCAGCGGCTTGTCCATCCGGGCGGCGTTGCCGCCGGAGCGGGCGAAGATCTCGTCGACGGCCGACACTGCGCGCCATACCGCGCGAATCTGGGTGCGGCGTCCGGCTGCGCGGTCCTGGAATGACACCTCCTTGCCGGCAGCGACGATGTCGTAGATGCGGTCGGCGTTGGCCAGCAGCTCTTGTCGGGCGGCGTTGATATCGGCCGCCGCCTCGCCGATGGCGTACATGACGTAGGGGTCGTCCTTGATCGCGGTTCCGGTGGCGCCGATGCGCTCCCGCTGGTAGTCCAGGTGCGCGGCGAGCGCTCCCTCGGCGATGCCGATGGTCGCGGCGGAGATACCCAGCGGGAACATCGTTGACCACGGCATCAGATACAGCGGCTCGGTCATGCCGGCCTCACGCTGAGCGGTGCCGTCCATCACCTTCGTTGCGTCCATCGTCCGATAGGTCGGGACGAACGCGTCCTTGACGATGACGTCTTTGGAGCCGGTTCCGCGCAGCCCCACGACATTCCACGAGTCCTCGACGATTTCGTAGTCCTTGCGGGGCAGGATCATGTGCATCATCTGGGGCGGCATCACCGGTACGCCCTGGCTGTCGCCGAGCATCGCGCCCAGGATGATCCAGTCGCAGTGGTCGGTGCCCGAGCTGAACTGCCACCGGCCGTTGAAGATGTAGCCGCCGCCGACGGGCTTGGCCACACCCTGCGGCGCGTACGGTGAGGCCATCCAGGTGTCGAAATCCTCGGCCCACACTTCGTTGGGCACCTTCGGGTCGGCATACGCCAATTGGTAGGGGTGCACGCCCACCACGCCGACGATCCAGCCGGCGGCGGGGTCGAGCGCCGCCGTGGCCATCACCGTCTCGGCGAACTCGCGCGGGTGGACCTCGAGGCCGCCGTGGCTCTTGGGCTGCAGCAGCCGGATCACGCCGGCCGCCTTCATACTCTTGACGGTGTCGTCAGTGAGCCGGCCAATCCGCTCGGCTTCGGCGGCCTGCTCACGCAACTGGTCGGCCATGGCCACGACCCGGTCGATAACCCGCTCGCTCATGCTTCTCGTCCTTTACGTATGCGCTTACTAAAGGTCTACCGCAGTCCATGCCGGACTCGAAGCTGATTTCGGTGAGTGGACGAAAATGCCGGCATCAACACGGTTACCCTGCCTGTCGACGCGGGCGTCACCCAACGATGAGGAGCATCACCGTGACCGACAACGACGACCTGGTGGCCCGACTGCGCCGACTCGAGGACGAACGCGATGTCAGACAGTTGATCGCTTCATACGGTCCGGCAGTAGATGCCGGGGATCCCGACGCCGCCGCCCGGCTGTGGGCGACCGACGGCGTTTATGACGTCGACGGCCGGCGCATGGAGGGCCGATCAGACGTTCATGCCATGGTGACCTCGGCGGCCCACCAGAAGCTGGTGGGTCAGGGATGCTGTCACTTCCTGGGACCATGCGTCGTCACGGTCGACGGCGACTCGGCGGTGGCGGTGTGCGAATCCCTGATGCTTGTCCGCGACGGCGACGGCTACCGCGTTTGGCGCGCGACCGCGAACCATTTCGCGCTCCGGCGGATGGACGACCAGTGGCAGATCAGCACCCGTACCAGCCGGGTTCTCGACGGCAATCCCGACGCGCATGCGTTGCTGAGGAAAGGCCTCGCAGGATCTGTCTAGCTATTTCCGCGACAGAAACGCCAGCACGGCACTTTCGAACGCCTCCCTGGCCTCGATCATCGCCCAGTGGCCGGAGTTGGGGAACATGTGAAGTTCCGCGTTGGGGATTGTGCGCATCGGGATGAGCGCCATATCCGGTGGGCTCACCCTGTCGTCTCGGCCCCACGTCAGCAGGGTCGGCGCCGTCAGCTTGTGCATGACTGCCCACGGCATCGGCCTGTCGGAGGCCTGCATCGCCGCCGTCATCGCGGCAAACGCCGCTTTTCCGTACATCCGGCGGGCGGCGGCCAACGCCTCCGGATCGGTGGCCAGCTGCCAGCGCTCCTCGATCAGTTCGTCGGTCACCAGCGCCTGGTCGTAGACCATCGATTTGAGCCAGTCGACGAGTCGTTGCCGAGTGGGGTCCTCGACGAACTCCTGCAGCAGCCGGATTCCCTCACTGGGGCTGGGGCTGAAGACATTGGTACCGATGCCGCCGATTGTCACCAACCGGTCGATGCGGTCGGGGTTGTGGATGGCGAAGTTGATGCCGACCCCGCCGCCCATCGAGTTGCCGATGATGTGGACTTTGTCCACGCCGAGCGCGTCCAGGAATGGCACCACGGCGCCCTGCGCGGTGATCATCGGGTGTCCCCCGAAGTCGGGGCTGACGCCGAAGCCAGGGAATTCCAAGATCAGGCAGCGGTAGTGCTCGGCGAAGCTGGGCAGTATCCCGCGGAAATTACGCCAGCCGCTGACCCCGGGGCCTGAGCCGTGCAAAAACAGCAACACCGGGCCAGAATCGGGGCCGCACTCGTAGTAGCGCAAAGCGCCCTTCGGGGTCTCGACCTCCCGCAGGTCCTGCTCGACGACGGCGATCTGTTCAGAAGCATGTGCCACGCATGTCACCCTGCCATGCCGTGGTGACGAGGGGGAACCGTGTCCCGCTGAACGGATCGGCCGCCAGGGACGCCGGGCTGCCATGCGCGACGCCAAGACCGGCAATGGCTCAGACCACGGGAGGCCGCCGGGCCATAGTCGAGTCGGGGGCTGCCCAGTCGGTCGACACCTTGCGGTGCTTGATCAGCCAGGTGCCACCCTCGGGCACCAGGATGTCGCGATAGCGGCCGAAATGGTCGAGCCCGATATGGGTAAGCACGGTGAAGTACGACGACACGTGCGCCCGGTCGGGTGTCAGTTCGGTGAACAGCACGTTGGCGACGTTGTGCCGAACGACGGGCTTGACGTCGATGCTGCTGGCGACGTTTCCGGTGACACTGGCGAGGAACGCTGCGATCTCGGATCTCCCGCGCAGTGGCTGCAAGCCGCGTATCTCGAGGATGCCGTCTGCGCAGAACGTTTCGGCAAGGCCGTCGAGCCGACCGGCGTCACCCGACCAGTTGTACTGCGCCAGCGTGTCCCGGATCCGCTCCCGGGCGACCATTTCCCACATCTCCACCGTCGTGACTCCTCACCCTGACCGAAAGTCGCCGTGTGTATCGGCGCTTCTTTGTCGGGTTACCAGGGTAGGCAACCGGCCGCCGGGTTCGATTGACGAGCCCGACGCGCCGGAGGTGTCGCCGGCATCGACGTCGGCGTTATGCACCAACGACTTTAAACGTCGTGGTCGCGGTCGTGCGCGCCGGCTGGGCATCGACTTCAGCGCCGCTGCGGGGATAATGTTGCGCCTCAACGCAATTGATCCCACCATAGAAGGTGGGCTGCCAGTGGACGCCGTCAACCAAATCGTGAGCCTGCGGTCGCGCAGCCGACTCTCGACGGGTCTTCACTGTGGCGAACGCTACTCGGCGCCGGTGTTTCGGGGGCGTGTGAGGCGGGAAATACCTTGGGAGCAATTGGTCGATGCATGACATGAGAGGGAAGACATATGTCGGAGAAGAGTGGCCCCCAGGAGGCTGTCGAAGGCCTGGTCGAGGGGGTTAAGGGCAAGATCAAAGAAGTCACTGGTGCAGTTACCGGACGTGAGCATCTGCTGCGTGAAGGTCAGGCGCAGCAGGACAAAGCCGATGCGCAGCGCCAGGCGGGCCAGAAAGAGGCCGAGGCTGCTCGAAAAGCGGCCGATGCCAACGAGGCTCGTCAAAAAGCCGAACAGTAGCGGCAGTCAATGGTGGCCCGGTCGCGTGTGCGACCGGGCCACCGCCGTGGGCGGTGTTGCTTGCCCAGCCGCTCGACCTGAAAGCCGGGAGGGATTGAATCGCCGCCCGAAGCTGTAGAACAACGTATAAAACTCGGGCGACGCCGCCCGTGACCTCATCGGAAAGGGTGCCGATGCCACCCTGGTTACCCTCAATCCCGACGGCAGCCCCCAGGTGAGTCTGGTCTGGGTCGCACCGCAGTCGACGCCGGACCGAGACGAACTCGTCACCGCGCACCTCGCCGAACACAAGAAGGTTCGCAATATCCGTAATGACCCCCGCGTAGCCGTCACGATCGTGGCACCCCGAGGGGTGGGCGAAGCGATGCGAACTTATCTTTCCGTCAACGGGACCGCGCGGATCGTCGAAGGCGGCGCGCCAGAGCTTCTGCAGGACCTCGCCCAGAACCTGTCCAACCCGGACGCGAAGGTCCCGCCGCATGATGCACCGCCCGGCTTCCTGACCCGCATCCGCATCGACAAGGTCGGTGGCGTCGGCCCCTGGGCATCCTGACGGCAGAACTCGTCGTCGACGTCCGAACAATTCGTAATTCGGATACCAACGGTAGCGGAATACGGTGGGTCAGTGACGATCGAGCTCGCGCTGCGAGCCCACCACATTGCCAAACCCCCACGACAACGCGTGGAGCTGCTTTAGGCTTTACTCAAAGCAGCAGACTGGGCAGGGGACATGGCAAGCGCTGTTTCTGTGCAGGTGTCGGAGGTGAACGCGCTCGAACGTCATGCCGGTCAATCCTGAGCGCAGCGGCGCGGGGTATGGGCGCCCCTCGCGGGTAGTCGACTACATCGTCGAATATCTCGTACGTCGTGGCATCCACCATGTGTTCGGCGTCGATGGGGCCAACATCGAGGATCTCTACGATGCCGCGCATTCCTGCCCGGGAATCACCGCGGTATTGGCCAAGCATGAGTTCTCCGCGGCGGCCATGGCGGACGCCTACAGCCGTGCCGGTGCCGGTATCGGCATTGTCGCCGCGACATCCGGGGGCGGAGCCCTCAACACAATTCCGGGATTAGGGGAGTCGCTGGCCAGCCGGGTTCCGGTGCTGGCGCTGATCGGGCAGCCACCGACGACGTCGGACGGCTGTGGGGCGTTTCAGGACACCAGCGGCGCAAACGGTGCATTGGACGGGAATGCGTTGTTCTCGGCGGTGTCCGTCTCTTGCCGGCGAGTGCTGACCCCGGCCGACATCGTGACGGCACTGCCCCGCGCGCTTTCGGCGGCGACGAGCATCGGCGGGCCGGCGGTTTTGTTGCTGCCCAAGGATATTCAGCAGGGGATAGTGGACGCCGTGGCGGACGACGGGGACGCGGGCACGCGCAGCACCCTCGGAGAGGCGGCGGGGCGTCATGTTGGTGATCCCGCTCCGGTGGTCCAGCTGCTGCGGCGCGCCGACGGCCCAGTGATGATCATCGCCGGCGACCAGGTTGCCCGCGACGACGCCCGTGCCGAGTTGGAGCAACTGAGAGCGGTGCTGCAGGCGAGGGTGGCCACGGCCCCCGAAGCGAAGGATGTCGCGGTCGCCGCGGCGCCGGCATTGGGCGTGACCGGGGTGATGGGTCATCCTGCGGTGAGCGCCGCGATCGCCGAGAGCGCGGTGTGTTTATTGGTGGGTACCCGGATGTCGCTGATGGCGCGCAGCGGCCTGGATGAAGTGCTGCGATCGACGCCAACGGCCTCGATCGGTTCGGCGGCGCCGTATCTGCCGTGCACGCATGTGGATAGCGACGATCTGCGCGCCTCGCTGACGCTGCTGACCACTGCGCTGACCGACAATGGTCACACGAATCGTATGCGAGCGCCCGAACGGGTCGTGCGCAATGAGCTGGCACCCCCGCCGCATGTGGGGCCAGGTGTGCGGTACCGGGACGCGATGCTCGCGCTGGATGCGCTGCTGCCGGACGAGACCGACATCGTCGTCGACGCGGGCAATATCGGCGCGGCCGCGATTCACTGGCTACCGGCGCGAAGCGACGGCCGCTTCCTGGTGGCCCTCGGCATGGGCGGCATGGGATACAGCTTCGGCGCCGGGATCGGGATGGCGTTCGCGCGCGCGATGAGGCCTGGCGCGAAGAGCCGGAAGCCGCGGCGCCGGGCGGTGGTCATCGCCGGAGACGGAGCGTTTTTCATGCACGGCATGGAAATTCACACCGCGGTGCACTACGGGCTTCCGGTGACATTCGTGCTGCTCGACAACCACGCGCATGCGATGTGCGCGACCCGTGAGCAGCTATTCTACGGCGACCGGCACAGCTACAACCGGTTCGGCCCCAGCCGGCTCGGGGCCGGGCTGGCAGCGATGTTCCCCACACTGCCGTCAGTGGATGTCACCGATATCGGCGAGCTGGGTGTGGCGATGAAGACCGCGCTCGACGTCGACGGTCCGTCGGTGGTGGCCGTCGAGTGCTCGGCTGACGAAATCCCGCCCTTTGCACCGTTTCTGGGCGAAGCAGCTCCGAAAACAGCTGATATAAAAGAACGTTCGACCACAACAAGGGAACGCTGATGACATTACCCGCACTCGAGGACATCGCCGCCCACCGCGGCAGCACCGATCCGATTCCGGGACTGACCCGCATCGAGACCTCCCCGCGGGAGAAGGCGACTCCGGTCATCATGGAGATGATCCGCTCGGTCTACCCGCACGAGCAGGTGTTCGGCGAGTTCTGCACCGTCAACGACTTCATCGACTGTCCTCCCGATGAGCTGTTCGATTATCTGGCCGACACCCGTTGCCTGGAGGAGTGGACGTACAGTCTGCGTGGATTCACCCAAACTGACGAGCCGGGGTTGTGGCTGGCCTATGACCGGCTCGGCAGCGAAACCCAGATCTACACCCGCACCGTCGCCAACCGCGAGGCCCGCACCGTCGACTACCACTGCGCCTGGGATCAGGGAAGGCACCTGTGGATGATCTATCTGATGCGAGTCGTCGACGCACAGCTGGTGTTCGACAAGCCGGGCTCGGTCGTGCTGTGGACCAACTGCCACCACCCGTTCTACGACAACAACCCTTATCCCGAAACCGCCCCACCGGAGCGACCGGTCTGGGTCGGTGACTTCTGGGACATGTTCGGCGCGGGGCATTTTCTGGAGTTGAAGAACCTCAAGGCAATTGCCGAATACCGCCACCACAACGGGCTGCCGATCACCCCGGCCTGGATGCGAGGTTCGGCGAGTCTGACCGGGACGAGCTGAGCGGCAGCCGATGAGCAGAGCCACTACACAACCAACCGTCAGCCTGATCGACGTCGCTACTTATCTGCCCGAAAACCGGGTGCCCGCGGAGTGGTACACCCGCTACACCGGCACCGACGATCTGCGCGACAACCCCATGTTCCGGCCCCCCGACTTCCGCCACCACGCGGCGGTCGACGAGTCCAACGTCGACATGATCGAGCGGGCCACCGCGGCGTTGGTCGCCCGCCACGGGCCTGAGGTGCTGAAAGACGTCGACGTGCTGCTCACCCATTCCCAGCTGCCCGACCTGCCCATTGTCGGCGCCGGCGGCGAGGTCGCGCACCGGCTCGGCATCGCCCCCGAGTGGATCATCGACGTGCACAACGGCGGCTGTGCCGCGTTTGTGTTGATGCTCAAGCTGGCGGGCCGGCTACTGGCCGGCGGTGCCGGGCGCACCGCACTGATCGCGGTCGCGCAAAACGCCGCCGGCAAGATCTTCGTGCAGGAGCGGGTGCGCAAGCTGGCGCAGTCGTCAGTTCCGGGCGACGGCGCAGCGGTGGGCCTGGTCACGCTGTCGGACACGTCGCCGGTGCTCGACATCGAGTGCCGCTACTACGGCCAGAACGCCGCCGACATGACCCTGGCCGCCGATCCGCCGCGGCGGTGGTGGGAGGCGGGTCCGGGGGAAGGCTATGTCGGGTTCAACGAGGGCAAGATCATCAAGGTGCTCGCCCGCGGCAACCGGCAGGTGCCCGAGGTCGTGCGCGCGGTGTGCGACCGCATCGGGGTGAAGGCAGGCGACCTCGACCTGCTCGTCACCAACCAGCCCAATCGGCTGCTGCTGCGCAACTGGAACGAGGCACTCGGGATTTCCCCCGAGCGCCACCGCGACACGTTCCATGAGTGTGGCAACCTGTTCGCCGCTGGGATACCGGTCAACTTCGAGGCGGCGGTCGCCGACGGCCAAATCGGCGCCGGCGACATCGTGATGATGGCAGGATTCGCGCACGCCGGAGACTTCGCGGCGGCCGCCGCCGTCCAGTGGGGCGGAAGGCGGAAATGACAGCCGCCGTGCAAAGCCGGCGGACCGCGGCACCACAGCGGTCGGACAGGGGATTGTCGTGACGTTGCCGAGCGGGCAGCCGGCGACAGTGGCCGCGGTGACCCAAGAGATCATCGGCCTGATCAAAGCCGAAACCGATGTGGTGAATCTCGGGGCCGATTCGGCCCTGCAGGAAGCGGGAATGGATTCGGCCAAGGTGCTGTCGCTTGTCTTCCGGATCGAATCGCGTTATGGCATCGAACTGGACGCCGAGGACGGCGACGATCTGCGCACCGTCGGTGATCTGACACAGCTGGTGCTGCGCCGCATCCAGGAGCGATCATGAAAGGCGCCCCCGCGATCCGACCGAAGTTCGAGACGCTGGATGAAATGCTCGACGCAGCCGCGCAAAGCGGCGAGAACCTGTTCTTTGTCGGTCGCGATGAGCAGGACCGGCAAATCCCGATGGAGGACATCCGGCGGCATGCGCGGTCACTCGCAGCGGGCCTGCGGGACGTCGGTGTGGCAACCGGCGACCGCGTCGCGCTGGTTCTGCCAACCGGCCCAGAATTTGTCGCGTGCTTCTTCGGCGTACTGGGCGCAGGCGCCATCCCCGTGCCGATGTATCCGCCGGTGCGGCTCGGGAAGCTCGGCGAATACCACCACAGGACCGCGGCGATGCTGCGGGCGGCTCAGGTGGCTCTGGTGGTCACCGACGAACGCATCCGTCCGCTCCTTGGGGTCGCCGTTGCGAACGCAGCCCCCTGGCTGGGATGTGTCACCGCGTCCGGTCTGGGCCGCGCAGGCGGGCAGGAGATCAACGTGGCCGCCGACGACGTCGCGTTGATCCAATTCTCCTCGGGCACCACGCACGATCCCAAACCGGTCGCCCTGACGCATAAGAATCTGCTCTACAACCTCGCCGCGATCGCGGACTACTTCGTCGGCGAAGGAACGCCTGACCCGGTGGGTGTGACGTGGCTGCCGCTGTATCACGACATGGGATTGATCGGAAATCTGTTGACGGCGTTCTATCGTCAGCGCCCGTTGGTGCTACTTCCGCCCGAGCTTTTCCTTGCCGTGCCGGCGGCGTGGTTCCGTGCTATTTCACGACATCGCGGAACCTACACGGCGGCACCAAATTTCGCGTTCAGCTTATGTCTCAACCGGATTCGCGACGACGAACTCGCCGGTGTCGACCTGAGTTCCTGGAGGCTGTGTCTGAGCGGCGCGGAGATGATCAGCGCCGAGGTTCAGCGCCGATTCAGCGAGCGGTTCGGGCCCTGCGGATTTGACGTGTCGGCATTCGCGCCATGCTATGGGCTGGCCGAAGCCTCGGTAGCGGTGACGTTCAAACCGGCCAACAGCACGTTCAAAACCATTGGTGCGCGGGCCGAAAGCCTTGCTTTGGGAGGTGTCGTCGAGCCCGGCAACAAAGAGCTGGTGAGTACGGGTCGTCCGTTGGCAGGGGTCGAGGTCGAGATTCGCGGCGACGATTCACGGCCCGTGTCAGAGGATCGGGTGGGGCGTATCTTCGTTCGGGGACCCAACGTGATGGCCGGCTATTTCGGCCGCGCCGACCTCACTGAGCAGGTAGTGCGCAACGGCTGGCTGGATTCCGGTGACCTCGGATTCCTCCATGACGGTGAGCTTTTCGTGTGCGGACGCAGTAAGGAGACTGTGATCATCCGGGGCGCCAACCACGCGCCACAGGATTTCGAGGCTGCGCTCGACGGGCTGCCCGGTGTTCGCACCGGATGTGCGGTGGCCGTCGGCTACATCCCCGTCGATGCGGAGGACGAGGCGCTGGCCATGCTCGTCGAGACCACCCTTGACGCCCCACCCAGCTTGGCGAGCGATGTGGCGGCACGGGTTTTGCAGCGCACCGGCATCGCTGTGGACCATGTGGAGCTGCTGGCACCGGGGACATTACCGCGGACCTCAAGCGGAAAACTGCGCCGGCTCGAGGCGCGTGCGCAGTGGCTGGCTGGTACCCTGTCGCCGCCACAGAAGGTTTCCGTGTTGCAGCTGCTGGTGGCCGCGGCCAAGGGACGAATTTCTCACGCCCGCGCCCTGTGCTCGCGGCGCGCTACCAAAAAACGGCCAGTCGACCCGGCGTCTACCATCGGGCAGCAGCACCTGCGCCTTGGGAGCCCCGGGAGGAAGCCCTGCTAGCGGGTATCGCTCGGCTCGTCATTCACGCGCCACGGCGCATGATCGCAGTCGCGCTGCTCGTCCTGGTCGGCACGGCGGTTTTCGGCGTCCCGGTGGCCGGCAGGCTCTCCGCGGGCGGACTTACCGACCCGGGCGCGCAGTCGTCCCAGGCGACGACGCTGCTGGCGCACACCTTCACTCAAGGCGACATGCCGATGCTGATCACCGTCAGCTCCGGCGAAGGGATCAACGGCAGCGAAACACGGATGGTAGGTACCCAGATCGTGCGTGCGCTTGCGCAGTCGCCGGCAGTGGCAACGGTGACGTCGCCATGGACCGCTCCGCCGGCCGTGGCCGCACCACTGATCAGCAAGGACGGTAAGACCGGCGTGATCGTCGCCGGTATCACCGGCGGAGACAACGGCGCCCCCAAGAACGCCGAGACGCTGATCAACGAGGCGGTCCACGATCGTCACGGTGTTACCGTGCGGGCCGGCGGCGAGGCGGCAATGAAACTTCAGATCACCCTGCAGAGCGAAAAAGATTTGAAGGTTATGGAAGCCGTTGCGATTCCGCTGAGCTTTTTGGTGTTGGTCTGGGTGTTCGGCGGCCTGGTGGCGGCTGCGCTCCCATTGGCGGTCGGTGGTACCGCAATCTTCGGGTCGATGGCGGTGTTGCGCGTGATCAGCTTCGCCACCGATGTCTCGATCTTCGCACTCAATCTGGCCGTCGCGATGGGGCTGGCTTTGGCCATCGACTACACGCTGCTTCTGCTGAGCCGGTTCCGTGACGAACGCGCCGCTGGTGCGGAGCGGGAGGAAGCGCTGGTGCGCACGATGGCTGCCGCCGGCAGGACGGTGTTGTTCTCCGCCATGACGGTCGCGCTGTCGATGTCCTCGATGGTTCTGTTCCCGATATATGCGCTGAAGTCGTTCGCCTATGCCGGCGTGGCCGTGGTCGCGTTCGCGTCCCTCGCCGCGATTAGCGTGACGCCGGCGGCCATAGTGCTGCTCGACAACCACCTGGACTCGTTGGATCTTCACCGGCTGATGCGCCGGTGGCTGCGGCGCCCGATCGCGGCATCGCGCCCGGTTGACCAGACGCTCTGGCACCGGCTGGCCATGTTCGCGATGCGCAGGGCCGTGCCGATCGGGGTCGCGACAGTTGCGCTGTTAGTCGCGCTCGGCGTTCCGTTCACCAATGTCAAATGGGGTGTGCCCGACGACCGGGTCTTGCCGAGATCGAGCTCGCCGCACGTGGTCGGCGACCAGATGCGCACACAGTTCACCGATGACCTGGCGAAGAACCTGACGGTGGTGATACCCGACATCGACGGTGTCACCTCGGCACAGCTGGACGGCTACGCCGCCGCGCTGTCGCGGGTACCCGGCGTGTCGTCGGTCTCCGCACCCGGCGGCACGTTCGTCGCCGGTGCGTCGGTGGGACCCCCGTCGGCAGCGACAGCGATCAAAAACGGTAGTGCGTTTTTCACCGTCACCAGCAGCGCGCCCCTGTATTCCCGAGCATCCAAGACGCAGCTTGACCACCTGCAAGCCGCTCCCGGCCCGGCCGGCCGGCGTGTGCTGATCACCGGGACCGCCCAGGTGAACCGGGACACCGCCAACGCCATCGCATCCCGGCTTCCGCTGGTGCTCGGCGTCATTGCAGCGATCACGTTTGTTGTGCTGTTCCTCATGACCGGCAGCGTAGTGGTGCCACTGAAGGCGTTGCTGCTCAACGTTTTATCGTTGACTGCCGCGTTCGGCGCACTCGTGTGGATTTTCCAGGACGGCCACCTCGGGGCATTGGGGACGACGGCCACCGGAACTTTGGCGATCAGCATCCCGGTGCTGTTGTTCTGCATCGCCTTCGGGCTGTCGATGGACTATGAGGTGTTCCTGGTGTCACGAATCCGCGAATACTGGCTGGCGAGCAGCCAGACACCGGCCGACAACGACAAGAGCGTCGCGCTTGGACTGGCCGGCACCGCACGTGTGATCACGGCCGCGGCGCTCATCATGTCCACCTCCTTTGCGGCACTGTCCGCCGCGCAGGTGTCGTTTTTGCGGATGTTGGGCGTCGGACTGACGCTGGCGGTGCTGGCTGACGCCACCCTCGTGCGTATACTGCTCGTTCCGGCGTTCATGCATATGATGGGCCGGCTCAATTGGTGGGCACCGAAATCTCTGAGGCGCCTGCATGAACGGTTCGGAATCCGCGAGGCCACCCATGCGCCAAGTGGATCGGGTGTGGAATGAAAGTCACTGAGCGCAATTGTGTCGAGAAAGTGTGGGAATTCGTTCGGTCAGTCACCACCGGGCGCCGGCCCAGACCAGCCGAGACCTCGCAGCAGCGACGCGCTGCTGATCATTGACCCGTGGAGGTGAGCGATGTCGAGGCCCGCCATGGTGCCACCCGCCAAGCTGGCCCGTGCTGTCGAGTGGATGCGTCACCACCTGCTTCGGCTCCATCAACGGCTGTTACCCGCTCCGATGGCGATGATGGAGATGATCGTTGCCGGCTGGCCGGCGCAGGCGATCACCGCGGCCGCTCAACTCGGTATCGCCGATGCGCTCGCGGACGGCCCGCTGCCGCTGGATGAGTTGGCGGCCCGGGTGGGCGCGGACGGGGATGCGCTGCGGCGGCTGCTGCGGGCGCTGATCGGCCGTGGCATCTTCCGTCGTCGTCGCGACGGTCGCTACGTGCTGAATTCCCTTGCCGCCACGCTGCGTTCGGACGCACCGATCTCGCTGAAGGGGGCGGCGCTGTTCCAGGGATCGCAGGAGCAGCGCGAACGCTGGACTTTGCTGGCGGATTCGGTCCAAACGGGCCAGTCGATTGTCCCGGCATTGCGCGGCAAGGAAGGCTTTGACTACCTCGCCGAGATACCCGAGCATGCCGAACTTTTCAACCAGACCATGACGAGTCTTGCGCAGATGACGGTGGCGACCGTGGTGGCCGGCTACGATTTCGGCGCCTACCGCACCATCGTCGACGTCGGTGGCGGGCAGGGCACGATGCTGGCCGCCATCCTGGTGGCGGCGCCGGGCTCGCGGGGCATCCTCTACGATCTGCCATGGGTCGTCGCGACCGCCCCGAGCGTGTTGCGCGAGCATGATGTCACCGACCGGGTGCGGATCGCGGAAGGGTCGTTCTTCGACAGTGTTCCGGCCGGTGGCGATGCCTACCTGCTCAAGAACATCGTCCACGACTGGACCGACGAGAAGGCATTGCAGATCCTGCGTAACGTTCGCGCGGCCGCCGGGCCCAGAACCACAGTGCTGCTGGTCGAAATGGTGGTCCGCGAAAGCGGCCGCGACTGCCCGGGAAATTGGGTGGATCTGGAGATGCTGCTGAATCTGGGCTCCCGCGAACGCACCGCGGACGAGTACCGGGAGCTGCTCAGCCAAGCCGGATTCCAGATGACGCGGGTCGTGCAGACCGCCTCGCCTCTCAGTGTGGTCGAGGCCGAAGTCGACGAAACAGCACATATCTGACCGGACCGCGAGATCACGGTGCACGTCGCGGTCATCGACGCCATCAAACCCGGGGTGGTCTCGAAGCCGGACGGCTCACCGGGCGCCCACACTGACGTGCTGCCTCCGCTCACGGATACCGCTGCGCGAGAGACTGCTTCGCCTCGCGAACCTCGTCGGCCCGGACGACGGCTATCCCAATGCCGCGAACGAGGCCAGAATGAACGCTATGGACCAGGAAAGACTGAACATGACAACCGCACGCTCCGACACCGATCGCCACAAGCCCCAACTCATTCCGCACCGGTTGCTGCGTAATAATCAGCGTCACCATCCGGCCGTGCTGGAGGAGGCCAAGAGGCGAAGCGACAAAATTCAGCTGCGCCTGGCCGACCGCATCACTGCGTTCGCCGGCTCGATGAACTTCGTGTGGCTTCACGCGGTCCTTTTCACCATGTGGATGGCGCTCCTTGAAAAGAACCCTTGGCCGACACTGACTCTGGTGGTGTCCCTTGAGGCGATCTTCCTGTCGACGTTCGTCATGATCGGCCAGAACCGCCAAGCCGCCTTCCAGCAGACCAAAGCTGACCACGACTTTGAGGCTCAGGAACTGGAGCTCAAAACCAACACCGATCTGACCCGCCAAATCCATATCCTCACAAAGGAATTGCATCGGCGCGTCATCGGCGGGTCAGCCTAAGCGCGTCGGCGCCGTCGCCAAGTGCGGCGCCTAGAGACATCCGCTCACGCTGATGCGACGGCCGACGTTAGCGCACACGTTGACATTGGGCGGGGGAGGCGGATAGTCCTCCGGCATGGGGGCGTAAGCGCCCGGCGGGGGAGCGTAGGGAGTGACCGCGTCGGCGACGTTGGTGCACCCACTGACCGAAATCCGCCGGCCGACATTGGCGCACACATCCGCGCGCGCTACGCCGGACGGCTGGGTCACGGCGAACAATTCAGGGATAGTGGTAAATGCCAATGCCGCGATCACCACTGCGGCCGACGGTCGCTTCCACGAAACCATATCGATCTCCTAGCCTCCGGCTGGTTTCCGGCGTGAGCGTGAGCACCGAAGTATATCGGTCGAGGTGACCGACGCGGGGCCTATCGCTGAATCGGAGGGCGCCAGATCATCGAGACAGCCGTTACGTCCAGGCTGACCTTGAGCACCGCGCGTAGGTCCCGTCAAGTTCAAAAAGCGGGTGGATTGTGTCCAAGTTCACCCCGGTCGTGGTGCGATGAACCTTCACGGGGGTGCTCGTCGTCGGCATAGGCATGACCGCAACAACGTATTCCCCGTCCACACACCATGCTGCCCGCCAAGGGCGCGGCGCCCCGCGCATCGCCGGAACTGCGGTGGCATTCACACCGCACCGGTACAACCAGGATGAAGTCGCACGCGAGCTCACCGAAGTCGCAGACCCGGGTTTCATGCGCTTCGCGCAAACGACCGGGGTCGACCATCGCAGCCTTGCGCTACCCCTGTCGCGTTACCCGACATTGAGCGGCTTCACCGAGGCGAACAATGCCTACCTCGAGGTCGCCGTTGACCTCGGCGAACAGGCAATACGCTCGGCGCTGGCCGCTGCGAACGTCGAACCTGACGAGGTGGACACCATCGTGATGGTCTCCAGCACCGGAATAGCGGTGCCGACCATCGACGCGCGGCTGATGTCGCGAATCGGTCTGCGGCCCGACATCAAGCGCGTCCCGCTCTTCGGGCTCGGTTGCGTGGCAGGTGCTGCCGGCATGGCCCGCGTCCACGACTATCTGCGTGGCTACCCCGAGCACGTGGCCGTGCTGCTGTCGGTCGAGTTGTGCTCCCTCACGCTGCAGCGCGATGACACTTCGATCCCCGCACTCATCGGTGTGTCGTTGTTCGGCGACGGCGCCGCTGCCGTGGTCGTCACCGGCGCGGACCGTATCCCATTGGGCCCCAGCGGTAATCAAAGCCCCCGTGTTCTGGCGACCCGCAGCCGCGTGATTGCGGAGACCGTCGACGTGATGGGGTGGAACATCAGCTCGAGCGGGTTTCAGCTCGTGATGTCGCGTGAGGTGCCGAAAATGGCCGACGAATACCTGCAAGGTGAGGTCGAGCGCTTCCTGGCCGACCACGGTTTGTCCATCGCGGACATCTCGACATGGGTATGTCATCCCGGCGGTCCGAAAGTGCTCGACTCGATCGAGAACGCGATAAGTCTGCCGCCGGAAGCATTGGCCCACAGCCGAAACTCCATGCGGGAGAACGGCAATATCTCCTCGGCGTCCGTGCTTGACGTGCTGCGCAGAACAGTCGCCGAGCCGCCGCCCGAAGAAGCCTTCGGCGTGATGCTCGCGATGGGTCCGGGTTTCAGCTTCGAGCTTTTGTTGCTGCAGTGGTGAGGGGATAGGACCATGTATTACGCCCTGTTCATCCTCGCTATCGGTGCTGAACGCCTGATCGAGCTGGCAGTAGCCCAGCGAAATGCCAAATGGTCATTTGACCGCGGCGGCAAGGAGTTCGGCCGCGACCATTACCCGGCGATGGTCAGCATGCATGCCCTGCTGTTGGTTTCGTGCGTCGTGGAAACCTGGACCCTCGGCCGGCCGTTCATCGGTTGGCTGGGATGGCCGATGTTGGCCGTCGTGGTGCTCAGCACGATTGTCCGCTGGCGCTGCGTGAGCGTACTCGGCAAGCACTGGAACCCACGGCTCATCGTGATCCCGGACGCGCCGTTGGTTCGGGACGGGTTGTACCGATGGGTGCGCCACCCCAACTACACCGCGGTCGCGGCGGAAGTGGCGGCGCTGCCGCTGGTCCATTCGGCGTGGCTGACGGCGATCGTGTTCAGCATTGCCAATGCCCTGGTGCTCAGGGTGCGCATCCGGGCGGAAAACGCCGCATTGGCCTACGCCTGAGCGTTCAGGGCGCGACAGGTCGATTCGTCCATGCCCGGTCGGGCCGGCGCGACGAGCGGAACCATCCGCCCGCCGCGCCGGTGCCGCCGTCGGTGGGGATGGTGTGGCCGGTGACGAACGCCGACAGGTCCGAGGCCAGGAACAGGATAACCCGGGCCTGATCCTCGGGCAGCCCCATCCGTCCGACCGGAACCCATTGGGGCCACTGCAGCTGTTCTTCGGCTGACAGCCACTGCGAGTAGGGCACCTGAAGGGACTCGGTGACGTCGGGGGCGATCGCGTTGACCCGTACCCCGTCTCCGCCCACCTGGACCGCGAGACTGCGAGTGAATCCGATGACGGCAGCTTTGAAAGCGGCATAGACCGGATCCTCCGGGTAGCCCCGCAACCCCTCGATGGACGAGACGTTGACGATGCTGCCGGTGTGCTGGTCGATCATTGCGGGCAGGAACGCGCGAGTGACCACAAAGACATGGTGCAGGTTGATTCGATACAGCTCATCCCACAGCTGCGGCTCGGTCTCGGCGAAATTGCCCGGGTGGCGCAGCCAATGGCCCACGTTGTTGACCAGCACGTCTGCCCGTCCGTAGCGATCCAGCACCGATCGCGCCAAGCCGGCGACCTGATGCGCGTCACGGACATCGGTGACGATCGCCAGAGCCGACCCACCAGATGCCGTGATCTCGTCGGCCATCTGGTCACCGAGCGCGGTGTCGATATCGGCGATGACGACGTGGGCGCCGTGTTGGGCGAACAACCGCGCGGTGGCCGCACCGATGCCGCCACCGCCGCCCGTCACCACCGCGACCCGGTTCGCCAGCAGCCGGTCAGCGTCCGTTGCCTGTTCCATTGCTCATATCTTCGGCCATCCGGTGAGATCGGCAACCGCCCGGCTCTACCCGGTTGGCGATCCGGTGACGGCATGGGCACGGTGTCGGCAAAGTCGTGAAGTAGGGGTTTGACCTGGGCTGTTGCGGGTGTGACACGCGGGACTGGTGTGGTTACAAGGCGGTCACGGCAGGGCACGGGATGATCACAGTTTCCACACAAATCACATCCCAGGAAGCCCTGCCGTGCCCGCTGTGCCATCATCGCCCATCTTGTCCGTTGTCGACGACTCCGACCGCTGCTGGGCGAGTTGGCCGACGTCCCCGCCGCCCCGGACGGTTTGCTGGAGCTGATCACGAAGGTGTCTGACCCGCGCAAGCCACGCGGGAAACGCCACGCCTTGCCCGGTGTGCTGGCGATCGCTTTGGCTGCCACACTCGCCGGCGTGCGCTCGTTCGTGGCCATCGCCGAATGGGCCGCCGACGCCGCACCGGGCGTGCTGGCACGCCTGGGTGTCACCGGCCCGGTGCCGTGCGAATCGACGATCCGCCGCTGCCTGCAACGCCTGGCGCCCGATGAGCTGGACCAGCTGATCGCAGCGTGGATGTGGCTGCGCACCACCACCATCGACGGGCGCCGGGTGATCGCTTTCGACGGCAAGACATTGCGCGGCGCCCACGATGCGGCTGGCAACCTGGTGCATCTTTTGGCCGGGCTGTGCCAGAGCACCGGCGCGGTGCTCGCCCAGCTTGCTGTCGGAGCAAAAACCAACGAAATCCCCATGTTGAGAAAGCTTCTCGGCACGCTCGACATCACCGGTGCGGTGATCACTGCCGATGCACTGCATTGTCAGCGCGATACCGCCGAGACCATCGTTGCCGCCGGCGGCCACTACATCCTGACTGTCAAGGCCAACCAGCCCAGCCTGCACACCGAACTGAAAAACCTGCCATGGAAGCATATCCCGGTCTTAGACCGCAGCACCGAACACGGTCACGGCCGCACCGCCACACGGGCCCTGAAAGCCTGCGAAATCACCGGCGGCATCGGCTTCCCGCACGCGATGCAGGTGCTGCAGTTGACTCGTACCGTCACCAACCGCGCCACCAAGCGCAAACACACCGAAGTCGTCTACGCCCTCACCTCCCTGTCAATCACCGACGCCACCGCCGCACAAGTAGCTGGTTGGTTGCGCGGGCACTGGGCAATAGAGAACAAACTGCACTGGGTGCGCGACGTCACCTACGCTGAAGACCACTCCCAAGTCCGCGCCGGCAACGGATCCCACGTTATGGCCACCCTGCGCAACACCGCCATCAGCCTCCTCCGACTCGACGGACACGACAACATCGCAAAGGCCCTGCGCCACAACGCCCGCAACCCTCACCGACCCATCAAACTACTGCTGACCTCATGAAACACGACGCCGAGGCCTGCCGGCATGGGTGCCAAAGTAGGCCTATCCATACCCACATTTCTTGCAGGTAAACGGTGGGAAGCGCGACATTTGCTGCTGGCCGACTCTGCCGTCTTAGCCGCTCCGGGAGGGGTATTCGGTGGCCCTTAGCCTTGATTTTTCGTGAAACTCGGTGGTTTTGGTGGGTTGAAACGCGAAAGTGCCTGTCCTGCAAGGCATGATGAGACTTCTCAGGGTTCCATGATGCTGGCGGGAAGGCACTTCGCAGGTGAAGGGTATCGCAGCGGTTGCCCGGGTGAAAGTGTCTGCGGACGGTCATGGTGTCGTGTCGCATGCCGGGATGGGGATGCTGCGTGAGCTGGCGGATCTGACGGGGTTGTCAGCGCAGGTCACCGCGGCGCTGGCCGACACGTATCGCGGACCATGGGTGTATGCGCCGGGTGCGGTGTTCGCCGATCTGGCCGCGGCAGTGGCTGGTGGGGCGGATTGCATCGACGGCGTTGGGCAACGCTGCGGCGATCGCGAACACGTCTTTGGTGCCGCGGCGTCAACGACCACGATGTGGCGGCTGGTCGACAGCCGGATCGACGCCGCGCATCTGCCGCAGATCCGTGCCGCCCGCGCTCACGCGCGGGCTGCGGCGTGGGCCGCCGGTGCGGCCCCGGCAGCCGGTGGGTGGCTGCATCTGGATGTCGATGCCACCATCACCATCGACCATTCCGATAACAAGCAGAAAGCAGCTCCGAGCTGGAAGAAGACGTTCGGCCATCACCCGCTGCTGGTGTTTTTGGACCGCCCCGAGATCGCCGGCGGGGAAGCATTGGCCGGTCTGCTGCGCCCGGGGAATGCGGGCAGCAACACCGCCACCGACCACATCACCGTGTTGGGGTGGGCGCTTGAATCGCTGCCGCCGGGCTACCGTCCGAACCCGCACGACCCCGGCGGGCAAAAGATTGTGGTGCGATCCGATTCCGCCGGTGCCACCCACACCTTCGCCGACGCATGCCGGGCTGCCGGTGTGGGGTACTCCTTCGGCTACGGTGTGGACGCCCGCGTGCAGGTTGCGGTGGAAATCCTGAACACCAGCGACGGCTGGTATCCGGCGGTCGAGGACGCTGGCGGCATCCGGGAGGGCGCCTGGGTGGCCGAAGCCACCCATCTGGTTGATCTGAGCGCCTGGCCGGTCGGGACCCGGTTGATCCTGCGTAAAGAACGCCCGCATCCCGGCGCGCAGCTGCGGTTCACCGACTCCGACGGGCTGCGGGTGACCGCGTTCATCACCGACACCGCACCCGGCGTGGTCCCCGGGCAACTGGCCGGGCTGGAACTGCGGCACCGTCAACACGCCCGCGTCGAAGACCGCATCCGCGAGGCCAAAGCCACCGGGCTGCGTAATCTGCCCTGTCACCGCTTCGAGGCGAACGCGGCATGGCTGGAAATCATCTTGGCCGCAACAGATCTGGTGGCCTGGACCAAACTGATCAGCTTCACAGAGGAACCCGGCCTGGCCAAATGCGAGATCGGCACCTTCCGCTACCGGGTCCTGCACGTCGCCGCCCGCATCACCCGAGGCGCCCGCCAAATCCGATTACGCATCGACGCCACCTGGCGATGGGCCACCGCCATTACCCAAGCGTGGCAACAACTACGAGCCGCATTCCCATAAACACCCGGCCCACCATCCAACCGACCCGAAAGACCCACCGGCCCTGGAAAGCCCGCCCAACGAGCGACACCGGCCGACCTGTCACACCCACCTGCAACAATCAGGCCTCACAACCGGCCAGCACCCGCTCATCCGACCCCGAACCCGCCGCGGGAAAAATCGAGGTTAGGAGTTGATTGCAATGGTTAGCACCAAGGATCCGAATCGCTTACTGCCAAGCGAGACGACAAATCGGCGAATTCATCATCGCCACAGCCCGCAGTCGATTGCGGTATCGCTGGCCAGCCGGTTAATCGTCAAGAACGCGGTGCGTGCGTGGGCCATTCAGCCGAATCTGCACTGGCCATTCGAATACGTCGACAGCTTTGCGGGGCTGGTGCCGCGTTTCCGGTCTTCGGCAGAAATCGAACCGGTACGGCTCGAACACTGCGCCGCCGAATGGGTTCGCGCGCCCGGCGCATCGGCGGAACGGGCGGTCCTGTATCTCCATGGTGGCGCGTTCATCACCTGCGGCCTCAATACCCACCGCTCACTGGTGACCCGCTTGTCGAAGGCAGCCGATGCGGCCGTGCTCAACGTCGGATACCGCAAGCTGCCCACACATCGGATAACCGATGCGATTGATGATGGGTTGAGCGGATTTCGCTGGCTACAGCATTGCGGTTTCGACGGTGACCGAGTCGTCGTGGCCGGCGACTCGGCCGGCGGGTATCTCGCGTTCATGACCACTCTGCTGGCGATTCGCAATCGGATCATGAAGCCATCCGGAGTTGCGACCGTCTCGCCGTTCACAGATGCGGATCCGGCCCGCAAGCTCAGGCACCGCAACGCACGCAGCTGCTCCATGTTCACCCGTGGGGCGTTGTCGACGTTCGCTCGATTTCTCAGCGACGCACAGCTTTTGGAAAGCCGCGGCAATGGCGCAGATCGTGTTGTGTCACCGGTGGACGCCGACCTTTCTTCGTTACCGCCGGTCACCATTCATGCCAGCGGCGATGAGTTGTTGCTCCCGGACGCCGAGCTCATGGCGACACGGCTGGAAACCAGCGGAATTCGCTGTGATCTACGCCTTTGGGACCGACAAATTCACGACTTCCCGTTGGCGGCTGACGTTTTGCCCGAAGGGAGGCGGGCCATTCGTTACATCGGGGATTTCGTCAAAGAGGTGACTGCTGTACCTGACGAATTGCCAAACGGGCACCGTAGTCCGGACGTCACCGCGGCAGCCGGATAACCGACACGCCAAAGCGCCCGCGCTGCACATCTATTCGACGGCCACCGGCCGTCACCCTGTGCCGGTCGTTGAGGACCGTCTCGCGCCGCTCCGGCCAGCCGGATGTACGTGGCCTGAGGTGAGCTCGGGGCGCGGTCGTGCCCGGACAGCCGGCTGCCCACTGCCGGGCCGGCACCCCGGACGAGCAGACAGCGCGGTAGGCAGGCCGCGCGGACGCGTCCTGGCCCCGTTTTGCGCCGCTGCCGATACAGTAAGGCTCGATGAGCCGACCTGCCCCACCCGTGCTGACCGTGCGGTATGAGGGATCCGAACGTACCTTCGCAGCAGGCAACGACGTGGTCATTGGGCGTGACATTCGTGCAGACGTCCGCGTCACACACCCGCTGATCTCCCGGACACACCTCATCGTGCGATTCGACCAGGGCCGGTGGATCGCGATCGACAACGGAAGCCTCAATGGGCTGTACGTCAACCACCGTCGCGTGCCGGTCGCGGAAATCCAGGACGGACTGCGGGTCAACGTCGGCAATCCGGATGGCCCGGCGCTGACCTTCGAGGTCGGCCGCCACCGGGGTTCGGCCGGGCGGCCTCCTCTGACGACGTCGATACCAATCGTCACCCCGCCCGGCGGGCCAAGTGAGCGGGTGCCCCATGGCCAGCCGCCCGGCACGCGGTGGCCCGGCCAGCCTCAGCAGCCGCCATCGGCTTCGTTTCGCCAGCCCTCGCACCCGCCCACCGGACCGCTAACGAGCCACCCACCCAGCGGACCGCTGCCCACCTATCCGTCTGGGCCGCAGCCGCGACACCCGATCAGCGGACACCCGGTCGCCGCGCCCGGTGGACCGCAGCATGCGCCGCAGATTTACCGGGCACCACCGATGGAAGTGCCCGCGAACCCCGAGACGAGCCGCATCGGTGGTGATGCCACAAGCATCGCGACATCGATGATGAAAATCCTGCGGCCGGGTAAATCGGCGGCGGACTCGATACCCGGCGCGGTCAAGATCGGCCGGGCCAATGACAACGACATCGTCATTCCCGAGGTGCTGGCATCACGCCACCACGCCACCCTGATCCCGACGCCCAACGGCACCGAGATCCATGACAACCGCAGCATCAACGGCACCTTCGTCAACGGCGTCCGGGTCGACTCGGCGCTGCTGCGCGACGGCGACGTCGTCACCATCGGCAACATCGACCTCGTCTTCGCGGGCGGCACGCTGGCACGTCGCGACGAGACCGCCACCGCGACGCGCACCGGTGGCCTCGACGTTCGCGGGGTGACGTGGACGATCGAGAACACCAAGACGCTGTTGGACAACATCTCGCTGGCCGCGATCCCCGGAACGTTGACGGCCATCATCGGTCCTTCCGGTGCCGGCAAGTCGACATTGGCCCGGTTGGTGGCGGGCTACACCCACCCGACCACCGGCACGGTGGCGTTCGAGGGCCACAACGTTCATGCCGAGTACGCCTCGTTGCGCAGCAGAATCGGCATGGTGCCGCAGGACGACGTGGTGCACGGGCAGCTGACCGTGCAACAGGCGTTGATGTATGCCGCCGAACTACGGTTGCCGCCGGACACCACCAAGGATGACCGCGCCCAGGTGGTGGCCCGGGTGCTTGAGGAACTCGAGATGACCCAGCATCTGCAGACTCGGGTCGACAAGCTGTCCGGCGGCCAGCGCAAGCGTGCGTCGGTGGCCCTGGAGCTGCTCACCGGGCCGTCGCTGCTGATCCTCGACGAGCCGACATCCGGTCTGGACCCGGCGCTGGACCGCCAGGTGATGACCATGCTGCGGCAGTTGGCCGACGCCGGTCGTGTGGTGCTCGTGGTCACCCACTCGCTGACCTACCTGGACGTCTGCGATCAGGTTCTGTTGCTGGCCCCCGGCGGCAAGACCGCGTTCTGCGGGCCGCCCAGCCAGATCGGTCCGACCATGGGAACAACGAACTGGGCCGACATTTTCAGCACGGTCGCCAACGACCCGGACGGGGCCAAAGCGCGATACCTGGCGCGGACCGGCCCGCCTCCGCCGCCGCCACCGGCGGAAAAACCCGCCGAGTTGGGGGATCCCTCGCACACGAGTCTGTTCCGGCAGTTCTCCACGATCGCCAGGCGGCAGATCCGGTTGATTGTCTCCGACCGGGGCTACTTCTTCTTCCTGACACTGTTGCCGTTCATCATGGGTTCGCTGTCGATGTCGGTGCCCGGCACCGTCGGCTTCGGTATCCCGAACCCGATGGGTGCCGCGCCGAACGAGCCCGGGCAAATCCTGGTGCTGCTGAATGTCGGTGCGGTCTTCATGGGGACCGCGCTGACCATCCGCGACCTCATCGGTGAGCGCGCCATTTTTCTGCGCGAACAGGCGGTAGGCCTGTCCACCAGCGCCTACCTACTGGCGAAGGTCTGCGTCTACACGGTGTTCGCCGTCGTCCAATCGGCGATCGTGACCATCATCGCCCTGATCGGGAAGGGCGGCCCGACGCAGGGCGCCGTGGCGTTGGGCAAGCCCGGATTGGAACTGTTCGCCGATGTCGCATTGACCTGCGTCGCCTCGGCGATGCTCGGATTGGCGTTGTCTGCCGTTGCCAAGTCCAATGAACAGATCATGCCCCTGCTGGTCGTCGCGGTCATGTCGCAGCTGGTGTTCTCCGGCGGCATGATTCCCGTCACGGACCGCATCGGGCTGGACCAGATGTCGTGGGCCACGCCGGCGAGATGGGGTTTCGCGGCGTCGGCCTCCACCGTCGATTTGCTGAAATTGGAGCCTGGTCCCCAAGTCCCGAAGGATTCACACTGGCATCACAACGCCGGCACCTGGTGGTTCGACGTGGGCATGTTGGTCCTGATCAGCCTTTTCTACCTCACCTTTGTGCGCTGGAAGATTCGCCTCAAGGGCGGCTGATCGTTGGCCGGCGCGCCGCGCTGCATCACGGCCCTGGCGGTTAAGCCCGCCGGCGGACCACCTGTTCGGCGGCGGCCCGCATCCGGTCTGACAATTGAAGGAGAGCATGCTCGCCTATCCCCTGGGGCAGCGTGTACGCCAGCTGCCGTAACTCAACGGCACAGTCGCGCAGCTCCTGACGGAGGCGCGTCTCAACAGTGGGCATCACTTCTCCCTGTGGACGGGGGTGGAGCAGAAAGCCTGGTTTTCAGACCAGTCGATCTCTAGATCTTCGCAGCCCAATCACATATGCGCGATGCACGCGAGGTGTATTTACGGGAGTTTGACAGGGTTTTTACAGTGCGAGCACCCGAACTACCCACCGCGCTCAATGGCCGAGGCGATCGTAAACCGCAACCAGGGCGTCGTATCGCCGCTGCACGTCCGCGCGATCGGACTCCTCCGGGACCGATTCGGTGTTGGCCCGCAAGATCATCGCCGCTTGATCCATCAGCGCGTGGGCCTGCGTGGTGTCAGTGGTTTGCTCCATGATCGTGGTAAGCGCTTCGAGCTGGCGGATCATCACCGCCGGCATTCCGAAGCTGGCCTGCCGGATTTTTTCGAACGCCCGCTGCACCAACCGCTCGAAACTGACTTGGTCGGAGATGAGGCGAATGGCGCCGCTGCGGTCCCGGTGCACCTGGCTGGGAGCCCAGACCCGGGCGATCTTGCACAGGCAATCGCCGAGCCAGTCAACACACGTGATCGCGGTGAACGGGTCGTTGACCGCGGGTGACAGCGCGCGGATGGCTATCTCGACGAGCTGATCGACGCCGAATGCCACATCCTGGGTCAGAGTGCGGTGCGGCCCGGTCACCTGGGCGTTTTCCAGGTACTCGGCGACGTGATCGGCCGCCTCCGGGGGCCAGACGCTGGCCATCTTTCGGCCCGCGACCAAAAAATGTCCGGGCCGGTAGGGCAGCCGCACCACTGCGTCGACCTCCGCGGCGATCCGCACCAGCCTGCTGTAACGGATGAACTGTAAATAGCCGCTCTTCGGGGTACGGATCACCGCGCCGAAATTCTCGATGGTGGTGATCAACTCCTCGAGTGACTGCGCGTCCGGAGGGCGCACGGCGCGGGCGTCGCCGCTGTCGGCGCTTTGGAGTTCGACGGCTTGCGCTAAGTCCTTGGCGATGCTGGCGATCACCTGCGGCAGCTGGATCTGCGTGGCGATGTGATGGATGTAGTAGATGAGCACCGCGAGGTCGATCAACACGAGCTGAAATGTCATGGTGATCGAGAGGTGCGGCACGAAGTCGCCGTGATCGCCGGGCGCGATCGACACCAGAACAAGGATGCAGTAGACGAACGTGGCCACGAACGTGCCCAGGGTCAGCTGGGTCCCGCGGTCGCGGATGAAGTTGCGCAGCATCCGCGGCCCGAATTGGGTCGACGCTAATGTCAGCGTCACGATCGTGATCGAGAAGACAATTCCCACAACGGTGATGACCGAACCCGCGATCGACGCGAGGATTACCCTGGCGGCATCGGCGCTGCCGGTGAGCACCCAGGTCGGTAGATGGATACTGCCCCGGTAGGCCGCGCGGTCCACCGCGCCGGTGGCGACGAACAGCGCGGTCGCAGCGAGCACCTCGAGGGTGGGCACCAGCCACAGGTTGGTGCGCAACTCGTCACGACGCCACTGCGTCAGCCCGGTAATCAGGAACATTGCATCGGCGCCGACAAATGCGTATGCCCCAGTTGCGGCGAGGTAAGTGCTACCACGAGGGACATTTCAACCTAGGCCATCGCCGGGTGCAAGTTGTCGCGAGACCGGTGAGAAGCCGCTCTCACGCGACAGCCTGCTCGCACCCCGCTCATAACCGCGTTTGCGTTAGTTACGGGATAGCTGGTGATCGCCGCGGCGACTGCATCGGGTTGTTCGGGAAAGAGAGCGTGGCTGGCGTCGTCGATCACCGTCGAGGTGATGCGGTCGCCGTAGCGTCGTGTCCGCAGGTCGGCACATTCGTCCGCCGTCACGTCCGTAGGACGGGATGATGACCACCGCCGGGCCGTGTCCGCCGACATAGGTCTTGATCGACGCAGCACCGGCGCTGACAATTTCACTGCGCCGGTTCATGACTCGTCAGGGTGATCCAACTGGACGCGCAGCAGGGCGGCCCGGCGGGTGATGCCCTCCGGGGGAGCGGTGGTACCGCCGTCGGTGGTCACGAAGGCGACGCGGCCGTGGTCACCGGGCCCGCGTCCCCATGCCGCGCTGGACGGGCCGACGAGGGTGTCATCGAAAGGGTCGCCGGCGATGTGGCGGACTTCGCTGCCGTGCCCGGACGCCAGCGGCACCCGGTCGATAGTGTTGGCGCGATGCCTTGTCACGTAAGCGAATCCGGCGTCCTCGTCGAGACAGAAGTCGTCGGCGTTGTCGATGGCGGCGACGAATTGCGGCGGCCCGGCGGGA
Organism: uncultured Actinomycetota bacterium; assembly: GCA_963848535.1. GTDB lineage: Bacteria > Actinomycetota > Actinomycetes > Mycobacteriales > Mycobacteriaceae > Mycobacterium. The sequence continues at coordinate 87,471 of CAWKEM010000017.1, forward strand.
TCGAGGCTGGTTGGATCGACGCGGACGCGCATGAAAACTTTCTGCGCGGTTGAGGTGTAGTACAGGTAGCCGGTCTGCGTGCCGTAGCGCAGGCCGTTGACACCCGGCTGCGGTGGGGGAGGCACGCCGCTGTCGGGGTCGAACGCCATGGTGTCGTCGGCAAGCCAGACCCGGGCCGTGGCGCTGCGGGCGTCGTCGGAGAGGTCGACGCGCCAGATCAGGCCGGCGAAGCAGTCGGCGATCGCCAGCACGTTCGGCCCGAGTGTGCAGCTGCCGTTGAGGGCGCGGACACGGTCGTCGAAGGTGTAGATGACCTCCGGGGACACCGGTGTCCCCGGTCTCCAATCGGAGAAATCGATTCGAGCCAAATGTGATTCATGGGTGGTGTAGCCCTCGGTGAGGTTGATGATGAACACGTCGGGCGCGACCTCGGCGATACCGGTGATCGGGTGGTCGAAGGTGTGCACCAGGACCGGTTCGACCACTGCGCCGGGATCTGCGGGTGGGACCCACCAGAGTTCTTTGTGCAGGACGTCGGTGATCAGGATGGACTCGTCGGCGCGCACGGCGAGATTTTCCGGGAAGTACCACTGCGGGAAGAACGCGACCGGAGTCAACGTGACGGTGGGCAGGGGGGCAAGAGTCATGCTTACTGATCCAATCCCTCGGCGTTGGCCGGCACATCGAAGGCGTTCAGCGTCATACACACCATGGTGAACCAGCCCAGTAGCACCGCCACGTCGACGATACCCGCGTCACCGAGCAACTCCTTGGCGCGGCGGTACAGGCCAAGCGGCACGATGCGGGAAGCCGCCAACGCCGACGCAAGTTCGTAGACCACCTGCTGGCGTGGATCGTCGAACGATGTTGGCTGCCCGGCGATCAACGCCTGGACACGTCGCGGGTCCAGGCGGCCGGCACGCTCGCCGATCATCTCGTGTTCGTAGTTGGCGTAGGGGCTGCACCACCGGCCGTTGACGATGTTGGTCGCGATCTCGATCTCGGCCTTCGTCAACGTGGACTCGCGCTGAAAGTACGCGCCGGTCGGCACGATCGTCTTGGACAGCGCGGGGTTGGCAAGCCATATCTTGTGCGGGCCGGGCACCAATCCCCGCAGTTCGCGGGTGAACTCGTAGGCCTCTCGCATCTCGGCCGACATTGCCTCGACCGGCGTTTCGATGAACCGGCCGAAGGTGCCGAAATCAGGTATGTCAGTCATGATCTGTCTCCTGCGGTTGGCGATAGGCGGCGCGAATACCCATTACTCCGCCGCAACCGACGGGTAGGACTCGGCGATGCTACATAGTCGGCGACGGGCTCGCGGCAGTTGTTGGGCAGCACCTGATCGGAATTGCCACGTTGCCGGACCTGCGAAACCAATAGCCTGCGCCACCAGGCCTCCGCGGCGGCCCTGCGGGTTACCGCCACGGGTCGATCGATCAGGGGTGCGCCGCAGATTCTGCATGAACACCCGCCGATCGAGATGCGAGGGGCCGCCGAGCGTAACGTCACTGCGAAAATCCAAGCGCAATTTCGCAGTGGCGTTACGCTGGCGCTGCCTGGGTGAAAGGTTAGGTGGGCTCGGGAATGGATTTTGAACTCGACGCCGGGCAGCGTGCGTGGCTGACCGAGGTCCGCGAGTTCCTCCACGACAACGTCACACCGGAGCTCGAAGCCGAACTCGCCGAGCACGATCTGGAGGTACTGGATGGCGAGGTTGCAAGGTTTCGCCGCAAGATCGGTGCCAAAGGCTGGTTCGGGGTCAACTGGCCGCGCGAGTACGGCGGTCTCGGGCTCAGCGCCGTACATCTGCATCTGTTGATGAGTGAATTCGAATATTGGGGTGTGCCCGGACCCGACCTGACGGTCACCTCGGTGGCGCCGATGATCATGCGGCACGGCACCGAGCAGAACAAGAACGAATGGCTGCCGCTGATCGCTAGAGGTGAAATGATCTGTGCTGTCGGTTATTCCGAGCCGGAAGCCGGAACCGATCTGGCCAGCCTGCGTACCCGCGCGACGCGCGATGGCCAGGAATGGGTGATCGACGGGACCAAGATCTGGAACAGCGCGGCCCAGCGCGCCACCCACGAGTGGCTCTGCGTACGTACCGATCCGAACGGCGTCCGGCACCGGGGCATTTCGGTCATCATCGTCCCGTTCGACAGCCCCGGTGTCCAGATCCGCCCGCTGTACGCCTGGTCGGGCTATCGCACCAATGAGGTGCACTTCCACGATGTGCGGGTCCCCGTCACCAACCTGATAGGCGAGGTCAACCGCGGCTGGACGTACATCACCGGCGCGCTCGATCTCGAACGAGGTGCGCTGACCAATGCGGGCGATCTGCGCCGGGCCGTGGAGGAGCTGCGAGAGCTTGCGGCAACGCCGCGGCGGGACGGTACGGTGCCTGCCGACAGCGCGGCGCTTCGCCGCCGGCTGGCGCAGGCCGAAGCCGACGTGGCCGTAGCCACTCTGATGGGCTACGAGGCCGCGTCGATCCTGGACAGCGGTGTCATCCCTACCGTGGAGGTCAGCGTGGAGAAGGTCTTCACCAGTGAGTTGCGCCAGCGGATCGCCGATCTGGCGCTCGATCTCCTCGGCCCGGATGGCTTGTTGGCACATCGCAACCAAGAGGCGCCGCTGGCCGGCAAATTCGAGCGACTTTACCGGGCCGCTCCCTTGATGCGCTTCGGTGGAGGCACCAACGAGGTGCTTCGTGACATTATCGCCCAGCGCGGCCACGGGATGCCCTCGTATGGCCGGTAACGAAATCCGCTGCAACGCAAGGTTTTTCAGGCGATGAAAGTGATGCTCAGCGCTGAGCAGCGCGAGTTCGCCTCGATGGTGCGCGCGCTGCTGTCGGCGGAGAGCCCGGTAAGCCTGGTGCGTGCGCTGCATGAACCCAGCGCGGACCGCAGCACCCCGACCCTGTGGAAGGCGCTGGCCGACGCCGGGGTGTTCGGGCTCGCCATCGCCGAGGAGTACGGCGGCTCGGGGGGCTCGCTCGACGATCTCGCGGTGTTTTACACCGAGGCCGGTCGCGCACTGTGCCCGACGACAGTCCACAGCACGGTGCACGCGGCCCTGGCCATCGACCAGCTCGGCACCCGAGACGTCAAGGCGGCGTGGCTACGGCCGCTCGCAAGCGGCAGTATGCGCGGCACCACAGCGCTGTGCAGTGCCCGCGACGCTGCCGTCGTCTCGCCGGTATTACGCGCCGAACCCATGCCGGATACCGGCTGGCGGCTGACCGGAACCGCGGACTACGTCGCTGATGCCGATGTCGCCGACGTCATCGTGGTTTCAGCTGCCGAAGCTGAGCCCACGCTGGTGTTCGTCGTCGATGCTCGCGCGACCGGCGCGACCATCGAGCCGCTCGACATGGCCGGCGGGCACCGGGCGTCCACCGTGCACTTCGACGGTGTCTTGGTCGGCGCCGACGCGCTGCTCGGCGGCGTTCCCGAGTCAGCGCTGCGCCGGGTGTCCAATACGGCAGTGGCATTGGGGTCACTCGACCTGGTCGGCGTCGGGCAGGCCGTGCTGGACCGTACCGTCGAGTACACCAAGCTGCGGCACCAGTTCGGGCGGTCGATCGCGTCGTTTCAGGCCGCCCAGCATCTGATCGCCAACATGCACATCTGTTTGGCCGCGGCGCGATTGGCCGCACACTCGGCGGTGTTTTGGATCGCACGCGGTCACCCAGCGACCAGGGACACGGCCATCGCGCGCATGCAGGCGGCAACCGCGGCCAGGCTGATCACCCTGGATGCCCACCAACTGCACGGCGGGATGGGGTACGTCACCGAGACCGATCTGCATTTGTGGACCGAACGGGCAAGGCTGGGCTCGACTCTGGGTGGCGGAGCTGACGTCGCCGCATCGTGGCTGGAGGAGAGCATGGCCGCAAAGGAGCGCCGGTGACCGAGGACACCTTGATCGACCCCGAGTCAGCGTCGCGAGTGGGCACCATCGCCGCGTCTGCGACAGGTGAGGTGAACCAGCGCGATTGGCAACGGTGGGCGGCGGCGGTCGGCGACCACAACCCGTTATGGTTCGACCCGGATTACGCCCGGGCCAATGGCTTTCGCGACATCGTCTGTCCTCCGCTCTATCTGCAGTACGCCGTGCTCGGCGTCACGCACCTCGAGGCGCTCCGTCCCGACGGGTCCTCGGGCGCGGTCTCGGGCAGTCTCGCGTTTCCCCGTGCCCCGAAGCGAATGGCCGGTGGTGAGAGCTTCACCTTTCACCTGCCGGCCTATCACCGCGACCAGATCGAAATGGTGCGCACCATCGAGTCGATCGTCGAAAAGCAGGGCCGTTCTGGCAGATTTGTACTGGTCACCTGGCACACGATGTATCGGAACCAGCACCGCGAACTGGTTGCCGAAGCGTCGACGTCGATGATCGCCCGTCCCTAGGAGCGCCATGACCGGTCAGCAGGTCTTTTACGACGACGTCGCCGTGGGCGAGCAGATTCCTCCCCTGACGGTCACCGTCGACGAGACCCAGATGTTCTTTTTCAGCGCCGCCACCTACAACGGGCACCGCATTCATTACGACAAAGAGTGGGCCCGCACGGTCGAGGGGTACGACGACGTGCTGGTCCAGGGCCCGCTTCAGGCGGCACTGCTGGCCCGCGCCATCGCCGACTGGATTGGTGGACGCGGCCGCCTGGTGTCCTTCTCGGTGCAGAACCGCGCGATCGCCTATCCCGGCGAGCTGCTCAGGTTCGGTGGGGAAGTGACCGGCAAACGCCTCACCGACGCGGGCGCCGGACTGGTGGATCTCGACGTCGCCGGCCGCCGCGACGCCACCGTGCTGATGCCGGGAACCGCCACGGTCGAGCTGCCCCGGCGCGGAACGCTGTCGTGACGGGGCTGCGCGGCGAATCGGCCATCGTCGGCATCGCCGAGTTGCCGGCCGATCGGCGTCTGACCCGGCCGCCACTGTTCACCCTCGACCAGTACGCGCTGTTGGCCAAGATGGTCGTCGAGGACGCCGGGGTCGATCCCGCCCGTGTCAACGGTCTGCTGACTCACGGTGTGGCCGAATCGGCGATGTTCGCGCCGGCCACGCTGTGCGAATACCTCGGATTGGCTTTGGACTTCGGCGAGCGCGTCGACCTGGGCGGAGCCACCTCGGCGGGAATGGTGTGGCGCGCCGCGGCCGCCGTGGAACTCGGCATCTGCGACGCGGTGCTGGCCGTGGTACCCGGATCGGCGTCGCTGCCCCAGTCTGAGAGAAGGCCTCAGAAAGACGCTCAGCCCGGCCCGAATTGGTATGGGGCGTCGTCGAACACCTACGGGTCACCGCAGGCCGAATTCGAGATCCCCTACGGCAATGTCGGGCAAAACGCGCCGTACGCGCAGATCGCTCAGCGTTACGCGGCAGAGTTCGGCTACGACCCCGCCGCGATCGCCAAGATCGCAGTCGACCAACGCACCAACGCATGCGCGCATCCGGGCGCGGTTTTCCACGGCGGCCCGATCACCGCCGACGACGTCCTCGCCAGCCCGATGATCGCCGACCCCATCCACATGCTCGAAACGGTGATGCGCGTACACGGGGGAGCGGGTGTGCTGATTGCCAACGCCGACATCGCACGTCGAAGTCGCAACCGCCCGGTGTGGATCAAAGGCTTCGGTGAGCACATCGCCTTCAAGACCCCCACCTACGCCGAGGATTTGCTGCACACACCCATCGCACGTGCTGCCGAGAAGGCATTCGCGATGGCCGGGCTGAGCCGGGCCGACGTCGACGTCGCCTCGATCTACGACTGCTACACCATCACGGTGCTGATGAGCCTGGAAGACGCCGGCTTCTGCGCCAAAGGCAAAGGCATGGCGTGGATTACCGACCGTGACTTGACCTACCGCGGCGACTTCCCGCTCAACACCGCCGGTGGTCAACTGTCCTTCGGCCAGGCCGGCATGGCCGGCGGCATGCACCACGTCGTCGACGGCGCACGTCAGATCATGGGCCGGGCCGGCGACGCGCAGGTGCCCGACTGCCACATCGCGTTCGTCACCGGCAACGGCGGCATCATGAGTGAGCAGGTTGCGTTGTTGCTGCGGGGAGACTAGCGATGAGCATAGAACCCCGCCCCGTCCCCGAGCCCACGCCGGTGTCGCGGCCTTTCTGGGACGGCCTGGCGCAGCACCGCATCCTGGTGCAGTACTCGCCATCGCTGCAGCGCTACGTCTTCTATCCGCGTACCCTCGCCCCAGGCACCCTGGCCGACGACCTGGAATGGCGCGAAATCGACGGTGCCGGAACGCTGTACACCTTCACGGTCGCTCGCCGGCCCACCGGCCCGCCGTGGATCGACGCGGTGCCGCAGCTGCTCGCCGTCGTGCAATGGGACGCCGGGCCGAAGATCAGCACCGAATTGGTCGAGGTCGACCCGGGCGACATCCGGATCGGTATGCGAGTTGAGCCGGTGTTCTACGATCTGCCCGACGCCGGCATCACCCTGTTGAAGTACCGGCCGGCATGAGTGACCCGACGATGCGGGCGGAGGCCCACGTGGACGACGGCGTGCAGGCGATGTTGGACGGGTTGAACGCCGGGTTCCCGCGCGTCGAGACCATGACCGGCGCCGCGGTCCGCGCCACGGTGGCCCAACGGCGCATACCCGCCGCCAACGTCGATGACGTCCGCAGCACGATCGACCGTTGCATTCCGGGTCCCGCCGGCGCCATCGGAGTGCGGATCTACTACCCGCATGGCGCGCCGATCGATAACCGCCCGGCAATCGTGTTCTGTCACGGTGGCGGCTTCGTGTTCTGCGACATCGAGTCTCACGACGGCTTCTGTCGCGCCCTGACCCGTGGCAGCCAAGCCATCGTCGTGTCGGTCGGCTACCGTCTTGCCCCCGAACACCGCGCACCCGCGGCCGCATTCGACGCGTTTGCGGCGTTTTGCTGGGTGGTAGACAACGCAGCCGAACTCGGCGTCGACCCGACGCGGACCGCTGTCGCCGGCGACAGCGCCGGTGGAAATCTCGCCGCGGTCACCGCCATTCTCTGCCGCGAGCGGGGAGTCACCCGGCCTGCTGCGCAGCTTTTGCTCTACCCAGTCATCGATCCCTCGTTCGACACGGATAGCTACCGGCGCTACGCCAACGGGTACTTCAACACCCGCGCCGCGATGCAGTGGTACTGGGGCCAATACCTCGGCGGTGAGCCGCTGTGCGATCCGCCCCACCTGGTGGCGCCGGCCCGTGCGGATTCGCATGCCGACCTGCCGCCCGCGGTGATCGTGACTGCCGGGCTGGATCCCTTGCACAGCGAGGGGTGCGACTACGCACGCCGGCTACGCAACGCGGGAGTGCGTGTCGTGCACCGGGACTTTCCCGGATTATTCCACGGCTTCATGACGATTCAATCCTTTCCCGCGGCGGAGTCGGCCCACGACCTGGTATGCGACGACCTGCGGCAGCTACTTGCACCGGTTCGCTCGGGGAGCCCGACGACATGACCGAGGCCAGCGACGTGATCGTCATCGGGGCGGGGTTCGCCGGGCTCTACGCGGTGCATCGAGCCGCCTCGGAGGGCCTATCGGTGATCGGCATCGAGGCGGCGCCCGAGGTGGGTGGCACCTGGTACTGGAACCGGTATCCAGGCGCCCGCTGCGACGTCGAAAGTGTCGACTACTCTTACTCATTCGACGAAGCACTGCAGCAGAGCTGGACGTGGAGCGAACGCTTCGCCGCGCAACCGGAGATCCTGGCCTATCTGCAGCACGTAGCCGACCGCTTTGATCTGCGCCGTCACTACCGATTTGGTGTTGACGTCGTCGACGCCTCCTTCGATCGAGGTCGCTGGCAGGTCCGCACTGGTGATGCACTGGGGGCCGGCCAGACATACACCGCGCAGTTCCTGGTGTGCGCAACGGGTTGCCTGTCGGCAGTGAACCGCCCCGATATCAGCGGGGTCGACGATTTTGCCGGGGAGGTGTACTTCACCGCCGCATGGCCAGACGAGGATCCCGATCTGCGGGGCAAGCGCGTGGGCCTGATCGGCACCGGTTCCTCTGGCATTCAAGCGGTTCCAATCATCGCCAGGCAAGCCGAGAGCTTGGTGGTGTTCCAGCGATCGCCGAACTACAGCGTCCCGATGCCCAACCGCCCATGGTCGCCGGAGGAGCAGCATCAGATCCGGGAGCAGTACCGGCAGCGCCGCCGGATCTCGGCCTACGCGGCGGCGGGCACCCCGCACGGCACCTACCACAAGAACGCGGTCGACACCGAACCAGACGAGCGCGCTCAAGCCCTATGGCAGCGTTGGCGCGAAGGCGGCGTCCTTTTCGCGAAAACCTTCCCCGACCAGAACAGCGACCCGGCCGCCAATGACATGGCCCGGGAGTTCGCCGAGGAGCGGATCCGGGAAATCGTCAACGATCCTCGCGTCGCTGCTGACCTCATCCCGGTCGATCACCCGATCGGAGCGAAACGCATTTGCACCGACGCCGGTTATTACGCCACCTTCAACCGGGACAACGTCCGGCTGGTGAACCTGCGCCGGGAGCCCATCGAGGCGATCACGATCCAGGGGGTACGCACCGGCGAAACGACGTATCCGTGCGATGTGCTGATATTCGCCACCGGCTTCGACGCGATGACCGGCGCGCTGACCCGCATCGACCCGTGTGGGCCCAGGGGAGAGCGGCTGCGCGACATCTGGGCCAACGGACCCGTGACGTTTCTCGGTCTGATGGTGCCGGGCCTGCCGAACCTGTTCACCATCAGCGGGCCGGGCAGCCCCTCGGTGCTGGCCAACATGGTGCTGCACGCTGAGGTTCAGGTTGACTGGGTCATCGACCTAATCTTGACCGTCCGTCGTCGCGGGGTGAGCGAGGTCGAACCGCGGCGTGACGCCGCCATCGCCTGGACCGAGCAGGTGGCCCAGGCCGCCGAGCAAACCCTGTTCCCCAAAGCGGCATCATCGTGGTACCTGGGCGCCAACATCGAAGGCAAGAAGCGGGTCTTCATGCCCTACGCCGGCGGATTCGGCACCTACCGGCGCCACTGCGACGATGTGGCCCGTCAGAACTATGCCGGGCTGGTGCTGACAACCTTCGACCAGCCCGAGCGGAGGACGTGAGTGCTGGAGACAGTTCAGCAGCTACTGCGGCAGCGCCGGCACGACGACACCCCGGCGCTCGCCCACGGCGACTGGATCTGGACCTGGCGAGAACACCTGGCCGAGGCCGAGGCCGAGGCGGCTGCGCTGATCGCCCTTGCCGATTCGACACGTCCACTGCATGTCGGCGCCGTGCTGCCCAACTCCCCGGCAATGCTTCGCGCCATGGCCGCGGCCGCACTGGGCGGCTACGTGTTGTGCGGCATCAACATGACGCGGCGCGGAGCCGGCCTGCTGGCCGACATCCGACGCTCCGACTGTCAACTGCTTCTCGTCGACTCTGAGCACCTCCCCCTGTTGGATGGCTTGGACCTCAACGGAATTCAGGTGCTCGACGTGACCGGGAATCGCTACGCCGAAGCGGTGGCCGCGGCGCCATCCCTGGTCCCTCATCGCGAGGTATCCGCGGCCGACACCCTGATGATGATCTTCACCTCCGGCACCAGCGGTGACCCCAAGGTCGTCCGGCTCGCCCATGGGATGGCGATCGTGTGCGGTGCCAGCCTGATATTCCAGTACGACGTCACCGCCGATGACGTCTGCTACCTGTCCATGCCGCTGTTTCACTCCAACGGCATAGCCGCTGGGTGGGCGGTCGCCATCGGCAGTGGCGCCACCATGGTTCCGGCCCGGTTTTCGCCGTCACGTTTCCTCGACGACGTGCGCCGTTACCACGTGACGTACCTGAATTACGTGGGCAAGCCCCTTGCTTTGATCCTTTCCACGCCCGAGCGTCCCGACGACGCCGACACGAGTCTGCGGGTGGCGTTCGGGAACGAGGCAACCGATCGTGACATCGCCGAGTTCGCCAGGCGTTTCGGATGCCGAGTGGTCGACAGCTTCGGTTCCAGCGAGTTCGCGGTGATCGTCGTCCGGGAGGATGGCACCCCGCCCGGCTCGATCGGCAAGCCGTATCCCGGAGTGAGCATCTACAACCCGACGACGCTGCAAGAGTGCGCTGTCGCCGAATTCGACGAGTATGGCGCATTGACCAATTTCGACGAAGCGGTCGGCGAACTGGTGAACACGCAGGGTGCGGGGCCGTTCACCGGCTACTACAACGATCCGGCCGCCACGGCCGAGCGCATGCGGCACGGCATGTACTGGTCCGGTGATTTGGCCTACCGCGACGCCGACGGCTGGATCTACCTTGCCGGCCGGACCGCCGATTGGATGCGGGTGGACGGCGAGAACCTGGCGGCGGGCCCGATCGAGCGGATCTTGGAACGGCTGCCGCAAGTCAGTCAGGTCGCGGTCTATGCCGTGCCTGACGAACGGGTCGGCGACCAGGTGATGGCCGCTTTCGTACTGCGTAACGGGACGCGGTTGGACCCCGATGATTTCGAGAAGTTCCTTGCCGCGCAACCCGACTTGTCGCCGAAGGCGTGGCCGCGGTATGTGCGCATCAACGATCATCTGCCGACGACGGCCACCAACAAGATCCTCAAGCGTGCGCTGATGTCCGCCGGCAGCAGCGCACAGGGCGGTGTGTTGTGGACGCGCTCGGCGCGTGGCACTACTTACCGTCCGGCGATTGAGAACGCTGACTGCCGCGAAGCATCCACCGCGGCAACGCCATGATCTAGGTGACGGCTTCGCCGGCTTCCGCTGGTTTAGCGGCCGGTTCCGGCGCTTCCCCGAACCGCGCCAGCACTAGTGTCCCGGATACTGCTACGACAAAACCCACGACAACCAGCCAGCCCAGGCCGTCGCGTGCGCTGTCACCCAGCCACACCACTCCGACGAATGCGGGCGCGATCGTTTCACCGACAACCATCCCGGCGACTGCCGTGGTCACGGATCCGCGATGCAGGGCGGAGGTGAGCAACAGGAATCCGGCGGCCCCACCTGCGGCCGCCGCGTACAGGGCCGGGTTGGTGTAGAAGGAGCGCTTGGTGGGATCGATGACGTCGATCAGGCGCACGCCGACCTCGATGACCCCGAAGCCGCTTCCGGCAGCCAGCCCCAGCGCGAGTGCGCGCGGGCGCTCGGGCAGTCGACCTGCAGCGGCGCCAGCGATGAATATTGCGGCCACCACACCCAACAGCGCCCAGCCGAGTCCGGCTGGGGCATGTCGAAAGTGCCCGGGTCCAGCGGCGAGAGCGAGCAGCACGAGGCTGACGCAGACCACGCCCACGGCCGTCCATTCGGCTGACGACAGCCGCGCCGACAGCAGCCATGCGGCCACGATGCCGGTGACTGCGATCGAGGCAGCTAATGCCGCGGCGACAACATAGATCGGTACCAAGCGCAGCGCGGCCACTTGAAGCACAAAGCCGACACCGTCAAGGCCAACGCCGACGAGATAGCGCCACTGCCGAACGGCTCGCACCAGCAACACAGTGTCGACACCCGAGCCGCTGCCTGCTTCCACTGATCGCGTCGCCGCCGCTTGCAACACAGACGCCGTGCCGTAACAGACCGAGCACCCCAGAGCGAGTAAGAAGCCGATCAGCACACACCGACAATAGGCGTCACATCGCCCGGGTGCGCTGTTCGAACACAGGGCCAACGCCCGCGCGCCGGGACGACGTGCGATTTGCACAGCGCCGCTTTCACTTCGCGAGATGAGCGTCGAGCGGCGTCGTCGCGTGCGCCGCGGGAAAGCTCACTGACCAAATGTTTGGGCGGGGCATGCCGGGGGCACGTCAGACGTACGCACGGCACCAACCCCACCCGACCCAACTAGCATCAGTGAACGGTTATGTCTTTCTGGTGTTCTCGTTGAGCGTCTGTTTAACGTGGCAAATACCGATCCCGACATCGGGCGCCCTGCCCGGTTAGGGCACTCCGGACGACTTCACCGTGCCGAAAGCCTTGGAGGATCCTCTATGACGGCTCGGAGTCTTCTTGGAGTGCGAGCGCGGCGTTCGGCGCATCCCGGGCAGCGCGACTACACCCGGGAATCGTGATGAAGCGCAGAAACAGGACGGCGGCCGTGTTGGGCGGCGGTGCGGCTGTTGTTGCCTTCGCTTTCGGTATGTCGCCTGACGGCGTGGCGGTACTGACGACGAGCGTTGCTTCGTCCAGCGTCATGCCCGCACCCCCTCCCCGGGGACCCCGGCGGCGCCCTACCGGTCCAACCCGTCGGCGGAGGCGCCTGCATCATCGGCCTCAATTGCGGCTGTATTCGCAATATCACCTGCCCTAAGCCGCACCCGCGGCGTCCAGGTGTTGCGGACGATCAACACGCCGCTCCTCCCGCCCCGCCGAATCCTTAGTCACTTCGGCCCCACGGCCAGAAGCGCTGGTTCGCCGAATGGGGACCACGTGGTTTCCCTATCATTTGGTAATGGGCACCGGTGGGCTGGATACCGTGGGCTCGCCGGCATTCACTGACGAGGACTCGGCCCGGTTCCGTGCCGCCGGCTGGTGGTCTGATTCGACACTGTCCGACGCGGTACGGCGCAACGCCGAACAATCACCGGGCCACCCCGCCTATGCCGACCACCCCGGCATATCGCTGACCTGGCGTGAATTCGACCACGCCGCAAGCGATCTGGCGGCACAGCTGGCCGGCGTCGGCGTTGCGCGCGGTGACCGGATTGCGGTATGGCACGGCGACTCCGCTGCCATCCACGTACTGTTCGTCGCAATCGAACGCTGCGGCGCTGTCGTCGTCGGCATCGGAGCACGTGCCGGCACCCGCGAGGTCACCGCGATACTGCGCAGCTCACAGCCACAAATCCTGATCAGCGATCCACAGCGCAGCGGCGCCGCCGCTCAGGCCGCCGCGGACGTGCCCGGCGAATCTGCGGTGTCCACGCTGGTCTTGGACCAGGACACCGGGGTGCTGAGCCTGAACGTCAACGCGACACCCAAGGCGTTGCGGGTCGAAGCCCAACTGGGTCCCGACGATGTTTTCCTCATCAACTCCACCTCCGGGACTACCGGCCTGCCCAAATGCGTCGTGCACACGCAGAACCGTTGGTACTTCTTTCACCAGAAAGCCGTCGCCAACGGGGTGCTGACGTCGGACGACATTTTCTTGCCCGTCATACCCATGCCGTTCGGCTTCGGGATTTGGACCAGCCATACCACCCCGATCTATCTCGGTGCCACCGCGGTGATCCTGCCGCGGTTCACCCCGAAAGCGGCGTGTGAAGCCATAGCCCGGCATAAGCCCACCGTGCTGTGCTGTGTGAGCACACAATTGACCATGCTCATGGCGGACCCGGCTTGCCGCGATTACGACCTGAGTTCGCTGCGTGTCGTTTTCGCCGGCGGCGAGGCGTTACCTTATCGACCCGCCGCCGAGTTCGAGGACCTTACCGGTGCGAAAATTCTGCAGTTCTACGGTTCGAACGAGACCGGGATGCTCAGCGCGACCACCATCGATGACTCCCGCGAGCGCCGACTGCGCACCGGTGGCCGGACCATCCCGGAAATGGCGGTCCGGCTCTTCGACGGAGATGTCGACGTCACCGCGACAGGACGAGGCCAGCCCGCCTGCCGGGGTCCGGCGACCAGCCTCGGCTACCTCGGCGGCGCCGATCACGACAAGCTGTTCACCCGCGACGGGTGGATGCGCATGGGTGATATCTGCGAGATCGATGCGGACGGCTACCTGAGCGTCACCGGCCGAACCTCTGATTTCATCCTGCGCGGCGGCAAGAACATCAGCGCAAGCCAGGTCGAAGACGCCGTCACCGACCATCCCGCGATCGCGGTAGCGGCAGCGGTCGCCATGCCCGACCCGGTGTTCGGTGAAAAGGTCTGCGTGTACGCTGAACTCGCCGATTCGCGCGGCATCGACCTGCCCGGGCTCGTCGAACATCTGTTGGCACTGGGCGTTTCCAAGGAGCTGTTGCCCGAACGACTCATCGTGGTCGACCAACTTCCCCGATCGTCCGGCGGAAAGATAGCCAAAGGCCTGCTCCGCGAGGATATTCAAGCCAGGATGGAGGCCGATCATGAACGCTCGTGACGCACGGCGGGGTGGTCTGGAGGTCTGGGCGCCGTCGGTGGTTCCGCCGATTGGAGTCGAGCTGTCCGACGAGCAGGCCCTCGCCGTGGCTTTCCGTCACCTGGCCGGCATCGGATTCGCAGAGAACATGGCCGGACACATCACCTGGCAGCTCGACGGGCAAACGGACATGTTCGTCAATCCCTGGGGTTTGTGGTGGCAGGAACTCACCGCATCCGATATCTGCCTGGTCGACAGCGATGCGCGGGTGGTCCGCGGACGCTGGGATGTCACTCCGGCTATTCATATCCACACCGAACTGCACCGCGTCCGCGATGACGCTCGGGTGGTCATCCACAATCATCCGTACTACGTCTGTGTGCTCGCGGCATTGGGCAGGCTGCCCGAGTTGGTGCACCAAACGGGTTCGCTGTTCCTCGATGACCTATGTCTGGTCGACACCTACGACGGCGAAATCGACAGCCCGGCCCGTGCAGCAGCTCTCGCAGCCCGCATCGGGGGCGCCAACCTGACGATTCTGGCCAACCACGGCGTCATCGCCACCGGCCGCACCCTACCCGAAGCGGTCTACCGCACGGCATCGATCGAACGGGTATGCAGGCTGGCCTATGACGTCATGCTCACCGGCAAGGAGCCGGTGGTCATGAACTGGTCGGACATGGCGGGCATGCAACGGTCGCTTATCGAACGGGCCGCGGACGTTTACTGGGCGGGAGCGGCGCGGATGACCATCAAGGCTGATCCGGAAGTGCTCACCTGAGTCGTCGTATTCGGCGTCATCGTGCATGACAGGAAGGGTGTGGACCATGAAATCGATCGACGAACTGGCCGCCGACCTGAACTTCACCACCGCCAAGACCGGCGATGACCGTTCGGTCACGTTTCTGCCGGATCCGCCTCGGGCGCAACGCCGTTACACAGTGATCTCGGTCGACGATCACATCGTCGAACCGCCGGACACCTTCACCGGACGTCTGCCGCGAAAGTTCGCAGACCGTGCGCCCAAAGTCGTGGAAACCGAGCAGGGTGGACAGACCTGGGTCTATGACGGTCAGGAATTGCCCAACGTCGGGTTCAACGCCGTGGTCGGACGTCCGGTGGCCGAGTATGGTTTCGAACCGGTCCGGTTCGATGAAATGCGCAGAGGCGCGTGGGACATCCATGAGCGCATCAAAGACATGGACCTGAACGGCATATATGCCTCGCTCAACTTTCCCTCGTTCCTGCCGGGTTTCGCCGGCCAGCGGCTGCAACAGGTGACCAAGGACCGCGACCTGGCGTTGGCCGCGGTCCGCGCCTGGAACGACTGGCACCTCGAGGTATGGGCGGGGTCGTACCCCGGACGCATCATTGCGTGCCAATTGCCATGGCTGCTCGACCCCCAGCTTGGCGCCACGATGATCCATGAGAACGCCGAGCGCGGGTTTCGCGCGGTGACGTTCAGCGAGAACCCGGCCATGCTCGGATTGCCGAGTATTCATTCAGGTCACTGGGATCCGATGATGGCAGCATGTGCTGAGACCGGCACCGTGGTGAACCTCCACATCGGATCCTCCGGGTCCTCGCCGTCCACCACGGCGGACGCGCCGCCGGATGTGCAGGGCGTGCTGTTCTTCGCCTACGCCATATCGGCGGCAGTCGACTGGTTGTACTCCGGGCTACCCAGCAGATTTCCCGATCTCAAGATCTGCTTGTCCGAGGGTGGAATCGGCTGGGTTGCCGGGCTGCTCGATCGCCTGGACCACATGCTCAGTTACCACGCGATGTACGGCACCTGGCAGGCGCTTGGTGACAGTCTGACTCCCGCAGAGGTTTTAACCCGAAATTTCTGGTTCTGCGCGGTGGAGGACAAGTCGTCGTTCGTGCAGCGTGACCGGATAGGTGTGGACAACATCATGCTGGAAGCCGACTATCCGCATTGCGACTCGACCTGGCCGCACACCCAGCAAACGATCCACGAACAAATCGGCGATCTGCCGCAGGACGTCATCCGGAAGTTCAGCTGGGAGAACGCGTCGCTTCTGTATCGCCACCCGGTGCCGGACGACGTACAGCGGGATCCCGACGCATTCTGAATTTTCACTCACGCCGTGGAATCAACCCGAAGGTTGCGGGCCCCCTTCACATTCCGTAGCCCCGAACAATTCACGCAGCCGATGCACCCTACACAGTCGCTGCAGCGCACGCAGCCAATACAGGCGACGCACCGGGTACACGAAATGCAGGCCACGCAGGCGACGCATTGCCGGGCGACCAGACACAACACAGTCAAGAGACTGCCGACTACCCCGACGCTGCCCGCGGTACCTGCCGAGCCGGCTACCGCGACGCTGCCCGAGGTCGCTACCGAGCCGGCTACCGCGACGCTGCCCGAGGTCGCTACCGAGCCGGCTACCGCGACGCTGCCGGAAGTCGCGACCGAACCCGCGACTGCGACGCTGTTCCTGCTGGCGATTGAGCCCACGGTTGGGCCGCCGTCAAGAGCAACCGCTGAATCCCGCCGAACTGGCACCGACTCATCATCCCAGCTATGGGCTGGCTTTTTAAGCTTTTTTGGCCGATGTTCGCCAACGGTTTCGATCAATGCGAGCGTCCAGACTTGCGAGGGCGGCCAGCTTGGCAGCGGAGTTCCCTGCTGTCTTCGTGGGGTGACATGGGAGAGTTGAAGTGCAGTTGGCCGATCAACGCGGGGAGGTGACGATCGTGACGAAAGAAAAGGTCGACTTCAGCACTGTCCGTTGAGGCTCGGTGGAATGGACGAATCTGGTCACCCTGTACCTGCGCGCGTATGAAAGCCGTTCGCCGCGAACGATTCTGGGCGATCGGATAGCCGCGGACGCGGTCGATCGCATCGACTACGACTTCAGGCGAATACATCGCAAGTCGCTGCCCGCATCGAACCAGTACCTGGTCGCGTTGCGCGCAAAACAGCTCGACGACTGGTCCGCTGATTTCCTCCGCCGTCACCCCGACGCTGTTGTCCTGCACCTCGGTTGCGGCCTCGACGGCCGTGCTTTTCGGCTCGCCTTACCGCCGGCGGTACTGTGGTTCGACATCGACCAGCCGAACGTCATCGAACTGCGCCGCCGGCTGTACGACGATACCGAGCACTACCGCATGATTGGGTCGTCGGTGACCGATCCACAGTGGCTCGATCAGATTCCGACCGAGCATCCCACGCTTGTAGTCGCCGAGGGCCTGCTGATGTACTTGAGCGAGAGCGAGGTCCGGCAACTGCTACAGCGATTGACGGATCGATTTGACTGCGGTGAGCTACTTTTCGACACGCTGTCACCGCTGGGGCCGCCGCTGTCGAAAGCCATCAGCCACGGCATCGTCAAGTGGGGCATCCGCAACGCGCGCGACATGCAGACCTGGAATCTCAGCTTGCGATTCCTCGAGCAAAAGTCGGTACTGGCCGACTACAACAAGATCGACACAACCCCGGTGCGGTTGATTTATCGCGTGGTGCTGGCAACGCCATTCGGTTCCTATGACGTGCTCAACCGCTTCGAATATTCGCGGCGCCGGCAGAACGGCGCCGGCGGCGGATGAGCTGACCGGCCCTGTCGAGCGTCGACTCGGTGTCATCGCCTTGAAAATCAGCGGCGCTTTCGGACTTCGGTTAGCGTCAGCAACCGAGCGTTCGCTGCCCAGCGGCCACGTTCGGCGGGCTCGCTGTGGGCTCGTGCCCTGAAAGGACTTCCGGTGAGCGTACTGTCAGGCGATCTGCGCACGTTGAGTTATGAAGCAGCGCTGTATTTCTTCCCGTCGGTGGTGCTGGACATCACGAGATTGCAAGCGCGCAACACGCCGGCCGGCAGCAAGCCCGGCGTGGGTCCGCCGAACCAGTTCCATCACATCCGGGCCTTTCCCACCGCCGACTTCCGCGGCGTGGTGCGGCCCAACTTCGATACTTTGTACTCGTCGGCCTGGCTCGATCTGACCTCCGGCCCGGTAATCGTGCACGCACCCGATACCGATGATCGCTATTACATGCTCCCCATGCTCGACATGTGGACCGATGTGTTCGCAAACCCCGGCAAGCGAACCACTGGTACCGCGCAACAGGACTTCCTTGTGGTCGCACCCGACTACAACGGTGAGCTACCCGCCGGTCTACCGGTGATCTCGGCGCCCACGCCCCACGTATGGATCATCGGACGCACCCAAACCAACGGGCCGCCCGACTACCCGAACGTGAACAAGATCCAAGACGGCTTTGGCGTCACCGTGCCGGGGCCGGCGGCCGAGCAGGTGATCGATCCCGGATACGACACGACGACCGAGCCGTTGCGCGTGGTCACCGGCCTGGATCCACTGGACTTCTTCGGCTACGCCGCGGACCTGCTGGCGATCAATCCACCGCATCCGACCGACTTTTCCATTCTTGCCCGCATCGCCGGCATGGGCATCGCCGCCGGAAAGCCTTTCAGGCCAGATGACTTCGACGTCGGGCAGCGTAGTGAGATAGCGGCAGGATGGTCAGCCGCGCTGCACGACATCGTGACGTCGGCAACCACAGTGGGCACCCATGTCAACGGGTGGACGATCATCAAAGACAACATTGGCGTATACGGCAACGCGTACTTGCAGCGAGCCCTGGTCGCGCTGGTCGGACTGGGTGCCAATCCACCCGAGGATGCGGTGTATCCACTGCTGATCGCAGACGCCGACGGGGAGCCGATCACCGGCGAGCACAACTACGTCCTGCATTTCGATGCGGACAAGCTGCCGCCGGTATCGGCCTTCTGGTCGGTGACGATGTACGACGGTGAGGGCTACCAGGTGGCCAACGAAGGCAACCGCTTCGCGATCGGCGATCGCGACCCGCTGACCTACAACGCCGACAGCTCACTCGACCTGTATCTTCAGCATGCCAATCCGGGCCCGCAGCGAGGCACCAACTGGTTGCCCGCGCCGCGCGGCCCGCTGGGTGTGACCATGCGGCTCTACGCACCGAAGCGTTCGGTCCTGGACGGCACCTGGTCCCCGCCACCAGTGCGCAAGGTTGACGCGGACGCATGACTTTGCCGTCCGGTCACCCGCGGACGTTTCATCCATCCGCCGAACCTGGCAGGATGCTTCAGCGTGAAGCGGCCCAACTTTCTGGTGATCGTGGCGGACGACCTCGGTTTCTCCGATATCGGCGCGTTTGGCAGCGAGATCGACACGCCCAATCTGGATTGGCTGGCCTACGCCGGAATCCGGTTCACCGATTTCCATTCCGCCCCGGCCTGCTCACCCACCCGGGCGATGCTGTTGACCGGAACCGATCACCATATCGCCGGCATCGGCACGATGCTCGAGGTCGCGGCCCCGGGATTCCGTGGCGCGCCCGGCTATGAGGGCTATCTGAACGACCGGGTCGCAGCGTTGCCCGAGCTGCTGCGCGACGCCGGCTATCTGACGCTGATGTCGGGCAAATGGCATCTGGGCGACACGATCGAGACCTCGCCGTGGGCACGCGGATTCGAGCGTTCGTTCGCGCTGCTGCCGGCCGGCGCCAGCCATTACGGTGGGACCGTCGGCGGTTTCTCTCCCGTGCCAACGCTTTACACCGAGGATGACCGGTTCGTCACGGTCGGCGACGACTTCTACTCCTCGGACTTCTTCACCGACACGCTGCTGCGCTATTTCCGGGAACGGCCCGAGGATGACGACCGACCGTTCTTCGCCTACCTGCCCTTTCAAGCGCCGCACTGGCCGTTGCAGGCACCGGATGAATCCATCGCGAAATATCGCGGTCGTTACGATGCCGGGCCCGACGCGTTGCGTGAGGCGCGCTTGGCAGCGCTCAAGCGGCTCGGGCTGTGCCGACCTGATGTGGATCCGCACCCGGTCGTCGCCGACGGCGCCGCGGAGTGGGCCGACATGACCGACGAGGAACGGGCACTGTCGGCCCGCAGCATGGAGGTCTACGCGGCGATGGTGGACCGGATGGATCAGAACATCGGTCGGGTGATCTCTTACCTGACCCAGACCGGCGAACTCGACGACACGGTCGTGATCTTCTTGTCCGACAACGGTGCAGAGGGTGCGATCGTCGAGGCGATGCCGCTGCGTGGTGCCCAGATCGTCGCGCAGATCGAAAAGTATTGCGACAACAGCCTCGACAACCTCGGCCGTCCCACCTCGTTCATCTGGTACGGCCCGCGCTGGGCGCAAGCCGCCACTGCGCCGTCGCGCCTGCACAAGGCGTTCACCACCGAAGGCGGGATCCGGGTGGTCGGTTTCCTCACCTGGCCGGGCTGTGCCCGGCAGCGCCAGATCGGCACGGCCTTCAGCACCGTCATGGACATCGCTCCGACCGTGCTGGAACTGGCTGGCGCCGCGCATCCCGGCACGGCTTACCGCGGCCGTGAGGTGGTACCCGTGCGCGGCCGCTCGCTGGTGGCGTATCTGTCGGGCGCCGCCGAGACCGTCCATGATGCCGATACCGGCACGGGCTGGGAGTTGTTCGGCCGCCGCGCCATTCGTCAGGGGGACTGGAAGGTGCTCTACCTGCCCGCGCCCTACGGCCCCGGCAGCTGGCAGCTCTACGACCTTTCCTGCGACCCCGGTGAGATCCACGATCTGGCCGACGCGCGGCCGGACAAGCTGGCCGAGCTCCTGGCGCTCTGGGACCGCTACGTCGAGGAAACCGGCGTGATTCTCGAGCCCGTCTCGGTTTACGACGCCGACCTGTAGACACGGCCGAGATGCACGACGCCCCGGCCGCGACGATGACGTGACCATGTTGGCTGCCTCTATGCTTGGGCGCTAATGGCTGAGGCAACCACGTGCGCGATTGTCGGCGGCGGACCCGGCCGGGATGGTCTTGGGGCTTTTACTGGCCCGGGCAGGTGTGCAGGTCACGTTGCTGGAAAAGCACGCCGACTTCCTGCGCGACTTTCGCGGGGACACGGTCCATCCGACAACGATGCGGCTGTTGGACGAGCTGGGCTTGTGGGAGCGTTTCGCGGCGCTGCCCTTCAGCGAGGTCCGCAAGGGGAGGTTTGAACAGGGCGGGCGCTCGGTGACCTACGTCGACTTCGAGCGTCTGCGCCAACCCCATCCCTTTATTGCAATGGTGCCGCAATGGGACCTGCTGAACCTCCTGGCCGAGGCCGCCCAGGCCGAGCCGAGCTTCACATTGCGCATGGAGACTGAGATGACCGGGCTGCTGCGGGAGGGTGGCAGGGTTACCGGAGTGCGCTACCAGGCAGCTGCGGGTCCCGGTGAGCTGCGGGCCGAGTTGACCGTGGCGTGCGACGGCCGGTGGTCACTCGCTCGTCATGAGGCCGGACTGAAGGCGCATGAATACCCGGTGAACTTCGACGTGTGGTGGTTCAGGTTGCCGCGCGAGGAAGATACGGAATTCTCCTTCTTGCCTCGGGTCGGCCCGGGCAAGGCTCTCGCTGTCATTCCACGGGAAGGCTATTTCCAGATCGCCTACCTCGGGCCGAAGGGCACCGACGCCCAGTTGCGCGCGCGGGGCATAGCGGCGTTCCGCCGCGACGTCGACGCATTACTGCCCGATATGCCCGGGACGGTGGCGGCGCTGACATCCATGGATGACGTCAAGCATCTGGACGTGCGAGTGAATCGGCTGCGTCGCTGGCACACCGATGGGCTGCTGTGCATCGGCGACGCCGCTCACGCGATGTCTCCGCTGGGAGGCGTCGGCATCAACTTGGCAATCCAAGACGCGGTCGCTGCCGCGACCTTGTTGGCCGAACCCCTACGGCAGCACCGGGTCACCGGTCGCGACCTGGCGGCGGTGCGCCGCCGCCGCTTGTTCCCCACCGCGGTGACCCAAACAATGCAACGGGTGTTACAGCGCAGGCTGCTCGGCCCGCTCTTTCGCGGCGCGGAGCCCACCCCGCCGGCGGCGCTGCTCGGTCTGGTGCAGCGGCTGCCGTGGCTGTCGGTCGTGCCCGCTTATTTCGTCGGGGTCGGAGTCCGGCCCGAACACGCCCCCGCATTCGCCCGTCGCTGACCCCCAACCGGACGTCCCCTCGCTTGCCGACGGTGCCACGTGGGACCGGTCGCCCGGGCGATGACGACCGAGTTGCGGTTCGCCGGCGGGCACACCGGCCGGATCCGCTGCTCGACGTGGTCGTCGCATCTGCTGGAGATCCGCGCTCACATGGCGGGGACCGTGGCGGCAAATCCGTTCGCGCAGTTCACACTTCCGACAACAAGCGGCGCGCCGCCTCGACGCATGGGCGCAGGCGCTCGATCGGGCTGATACCGGCCAGCGCCAGTGATCGTCTGGGCACTTCGAGTTCGATCACGATATCGGGGGGCAGCGCGGACAGGATGTCGCGTAGCGGTAGTTCGCCTTCACCGGGAACCATGCGCTCAAACATGGCTTCCTCCATGTAGTTTTCGCCTCGTGGCTGCAGCGTCGTGTCGCAGAGCTGGGCGTAGCCGATGTGGTCGTGCGCGAGTGCCGCGACGTCGGCGGGGCCGGAGCCCGACCTCACCAAATGCATGGTGTCGATCAACAACCGGAATTCGGGCCGGCCCACATGATCTTTCGCGGCCAGCGCGGTGGGCAAGTCGCCCACCGTCAGGCCGGGGACTAGTTCGACGGCCGTCTGGATGCGGCGCTGGGCGGCAAGTTCGGTCAGGGCCGCGAATTGGTCGAACGTGCGGCCGAGATCAGGGTCGAGGCTGACGACGTTTATCAGGGGGACGCCGAGTTCGGCCAACACGTCGAGATCACCGGAGAATTTGCGTATCTCGGTGCGAGGCAGCACCAGAAAACCGTCGCCGAGCGAGATCGTTACGCCACGATGGTTCATCGCGGCGAGCATCTCCTTCCGCAGCGCGGCATCATCCTTCAGGGAGAACGGCGGATAGCCGAGCGGCACCAATGGCACGCCCTGCACAACGGTCGAGATATGACGGCAGTCAAGATCTGCGGCGAGCTCGACGAACTCCACTGGCGGAAGGCCGAATCCACCGAGGAAACCGATGCCGAGCCGGTCCCCGTTCATTGACCGGGTCCGGCATTCGATGTGTTCATGCACATCATGCGGGGCGGCCAGCCAATCGGGCCAACTGATCGGCCGCCTCGGCTGTTTGGGTGGTCAGCGCGACCTGTCCGGAGGTGACCTGCGATTCGATAATCGGCGCTTCCAGCACGAGATCGTCGCGAATGAAGGCGACATGGGAGTGCAGATGCGCACCGGTGAACGACGCCCAAGCGCTCGCCGACGATGGATCGAGCGTGAAATTCACTTCATAGAAACCGGACGTCAGCGACTTGGGCGTGCCCACCTGCGCCAGCATAAGTTGCATTGTCTCCGGGCCCAACGAGTAAAGAGTGCTGCGGACAACGTCACACGTGATGAGTACGTTGGCCGGCGCCACCGGAGCGTTCGGATTCGTCACGGGGCACTTGTCGGACGTGGTCGGCTGCGACTTCTGCACTTGCCGAACCGACAACGGCTGAATTCTCGCTGCCGGCGCCACCGATTGGGTCGTCGTTGGCGCCGCGGGAATCGTCGGCTTGGCGGGGGACACCGACAGTTGAGTCGAGTGGCAGCCACATATCACGGCGCCCAACAGAAAAACGCTGGCTAACCGGACGGCCGGAATCGCGCCGGTGCTTTCCGCAGTCGACGGTAGCCGGGTACCGACTAATGCGTTCTTCGCCCGGTGGAACGCCACCCGACTTTCCTTTCACCGAGATTAGCCTTGGATGAACCAAAGTAGCTCCGGGTGAGGTTTAGCGCTCGAAGTTCGCTAAACAGGGCACGCTCATTCTTTACTGACACTACGAACATAGAGTATCGTCGTGCTTCAAGTCAGCGAATGTTCGATCGAGATCCGTCGCCACGAAAGCATGCGCTCATGGCTCGATACACTCCCAGCGTAGCGAATAGGCGCAAGCGCAAGCCCAATCCCGCGGAGCGCCGCCGCGACCTTTGCGATGCCGCCATTCAGTTGCTGGCCGACGACGGGGCCAAGGGATTGAGCCACCTGAAGGTGGACCGAAAGGCCGGCGTGCCCGACGGCACGACCTCGTTCTACTTCCGTACCCGCGAGGCACTGCTGCGTGCCGTCACCGAGCGCCTGGCCGAACTGGATCTCGCCAGCCTGCAGTCGATCGCTGACAGCGCCGACGGTCGCGGAGACAATCCCTCGCCGTCACGGTTGTCGCAGGTGGTGATTCAAGCCGGCAGCGAGCCGCAATTATCCCGGACAAGAGCCAGATATGAGCTGACGATGCAGGCCGGTCGCGACCCGGCGCTGGCCGCGATTCTGCAGCAAGCCACGGATGCATTCACCAAGCTGCACCGTGAGATCCTGGTGCAGCTCATGCCGCGCGGCGCCGAATTGGAATCTGCCGTCGTCGAGGATTTGAGCAACGTCACGCTGACGTTCATCAACGGACTCATGCTGCGGTTTGCCCTGGGGGATCGGGTTGTCGGCAGTCCAGAACAGCTCGACGGCATCTTGTCGGCCATCGCCAACGGAATCCTGAAGAGCCCGGACAAGGGCAAGCTGACCGATTCTGATGGCCGCCGTCCGGCACGCCGCCGCCGCCGGGCTACGGCATCCGGCTGAGCGCACCGACCGTGCACAAGTCAGCGGCGGGTTTCGCCGCCCGGGGACTTGCCAGAGCATCCGCTATATGGTTCTCTACGAGAATAGAGTAAGCCGACGTTCACGGGCCGTCGGTGAGCCCGTTATCAGCCGAGCCTGTGCGCGCGTCAGAGCAAAACGCATTAAGCGGAGTGTATAAATTGCCCCAACCGAATCCGGCGCTGCCAGACTGGCAACGTGAGTGCTGGTGCGGGCGGTGTCGGTTTCCGGAAATGGTAGCGGTAGGGAGGATTTCGTGACGGCGAGCACCGATAGCCATGTTCGTTTCGATCCATACGATGTCGAGCTCATCGTCGACCCGTATCCCATGTTCGCGCGCCTGCGTGAGGAGGCGCCGCTTTACTACAACGCCGAATACGACTTCTTCGCGGTAAGCCGGTACGCCGATGTCAACAAAGCATTGGTCGACCACACCACATTCAGCTCCGCGCGGGGTGCGATCCTGGAGCTGATCAAGGCCAACCTCGAGATCCCGTCGGGGATGCTGATCTTTGAAGACCCCCCGATTCACGGTGTGCACCGCAAGCTGCTGTCGCGCATGTTCACCCCGCGCAGGATCGCCGCGCTGGAGCCGATGATCCGCGAGTTCTGTGCTCAATGCCTGGACCCGCTGGTGGGTTCGGGCCGATTCGACTTCGTCACCGATCTGGGCGCACAGATGCCGATGAAAGTGATCAGCTCGCTACTCGGCATCCCCGAAGACGACCAGGAGTACATCCGCGACCGCGGCAACGCCCAACTGCGCACCGAGGCCGGCAAGCCCATGAAAGCTGCCGAACAGGGATTGTCGGTGGGCGAGCAGTTCGAGGCCTACATCGAGTGGCGCGCCGCGCATCCGTCCGACGACATCATGACCGAACTGCTCAACGTCGAGTTCGTCGATGAAACCGGCACCACGCGGCGGCTGACTCGGGACGAGATCCTGGTGTACCTCAACGTCGTCGCCGGGGCGGGCAACGAAACAACGACACGCCTGATCGGTTGGGCGGGAAAGGTTCTCGCCGAGCAACCCGATCAGCGTCGTGAGCTGGCTCAGCGCCCCGAGCTCATCCCGCAGGCCATCGAGGAGCTGCTGCGCTACGAGCCGCCCGCGCCGCATGTTTCGCGGTATGTGACCCGCGACGCCCACCTGTACGATCAGACCGTGCCCGAAGGCAGCGTGATGATGATGCTGGTCGGGGCAGCCTGCCGCGATGAGCGCCAGTTCGGGCCGGATGCCGGCGAATTCAACATCCATCGGCCCGTCCGTCCGCACCTCACGTTCAGTGTGGGCACCCACTTCTGTCTGGGCTCGGCGCTGGCGCGTCTTGAAGGCCGCGTCGCCCTCGAGGAAGTTCTGAAGCGGTTCCCTGAATGGGAGGTCGATCTCAGCAACGCCAAGCTGAGCCCGACGTCGACGGTGCGGGGCTGGGAGTCCATGCCGGCCCTGGTGCCACGATGACCGGCCGGGTTACCGGAAAAGTTGCGTTTATCAGCGGCGCCGCCCGAGGTCAGGGCCGCAGTCACGCGGTGCACCTGGCGCAGGAGGGCGCCGACATCATCGCGATCGACATCTGTGGCCCGATCGACAACACGCCTTACCCTCCCTCGACGCCGGCCGACCTCGCCGAGACCGCCGATCTGGTCAAGGGCCACCACCGCCGCATCGTGACCGCCCAGGTTGACGTCCGCGACCACGAGGCGCTCAAGTCCGCGGTGGACAGCGGGGTGGAGGAGCTTGGAAGGCTCGACACCATCGTCGCCAACGCCGGCATCGGCAACGGCGGCAACAAGCTGCACAAGATTCGTGAGAACATCTGGCAGGACATGATCGACATCAACCTCTCCGGCGTCTGGAAGACCGTGAAGGCCGGTGTGCCGCACATGATCGACGGCGGTCGAGGAGGCTGCATCGTGCTCACCGGTTCGGTGGGGGCGATGAAAGCCCTGGCACACACCGGCCATTACGTCGCCGCCAAACACGGCGTGGTGGGCCTGATGCGCGCCTTCGCTGTCGAACTGGGCCAGCACCGGATCCGGGTCAACTCCGTGCATCCAACCCAGGTCAACACGCCCATGACCATGAACGACGTCACGTTCCGCCTCTTCCGCCCGGATCTGCCCAACCCCGGGCCCGACGACTTCGCCCCTTTTTCCCAAATGATGCACACGCTGCCGGTGCCCTGGGTGGAAGCCTCCGACATCAGCAACGCCGTCCTGTTCTTCGCCTCTGACGAATCTGGTTATGTCACTGGCGTTTCGCTTCCCGTCGATGCGGGCAGTTTGCTCAAGTAGGCACAACGAACTGGAGAAGACGATGACTGAGTACGACTACGAAAAGATGAAGAAGGAAGCCGAGCAGTACATCAAGTTCGAGAAGGACAAAAAGAACAGAATCGCCTACATCACCTTCAATCGCCCTGAGGAACTCAATTCCACCACGTTGGGAATGCGGCAGAACTATGCCGACTTGATCCACAAGTGCAACGTGGACGACGACGTCAAGGTCGTGGTGATCCGCGGCGAGGGCCAGGATTTCGGTAGTGGCGGGGACTTGCCCGAACAGCGGGGAATGCTGGAGAACCCCGGCATGCCGCTGCTGCATGAGGTCGCGATCAACGACGAGGACGTCAAGTACCCGCCGGGCGGGTCGTATCGCTACCTGTCCACCGTCACGGACTTCTATGCCAAGGCCCGCGCCGGGAACCGGCCGCTGCAGGAACTGCGCAAGATCAGCATCATCGAGGCCAAGGGGTACTGCTACGGATGGCACTTCTACCAAGCCGGCGACGCCGATCTGGTGGTGGCCTCCGACGACGCGTTGTTCGGCCACCCGGCTTTCCGTTACGTGGGATGGGGACCGCGCCTATGGTGGTGGGCCGAGACGATGGGCTTACGGAAGTTCTCCGAAATGCTGTTCACCGGGCGGCCGTTCACCGCGAAAGAGATGTATGAGTGCGGGTTCGTCAACAGCGTGGTGCCCCGCGAGAAGCTGGAAGCAGAGACGCTGAAGTATGCGATGGCGTGCTCCCGCTCCCGCCCCACCGACACCGTCGCAGTGCAGAAGACCTTCCTCGAGTTGTACAAACAGCACAAGGGCGAATACTTCGGCAGTCTCCTTACCGGCATGGTCGAGGGCATGCTGCCGATGATCGCCAACGACCAGGAGAACGAGGTCGATCTCACCGAGGGCACGTTCAACAAGGGCCTGAACAATGTGGTGAAGGACAACGACATGAACTTCCCGCCGGAGTGGCGCCTGAGCCGCTCAGGACGCAAGAAGCCCTGACCCCTTGGGGAGTGCTGACGTGTCGGCGCTGACCGGTTTCCGGGTCGTTGAATTAGCCGGAACTGCCGCGGGTGAGTATTGCGGAAAGCTGCTGGCCGACTTCGGCGCCGAGGTCATCAAGATCGAGGCGCCGGGGTGCGGCAGCCCGACTCGGGCGATGGCGCCGATCGTCGCTGAGGACGCCGGGTGTGAGGGCAGCGCGCTGTTCGCCTACCTCAATACGAACAAGCATTCCGTTGTTCTCGACGCCGCTTCGCCAGCCGAGGTCGAGCGGCTGCACCAGATCATCGGCGCCGCTGACGCCGTGGTCGACGACCACCCGAGCCGCCGGGCCGAGGCGGTGGGCCTATCCGCGGCGCACGTGCACGAACGACACCCGGACGTGGTGTTCTGCTCGATCACCCCCTTCGGCCAGGGGGTCGACGCCGAGTTCGACAACGCCAAGAGCATCAACGTGTTCCACGCCAGCGGCTGGGGTTATCACACTCCCAGCCATGCCGGCCCCGGCAAGCCGCCGCTGCAGGGTCCCGGTCGATTTCTCGCCGACTATGAAGCGGGGTTAGAGGCCGCGCTGTGCATCGCGTCGTCGCTATTCGGACGTCTGCATACCGGTCAGGGTGAGTTCATCGACATCTCCCAGCAGGCCGTGCTGGTGTCACGTACCGACTCCATCCTGGGCCGGTTCATCACCGGCGAGGTCGAAGCCACGGGTGACCGCGGTGACTACGACCAGGCCGGTCCGGCATCGTTTTTCGCCTGCGCCGACGGCTTTGTCTACCTGTATATGACCAGCCGCGCGCACTGGCTCGGCGTCAAGGCGCTGATGGATCAACCGGAATGGCTCGACGCTTTCGACGACGACTGGCTGGAGTTCTCCGTCACGACGGAAAAGGTCGCCGCGTTTCAGCGCGGATTCGCCACCTGGGTGCGAGACCTGGCCAAAGACGCCGCAGCCGAGCAGGCCCAGCGGTTGGGCGTGCCGCTGGTGCCCGTCAATAGCGCCGCGGATCTGCACTATTCGCCGCAGTATCGGCACCGCGGCTTTTTCCAGCATGTGCGGCACCCGGTGCTGGGCGATGCGGAATATCCCACAGTCCCATACGCGTTCAGTGCATCCCCGGCTGAAATCAGCTCTGCTGCACCCACTCTCGGCCAGTACACCGCCCTGGTGCCGGACCGGCCGGATAGGCCGCGCCCGCTGCCGGCGGCCAAGTCGGCACAACTGCGGCCCGCCAAAGATCCGCGCGGCGGCCCGCTGGCGGGGGTCCGCGTCATCGAGCTCACCAAGGTGTGGGCCGGCCCGTACGCGGGCAAACTGCTGGCGATGCTGGGCGCCGAAGTGATCAAGATCGAAACTGCCGGCAGCCCGGAAGAAATGCGCGCCTACGGCGGCACCGACATCAACCATGCGCCCTACTTTTTGAGTATCAACCCCGAGATCCTCAGCGTGGACCTCGACATCAAGTCGGCTCACGGCATGGCGCGGCTGCGCGAGCTGATCGCCCGCAGTGACATCGTCATCAACAATCTCCGCCCGGGCGCAATGGAGCGTCAAGGTCTGGGCTATCAGGACCTCAAGGCGATCAAGCCCGACATCATCTCGGTGTCGATCAAGATGTGGGGCAGCGACGGGCCGCTGGGTCACCAGACCGGCTATGCGCCGTGCTTTGCCGCGCTGGCCGGACTCGCGTCATTAGTCGGCTACCCCGGTGGACCTCCGCTCGGGACGAGCATGCGCTACGGGGATTCCACGGTCGGCGCGGCCGCCGCGTACGCCGCCGTGGTGGCATTGCTACATCGCGAACTCAGCGGCGCGGGCCAATTCGTCGACGTATCGGCAGTGGAGACCCTCTCGTCAATGATCGGGGACAGCCTGCTCGAACAAGCCCTGACCGGAGAAGACCTCGGGCCCAACGGCAATTACCATCCTGACATGTGCCCACACGGTTGCTACCCCTGCGCGGACGGCGCCTGGGTCACTGTGGCCGTCGCCGACGATGCCGAGTGGCAACGGTTGTGCGAGGTGCTCGATGCCGGCGCACTGGCCCGAGATCGGCGGTACGCCACGATGGACGAGCGACACCGGCACGCCGAAGCGCTCGACGCCGACCTCGCGCAACTCACGCGTAAGCAGGATGCGCAGCACCTCGCGCATCGCCTGCGGGCGGCGGGTGTGCCGGCGAGCAAGAGCGCCACTGCACTCGATGTGATCGGTGACCAACAACTCTGGGACCGCGGCTTGTATCGCTTTGTCACGGATCACCGCGAAGGTTAGCGTCCGATACTGGGACCGTCATGGCGGATGGCGCGCGCTGCGGCGCGGATTGCGCGCGGCGCACCCGACTTAGGCGAGGACAGCGACTACGTCCTGCAGGAGATACTGGGCGCCGATTCGCTCTCGGAGACGGCCGGATCACGACCGACGGGTGGGACATGACAGCGACACTGGCACGCACCGTGGCCCTGGTAACTGGTGCCAGTAGTGGTATCGGTGCGGCAACGGCGACAGCGCTCGCCGCACAGGGCGCGGCGGTGGCCCTGCTCGCCCGTCGGGCCGATCGGCTGGCCGACCTGAAGGCTGACATCGAATCTGCCGGTGGCACAGCGCTGGTCGTGCCCGCCGACGTCACCGACGCCGAGCAGGTGTCGGCAGCGGTGCAGCGCACCGTCGCGGAGTTGGGCCGCCTCGACACCGTGGTGAACAACGCCGGCCTGATCCGGATGGGGCCCGCAACCGAAGCGCCACTGCAGGACTGGGATGACCTGGTTGCGGTCAACGTGCACGGGGTGCTCTACGTCACCCGCGCAGCACTTCCGCACCTGATCGACGCGGCCGCCGACTCACCGCGCGGTGTGGCCGACCTGGTCACCATCAGTTCCACCGCCGGCTGGGTGGCCCGACCTAACACCGCTGTCTACGCGCTGACCAAATTCGGGGTGAACGCCTTCAGCGAGGGCATCCGCCAGGAGGTGCTCGGTAAACGGGTTCGGGTCGGCGTGGTGGGCCCCGGAACGGTCGATACCGAGATCTTCACCCACGTGGCCGCGCCGTCGCGCGAGGCTTTCGAGCGCCAGACGGGCGATATGGTCAAGTTGCGTCCGGAAGACATCGCCGACGCGGTGCTGTTCATGGTGACGCGCGACCGCCGGGTGGCGGTCAATCACATGTTGGTGCGCGCGGCCGAACAGACCTGGTAACTCGTCATGCCGGCCGTGACTGAGCATTGGGTTGTTGGCGACCAGTATGGGTTGGCGTTTCCGGCCGACCCCGCGGCGTTGCGCGGCGGCGGCGCGCGGTTTCTCACTGACGCGTTTCGGGCTTCTGGTGTGCTGGGAGACAACAGCGTCGCGAGCATGACCCGGTTCCACGAGGTCCACGGCGGCAGCATCGGACGCAAAGTCGTGCTGTCCGCCGAATATGACAAGCCCACGCCGGATCTGCACACCGAGTTGTTCGTCAAGTTTTCGCGCGATCTCGACGACCCCCGGCGCGACCGCGCAAAGACTCAGATGGAGCCGGAAGTCCGGTTCGCTTCGCTGTCACGCGCGCCGGGATTTCCCATCACGGTACCCCGCGTGCAGTTCGCCGACTACCACCGCCAGACCGGCACCGGAATCCTGATCACGGAACGAATCAGATTCGGCGACAACGGAATCGAACATCAGTACCACAAGTGCCTCGATTATGAGATGCCCGAGCCCCTCGAGCACTACCGGGCGCTGCTGACCGCGCTGGCCCGTCTTGCCGGCACCCACCGGTCTGGGCGCCTGCCGGCTGACCTGACCGCGCACTTCCCACTGGACGTGCAGGCTGCGACGGTGAGCGAACGCGCACCGCTTTCCGCAGACCAGCTGGACCGCCGGTTGACCCAACTGGTCGAGTTCGTCGAAGCCCGTCCCGGGCTGGTTCCCGCCAATGTCGGCTCGCCGGAGTTCTTGGCGCGCCTGCGCCACGAGGCGCCGCGGTTGGCACAGTACGAGCACGCCGTCGCGCATCAGCTGGCCGCCGACTCGGACTATGTCGCGCTGTGTCACTGGAACGCCAACATCGACAACGCGTGGTTCTGGCGGGACACCGACGACGTGCTGCGCTGCGGCCTGATGGATTGGGGATGTGTCAGCCAAATGAATCTGGGCATGGCCATCTGGGGAGCCATGTCCGGTGCCGAAACCGATCTGTGGGACCGCCATCTCGACCAATTGCTGCACCTCTTTGTCGCAGAGTTCCAGCGCTCCGGTGGTCCCCATCTCGACCCGGATCGGTTACGCCGGCACACGCTGCTCTATATGGCGGTGATGGGCGTCGCCTGGCTGCTGGACGTACCGGCGCTGATCCGCAGGCGATTCGCAGCTCCGCCGAGCAGCCGCAGGGATCCGCGCATCAGGGACGACGAAAGCGTGCGCGCCCCGCTGCAGATGCTGTCGAATCTGCTGAACCTGTGGGAACGGCACCGCCTGGGCGACCTGCTCGATGCGGCGCTCGCCGAAGGACGCCGCGTCGGTTAGATCAGCGCCGCATCATTCCAGGACGGACTGTTGGTCAGCACATCAACGCCGTCGTCGGTGATCTGCACCGTGTCTCGGCGAAACACCGCGCCGACGCCCTCTTGCCAGACGTAACCGGTGATCGCCAGCACCATCCCGGCATCGAGGCGGTCCTGTTCGCCCGCGGCCAAGAGTGTCTCGGACACCACGGGCGGATCGAAGCCCAGCCCCAAGCCGTGCGCGACGGGCATGGGCGGTACCGGCTCGCCTGCCGCGTGATAGGCGGCAAGCAGCCCGGAGGTGGGTGCGCCGGGACGACACGCCGCGAGCAGCTTGTCGTACAGCGCATCTGAGCGCCCGAACAGCTTGCGAATCGAACCGTTGGCCGCGTCCCCTGCCGGCCACGTCCGGCCCACCTCGCCGACATAGCCGTCTGCGAGCGCACCGGCGGCGAATGCGACGAGGTCACCCGGTCGCACTTCGCCGGCGGCACGAGCGCGTCGCCACGGGTGCTCCCGTGAGGTCACCCATGCGGCGTCCTGGGTGGCCGGCGTGCTCACCCCGCCCGCAGCCATGGCCTCCAGTACGACCCCGGCCAACGTCTGCTCGGACAGCCCCGGCCGTAATTCGGCAACCGCCGCCGCGAGTCCGCCTTCGGCGATCCGGATCGCTGCGCCCATCGCAGCGATTTCCCCGGGTGTTTTGACGCGGCGGGCCGCGCGCATGGCCAGTTCACCGTCGACGAGTTCGGCGTTGGGGAAAGCCTGGGGTAACAACGCCGCGAAAGTCGGTGTGATCGCGTCGGTTCCGACCCGGCGCGCCGTCGCGGCGCCGTCGATGTTCTTCAGCACCTCGATGAGGGTCATCGGATTCCAGGCCAACCCGTAGAGGTGATCACGGCCGATCTCCTCGGGGACCCCCTCGTCATCGGTGCTGTTCAGGTAGATGTCCCCGGTGGCGCGCACCACGACACACATCGGACCGAACGGTCGCGTACCGGCTATCCACAGCTGCGGGGCGCCGGTGACGTAGCGAATATTGGCCTGCCGCCCCAACACCAGGATGTCGAGGTCGTGCGCCTGCATCTGCGCCAGCGCCCGCTCCCGACGCCCCATCCGCAGCTGCAGGGCATCGGGGGCAACCTCAGTCGCCATAGGGGGAGTAGGGGTAGTCGGTAATCGGCGTGAAGCCGTCTTCGGTGATCACCACGATCTCCTCACTGCGATAGCCGCCCGTCCCGTCCTCCCACACCACCGGTTCCAAGACCAGCACCATGCCGGGCGCGAAGACGAAGTTGTCGTCGAATTCTTCCCCCAGGTCCGTTCCGATCATCGGCATTTCCGCGGGGTAGGTGCCGATACCGTGGCCCAGATAGAAGTGCGGTAGCCACGGTTTGCGTCCCCCGTTGGCGGCGATCGCCGCCCGCGCGAGATCGCCCGACGTAGCACCCGCCTTGGTCACTGCGAGCACGGCCTCCAGGATGACTCGCCACTGACGGAATTGATCCTGCTGCCGAGGCGTGGGCTGCTCGCCGACCAGCCAGGTGCGGCCGAAGTCCGAGCAGTATCCGGCGTAGCTGAAGCTGATGTCGGTCCACAGCACATCGCCGGCGGTCAGTTCCCGCGCGGTGGGCAGCAGCGGCAGCGCCAGATCGCCGTGGGTGGTCCACACGCCGGTCTCCCGGGAGCCGGGCATCACCTGCCAGATCGCCTCCAGCATGTTGGCGGTCGCACCCAGGTCGAAGGCTCGCCGCACCAGCGCGGCCGACAGATCTATCTGCCGTACCCCCGGCGCCAATGCTTTTTGCACGTCTGCCATGGCCTGCTCGGTGATGCGGCACGCCCTGCGAAGACAACAGATCTCATCACGTGTCTTCACCAATTGCGCTGCGCCGAGCACGATTGCCGCATCCGACGGCGGCGTGGACCCGAACAGCGTGGGCGCTGCGCGCCGCATGGCACCGGTCAGCTCGTCCACGGCAAGGGTCGCACCCGGCAGAATCAACCCGGCCAGCTCGCGGGCGAAATGCTCGACACCGTGGTCGAACTCGAGATACACCGGGCCGTGTAGATGGTCATCAGGCACCGGCGATGCGGTGGACGCGCCGCTACGGAAGGGCATGAACAGATGCGGATGTTCGTCGTCGGCCAGCACGACCGCAACCGGACGCTCCACGTGCGAGAGACCCGCGTCGAGCAACGGCCAGCTGGCCCCCGTTGCATAGCCGACATGGCCATTCATCAACAGGATCAGCGCGTCGACGCCGTGGTCAGCCATTGCAGCCCGAAGCCGCGCGCCGGTCTCAGAACGCATACGTGCCCAGTCCGGCTGGTCGGGTATGTCGAGGACCGCGCCGTGGGCGGCAAGCGAGCCGGCCATCCTAAATGCCCAAAAACTTTCGGATGTTGCCGCCGACAACGCGGACGGCGTTCTCTGGCCCGACGGCGTCGACCACCGCGGCCAGCGACCGCTCCGAGTAGCCGAACGTGCTTTCGTTGTGCGGGTAGTCAGATGACCACATCACTTTGTCGATTCCGATCAGGTCGATTTGGTTGAGGCCGATGCCGTCCACCATGAACGAGGCGCACATATGTGTGTCCCAGTAGTAGCGTATGTCGTGTTCCGGGTGCTGTTTGAGCATGTGCCGATAGGAAACCAGGACGTGCTCGGCGTCTTGCAGAGCGGTCGGCACCCAGGCGATTCCGCCCTCGAACCAGCCGATCCGCAAGCCGGGATGGCGGTCGAGGATGCCGCCGAAGATGTACTTGGAGAACATCTCGCGAAACGAGTCGATGTTGACCATCATGGCGACCGCCACGCTGTTGACCTCGCTCGGGCACTTCGGCTGACTCTCACCGATGTGGTGGGTGACCGGCAGCCCGGCGTCGTCGATCTCGTCCCAGACCGCGCTCATCGCCGTGCTCGAGAAGTCGATGACGCGGCCATTGTCGTCATTGCCCGGGCTCAGTGGCATCAGAAATGTCTTGAGTCCCAGCGACTTGAGTTCTGACAGCGTGCGCCGGGCGCCGCGCGGATCCCACCAGTTGATCAAGCCCACTCCATAGCAGTGGCCGTTGGAGCGTTCTTGAACGGCGGCGATGTGTTCGTTGTAGATACGGAAAATCCGCTCGCGCAAGTCCTTGTCGGGATAGTGGAACAACGCCAACACCGCGTTGGGGAATACCAGCTCCTTGTCGACTCCGTCTTCGGCGAGTTCACGGATGCGGGCTTGTACGTTGCTGGTGACCGCCCCGGCCAGGTCGTCGTACTGCATGAGCACCGCGCTGAAATCGCCGACCACCATGGATTGTCCGGGCCGGCCAAGCAGGTAGGCGCCGTCCTCATACCAGATTCGCGGCGCGTGATCTTTCAGGTCGTCGGGGAATCGCTCATAGAAGATGTCGTCGGCCACGGAGATGTGGTTGTCGGCGGAGAACACCTCCGTGCCGGGCGGTAAGCCGGTATTGGTTTCTGCGGCGTGACCGCGGCGGTGCTTGGGTGCGCCGATCACGCCCTCCGGGTAGAGGGTTCGAGTTCGAGGTGACATCATTGTCCCTTCCTGCCGATCACCCGCATAGCCGTCATGCACCATTTCCTGGGATCAGTCCCCATAGCTGACACCGGTGAGTTGTTCGGACAGCTGCCATAGCCGTTTCAGGTCGCTGTCGCTGCGCGCCAACCGCGGAACCGCGGCGAACGTGACTCCGCCACCGACGGTTTCGTAGAAGCCGCGGGGCCCGTAATACTGACCGCCGTGGGCATCCGCTGATACCGCTGCGTAGAGCGCAGGTTTGATGCCTTCGTCGATTTCAAGCCACATGAACGGCAGCAGCCGCCATGTCAGTCGGACGATCCGTGCCTGCAACGTCGGCCTGTCGCGACCGTAGGATGCGCCGCTGAGCAGGTTGGTCTTGCTCAAACCGGGGTGTGCGGCGTTGGACATCAATCCCCAACCGTACAGGCGGCTGCGCCGATCCAATTCGACCGCGAACATCAGTTGCGCCAGTTTGGCCGTTCCGTAGGAGCGCGTCGGTTTATAGCCGTATTTGGCGTCGACGTCGTCGAAATTGAGGCTGCGTTGAGTTGCGGCGAGGCTGCTCATGGTCACCACGCGTGCGGACTCCGCGGCGCGCAGCAGGGGCAGCAGGTGGCCGGTCAACGCGAAGTGCCCCAGATGGTTGGTGCCGAATTGCAGTTCGAAGCCATCCTGGGTTTCCTGGCGTTCGGGTGGTGTCATGACGCCGGCATTGTTGATCAAGATATCGATGGGACGGCCGGCTGCCGTGAGCTCTTCACCCAGCGCCGCTGCGCTTTTCAGCGATGACAGGTCCAAATGTCTGATGGTCAGCCTGGCTGCCGGCACCTCGCGGCGGATCTCGGCAATCGCGTTCTCGCCCTTGGTCCTGCTGCGAATCGCCATGACGACGTCTGCGCCCGCGGCCGCCAGCCTTTTCGCCAAACCGAATCCCAGACCGCTGTTGGCTCCGGTCACAACCGCGAACCTGTTGGACAGATCCGGTAATTCTAGCGTCAGATCGGGCTTCACCATGTCACGGGAAGCTCGTAGAGGCCGTAAGCCAGCGTGTCGTGTTTGAACGGAAGCTCATCCAGCGGCACTGCAAGCCGCAGCGTCGGAATGCGGCGCAGCAGGGTGGGCAAAACGATCTGCAATTCCATCCGGGCCAGCTGCTGGCCCACGCATTGGTGGCGGCCATAGCCGAACCCGACGTGCGCCCCGTCGTCGCGGCGCAGGTCCAGCCGGTCCGGATCGGGGAATTGGCGCGAATCCCAGTTCGCCGGTGCGACGTCGAGGATGATGCCGTCGCCGGCACGGATCGTCTCGCCGCCAACCTCGATGTCCTCGACGGCGATACGACGCTGACCGGTCTGGATGATGCTCAGATACCGCATCAGCTCCTCAACCGCGGCGGCGATGACCGTGGCATCCTCGGCATCTCGCAGTAGCGCCAACTGGTCGGGATGCTCGAGCAGCGCTGCAACGGACAGACCGATCATGTTGGCGGTGGTCTCATGACCGGCGATCAGCACCCCGGTGGCCAATTGGGCGGCCTCACGCACGCTGAGCTCTTCTGCGTTCACGCGCTCAGCCAGATCGGATACCAAATCCTCGGAGGGGCTGTGCATCTTGGCACGGACAAGGTTCGCCAGGTACTTCGCCAACGAGGCAGCGCCTTTCGCCGAGTCATCAGCCTTCGCGTAGCGGCCCATGCCGCGGTGCGCTTGCTCCTGAAAGAAGTCGGCGTCCTCATAGGGCACACCCAGCAGCCGACTGATGACCAGCGAGGGGACCGGCAGCGCAACGGTGCTGACGATGTCGCCGGGCTTAGGCCCGGCCAGCAGGACGTCGATGTGATCGTCGGTGATCTTCTGCACCGCTGGACGTAGCGCTTCGACCCGCTTGAACGTGAAGGGTTTTGAGAGCATCCGGCGAAACCGGGTGTGCTCCTCGGCGTCGGAGGTGAAGACCGAACGCGGGCGCGCATGCACCGTCGCCAACATTCCTTCGTTCCAGTGCGGATACCCCGGCAGTCGGTCGTCGACACTGGTGCGGGAGTCGGTGAACAACGCGCGGATCGCCTCATAGCCGGTGATCAGCCAGGGCGTGCTGTCGTCCCAGATCCGAACCCTGCTCAGCTGCCTGGCGGCATTGAGCTCCAAGGCTTTCGGAGGAGGAGCAAAGGGGCAACCGGGCGCCCGCGTCATCGGGAACTCCGGGACCTCGGTGGCGACAGAGATATCGGTCATCGTGCTCCTCAGCTCTTGGAGTGTAAAGATTTCTCCGGTCAACTAGCCGTCCGCCACGCTTACGTGTACCGGCGCGCGCCACAACCCGACGATCGCGTCGATCAGTCCTTCACCGGCAACCGACCACGCCGAACGGGAACGTGGCCCCTGCTCGGCCAGCGCGCCCTCGTGCTCGGCGCAGGTGTGCATAAGCAGGTTGCGAACCATCACCATCCGCTCTGAACGCACCCGCCTGGGCAGGTCGGGAAGGCAGCGGTTGATACCGTCGATCGTCTGCACCAGCAGCGGCGAGGTGAGCGCGTCCTTGGTGACGACATGGCGATATGTCGGATCGGCCATGGCCTGGGCGGCGAACCGTGCATACCAACTCGGAGTGCCCAGCGCGGCCAGGTGATCGGTAAGCGGGCGGACCAATGCGCCCACCCAGTCGCGTAGTTCGATCGAATCGCCGATGTCGGTGAGCATCTGCGCGCGCAGCCGCTCGATCGGCTCGCGGTGCTTGCCTTCGATCGCCCGGAGTAGGTCGGTTCTTGTTCCGAAGTGGTAGCACGCGGCGGCGTTGTTACCTTGTCCGGCTGCTTCGCTGATCTGGCGGTTGGACACCGCGTACATGCCACGCTCGGCGAACAACACCTCTGCGGCCGACAAAATCGCTTCGCGGGTGCCCGTCGACCTGTCGGTGCGCACCATTCGCTCGGCAGTCATCGACTCAGTGAACACCGAGCCGAAGATTAAATCAAGCCATTTATTTAATGTAGGTGGCCGAAGGCCGCCAAGGGTGGACGACAGCGATTCCGACCGGCTGCGCGCTACTGAAGTCGTAGCCTGCTACGCATGCTCGATGGGGTAATGCTGCTGTGGTGGATCCTCACCATCCCGTCGTTTCTGTTCGTCGTCACGGACATCTGGCGGAGCACCCCCGAGTCGCCAGTTCTCAAGTAGGCCTTCGTGATTCTCACCGCCTTCACCGGGCCCTTGGGGGCGTTCTTCTACGTGCTCGGCTGCCGGGAACCGCTTCGGGGAACGCACGACGAGTACATCGCGACCCGTTCGCGCCAAGTGCTCGGGTCGACCATGCACTGCGACGCCGTCACCGGCGACGGCGTCGGCATCGTCGCCGGAGCTGCGGTCGGGTCCGGGCTTGTGCTGTCGTTCTGGCCGGATTTCCTGTTGGAGTGCCTGCTGGGTTTTGGGTTTGGGTGGGCTTTTTCAGGCGTTCGCGATGCGGGATATAGCCGGCGGGTCCTATCTGGTGTCGTTGAAGATGACTTTCCTGCCGGAACTGTTGTCGATGAATTTGCTGATGACCGGGATGGTGCTCACTTCCGGTTTCGCAATGATGCATGTTGGAGGAGCCGACGATCCAGCCCGCCCACAGTTTTGGCTCGTCATGTCTATCGCGTTGATCGTCGGGCTCGTATGCGCGTATCCGATCAACTGGTGGTTGGTTACCAATCACATGAAACACGGGATGCTCACCGTTCGCAGGGAAGCCGGGTCGGCTCCAATGGCCAGGATGGCGATGGGCGACATGTCGGAACATGCGCCAAAAGAATCGACCTCGCCCGCGCGGCAGCCCAGTCCGGCGGTGAAGGCCATAATGACCGTTGTCAGTTTCGCCATTCTCGGCGGCGCGCTGGCGACCGTGGTCCTAGTCGCCATGTGATTCGTGTACCGGCTAGCAGGTACTCGCTTCGCCGGCCGGTCTGGCCGAATCGCGCATCGCACGGGCATCATTGCTTGCTGAAAAACACAGCGCCAGGTCGCAGGTGGTGAGAATATCGTTTGCGCGCATCGTCCCCGTCACTTGGAGCAATGCGCTGCGGACGGGCATTACGGGCTGGAAGGGGTGCGATGTCGCGCAAGATAGAGGGACGTGTGCTGCGCCGCGGTGATCAGGGGTATGAGGACGCCCGTCAAGCTGCCACCTGGCATGCAGGCACACCGGACCGCTTTCCCGCGGTGATTGTGCAAGCCAATAGCACCGATGATGTGGTGGCCGCGTTGGGGCTCGCCCGTGCTGAGGGCCTGAAGATGGCGGTGCGATCGGGCGGACACAGCTGGGCGGGATCGCATCTGCGCGATGGGACGTTGCTGCTTGACGTCTCTGGTCTGAGAGACGTGTTCATCAATGCCGAGGAAATGAGCGCGACGGCCCAACCGGGCTTACGGGGTTCCGAACTCGGCGAGGCATTGAGCAAGCGCGGTTTGTACTTTCCGGTCGGCCACTGCCAGACGGTGTGTATCGGTGGATACCTGCTGCAAGGGGGATTTCCTTGGCGTGGGCGTGAATTCGGGCCGTCGTGCATGAGCGTTACCGGCGTCGAGGTGGTCACAGCGGACGGTGACCTCGTCTATGCGGATTCCACACACCATCCAGATCTGTTCTGGGCCGCGCGCGGAGCGGGGCCGGGATTTTTCGGTGTTGTGACTCGATTTCACGTCCGGCTCTACCTGCTACAGCGGGTCACCCTCACGAGCTTTTATCTCTATCCTCCCGAGGTGTGGGAGGAGTACTTGCGCTGGTCCAGGTCGATCGAGCCGAAGTTGCCCGCTCACGTCGAGTTGTGGAACATGCTGTACCGCGACGAGGCAGTCAGCACCGACGGCCCCATCATTTCGGTAAGTGCTACCGCGTTCACCGACAACGAGGCCCAAGCCCTCGACGCCCTGGCGATTTTCGAGACTTGCCCGGTCCGACACAAAGCGTTGGTTGCCGAGTTGAATAGGCCAGCCACGACGGGTGAGCTCACCCGCATCGGAAGCGAGGCACACTATCCGGCGGGTATGCGCTTCATCGCCGACAACATGTGGACCCACGCCGGCTTCGAAGAGCTGCTGCCCGGCTTGCGGGC
Organism: uncultured Actinomycetota bacterium; assembly: GCA_963848535.1. GTDB lineage: Bacteria > Actinomycetota > Actinomycetes > Mycobacteriales > Mycobacteriaceae > Mycobacterium. The sequence continues at coordinate 128,517 of CAWKEM010000017.1, forward strand.
CATCCGGGAAGAATTTCCGCCTGCTCCCTCACACCTGGTGTGGTTTCCCTGGAAACTCACCCCGGAACGGCCCTCGATGGCCTATTCCGTGGAGGACGAGCTCTACATTGCGCTCTACGCGGCATGGGACCGAAAGGCTGATGACGAGTCCTATCGACACTGGGTCACCGAGCGCATGCGTGCCATGGAACCCCTGGCGACCGGTATCCAACTGGCCGACGAAAACCTGATCAATCGTCCGCAGCGCTTCGTTACCGACGCTCATCTGCGTCGTCTCGATGAGATCCGTGCCAGCTACGATCCCGACGCGCTCTTTGTTTCGTGGCTGGGCCGTTCCGACCTCGACTGAGACCATGGCTGATCACTCGATATCCAGACAACAATCACCGCGTCCACCGCTGCCACCCGAAGGCGAACGCGATTTCCTAGCAGAGCATCCTTTCGATGTCGTTACGTATCCGCTGCCACCGGGTGTGCTGATCGAAGATGTCCGCATACCTATGCGTGATGGAATCTCATTGGCCGCCACCGTATATCGACCTGAGACGGGGCCACCGGTCCCTGTGATCGCGACCGCGACACCGTATGGCAAGGATCGGTTCGACCAAACCAACAACTTCAGAGACGCCCCAGAGGGGTCCGTGCCGGGCGGCGGCGGCTTCTACTTCGGGCATGTCCAATTCTCCGATCGGACGCCGTTCGAGGCACCGGATCCGGGCTTTTGGGTTCCTCATGGCTACGCCCTTGTGATCGTCGACCTGCCCGGTTGGGGGAAATCGGAGTCCAACCCAATCCAGACTCCGGGTCCGGAGGCCCGCTGGTGGGATGTGATGGCCTGGCTCGGACAGCAGCCTTGGAGTACCGGCGAAGTGGGCATGAGCGGCGTATCAGCGTTGTGCGCGACCCAGTGGATCGCGGCCAAACATCCTGCGCCGCCGCAGTTGAAGGCAATTATCCCCTGGGAAGGCATCAATGAGACGGGGCCAGGGGGCGGCTACGGCGGTATCCCGGAGACGGCGTTTGTGGAATGGATGGAAACGCAGTGGCTCGGCCCGAATCTCAACCCCGCTGCCAAGGGCTCCGAGCCCTACATCGTGGACTGGAATTTCGACACCTCCGCGATCAGTGTCCCCACCCTGGTGTGCGCCAGCTTCTCCGATCAGGAGTTGCACAGCTGGGATACCTTCGACGCCTTCACCCGTCTGCGCAGCACGCACAAGTGGCTCTACAGTCACCGCCGCCAAAAATGGGGGGCCTTCTACGGCACGGACGAATTAGCTTTGCAAAAGCAGTTTTTCGATCGCTTCCTCAAAGGCGACGAGCATGCCATGGACGGTGTGCCGCGCGTCCGTCTGGAGGTGAACACGAGCCGTTTCGACTACAAGGTCGTCGAGGCGCAAAGCTGGCCCGTCGAAGACACCCGCTATGACACGGTCTATCTGGACGCCGGCTTAGGCACGTTGGGACACGATGCGCCGAAAACGCATTCGTCGACAACCTTTACTCCGCTGCCGGCGGCCGATCCGGCGAACCGGGCCGTGTTCGACTACACGTTCACCAGAGACACCGATGTGGTGGGATACATGGCGTTGCGTGTTTTCATCGAGGCCGAGGGCGCCAATGACGTCGACCTGTTTGTCGGTGTGGAAAAACTCGACCGCAACGGTGACGAAGTGTATTTCTTCAGCGCCTCTGGCGGGAACGCCAATGGCCCGGTGTCACGAGGCTGGCTGCGTGCATCCAAACGAGAACTCAATTCGCAACGTTCCACTCCGTGGCGTCCCGTGCTCTCCATGATCGGCAATGCGCCGTTGTCGCCAGGACAGGTAGTCGAAGCCAACATCGCGATCATGCCCTCGGGGACCACATTTTGCGCCGGAGAGACCTTGCGTTTGATCATTCAATCATGGTCGGTGCCAGGCCAATGGGAAGGCGGCGAAGCCCGACAGTGGGCTACCGTCGGATCCGGGCGCTGCAGACTGCACACTGGCGATCAATATCCGTCGCGTCTTTTCATCCCCATCATCGGTGAGTAAGACACGATCTCCACGGTTCTGGAGAGCATGACGTGACCGCGAACCGCTCGCCGTTGAGCAGTTCGGGGAGTACGGTCACGTCTCCTCAAGCGGCCGGCCGGAGGTTCTGGGCTGAGCCTGCTGCCTGGGGCGCCGCCCGGTGTGGCGCGGGGGCCCAGCCAACGTATGTCAGATACAACCCGACCAGGCCGACAATGACCATGCCCGCTCGCCACCAGCCGATCGCGCCAAGCGCGGAGTTGGCGGCCGAGACGTATGTCTCGGGAATGGCCATGAGAAGCAGCCCCTTCAGCGTGGTCAACCAGCCCAGTACGGACACCATAATTGCCGCGGCGCCGCGCCAGTACTGATGAAGCGCAACGACGACCAGGCCGATGGGCAGAACAAATGCGCCGGTTATCCACGGCCACATGGAGTTAGTGTCGAATCCCGAAACTAGCGTTCGAATCTGTGACCCGCGCGCGATAGCCGTGGCGGTGACGATAACGAGGTATGGTCCGAGCACGCGGGCGAATATGCGTGTCCGGGCCTCGGTCTGTGGGGAAGTAGTCATTACCAGACCTCCATCTGCGAGTGGCATCGATCGAAAGATCCCATACGGCTATCCGACCCCTTGACCGCGACTCGGCGCTAGGGACGGAAGTCTTGTGTATTTGGGCCTTTCGTTAGCTCGCCGGGCTTAATGATCCGAGCGCCGACTCAGTGAGACTTTTCCAGGTGCACTATCACGCCGCCCCAGACCGATCGGGCGCCGGCATCGCCCACGCGGTAGATCTGGATGATCGACGAGATTCCCACGGCGAGAACGAGTGTCCCGACGATGATGTGGGTGACCATCCGGGGCTTTTCGGATCGGCGTTCCGTCATGCGCAGCACCACGAGTCCGATCGCGACCGCCAGGAGCGCAGCCGCGAAGTAGTTCATGGTGCTGCCCCGCGACGCGTGTTCCTGCAAGATGGGAGTGGCCTTGGTCCTCTGGTCGTAGAGCCATTGTCCGGCGTTTATGGTGATGGGCGTCAAGACCATTGTGGTGATGGCCAGTAGCAGCGTGAGCCACATCAGCTGACCGCGCCGGGCGGCTGACCATAGACCGCACACGATCTCCAGCAGGGCGGTCAGCGGCACCAACACCACCACAAAATGCAGCAGGAGGGCATGAGCCGGCAGGCCGTTGATGATGTCCATACAACTCCTCGGCTGGTGGGCGCTGCACCGCGTCGACGTCGGTTCCGGTCACCGGCGCCCCGATCCGGCTATGCGGTGCTACTTCCTGGCAGTCGGTGCTGGCAACAATAGTGCTGCTAAGCCCGCGATTCGCCGCAGACACGGTTGCAGGACGTGATCAATCCACTCAGCCAACCTGGCGTCAGGTGCAGCCGCTTAGCCGCCGAGCCCCTTCTTGATGGCCGCGTCTTGCTTCTGGCCGACGTCGTTGACGAAGTCCGGCGGCGCCGCGACGTTGGCCGGGCCTTCAAACTCCAGCGTGACGAAGGCGTTGCCCTCGGTGAACAGCAGTACCGTCACACCCTTGGAATCGTCGGGTAAGTTCCCCGACAAAGTCGTTCCGTCAGTGCCGACATTGGCCGATTGCGTTTTCGGGTTTTTCAGGGCGCTATGCTTTTCGTCCTTTGCGGCGTTCAACGCGTTGGTAGCAGCGGTCGGGTCGGCGAGGACTTGGATGGTGTCCTTGATGACGTGGCTGCCGTCTTCGTCTCGGAACGTCGTCGCAATTCCGGGCTGGCCATTCGGGTTCTGGGTGGGCGGGACGCCCGTGAAGGCTACGGGTGCGTTGATGTCTGAGGCCTGGATCAACAGCCCGTCGTACTTGCCGGGCTGTACCGGCGCCGCCGACGTCGATGCCGAGCTGGGGCTACTGGTGGCCGAGGTGGCCGATGCGGACGTTGAGGTCGATGACTTCGGCTTACCACCGCAGCCGGCCACCGATACCGTCAGCGCGGTCGCCACCGCGACGCCCGCGACCACTATCCGAGAAACCCTCATCGCAGCGCACTCCCTTCCCGGCGACTTCTGGCGTTACAGTCGGGTTTGTTCCGACTCGCACAGTACATCGCTTTGCGGGCGCGGCATTGGACTTGTCACCGAAACCCCGGGTGGTGACGAAGGGGCTTACTCCAGCTGGTCGCGCAGGCTGCGCAGAGTGTTAGCCAGGATGCGCGAGACCTGCATCTGCGATACTCCGATCCGCTCCGCGATCTGGCTTTGGGTCATCGATTCGAAGAATCGCATGCGCAGAACGTCACGTTCGCGGCGGGGGAGTGCGGCTACCAGCGCCCGCACCGCTTCCCGGTTGGTGATGTGCTCGATTTGTGGATCGATGCCACCGACCGCGTCAGCCACCAGCCGGGGCGAGCTGCCCGAGCTGTCGGCACCCAGGGGTGCGTCCAGGGAATCGAGCCGATAGGCGTCGCCGGCGATGAGGCACTCGATGATCTCCTCGCGGGGGACTTCGAGCACCGCAGACAGCTCGCCGGCCGTCGGCGCACCTCCCAGCTTCTGGGCTAAATCTCCTGCGGTCCTGCTGATTTGGACGTGTAACTCACGCAACCGACGCGGCACACGCATACCCCAGCTGTAGTCGCGAAAGTAACGGCGAACCTCGCCCATCATGGTGGGAACCGCGAATCCGATGAAGCTGGGTCCCTTGTCGGGGTCGAATCGGTTGACTGCGTTCATCAGGCCAACCCGGGCCACCTGCGTCAAGTCGTCGAGACCTTCTCCGCGGCGGGCGAAGTGGCTGGCCACATGGTCCGCCAGGGGTAGGCATCGGGCCACGATACGTTCGCGTTGCCGGCTGTACTCGTACGATTCTGCCGGCATCTGGCGCAGCGCTACGAACATTTCGACAACGTCGTCGTAGGAATCGTCGGATTGCGTGCCGGCAGAGTGAGTAGAACGGGGTGGAGCTATTACGTTGGTCATCGGCTAAAGCGCCTCCTATGCACCCGACGAATCGGGTAAACATAAGCGCACGAACAGGTTTGCATTGCTGGCACACTTCCTCCGGGTCGTGTGCAGCGAGAGATCGCGGTCGTTGCGCATAGTCGCCTCCGCTGCACCCGTATCCGCATGGACGGGTCGTTTACCCAAAGCGCACGCGCTGCGAAAGAGAGGTGACTCAGGATTTTTCGCCGGAGCAATACCAAGCCCAGCAGCCGTGCGGCTGACTGGCCGCTTTGAGCTAAACGGCGACAGGTCCATAACGGACTTCAGTGGTGACTATACGCTTCATCGCCGCAACCCGCGATCTCACGTGGAGTCGGCCCGGGAACCGGTTCATCATCCTTGCGCCAGCTCACTGAGACGCGTTGGCAAATCGTCACTGCTGGCCGGTCCAGCTCCGATCGTTTAGCAGTAATCCACGTTAACCTGCGCTATCAGGGTGGGTGTCGCCCTCGCCGAAATTGTTAATCTACGCAGCCGCAAACTCCCAGTGCGCCAGTCCAGCGCCGCCATCGCTGGTGGCAATGGCCTCGCGATCCCGTCAAGGTCGGCGATTGCGGCGATTGCTGCTGCCCGGGCATCACCGGCGGCAAACGATGACCGAGCCGTCGGTCAGCAGCGGAAAGGGAGGTATCGACCAGATGGACACCGAGTTGGTAGATGTTGCTGAAGCACGCTGACGACTGCGCCGGGGGGAGTGTTTCGGCTTAAGTTCTCATTTACCTGTGCGGTAGGTACTGTTCGGCTCATGTCTGCGACCCGCGCCGAGCCGCCTGCTCTCCGTCCGCGTCGAGAACGCCGCGCCTGCAACATATTCCGGTGCTTGTGCCGATGAGCGGCCAGAGTCTGCTGGCCGGACGCGGCGCGGTGATCTCCGGTGGCAGCCGTGGAATCGGACGCGCGGTCGCCGAACTGCTCTGCAGCCTCGGCGCCGGCGTCGTCATCAACGGACGTGATGAGCAAGCTGTGCAGGAGACCGTCTCGGCAATCACGGCGGCAGGCGGGCGCGCCAGCGCCGTGGTCGGAGCTGCCGATGAAGAGGGGATCGCCCGCGCGCTCGTCGACGAATGCATGAACGTGTTCGGGCGGTTAGACACCCTGATCAACTGCGCCGGAGTCGCTGAGCCGCCCGGTTCGTCCATCCTCAACATTTCGCCGGAAGAATTCGACCGTCTGATCAATGCCCACCTCGGTACGGCGTTTCACACCTGCCGGGCCGCCGCCCGTGTGATGGCCTCGCAGGGGCACGGGGCCATCATCAACACCAGCTCGGTGGCGTTCCTCGGCGACTACGGCGGCACCGGCTACCCCGCGGGCAAAGGCGCCGTCAACGGACTGACGATGGCCATCGCCGCCGAACTGAAGGGCTACGGCGTGCGCGCCAACGTCGTGTGCCCCGGCGCGAGAACACGGCTCTCCACCGGCGTCGAGTACGAAAAACACATCGAGGATCTGCACCGGCGCGGGTTGCTCGACGAGATGACGATGCGAGCCTCATTGGATAGCGCCCCGGCTGCCTTCGTGGCCCCGATCTACGCCTATCTCGCCAGCGACTTAGCGCGTGACGTAACTGGTCAAATCTTTGTTGCCGCAGGCGGATTCGTCGGCTGTTTCGACAAGCCAACGCCGCGGGTGCTGGGGTACCGCGATCACCGCCACACCGAACCGTGGTCGGTCGAGGACCTGCACACGGTGATCGGCGCCGGCGCTGCACCATAGGCGACCACTATCACCGTCGCCGCCACACTGGTGCGGGTTGACGCCCGTGATCGAGCCAGCATCGAGAGGGCCCGGGACATTGCTTCTTTTTACTGTTCGGCAAAAGCCGGGAGGTAGTTATCTGCGGCAGTGTTGCGCATTGGTCAGGCTTAACCAACGACTCGGTGTGCGCCGACTTGTTTCTCCCGGCCGCCGTACGTCCCCGTAGCCTAGGCTGTCCAGGAGCCGCAGAAGGGTGTTCGACAATGCAACCGAATCCGCTCGACCCAGTTGCCAGCGAACGGCTGTCGCACGCCGGCAAGGTATTCACGTCTGACCTGTCGATCAACGAATTCGCCCTGCTACATGGGGCCGGATTTGAACCGATCGAACTTGTGATGGGCGTTTCCGTCTACCACGTGGGCTACCAGTTCACTGGAATCAAGCAGCAATCGGAGCTGCCCGTGCTGACCGAGGCAACCTACCACGCGCGCTGGAATGCGATGTCGCGGATGCAGGCCGAGGCCGATTCGCTGGGCGCGGACGGAGTGGTCGGTGTCCGTCTGGAATGGCGCCATCAGGGCGAGGGAGAACACCTCGAGTTCATTGCCGTCGGTACTGCGGTGCGATACACCGAGAAGCCGGGGACGTATCGCCGCCCCAACGGGCAGGCGTTCACCAGCCACCTGTCCGGTCAGGATCTGACGACCCTCTTGCGATCCGGGTACATCCCGGTCGCATTCGTGATGGGAAATTGCGTCTTTCACGTTGGCGTACAAGGGTTCCTGCGAACACTCAGCCAGGTCGGGCGTAACGCGGAGATGCCTCAATGGACGCAGGGCAACTACCAAGCTCGGGAGCTGGCAATGTCGCGCATGCAGAGTGAAGCCGAGCGCGACGGCGGAAACGGCGTCGTCGGGGTGCATTTTGCCATCTCGAACTATGCCTGGGGGCATCACACGGTCGAGTTCTACGTGGCGGGAACGGCCGTGCGCCGCAGCGGGGAGGCGCAGACGCTGATCCCATCGTTCGTCCTGCCCATGAGTGATTGATGACGAGCTTCGACCCCAACCGGGTCAGTCGCGCGGTTGGGGCGGCCTTGGCCGGACCCGGGGGAGTCGGGTTGGTGGTCAGGGTCTTTTGCGGTGTGCCGGGGGTGATTCTCATTCCGGCGCGGCGGGGCTTTTTCCGGTCGCAGCCGGAGCGGATCCAGATCGGCGACTGGCGGTACGAACTCGCCGCCGACGGCCGTCTGAGGGCTGACCACCTGGTGAACGGCATCGTCCTCGCCGAGGAAGTCCTCGCTGCCGGCGCCGTCGGTCCGCATATCGCCCGCGCACTGGGGCAGCTGGTGCACAGTTACGGTCCGACCATTGTCCCCGACATCGACGCCGCCCTCGACGTTCTCGAGACCTGAGCCGGGCCCCGCTTCGCCGTTCACCCGCCGGCGCGCGGTGGTGCCTGGTCGATGGCCACCACCCACCGGCTGAACCGCCACCTACCCTGCCGCTTGACGGCGGTGAAGTCGTAACAACCGGTCAGGTCCGCGATGGGTGGGCCGCCGTCCCTGATGGCGAAAACTTGGACGTAGCAGTGCCCGGTCGCTTCGCTGGCAGTTTGGCCGGAAAACCAGCACGAGTTCAGCGCATGGCGCCGTTGGTTGTGTTCGGCCTTGAACGCCTCTTTCCTGGCTGCGAGCAGACGCATGACCGTGTCGATGTCCTCCGACAGGGCGTCGCCATCGTGCAGCAAAGCAAGCTCTGGAGACTCGGTGAACAAAGCACGAAACTCATCGAGCCGGTTTTCGTCGTAGGTGTAGGCGTAAGCGCCAAACAAGTTGATGATCGCCAATCGGTCGGCAACGTCGAAGGCCACACTTCCGAGGTCCCCGATCGGCGCAGGATGCCCATCCGCCGCCACCTGGCCTCCTCAATTTCGATCGCAGGATGCGTTCTCCTGAATGTTTCCACTCCAATGACCCTGACCGTTGAAGAGTCGGCCGAGGGCCACCTACCAGACCCCGAGTTCGGGCTGCTTTGCCTGTTGGCGCCATTGCTGAGATAAGAATCCAGACCGCAGCCGCGCGCCTGTTGAGCGCGACGTTGAGGGTTGCCGCAGGCGTCCCGGGCCCACGTCGGCAGTTAGCTCAGGTGCCCGACGAGAGATGACTCGCAGTGAAATCAGCTGCTTGATCAACCATCCCCGCCTCGACATACTGCCGGTGCGCGGCGGGGTTGTCCGCGCTAGAACAGACCGGATCGCCGGGGACGCACAACTCGATGGTTTTCGGCGCGTACAGCGGGCCGACTGTTACCGGCGGCTCGTTGATGATGCTCATGAACTGGGTTGACGGCTTTCCGAAGAGAGCGACCGCGGCCACGTGGCTGGAGACCTCGGGCGGCATGGGCTGCAGTGCCTGTACGAGTTGAGCCCCATCCGGCACCGCACTCTCAGTGACGAAGCCCATCACGGCCGCGCCCTGGGAGTATCCCCCCAGCACCATCTTGGTGTTGGGGCACGTTACCGCCATGCGCTCAACGTGTGTGCCCGCGTCGGTGATGCCGTCGACGGCGGTGGGAAAGTCTGTGCTGGCCGGATAGTTGACCGGATACACACCCAGTGACTTCGTGCCGACATGTGAGCGCAGCGAATCCACGAAATTCTGGCCAACGCGGCCGACGCCGGGGGGCTCCGTGGTACCTCGGGCGAATATCACCTCGACATCGGGGCACGGCTCGGCGGACGCGGACGGGACCGGTGCGATCAGCGGCACCCAAAACAGCACCACCGCAGCACAAACCAGACTAGCGAGGGGACGCGCATTCACAGCGCGATTTTGTCACACCTCGACAGCGGCCGCGCGTTACGCGTCCGGCGACGCCTGCCGCGCGTCGCCTCGCTGCTTGTGGATGGACGAACTGGCGGCGCGCAGCGCGCCGCGGAATGCGTAGGCGGCGGTCACCACCGACAGCACGATCAGCAAGATGAACATCGGCAGCCAGTTGCTCCTGCTGTGGTTGACGTCCCACCAGATAATGGTGAACAACAGCACACAGAGCAGGAGCACCGCGTCCCGCCAATTGCCCTGGTAGGACAGTGCGGCCTTCCGCAACGCCCGACTCCGGTCCGCCGCGTCGACCAGGTCATCGATACGCGCGTCGATGGTGCGTTGCAGGGCGGCGCGTCTTTTGCCGGCCTCCGGCGGGAGCCGGTCGAGCAGGTCCATGTCTTGTTTGATCAGGCCGCGGTAGTCCGGGCCTTTGAATTGCCCGGCAGCGACGGCCAGCATTACGCCACCAAAAACAGGTGCACTATTCAGCGCGATTTGTCCCAGACCCGCCACGTCTGCTCCTTTGTCGGTCTTCGTCAACGTCGGCTTGTTGAGGATCGCCGAACTCGGGGAACGGATCAACCGACTGGGACGACTGGATGTTTCCCGTCACCGAGACTCCGATCGCGATGTCCTGATTATTTTCCTATCAGGATGCTTTGGACGGGCGCCGACGCGCTCGCGGCGGCTCGAGTCCCCGAAGCGCGTCCATCGCGCGGACCATCTGCGGATAGGCGATCGCCGGTCCAATCCAGCGGGTGAGATAGCGCCGCAGATCGGCACCGCTGCGGGGCGGCCGGCCCGGGTCGGCGAGGAAAGAGTGCAGCACCCGCAGGCAGAATTCGTTGAGCTCGTCCAGACCTGCTTCGTCGAAACCATGTTGTTCCCAGTCGATTTCGAAGCGATGCAGCATCGACCGCCCGAAGGCCAGCGCGGTATCCGACATGATCGAGACCGTCCGGCCGCCGCGATGGCGCTGATTGAGCACGAATTCGACCTGGTTGTCGGGGGCCAGCTGCTCAACAGCGAACGCTACTCCTTCGGTCACCGCCACGACCGGGTCGGTCACACCTTTGACATGGGTCGCGAGATGATCGAGAAAGCCGTCAGCCGACCGCATGGCGGTTGCCACCAGCAATGCCTCGGTTCCGGGAAAGTACCGGTAGACCGTCTGTCGTGTCACACCGAGTGCCCGCGCCACGTCGGCCAACCGCATCGCCGACCCGCGTTCGCCGATGATCTTGTCGGCGGCGTCAAGGATGCGCTCGATCGCCTCCTCGTCGGAGGAGGGCGTATTCCCTGCCCACCCGTGACTGCGCATGATCAACCAACGGCGAAGGCGTAGTCGGTGATGCCCACGGGAGGATCATAGCGCTTAGCGGAAGGCAATCGAGCCGGCGAAACCTGCCGTGCGACGCAGTTCGACAGGCCGACGCACGACAACTGGGTCACTCACCGCCGGGCTCGGCTGACCGCGACGAGACACAATATGGATTATGTATGCTCTCGGGAAACCTGGAGGCAGACGGATGCGAACGCAGCACAAGAGCAGCGCCGAGTCGGCGAGACACGGCATGCGACGCGAGAACGAGCTGCTGCTCAGCACCTGTCACCGGTGGTCGGTAATCACATCACCCACAACCACGCGCACCCTCGAGGATCCGTGGACCTCGACGGCTCGCTGAGCGTCCGGCAGAGCGGGAGGGCCGAATAATGCAGTACGACACGGTGATCACCAACGGCCGCTGGTTCGATGGAACTGGTGCACCGTCAGCCCTGAGAAATGTTGGCGTGCGCGACGGCCGTGTCGCCACCATCAGTCCCCGACCACTCGACACCACGAGCGCCGACGTCATCGACGCGACCGGACAGTGGGTGATTCCCGGCATGATTGACATTCATACCCATTACGACATCGAAACACTTTGTGAGCCAGAACTTTCTGAGTCGCTGCGACATGGGGTGACGACGGTGCTGCTGGGATCTTGTTCGCTCTCCACGGTCTATCTGGACAGTGTCGACGCGGGCGACATCTTCGGCCGCGTGGAAGCAATCCCGCGGCGTTATGTCGTCGAACAGCTCGACGAAGCGCGCTCATGGAGTAATCCCAAGGAGTACGTGGCCGAACTCGAGCGGCGGAACTTGGGTCCCAACCTTGCCGCATTCATCGGCCATTCGGACATGCGCGCGGCGACGATGGGCCTGGACCGGGCGACGCGCACGGATGTCCGGCCGTCGCCGGCGGAACTGGCGCGGATGGAGTCGATGCTGAACGAGGCACTCGACGAAGGATTCGTCGGGATGTCCTCGCAGCAGCTGCTATTCGACAAGCTCGACGGCGAGGTCTGCAGGTCGCGCACCCTGCCGTCGACGTACGCCACGTCCAGCGAACTGCGCCGCTTGAACGCAATTTTGCGGCGGCGCAACAAGATCTTGCAGTCGGGGCCGGACATCAAGAATCCACTGTCGGTGCTGTCGCAGTTGGTGACGTCACTCGGGGTTGGTCGCCGCCGGTTGAAGACCAGCTTGTTGTCGGCCGCCGACATCAAGGCCATACCGCCCGTGATTCATGTGATGGACCAGCTGGCACGGCTCGTCAACGCCCTCGGCGGTGATTTCCGCTGGCAGCATCTGCCGGTACCGTTCCAGCTCTACGCCGACGGGATTTCGTTGGTGATCTTCGAGGAATTCGGTGCTGGCGCAGCGGCACTGCACCTGCAGAGCGAGATCGACCGCAATGCGCTGATGCGCGACAAAGAGTATCGCCGCTGGTTCCGCAAAGACTACGACCAGAGATTTGGACCGCGGGTGTGGCACCGCGACTTCTTCGATGCCGAGATCGTGTCCTGCCCCGACCAATCGGTCGTCGGTAAGTCATTCGGGCAAGTGGGTCTTGACCGTGGCGGCCTGCATCCCGTCGACACCTTTCTCGATCTGGTGGTGGAGTACGGTGAAAAGCTGCGTTGGCGTACCACGATCTCCAACCACCGCCCGGAGTTGCTCAAAAAGCTGGCGCAAAGTGCAGGGGTCCAGATGGGGTTCTCGGACGCAGGCGCACACCTTCGCAACATGGCCTTCTACAACTCCGGGCTACGACTGCTGCGGCACGTGCACGACGCCGAGAAGCAGGGTGCGCCCTTCATGTCGATAGAGCGCGCCGTGCACCGGCTCACCGGCGAACTCGGGTCCTGGTACGACATCGACGCCGGCACCCTGCGTGAAGGCGACCGGGCCGACATCGTCGTGATCAATCCCGACAAACTCGACGATTCTCTCGACCGCTATGCCGAGCACCCGGTGGAGTCCTACGGCGGGCTGTCGCGGATGGTCAACCGCAACGACGACACTGTGAGCGCTGTGTTGGTTTCTGGGCAACTCACGTTCAGTGCGGGCAATGCATCGCCTGCGCTGGGTAAGCGCAGGTTTGGCCAGTTCCTGCGTGCGGGTCTCCCGTCCCGGCAGCTGACGGCGGTCTAGCTTGGCCGCGAAAGTGCGACTACCGACGCTGTCACTCGGGAAACGTGTCGCCAGTTGCGCTTTCGCGCGGTCTATTAAGCCGCCGATGCCCCCAGAATAAGGTCGACGGCCTCGTCGAGTTGTCCGGCAATCTCCTGAAAGCTGACGAAACGGGCTGTCATCAGCGCACCGGCGAAGGTCATCTGCAGGGTGGACTTCACCGTAGGGGGCCAACCCGGACCCAGGGCAGCCCCGATCCGTCTGGACACCTCCTCCCCGATCTGTTCCCGAAGTGGTTTGACCGCCGGATCGTCGGCCATCAGGGCTGCGCCGCAGGCCGTGCTCAGCTCGCGCTCATCGGCGACCACCACAGCCATATCCCGCATGGTTGCGCTGACCCGGGTCTTGGTCGTGTCGTTGACATCGGTATGCAGCGGAAGGTTGCGCAGAAAGCGCAGGTACACCGCCGCCACCAGCGCGTTTTTCGACGGAAAGTAGGTGTAGGCGCTGGCCGGCGATACTCCGGCGCGAGTCGCAACCGCGCGCATCGTCAGGTTTGCGTACGAGGATTCGCGCAGCTCCGCCAATCCGGCATCGAGGACTTTGCGAATCGTCTGCCCCCGCCGACGGTCCGACCGTCGAGGTGCGCCGGCGCTGCTGGTTCTGCCCGCAACGACCGGAGAAGCCGCATCTGTAGACACCCGTCCAGTGTAGAAACGGCATTTACCGGCCGACAACTTCATCCCAGCCGATCGGCTGACGCTGCCACGGGCGGGGATTGGTTCTAGAGTGGCGCCTATGGCCGAGGCGGACCGGCTTCGCTGGGACGAGCGATACACGACCAAGGGACCGCCGCTGCTGACTGCGGTTGGGCCGCCTGACATCCTGGCACCCCATGTGGACGTATTTCCCGCCGCGGGAAGGGCTCTCGATCTCGCCTGCGGACAGGGAGTCGGTGCGGTGTGGCTGGCGTTACGGGGGCTGGAGGTCTTGGGGTTGGATATCTCGCCGGTGGCAGTCAACCAGGCCCGGGATCTGGCCCAGCGCTGCGAGGTCACCGATCGCTGCCGCTTCGACGTCGTCGATTTCGATGGCGGTCTGCCGGCCGGGCCGCCCGCCGATGTGATCCTGTGCCACAAGTTCCGCGACCGCCGCCTCGACCAAGCGATCATTGGGCGCCTGGCACCGGGCGGGCTGCTGGCGGTAGCCGTGCTCAGCGAAGTGGGAGCAGCCCCGGGGCCGTTCCGCGCGGTGGCCGGCGAGCTACCCGTCGCCTTCGCCGAACTCGATTTGATCGCCGCCGGTGAAGGCGAGGGCTACGCTTGGCTTTTGGCACGCGCCGGACGGCCCGGCTTCTAGCTCTTCGCGTCGGCTGCTGAAGCTGAATACCTTTGGCTATCAGGCACGTTGGTCACGCGTGTGCCAGGCGGCCCAAGCGCCGGCCGTCCTTCAAGCTCAGCTCGCGGTGGCATTTCGACGTTCCATGTTCCGGCGTCCGGTAATGTCACGCACATGGAGCGGCGCGTCCTTGAAGCGGTCATCTATGAACGCGAACCGCCGATTGCGCGGATCATCCTGAATCGAGTCGACAAGGCCAACACCAAGGATTCGGTCCTGGTCACCGAAGTCGACAGTTGCCTGCACGACGCCGACCGGGATAAGGAGATCAAGGTCGTCATTCTCAAGGCCAACGGCGCGGGCTTCTGCGGAGGGCACGTGGCTCGCTGGGGACCCGACGAAAACCCTTATCCGGACTTCGGGGACACGTTCGAGGATTTGTACAAAGGCACTGCCGACCTATTCCTTTGGCCAACACTGTATTTGTGGGAATTCCCCAAGCCGACGATCTCCCAAATCCACGGCTATTGCGTGGGAGGGGGGATCTATCTCGGGCTGCTGACCGACTTCAGCGTCGCGTCCCAGGACGCGTATTTTCAGATGCCGCTTGCCCAGAGCCTCGGGGAGCCCGGCGGGCACACCATGATCGAGCCGTGGTTGATGATGAACTGGCACCGCACCATGGACTGGCTGCTGCTGGCGCCGACGCTGTCCGCGCAGCAAGCCCTCGACTGGGGTCTGCTCAATAGGGTGGTGCCGCGCGAAGAGCTCGAAGATGTCGTCGAGGAGATGGCACGCAAGATCGCTCAAATCCCGTTGACCACGCTGATGGCGGTGAAGAACAACGTCAAGCGCGCCTGGGAATTGATGGGCATGCGGGTGCACCTGCAGGTCAGCCACATCCTGACGAACATGGTCGGCGCTGCCTCTGATGTCCAGGCTCGGCGGGCCGAGCTCATGCAGTCAGGTATGAAGCCTCGTGAATTTGTCGGGCGCGACGAGCCAGGCGCCCCGCCAACGTGACGCTGCAGTCACGTTCGACGCCGAGCGCGACTGCAGCGTCACGCTCGGCAGAGACGGGGGCGGGGCTGATGCCGCGCTAGCGACTCATCTCGCCGGCGACTTTGCGGCCGGCGGCGTGCCGGGCGGCGACGTAGCCGAACACCATCGAGCTGGCGATGCTGGCACCGGCGCCCGGATACGTTCGGCCCATTACCGTCGCGGTGGTGTTGCCGGTCGCGTACAAACCCTCGATTACCCGGTCCTGCTCGTCCAGGACCTGTGCGTGCTCGTTGGTGATCACGCCCCCGCATGTCCCGACGTCCGCCGGGAACACCCGCGTCGCGTAGTACGGCGCCCGGTTGAGCGGGCCGATGGCGGCGTTGGGCCGATACCCGGGGTCGCCGAGGCAGTCGTTGTACGCCGACTGGCCCCGCCCGAAGTCGGGGTCCAGGCCTTTGGCGGCGAACTGGTTGAACCGCTGGATCGTTCGCGCTAACTCGTCGGCGGGAAGATCGAGTTGGCGGGCGAGGCCGGCGATCGTGTCGCCGCGTTTGACCGCACCGGTTTCGATCAGCGCGGGCGGCAGCTGCCGGTTCCGTTTCAGAGGCTTCAGAGGGCTGGTGCTGGTGACGTATCTGCGCACGTAACCGTCGTCGAAGATCATCCAGCACGGCACCGCCTTGTTCGCGTACATTGCCTTGCCGACCTCGACATAGGAGTTCGACTCGTTGCAGAACCGCCGCCCGGTCGAGTCGACGTAGATGGCGCCGGGCCGTTGCCGTCCCGAGCCGAGCGATGCGGCAGCGGCACCGCCGTTGGCGATGAAAACCGAAGGTAGCCACCACGCTTCGTCCAGCAGATCGGTTTTCGCGCCCAGCCGCATCGCCGCCTGCAGCACCTCGCCGGTGTCGCCGGCGTTGGCGAT
The DNA here is from genome assembly GCA_963848535.1 of uncultured Actinomycetota bacterium. GTDB lineage: Bacteria > Actinomycetota > Actinomycetes > Mycobacteriales > Mycobacteriaceae > Mycobacterium. The sequence goes on from CAWKEM010000017.1 coordinate 144,763, forward strand.
CGACCACTGCGCTTCATTGGGTTGGTCACCGCTGTAACGGCGACGCATCTCCTTGTTGTGGCCGAAGCCGCCGGCGGCCAGCAGGACTCCCTTGCGTGCCTCGACGTTCAGCGATGTGCTGCCGTGGCCGATGCGGACCCCGGCCACCCGGCCGTCTTCGACGATGAGATCTTGCATCGCGGCATTCGTCCACAGCGGAGGGTGACCGTCGGCAAGGTCGATCAGCACCTTCAGCATCTGAGCGATGAGTGAGGCGCCGTTGGTGAGGATCTGACGCCGCAGGACTCGCGCCGCCGCGGTGCGCAGGAAAACCCGGCCGGCCACGGCGAACGCGCCCGGCGAACGGTTGAAATATTGAACGGAGCGTAGCTCGTTGGTCAGCACCACGAACCCGTAGTTTTTGGCCAGCGGCGGCTGCACCTTGTCGCGCCAGCCGCCCAACTCCGCGGCGTCGAACGGAATCCCCTCGACGGCGCGGCCGGACTCGTTGCCGCCCTTGTGGTTCGGGTAGTAGTCACTCCAGCCGGCGCAGCGGATCAGCCGAACGCCCTTGCGGATCAGGAAATTGATCATCTCGTAGCCCGCGGTGAGAAACATTTCGCGGCGCTCGGGCGAGGAAGGCGCACCGACGTCGCCGACCACGTCGGTGAGGTAGGCCAGGCCGTCTTCGTGCGAGTCGGCGATGCCGTCAGCCCGCATCAATGGGTTGTTCGGCAGCCAGACGATACCTCCCGACAGCCCCGTCGAACCGCCGACCAGCGCCTGCTTCTCGATGATCAGCGGCTCGAGCCCACAGTCGAGGGCGGCCAGCCCGGCGACCATGCCACCCCCGCCGCTGCCCGCGATGACCAGGTCGACGGAGCGGTCCCATCGGGTTGTCATCGTTCCTCCGCGCTGAATCCCAAATCGGCGACCGGCACGTCGATGGTGGTGTTGGTCTTCTGGATCGCGGGTACCAGCGTGTCGCGTGGCAGGCCGGCCAGGAACCCGTCGATGACGCGTTCGAAGTTCGAGATCAGCCCTTCGATCTGGTCGGACAGGCGCATGTATTCAAATCCCCTGGAGTGCAGGCCTTTCTGCTGTCTGGGCAAGTTGGAGAAATCCTGCGCGGGGATCGGTGGCCAGCGCGGGTCGTCAGGCGCCATGGGCTGCGGTGGTGTGGGCTTGCCCAAAGAAGCATCCGAGGGAAGCCTGGTGAGAGACCAGATTTCGAACAGCGTGTCCTCGGGTCCCAGCGGACGGATGCGGTACGACGACGCGCTGCTGTAGGTGGGCAGCAGGAAGTAGTGCGGGAAACAGAACCCGATGGCGTCGGTGATCCCGCGACGGACCAGCTCGTTGAGGTCGGGCATTTCGCTGCCCCGGGCCCGATGCCAGCTGACGACCGCGTCGTTGACGGCGCTGCGCCAGGAGCCCATCGCTTCGGCCGGGTCGGATGGCAGCTCGATGTTCTGCAGGCCCTCGGCGATCCTGATGTCGTTCTCGTGGGTCATGCCGCCCATGCCGGTGCCGAGAGTGCGCATGAAGTACAGGCTGTTCGCGATGACAGGGTGCACCTTGGACGGGCCGCCGCGCTGTGCGGACGGCAGCAGTTGGGGGTGGGTCTGCGGGACGTGGTAGCCCTCCATGAATGCCGCGGTCGCCAGCTTCCAGTTCACCGGAAGTCGACACGACTGCCACCACTCGACGCGCAGTGATTCCACCTTCCAGGCGTCGTAAATCGATGCAAACGGCTCCAGGCATTCGCGTAGTGCGCGGGCCCCGTCGTCGGGGTTGATCCACGCACATCCGCCCCACAGCTCACATCGGACCGAGACGAGTTGAAGATCCTCAGGAGACAGGTTCTCCGCGGAGAACGCCTCGGGCCGTGCCACCAACGTGTTGTGTCCGTCGGTACTCCAGCACCACCCATGGAAGGGGCAGACGAAAGTCCGCCGGGATCCGTTGCCTTCCACCAGCTTTACCCCGCGATGGCGGCATGCGTTGTGGTAAGCCCGGACGGTTTCGCTGTCGAGCCGCACCACGATGATCGACTGGTCGAGGATCTCGTACTCGACGAAATCGCCCGGCATGGGAATCTCCTCGAGCCGGCATGCCATTTGCCACACGCGCGGCCAGAACATCTCTGCCTCGAGGGCGTAGAACTCCGGGTCGTAGTACCGCTGCTTGGGAATCCGATCGGCGGTCTGAACAGCCCACGGCACCGGTAGCGGTGCCCAGTTCACATCGGTCCGCACCGAACCCATCTCTACCGCCATCTCGCCGTTTCCCTTCACACGATTCGCGACGCCCGCCCCTGCCAGTAACGTTCGCGGATGCGTCTCTTGTAGAGCTTTCCGTTCGGGTCTCGGGGCAACTCCGGATCGAATTCGACCGTGCGCGGGCACTTGTAGCCCGCCAGGTGAGCGCGGCAGTACTCGATGAGCTCGGCCTCCAGGTCAGGTCCGGGTACGACATCGTCGACCGGTTGCACGACGGCCCTGACCTCCTCACCGAACTCGTCGTTGGGAACGCCGAACACCGCTGCATCGACGAGTTTGGGATGCATCACCAGGAGGTTCTCTACCTCTTGGGGGTAGATGTTCACCCCACCGGAGACGATCATGAACGTCGAGCGGTCGGTGAGGTACAGGTACCCGTCCTCATCGACGTACCCGATGTCTCCCAGGGAGCGCCACCCGCGTTCGTTGGACACCGACGCCGTCTTGGCAGGAGCCTTGAAGTACTCGAAATCGGGTCCACCTTCGAAATAGAGCTCGCCGGGTGCACCGGCGGGAACCTCGTTCCCGTCGTCTCCGATCACATGCACCGGCGACATCGGTTTGCCCACCGACCCGGGATGGGCCAGCCATTCCTCCGGGCCGATCGTGGTTCCTGCGAATCCCTCCGTGCCTCCGTAATATTCGTGAATGATCGGCCCGAACCACTGCATCATCCGGTGCTTGACGTCCGCCGGGCAGGGGGCGGCCGCGTGAATCACGCACCGCAGACTCGAGACGTCATATTTTTCCCGGACCGCGTCGGGCAGCTTGAGCATCCGCACGAACATCGTTGGCACGAACTGGGCGTGGGTCACCCGGTGGGTCTCGATCAGCTGGAGCACGGTCTCGGCGTCGAACCTGCGCATGATGATCGATGCCGCACCCACCCGGTTGACCGCCATGGTGTAGTTCACGCCGGCGGCGTGGTAGAGCGGCGCAGGGGAGAGGTACACGCTGGACTGGCTCATCCCGTAGCGGTGGGTGAGTGCCATCTCCAACACCGCCTGGGCCCATGAGCCGTTGCCGTCGGCCGGAAGCGGTCGGCGGACCGCCTTGGGCCGTCCGGTAGTGCCTGACGAGTAGAGCATCTCCGATCCGTCCGCCGGCGACGGCGGATCACCCGCGGTCGCCAGGGCGTCCTCATACCCGCACCATCCGGGCAGCGTGGCCCCGACGACTAAGCGGAGGTCGACACGCGTGTTGACGTCGCGGACGTGCGCGGCGAGGTCGGGCATCGTGGCGTCGACGAACACCGCCTTTGCATCGGAGTCGTCAATGACGTATGCGACTTCGTCGGGGGTGAAGTGCGTGTTGACGGCGGTGTAGTAGAGACCGGAAAGTTGACAACCCCAGGTGATTTCGAAGAATTCGGGCCGGTTCGGTAAGACCATGGCCACGCCGTCGCCGCGGCGCAGCCCCGCGGCATGCAGCACGGCGGCGACCCGTTGGCTGCGGGCATGCAACTCGCCGAACGACATTGTGCCGCCGTCGGACATTATCAAGGCCGGCGACTGGGCGGCTGTGATCGCGTGGTCGGCGATGTTCACCGCGGACCTACGTGGCGGCGCCGTCGGTCGATGCGGCTGCGGCGGCCTGACGTTTGGCCATCTCCGACGGCAACACCCGATCTTTGAAGACCTGCTGAATCAACTCCTGCACATCCTTGCTCATTGACGCGAGCGCGACGAGGTCGTTGGAACTCTGCCAGTGCACCCGCATGCCCATCAGCTCCCAGGCCCGCTTCAGGTTGGCCTTGGTCGCCAGCAGCGTCGTCATCGGCGCCTGGGCGATATGCCGGGCGATCGCCTCGACGCGGTCGTTGAGTTTCTCGAGCGGAACCACCTCGTTGACCAGACCGACCTCCAGCGCCCTCTTGGCGTCGATGACCTCGGCGAGGTACAGGTAGTACGCCGCGCGGCGCCAGTTCATGAAAACCCATGGCTCGATCGAGCATTCACCGGAAGGCATGCCGAAGCCCTGCAGCGGCGGGTAGGAGAAGTACGCATCCTCCGACGCGATGACGATATCGGTGGTCAGCCCGTAGTGGGTACCCCCGCCGACGCAGTAACCGTGCACCTGCGCGATCGTCGGCTTGGAGAACTCCCACAGGTTCAGGATCGGCTTGACGAACAGGTCGGTCTGCGGTTTCCAGGGCGTGCCCATGACCTTTGCGCCCTCGACGAACGCCGGGTAGTCGACTGCATTGTTGCCGATCGCGTGTCCCGAGCAGAAGCCCTTGCCGTTGGCCTTCAGGATCAGCACCTTGATGTCGTAGTCGCGGTCGGCGTCCAGCAGCGCGGCGTCGACTTCTTCGGCCAGCTTCTGATCCTGGGCGTTGGCCTTCTCGGGCCAGTTCAGCGTGACGCGGGCGATGGGACCTTCTTTTTCGTAGATGATTCTCTCGCGCGTCTCGTTGAGATCCATATATCCGTCCTTACCTTTCGTTACGAGGTGATGACGCCGATTTCGGCGCCGATGTCGTAGCTGGTCCCGACCTGGCCCGTCCACCGCACGGTGCCCGACGCGCCGGCTTCGATCTCCTGTTCCACCTTCTCTGTGGCGATCACGTAGATCGGCGTGCGCTCTTCGACCTGCTGGCCGGCGTCGACGAGAAGGCCGGTGAGCTCGGCTTCCGAGACGGCCACCGACACCCGGGGAATGCGAATAATGAAGTCAGCCATGCGCTCGCGCCTTATCCAAGGTCCGCTGGGCAGCCTCGACAATGCGCGCCGGCGACGGATACACCTGCGCCTCGAGCGCGGCGGCGGCCGGGTTGGGGACGAACCGGGCGCCGACCCGTTCGATGGGCGCGGCCAGCTCGCGGAACAGTTCGGATTGTAGGATCGCGGCGATCTCTGCTCCGGGCCCGGCGAATTGGACCGCGTCGTGGACGATTACCGCTCGTCGGGTACGCCGGACGGATTCGACGATAGTCTCGACGTCGAGTGGCACCAGGGTGCGCAGATCGACGACTTCGGCACTCACCCCCTGCTCCTGCAGTGTGGCGGCCGCGGCAAGTGCATCGTGCACGCTACGTCCGTAACTGATCAAGCTCACGTCGGTGCCCGGCCGCTTGATGTCGGCCAGGCCGAGCGGAATTGAGAATCCAGGTTCGACAGGGACGGGTCCCTTCTTGCTCTGCAGCCGAATCGTCTCGATGAACAGGCAGGGGTCCTCGTCGAAGATCGCCGCCGTCAGTAGGCCTTTCCCGTCGCGCGGGGTGGAGGGCACGATCACCTTCATCCCGGGGATGTGCATGAACCACGCCTCCAGGCTCTGCGAGTGGGTGGCTCCGGTGGCCAGTCCGGCGTAGACCTTGGACAGCCGGTCGTCGGCCGCCTTCATCAGGACCATCAGCGCGTAAAGGCGACATTGAATATCCCTGGGCATGTCTGGGGAGTGGCCGTCGTTCACCGTGTTGCTCCAGTGCCGTTGTGGGGCAGATTGATTGGCCACAATGCCATCACGCGCCCGACCAAGGCTTGACCTTGAGGAAGCCGCCGCCGTCGACGCGCAGCTGCTGTCCGGTGATGTAGCGTGCCGCGTCCGAGGCGAGGAACAGCACGGCTTCGCTGATGTCCTCCGGTTCCACGTAGGGGATCGGCATCGCTTGCACCAGCGGGAAAACCGGCTCGGCGTCCTCGCGGGTCGGGTTCTTCAAGTCCGGCCGGAAGGCCCGGTACATCGGTGGGCTGTGCAACATGTCGGTGTTGACGTTCGTCGGGTGCACTGCGTTCATCCGGATGGAGAACGGAGCAAGCGCCAGCGCAAAGTCGTTGACGTAGTGTGCGGCAGCCAGTTTCGCAAAGGCATAGCCGGCTCCACCGGGCCCGCCGTCGATGCCGGTGGTGTTCATCGATGACATGAATGCCGCGTTAGACCCGATTACGATGATCGACGCGCCGGCTTGCAGATGTTTCAGGCTCGCGTGCACCAGGTTGAGCACGCCGACCAGGTCCACGTCCACGGCGTCGGCGAAAGCCTTCGGCGGCAGGCCGGCGGTGAGCGGGCAGATGCCGGCGTTGGCGACCACGATGTCGAGATGCCCGAACTCGGCGACGCCCTCGTCGATCGCCGAGGACAGGGCCACGCGGTCGCGCACGTCGGCGATCGCCGTGAACCCGCGCTGCCCCTCCTTCTCGACCAGCCGAGCCGTCTCGTCCAAGTCCTCCGGACGGGCCAGTGGGTACTCGTTGGTTTCGATGTCCGCGCAGAGATCCACCGCAATGATGTCCGCGCCTTCGGCGGCCAGCATCCGCGCATGCGAACGTCCCTGACCGCGCGCGGCACCGCTGATCACGGCCACTTTGCCGGTTACCCTGCCCATCGCCCGTCCTTCGTCTGCGTATCTACATCCACGCCCCACGTTGGGGCCCAACGCCATTCGAAGCGTTCACGAATCTGGGACGAAGGGGCCGACAGGCGATCATGCGTCCGGACAGGGTCCCGCTGCCGACCTGGGCTGCGATCCGCCACGCGGTCACCGCATCGGGGATCGAGATCGGTCCTACGGTCGGCTCCATCGCATCTCTTCCGCGAAAAAACTGCGCGTAGCTGCAGCCGGGCTATCGATATCCCTCAGAGTAGCTAGAATATCTAAAATAGCAAGAAATGCTACGCGCGAGAGGGCTGGCGATGGCTGCCGTGCTCAGTGGTGTCCGGGTTGTCGAATTGGCGTCGTGGACCTATGTACCGTCGGCCGGTGCCGCCTTGTCCGACTGGGGCGCCGACGTGATCAAGGTGGAGGGCGTCGCCTCGGGTGATCCCGGGCGGGCCCTGGTCGTCGGCGGCTTTACTCGCGAAGCGGCTCGCCCGGACGCCGACTTCATTCTCGAGTTAGGAAACCGCGGCAAGCGCAGCATCGCCATCGACATCAAATCCGAACTGGGCCGCGACTTGCTCGGCCGGCTGTTAGCCAGTGCGGATGTGTTCCTGACCAATTGGTTGCCGGGCGCACTCGAGCGGGCCCGCCTGACCGTCGAAGACATTCGCTCGTTCAATCCCGGGATCATCATCGCGCGCGGCACCGGACTGGGGGTGCGCGGCCCGGACCGCAATCGGGGCGGGTTTGACGCCGCCACGTACCTGGCGCGCGGCGGGGTCGCCTACACGCTCACGCCCTTCGGAAGCGAAACGCCCGCTGTCCAGGGTCCGGCGTTCGGTGACCTGCAGGGTGGGGCAACGCTGGCCGGGGGCGTATGCGCCGCGTTGTTCCATCGGGAACGGACCGGTGAACCGACGATTGTCGACTCCTCGCTGCTGGCCCAGGCGATGTGGGCCATAGCGCCGTCGATTTCAGCTGCCGATTTCTTCGATATCGACGGGATCCCGGGCGCACCGCCCGGGTTGGCCATCAATCCGCTTGTGAACAGGTACAAGACCCGCGACGGCAGGTGGATTCAGCTGGTGTTCTTGCAGCCGGACAAATTCTGGGCCGGGTTCTGCGAGCGCATGGGTCTGGCGGAGTTGGCCACCGACGACCGATTTGTGCCGTCGAGCAACTTGATAGCCAATGCGGCGGTGGCGACCGAGATCTTGGCGAATGCGTTTGCGCGACATGACCTTGCCCACTGGCACGAGGTGCTCGAAGACGAACCCGGCGTGTGGGGCACCCTGGCGACGCCGCGGGAGACCCTCAACGACCCGCAAGTCGAACCCAATGGGTACGTGGTGACCAACGTCGACGACCACGGTGAGAAGTACCGGATCGTCGCCGCGCCGGTTCAATTCAATGAGACGCCGCCGGCGCCGGCGCGCGCTCCAGAACATGGACAGCACACCGAAGAGATCCTGCTCGAACTCGGCGTCGACTGGGACGACATCGCCAGGGCCAAGGACCTCAACGCGATCCTTTGAGACCAGGCCGATCGCCGGATTTCGTCCCTATTCCGGTCACCGGCCCGCGGTAGCCTCGCGGGTGGCGATTTTGGCGCGCACCGCGGTCATGTCGAGCGATTTCACCTGGGTGATCAGGTCCTCCAGCACGGCCGGAGGCATCGCCCCGGCTTGGCTGTAGACCAGCACGCCGTCACGGAAGGCCATGATGGTCGGAATCGAGCGGATGCCCAGCTTGGCTGCCAACTCGGGCTCGGCTTGCGTGTCGACCTTGGCGTGCACGACATCGGGATGCGTTCGCGCCGACCGGTCGTAAATCGGCGCGAAGGCCCGGCAGGGCCGGCAGTATCCAGCCCAGAAGTCGACTAACACAACGGGATTGTCGACAACAGTGGACTTGAACGTGTCATGCGTGAGGTTGATCGTGGTCATCGTTTTCCTTCCGCTCGCGCTGCGTGTGTGACAACTGATACCCGTAGGGGTATATTCCAGGTATCAAAGTGATACCCCCCTGGGTACGATGGTGGGTAACACAACGAGACGGAGGATCAAGTGATTGGTGATCAAGACAGCGTCGCCGCCGTGCTGAACCGGCTGCGCCGCGCCCAGGGACAACTTGCCGGGGTGATCTCGATGATCGAGCAGGGCCGCGACTGCAAGGAGGTCGTCACGCAGCTGGCCGCGGTTTCGCGCGCGCTCGACCGGGCCGGGTTCAAGATCGTGGCGACCGGGTTGAAGGAATGTGTCACGGGTAGCACGGCCAACGGCGCCGCACCGCTGAGCGAGGCCGAGCTGGAGAAGCTGTTCCTGGCGCTCGCCTGAGATGCGTGCGAAAGGTCCGAACAAGAAGGAGAAGTTGTCATGAATCTCGCAATCTCGACGTCGCTGCATACCTCTTTTGAAGACGCCGTCGCGCGGACCCGCGCAGCACTCGCCGAGCAGGGGTTTGGGGTGCTGACCGAAATCGACGTGAAAGCAACGCTGAAAGCCAAACTCGGCCACGACATGGAGGACTACCTGATCCTCGGTGCCTGCAACCCGCCGCTGGCTCACCGCGCATTAGACGCAAATCGCCAGCTCGGCCTGCTGCTGCCGTGCAACGTCGTCGTGCGCACCGATCCCGACCACGCCGACACCGTGCTCGTCGAAGCCATGAATCCCGGGCTGCTGGTGGAGGTCACCGGCGAGCCGGAGCTGCGCCCGGTCGCCGACGAGGTTACCGGCAAGCTGCAGGCCGCCGTCGACTCGCTCAAGCGCATTTCGCCGGTGGCCGCCGGCGAGTAGCCGGAGAACCGACGCGGCACAGCACCCCGGGCAAAGGTTCTGGCGCAGATACCCATGGGGGTATATGATGACGCTATGTCAGACCAGCAGCATCACCACGAGGTCCTTGAAAACCTACTGCCTCAGCATCGCTCGCTCCGCAAGCAGATCCCCGAGGTCTACAAGGGTTTTGCCGCCCTGAGCAGCGCTGCCCTCGACGACGGAGCGCTCAGCCGCAAGGTCAAAGAACTGATGGCGATGGCGATCGGGGTGGTGGAGGGGTGTGACGGTTGCATCGCATCGCACGCCCAGGCCGCTGCACGCGCCGGCGCCACTGCCGAGGAAGCCGCTGAGGCCGTCGGCGTCACCATCCTCATGCATGGTGGACCGGCCACCATCTACGGCGCGCGGGCATACACCGCATTCTGCGAATTCGCCGGCATCGAGACGTCCTAGACCATCCGGTGCGGCTCAGGCCGTGGTAGGCGGTGTCACCCCGGCCCGCTGCGGCGTGACGTTCAGTAGGGTGGCGGCGTGCGTGATGTGGCCGGTCGCCAGCGACCTTCACAAGGGCTGGACGCGCAGGCCCGGCTGCGGCGCTACCAGGAGGCGTTCGCCGGCCACGATGCGCCGTTCGCGTTCGTCGACCTCGACGCCCTGTGGGCCAACGCCGAGCAGATGCTGGCCCGCGCGGGACACAAGCCGATCCGGGTTGCGTCAAAATCGTTGCGTTGTCGGCTGTTGCAGCGTGAAATCCTTGATGCCAGTGAGCGATTCGACGGACTGATGACGTTCACGCTGCCCGAGACACTGTGGCTCGCGCGGCTGGGCTTCGCCAACCTGTTGCTCGCCTACCCGCCAACCGACCGTGCCGCGCTTCGCGAGCTGGGGGAGATGACCGCCGAGGACCCCGACGGCGCGCCGATAGTGATGGTCGACAGCGTCGAACACCTTGACTTGATCCAGAATGCGACCGGTAAGCCGGTACGGCTGTGCCTGGACCTCGATGCCGGCTACTGGCGAGCCGGCGGACGGGTCAAGATCGGCCCCAAGCGCTCGCCGCTGCACACCCCAGAACAGGCGCGTGCGCTGGCCGAGGAGATCGCCCGCCGACCGGCGCTCGAGTTGGTGGCGCTGATGTCCTACGAAGGGCACATTGCGGGTTTCGGCGACAAGGTGGCCGGCAAGCACATCCAGAACGCCGTCGTCGGGTGGGCGCAGCGTCGGTCGATCGCAGAATTGCGAGAACGCCGTGCCCGCGCCGTCGAACTCGTGCGGGAGGTCGCCGACCTCAACATCGTCAACGCCGGCGGCACCGGCGACCTGCACCTGGTCGCACAAGAGCCGGCGATCACCGAGGCGACCGCCGGATCCGGGTTCTACGCGCCGACCCTGTTCGACTCCTACTCGACGTTCACCTTGCAGCCGGCGGCGATGTTCGCGCTGCCGGTATCCCGAAGGCCCGACGCGAACACCGTGACCGCGCTCGGGGGCGGCTACCTGGCCAGCGGAGTCGGTGCCAAAGACCGCATGCCCACGCCGTACCTGCCGACCGGGCTGACGCTCGACCCGATGGAAGGCGCGGGCGAGGTACAGACGCCGCTGCACGGCGCCGCGGCCCGAACACTGAACCTGGGCGACAAGGTCTATTTCCGCCACGCCAAGGCCGGCGAATTGTGTGAGCGGTTCGACCACTTGCACCTGGTCCGCGGCGCCCGGATCGTCGACACCGTGCCCACCTACCGGGGTGAGGGACGCGCATTCCTTTGACGCAAGGAGCTGGCATGACCGCGATCACCGCGTTGCCCACCGAGCTGGCCACCATGCGGGAGGTCGTCGAGACACTGGCGCCCATCGAGCGTGCCGCCGGTGAGCCGGGCGAGCAGCAGGCGGCCGCATGGATCGTCGAGCGGTTGAGCGTAGCGGGCGCCCAGAACGCGCGAATCGAAGAGGAACAGTTCTACGGCGGCTACCCGCGCCTGCACGCCAAGCTGTCGGCCCTCGGAGTGGCGGCGGCTGTCGCCGGACTGCTCAGCCGGCGCCTGCGCGGACCCGCCGCGCTGGCGGGACTGGGGGCGGGTCTGGCGATTGCCGACGATTGCTCGAACGGGTTACGGGTCGCGCGCAGAACGATGGAGAGGCCCCGGACGACGTGGAACGTCGTGGCCGAGGCCGGAGATCCTGCCGGGCAGCACACGGTCGTGGTGTGTGCTCATCACGACGCAGCCCACAGCGGCAAGTTTTTCGAGCCGGGGTATCAACGATTTTTCGTCGAGCGGTTCCCCGGGATCGTTGAGCGCATCGACACCTCGCTGCCGAACTGGTGGCCGCCGATCTTCGCGCCCGCCCTCGCCGGCGTCGGCGCGCTGCGCGGCAGCCGCACGATGATGGTCGCGGGAGCCGCGGCGAGCGCGCTCGGGGTCGCCGTGTTCGCCGACATCGCGCGTAGCCCGATCGTCCCCGGCGCCAACGACAACCTTTCTGCCGTCGCGCTGATCGTGGCCCTGGCCGAGCGGCTGCGCGAGCGGCCGGTCCGCGGCGTGCGGGTGCTGCTGGTGTCGCTCGGCGCCGAGGAGCAGCTGCAGGGCGGCATCTACGGATTCATGGCGCGGCACCAAGCCGAACTCGACCGTGACTGCACGTACTTTCTGAACTTCGACACCGTCGGCTCGCCCGAGCTGATCATGCTCGAGGGCGAGGGCACCACGGTGATGGAGGACTACTTTTATCGGCCCTTCCGCGATCTGGTGGTGCGGGCCGCCGAGCGCGCCGGGGCACCGCTGCGGCGAGGCATGCGCTCGCGGAACAGCACCGACGCGGTGCTGATGAGCCGCGCCGGTTACCCGACCGCGTGCTTCTCGTCCATCGACCGCCACAAGGCACTGTCGAACTATCACCAGATGTCCGACACGCCTGAGCACCTGCGCTACGAAACGGTGGCGCACGCAGTCACGGTCGCCGAGTCCGTGGTGCGAGAGTTGGTCCGGTGAGCCCCAGATGGGGCAACTGGTCCCGTGAGCAGTTCTGCGCGCCGTCGGCGATCGTGCGGCCGACCTCGGAGGCCGAACTGGCCGACCTGGTTGCGCGGGCAGCGCGGCGGGGTGAGCCGGTGCGCGCCGTCGGCACTGGCCACTCGTTCACCGATTGCGCCTGCACAAACGGAGTCATGATCGACACGACCGGGCTGCAGCGGGTCATCGACGCCGACCCGACGAGCGGTTTGGTGACGATCGAGGCGGGCGCAAAGTTGCACGGGCTGGGTCCGCGGCTGGCTGAGCGCGGGCTCGGGCTGGAGAACCAGGGCGACATCGACGCGCAGTCGATCGCCGGCGCCACCGCGACCGCGACACACGGGACGGGGGCGCGCTTTCCGAATCTGTCTGCGCAGATCGTCGCGCTGCGCCTCGTCACCGGCACCGGTGACGTGCTCACGCTGTCAGAAGGCTCAGCCGGTGACGAGTACCGGGCGGCGCGGGTGTCGCTCGGTGCGCTCGGCGTCATCTCGCAGGTCACCGTCCAGACGGTGCCGTTGTACACGTTGCACCGCCGTGACGAGCGGCGTGCCCTCATCGAGACGCTGGCGTGCCTCGACGAGTTCGTCGACGCCAACGACCACTTCGAGTTTTTCATATTTCCTTACAGTGAAACGACGTTGACGCGTACCACTCGCCGCAGCGACGAGGAACCCACACCGACCCCGGGGTGGCAGCGCAGGTTCAGCGCGGACTTCGAGAACGCCGGCCTGAGCCTGATCTGCCGGACCGGCCGGCGCTTTCCGGGCGCGGCGCCGCCGCTCAACCGGCTCATGACAAGCCTGATGTCGGAATCCACGGTCTGCGATCGCGCCTACAAGGTGTATGCGACCCAGCGCAAGGTCAGGTTCACCGAGATGGAGTACGCGATCCCGCGCGAGCATGCGGGTGCGGCGATCCGGCGCGTCATCGACCTCGTGCGCGCGCGCAACTTGCCGATCTTGTTCCCGCTCGAGGTGCGCTTCGCGGCACCGGACGACGCCTTTCTGTCGACCGCCCACGGTCGCGGCACCTGCTACATCGCCGTTCACCAGTACACCGGCATGGAGTTCGAAACCTACTTCCGCGCGGTCGAGGCGATCATGGACGACTACGCGGGCCGCCCGCACTGGGGCAAGCGGCACTACCAGACCGCCGGCACGCTGCGTGAGCGATATCCCGAATGGGACCGCTTCGTCGCGGTCCGCGACCGTCTCGATCCCGAGCGCGTCTTTCAGAACGACTACACCCGACGCGTGCTCGGGATGTGAGTGGGCCGCGGGTGAGGCGCTGGGCGGGGCAACTCGGTCCGTCGACGAATGGCACTATCTGTGAGGACCAAAGTCATTGTGTGCCAATAATCTGCTGACGGTGGCCACCACCAGTCGTAGGTTTATGCCTGGAGCACACAGATGACTGCATTCATGCGCGCTAGCGACGCCTTCACCTGGGCGATGGAAAGTGATCCACGGCTGCGATCAACCGTGGTCAGCGTCGTCCTCCTGGATCGATCCCCGGACTGGGACGAGGTGCGGGAACGATACGACTTGATCAGCCGCAAGCTGCCCATGTTCAGGCAGCGGGTGGTGGGGTCGCCGCCGCCGGCCCCACCCCGGTGGGAGTTTGACCCGGACTTCGATCTGGACTACCACATGCGGCGAGCGGCCGCCCCCGGGTCCGGCAAGCTCGACGATGTACTCGAGATGGCCCGATTGGCCGAGATGCAGGATTTCGACCGGGCCCGGCCGCTCTGGGAGACAACGCTGATCGATGGCCTGGAAGACGGTGGCGCGGCCATGCTCTGCAAGTTCCACCATGCTCTCACCGATGGAATCGGCGGCGTCCAGATCGCGATGAACTTGTTCAACCTTTCCGAAGAGCTGTATGAGCATGAGCCCCTGCCCCCCGAGCCCGAGGTTTCCAGGCCGTCGTGGTTCAACGGTTACCGCGATACATGGCGCTACGACACCGGCCTGCTCGGTAACGCCTTGACTGGCGCGGTCAAGTGGGCACCGCGACTGATGTACGAGAGCGTTCGGCGGCCTGTTGCCACGGCCCGATCGGCAGCGGCCATCGCGGCGTCGGTCTACCGCACGGTTCGGCCGATAAGTCGGACCGGGTCTCAGCTGGTAACCGAACGCGGCCTGATCCGGCGTCTCGGGGTGCACCAGGTGCCGATGCCGCTGCTGCGGGAAGCGGCGCACCGGTCAGGTGGGGCGCTGAACGACGCATTTGTCGCCGGGGTGGCCGGCGGACTACGCCTGTACCACGAGAAGCACGGCATCGCGGTGGGCGACCTGCACCTCACGATGCCGATCAGCCTGCGGACACAAGCCGATGGCGTGGGCGGCAACCGGATCACGCTGATGCGGTTCGACGTGCCGGTCGGCGAGGCCGACCCAGCGGCCCGAATCAGGGCAATACATCAGCGCACCGGCGCGGTACGCGATGAAAGGTCGCTGCCGTACACACAATTGATCGCCGGGGCGCTCAACCTGGTGCCGCGGTGGTACATCGGTTCGGTCCTGCGGCATGTCGATTTCCTGGCCAGCGACGTGCCGGGTGTCCCGGTTCCGGTCTTCCTGGGCGGCGCCCCGGTCCGCGCCCAATACGCGTTCGGTCCAACGGTCGGCGCGTCCGTCAATGTCACACTGCTGACCTACGTCGACACCTGCGCGCTGGGCATCAACGTCGATACTGCCGCGATACCCGACTACGACGTCTTCTATGAAGCCCTCGTCGCCGGTTTCGACGAAGTGTTGGCGCTCGCAGGCTGATTCGCGGCAACAGCTGCCGAGGGGTGATTTCGGCTGGCCTATTCGCCTTGCGTATACGCGAGCGCACTCGGCTCAGTTGCGGCCAGCGCCCGACGCGCCTCGATACGCCCAGCCCGCATGAATCCGGCCCAGTCGCGGGTGCTGAAGAACTGGCGGTAGAAGCCCAAGCCTCGCACGGTCTCGTATGGAACCGGTTCGATCATGATCACTTTCGATGCGGCGCGTAACCGGGCCAGGTTCTCGCGGGCAAGCTCGACTTGCTGGCACGTGCGTACCTGGCTGGCGACATACACAATGCTGGCGCGGCGATACTCCCACCCGGTGGCGTCTTCGCCCTGAAATCCCGGGGGATAGAACCCGTTGATCGCCAACGTAACGTCACAGGGCTCTTCGATGTCGAGTAGTGGATGAACCGGAAAGATGTCGACGATACCGCCGTCGCACCAGTGCAGCCCGCGGAATTCGACAGGTTGGATGAACAGCGGCAGGGCGATGGCCATGTGCACGGCGCGTGCCACCGGAAGCTCCGGATATGTTCGCGGACCGATGAATTCGATCCGATTCTGCTCGACGTTCCATATCGGTGCGTACGCGGGAATGGGCATGTCGCCGAGCGTTATGTCGCCGACGAGACGTCGGTATGTGTCTTCGATCGCGTCGCCGCCGATGATTCCGGCAAAGCCACGCCCGGCCGTCAGCGCCAGCCGGAGCAGCCGGCCCCAGTCCAGGTCGACGTAGTCCTGTGGAAGCAGTCCGAGAGTAAAAGCCGCCACCTTCTCTGCGCTGATCCCGGCCGCCAAGGGAAACCCGAACAACGCCGAGCCCGAGCATAGCGAGATGACAGACGGACTCAGGCCGGCTTCTTCCAGGGCGCGTGCGGCGCCGACTAGCGACGCCATCGCGCCGCTGCCACCCGTTGCCGCCAGCGCGATACGCTGCCCCTTCCTGACGTCGGCGGCGTACGGCTCAGCCAGGGGGAAGGGTTGTTGATTCTGGGTGCTTGCCCTACTGGACGGGATGCGCAGCGCAGCCCGTGCAGCATCCGTCAGAAATCCGGCGTCCTGCCGCAATCCCTGTGCCAACTCTCGGCTACGGGTTATCACGTCGAAATACTGGCGGAGGCGGAAGACGTCGAGTAACGCGCCCAGCATGGAGACTGACTGTGCGCTCCCAACGAAGCCGGGCACAGAGTCTTCCGTCACCAATACCCGGCGCAACCAGCCATGTTGCCGGACTCATCACAGGACGGCTGGTCGGTCGCCAAACGGTCACAAGCCCATACCGATATCGGCGGCGGTCTGGCACAGCGCCATTGATCGACAAATCATGGCAAAAGACGCCTTTGAGGATCGAGGCCCGCGACGATGCGAAGCGCATGGATTCCTCTTCCGCTACGTGAGTAGCGGATTTCGTTACGGCGCGATAGGAGGTATCCACAGCATGACTGCAAACTGGGTTCCCACCCAGACTTCATATGGCCCGCACTCTGGTCGCATTCTCGACACCGCACGGGGCATTCTCATCGGTCTTCGCCGCTGCCCTTCAGACACCGCTTTCGACGAATTGCACAGCGCAGCAATACGTCACAAGGTCCCGGTGTTCGCGATGGCGTGGGCTCTGGTGCACTTGGCGGGTGACGGCGAGAAGACACCCAGCTTCACCGATGCGCAGTCCGCGGCTCGACACGAGTGGGGTCCGCTGTTCGCCCGATCGGCTGCGTTGAGCTGTTGAGTCACGATCAGGAACTTGGCGCGGCCGAGGTCCCGAGGGGTACCCCGGCCGCGCCAACCCCCACCAACTCGCGGCCAGGGCAAAAATTTCGGTCGCGTCCATCCGCCGGTGTAAATGACGACGGACGTAGGTTCCTTCAAGAGCTACCAACTCAACGAAGGAAGGACTACGCCCGTGCCAACACGAGTATCACCCACCGACCGGATCCGTGGCGAGATCGACGCCTTGTTCGACGGCCCGCGAGAGTTATCAGAGATCATCGAGGAGGTCGCGCGCCTCGGTGCGCGGTTGATCATCCAGACCGCGGTCGAGGCTGAGGTCGAGATGTTCTTGGGCCGCGCTCGCTACCAGCGCGCCGTGGACTGCCCGGACGCCCGACCGGGAAGCCGCAACGGCTTCTGCCAGACCACTATCAAGACGACGGCCGGGCCGGTGACCGTGGCACGGCCCAAGCTGCGCGGCACCGCCGAGGCGTTCGCCAGCCAGTTGTTCGGCAAGGGCATCACCAAGTCCAATGCGCTGGAGACGCTGGTCATCGCCGGGTTCGTGCGCGGACTGTCGGTCCGCGACGTGGAGAACACCCTCGCCGACGCCCTCGGCGCTGAAGCGGCGCTGTCGAAGTCGACGGTCTCGCGGGTTTGCCAAGCCATCGCCGAGGAGTTCGAACGATGGTCGAACCGGCGACTGGACGACCTCGAGCTGGACTACCTGTTCCTGGACGCCAGCATGTTCAAGATGCATGCCGGTGCCCGCGCCGAGCCGGTGCTCGCGGCGTGGGGCATCACCACCACCGGCGCCCCGGTGTTCGTCGCGCTCGCGGCCGGCGGCAGCGAGTCGACCGACGCCTGGGGCGACTTCCTCGACGAACTGCGGGCGCGTGGGCTGCGCCCGCCGCTGCTGGTCATCTCCGACGGCGCCGCCGGGCTGATCAACGCTGCCGAGACCGCACTGCCCCGCTCGCTGCGACAGCGTTGCCTTATTCACCGATGCCGGAACTTGCTCGCGAAGGTGCCCGCCGAGGCGCAGACCGAAATCCGCGACGCCTACTGGGCGATCTTCGACACCGACGAGCTGACCGCCGCCGCAACGACGCCCGGACCCGAACTCGTCGCGGCCGTGCAACGCCGCATCGACGCCTTCGCCGACACCTACAACCGGGCGTTCCCCTCGGCGGTCAAGTGCCTGCTGTCCGACCGCGAGCAGCTGACCAGCTACCTGCGCTTCCCGCTCGAGCACCACCGCCGGATCCGGCACTCCAACTTCATCGAACGCACCTTCGGCGAGACCCGCCGCAGAGTCAAGGTAATCGGCCGGCTACCCGGCGAAGCGTCGTGTCTCAACCTCGTCTGGGCGGTCCTCGACCGTGCCTCTCGCGGCTGGCGCGGCATGGCCATGCCCCCCACCGGCACCCGGCTGCTCGCCGACCTGCGCCATCAGCTGTTCGACCCACCGACTCAGCTCCGCCAACCCACGACCGGCCCCAACGCCGCAACGCCGGAAAGTGTCGGAGCCGTCGCCTAACATCTCAACCAGGAACCGAAGCCGTGCGGTCATTTACACCGAGCCTGGGACGCAACCAAAATTTCTCGAACGGGAGGTTTACCGCTTCAGCTGTACTGGCCGGCGCGCTCGCGGGGCGCCAGGCGCCGTCGGAGGAGTTCGGCAGTCTCGCCGGCAACCGAAATCCACATGCGGTAAACATGGTCCGATGACGCGTTCGGCGCCTCACGTGTTGACCGGGGCCCACAAGTCGACGGGGACTATTTCCTGCGCGTGACCGTCGGGGCCCAGGAGGCGCCCCCACGATTTGACGGAGCGCAACACGACGCGTGTGTCGAGCACCGCCACTCCCGGGTGTTCGGCCAGCAGCCGAGAAACCACCCCGTCGAGTGCGGACAACTTGTGTAGCTGCATTGTGACGAAAAGGCTTTTCGCGCCGGCACCCACGGTCGCAGCGCAGAACCGGGTCTCGGGGTATCGGACAAGCGTGCGTCCTACTACGGCCACCGGCGCCCCGGTGACCCGAAGCTTGAGCGCGACGCCACTCGGCCAGCCGGCTTCGACACGGGCGAAATCGGTTCGGAATGCCAGCAACCCCGCACGGGTCAAAAGATCCATGCGGCGACGGACCGCCGGCTCCGACTGGCCTACCGCCGCTGCCAAATCCCGGGAGCTGAGCCGTCCGTCACGCTGTAGTGCCAAGAACAACGCGCGGTCAAACTCATCGAACTCATGTGCCTGCGCATTCGTGGTGGTATCGGGCGTCACCGCGTGCAGTTGACCTGAGCTGAGACCGCCTAGCCGCCAGCGGGTTCCGCTGAACAGCTTGGTGATCAGAGCCGACTGCACGCGGAGCAGTCCTGTAACCGCGGGAAGCACGTCCACTATCAATGCAGACAGCAGTGGTTGGTCGGCGGCCACCAACAACGCATAGATGTTGTCTCGGCCGGTCGTAATGTTGACGCTGAAAACCTGAGGCCTGCCAGCCAATTCGTTGGCCACCGAAGGCGCGGCGCCGGGTTCACACTCGGCTTCAAACAGCGCAGCCTGCACCGGCAACCGTGGACCGATTGCGGAGGACACCCATGCTCGTCCCGTGGATACCAGACGACGCCATCGCCGTGCCGCAGTCACCGGCGAGACATCCAGGACCCTGCCGAGTTCTTCAAAACTGACCTGCGGATTGACGTGTAGCGCATCCAGCAACGCGACATCCAGCTCGTCTACGCCATCGCCCACAGCGCTCATTGTCACTCAGTTGACCGGCCGCGCTATGCGCTCGAGCCAACAAAATTCAAGCCGAGTCGGTCGTCCCGCCGTTGCTACCGGTCCATTCGGGCACGCTCGATCCGCGGGGGACCAGGATCGGGTCGGTCCAGCAGGGTGGAGTGCGGCTGAAAGTGACGGGCGGGGAGAGCATGTGGACGCGCCCCATCGGGCTGTCGGTGTCGTAGGCCGCGGGTTCGCCGATAGTGTGCTCGTCGTCGCAGCCGGCGTCGGCGGGATCAACCAGGCCGAGCGTCTGGTACCACATAGCGGTGCGGGTGAGGTTGACGGTGACGTGCCAGCTGCCACCCTCGGTTTGTTGCTTGATCAGTCCGGCTGCCGCGCCCAGAGCGCCCAGGTAGCCGGTAATGAAGTCGTTGATCAGCCCGGTGGGCGGCAGCTTGGGGTTGTCGTATCCTCCTTCGATGACCATCAGCCCGGAGGCTGCCGACCCGTTCATGTCGAAACCGCCGCGGTGTGCCCACGGGCCGGCCGATCCGTAGCAGGTGACCGAGACGTGCACAAGCCCAGGGTGGGAGCGTGCGAGTTGGTGGGGATCGATGCCGAGTTTCTCCAGTTTGAGGTCGCGATGATTGTTCACCACGACATGGGCGTCCCGCAACAGCCGATCGACCTTGGCCTTACCGGTGTCCTTGGTCAAATCCAGCCAGGCGCTTCGTGATCCGACGTTGGCTTCGAAGTAGACCCAGTCGTGTTCGAAGTCATTGGGCCGGGTCGCGCCCAGCACCTCGGCGCCCTGTTCGGCCAGGACGCGTCCCACGGTGGGCCCGGCCACGGCGTGGGTGAACGACAACACGCGCACTCCGCCGAATGGCCGATCGGAGCTGCCGAGCTTCCGTGGTGGCGCATCGCCGATACGGGTCAGCCCGATGACGGGTTGACTGGCCAGCAGTGCCCCGTGCGGATGGGCCAGCCATTCCTCAGGGCTGCGGGCCACACACGCCGGCAACCCGGCGGCGTTGGCGGCTTCTTCCAGCTCGAAAGCATCCCAGCCGGCGAAAGCCCTGGCGACTTTGTCGAAATCGGGTGGCACATCAAGGAACCGGCACCATTTAGCCGCCTGATGCGGATACACCGCCGAGGCCATCACCGTGCGCTCATCGCGGGTCCGGTACGGCATCAGTGCGAAGGGGTTGTCCAACACCAATGCGATCGACGGAAATTCGCCGGCCAGAGTGGGCTTCCACGCGTAGCTGGGGTTGATGTGGTGTATCGCGTGGCGCAAGTCCAGGTGGAGATCCTGGCCTGGGCCGCCACGCTGGCGGTGCATCGCGGCCGCTGCCACCGCGTTGCCCATTATCGGGATGCCGACCGCCGCGCCTAACCGATGACGTGCCGCGATGATGGGGTCCTGGCCGGCGAAGGTTATCCGCCCACCGGCATCGACAACCGACAAGCCGACGTCGGCGAGCAGATCGTCGAGCGCCGCGGTCGCATCGAATTCGGGCTTCAAAGTTGTCGTTTCCGTCATGAGTTCCCCTTCGGACAGTGACCCACGTGCAGACCGGTGGCGAAGCGCTGCTGCCGTGAGCCGGCTGGCACTCGATGACTCCTGTGCGGTCAGCATGAGCGCCTACGGTCGGCGGGTAAGAAAAATGACGGAAAGTGGTGGAAATCAACCATTTGATGAAGGAAATCGACGCGACGACCGGGGTCCGACGCCATCGCAGGGGGACGAAGCGGATTTTCACCACGGCTTCACCTAGTCGTCAGCGCTTCCAGGCCGGCGAGTCGGCTGCCGTCCGCAATGCTGCGATGATGAGCTGCTCCTTCTCGCGAAAGCGCTCGGTGGGCGCCGGAACAGAGATCGCGACCACGTTGTCGCCCACGGCTCGTCGCGCGATGGCGGCTGCCGAGATCCCCGGAGTGTGTTTGTCTCGGTCGAAAGCGATGCCGGTGCGCCGGATCTCGGCGATTTCGCCGCGCAGTCTATTGGCGATATCTGGGCCCAACCGGGAGATTGCGGCCTGGGCGTCGGTATCGTCGAGGGCTGCCAGGGCCGCTTTTCCGTTGGCGGTCGACTCCAGCGGGAACCGGACGCCGACGGCCGAGACCGCCCGGAGGCGGTGCGACGACTCGACCTGGTCGACGAACCACATTCGCTGACCACGCAGCACCGACAGATCGACCGTCTCGCCGTCCGTTGCACGCGCTACCCGCTCGATCGTTGGGCGGAAGACTGCCGAGATGTGCGCCCCGTCGGCGCTGCCGAACCCCAGCAACCGCTCGCCCAACGAAAAACGGCCCTGGGAATCGACGCTGGCCAAGCCGACCTCGACCAAGCCGACCAGCAAGCGGCGAGCCGTCGACTTGGCCAGACCAAGCCGCTCACCGAGGTCGACCAGACGTAGCCGTCCCGGATCGGCGGCAATCTCGTCGAGCGCGGCGGCGGCGCGACGCAGCACTTGGATACCTTCGTCGCGACTGGTCGGCAAATCTTCTCCCTTCAGTGGCACGATTTCACTATAGTGTTCCGCATCACGGACTTCTAAAAACCGAATTCTGGATCAAGGAGCTTCGATGAGCGCGCTACCGGCCGGGCGGCACTACTTCTGCCGCGATGAGGGCTACGAAGACGCCCGACGCGGCACTGTTTGGCATCAACGAGTACCCGAGCGTTATCCCGAGGTGATCGTGCAGGCCGTCGATGCCGACGACATCATCGCGGGTCTCCGCTATGCCCGGGTCAACGGCCACCAGGTCAGCATCGTTTCGGGTGGACACAGCTTCGCGGCCAGCCATCTGCGCGACGGCGCGGTGCTGCTCGACGTCAGCCGCCTCGACCACGCCACGATCGACGCGGAGAAGGGCCTCGCCGCCGTCGGTCCGGGCAAGGGCGGCAGCCTGCTCATGGCCGATCTGGAGGCGCAGGGCCTGTTCTTCCCCGGCGGCCACTGCAAAGGCGTCTGCCTCGGCGGTTATCTGTTGCAGGGCGGATACGGCTGGAACAGCCGGGTCTACGGCCCGGCTTGCGAGAGTGTCCTCGGCCTGGACGTCATCACCGCCGACGGCGAGCAGATCCATTGCGACGCAGACAATCACGCCGACCTTTACTGGGCTGCCCGCGGTGCCGGCCCGGGCTTCTTCGGCGTGGTCACGTCGTTTTATCTGAAGCTGTATCCGCGGCCGGCTGTCTGCGGCACCAGCTTGTATATCTACCCGTTCAACCTCGCCGACGAGGTATACACCTGGGCGCGCAGCGTCAGCGCGGAAGTGGACCGGCGCGTCGAGATGCAGATGCTTGCGACCAGCAGCGTCCCGGAGATGGGCCTGGACGCCCCGGCCATCGTTTGCGCGTCACCGGCGTTCGCCGACTCCGAAGAGGAAGCCGAAAGGGCCCTGGCCATTTTCGGCAGCTGCCCCGTCGCCGACCAGGCGATCATCAAAAACCCCTACATGCCAACCGATTTGGCCACCTGGTTTGACGTCGTGATGACCCACTACCTGGGCGACCACCGCTACACCGCGGACAACATGTGGACATCGGCGTCGGCCGACCAGCTACTGCCGGGCATCCACAACATCCTCGACACGATGCCGCCGCATCCGTCGCACTTCCTCTGGCTGAACTGGGGTCCGTCCCCGACCCGTCAAGACATGGCCTACAGCGTCGAAGACGAGATCTATCTGGCGCTCTACGGTTCGTGGAAGGACGCCGCCGACGACGACAAGTATGGAGACTGGGCACGGTCCAACATGGCCGCGATGGCCCCTCTGGCCACCGGCATTCAGCTTGCCGACGAGAACCTCGGCCAGCGTCCGGCGAAGTTCGCCACCGACGAGGCCATGGCCCGTCTCGACAGGGTGCGGGCCGTCTATGACCCCGATGGGCTGTTCAACAGTTGGATGGGGCGACCCTGATGGCCGGCGATCTTTACCTCGGTTACCGCAACGACGACGCAAATACGCCGTTCGGCAAGTTTTTCAAACCCGAGATGGCCCCGCTTCCACAGCATGTCGTCGAGGCGCTACAGCACGGCCCGCAAGGCGGGATGGCGTTGGCGGCATTCGACGACGCCGCCGGCGTCGCCGACGAGGGGTACCAGCAAACCGAGAACGGCTACGGGGTTCTCGCAGACGGCAGCTATCAGGTATCGGTACGCACCGACATGCCGGGAGTCACTCCGGCGATGTGGTCATGGTGGTTCGGCTGGCACGGCTGCGATACTCGCCGCTACAAGCTGTGGCATCCGCGAGCACACCTTTTCGCCGCCTGGAAAGACGGGGAGCGAGACGGCGACGATGCCGGCCGGCAAGGCGCCCAACGTTACATCGGCCGCTGGTCGATGATCAGCGAGTACATCGGCTCGACGATGCTCAGCGCCGCAATCCAATTCGTTGCGCCGGCGACCATGGGCTGTCCATCCGACAGCGACGATGCGGTGGCGATCTGTGCCCGGTTGGGCTCCGGTGATGCCCCGGTGGATGTCGGATGGTTCATCCACCACATCCGGTCGACGCAAGGCGGGGCCGAGATGCGGTCACGGTTCTGGATGGGCGGACCGCATATCGCCGTGCGCAACGCCCCTGGCGTGGCGTCCCGGGCGGTGCGGCCGATCGCATCGCGCATACTGGGCGATCCGCAAGCCGCTGCTCGCAATCTGCTGGTGCACTGCGCCCAGGAGATGAATCACCTGGCGGGGTTCTTGCCTGAACTCTACGAAGCCTTCGGCGACGAATAGGCGCCTCAGCTTGGCTTGGTGAATGCCGGTGCAACGAATCGTTGTACCAGTTGACTTTCGACGCGGTCATCCTCGGCAGGCCAGTACACCAGCGACAGCACCACGCGAATTATCCATTGGGCTGCCTGCGGGTCATTGCCGGTCAATCCGGCGAGCTCGGTGGCAAAGCCGACAAGCAACGGCGATGTGGTGAGTCCGGCCATGGCGTCGGTGCCCCGGGCCGAGCCGATCATCAGTTGGCTCAGCGGATCCGATCGGATTCGGTTGAGCGCCAACGTGATCGCGGTGACGACCCGCTCTGGCCCGCTCATATTGCGAACAGCTGAACGAACGGCGTCGATGATGCCGGCCGCGGACCGCGCGAGGACGACATCACGGATCTCCGCTTTGCCTCCGGCGTAGCGGTAGACAGTCGCCCGCGAACAGTGGACGCGGGTGGCCAACCTGTCGATGTCGAGTGCGTCTAGCCCCTCTCGGGCAATCAGGTCAGTGGCCGCGTCGTAAATCCGCTCGGCGGCGATGGTGCGCCGATCGCCCCCGACGAGCCAATCGTCACGAGGCACCGGTCACCCGTCTTCCACCCGAGAAATATTCGGACGTATTTCTTAGTAGTGAGACAATAATCGCAACTTCTCTCATCGTAATCCCAGGTCCGGCTCCCACCCTGAGACGCCGGGGAACGGCTCGGTCAGGTCGTCGCTCTCAACTTGGCCCAATCCCGTTGACGTGCAGATATCCTGCCCATCACGCTCAAAAAGTGTCAGTCCTCGGCGATGCCAGCACCTTCTTCATTACCGAATCCTTGCAAGATCCGTACCCGCTCTACGAGCGGATGCGCGCCGCCGGGCCGGTGCACCGGATCGGCGAGTCCGAGTTCTATGCCGTCTGCGGTTGGGATGCGGTCAACGAGGCCATCAGCCGTCCCGAGGACTTCTCAGCCAACCTGACGGCGACCATGACGTACACCGCTGACGGCATAGTCAAGCCCTTCGAGATGGACCCGCTCGGCGGACCTACCCACGTACTGGCCACCGCCGACGATCCTGCCCACGCAGTGCACCGCAAGCTGTTGGTGCGCCACTTGGCCGCCAGGCGGATTCGCGCCATGGAGCAGTTCGCCGCTGAGACCGCAGACCGATTGTGGAGCGACGGGCTGCGTGACGGGCGCATTGAATGGATGGGCGCCATGGCCAACCGCCTGCCGATGATGATCGTGGCTGCATTGATCGGTGTGCCTGACACCGACGCCGCCCAGTTGGTGAGATGGGGATATGCGGCCACCCAGCTTCTCGAAGGGCTGGTTGATCAGGATCAACTCGCTGCCGCCAGCGCCGCGGTGATGGAACTCAGCGGCTACATCACCGAGCACTTCCGGCAGGCTGCAGCCGACCCGCGGGACAATCTCCTTGGTGAGCTGGCCACCGCCTGTACCTCGGGTGAGCTGGACATCGTAAGCGCCCTGGTGATGATGGTGACGTTGTTCGCCGCGGGCGGCGAGTCCACGGCGTCGTTGTTGGGCAGCGCGGCCTGGATGCTGGCGCACCGTCCCGACATCCAGCAACGGTTGCGCGAAAACCCGGAGTTGCTAACAGGATTCATCGAGGAGACGCTGCGCTATGAGCCGCCATTCCGGGGCCACTACCGGCACGTGCGTAACCACACCAGGCTGGGCGGTGTCGACCTGCCCGCCGACTCGCATCTGCTGCTGTTGTGGGGGGCGGCCAACCGGGATCCGGCCCACTTTGAGACGCCCGGCGAGTTCCGCCTCGATCGCGCCGAAGTCAGGGGGCACATCAGTTTCGGGAAAGGAGCGCACTTCTGCGTCGGCGCGGCTCTGGCGCGCTTAGAGGCGCGGATCGTCTTGCGCCTGCTGCTCGATCGGACCTCGGTGATCGAAGCAGTCGACGTCGGACAGTGGTTGCCGAGCATCCTGGTGCGCCGCCTCGAGAGGCTCGAGCTCGCTGTCACCTAATCTGGCCGCAGCTCTGCCGGGCATTGCCGACTATTTCGGGGGCGGCAGTTGGCGCGGGCCTTCCGACGACGGCAGTTCAGGCGGTCCGTCTCGCTTGGTCAACTCGGGCTTGCTGTCCCGCTCGGCCGGGCCCGGCAACAGGCCTGCATCCTTGGTGCCTACCCGGCGGTAAGCCTGGTGATAGGTCTCTCGGTTGCGGTCTTCGCACGACGACGAGATCCGGCCGGCCGGCAACGGGGTTTCGGCCGTCGCGGACGGGCGCGGCGGCGCATCGTCCGTAACGGAGGTCTCGGAGTCGACGGTCACTTTGCGGGTCCGCTTGAGCGAAAACGTGATTTCTTCGACCTCTTCGAACACCTGACGTGCGGTGCGCAGCGGCGCGGTCGTGTTGTCGATCACCCGTGCGACCAACGGCGGCACCAGCGGCCGGATCCAGCGGGCCGCAGCCTTGGTGGCGTCGGGGATCGACGGGATCAACGGTGTCCCGCGGCCGTCGTGCGGCTCGACCTCGCCGCTCGGCTGAACTCGTGCCGGCAAGTTCTCCGGTTCGTCCGGGGTTTCGGTGCCGGCAGTGTGCGCGTCAGCGAGCGGCTGAGTGACCGCCCGGCTGGCTGCCTCCGCTTCGGCGGCGATCGGCAGGTACATGTCGTCCTCCGCCGGCTCGACGGCACGCTGCGACGGCGCGCGCACCGGACCCTCGAAAGCTGCCAGAACCCGGCGGCGTTGGTGTTCGCGGTCGATTGCGGTCTGGGCCTCGATGGCGAGCCTGGCCTGGGTGAGTTGGTGCTCGGCCCACATCGTTGCGGCCTCGCGGCGCACCTCAGCGTGCTTGATCGCGATCGCGGTGTCAGCCTCGAGTTCGGCGCGTTCGCTCTCGGCGCGCGCCGTCGCACGGCGATCGTGGGTTGTCTCGCCACGCCACAGGCCCAGGATCAGGGGCAGTAGGTAGAGCAGCGAGCAGAAGGCGATCATCAGCAGCCGCAGCGTCAACGCCCCGGTGCCGGCGGACGTCAGGTCGTTCATGGTGACCCAGCGTGCGCCCAGGCCCCGCCCCGCATCGGCGACCACACTTCGACGTGCCTGGGTGAGGGCTTGGTCCGCGCGGGAAATTTCGGCGTCCAACTCCGGTGCTTGGCGGTCACGAGCCGCCAACGCAGTGGCCAACTCGTGCTGTGCGTCTGCGAGAAGCTCGTTTGCCGTTCGCGTTTCGGGCCCGGCACCGGGAACACCGGTGATCCGGGTCGGTGGGCAGCCGGGCGTGGGATTGTATTCGCAACGCGCGACGACCAAGGCCCTGTCCTGTTGCTCGCGGGCCTGCTGGACGGCGTTGTCGAGCCCGGTGCGCGCGTCCTTGGTCTGGTGCAGGGATGCCGACGCCTGCGCGACGGCTGGTGTCGCGTCCGCGTTGCGCAGGGCCCCTTCGTCGAGACGACGGTCGATCGAGCTGGAAAGCAGCACGAGCCCGGCGAGTTCGCCGACGACGACGCCGACCGCCACCGCGAGAGCCGCGCGTCCCGCGATGCCGAGCCGGCCCCGGTTGGGCCCGCCGGCAGTGCCGCGGGTAACCGCGCCGACCAGCAGGCCGAAGACAAGGGTGAGCGGCACGATGGCAAGGACCGACCAACGTGCCGACTCGCTCACTGCCAAGGTTGCGACCAGCCAGGCCAGCACGGCTCCGAACAGCACCACCGCGCCGGCAACGGCGTGGGCGGACCGCTCGTGGCGCTCACCGAGTTCGCGCCAGTGCCCGCCGCCGAGCCACGTGAGCAGCCCCTCCACCCGAGATACGGCCGAGCGGGGTTCCGCAACTTCATCAGCGCTCATAAGACCTGAAAACACCTCCAACGCGTCCAGCGTCCCAGCCCACCGGCCGACACAGCGAACGGAAGCACTGCGGCGTGCTGCGGTTCACACATCACCCCGATTGAGTCAGATCACACAGTCGCGTAATCGATCGGGTTTGGTCAGCCGCATCCAGGGTGTACCCGACCCGGAACTCCTGCGACGCGAGCAGATCAGCGGCCATTCCGGCAGGTGACATGAGACGGTATAAGTCTATGCAGAACCAGGAGTATGTCACCTACGAAGAGTTCGGCCGCAGATTCTTCGAGGTCGCCGTCACCCCCGAGCGTGTCGCCGCCGCATTCGCCGACATCGCAGGGAGCGAGTTCGCCATGGAGCCGATCGCTCAAGGCCCGGCCGGGATCGCCAAGGTCAGCGCAAATGTCAAGATTCACGAGGCTCGTGTCACGCGGCGTCTGGGTGACAGCATCACGTTCGCCATCCATATTCCGCTGTCGATCGATCTGCTCCTCGACTTACGGGTCGACAAGCAGCGGTTCGTGGTCTCCGGCGACATCGCGTTGCGCGCGACCGCGCGAGCAGCCGAGCCGTTGCTGTTGATTGTCGACGTCGCGAAACCGCGGCCCTCCGATATCACCGTCAATGTGTCGTCCAAGTCCTTCCGCGGCGAGGTATTACGCATCCTGGCCGGCGTCGATGGTGAGATCCGACGATTCATCGCGCAGTATGTCGCCGACGAAATCGACGCACCTCATTCGCAAGCCGCGCAAGTCATCGACGTCGCCCACCAGTTGGACCAGGCCTGGCCCTAGTGGGGCGAGTAGACGCATAGGCCCGCGTTTATCGGGGTATGCAGCTGGCTGGGTCGCCGGTCGTGCCGTGTGTCGGACACTTCCGTGATCGTCTGGGGAGGAGCGGACTTTGGCACGGGTAGATGTTTCGATGTCGTCGGAGGTGGAACCGGGAGCCGCCTGGAAGCTGGCTTCCGACCTGCAGCGGTTCGACGAGTGGATGACAATCTTCGGTGGGTGGCGCGGCCCGGTTCCGTCGACGATCGAAGAAGGCACCTGCGTCTCGTCGTGCATCAAGGTCAAGGGCTTTCGCAACGTCATTCGTTGGACCGTCACCCGTTACGACGAGCCGAAATCGATTGGGTTGCAAGGTCGCGGGCGCGGCGGGATTCGGCTCGGAGTCGCGATGACCATTACCGGCAACCACTCCGGATCGACTTTTCATCTCACCGCCGACCTCAAGGGCGGTTTGCTCAGCGGACCGGTCGGAGGGCTGGTCGCCCGCGTGCTCCGGTCCGATGTGCGTAAGTCGGTGCACAACCTCGCTGCCCTGCGGTAACCACTACCGCGCCGGGTGGCTGATCGACCACTCCCGTTCCGCTTGGCGAATCCGCCTGCCGTCCATGGCAAGCCAGGCCAGACCGGCCCCGAAGGCCAACAGGGCAACGATGGCGGCGGCAACGCCCGCACCGGCTTGTCCAAGGGCGAAGTTGGTCACGCAGACCACGATCGCCAACACAGCGGCCCCGACAACGGCGAACCCGGGTGTGCGCTCCGAACCCCGCACCGATTCGTCCGTATACCGACAACTGGCCCGATCATGGTCGACAGGGCCATCCGTGATGTGCCTCATGGCCTCTCCGTGCGTTCCGCCGATTCCCTGGTGCTACCCGGAATGCCGCGGGACAAACTAGTTCGCGGCGATGACGCCGCTGCAGGATCCGGTACCGGCCTAGGCCGGGTCGCGGGGTAGCAACCGGCGCACCGGCCGGGTCTCGATGGCATTGATCGTCAAGGCCCGGCGGCTGATCCGCCAGCCGCCCTCGGTCAGCTCGTACTCGTCGTCGTAGCGAAGATGCCAGACCACATCGACAACCTCGTCCCCGCGCTGGTCCCAGTGGTGCGCGACACACCCGATGCGCCCTCGTGCGGTTCCGGGCCGCGGGGCGTTGTCGTAGACCTCACCGATGATCGCGTGCTCGGTACGGGCGACCGCGGCGACGGCGGCTACCGCGGCCGCGAGGGCCTCCTGACCCCGGTGCGAATGGATCGGCTTCAGCGCAGCCGGCGGCTCGGGCAGGCTCAGCTCGGCGGCTGCAGTGAAAAGCTCTACCACAGCGTTGAACTGGCGGTCGTCGACGCGGGCCGCATACCGGTGCACCAAATCACTGAGGGCCATCCGGTCGTCGGCTGAAAGCGTCATAGCGGAGTCGACCGGCTCACGAGATCAGCGACAGCCGTTGGGCACATGCCGACACGAGGTCTTTGGCCTGCTCGATATCGGTGGTCGGCGGCATGGCCAACACAATCCGGTCGGCGCCCTGATCGATCAGGCCCTGCGCGCGCTCGGAGTCGATCTTGGTAACCGAGTGACCCAGCGATACTTCCAGGGCCGCCGAATCGCGGCCCACCGCCGACGCCTCCGCCCGCATCAGCGCAATCAATGACGTCAATTGCGGGCCCGTAACGCCGAGCGGCTGGAAGCCGTCGCCAAGGCGTCCCGCGCGGCGCGCGGCCGCCCGGCTATGCCCGCCAATGTGAATCGGAAGTCTCTCGCCCGCAACCGGTTTGGGGTAGCACATCACGTCGTCGAAGTTGAAGAACTCGCCGTGATAGGACGCCCCACGGGGCCGGTCGGCCCACAATGCGCGTAACACAGCCAGCTGCTCGTCGGCGCGCCTGCCCCGGCTGTCGAACTCCGCGCCACACGCCTGCAGCTCTTCCTTGAGCCATCCCACGCCCACGCACAACCGCAGTCGTCCGCCCGACAGCGCATCGACGGTGGCGACCCGTTTCGCCAGCACCACCGGATGGTGGTTGGGCAGCACCAACACGCCGGTGGCCAAGCCGAGCCGACTGGTGTGGCCGGCCAGAAACGCCAGCAGATCGAGCGGGTCGGGGATGGGACAGTCAGCGGCCAGCCCCACTCGTCCGGAACTGTCATAGGGATAGACGCTGTCGTACCGGGTGACCAGCACGGTGTGCTCGACGACAACGATCGATTCGAACCCGCACAGTTCAAGGTGGCCCGCGAAGCCGACCATCCAGTCGGGGTCCGCGGTGACGCCGTCGGCAACCGGGGCCACGACAGAGACCTTCACGGCCTTGAAACTAACAGGGCAGCTAACAGGCGGTGCCTAGACAGTCGCCGGCGCGATCGCAGCGCGCACGGCCTCGGCCAGGGCGGCCGCCCGGCGATCGGTGAACACATCCTCGAGCAGCACCGGCTGACCGTCGGGGCCGGTCAGCGGAACTCGCCAGTTGGGGTATTCGTTGGTGGTGCCGGGCTGATTCTGGGTACGGCGGTCACCAACCGCGTCGGTCAGCGCCACCCCCAACAGCCGCGACGGCGTCCGGCCCAGATACCGGTAGAGGGCGAGCACGATCAGCTCCGGGTCGTCTTCACCCTCGGCCAGCAACCCAACCCGTCGTAGCTCAGCCATCCAGGCGGCCAACTCGTTGCGGTCGGACTCAAACTCTTCCCCGACGGGCCGGGTCAGCAGTCCCAGCGACTCGCGGAGCCGCACATGGTCGCCGGCCAGGTAGCCCGCCGTCGGCGGGAGATCGTGAGTGGTGACCGAGGACAGGCAGTACTCCCGCCAGCGCTCGGCCGGCAATGGGCCGCCGTTGCCGTCGCGATCCAGTTCGAACCAGAGGATCGAGGTGCCCAGCAAGCCGCGTAACAGCAGGTAGTCGCGCACCCATGGTTCGACCGTGCCCAGGTCCTCTCCGACGACCACCGCACCCGCCCGGTGTGCCTCCAAGGCGACGATGCCGATCATCGCCTCGTGGTCGTAGCGCACGTAGGTGCCTTGGGTGGGCGGCGCGCCGTCCGGGATCCACCAGAGCCGGAACAACCCGATGATGTGGTCGATGCGTACCCCGCCGGCATGTCGTAGCACCGCCCGGATCAGTGCGCGAAAAGGCCGATACTCCTGCTCGTCCAGCCGGTCAGGTCGCCACGGCGGCTGAGACCAGTCCTGGCCGAGTTGATTGAACTCATCCGGCGGCGCACCCGCGGTCACGCCCAGTGCCAGCACATCCTGCAGGGCCCAGGCGTCGGCGCCATTGGGATGCACGCCGACGGCCAGGTCTGCCATGATGCCCAACGCCATTCCGGCCCGCATTGCCTGCGACTGCGCCGAGGCCAGCTGCTCGTCGAGTTGCCATTGCAACCACCGATGGAAATCTACAGTGTCCGAATGCTTTTCGATGAAGCCGGCGACACCGGCAGCGTCAGGATGTTGTAGTGACTCCGGCCAGAGGTGCCAGTCGCCGCCGTACTTTTCGGCCAGCGCGCACCAGGTGGCGAAGTCGTCGAGCGCGCGGCCCTCGCGGTCGCGAAAGGCTGCATAAGACAGATCACGACCCGCCGATCGCGGCACCCGATGCACCAGTTTGAGCGCCGCGCGCTTGGCCGCCCATGCGCTGTCGCGGTCGATGGAGTCGAGTTGGGCGACTCGCTGCCGGACTTCGGATCGCAGCCGCCGCACCCGGCCGCGCTTGGACAGGTGGGCGAATTCGGAGATCGCCTCGATGTGAAGATAAATCGGGTTGACGAACCGCCGCGATGTCGGCAGATAGGGTGACGGCTCCATCGGCCTGGTCGGAGCGGCCGCATGCAGGGGATTGACGAGTACATAGTCAGCGCCATGGCGGGACGCCGACCATACCGCCAGATCGGTCAGATCAGTCAGATCGCCGACGCCCCACGACTGCCGGGACCGCACGCTGTAAAGCTGAACGGCCAGGCCCCAGGCGCGGCGAGCACCGAGCTGCTCGGGCAGCCCGAGCCAATCCGGCGTCATGATCAGGGCGGTGCTGGTCTCGGAATCACCGGACCGCAGGTGCACCCGGTGGTAGCCCAGTGGGAGGTCAGCGGGCAACACGAAGCTGGCTTCACCGACCCGGCGCCCGTCCAGCTCGAATGGCGGAGTGAAGTTGTCGACCTGTTGCACCCGGCTGCGCACCGTGCCGTCCTCGAGCTGCAACCACACCTCAGCGGGATCACCGTGGGTCACATGCACCCAGAACCGGGTCTGGGCGCCGGTACGCCCGATGATGGTCGCCGGCAACTGACGAGTCCAATACGACCGCAATTGCTCGCTCAGGGCCACGTTGCGGTCCTGTTCGGTGCGGGCCGCCACGCCGAGGGCGGCGAGCACAGCCACCAGCGTCGCCTCGGAGACCCGCACCCGCCGGCCGGTCCAGTCCTCGTACTCGGTCGCGATGCCGTATCTCCTGGCAAGTTCGACCAACGAGGGCGCGAGCTCAGTCATACCGCCCATCTTGCTTGCAGGATTCGCGCGCCGACGACTCAGCCCATGCCCTGCGCCTGCCGGATGCCATTCGCGGCCGGTCGGGCAGAGCGGGGCGACCCGATCGCGGCGGATTTTGCTGGACGGCAGCGCTGCCGCACCTTCACTTCGCAGCTCAGCAATATGTTCTCCCTCGACGAGACGAGTCGGCCAATCGCCGCTACCATGCCCTGAGGGGGACGTAAAGAATTCCGTCGGGGGATCAGTGAACACAGAAAACACCAGCTCAGCGCTGCATGGCGGTGCCGGCAACCCTGGCCGCCCTGACCGGCGGAAGCGGCCGGACTCATGTACATAGAAAGATGTCAAGGTGAACGCGAACGGCGCCGCGTGGCGAGGTCCCTACAGGTGCCTTACGGTTGTCTGTGTAATTCGCGCGCTGGACAATAATCAGGCGATTTAACAGACCGGATGGTGAACTAACGTGGCGGAAGAGAGTCGCGGGCAGCGGGGGTCGGGTTACGGCCTCGGGTTGTCGACGCGCACCCAGGTAACCGGCTATCAGTTCCTTGCTCGGCGAACCGCGATGGCACTGACCCGGTGGCGCGTCCGCATGGAGGTCGAGCCGGGACGGCGTCAGACGCTGGCCGTGGTGGCGTCGGTGTCGGCGGCGGTGGTGATCTGCCTGGGCGCCCTGCTCTACTCGTTCATCAGCCCGTCCGGGCAGATCAGTGAGTCGCCGATCATTGCGGACCGTGACTCCGGCGCGCTCTACGTCCGCGTGGGTGACCGGCTGTACCCGGCGCTGAATTTGGCGTCGGCGCGGCTGATCACCGGGCGGCCGGACAACCCGCACCTGGTCCGGTCAAGCCAAATCGCCAGCCTGCCGCACGGACCGCTGGTGGGTATCCCGGGTGCACCGTCTAACTTCGCGCCCAAGACTCCGCCCGCGTCGTCCTGGCTGGTGTGCGACACCGTGGCCAACTCGACCGGCGCCGGGGCGCCGTCCGGGGTGACGGTGACGGTGCTGGACGGCACTCCCGACCTCAGCGGCCACCGGCGGGTACTGACCGGGTCGGATGCCGTGGTGCTGAACTACAGCGGGGAGACCTGGGTGATCCGGGAGGGACGCCGGTCACGTATCGACGCGACGAACCGATCGGTGTTGTTACCGCTGGGGCTGACGCCAGAGCAAGTCAGTATGGCAAAGCCGATGAGCCGCGCCTTGTTCGACGCATTGCCGGTGGGTCCTGAACTGACGGTGCCAGAGGTGCAGAACGCCGGCAATCCGGCGGCATTCCCGGGGGCGCCCGGCCCGGTGGGCACGGTGATCGTCACGCCCCAAATCAGCGGGCCGCAACAGTATTCGTTGGTGTTGACCGACGGCGTGCAGACACTGCCACCCTTGGTCGCCCAGATCCTGGAGAACGCCGGCCCCGGCAACACCAAACCGGTGACCGTGGAACCGTCCGCGCTGGCAAAGATGCCGGTGGTCAACAAGCTGGATCTGTCCTCTTATCCGGACACCCCGTTGAACGTGATGGACATCCGGGAGAATCCGGCGACCTGCTGGTGGTGGAACAAGGCCTCCGGTGAAAACCGGGCCCGGGTCCAGGTCGTGTCCGGGTCGACCATCCCGGTCGCGACAAAGAACATGAGCAACGTGGTGGCGCTGGTCAAGGCCGACACGACCGGCCGCGAGGCCGACCAGGTCTACTTCGGCCCCGACTACGCGAACTTCGTGGCCGTCACCGGCAACGATCCCGGCGCCAAGACGACGGAATCAGTGTGGTGGCTGACGGATGCCGGCGCTAGGTTCGGCGTCGACGACACCCGCGAGATACGTGAGGCGCTGGGTTTGAAGACCCCACCGAGCCCGGCGCCGTGGGTGGCGCTGCGTCTGCTGCCACAAGGTCCGACCTTGTCGCGAGCCGATGCGTTAGTGGAGCACGACACCCTACCGATGGATATGTCCCCTGCAGAGTTGGCGGTACCGAAGTGAAACGTGGGTTTGCACGGCCGACACCGGAGAAGCCTCCGGTAATCAAGCCGGAAAACATCGTCCTACCGACGCCATTGAGCATCCCGCCGCCGGAGGGCAAGCCCTGGTGGCTGATTGTGGTCGGTGTGGTGGTAGTCGGCCTGCTGATCGGCATGGTCGCCATGACCTTCGCCAGCGGTTCACACGTCTTCGGCGGCGCCGGCTCGATCTTCCCGATCTTCATGATCGGTGGCGTCGCGATGATGATGTTCGGCGGCCGGTTTGGCGGGCAGCAGCAGATGAGTCGGCCCAAATTGGACGCGATGCGCGCCCAGTTCATGTTGATGCTGGACATGCTGCGCGAGACCGCCCACGAGTCGGCCGACAGCATGGACGCCAACTACCGGTGGTACCACCCGGCACCCACCACGCTGGCCGCCTCGGTGGGATCGTCGCGGATGTGGGAACGCAAGCCCGACGGCAAGGACCTCAACTTCGGTGTCGTCCGAGTCGGCGTCGGCATGACGCGCCCCGAGGTGACCTGGGGTGAGCCCCAGAACATGCCCACCGACATCGAGCTGGAACCGGTGACGGGTAAGGCACTTCAGGAGTTCGGGCGCTACCAGAGCGTCGTCTACAACCTGCCCAAGATGATTTCGCTGCTGGTCGAACCCTGGTATTCGCTCATCGGGGACCGCGAGCAGGTATTGGGACTGATGCGGGCGATCATGTGCCAGCTGACGTTCTCCCACGGCCCCGACCACATGCAGATGATCGTGGTCAGTTCGGATTTGGACGAATGGGACTGGGTGAAGTGGCTTCCGCACTTCGGTGATCCGCGGCGTCAGGACGCCGCGGGTAACGCCCGGATGGTGTACAGCTCGGTGCGCGAGTTCGCTGCCGAACAAGCCGAATTGTTCGCCGGCCGTGGGTCGTTCACGCCCCGGCACGCCAGCTCGTCGGCGCAGACCCCAACGCCTCACACCGTGATCATCGCCGATGTCGTTGATCCCCAATGGGAATACGTGATCAGCGCCGAGGGTGTCGACGGGGTGACGTTCTTCGACTTGACCGGATCGTCGATGTGGACGGCTCTCCCGGAGCGGGTGTTGCGGTTCGACGAAAAGGGCGTGATCGAGACGCTGCCCCGCGACCGCGACACCTGGATGGTGATCGACGAGAAACCGTGGTTCTTCGCGCTCACCGATCACCTCGGCGTCGCGGAGGCAGAGGAGTTCGCGCAGAAGCTGGCGCGCTGGCGGCTCGCCGAGGCCTACGAAGAGATCGGCCAGCGGGTGGCCCACATCGGAGCCCGAGACATCTTGGCCTACTACGGAATTGACGATCCGGGCTCGATCGACTTCGAAGCGCTGTGGGGCAGTCGCACCGACACGATGGGCCGGTCGCGGCTGCGGGCACCGTTCGGTAATCGGTCCGACAACGGCGAGTTGGTGTTTCTGGATATGAAGTCGCTGGACGAAGGCGGCGATGGTCCGCACGGAGTCATGTCCGGGACGACGGGTTCGGGTAAATCGACGCTGGTGCGAACCGTGATCGAATCGCTGATGCTCAGCCACCCGCCGCAGGAGCTGCAGTTCGTGTTGGCCGACCTCAAGGGTGGGTCGGCGGTCAAGCCATTCTCCGGGGTACCGCACGTGTCGCGGATCATCAC
Source organism: uncultured Actinomycetota bacterium (assembly GCA_963848535.1). GTDB lineage: Bacteria > Actinomycetota > Actinomycetes > Mycobacteriales > Mycobacteriaceae > Mycobacterium. Next base: position 181,807 of record CAWKEM010000017.1, read on the forward strand.
CGACCTGGAAGAAGACCAGGCGCTGATGGAGCGCTTCCTGGACGCGCTGTGGGGCGAGATCGCCCGCCGCAAGGCGATCTGCGACAGCGCCGGTGTCGACGACGCCAAGGAGTACAACTCGGTGCGGTCCAGGATGCGGGCCCGCGGTCAGGACATGCCGGCGCTGCCGATGCTGGTGGTGGTCATCGACGAGTTCTACGAATGGTTCCGCATCATGCCCACGGCGGTCGACGTGCTGGACTCCATCGGGCGGCAGGGCCGCGCCTACTGGATTCACCTGATGATGGCCTCGCAGACCATTGAAAGCCGAGCCGAGAAACTCATGGAGAACATGGGTTACCGGTTGGTGCTGAAAGCGCGTACCGCCGGTGCGGCGCAGGCGGCCGGCGTGCCGAACGCGGTGAACCTGCCGGCCCAGGCAGGTCTGGGTTACTTCCGTCGAAGCCTGGAAGACACCACCCGCTTCCAGGCCGAGTTCCTGTGGCGCGACTATTTCCCGCGCGGGCTCACCATCGACGGCGAGGAGGCGCCGGCGTTGGTGCACAGCATCGACTACGTCCGCCCGCAGTTGTTCACCAACTCGTTTACCCCGCTCGAGGTCAGCGTCGGGGGGCCGGATGTCATCACAGCGGCCGCCCACTCCAATGGTGAGGCACTCGAGGCTGCCGACGACGAGCGCGAGGAAGAAGACGAAGAAGGGATCAGGACGCCGAAGGTCGGCACGGTGATCATTGATCAGCTGCGCAAGATCCAATTCGAGCCCTACCGGCTGTGGCAGCCGCCGCTGAACCAGCCCACCGCCATCGATGTGTTGGTCGATCGATTCCTCGGCCACCCGTGGCAGCAGGACTACGGTTCCGCCCGGAATCTGGTCTTCCCGATCGGCATCATCGACCGCCCGTTCAAGCATGACCAGCCGCCGTGGACGGTCGACACCTCCGGGCCCGGCGCCAACGTCCTGATTCTGGGTGCCGGTGGTTCGGGCAAGACCACGACGCTGCAAACGTTGATCTGCTCGGCCGCGCTGACCCACACTCCCGAGCAGGTGCAGTTCTACTGCCTGGCCTACAGCGGCACCGCGTTGACCACGGTGGCCCGTTTCCCCCATGTGGGGGAGGTCGCCGGCCCGACCGATCCGTACGGTGTGCGCCGTACGGTGGCCGAACTGCTGGCGCTGGTGCGCGAGCGGAAGCGCAGCTTCCTCGAATACGGAATCGCCTCGATGGATGTGTTCCGGCGCCGCAAGTTCGGCGGTGAGCCCGGTCCGGTGCCCAATGACGGGTTCGGCGACGTCTACCTGGTGGTCGACAACTACCGGGCGTTGGCCGAGGAAAACGAGGTGCTGATCGAGCAGGTGAACGTGATCATCAACCAGGGCCCCTCGTTCGGGGTGCACGTGGTGGTCACCGCCGATCGTGAATCGGAGCTGCGGCCGCCGGTGCGCAGCGGTTTCGGCTCCCGGGTCGAGTTGCGCCTGGCCGCCGTGGAAGACGCCAAGCTGGTGCGTTCCCGGTTCGCCAAGGACGTCCCGGTCAAGCCGGGCCGTGGCATGGTTGCGGTCAACTACACGCGGCTCGACGCCGACCCGCAGTCCGGTCTGCACACCTTGGTGGCCCGGCCCGCCCTGGCCACCACCCCCGCCAACATCTTCGAGTCCGACAGCATCGTCGAAGCGGTCAGTCGCCTCGCCAGCGGCCAGGCTCCGCCGGTGCGCCGGCTACCGGCGACGTTCGGCGTCGAACAATTGCGGGAGCTGGCAGCCCGGGACTCCCGTCAAGGGGTTGGTGCGGGCGGAATCGCCTGGGCGATCTCGGAATTGGACTTGCAGCCGGTCTATCTCAATTTCGCCGAGAACGCGCACTTGATGGTCACCGGCCGACGCGAATGTGGGCGCACCACGGCGCTGGCCACCATCATGTCCGAAATCGGCCGGCTGTACGCGCCGGGAGCCAGCAGCGCCCCGCCGACGTCGCAACGCTCGGCGCAGGTATGGCTGGTGGATCCGCGCCGCCAGCTGCTGACCGTACTGGGCTCCGAGTATGTGGAGAAGTTCGCTTACAACCTCGACGGCGTACAGGCGATGATGGGCGAGTTGGCGGAGATCTTGGCGGGCCGCGAGCCACCGCCCGGGTTGTCCGCGGAAGATTTGTTGTCGCGGTCGTGGTGGAGTGGCCCGGACATCTTCTTGATCGTCGACGACATCCAGCAGCTGCCATCGGGTTTCGACTCGCCGCTGCACAAGGCCGCTCCGTGGGTGACCAGAGCCGCGGACGTCGGCTTGCATGTGATCGTCACGCGTACGTTCGGCGGCTGGTCTTCGTCGGGCAGCGACCCGATGTTGCGGGCACTGCACCAGGCGAATGCGCCGTTGCTGGTGATGGACGCCGACCCCGACGAGGGCTTCATCCGCGGCAAGATGAAGGGCGGCCCGCTGCCCCACGGCCGAGGCCTGCTGATGGCCGAGGACACCGGCGTCTTCGTCCAGGTGGCAGCGACCGAATTGCGCAAGTAGACCGCTGCCGCTGCGCTGGGGCTGACGGCGATCAGCCCCAGCGCAGCGGCAACTCCTTGAGCGCGAAGGTCTTTGACGGGAAGTTGATGTCGGGCGTATAACCCGGAGGCAGTTCGAAGTCGGGAATCTGCTTGAGCCATTCTCCGACGATGATGGTCAGTTCTATCCGAGCCAGATGAGAACCCAGACAGCGGTGGGGTCCGCCACCGAATCCCCAGTGCCGGTGCACTTTCCCGTCCATGACCAGCTCATCGATGGACATTGCGTCGCTGCCGTCGCGGTTGACCGCGGCCATGCACAACCGCACCCCTGTGCCGGGGGGTAGCGTCATGCCGCCAACCTCGACGAACTCGGTGGTCACCCGGGGCGCCACCGGCGCAGATGGCTCCAGCCGGACGATCTCTTCGATGAAAACCCTGATCTGCTTCGGATTGTCGCGAAGCTCGGTGCGCAGCTGCGGTCTACGGGCCAATTCGAATAGGGAAAATCCGATCGCCGCGGTCACCGTGTCCAGACCGGCCAGGATCAACAGGTGGCTCATGCCCAGCAACTCGAGGTCAGTGAAGTCGCCCGGACCTGTCATCACTTGCGACAACATGTCAGAGCCGGGGTTTTGCCGGCGTTGCTGGATGGCGTCGGTGAGATAGGCCAACAGCTCGCGCCCCTTGTCGAGGTCCTCCCTGTTCATGTAGGGCTTGTCGGCGACGATGGCGTCTTTCCAGGCGATTATGCGGTCACGATCCTCCAGCGGCAGACCATACAGGTCGAGGAAAACCTGGAACGGGTACAACTTCGCGAAATCTGCCATCGCCTCGCACTCGCCCCGGCCGGCGAAGGCGGCGATCATCTCAGTGGCGTGGCGTTGCAGCACGGGCCGGGACTTACTCAATCCGTGCGGGCTGAAGTACGGTTGCAGGATTTTGCGGTAGCGGGTGTGCTCCGGCGGGTCGAATGCCAGCGGCACCACCGGTAGCGGGCTACCGGGCGGCTGCAGCGCCAAGCGTGATGAGAACACCTTGGGGTTGCGCAGCGCCGCGAGCACGTCCTCGCGGCGCGTCAGGTAGTAGAAGCCGTTCATGAACACCACCGGCCCGGCGTCCCGCAACGTCTTCCATCCGACACCGCGGTCGGCGGCCATCGGTAACTTGGAGTATTCAAGCCGCGGTAGGTGAAACGTGCCTGGCTGGCCTTCGCCGAGAGTGCTCATGCGCGCTGATCTCCGCTTGTCTGTCTTTCTCGCTTGGTAATCCCCGACGCAGCCAGGTCGTGCTTGTAACTTTGTCGTCACCGGTTTCTGGTGGCACACCAATATCGCATGTGCGACAAGGGGACACCAATCCGGCTGTTGGGCGGATGCGAGGTTTACGTGGCCGGCCTCGTCCGCCAACCATCCGTAGACTTTACCAACCGACTAACCTATCAATGGATTCGTTAAGTGCGGTCTTGCTCTTCCGCGTCGCCGCCGAGGAAGGAAACCTGGTGAGGGTTCGTCTCGACAAGTCGAAATGCGTGGGCCACGCCCAGTGCTACGCCGTCGATCCCGACCTGTTCCCGATCGACGATTCGGGCTATTCGATCCTCGAAGAGCACGAAGTGCGGCCCGGGGATGAGCAATTGACCCGCGACGGTGTGGCCTCCTGCCCGGAAATGGCACTGATCCTCGAAGAGGACTGACGGCGCAACCGTCCAATCCGACTTGTGACCCGGGCCGGCAATGCCAGCCGCGCCGAACCGATAAGCAAACCAAGAATGAACAATCGGTTATCGGAAATGAACAGCAGCCGACCGGGAATGAACAGTGATTGGCCTGGAATGAACAGTTGGCGTCTGCGGTCGGCGTCTCCGGTATGACCAACTAATCTCGTTCCCGAGCGACAGTTGAGCCACAAGCGAGCTGTCGCTCGGTTGCTGACAACGGGGTTAATCGAGGCAAAGGGTGTATGTCGTTCGTGACCAGAAGTCCGGGAATCCTGTTGGTAGACCACCTCTTCGGGCAGCAGCGAACGGAGGCACCAGAACGCACCGGCCAGTTTGCCGACTGGGTTGCTGACGGAAGGATCTGAGCGAGTGACGCCCACCAGTCAGCCACCCCGAAGTAGCGATTGATCACGACGTCGTGACTACGGCCATCAATGGGTCTTATGTGACAGCCGAGATCGTCGCCGCGATCACGGCTAATTGAGGAGGACACGGTGTTCGACTTCGGGGCGTTACCACCCGAAATCAATTCCGGCCGTATGTACGCAGGTCCGGGATCGGAGCCGATGATGGTTGCCGCGACGGCCTGGGATGAGCTGGCGGCAGAATTGGGTACGGCGGCTACCGGCTACAACTCGGTGATTTCGGAGTTGACCAGCGCGTCATGGGCGGGGCCCGCGTCGGCGTCGATGGTGTCCGCGGTCGCACCCTACGTGAGCTGGCTCAGTACGGTGGCCGCCCAGGCTGAGCAGACCGCCGGCCAGGGCCGGGCGGCCGCAGCCGCCTATGAGGCCGCGTTTGCGATGACGGTGCCCCCACCGGTGATCGCGGCCAATCGGGTGTTGTTGATGACGCTGATCGCGACCAATTTCTTCGGGCAGAACACCCCCGCGATCGCGGCCACCGAAGCCCACTACATGGAAATGTGGGCCCAAGACGCCGCCGCGATGTACGGCTATGCCGGTTCTTCGGCGGTCGCCTCGGAGTTGCCCCGGTTGACGGCACCGCCGAACACCACCACACCGGACGCAGTGGTCGGGCAGAGCGCTGCGGTTGCTCAGGCCGCCGCCACACCGGCCGGCAACTCCGCGCAGACCACAGCGGCCACCACCGTGCAGCTGGTCTCCGCCACCACCGTTCCTCAAGCGCTGCAGCAACTTTCGACGTCGGCCGCGGCCGACCCCACTTCCCACGGCTTGATCTGGAATACGATCCACGATTTCTTGACGTATGGGTTACCCACCCCAACCAACAACTGGGCCGGGCTTGTCCCCGCCAACTACACCACAGTGATCAAGCAAACCCTGCAGGCGTATTTCGGGGTGGGCATCGGAAACTTCGGTTATTCGATCGGACAACAGCTGACGACCGGCCCCGGTGGTGCCACCGCCGGTGCCGGTGGTGCCTGGTATCCGACACCGCAGTTTGCGCACCTGGGCCTCAGTGGTCTTGGCGGCGGAGGGGTTCCGGGAGGTATTGGCCAGGCCAGCAGGGTCGGGATGTTGTCGGTCCCGCCAGGTTGGGCCACGCTGACCTCGGAAGTAAGCCCAGCGGTCGCCGTAGCGGAGGGCACTCCAGTCCCCGCCGCCGCGACAACTGGAGCAACAAACGCACCAGGAAACGCCCTCCTGCGCGGAATGCCGACCGGGGCCGCAGGCCGGCGCACCGCCGCCGGCTTTACCCACCGATACGGATTCCGCTACAACGTGCTGGCACGCCCGCCGTCGGCCGGATAAGGAACAGCGCCAGAATGATCGTCCATGTGAACGCATACCGGACCCGGAATGCGCCGAAAGTAAGGATGACGGCCGTGCTCACCTGTAACCGCACGACTTCGGTTTCTGGCCGGCCAGTGAACAGTAGTTGTCCACCAATGAACAGTTGGCGCCGCGGAAGCGCGGACCGCGTGAACCCACTTAGTCTCGCGGGCAAGCCATGCCCGAAGTGAGCTTCAGCAGCAAACCGTTCCCTGAAGGCCGTCGAAGCCTGAGGGACGAGGAGGAGATCAGATGTCCTTTGTGACTACCCAGCCGGAGGCGTTGGCGGACGGCAGTTTGCAGGGAATTGGCTTGACGTTGAGCGCTCAAAATGGTGCGGCGGCCCACGCCGCCGCGACGGGTTGTTAAGGGGTCAAGATGTTGGATTATGGGGCGTTACCGCCGGAGATCAACTCCGCACGGATGTATTCGGGTCCGGGGTCGACATCGCTGACGACAGCGGCCTCGTCTTGGAACGCGGTTGCCGCCGAGTTGCATTCGACTGCTTTGAGCTATCAGAACGTGGTGACTCAGCTGTCCAGCGAGGAGTGGCTGGGGTCGGCCTCGGCGGCGATGGCCACCGCAGTAGACCCGTATGTGCAGTGGATGAACACCACCGCCGCTACGGCTGAGCAGACGGCCACGCAGGCCAGCGCGGCCGCGGCGGCGTATGAGACCGCGTTTACCTCGGTGGTGCCTCCCCCGCTGATCGCGGCCAACCGCGCCCAGCTGGCACAGCTGACACAGACCAACGTCATAGGGCAAAACACCGCCGCGATCGCGCAGTTGGAAGCCCAATACAGCGAGATGTGGGCCCAAGACGCCACCGCGATGTATACCTACACGAGTCAGTCCGCGTCGGCGACCAAGGTGACGCAGTTCAGCTCGGCACCACAGATCACCAACTCGTCCGCCCAAACCACCCAGGCCGCCGCCGTCACTAGCGCCACGAGCACCTCGGCGGGCACCACGGCGTCCACCGTGTCCCAGGCGGCGTCGTCAACGTCTAGCGCCGCGACGACCGCGTCCGCAGCGACGACCGCGGCGGCGGCCGATCCGCCGACAAATTTGCTCACCGAAATCTGGTTTTTGTTGACCGGGCAGACCACCTTGCCCACCAACCTTGGAACGGCCCTCAGCGGCTACGCCAACTACGCGAGCTTCTTCTACAACACCGAGGGTCTGCCCTACTTCAGTGTCGGTATGGGCAACTTCGGGGTGCAGATCGCTAAGACCCTGGGGGCGATCGGCGGCGCGGCGGCGCCGGCCGCCGCGGCGGCCAAGGCCATGCCCGGGCTGGGCGGGCTGGGAGGCCTGCTGGGCGGTGGCGGCGGCGTGGCGGCGGGTTTGGGCAACGCGGCCTCCATCGGCGGCAAGTTGGCAGTGCCGGCCGCCTGGTCGGGAGCGGCAGCACCGGCGCTCAGCCATGCCGCGGCCATCCCGGTCAGCAGCATCAGCGCCGCCCCCGAAGCCACCGGGGGAGTCGGAAACCTCCTCGGCGGCATGCCCCTGGCCGGCATGGGCGCCGGCACGCACGCCGGCGCGGGTCCCCGATACGGATTCCGCCCCACCGTCATGGCCCGACCACCATTCGCCGGATAACCACGCCGCCGGGATCGCGCCGACAGCGGCAAAGCGGGGGCGCACCTGCGATGATGACCGCGCGGCGGAAGTCCGGACCGGTCGCTGGTTGGCGAGCGCCTCCCGCGCCCATGCCGGGGATTCGCCGGCCAGTGCCGGCTTTGCGGCGGTCCCGGTGCGACCCAATTGGTCCGGGCGGTCGTCCCCGGTGGCGTCGCTGCAGGGCCTGCAGCTGCGATTTCTCATCGGCACTGATCACGTAGTCGTCGGGACCCAATGGGTTCCCCTCCCACCGCCGGGCATACAGGTCGAGTACCCGGGCGGCCTTGGTCTCGAAGTCCGGGTCACGGGGGAAGATCCAGGACCGGTGCTGCCAAGGCTTGATCGCATCGGCGGTCAGCCATCGGCGCACGGTGGCGGGCGAGATCCTCTCGGCGAGCCCGCGGGTGATCGCCTCGGTGGCCAGATCAGCGCTCGACCACCGCGACAACGGCTGGCCGGTCTCGGCGGGCAAGGTGCATGCCAGCGCCTTGACCTCGGCCACCTGCACCGGCGTGAACAAACGACGCCGCCCGCTGCGAGGCAGGTCGTCGAGCCCGGGCAGGCCACCTGCGACGAACCGGCGACGCCACTTGCGGACAGTGTCGACATGCACACCCACCTCGGCGGCGATCTCGGTGTTCGTGGCGCCGTCGGCGGCAGCGAGCACGATCCGCGCGCGGATCACGTCGCGATGACTAGTCTCGCGTGCGGGCGATGCTCCGGTTTGTCGTCGAGCGCTCAGAATCCTGCGGCGGTGGCCCCGACAACGGAACCGTGCGGACGGCTGTTGCCGACGTCTCCGCGCTGAGTATGCGGGTGACCGAGACGGCCAACGAGTCGCTACTCGGCGGATCGCTTCAAGCCCGGTCAGTCCCGGAGCTGGTCACCCCCTTCCAGCCGTGGCGAACGCCGCGAGGCCTTTATCTGCGGGCGGATTTTTATTCCGCGCCATGGACTTGTTGCCCGCAGAACTGTCCGGAACCGGCCCGCTAAATTCGGACCGCCGGCCGTCATTGGACCGGGCAACCGGTGCATTCCTACAGGTGGCGGCCCTGTTAACCAGAAGCCACCAATCAGGGTTGGGTCTTGTATCAGCGTCGAGACGCCCGCCGGCTGGCTGTGGCCACCGGCGATCGCGGGCATCGGGGGACGGCGGTAGGGGACCGCGGCGATTTAACCTCGTAAATCAAGCAAGTTTGGTGAGGTTTGCGCACTAAAGGGGGAACACGTGTCGTCCGAGCCCGGCGCTTCATAGGCCATGGATTTCGGGGCGTTACCACCGGAGATCAACTCGGGCCGGATGTATTCCGGTCCGGGGTCGGAGCCGATGATGGCCGCGGCCGCGGCCTGGGACGGGCTGGCGGCCGAGTTGGGTTCCGCTGCAAGCGGTTACGCGTCGGTGGTCTCCGAGTTGACCAGCGCGTCATGGGCGGGGCCCGCGTCGGCGTCGATGGTGTCCGCGGTCGCACCCTACGTGAGCTGGCTCAGTATGGTGGCCGCTCAGGCCGAACAGACCGCCGGCCAGGCCCGGGCGGCCGCAGCCGCCTATGAGGCCGCGTTTGCGATGACGGTGCCCCCACCGGTGATCGCGGCCAATCGGGTGTTGTTGATGACGCTGATCGCGACCAATTTCTTCGGGCAGAACACCCCGGCGATCGCGGCCACCGAAGCCCACTACATGGAAATGTGGGCCCAGGACGCCGCCGCGATGTACGGCTACGCCGGCTCGTCGGCGACGGCGTTGCAGTTGACCCCCTTCACCTCAGCGCCGAACACCACCACTCCGGACGCAGTGGTCGGCCAGAGCGCTGCCGTTGCGCAAGCCGCCGCCACGCCGGCCGGCAACTCCGCGCAGACCACAGCGGCCACCACCGCGCAGCTGGCGTCTGCCAGCACCGTGACCCAAGCGCTGCAGCAACTTTCGACGTCGACCGCGGCCTCCACCACTTCCCATGGCTTGATCTGGAACATGATCCACGATCTCTTGACATATGGGTTACCTACCCCAACCAACAACTGGCTCGGGCTTACCCCCGCCAACTACACCACGGTGCTCAAGCAAACCCTGCAGGCGTATTTCGGGGTGGGCATCGGAAACTTCGGTTTTTCGATCGGACAGCAGCTGACGTCCGGCCCCGGTGGTGCCACCGCCGGTGCCGGTGGTGCCTGGTATCCGACGCCGCAGTTTGCGCACCTGGGCTTCAGCGGTCTTGGCGGCGGAGGGGTGTCGGGAGGAGTTGGCCACGCCGGCAGGGTCGGGATGTTGTCGGTCCCGCCGGGCTGGGCCACGCTGACCTCGGAGGTAAGCCCCGCGGTCGCCGTAGCGGAGGGCACCCCATCCCCCGTAGCCGCGACAACTGGGGCAACAAGTGGACCAGGAAACGCCCTCCTGCGCGGAATGCCGACCGGGGCCGCAGGCCGGCGCACCGCCGCCGGCTTTACCCACCGATACGGATTCCGCCACAGCGTGCTCACCCGCCCACCATCTGCCGGATAGCGGGGAGAAATCGGCATGCTAAGACGACACCGCATACGAGCGACCGCCAATGGCGGTCGATCACTGCGAGCCTGCACAGCAAAGCGGATCAGCGCGACAGACCACGTCACTCACTCGCTTTTATTTGCGACGGGATTTTATCCCCGGGCAGGATGCGCGTGGCTCCGACCACGATTAGAACAGCGCGCTTCGCAGGTTCCCCGCCAGCCGTCGACGACGCGCACTACTTGCCTTTTATCGCAGTTCATGGGTGTCAAACCGGCCCGACCGCCCAACGCTTGGCTACCTCTGGGCACGTGGTCGTGGTCGCCAACCGAGAGTCGTTCGCGCGGTGAGGGCCGGCGCAAACGCAGAGCGGCTCGCTGCGGGCGCACTATCGTCACCCCCCAGCGCCGAGGGGTATCACGGGCGCTCGAACTAACCGAGCGCTACCGAAGGTCTTTGCGCCAGAAAGTGATCGAGCAGGAGATCAGATGTCGTTTGTGACTACCCAGCCGGAGGCGTTGGCGGACGGCAGTTTGCAGGGAATTGGCTCGACGTTGAGCGCTCAAAATGGTGCGGCGGCCCACGCCGCCGCGATGGGTTAAGGGGTCAAGGTGTTGGATTTTGGGGCGTTACCGCCGGAGATCAATTCCGCACGGATGTATTCGGGTCCGGGGTCGACATCGCTGACGACAGCGGCCTCGGCGTGGAACGCGGTTGCCGCCGAGTTGAATTCGACTGCTTTGAGTTATGAGAACGTGGTGACTCAGCTGTCCAGCGAGGAGTGGCTGGGATCGGCCTCGGCGGCGATGGCCACCGCAGTCGACCCGTATGTGCAGTGGATGAACACCACCGCCGCTCAGGCTGAGCAGGCGGCCACGCAGGCCAGCGCGGCCGCGGCGGCGTATGAGACCGCGTTTACCTCGGTGGTGCCTCCCCCGCTGATCGCGGCCAACCGCGCCCAGCTGGCACAGCTGGTCCAGACCAACGTCTTAGGGCAAAACACCGGCGCGATCGCGCAGTTGGAAACCCAATACGGCGAGATGTGGGCCCAAGACGCCACCGCGATGTACACCTACGCGGCACAGTCCGCGTCGGCGACCAAGGTCACGCCGTATACCTCGGCACCACAGATCGCCAACCCGGCCGCCCAGACCACCCAGGCCGCCGCCGTCACGACCGCGACGGGAACCTCGGCGGGCACCACGACGTCCACCTTGTCCCAGGCGGTCACGTCAACGCCGAGCACGCTGCAGAGCCTCGCAACGCCGGCGACGACGACCACCACCGCGGCGACCGCGGCAACGACCACCACGTCCAGGACGGGGCTCACCGAAATCTGGTTCCTGCTGACCGGACAGACCACCTTGCCCACTAACCTCGGGACGTTCATCAGCGGCCTGAGCCCGTGGGCGGGCATCTTCTACAACACCGAGGGTCTGCCCTACTTCAGTGTCGGTATGGGCAACTTCGGGACGCAGATCGCCAAGACCGTTGGGGCGATCGGCGGTGTGGCGGCGCCGGCCGCCGCGGCGGCCAAGGCCATGCCCGGGCTGGGCGGGCTGGGAGGCCTGCTGGGCGGTGGCGGCGTGGCGGCGGGTTTGGGCAACGCGGCCTCCATCGGCGGCAAGTTGGCGGTGCCGGCCGCCTGGTCGGGAGCGGCAGCACCGGCGCTCAGCCATGCCGCGGCCATCCCGGTCAGCAGCATCAGCGCCGCCCCCGAAGCCACCGGGGGAGTCGGAAACCTCCTCGGCGGCATGCCCCTGGCCGGGATGGGCGCCGGCACGCACGCCGGCGCGGGTCCCCGATACGGATTCCGCCCCACCGTCATGGCCCGACCACCATTTGCCGGATAACCGCCCACCCGAAGGCCTGGCCGCGAACACCGGCCCGGCCACCACTCGCGTTGGCAAACGGAACGGACCTTGGTTTTCCACGGTTGTCCGTCCAACCTGCGCAGCGCCGCTCCTCGGTGCGCTCACTCCGGCTGAACTTGCCGAAACCGCCTTCCACCGCCGCCCCGCGTAGCCGGGGATACAGCTGCCCCGCGCGTCGCCAACCCGCGGATTCACTTAGTCGACTACGAGATTTTTATCGGAGCGCCGTGGCCACAGCTATGGGCGATGCGCCTGCCAGCTGGTTATGCCCGACCGGATGTTTACCATTTGCTGTGACCGTGCTGTGAAGACCGGCGACGGAGGCCAAGCGCTGTTACTGTGTCGATACCAAAGGCGAATTCGTTACCGTTCCGTGAACACTTGAGAACAGGCGGCTTCGGAAACAGCCTTTGGGGACGCTGTCATCTACTCTTCTGCACAAGGGTAGGGATTGATTAGGAGGAATCAGTATGTCGTTCGTGACCACACAGCCGGAGGCTTTGGCCGCGGCGGCCGGAACCCTGCAGGGGATCGGATCGACTATGAGCGCCCAAAACGCGGCTGCGGCGGCCCCCACGACCGGGGTGGTGCCCGCTGCCGCCGACGAGGTCTCGGCGCTGACCGCGGCTCAGTTTGCTGCGCACGCGCAGATGTACCAGGCCGTCAGCGCCCAGGCTCAAGCGATCCACGAGATGTTCGTGAACACCCTGTCGACCAGTTCTGGCTCGTACGCGGCGACCGAGGCCGCCAACGCAGTCGCCGCCGGCTGACCAGGTTGCCGGTTCAAGACTTGGAACAGACCGTCGTCGACGTGGGTTCCAACCTAACTGTTCAGCAATCGATGATCCCGGGGCCTGATGGATGGGCCGGAACGGCACCCGGGGATGTAATCAGTACTCCATCAACTCAAACGCCGCGGTTCGGGTTCGACGTCCGTCTCACCGTGTTACAGCGCCCGGTGGCCGCCGGCTGACGAGAAGGGGGAGCCATCCACATGCATTCGGCTCGGCGGTCGCGTCGCGCGTGACCGGTCCGGCCATCGCGACCACAACAAGTATCCGAAGGTAATTACGTAGAAGGAGAGACAGCAAGATGACAACACGTTTTATGACCGACCCGCACGAGATGCGGGCCATGGCGGGCCGTTTCGAAGTGCACGCCCAGACCGTTGAGGACGAGGCCCGCAAGATGTGGGCGTCCTCGATGAACATCGCCGGCTCCGGCTGGAGCGGGCAGGCCCAGTCGACCTCGTACGACACCATGGGCCAGGTGAATCAGGCGTTCCGCAACATCGTGAACATGCTGCACGGAGTGCGCGACGGTCTGATCCGCGACGCCAACAACTACGAGCAGCAAGAGCAAGCCTCCATGCACATCCTCGGCAGCTAGCGCAACAAACCGCTGCTGCGTACCATTTCAGACGTTAGGAGAACACCGTTATGACAATCAATTACCAGTTCGGCGACGTCGACACGCACGGCGCTACCATCCGCGCGCAGGCCGCGTCGCTGGAGCAAGAGCACCAGGCCATCGTTCGCGATGTGCTGGCCGCTGGCGACTTCTGGGGCGGCTCAGGTTCGGTCGCGTGCCAGGAGTTCATCACCCAGTTGGGTCGTAACTTCCAGGTGATCTACGAGCAGGCCAACGCCCACGGCCAGAAGGTGCAGACCGCCGGCAGCAACATGGCCAGCACCGACAGTGCCGTTGGGTCCAGCTGGGCCTAACCCCCAACTTCAGGCGCGGCAGCACACCAGTCGTCGGTGTGCTGCCGCGTCCTGTGGTTATAACCGACTTTGACCTTCGAGGAATTAATGGACCAACAGAGCACCCGCACCGACATCACCGTCAACGTCGACGGTTTCTGGATGCTCCAGGCACTACTGGACATTCGGCACGTCGCCCCGGAGCTGCGGTGCCGGCCATTTGTCTCTACCGACTCGAGCGACTGGCTCAACGAGCACCCCGGAATGGCGGTGATGCGCGAGCAGGGCATCGTGGAACACGACGCAGTAAATGACCAGGTGGCGGCCAGAATGCGGGTGCTCGCCGCACCTGACCTCGAGATCATCGCCCTGCTGTCACGGGGCAAGCTGCTCTACGGCGTGCTCGACGACGAGAATCAGCCGCCCGGTACGCGCGATATCCCCGACAACGAGTTCCGGGTGGTGCTGGCCCGTCGCGGCCAGCACTGGGTATCGGCGGTTCGGGTCGGCAGCGACATCACTGTCGACGACGTCGCCATTGCGGACAGCGCCTCGATCGCGGCACTGGTGATCGACGCGCTGGAGTCGATTCACCACGCAGAGCCCGCCGCAATCAACGCGGTCAACGTGCCGCTGGAGGAGATGCTGGAAGCGACGAAGTCGTGGCAGGAGTCGGGTTTCAACGTGTTCTCCGGCGGCGACCTGCGGCGGATGGGCATCAGTGCCGCCACGGTGGCGGCGCTGGGCCAGGCGCTGTCAGACCCGGCGGCCGAGGTTGCGGTGTATGCGCGGCAGTACCGAGACGACGCCAAGGGGCCAAGCGCGTCAGTGCTGTCACTGAAGGACGGCTCAGGTGGCCGCATCGCGCTCTACCAGCAGGCACGGACAGCGGGTTCGGGGGAGGCGTGGTTGGCCATCTGCCCGGCGACCCCCCAGCTGGTGCAAGTGGGCGTCAAGACTGTGCTGGACACGCTGCCCTATGGCGAATGGAAGACACACAGCAGGGTGTGACATTGCTGCGAAACATAAAGTTCACCGATGCCGCTGCGTACGACGTGCGGCAGAGATGCGAACACGGCATACTTCTCTCAGACTCAGCAGCAAATCTCAAACCAGTGTCAGCACAACTCTTGATCGCAAGGCGAGGCAGATGAAATCCGAATTAGTCGAGCTGCACCTCTCCGGACGCCACACGGCCTCGGGGAGTGGGCCGGCGGCGGCTCCAACGCAGCTGGCGGCACGGGGTTACACATTCACCATGGCAGGGGGTGCAGGGCGATGACCGCGGTAGTTGGGGTAGTTGAAGCGCCACAGGCTGACGTTGAGGGACTCGCACAGCCTCAGGCGGTAGTCGTCGGCGTCATGGCCGGCGAGGGAATCCAGATCGGTGTTCTGCTGGATGCCAACGCCCCGGTCTCGGTGATGACCGAGCCCCTGCTGAGAATGGTCAACAGCCGACTCAGGGAGCTGGGCGAGGCGCCGTTAGAGACCGAGGGGCGCGGCCGGTGGTCGCTGTGCCTGGTTGACGGCACGCCGCTGCGGGCCACCCAATCGCTGACCGAGCACGAAGTCTACGACGGCGACCGACTGTGGATCCGGTTCATCGCCGACACCGAGCACCGGTCGCAAGTCATCGAGCACATCTCCACCGCGGTTGCGGCAAATCTCAGCAAGCGATTCGCCGCGATTGACCCGGTCGCTGCGGTGCAGGTCGGGGCCTCGATGGTGGCCGCAGGCGTGACTACCGCATCAGGTTTGCTGCTGTGGTGGCGTTGGCACCACAATTCATGGCTGCCGACGGCCTACGCCGCGGTGATCGCCGCGCTGGTGTTGGGCGTGTCCGTGCTGTTGTTGGTGCGGGCCCACACGGACCAGGATCGGCGTATCGCCGACATCATGCTGCTGAGCAGCCTCGCGCCCCTGGCGGTCGCCGCGGCGGCAGCGCCGCCCGGCGGAGTGGGGTCCCCGCAGGCGGTGCTGGGCTTTGGCGTGCTCACTATTGCCGCGATGCTCGCCTTACGCTTCACCGGGCGCAGGCTCGGGATCTACACCGCGATCGTCACCGTGAGCTTGGTGGCAGCGGTTGCTTCGCTGGCGCGAATGGTCGCGATGACCAGCGCTGTGACGCTGTTGACCAGCGTTGTGCTGCTCTGCGTGCTGGTCTACCACGGCGCACCGGCTCTTTCGCGCCGCCTGGCCGGCATTCGGCTGCCCGTTTTCCCGTCGGCCACCAGCCGGTGGGTCTTCGAGGCTCGACCCGACCTGCCCACCACGGTGGTGCGCTCCGAGGGTGGTCCGCCGGTCCTGGAGGGGCCCGCATCTGTCCGCGATGTGGTGCTGCAAGCCGAACGCGCCCGCTCATTTTTGACGGGTCTGCTGATCGGGCTGGGCGTGTTGATGGTGGTCTCCTTGACCGCACTGTCCGACCCGCACACCGGGCAACGCTGGCTGCCGCTCTTGCTGGCCGGCTTCAGCGCAGGTTTTCTTATGCTCCGCGGTCGCTCGTACGTCGACCGCTGGCAGGCGATCACCTTGGCCGGGACCTCTGTGCTGATCGTTGCTGCGGTAGTGGTGCGGTACGCGCTCGTCTTGCAGTCCCCGCTGGCAGTCTCTGTCGGCGCGGCAATGATGGTTCTGCTGCCGGCAGCAGGGCTGACGGCCGCAGCCGTGGTGCCGAACAGCATCTACAGCCCGCTATTCCGCAAATTTGTGGAATGGATTGAATACCTCTGCCTGATGCCGATTTTCCCGTTGGCATTGTGGTTGATGAACGTTTATGCAGCAATCCGCTACCGGTAGTGGCAAGAGGTGGCGTGGTCGCGCGTCTAGCGCGACCGTCGTCGCCATCTTGCTCACTTCTGGCGCGTTAGCCGGGTTACCTCCCGCATCCGCAATTTCGCCGCCGACGATCGATCCGGCCGCGGTGCCGCCGGACGGTCCCCCCGGACCGCCGGCGCCTATGAAGCAGACCGCTTACTGCACCGAGGTCGGCGTGTTGCCCGGCACGGATTTTCGGACGCAGCCGAAGTACATGGACATGCTGAATCTGCAGGAGGCGTGGCAGTTCAGCCGGGGTGCCGGCGTGAAGGTCGCCGTCATCGACACCGGTGTGACTCCGCACCCCAGGTTTCCGCATCTGATCCCCGGCGGCGACTACATCATGGGTGGCGACGGGTTGTCGGACTGCGACGCCCATGGCACCATCGTGGCCTCGATGATCGGCGCGGCGCCCGCCAACGGCGCGACGGGGCTACCGCCGGCACCGCGCAAGCCGGTCACCATTCCCACCACCGAGCCGCCCCCGAAAGCGCCTCCGCCACAGACTGTGACCTTGTCACCATTGCCTCAGACAGTGACGATGGTGCCGCCACCGCAGGACGGGGGCTCGCCGGGAGCGCCCGGAGCGCCACCGCCACCGGCTGCTCCGCCGAGTCCGCCGAGTCAGCCCGCCCCGGCGCCGGCTCCGTCTGCCAACCGCGGCGGCGAAGGCACGGTGACGATACCCGGCTACTCCGGTGGTCGGCAGGTGATCGCCGTCGACAACCGGGTCAGCCCGCTTCCACTCGACCCGCCGAAACCCACACCGCCACCGCCACCACCGGCGCCGGCGCCGGCGTCGGCGCCTGACGCCTTCAGCGGAATCGCCCCCGATGTCGACATCATCGCGATCCGGCAGTCCAGCCAGGCCTTCGGCCTCAAGGATGCCTACACCGGTGACGAGGATCCGCAGACGCGGGCAAAGATCGACAACGTCGAGACGATGGCCCGCGCGATAGTGCACGCCGCCAACATGGGAGCCTCGGTGATCAACATCTCCGATGTGACCTGCATGAGCGCGCGCAACATCATCGACCAGCGCTCGCTGGGCGCCGCGGTCCGCTACGCGGCGGTCGACAAGAACGCCGTCATCGTGGCCGCGGCCGGCGACAGCGGCAAGAAGGACTGCAAGCAGAACCCGATCTTCGATCCCTTGCAGCCCAACGATCCTCGCGACTGGAAAGCCGTCAACACGGTGGTGACGCCGTCCTGGTTCAGCGACTACGTGCTGACGGTCGGCGCAGTCGACACAGATGGCCGGCCGCTGAGCCAGGGCAATCAGGGGCAGAGTTCGTCGAGCATCGCCGGACCGTGGGTGGGCATCTCCGCGCCCGGCACCGACGTTGTCGGGCTCTCACCCCGCGACGACGGGCTGATCAACGCGATCGACGGGCCGGACAATACGCTGCTGGTTCCGGCCGGCACCAGCTTCTCGACCGCGATCGTGTCCGGGGTGGCGGCGCTCGTCCGCGCCAAGTTCCCTCAGCTGTCGGCGTACCAAGTCATCAACCGGCTGACCCGTACCGCCAGGGCACCGGCGCGCGGGGTGGACAACCAGGTCGGTTACGGTGTCGTCGACCCGGTGGCGGCGCTGACCTGGGATGTGCCCGACGGTCCGGTGAAGCCGCCGCAGCAACTGTCGGCACCGCTGAACATGCCTAAACCGCCCGCACACCGCGATATGGTCCCGGTGTGGGTAGCCAGCGGAGGACTGCTCGGGGCGTTGCTGGTCGGCGGCGGAATTTTCGGTACTGCGATGCTGATGAAGCGATCGCGGAAGCAGCAATAGGGCGGAGCAACAACAGCAATGAAGGCTCAGCGCAGGTTCGGGTTGTCTTTGTCGTGGCCACGCGTCACCGCGGTGTTTTTGGTCGACATTCTCATCTTGGTGGTGGGCAGTCACTGCCCAGAGTCCTGGCAGGGCCCCCATCGCATCGCGTTCTGGGTCGGTGTTGGCCTGGCGGTGCTGGTGACGTTGCTGTCGCTGGTCACCCAGCACGGACTCACGGTGACGTCAGGATTGGCCACGTGGCTATCGGATTGGTCTGCCGATCCGGGAACCACGCTGGCTGCAGGATTAACACCCGCGGTCGACTACCAGCGCCGATTCGGGCGCGACAAGGTCGGCGTGCGCGGGTATGAAGGCCATCTGGTCACGGTGATCGCAGTGGACGGCGGGGACGACGACGCGGCGGCGCGCCATCGCCATCGGACGTTGCCGGACACCTTGACGGTCCAGTCTGTTGCTGAAGGGTTGCGCCAGTTCGATATCCACCTCGACGCCATCGACATCCTCTCGGTGAAGGTGCGCCGCGGTGGCAACGCCGCCGAGTTGTCCAAGCTCGACGACTGGGGGCCCGAAGAGTGGGGGCTGGTCAGTGATCAGCCCACCTCGTATGTGCGCCGCACCTGGCTGGTGCTGCGGATGAACCCGCAACGCAACGTCGCCGCGGTGGCGGCCCGCGATTCGCTGGCTTCGACGCTGGTAGCGGCCACCGAGCGGCTTGCCCAAGATCTCAATGGACTGACCTGTGCGGCCCGGCCATTGACCGCCGACGAGCTCGCCGAGGTTGACAGCGCTGTGCTGGCCAACCTGCAACCCACCTGGAGCCGCCCCGGATGGCGCCACCTCAAGCATTTCAACGGTTTTGCGACCAGTTTTTGGTTGACGCCGACCGACATCACCAGCGAGACGCTGGATGAGCTGTGGGGGCACGACATCGACGCCACCGTGCTCACGGTCCGGCTCGTTGCTCGCGGAGGCCGGCCCCAGCTGGCGGCGTGGGTGCGCTACCACAGCGACGGCCGGTTGCCCAAAGAGGCGTCGGCGGGACTCAACCGGCTGACCGGACGCCAGTTGGCGGCGGTACGCGCCAGCCTGCCCGCGCCGACGACTCGCACCCTGCTGGCTGTGCCAAGCCGTCCGTTGTACGACGACGATGAGCTGGTGCTGTCGGTGGGTCAGCTGCGGGAGAGCTCAGCGGGCGTGCCCGCAGCGCAATGACGCGGCCGCAATCGACCGCTGAAGGCGCCCGAAATGCGATGGTCGCCGGCCTGTTGGCGTCGGGTATCTCGGTCAACGGGCTGCAGCCCAGTCACAACCCGCAGGTTGCGTCGCAAATGTTCAGCACGGCGACCAACCTGGATCCCGGGATGTGCGATGCCTGGCTGGCGCGGGTGCTGGCGGGCGAGCAGAACATCGAGGTGCTGGCCGGCGCCTGGGCAGCGGTCAGGACGTTCGGTTGGGAGACCCGCCGTCTCGGGGTCACGGATCTGGAGTTTCGTCCCGAAGTCTCCGACGGGTTGTTCTTGAAGCTCGCGGTCACCAGCGTGGAGTCGCTGGCGTGTGCCTACGCTGCGGTTCTCGCCGAAGCGAAACGCTACGAAGAGGCAGCGAAACTGCTCGACGGCGTCGAGCCCCGCCAACCCTTCGAAGGGGAGCTGGTCAACTACGTGCGGGGCGTGCTGTACTTCCGCACCGGACGGTGGCCGGACGTGCTCGCGCAATTTACCGAAGGGAAGAACTGGCGGCAGCCTGAGCTGAAGGCTGCGGGTGCGGCCATGGCCACCACGGCGCTGGCGTCGCTGGGGGTCTTCGAGGAAGCCTTCCGGCGCGGCCAGGAAGCCATCGAGGGGGACCGGGTCCCGGGAGCGGCCAACGTCGCCCTGTACACCCAGGGCATGTGCTTGCGGCATATGGGGCGCGAGGACGAGGCCGTCGAACTGCTGCGCCGGGTGTATTCGCGGGACGCGAAGTTCACCCCGGCCCGGGAAGCGTTAGACAACCCCAACTATCGGTTGGTGCTGACCGACCCCGAAACGATCGAGGCCCGCACGGACCCGTGGGATGCGGACAGCGCACCCACCCGCGCCCAAACCGAGGCCGCTCGTCACGCCGCGGAGGCCTCGAAGTATCTGGCCGAGGGGGACGCCGAGCTGAACGCGATGCTTGGTATGGAGCAGGCCAAGCGGGAAATCAAACTCATCAAGTCGACGACCAAGGTGAACCTGGCTCGCGCGAAGATGGGCCTTCCGGTGCCCGTGACATCGCGGCACACCTTGCTGCTGGGTCCGCCCGGGACCGGCAAGACGTCGGTAGCCCGGGCTTTCAGCAAGCAGCTCTGCGGATTGACGGTGCTGCGCAAGCCGCTGGTGGTGGAGACCAGCCGCACCAAGCTGCTGGGCCGGTACATGGCCGACGCGGAGAAAAACACCGAGGAAATGCTCGAGGGAGCGTTGGGCGGGGCGGTCTTCTTCGACGAGATGCACACCCTGCACGAGAAGGGCTACTCCCAAGGCGACCCCTACGGCAACGCGATCATCAACACGCTGCTGCTGTACATGGAGAACCATCGCGACGAGCTGGTGGTCTTCGGCGCCGGTTACGCCAGGGCCATGGACAAGATGCTCGAGGTGAATCAGGGTCTGCGACGGCGCTTTTCGACCGTGATCGAGTTCTTCAGCTACACGCCGGCGGAGTTGCTCGCACTGACCCGATTGATGGGCCGGGAGAACGAAGACATCGTCACCGAAGAAGCGGCCGAGGTGTTGTTGCCGTCGTACACCAAGTTCTACCTCGAAGAGACCTACTCGGACGACGGAGATCTGATCCGCGGTATCGACACGCTGGGCAACGCCGGCTTCGTGCGCAACGTGGTGGAAAAGGCCCGGGACCACCGTAGTTTCCGTCTCGACGACGAGGACCTCGACGAGGTGCTGGCCAGCGACGCCACCGAGTTCAGCGAGAGTCAACTGCTCCGCTTCAAGGAACTGACTCGCGAGGACCTCGCCGAGGGCCTCAGCGCGGCTGTGGCCGAGAACAAGCCGACTTAGCCCGCTGCCGGTCGCCCGGTTACCAGAACCGCCCGCTGTCGGCGAAAAGCCTTGGCGGCTAATGCTTGTCCAGCGTTGTGAGCGCTCGCCCGAGCCGCGTTCGCTGGACGGTCGTCGGTGCCGGGGAGGCCGTCGCGGCGCGTTTTCCCGGCATGCCGGGCATGCCCGACGGGGTTCCGCCCGACGGCCGCCGGATGACACACGGCAGACCCGCGGGCAGCAGCGCGTAAGGACCAGTGCATTTTTGCGACTGATTGGCAAGTTAGGCTTGCCTTACCTGCGCCCGAATGCCACGATGGCTTTTGCAGCAAGCGCCTCGCTAGGTGAGGCGTCTGCACGGATACAGGCCACTGACCTCGAACGTCGAAAGACGCCCAGGGTCAGGACAGCTCTTCCCGGCTTAAGGGTTGAGCCCAAGTGGCTTCCGGTTTTTTACCTGCCGGATACGCCGTGTGGTGCCAAAGCTCTGACGAGAGGGGTGCGTGTCCGGGTGTTTCTCCTGGGCTCCCCTCCCCGTGTGCACCGTACGGCATCCCCGTGTGCCCTGGCCGTGAGGAGGTGAGAGCGAAATGAGTCCCAACGATGGTCGCGTCCATCCGCCGGTGTAAATGACGACGGACGTAGGTTCCTTCAAGAGCTACCAACTCAACGAAGGAAGGACTACGCCCGTGCCAACACGAGTATCACCCACCGACCGGATCCGTGGCGAGATCGACGCCTTGTTCGACGGCCCGCGAGAGTTATCAGAGATCATCGAGGAGGTCGCGCGCCTCGGTGCGCGGTTGATCATCCAGACCGCGGTCGAGGCTGAGGTCGAGATGTTCTTGGGCCGCGCTCGCTACCAGCGCGCCGTGGACTGCCCGGACGCCCGACCGGGAAGCCGCAACGGCTTCTGCCAGACCACTATCAAGACGACGGCCGGGCCGGTGACCGTGGCACGGCCCAAGCTGCGCGGCACCGCCGAGGCGTTCGCCAGCCAGTTGTTCGGCAAGGGCATCACCAAGTCCAATGCGCTGGAGACGCTGGTCATCGCCGGGTTCGTGCGCGGACTGTCGGTCCGCGACGTGGAGAACACCCTCGCCGACGCCCTCGGCGCTGAAGCGGCGCTGTCGAAGTCGACGGTCTCGCGGGTTTGCCAAGCCATCGCCGAGGAGTTCGAACGATGGTCGAACCGGCGACTGGACGACCTCGAGCTGGACTACCTGTTCCTGGACGCCAGCATGTTCAAGATGCATGCCGGTGCCCGCGCCGAGCCGGTGCTCGCGGCGTGGGGCATCACCACCACCGGCGCCCCGGTGTTCGTCGCGCTCGCGGCCGGCGGCAGCGAGTCGACCGACGCCTGGGGCGACTTCCTCGACGAACTGCGGGCGCGTGGGCTGCGCCCGCCGCTGCTGGTCATCTCCGACGGCGCCGCCGGGCTGATCAACGCTGCCGAGACCGCACTGCCCCGCTCGCTGCGACAGCGTTGCCTTATTCACCGATGCCGGAACTTGCTCGCGAAGGTGCCCGCCGAGGCGCAGACCGAAATCCGCGACGCCTACTGGGCGATCTTCGACACCGACGAGCTGACCGCCGCCGCAACGACGCCCGGACCCGAACTCGTCGCGGCCGTGCAACGCCGCATCGACGCCTTCGCCGACACCTACAACCGGGCGTTCCCCTCGGCGGTCAAGTGCCTGCTGTCCGACCGCGAGCAGCTGACCAGCTACCTGCGCTTCCCGCTCGAGCACCACCGCCGGATCCGGCACTCCAACTTCATCGAACGCACCTTCGGCGAGACCCGCCGCAGAGTCAAGGTAATCGGCCGGCTACCCGGCGAAGCGTCGTGTCTCAACCTCGTCTGGGCGGTCCTCGACCGTGCCTCTCGCGGCTGGCGCGGCATGGCCATGCCCCCCACCGGCACCCGGCTGCTCGCCGACCTGCGCCATCAGCTGTTCGACCCACCGACTCAGCTCCGCCAACCCACGACCGGCCCCAACGCCGCAACGCCGGAAAGTGTCGGAGCCGTCGCCTAACATCTCAACCAGGAACCGAAGCCGTGCGGTCATTTACACCGAGCCTGGGACGCAACCCCCAACGATAGTTGCTATCCAAGATCGATGACCATTTCGTTGCGATCCGACCCCGGCCTCATTTCTCCAGTCTGAATCGGCTTACCCCGACGGAATAAATCGGCACGCACCCGCTTCGCGGGCCCGTGCTAATCGAGCACGCGCAAATCTAGCCACGAATCGCCCCATAAGGCCCCCGATGGGTCTTCTGCGAGGAGAAGTCCGATGTTGTTTTCAATTACGCCTCCGGAAGCATTGGCTACGGCTGCCAGCGATGTGGTTGGTGCTGGCTTCGGCATGACCGCACCGGACGCAGCCGCAACTGATGCGGTATCACGTTTGGCTGCAACACAATTCGACGCGCATGCCGCGGTACATCAGGCAATGTCCGCACCAGCGCTGACCATTCACGAGCCGCTTACCGCGCTATGGCCCGTGAGTGATAGCCCATCTGCGGCCACCCAGCTGACCCAGTTCACCGAGCCGAACCAGTCCACCACCCCTAGCGGGCTGACGGCCCAGTCCGCCGCGGTCACTCAAGCCACCGCCACGCAGGCAGGCACCCAGCAAACGACCCTGTCCCAGTTGATGTCCGCCCTGCCCACCACGCTGCAGGGCATGGCATCGCCATCGTCGTCATCGTCGTCTGCGCAGGGGACGTCGGGGGTGGTGAACCTACTGCTGACCGGCTCCGGGTCAGGGTCTTCCTCGCTCGACAACTTCTGGAACGAGTGGGGACCCAACGCCACAATCTGGAACAGCGTCTTCGCCTCCGGGTTCTACGCACCGAGTAACACGATCGGTCCGTTTATGAGCTTCATGAGCGGTCAGGCAGCGGCGAGTGCGGCAGGCAATTCGCTGGGAGACGCTGCGGCAACTGGGCTGGGTGGTGCGGTCGCCCGCCCGCTGGGCGGCGTGAGCGGGCTGGGGAGTGTTGGCAACGCAATATCGGCGGACTTGGCCAGCGCGGCGCGGCTTGGTCCGCTATCGGTACCACCTACCTGGACCGCGGCCGCACCCCTGCACAGCCCACTGGCCTCAACGATGGGCGGCACACCGATGGTGGCGCTGCCCTCGGCACTGGCGGCGGGAACACCTCCACTGCCACTGGGCGGCACGGCCAGCCACGTTGCTGGCCGCGCCATTCCTCGATACGGCTTCCGCCCCACCTTCGTGACCCGCCCACCCGCCGCTGGATAGCGAATGAGCATTCGGCAATCCATGCGCTCGTCAAATCTGGCATGAAAAGCGGGCTGATTTGTGGCGCTCACCACTGTGAACAGCTGAAATCGACGTTCACAGCAAACCTTCAGCAGCTAATCAGCGCCGTGGCAGTTCAACCCGTTTAGTCTGCTTGATGACTTTTAGGAGGCCAGCGCATGACGATTAACTACCAATTCGGCGATGTCGACACCCACGGCGCTACCATCCGCGCGCAGGCCGCCTCCCTGGAGCAAGAGCACCAGGTCATCGTTCGCGATGTGCTGGCCGCCGGCGACTTCTGGGGCGGCTCCGGTTCGGTCGCGTGCCAGGAGTTCATCACCCAGTTGGGCCGCAACTTCCAGGTGATCTACGAGCAGGCCAACGCGCACGGCCAGAAGGTGCAGACCGCCGGCAGCAACATGGCCAGCACCGACAGCGCGGTCGGCTCCAGTTGGGCCTGAGACGCGTGGCGAGAATCAGGGTGAATAATTCGCGCCAACGTTCGCGGCACATAATCGCGAGGTCGACGCGCTCCGGTGCTATTGCGGGGTCGCCGGAAATAGAAATTTCTCATGGTTCTGGCAATGGTGGAATAGGAGGTCATGAATTTCGCGATAGATGCGGATGATAGCTAGCTCAATCGCAGTTACCAAGATCGCCGATGGCGCCGATCTACGGATCATATTCCACCAAACTGCAGACACCAGGGATCCAATTTCGGTCCCCTTTTCCATGGTTGCTTCGTATCGCAGTAACCAGGTCGTTTGTTGCGCTGGAATGTTAACTGCCAGAACAGATCTCACACGATTAGCACGCTCGTGACATTTCCTCGTAACGTTACGATTACCTGACCGGAACACGGCTTGCATACGTTCCGATCACGGGCGGGCTATATTAGGCAGGCGGCCGGAAACCAGGGGATTGTGGCAAAATTTTCAGACGTTGAAAACACGCTCGGTGGGCATCACGCGTGGAATCACCTGGCAGGGCACATGGATTCCATAAGAGCTGGAGCAGAGTTGCGGCCAGGGTCACAAAGCAGTCATTACAATGGCGGCTTACCTAAAGGACCGGAGGTAGGTAGGTGATAGATTTCGGGGCGCTTCCGCCGGAGATCAACTCGGGGCGGATGTATGTCGGTGCGGGGTCGGGGCCGATGCTGGCTGCTGCCGCGGCCTGGGACGAGCTGGCGGCGGAGTTGCAGTCCACCGGGGCGTCGTACAGCTCTGCCATCGAGACCCTGACGGCGGGGCCGTGGACGGGTCCCTCCTCGATAGCGATGGCTTCCGCGGCCGCGCCGTACGTGGCGTGGATGAACGCCACCGGCGCACAGGCCGAGCAGACGGCCACGCAGGCCAAGGTCGCCGCCGCCGCCTACGAAGCGGCATTTGCGGCCACGGTGCCGCCGCCGGTGATCGCAGCCAACCGCTCGATGCTCGCGACGTTGATCGCCACCAACATTCTGGGCCAGAACACCCCGGCCATCGCCACCACCGAAGCCCAATACATGGAAATGTGGGCCCAGGACGCCGCCGCAATGTATGGCTATGTCGGCTCGTCGTCGGCCGCCACCACCGGGCTGACCACGTTCAACGAGCCACCGCAGACCACCAACAGCGACGCCGGAACGACGCAGGCGGCGGCGGTCACCCAGTCCAGCACCGTGTCCGCCACCAACACGGCCACGCAGCTGTCCCAGGCGACCACGTCGGTGAATGCGCTCCAAACCGTGGCAAACACCAGCACCACGACGGGGACCGGAATCAACGTGCCGTTACCGCCAGATATCGTGACCAACTGGAATACCATCTGGTCGACCATCACCGGGGTGTACTCACCCCAGTCGTGGAGCACCATCCCCGGTGGCCCGTTCTTGTCATTCGGCCAGGCGTACGCCTGGGGTCAGAACGGCCAGGGCGCCGCCGCCTACCTGTCCGGCCCGAAATTCATCTCCGGGGCGCTGGCGCCGCTGACCAGTGGCGCCGCGGTCAAGCCCATGCTGAGCTCCGCTGTCGGGGGCGGGCAGGTATCGGCGTCCATGGGCAGAGCGGCCCTGGTGGGCAGCATGTCGGTGCCGCAGGGCTGGACCGAAGCCGCCCCGGCGATCCGAACGCTCGCCTCGGTGTTGCCCACCAACTTGGCGGCCGCCCCGGCCGCCTCCCTGGCCGGCGAGGGCGGCATGTTCGGCCAGATGGCGCTGTCCAGCCTGGCGGGACGCGCCGTCGCCGCCACCGCGTTCCAGTCCGCGGGCGGCAGCGCCGGCGCGGCCGGCTCACTGGGCGGTGTCCTCACCGAGGCCGAGGCCACCACCGCCACCATCATCGTGATACCGGTCCTCGACGAATGAACACACTGACCGCGATGACCACCACGTACAGCAGCCCAGCACGGTCCACCCAGGCGCACAGGTAAGGGGTTCACAACATGTTTTATTCAGCCTTTCCGCCGGAGTTCAACTCAAGCCGGATGTACGCCGGTCCGGGATCGGAGTCGATGGTGGCCGCCGCGTCGGCCTGGGAGGCGCTGGCCACCGAATTGCAGTCCACCGCGTCCTCCTACTCGTCGGTGATCTCGAGTCTGACCAGCGGGCCCTGGGTGGGTCCGTCGTCGCTGAGCATGGCGGCCGCGGTCACCCCGTACCTGACCTGGATGCAGCAAACCGCCGCCCAGGCCGCGCAAAGCGCGACGCAGGCCACCCAGGCGGCCAGCGCCTACGAGGAGGCGTTCGCGGCGACGGTGCCGCCGACGTTGGTCGCGGCCAACCGGGCTCAGCTGGCGCAGCTGGTGGCGACCAACATCGTCGGGCAGAACACCGCGGCGATCGCGGCCACCGAGGCGCAATACAGCGAAATGTGGGCCCAAGACGCCCTGGCGATGGACACCTACCTCGCCTCGTCGGAGGCGGCCACCACCCAGCTGACCACGTTCACCGAGCCGCCAACGACCACCAACACCGCGGCCACGACCATGCAAACGGCAGCGGTGACCGCGGCCGCCAACACCCCGGCCGCCAATGTCGCGTCAAGCCTCAGTTCGATAATCCCCTCCATCACCCCGGAGCCAGGGGCACTCGGATGGCTCGCCGGGCTCGCCAAGGCCTACACCAGTCTCTGGGAAAATGGCCTTAACGCCCTCTTTGGGCCAAACGGGTCCACAACCATACCTGCCCTTTACAACGCCCTCAAGGTCCCAATTGGCCTCACCACGCAGTTCAACGACATCGGGCTGCTGATCAACTTCCCCTTGTCGCAGTGGCTGAAATTCGCCCCGCCCGTCGCGTACGGCGCGCTCCCGAAAGACGCGCTGGGCGCCGGGTTGGGAGCGTTGGGCTTCGGCCGCGGCACGCTGTACAGCGCGGTCAGCCCGGTGGCGGCAAGCCTGGGACGCGGCACCCTGGTCGGATCGCTGACCGTTCCGCCCAGCTGGGCCTCGGCCACCCCGGCCATCCGGACGGTCGCGGCCGCCCTGTCGGCCGCCGGGCCCGACGCGGTTCCGGCCGCCGCGCTCGGCGAGGGCGGGCTGCTCAGCTCGATGTCGGTGGCGGGGATGCTGGGCAGCGCCCTGGGCTCCGGCGGTCCCACCGCGCTGAGCCGTACCGGCGTGCGCAGCCGTCTCGCCCCGCTCAAGGACCTCAAAAACGCCACCTCTCCGGAGCAACTCAAGCGTGTGGTCGCACAGATATCGGAGAAGCCAGAAAGCGTGCAACACCACACCGTCGATCAAGACGGCCTGGACGCCCTGCTCGAGCAACTGGCGAAGAAACCCGGCATCCACGCGGTGCACCTGTCCAAAGGCAAGCCCACCGTCGTGCCGTCGGATGCGCAATTGGGATAGGAGGCAACCCAATTCAGCGTTCGACCCGGCGCCCATTGTGTGGCGTGAGACCGGCAGGGGGCCGAAACGGTTCCGGCGTGGGTCATCGGCCCAGAGCCTGGTACGGTCGCGGGCCGGATGCACTAACAGCCCTGCGGGCCAAAGTACTTCGGAGATCAACCGAAATTACGCTGGTAGCGAAAGCCGGCGATAGAGCCGCGCAGATGCCGGTGGAACGGCCATCGACGACCGCGGTTCGGGCCCACGTGATCGGTAGAATTGTGGGCACATGCCCCAAGGCTGCAACATTTCTCGGCATGAGAGAGGTAAGTTATGAAACGGCTACTAGCGCTGCTCGGCATTTCCGCGATCATCGGCTTCGCCGCACCGGCATTCGCCGATCCACCTCCGGTTCCCGCCGGTGACGACGCGGGCTTCCTCGCGGCACTGCACCAAGCGGGCTTCAGCTTTTCCAACCCAGATTCGGCCGTCGCGGCCGGCAGGGCGGTGTGCTCGTGCTTGAACAACGGCGAGTCGGGGCTGGAGCTGGTCCACGACGTGAAAACCCATAATCCGGGAATGGATATGGAGCAGGCATCCAATTTCGCCATGATCGCGGCGAAGTTCTACTGCCCCCACCAACTCTCTAAGGCCTGACACAGCAACGGGTGCCACCTCCCGTTCGAGTCCTAAAGCCTTGGCGCAACAAAACTTAGCCAGTACACGAACGCTGCAAGGATCGCCTCGCCATGGGACAATCCCGAGTTATGAGAATGCTGCTGGCGCTACTCGGCGTTTCCGCTGCGATCGGTCTCGCCCCGTCGGCGTATGCCGACCCGGATACCGGTGGCACTGACGACGCCGGCTTCCTCGCTTCGCTGCAAAGTGCGGGTATCACCTACCAGAATGCGGATGGCGCCATAGCCTTTGCCAAAGCCGTATGCGGGGCAATGGGGAATGGCAAGCAAGGCCCGCAGCTGGTCAGCGATCTGCAGACCGACAATCCCGGACTCACGAGTGACCACGCGGCCAGCTTCCTGGCGATCGCGGCGAAGTACTACTGCCCTGCACGAGTCACCACAAGATAGCCCGGCGTTGGGGGAGGGGTCCGCATGGTCACGCCCCGCAGCTTATGGGCGCCCCGTGATGGGCTGTGGCGCAACCATTTGACTGCTCAGAGGTTTCGCGCGGATGACCGCCATGCGTCCGGTTCGACTGCGGGCCACCTGCTGTTCACCTGAACGTGGTTAGCTGCGCCGACCACCACCGCGCCAGGGCCGCCGCCGAATCACGATGCCCCGTCAGCGGATACGTAGCCTGGATAACCGGGGAAGGAGTGCGCCCATGCAGACGCTGAGCGTCGCCGATTTCGGGATCCGGCTTGCCGTCGGCGTGGGTTGCGGCGCCCTCATCGGCATGGAGCGGCAATGGCGGGCACGACGGGCCGGCCTGCGCACCAACGCCCTGGTTGCCGGCGGTGCGACCTTGTTCGTGCTCTATGCGGCCGCCACCGCGGACACCAGCCCCACCAGGGTCGCGTCCTATGTGGTGTCCGGGATCGGGTTTCTGGGCGGAGGCGTGATCCTGCGCGAGGGGGTCAACGTCCGGGGTCTCAACACCGCCGCCACCCTGTGGTGCTCGGCAGCGATCGGCGTGCTGGCCGCTTCCGGGCACCCGGTGTTCGCCGTGATCGGCACCGGCACCGTCATCGCCATCCACGTGTTCGGCCGGCCGCTCGGCCGGATGATCGACCGCGACAACAGCGCCGACGAAGACGAAAGCTTCCAGCCCTACCTGGTGCAGGTGATTTGCCGCCCGAAATCCGAGAAGTACGCACGCGCGCAAATCGTGCAACACGCCAGCAGCAACGACATCACGCTACGCGGCATCCACACCGGGCACGCCAGCGACGACGAGATCACGTTGACCGCACACGTACTGATGGAAGGCAATACGGCCGCCAGGCTCGAACGGTTGGTGGCGGAACTGTCGCTGCAACCGGGGGTCCGCGCCGTTCAGTGGTACGCCGGCGACAAAGCGCAGTCGGATTGAGCTTCGTCCTGGTCAGGGGCGGGCCTGCAGTTCTGGTGCGGCCGCGGCCAGCAAGTCGGCACGGCTGCCGGTCGGCGGGGGATAGATCCGCCGGGTATTGATCGTCTGCTTGGTGGCTTTGGCTTGCGCGCCAACTGCAACCACCGTCCGGTCCCATCCCTCGGTGTACAGCGCACCGGCCGGCCCCGAGATCGAGAACCGTCACATACCAGGGGATCCGGAGGGCCAGCATCGGCTGGCCGAACAGGTCGCTGATCACGTTGTAGCCGGCATGGCGACCCATCGGCCGCCCGTGCTGACACGACATCACCGAAGAGGTGCTCGTCATCCATGCGGGCGGCCGCGACGTCGCCCGCGGCGAACACCGTCGGCACCCCGATCACCCGCAGATAGTCATCGACCGGGACCCGGCCCAACCGGTCACGGGCCACCGGTAGCTGCTCGGTCAGCGAGCTGGCCCGCATGCCGGCGCACCACACCACCGTCGCGGCCTCCAGCTGCTCACCCGAGGACAGCGATACGCCACACTCACGGACGGCGGCGACGCCTACCCCGGTTCTGGTCTCAACGCCGTTGTCCGACAAGGCTTGTTCGATCACCGGGCGCGCTGAGGCGCCCATATCGGAGCCGACACCGTTGTGGTCGACCAGAATCACCCGCGGCGTGACCGTTCCCCGAGAAAACAACTGCCGCAACCTGTTCGGCAGCTCGCTGGCCACCTCGATACCGGTCAGCCCGGCTCCCACCACGACGACCGTCGCCGCCGCCGGGGTGGGCGCCTCGTCGGCCAGCCGTCGCAGGTGATGCTGCAGCGCAACCGCGCCGTCATACGTGTCGACGTCGAAACCGAACTCCCGCAGACCGGGAATGGCCGATTTGAGCACCTGACTGCCCGATGCCAGCACCAGCCGGTCGTAGCCGTATGTCGCGCCGCTGGACGTGATGACGGTGCGGTGGTCGGTGTCGATCCCGGTCACCTCGGCGGCGACGTGCGCGACTCCGGCGGGGTCGAGCAGGCCGGCCAGCGGGATGCGGCAGGCGCTCAGGTCAGCCTCGTAGTTGCGAACCCGGATGTCGTGAACGGTCCGGCGCTCACCACGGTGACGGTGACCGCGCCCGCCGGGACGGCGAGCTCGTCAAGCCGGCGGGCCGCGCCGAGCGCGGCCCATAGTCCCGCAAACCCGGAGCCGATCATTACCACTGCGGTCACGCTCAGCACCCCATCTCGATCCGGGCCGGTCGTCAGGCACAGTGTGGACCACCCGAGGGAGCAAAATGTGCCGGATCGGCCTGATGAACGCTGGCGCGTGCATGCACCGGAAGTAATAGTCTTATGTCTCGTGGGTGTCCTCTCGAGTTTCTGGTTCGGGCTGCCCCCGCAAATGCGGGACCCGGTGCTGTTCGCCATTCCCTTCTTTTTGTTGCTGTTGACGCTGGAATGGACGGCGGCGCGCCGGCTGGACAGCATCGCGGCCGACGGCACCGACACGCCACGGCCCGGGTCCGGCGCGTATTTCACCCGCGACTCGCTGGCAAGCATCTCGATGGGGCTGGTTTCGGTGGCCACCATGGCCGGCTGGAAGGCCCTGGCCCTGCTCGGCTATGCCGGGATCTATGCCTACCTGGCGCCTTGGCATCTTTCGGCAACCCGGTGGTACACCTGGGTCATCGCGATCGCCGGTGTCGACCTGCTGTACTACAACTACCACCGCATCGCTCACCGGGTGCGGCTGATCTGGGCGACGCATCAGGCCCACCACTCCAGCGAATACTTCAACTTCGCCACCGCGCTGCGCCAGAAGTGGAACAACAGCGGCGAGATCGTCATGTGGATACCGTTGCCGCTGTTGGGGATTCCGCCCTGGATGGTGTTCTTCAGTTTCTCGGTGAGCTTGATCTACCAGTTCTGGATACACACCGAGCGGATCGGCAAGCTGCCGCGGCCGTTTGAATTCGTCTTCAACACGCCGTCGCACCATCGGGTGCACCACGGAATGGACAAGATCTATCTGGACAAGAACTATGGCGGCATCCTCATCATTTGGGACCGGCTGTTCGGGAGCTTCCAGCCCGAGCTGTTCCGACCGCATTACGGCCTGACCAAGCAGGTCGACACCTTCAATATCTGGAAGCTGCAGACGCGCGAATACCTCGCGATCGCCCGCGACTGGCGATCGGCGAGCCGCCTGCGCGATCGGCTGGGCTATGTTTTCGGGCCGCCGGGCTGGGCGCCGCGGCTAGCCGGTCAGATCGACGCGGCGGTCCCTTTGGCAACATCGCGGTAACGCCGGGCCGCGGCGGTGCGAAAAAGCTTTACGTGGAGGAGGGGTACGCCATGACCTCAACCTCCGGTCGGTATTTTCGGCCCGACGGATCGGAGTTAATGGTGCGTCGGCTGGCAATGCGTGCGTTCGCCGCGTCGATCGCTGTCGCGGCCTTCGCGTCCTGGCTGCCGCCTGCGGCGGCCAGAGCAGAACCCCTATTGGTGTTTCCGGGCATGGAGATTCTCCAGGGCG
Organism: uncultured Actinomycetota bacterium; assembly: GCA_963848535.1. Lineage (GTDB taxonomy): Bacteria > Actinomycetota > Actinomycetes > Mycobacteriales > Mycobacteriaceae > Mycobacterium. The sequence goes on from CAWKEM010000017.1 coordinate 214,741, forward strand.
ACCGCCTGTGCACGTTGGGCTACGTCGACCCGGCCCTGAAGATCGCCTTCACTGCCGGACACTGCCGGGGAGGCGAGGGAGCGGTCACCGACAAGGACCACAACGTCATCGGCCACCTGGCGGCCTTCCGCGACAACACACCCAGCGGTACCACCGTGTCCACCGACCAGGTGATCAGCGACTACGAGGCGATCGTGCTGGACAAGGACGTGGCGGCCAACAACATTCTGCCGGGCGGACGGCAACTGATATCGACCCCGAACGCGGCCGTTGCGCCAGGGCAGGCGGTCTGCCATTTCGGCGTGATCACCGGTGAAACGTGCGGGACGGTGGCAAGCGTCAACAACGGCTGGTTCACCATGTCCCACGGCGTTCTCAGTCACAACGGTGACTCGGGCGGACCGGTCTACCTGGCTCCCCAGGGCGGGCCCGGGCAGATCGTCGGGATCTTCAACTGTATGTGGGGCGATTTTCCGGCGGCGGTGTCGTGGCGGGCCACCTCTGAGCAGGTTCGCGAGGATCTCGGAGTGCCGAACAAACCGCCAACGGGGCAGTTCAGCCCGCAGCTGCCAGCTTGAACACCGGGAATCTGGCAGCGGCGGCCCGTAGCTGCTCATCGCTGCTGTCCGGCGTCAACTCACCGACGTAGTCCTTGACCTGCCAATACCACCTGGTCAAGTACCGCCTCAACAGTTCGGGCTTGGCCGCGTCGTCCACTTCGCTGACGCGAGTGCGCTGACTGCGCCAGCGCGGGCCCACCTCGACGACGCCTGCGGCCCTGACGTTTCGCACCCACTGGGTGTTGCCGCGCGGCGCGACCAGATACTCCACGCCGTCGACGCTCAGCAGGTTGATCACCACCGCCCGCCGCTTTCCGGTCCTGCGGCCCCGGACGCGCAGTGCCCTGGTCCCGGCGATGCTGATCCCCAGCTCGGCAAGCCAGCGGATTGTCGCGGTAGCGGCCCGCTCGACCCGGGTCGGTTCTTCGTATCGGGTGGGCATGGTGCGTCCTTTCGGCGGGTCTGCACGTGTTGAGAGCAGTGCTCTCGTTGTTGAGACACGCTGCCACAGTGCCCGCCGGAAAGCAAGAGCAGTGTTCTCGTTGTGTCAGACTGGCCCCGTGGGCAAGCGCCAGGAATCGCGGGAGCAGATCGAGGCGCGCATCATCGAACTCGGTCGCCGTCAGCTGGTGGATCGCGGCGCAGCCGGATTGTCAGTGCGGGCGATAGCCCGCGACCTGGGCATGGTGTCCTCGGCCGTCTACCGGTACGTGTCAAGCCGCGACGAGCTGCTGACGTTGCTGCTTGTCGACGCGTATTCCGACCTGGCCGACGCCGTGGACCGCGCCCGCGAAACCGTGGGCGACCTGTGGAGCGACGACGTCATCGCCATCGCACGGGCGGCGCGGCAATGGGCCGTCGCGCACCCGGCCCGGTGGGCCCTGCTGTACGGCAGCCCCGTGCCCGGGTATCACGCACCGGCGGAGCGCACGGCGGCTGTCGGCACCCGGGTTGTCGCGGCTTTTCTCGATGCCGTGGCCGCCGGGATCGCCACCGGGGACATTAGGTTGACCGATGATTTTGCCCCGCAACCGCTCTCGTCGGACTTCGAACGGCTTCGCCACGAATTCGGCTTTCCCGGCGATGATCAGGTCGTCGCCAAGTGCTTCTTGCTGTGGGCGGGGGTGTTGGGTGCCATCAGCCTCGAGGTGTTCGGGCAGTACGGCGCCGACACCCTGACGGATCCCGAGGCGGTCTTCGACGCTCAGCTTCGACTGCTGGTGGGCGTGCTGAGCCAGCATTGACGACGTGGATCCGTCGCGCGCAGACCACGACGCCGAGCGGAATTAGAACACGTTCATCCGGCTTTTTCGGGCCCGAAGCAGCGATCGCGGCAAAGTTCTTCCCGGCCCTTTCTGGTGACCGGCCGCCTGGGTTATCCTGCGAAGCGATGCCGCTTCCCGTTCAATCCCCGACGCAGATCGCGTGGGTCACCCCCGACCTCGACGCCACTGAAATGGCCCTCACCGGCCTATTAGGGGTTCGGAAGTGGGTGCGCATACCTAATGTGCACTTTGCTCCGGACACCTGTAGCTATCTTGGCAGGCCGGCAGATTTCGTCGCCAGCATCTCGCTGAGCTATCTCGGCGACATGCAATTGGAACTCATCGCGCCGGTCCGCGGCGATAACATCTATAGTGACTTCTTGCGGGAATCCGGGCCGGGTTTGCACCACATCTGCATGGAGGCCGAAAGCCCTGAGCGATTCGACGCAGCGGTGTCTGAGGCAGCCGACCTCGGGGCCGCGGTCGTGCAACAGGGTGTGATGCCCGGCGGAATCCAATTCGCCTACGTGTCAGCGCCGCAGGCGGGGGTGCCATTCGTGGAGATCGCCTACGTCCCGCCTGAGATCAGGGCGTTCTACGACTACATCAAACAGGAGCAGCGGTGAGCACCGAGATTCCGGCAACGGTCAGTGTGGGCGACGTGACGTCGTGGTCCGATGACGTCGACGTGGTGGTGATCGGCTTCGGCATCGCCGGTGGCTGCGCTGCGGTCAGTGCGGCGGCCGCCGGTGCTCGGGTGCTGGTGCTGGAGCGCGCCGCCGCGGCGGGTGGCACCACCTCGCTGGCCGGCGGGCACTTCTACCTGGGCGGGGGAACAGCGGTACAGGAGGCGACCGGTCACCCCGACTCGCCCGAGGAGATGTACAAGTACCTGGTCGCCGTCTCGCGCGAGCCGGACCACGCCAAGATTCGTGCCTACTGCGAAGGCAGTGTCGAGCACTTCAACTGGCTGGAGGATTTGGGATTTCAGTTCGAGCGCAGCTACTTTCCGGGAAAGGCGGTGATCCAGCCCAACACCGAGGGGTTGATGTTCACCGGCAACGAGAAGGTGTGGCCCTTCCTGGAAAGGGCGAAGCCGGCGCCACGCGGCCACAAGGTGCCAGTGCCCGGCGACACCGGCGGCGCCAGCATGGTGATCGACCTGCTGCTGAAGCGTGCTGCAAACCTGGGTGTGCAAATCCGGTACGAGACGGGCGCCACCGAGCTCGTCGTGGACGGTTCGGGAGCAGTGACCGGCGTGACGTGGAGGCGGTTCTCCGAAACCGGTGCGGTGAAAGCAAAGTCGGTCATCATCGCTGCCGGGGGCTTCGTGATGAATCCGGAGATGGTAGCCACGTACACCCCGAAACTGGCCGAAAAACCGTTCGTGCTCGGTAACACCTACGACGACGGTCTGGGCATCCGGCTGGGCGTATCGGCCGGCGGCGCCACCGAGCACATGGATCAGATCTTCATCACGGCTCCGCCGTACCCGCCGTCGATCCTGCTGACCGGGATCATCGTGAACAAGCTCGGACAGCGCTTCGTCGCCGAAGACTCCTACCATTCCCGGACGTCCGGGTTCATCATGGACCAGCCGGACAGCGCGGCGTTTCTCATCGTCGACGAGGCGCACCTGGAGCACCCCAAGATGCCGCTGGTCCCGCTGATCGACGGATGGGAAACCGTCGCCGAGATGGAAGCGGCGCTTGGTATCCCGGAGGGCAACCTGGCCGCGACGCTGGACCGCTACAACACCCACGCCGCGCGCGGCGAGGATCCCGATTTTCACAAGCAGCCGGAATTTCTTGCGCCGCAAGACAACGGCCCCTGGGGCGCGTTCGACATGTCCCTGGGCAAAGCCATGTATGCCGGATTCACCCTCGGCGGGCTGGCCACCTCCGTGGACGGCCAGGTGCTGCGCGAAGACGGCACCGTGGTGGCCGGCTTGTATGCGGTGGGGGCGTGCGCGTCCAACATCGCCCAGGACGGCAAGGGCTACGCCAGCGGCACGCAACTGGGGGAGGGCTCGTTCTTCGGTCGCCGCGCCGGAGCGCACGCGGCGCGATGCGCCGGGGGCGCGCAGGCGCGTTAGGACACAGCGCCGGAGCGCACGCGGCGCAGCACGGCTAAACGTGGGCGGGCTCCTTCTCCACCGGGCCCAGCCGCCATTCGCCGCCGCCCAGCAGATGGAGCTCTTGTTCGTGGTGCTGCCCGAGGGCGGGCCGATGACTGACGCTGACCACGACGCAATCCGGCAATTCGGTGCGCAACAGTTGATAGAGCGCGAATTCCAGCCCCACGTCCAGCGCCGAGGTGGCCTCGTCGAGAAAGACCGCCTTGGGTTTGGTGAGCAGGATGCGCGCAAAGGCGACCCGCTGCTGCTCACCGGGGGAGAGCACTTTGGCCCAGTCCTGCTCTTCGTCGAGCCGGCCGATCAGCGGCGCCAAGGCCACCTTGGTCAACACGTCCCGAAGCTCAGCGTCGGAGATGCCGTCCGGCGAGTTGGGGTAGCACACCACGCTACGCAGACTGCCCAGCGGCACGTACGGCAACTGCGACAAGAACATCGTCGCGTTCTCGCCTTCGGGACGGCACAGGGTCCCGGAGGCGTACGGCCACAACTCGGCCAGACTGCGCAGCAACGTGGTCTTGCCGGACCCCGAGCGCCCGGTGATCACCAACGTGTCGCCGTCGTCCAGCTGCACATCGAGCGGATCGATCAGCCGGTCTCCGGCCGGCGTGCGGACTTCGACGTCGCGAAGCTCAACCGTTGCCTCTTCGCTCGGCTTAACCAGCATTGTCGGCAGTGCTCTGCCCTGAGCGTTGGCGTCAACCAGCCCGTGCAACCGTATGATCGCCGCCCGAAAAGCCGCGAACGCGTCGTAGTTGTTGCGGAAGAACGACAGCGAGTCCTGGATATTGCCGAACGCCGTCGCGCTCTGGCCGACATCGCCGAGGTCGATCCGGCCGGCGAACAGCCGTGGCGCCTGGATCACCCACGGCAACGGAACAATCACCTGTGACACCGACCAGTTCCACCCGTTGAAAATGATGGTGCGGCGGACGAACTTGCGGTAGTTGTCGATGATCGGAGTAAAGCGCCGCCACAGTTGCACCCGCTCGACTCGCTCACCACGGTAGAAGCCCACCGCCTCCGCGGCGTCGCGCAATCGCACCAGGGCATAGCGGAATGCGGCGTTGAGCTTCTCGTTGTCGAAGCTGAGCCGAATCAGTGGGTGCCCCAGCCAGATTGCGACCACCGTCGCGATCAGCACGTAAACCAGGACGGTCCAGAACATCGCGTGCGGCAACGCCACACCCAAAACGTCCAGGTTTCCGGAGAGGTGCCACAAGATCGCCGCGAACGAGATCACCGAGGCCACCGCGTTGACGGCCCCGAACAGCAGGGTGCTGCCCGTCCCGTTGGACGGGATGTTGGGGGTGCCGCCGGCATTGGCGGTGAAGATGTCAATGTCTTGCTGGATGCGCTGGTCCGGGTTGTCGATGGTCTGGTCGATGAACAGATCCCGGTAGTACGCCTTGCCGTCGAGCCAGTCGTCGGTGAGGTGACCGGTCAGCCACACGCGCCAGGCGATGATGAACCGCTGCGTCAGATAGATGTCGGCCATAAACCGGATGACATACAAGGCCGCCAGCACGCCGAAAATCAAGAGCGACATCCAAAAGGCATGCACCCCAGATTGTTTGACGGTGGCATCGTCCGCGGCCATGCCTTGGACTGCTTTTTGCACGGCCGTGTACAAGTCGTTGCCCTGGTAGCTGAGCAGCACCATGAGACGCACGGAAAGAAGAACCGACAGCAACAGCACGCCGAGCATCAGCCACACGCGCACGCTGTGTGCCCCGACGAAGTATCCGCGGGTGATCCGCCAGAACTGCCGGCCCCACGGCGTGAGATACCTGACCAGAACCATCGCGATGAACAGAAAGACGGCGCTGATCGCCCAGGCCATGGCTACCCAGCGCAAGGAATCCATGGGTGCCGCCGACCAGTTGATCGATGGCTTAAACGGCTTCGGGCCCAAGGTCGCTGTCTCCTTACGGTCGAATGGGTCGAACTAAATCAACAGAAATCCTTCGGCGAAGGTACCCGAAGGATGTGGATAGGCTGCGGCTATGACTACCGACGCCGTACCCACCCAAACGTTGCACGCCGGCCGGCTCATCGCACGGCGCCTGCAAGCCAGCGGCATCGACACCGTCTTCACGCTATCCGGCGGCCACCTTTTTTCCCTGTATGACGGCTGCCGTACCGAGGGCATCCGGCTGGTTGACACCCGCCACGAGCAGACCGCGGCCTTCGCCGCCGAGGGCTGGTCGAAAGTGACCAGGGTGCCGGGCGTGGCCGCGCTCACCGCCGGGCCAGGCGTCACCAACGGAATGAGCGCGATGGCCGCGGCGCAGCAGAACCAGTCACCCCTGGTGGTGCTGGGCGGCCGCGCCCCCGCGTCGCGCTGGGGCATGGGCTCGCTGCAGGAAATCGACCATGTGCCGTTCGTGGCGCCACTGGCCCGGTTCGCCGCCACCGCCCAGTCGCCCGACTCGGCCGGTCGGCTGGTCGATGAAGCGTTGCGGGCGGCAGTCGGTGCCCCGTCGGGGGTGGCCTTCGTCGACTTCCCGATGGACCAGGTGTTTTCGATGTCGGAAGATGACGGGAGTCCCGGGGCGCTCACCGACGTGCCGCCGGCCCCCGAGCCCGACAGCGATGCCCTGGACCGAGCCGAAAGCCTGCTGGCGGCGGCGCGCCGGCCGGTGATCATGGCAGGCACCAACGTCTGGTGGGGACACGGGGAGGCCGCGCTGCTGCGCCTGGCCGAGGAACGTCAAATCCCGGTACTGATGAACGGGATGGCCCGCGGCGCAGTGCCCGCCGACCACCCGCTGGCATTCTCGCGGGTGCGGGGAAAAGCGTTGGGCGAGGCCGACGTTGCGCTGGTTGTCGGCGTGCCGATGGATTTCCGGCTGGGCTTCGGCGCGGTGTTCGGGTCGCAGACCCGGCTGGTCGTGGCAGACCGTGCCCAGCCCGAGCGCGCACATCCCCGGCCGGTCGAGGCTGAGCTCTACGGCGACCTCACGTCGATCCTCTCGGCGCTGGCCGCGGCGGGTGGGCCCGGCCATCACGCCTGGATCGACGAGCTGCGGACGGCCGAAACCGCGGCGCGCGACCTGGAAAAGGCCGAACTCGCCGACGACCGCACCCCGCTGCATCCGATGCGGGTGTACGCAGAGCTGGCGCCGCTGTTGGACCGCGACGCCATCGTTGTGATCGACGCCGGCGATTTCGGGTCCTACGCCGGCCGGGTGATCGACAGCTACCTGCCCGGCTGCTGGCTGGACAGCGGCCCCTTCGGCTGCCTTGGGTCGGGCCCCGGTTATGCGCTGGCCGCCAAGCTGGCCCGGCCCGACCGTCAGGTCGTCCTGCTGCAGGGCGACGGCGCCTTCGGCTTCAGCGGCATGGAATGGGACACCTTGGTCCGGCACAACGTGCCGGTCGTATCGGTGATCGGCAACAACGGAATCTGGGGCCTGGAAAAGCACCCCATGGAGGCGTTGTACGGCTATTCGGTCGTGGCGGAGCTGCGTCCCGGCACGCGCTACGACGAGGTGGTGCGCGCCCTGGGCGGCCACGGCGAGCTGGTGGCCGCGCCCGGCGAGCTCCGGCCCGCGCTGGAACGTGCCTTCGCCAGTGGCCTGCCCGCTGTCGTCAACGTGCTCACCGACCCGAGCATCGCCTACCCCCGCCGATCCAACCTCGCCTGACGGGCCCGTCCTCGGCGTGTCGCGGGCAAACAGGCACGCTCGCGCTGGTTGGCGGTTCGCGTACCGTTGACCTGTGCCAAAGACCACCCGCGCGCAACCCGGCCGCCTGAGCGGCGGATTCTGGCGACTGCTCGGCGCCAGTACCGAAAAGAACCGCAACCGTTCTCTCAACCAGGTCACCTCCTCAGGCGAATACAACGAGGAAGCCGCCGGCCTCACCGACAAGCAGCTGCGTAAGGCGGCTGGACTGCTCAACCTCGACGATCTCGCCGAGTCCGACGACATTGCGCAATTCCTGGCGATCGCGCGGGAAGCGGCTGAGCGGTCAACGGGGTTGCGGCCGTTCGACGTTCAGCTACTGGGCGCGCTGCGCATGCTGGCCGGCGACGTGATCGAGATGGCCACCGGTGAGGGCAAGACCCTCTCCGGCGCGATCGCGGCGGCCGGATACGCCCTCGCCGGGCGGCACGTGCACGTGGTGACCATCAACGACTACCTGGCCCGTCGCGATGCCGAATGGATGGGCCCGCTGCTGGAGGCCATCGGGCTCAGCGTCGGCTGGATCACCGGCGAGTCGACGAGTGAGGAGCGCCGGGCCGCCTACAACTGCGACGTCACCTACGCCTCGGTCAACGAGATCGGTTTCGATGTGCTGCGCGATCAGCTGGTGATCGACGTCGACGACCTGGTGTCGCCCAACCCCGATGTGGCGTTGATCGACGAAGCCGACTCGGTGCTGGTCGACGAGGCGTTGGTACCGCTGGTGCTGGCCGGCACCACCCACCGGGAGACGCCGCGGCTGGAGATCATCAAGCTGGTCGGTGAACTGGAGGCCGGGACCGACTACGACACCGACTCCGACAGCCGCAACGTCCACCTGACCGATGCTGGCGCCCGCAAAATCGAAAAGGCGCTCGGTGGCATCGACCTGTACTCCGAGGAGCATGTCGGCACCACGCTGACCGAGGTCAACGTGGCGCTGCACGCGCACGCGCTGCTGCAGCGCGACGTGCACTACATCGTCCGCGACGACGCCGTGCACCTGATCAATGCCTCGCGCGGACGCATCGCGCAGCTGCAGCGCTGGCCGGACGGGCTGCAGGCCGCCGTCGAGGCCAAGGAGGGCATCGAAACCACCGAAACCGGCGAGGTGCTCGACACCATCACGGTGCAGGCGCTGATCAACCGCTACGCAACGGTGTGCGGCATGACCGGTACCGCACTGGCCGCCGGTGAGCAGCTGCGGCAGTTCTACAAGCTCGGTGTTTCGCCAATTCCGCCGAATACTCCCAACATTCGCGACGACGAGCCCGACCGGGTCTACATCACCGCCGCCGCCAAGAATGACGCGATCGTCGCGCACATCGCCGAGATGCACGAGACCGGACAGCCCGTGCTGGTCGGCACTCGCGACGTGGCCGAATCCGAGGAGCTGCACGAGCGGCTGCTGCGCCGTGGCATACCGGCGGTAGTGCTCAACGCGAAGAACGATGCCGAAGAGGCGAAGGTGATCGCCGAGGCCGGCGAATTCGGCAGGATCACGGTCTCGACCCAGATGGCCGGGCGCGGCACCGACATCCGGCTCGGCGGACCCGACGAAGCCGACCACGACAGGGTCGCCGAACTGGGCGGGCTGCACGTGGTGGGCACCGGCCGGCATCACACCGAGCGACTCGACAACCAGCTGCGCGGGCGCGCCGGACGCCAGGGTGACCCGGGGTCGTCGGTCTTCTTCTCCAGTTGGGAAGACGACGTCGTCGCGGCCAACCTCGACCGCAACAAGCTGCCCATGCAGACCGACGAGGACGGCCGGATCCTCAGCCCCAAGGTGGCCGGGCTGCTCGACCATGCCCAGCGGGTTGCCGAGGGCCGGATGCTGGACGTGCACGCGAACACCTGGCGCTACAACCAGTTGATCGCCCAGCAGCGCGCGATCATCGTGGATCGACGTAACACATTGCTGCGCACCGCAACCGCGCGCGAGGAACTCGGCGAACTGGCGCCGAAGCGGTACGAGGAGCTGTCCGAAACGATCTCCGAGGAACGCCTCGAGACGATCTGCCGACAGATCATGCTGTACCACCTCGACCGCGGCTGGGCCGACCATCTGGCGTATCTGGCCGACATCCGCGAAAGCATCCACCTGCGGGCGCTGGGCCGGCAAAATCCGCTCGACGAGTTCCACCGGTTGGCGGTCGACGCGTTCGCATCGCTGGCCGCGGACGCGATCGAGGCGGCGCAACAGACGTTCGAAACCGCGAACGTGCTCGACGAAGAACCTGGACTCGATCTGTCGAAACTGGCACGCCCGACGTCGACGTGGACATACATGGTCAACGACAACCCGCTGGCTGACGACACACTGTCGACCCTGAGCCTGCCCGGGGTGTTCCGCTAGACCCGGTCCCGGCGTGCGAGCTGGGGGACACCGCCCGCGCGCGAGCTGGGGGCACCACCCGCGCGCGAGCGTAACGCCACTGCGAAAAATCCAGCCAAAAATCGCACTGGCGTTACGTACGCGTCGTCGTCCCTTACGTACGCGTCGTCGGTCCGTCGTGCAAACCGCATCGTCGCCGGGTTAAGGTCACGGCTCATGGAGCCGGTGCTTCCACCCAACCGGGTGCTGACCGTACCCAACGCGCTGAGCGCCGTCCGTCTGGCGCTCATCCCGGTATTCATCTACGCGTTGCTGTTCGCCCATGCCCACGGCTGGGCGGTGGCGATCCTGGTGTTCAGCGGGGCCTCCGACTGGGCCGACGGCAAGATCGCCCGGCTGCTCAACCAGTCCTCGCGGCTGGGCGTTCTGCTCGACCCGGCGGTCGACCGCATCTACATGGTGACCGTTCCCGTCGCGTTGGCGCTGGGCGGGATGGTGCCGTGGTGGTTCGTCATCATACTGCTGGCGCGCGACACGCTGCTGGCCGCGACGCTGCCGTTGCTGCGGAGTCGCGGACTGTCGTCGCTGCCGGTGACCTACATCGGCAAGGCCGCCACCTTCGCCTTGATGTCCGGCTTTCCGTTCGTGCTGCTGGGAACGTACGACGCGTTGTGGAGCCGGGTGCTGAAGGCCTGCGGCTGGGCGTTCCTGGTCTGGGGTATGTACGCGTACCTGTGGGCGTTCGTGCTGTACGCGGTGCAGATGACGTTGGTCTTGCGACGAATGCCCAAGCTCAGCCACCGCGTTGGCCAACCGGTCGCCCCAAGGGCAGGTGAGCATGGCCGACACTGACCGCCTGCTCGGCGGGTTCGACCCCAGCGCCGGCCACAGCGCCCACAAGGCGGCGCAGCCAACACTGATCCCGGTGCCGTCCCTGCTGCGCGCGCTGCTGTCGGAGCATCTGGATCCGGGTTACGCCGCGGCAGCGGCCAAACGTAGCCGCCCCGGCACACCGCTGGGCGGGCGCGAACGCGCTGTTGGCTGGCTCTGGCAGGCGCTGGCGGCGCTGCTGATCGCTACGGTATTCGCCGCCGCGGTCGCGCAGGCCCGCTCCGTTGCAACCGGTATGCATACCGCCCAGCAGCTGCTGCTGGGAAATGTGCGTTCGACGGAGGCCGCGGCGGCCAAGTTGACCCAGCGGCGCAGCCGGCTGTCGGCCCAAGTCGATGACGTACAGCGCCGCGCGCTGGCAGACAACGCCCAGGGGCGGCGGCTGCTGGCCCGTCTGGACGCACTCAGTCTGGCAGCGGCCAGCACACCGGTCATCGGCCCTGGCCTGGCGGTGACCGTGACCGATCCCGGTGTGAGCCCGAATCTTTCCGACGTGTCCAAACAGCGGGTCAGCGGCAACCGGCAAATCATCCTGGACCGCGACCTGCAGCTGGTGGTCAACTCGTTGTGGGCGAGCGGTGCTGAGGCCATCTCGGTCGGCGGCGTCCGGATCGGGCCGAACGTGACCATCCGGCAGGCTGGCGGGGCGATCCTGGTCGACAACAACCCCACCAGCAGCCCGTACAAAATTCTCGCGGTCGGACCGCCGCGCGCGATGCGGGACGTCTTCGACCACAGCCCCGGCCTGCAGCGCCTGCGGCTGCTGGAAGTCTCCTACGGGGTGGGCGTCGCGGTGAACGTCGCCGACGGTCTCATGCTGCCTGCGGGGTCGATCCGGGATATCAAGTTCGCCAAGCAGATTGGGCCACCGTGAGTAAAGTCCTCTCCAGGCAGATCCCGGTGCGGGAGACGCGGACGGGAAACCGGGCATGATCGGTATCGCAGCGCTGGCGATCGGCATCGTGCTGGGCTTGATTTTCCACCCCGCAGTGCCCGAGGTCGTCCAGCCCTATTTGCCGATCGCGGTGGTCGCTGCGCTCGATGCGGTGTTCGGGGGGCTGCGTGCCTATCTCGAACGGATCTTCGACTCGAAGGTCTTCGTGATTTCGTTCGTGTTCAACGTCTTCGTGGCTTCCCTGATCGTCTATGTCGGCGACCAATTGGGCGTCGGCACGCAGTTGTCCACCGCCATCATCGTCGTATTGGGTATCCGCATATTCGGTAACGCCGCCGCACTGCGGCGCCGGCTGTTCGGAGCGTGACGGAGATGAGGCCAGCGTGAGCGACGATCCGGCAGCTCGCGCCGCCGGCGAAAGCCATGACACGCCAGCCCGGCACGATCACCCCAAAGCCGAGTCCGCGTCGAATGAAGGTGCGCCGCGTGGCCGTCACGAATTACCGGCGAACCGTCCGCGCCCGGAGATCGGACCGGTGCGCCGGACCGGATTGTCCGGACTGCTGCGGGGCGGCCGCTCCCGAATGGTGTTCGGAACGCTGGCGATCCTGTTGTGCCTGCTTTTGGGGATCGCCATCGTCACCCAGGTCCGCCAGACCAAGTCGGGCGATTCGCTGGAAACCGCACGCCCCGCAGACCTGTTGGTGCTGCTGGATTCGTTGCGGCAGCGCGAAGCCACCCTCAACACCGAAGTGGGCGAACTTCAGAACACGCTGAATTCGTTGCAAGCGTCCGGTAACACCGATCAGGCCGCCATCCAGGCCGCCCAGGCCAGGCTGGCGGCGCTGTCCATCTTGGTCGGCACTGTGGGTGCCACCGGGCCGGGCGTCACCGTCACGATCGAAGACCCCGGGCCCGGGGTATCCCCGGAGGTGATGCTCGACGTGGTCAACGAATTGCGTGCCGCCGGCACCGAGGCGATCGAGATCAACGATGCCCATCAGTCCGTGCGGGTAGGTGTCGATACTTGGGTGGTGGGCACGCCCGGCTCGCTGACCGTCGACAACAACACACTGTCACCCCCGTATTCGATTCTGGCGATTGGCGATCCGCCCACGCTGGCCGCGGCGATGAACATTCCCGGCGGCGCCGAGGACAGCATCAAGCGGGTGGGGGCGCAGATGTCGGTGCAGCAGGCCGACCGAGTGGACGTGACCACCTTGCGACAACCAAAACCGCACCAATACGCTCAGCCCGTCAAGTGAGCACAACGACCAGAACAGGATTACTCGTGAGCGATATCCCATCCGATCTGCACTACACCGCCGAACATGAGTGGGTTCGCCGAAGCGGTGATGACACCGTGCGGGTCGGGATCACCGACTTTGCGCAGTCGGCATTGGGCGACGTCGTTTATGTTCAGCTACCCGATGTGGGCACTGAACTGACCTCGGGCGAGTCCTTCGGCGAGGTGGAGTCGACGAAATCGGTGTCGGACCTGTACGCGCCGGTCTCGGGCACAGTGACTGCTGTCAACAGCGATCTGGAAGGTAGTCCGCAGCTGGTCAACTCCGACCCGTACGGTGCCGGATGGCTGGTCGATGTCCAGGTTTCGGATGTCGCCGAACTGGAGTCGGGCATTTCGTCGCTGCTTGACGCTCAGGCTTACCGCGAAACACTGACCGAATGACGATTGCTAATGTCGCTGCCAGCCCCCGCACGGCGCTGCGAGTTCCCCCCGGTGGGGCTCCGCGTACGGGCAGGGGTGCGGGAAGGCCCGCGCCCGGGGGTGGTGCCCGGTCACGAGTGTGGGAAGCCGGGCCATCGGGCTTCCGATCCTCGGGTGGTGGGCGCATCGAAGACCAGTGCGCGGTACGGTCGATAACGAGACGAGAAGGCAGTAATCGGCAGTACCGGGCGAAGAAACCTAGTGGGAAGCCGGCCGAGCGGCCCGGTCAGACAACGCCACAGCGGCCAGTGAGGAGCAGCGCGTGACGGACATGGACAACGACCAGACCTCTGACGAAGTCACCGTGGAGACGACTTCGGTCTTCCGTGCCGACTTCCTCAACGAACTGGACGCCCCCGCGCAAGCCGGGGCCGAGAGCGCGGTATCCGGGGTCGAAGGACTACCGGCGGGCTCGGCGTTGCTGGTCGTCAAACGGGGACCGAACGCCGGATCGCGGTTCCTGCTCGACCAGCCCATCACCTCGGCCGGTCGGCATCCCGACAGCGACATCTTCCTCGACGACGTCACCGTCAGCCGTCGCCACGCCGAATTCAGGTTGGAGAACAACGAATTCCACGTGGTCGATGTCGGTAGCCTCAACGGCACCTACGTCAACCGGGAGCCGGTGGATTCGGCGGTACTGGCCAACGGTGACGAAGTGCAGATCGGCAAGTTCCGCTTGGTGTTTTCTGACCGGACCCAAGCAAGATGACGAAGGAGGATCGTCAGGCTAGTGAGCGCACCCGATAGCCCGGTACTGGCCGGGATGTCGATCGGGGCGGTCCTGGAGCTGCTAAGGCCGGATTTCCCCGATGTCACGATCTCCAAGATTCGCTTCTTGGAGGCTGAGGGACTGGTGACGCCGCAGCGCGCTGCGTCGGGATACCGCAGGTTCACCGCATACGACTGCGCGCGGCTGCGGTTCATCCTCACCGCGCAGCGCGATCACTACCTCCCGCTGAAGGTGATCAGGGCGCAGCTGGACGCCCAACCCGACGGCGAGCTGCCGCCCGCTGGATCGCCGTACGGCGTCCCGCGCCTGGTGTCCGTAGCCGACAGCGGGGAAGCCGGATCCGATACGGCGGCGGTGGCCCCCACCCACATCCGGCTGAGTCGAGAAGACCTGCTGGAGCGCTCCGAGGTGGACGACGAATTGCTGACGGCGCTGCTCAAAGCTGGAGTGATCACCACCGGCCCGGGGGGTTTCTTCGACGAGCATGCCGTCGTCATCCTGCAATGTGCGCGGGCGCTGTCCGAATACGGCGTCGAGCCGCGGCATCTGCGCGCCTTCCGTTCGGCAGCCGACCGACAGTCCGACCTGATTGCCCAAATCGCCGGGCCCATGGTCAAAGCCGGCAAGGCCGGCGCCCGCGATCGTGCCGACGACCTGGCACGTGAGGTCGCCGCGCTCGCTATCACACTGCACACCTCGTTGGTCAAATCCGCCGTTCGCGACGTTCTGCACCGCTGAGGACTAGACTTCGTTCGACAGCTTGGTGATCGACGGTGTCGTGGCGCTGAGCGTCATTCGGACACGGCAGCATGTGCGGAGGGCAGACACAAATGGGTGAAGTTCGTGTTGTCGGCATTCGCGTGGAGCAGCCGCAGAACCAGCCGGTGCTGTTACTGCGCGAAGCCAACGGTGACCGGTACCTGCCGATTTGGATCGGTCAGTCGGAGGCCGCCGCGATCGCGCTTGAGCAGCAAGGCGTTGAACCGCCCCGCCCGCTGACACATGATCTGATCCGGGATGTCATTGCCGCGCTTGGGCATTCGCTGAAAGAGGTGCGCATCGTCGACCTGCAGGAAGGAACTTTCTACGCTGACCTGGTCTTCGACCGCAACATCACGGTGTCGGCGCGCCCCTCGGACTCGGTGGCCATAGCACTGCGGGTGGGCGTTCCGATCTACGTCGAGGAGGCCGTGCTGGCCCAGGCGGGGCTGCTTATCCCCGACGAGAGCGACGAGGAGGGCGGCACCGGTGTCCGGGAGGATGAGGTGGAGAAGTTCAAGGAGTTTCTCGACAGCGTGTCCCCGGACGACTTCAAGGCCACCTAGCCTTCCGACGATGCAGCCCGCGTAGCGGGGTGAAAAGAGGGACGATGCAGGCCGGAACGGGCTGGTCAGGGCCCCGGCGTCGGGCTGTTGCGCGGGACATCGACATCACGGATGCATCTCATCTGGCGCCGCGATGTCGACACGCCTGGCGGATAGCGCGCCCACTTGGCCGGCGGCGGCCATACTTTGATCACGACTTAAGGCGCGGCAGCTATCGAACAGCGTAAGCTCTCTAGCACTCGGGCCTGAGCAAACGTGGCTGCGACGCAGCCAGTGATGCAGCCAGTAACGAGAGCGCGATCGGCGAGAGGAAGCACCGTGAGCGAGCAGCCACGTCAAGGACAGCTGGACCTAGCTGACCAAGCAACCCCTGCGGGCAGTGACCGCAGCGTCACCACAGCGAGCGGACCCGTGCAACCCGGACTTTTCCCCGACGACTCCGTGCCCGATGAGTTGGTGGGATACCGCGGGCCGAGTGCATGCCAGATCGCCGGAATCACCTACCGCCAGCTGGACTACTGGGCACGCACGTCGTTGGTCGTTCCGTCGATCCGCAGTGCGGCAGGATCGGGCAGCCAGCGCCTCTACTCGTTCAAGGACATCCTGGTTCTCAAGATCGTCAAGCGACTGCTCGACACCGGTATCTCACTGCACAACATCCGGGTTGCGGTCGACCATCTGCGCCAGCGCGGCGTCCAAGACCTGGCCAACATCACCTTGTTCTCCGACGGCACCACGGTTTATGAGTGCACCTCGGCTGAAGAGGTTGTTGACCTGCTGCAGGGTGGCCAGGGTGTGTTCGGCATCGCCGTGTCGGGGGCCATGCGCGAGCTGACCGGCGTTATCGCCGACTTCCCCGGTGAGCGGGCTGACGGCGGCGAGTCGATTGCGGCCCCGGAAGACGAGTTGGCATCCCGGCGCAAGCATCGCGACCGCAAGATCGGCTGACCGCGGCCCGCTTCACGACCCGGCACGCGCGAAGATCATTCGCGTCCGTCCCCGGTTGAGGTGCGCGCGAGGTAAAGTCGGATACGCATCGCCCTCGCGCGGGAGAGTTCCGTGGCCGCCAGTCACGGACGCCGAAGGAGCAACACCTCTCCGTCAACCTCTCAGGCACCAGGACCGCGCGAGTTAACGATGCCTCTGGAAAGCGGTGGCGACCGGCAACGGCCACACCCGCCGATGGGGAAAGGCGCTCAGACAGTATTCGGCGCCGAATCTCTCAGGCGCCTGGCGAACGGGTGAAGACAGAGGGAGAGGGCCGCTAGTCCTCGACCTTGTGATGCCTACTCCAGGAGTTCCGCCAGTGTCCGACCAATCAGCCTTCGCAGTCCGGCACATCGGCCCGGACAGCCAAGCCATCTCAGCCATGCTTGCCGTCATCGGAGTGAGCTCACTCGACGAGCTGGCATCCAAGGCGGTGCCGAAAGGCATCCTCGACAAGCCCACCGGCAGCGGAGCCGTGCCGGGCCTCGACCGGTTGCCGCCGGCCGCCAGCGAGTCCGAGGCACTGGCCGAGCTGCGGGCGCTGGCCGACGCCAACACGGTGGCCGTGTCGATGATCGGGCAGGGCTATTACGACACGCTCACCCCCCCGGTGTTGCTGCGCAACATCATGGAGAACCCCGCCTGGTATACCGCCTACACGCCGTATCAGCCTGAGATCAGCCAGGGCCGGCTGGAGGCACTACTGAATTTCCAGACGATGGTGTGCGATCTCACCGCACTCGAGGTTGCGAATGCATCGATGCTCGATGAAGGCACCGCGGCCGCCGAGGCCATGACCTTGATGCATCGTGCGGCGCGTGGCACGGCGAACCGGCTCGCCGTCGACGCGGACATCTTCGCCCAGACCGCAGCGATACTGGCCACCCGAGCCCGGCCGTTGGGCATCGAGATCGTCACCGCCGACCTGCGAGAGGGCCTGCCCGACGGCGAGTTCTTCGGCGTCATCACCCAGCTGCCCGGCGCCAGCGGGCGGATCACCGACTGGGCAGCTTTGGTCACCCAGGCCCACGACCGGGGCGCACTGGTCGCCATCGGCGCCGACCTGTTGGCCTTGACGCTGATCACACCACCCGGCGAGATCGGCGCCGACGTCGCGTTCGGCACCACCCAAAGATTCGGTGTGCCAATGGGATTCGGCGGCCCGCATGCGGGATACCTGGCGGTGCACAGCAAGCATGCCCGGCAGCTGCCGGGCCGGCTGGTCGGAGTGTCCGTCGACAGTGACGGCACGCCGGCGTACCGATTGACGCTGCAGACCCGCGAGCAGCACATCCGCCGCGACAAGGCGACCAGCAATATCTGCACCGCACAAGTGCTGCTGGCGGTGATGGCGGCGATGTATGCCAGCTACCACGGCGCCGACGGGCTGACCGAGATCGCACGCCGGGTGCATTCCCAGGCCGAGCAGATCGCCGCCGCACTGGGCGATGCGTTGGTGCATGACAAGTATTTCGATACCGTGCTGGCACGGGTGCCCGGCCGCGCCGACAACGTGATCGCCGCGGCGAAAGCCGACGGCATCAACCTGTGGCGGGTCGACGACGACCACGTGTCGGTGTCCTGCGACGAGGCCACCACCGACGAGCAGGTGGCCGCGGTGCTGCAGGCGTTCGGCGTCCAGGCTGCCGAGCCGCTCGGCGCCGCCATCGCAAGCCGAACGTCGGAGTTCCTGACCCATCCCGCGTTCAAGCAATACCGCACCGAAACGGACATGATGCGCTACCTGCGCAGGCTGGCGGACAAGGATATCGCCTTGGACCGCAGCATGATTCCGCTCGGCTCGTGCACGATGAAACTCAACGCCGCCGCGGAGATGGAGCCGATAACCTGGCCGGAATTCGGCCGCCAGCATCCGTTCGCCCCGGCATCCGACGCCCCGGGGCTGCGACGTCTCATCGCCGACCTGGAGACCTGGCTGGTGCAGATCACCGGTTACGACGCCGTCTCGCTGCAGCCCAACGCCGGCTCGCAAGGCGAGTACGCCGGCCTGTTGGCGATCCACGATTACCACGCCAGCCGGGGTGAACCGCACCGCGACATCTGCCTGATCCCGTCCAGCGCGCACGGCACCAACGCGGCGTCGGCGGCAATGGCCGGTATGCGCGTGGTCGTGGTGGGCTGCTACGACAACGGCGACGTCGATCTTGACGACCTGCGCGCAAAGGTCGGCGAACATAGCGACCGACTGGCGGCGCTGATGATCACCTATCCGTCCACCCACGGCGTGTTCGAGCACGACATCGCCGAGATCTGCGCGGCCGTGCACGAGGCCGGCGGCCAGGTGTACGTCGACGGCGCCAACCTCAACGCACTGATCGGGCTGGCCCGACCGGGGAAGTTCGGCGGCGACGTCAGCCACCTGAACCTGCACAAGACGTTCTGCATCCCACACGGGGGCGGGGGACCGGGAGTCGGGCCGGTGGCGGTGCGTACGCATTTGGCGCCGTTCCTGCCCGGACACCCGTTTGCTGCAGAACTGCCCCAGGGTCATCCGGTGTCATCGGCGCCGTACGGGTCCGCCTCGATCCTGCCGATCAGCTGGGCCTATATCAGGATGATGGGCGCCGAGGGCCTGCGGGCGGCGTCGCTGACCGCGATCGCCTCGGCCAACTACATCGCCCGACGGCTCGACGAGTACTTCCCGGTGCTGTACACCGGCGAGAACGGCATGGTCGCCCACGAGTGCATCCTGGACTTGCGGCCTATCACCAAGTCAACTGGCGTGACCGTCGACGATGTCGCGAAACGCTTGGCGGACTACGGCTTTCACGCGCCCACCATGAGCTTCCCGGTGGCCGGCACGCTGATGGTGGAGCCGACCGAGAGCGAGAGTCTGGCCGAGGTCGACGCCTTTTGTGAAGCCATGATCGCCATCCGCGGCGAGATCGACCGCGTCGGTGCGGGGCAGTGGCCGGTCGACGACAATCCGTTGCGGGGCGCGCCGCACACCGCCGAGTGCCTGCTGGTTTCCGAGTGGGCACATCCGTACACCCGCGAACAGGCTGCCTATCCGCTTGGCAAGAACTTCAGGCCCAAGGTCTGGCCGCCGGTGCGTCGCATCGACGGCGCGTACGGCGACCGCCACCTGGTCTGTTCGTGCCCGCCGGTGGAGGCCTATACCTGAGCCGACCCTGACGCGACCAGGTGATCGTCAGCCGAAGCGTTCGACGATCGCCGCAGCGATCTCGTCCGGTGCATCCTCCTGGATGAAGTGCTTGGCGTTGGGCAGTTCGACGAGGACGTGATCGGGAAAAGTCGTGCACATCCGCGGCAGCGTCGGGCCGGGTCTGAATGCGAAGTCCTTCATTCCCCACACAAACAGCGCAGGCTTGGCACCCAGCTGGGCCGGGACTTCGCGGGCGAGCCGTGCCAGCAGTGGATGGGCAGCCAAGATCTGCTTGGGCATTTCGGCAACGCCCTTGCGGTCAGCGGGACTGGGCTGCACGGCCCGGTAGTGCTGCATCACCGCGGCGCTCGGCCGGTGCTGGGTTCCTGCCGGGATCATTCGCTCGACGAAGAAATTGTGCTGCAGAATCGCGTACTGCATTGGCGGGCTGGACATCACCACGCTGAAGATCTTGGTGGTCAGCGTGTCGGTCGGCCAGAACCAGGTGTTGCCCAACACGATTCCCCGCACCCGGTCGGCACGTTCCACAGCGACCGCCATGCTGATCGGCCCGCCCCAGTCCTGTCCCATCGTCAGGTAACCGTCCAGGCCAAGGTGATCGACGAACTCGCCGACCACCCGGGCGTGCTCGTCGACCTTGTATCCGAACCCCGAAGGCCTATCCGACAGCCCGAAACCCAGGTAATCCGGTGCGATGCAGCGGAAGCGGTCACGTAGCGCGACGATGATGTTGCGATACAGGAAGCTCCATGTCGGGTTGCCGTGGCACAACAGCAATGGCGGGCCGTCACCCTCGTCGATGTAATGGATGCGTCCCTGCGAGCTGTCGAACCAGCGCGACTCGAACGGATACAACCCGGGATCCGGGGTGAAATCGATGCTCATGGTGCTCCTCGGGTGCCGCCCACGATGGTATCCCCGGGTCAGCCGTTCAGCTCAAGTATGTGTTGATGGCCGTGACGAGGTCCGGGGACGCCGATGTGGCGAGGTTCTGGTAACTACCGCCGCTGAACTGGGCGACCGCTTCCCATGTTGCCCGGTCCGGGTCGGCGCCGAAGTCGATGACGTTGACGGCGATCGGTTTGGCCGGGTCGGCGGCGGTGCGGATGAAATCCTGCAACCCCGCCCCGTCCAGGGACCTGTCGGTGTGCGGCCCCGCTGTGATCACCAGTATCGAATTCGTTTGGCCGGCATGGTAATTCGCCTGCATGTCTTGGTAGAGCAGCCGCAGCGTGGTGAACGACACCGCGCCGCCGGCCGACGAATACTGCTTGTCCAGCGCGGCCAGCAGCGCCGCCGGCCGCGGCTGGCCGTTGACGGGATCGGCCAGCGACCCGCTGGGCACCTCCGAACGACCCTCGTGGCCGTCGAAAGTCCACAGCCCCAACACCGCAGTGGGCGGCAGGGCTTTGATCTTGTCCCCAAGCGCCGCGATCACGTTCGCCAACCGGGTTTTTCCGCCTTCAGCGGTGGGCATCGACTGGTCGAGCATGATGGTCGCGGCCAGTCCGCTGGACGGGGTGGCCATAGCCTCGGCCAGTGTGGCGCGCATCGCGTCGTCACCCACCGACAGCGTGGCGGGCAGCGCCGGGAAACTGGTGACCGGGCTGCTCGGCGGTGTGACCCCGTTGACCCGGAATCCGGCGTTGGCCAGCTTGGCGAGTTCCTCGGGCTTGTGCATGAACCGGGCAAACTCGCTGGCCGCCGCAGTCTGCTCCGGCGTCAGCCACGAGCCGCTGAGCAGCACCGTGGGATAGTCGGCGACCGGCACCGGCCCGGGCGGTAGCCACGACCCCAGCGTGGTCTTGGCATCCGCCAACGACTGGCCGCGCTGGAACAACTGCTGCTCGGTGGTGATCACCGCGTGCACCGGCGCGGTCGCGACGTCACCCGGCTTGAGCAGCGTGTTCATCGCTTCTGCCAGCGAGTTGTCCGCCAGTTTGGGTTGTGCGCCCAGCAACGTGCGCGCGGCGCCGGTGCCCTGGGTTGCCAGTGCACCCGGGGGTGCCGACGCAGCTGCGACCGCCTCCCCGGCCAAGAACGACGCGTCACCGTTGCCGGTCATCGGCAGCGCCAGTCGCAGCGACCCCCATGCCGGCAAGTTCAACCCGGCCAATGCGTTCGGGTTGATTTGCAGCCCGGGCAGTGCCGCCCAGTTCTGGTTGGCCAGGGCCTTCGCGAGTTCCGGCCGGACGGCGAGCACCACCGGCGACGTCACCAGTGACCGGCTGTCGGTGATCGTCTTCTGACCGGTGGCTGCGGTGAGCCGCGCAGCAGAGATCGAGCTGCCCGGAATCCACAGCGCCGGCTGGCCGCCCAGTTCGGCGGGCCACTTCCCGATGAAACCGTTGAGGACGGCGTCGGAGCCGGCCGGTTTGACGGTCACCACCATGCAGTGGTCACCGACCGGGCCGGCCGACGAATTGTAGTTTTCCGCGAATTGCTGCACGGGATCGGCGATCGACGGGTCGGCGATGACGGCGACCGTCTCTTTGCCGCCCACACAGCGGACGGCCGCCGTGTGCGAGCGGTTGGATAACGCGTCGCCGAAGAAACTCCACACGATCACGGTGCCCACCACCACGACGACGGCGACCAGCGCCACGATCACGCCGATGCTGACTCCCCGGCGCCCGCCCTCGCTGCGATGACCGCCCCGCCAGTCGCCGAGCCCCCGGTGCCCGGCACGGAACCTCGACGGTGGGGAGGTCGGCGGCTCCGCGCCGGCCGCGCCCCCCTGCCGCGGCGGAAATTCCGGGTACTCGCCGGCAGTGCCGTCCGCGGACGAGCTCTCGGCGGCGTACCGGTCCTCGCCGGCGGCGAAATCGTCAGCCGGATAGTCACCCTCGTCCGGGTAGTCGGCCGGCTCGTCGGGTTCGTCGGCGGAATCCTTGGGGTCGGGCATGCTGTGCCTACCCATACCGGTGCCCGTCGCCTTTCCGTCGACCCAATACTTGACTTGTTGTGAACTCGGCGCCGAGTTTAGTCATCGGCCGCATTGCCGCACGTCAAGCCCGATTCAGGCATCGGCAGCGGCGCGGGTCTTGAACTCACGCCGACGGCGATGCAGGATCGGCTCGGTGTAGCCGTTGGGCTGCTGGCCTCCGGACAAGATCAGCTCTTGGGCGGCCAGGAAGGCGATGCTGTCGTCGAAGTTGGGCGCCATCGGCCGATACGCGGCGTCGCCGGCGTTTTGCTGATCCACCATCGGGGCCATCCGTTCCAGGCTGGCCCGGACGTCCTCGCCGGTGATCACGCCGTGGCGCAGCCAGTTGGCCAGCAGCTGGCTGGAGATCCGCAGGGTGGCGCGGTCCTCCATGAGGGCCACGTTGTGGATGTCGGGCACCTTCGAGCAGCCGACGCCCTGTTCCACCCAGCGCACCACGTAGCCGAGGATGGACTGGCAGTTGTTGTCGACCTCCTCGCGGACCTCGTCCGGGGCCCAGGCCAGATCCTTGGCCAGCGGAATGGTCAGCAGCTGATCGACGGTGGCTCGCTTCTTGCCGGCCAGTTCCTGCTGCACCGCGACGACGTCGACCTGGTGATAGTGCAGTGCGTGCAAGGTGGCCGCGGTGGGCGACGGCACCCAGGCGGTGCTGGCGCCGGCGCGAGGCTGGGCGATCTTCTGCTCGACCATATCGGCCATCAGCTCGGTCATCGTCCACATGCCCTTGCCGATTTGGGCATGGCCGGAGAAGCCCGCGGCCAGGCCGACGTCGACGTTGTTGTCCTCGTAGGCCAGAATCCACGGCTGGCTTTTCATGGTGCCCTTGCGCACCATCGGGCCGGCTTCCATGGAGGTGTGGATCTCGTCGCCGGTGCGGTCCAGAAAACCGGTGTTGATGAAGACCACGCGGTCCGCTGCGGCCTTGATGCATGCCTTCAAGTTGAGGGTGGTACGCCGCTCCTCGTCCATGATGCCGATTTTCATGGTGCCCTGCGGCAACCCCAGGACGTCTTCGACGCGGCTGAACAGCTCAGCGGTGAACGCGACCTCGTGGGGACCGTGCATCTTCGGCTTGACGATGTAGAGGGAGCCGGTGCGGCTGTTCAGCAAGGGTCCGTTGGATTCGCCGGCTTTCAGTCCGTGCGTCGCGGTCAGGCCGGTGAACAGCGCATCCATGATGCCCTCGAACACCTCTTTTTCTTCGCCGTCGCCTTCGCTCACGACGATCGCGTCGTTGGTCATGAGGTGGCCCACGTCGCGGACGAACATCAGGCTGCGCCCGGGCAGGGTGAACTCGGTGCCGTCGGGCGCGACGTAACGCCGGTCCTCGTTGAGTACCCGGGTAAAGGTGTCGCCGTCCTTGTCCACCCCGGTGGCCAGGTCGCCCTTGTTCAGGCCGAGCCAGTTGCGGTAACCGAGCACCTTGTCGTCGGCGTCGACGGCGGCCACCGAGTCTTCGAAGTCCATGATCGTGGTGATCGCCGACTCCAGCACGACGTCCTTGATGCCGGCGCGGTCGGTTTTGCCGATCGCTGACTCCGGGTCGATCAGGATATCGATGTGCAGGCCGTGGTTGACCAGCAACACCGATGCCGGCGAGTGGGCGTCGCCGGTGTAGCCGGCGAATTGGCCGGGCTCGGCCAATTCGATGGTCTCCTCCGGTGAGGCCACCACCAGTTGGCCGTCTTCGACGCGGAAACCGGTGACATCGGCGTAGGAACCTGACGACAGCGGCACCGCTTCGTCGAGGAACTTGCGGGCATAGGCGATCACCTTGTCGCCGCGGACCTTGTTATAGCCGGTGCCCTTTTCGGCGCCGTCGCTTTCCGGGATGACGTCGGTGCCGTACAGGGCGTCATACAGCGAACCCCAGCGCGCGTTGGCCGCGTTCAGCGCGAACCGGGCATTGGTCACCGGAACCACCAGCTGCGGCCCGGCCGTCGTGGTGATCTCCGGATCGACGCCGGACGTGGTGATGGCGAAGTCGTCGGGTTCGGGCAGCAGATAGCCGATCTCGGTGAGGAACTGACGGTAGGCCTCCGAGTCGATCGGCTCGATCACCCGGTGCCGGTGCCACTTGTCGATCTGGGCCTGCAGCTCATCGCGACGGTTCAGCAAATCCTGGTTCTTCGGGGTGAGATCTGTGACGACTTTGTCGACGCCCGCCCAGAAGCTGTCCGGGTCGAGATCGGTGCCAGGCAGCGCCTCGTTGTTTACGAAGTCGTAGAGCACCCGGGCGACGCGCAAGTTGCCCGCCGACACACGATCAGTCATGTTTCTCCTCCGTAATGGGCCGCGTAGCAACTTAGTGGCCCTCCACAGGCGTTGCCGCCAGCCTACCGACCAGCAGCCGGACCAGCGTCATCCGGGCAACCCGCAACGGCAGGTCCGGCCGCGCTGACAGCTCCAACGACGGCGCTGCGGCCGGCCCCGGGGATTGACTTCTGGCGACGCAGGCACCGCGGGCCATGGGATTCTCCGCCTCCAGCAGTTTCTTGACTGGTAGCCGCTGCAGATCATACGGCTCCACGCCGCCCTGCCCGGCGGCCAGTCTTGCTACGCCTCGCGCATGGTACCCACGAGATCCTCCACCAGGTCTTCCATCGCCACCATCGCCACCACACCGCCACCGTCGCCGGTCACCAGTGCCAGATGGCTGTTGCTGCGGCGCATCCGCGACAGGGCATCGGCCAGTGGCAGGGACCTGGGCACCCGCGGAAGGGGGCGCACCATCGCCAGATCGATCACCGTCTGCCGACCGTCGCTCAGCATCAACACATCCTTGATGTGCAGGTACCCGATGAAGTCACCGTTGGCGTTTGCCACCGGAAACCGGGAATAACCGGTGTCGGCCAAGGCTTCTTCAACCGCGCCGACCGTAGGACCCGAGCCCGGCGCGGCCACCGGTACCGCGCGGACATCCGCCAATGGAACCGCCACATCGCCGACCACTCGGGTGCCGATCTGCAGCGCCCGGGTCAGCCTGGTGTGTTCCTCGGGATCCAGCAAACCCTTGGAGCCGGACTCTGCGATCAGCTCGCTGAGCTCGACGGGGGAGACCGTGATGTCGAGTTCATCCTTGGGCTCGACGCCCAGCGCACCCAGCACCACGTTGGCGCATTTGTTGTAGAACACGATGAACGGCCGGGCGGCCCGCACATAGGCCAGGTACGGCGGGACCAGCAGCATCGCCGTGCGCTCCGGACCGGCCAGCGCGATGTTCTTCGGCACCATCTCGCCCAGCAGCACGTGCAGCGTCACCACCACCGCCAGCGCGATCGCGAACGACAACGAGTGCAGCAGCGCCGGGTGGATTCCGGTCAGCCCAAGCGGCGTCCGCAGCAGGTCGAACACCGCCGACTCGCCGATCCGCCCGAGCAACAGGGAGGCGACGGTGACGCCCAACTGGGCGCCCGCCAGCATGGACGGGAGCTGCTCACCGGCGCGGATCACCGAGACGGCTCTGACTTTGCCCTGCTCGGCCAACGCCTCGAGGCGGTCGCGTCGGGCCGAGATCAGCGAGAATTCCGCCCCGACGAAGTACGCGTTCACCCCGATCAGCAGGATCGCCACGAGCACGCTCAGGGTGTCGTTCATCGGTGGCCCTGTCCTGCGAAGGTTTCGGCATGGCCGGCCAGTTGCGTCAACTCCAGCAAGTCGATCCGGCGACCGTCCATCCGGACAACGGTCGCCTGCCAGCGCATCGAGATGTCAAACAGGCCGTCCGGGTTTAACGCCGGCAGCTCAACCGTTTCACCGGCCGTCGGGATGTGGCCGAGTTCGCGGAGCACCAGCCCGCCGATCGTCTCGTATGGCCCTTCCGGTGCCCGATATCCGATGGCGGTGGCCACCTCGTCGATGCGCAGCAGGCCCGATACCCGCCAGCCGGTGCCGGCCGCCACCACATCGAGGGTGGCGTCGTCGTGTTCGTCTCGGACGTCACCCACGATCTCTTCGATCAAGTCCTCGACGGTCACCATGCCCGCGGTGCCGCCGTATTCATCGACGACCAGGGCCGTCTGCAGGTTGTTGGCACGGATCTGCGCCATCACCGCGTCCCCGTCCAGCGTCGACGGCACCACCGGAACGGGTTGCGCGATCGTGGTCAGCAGCGTGTGCGCACGATCGGCCGGCGGAACGGCGAACACCTGTTTGACGTGCACGATGCCGACGGTCTCATCGAGGTCACCGTCGACGATGGGGAACCGGGAGAAGCCGGACTCGGTGGCCGTGGCGATGAGGTCGGCGACCGTGTCGTCGGTCTGCAGCGCCACGATCTTCGACCTGGGCGTCATCAGCTCCTCGGCGGTCAAAGCGCCGAACTGCAGCGATCGCCGCACCAGGGCGGCGGTGGCGGCGTCCAGGGCACCGCTGCGCGCCGAAGAACGCACCAGCGACAACAGCTCTTGGGGAGATCGAGCCGACCGCAGCTCTTCGGCCGGCTCGATGCCCAACTTGCGCACGATCCAGTTCGCCGCGCCGTTGGTCAATCGGATCGCGGGGGTGAGCAGCAGCGAGAACAGCAGCTGCGGGGCCACCACGGCCCGGGCGGTCGACAGCGGGCGCGCCAGGGCCAGATACTTCGGGACCAGCTCGCCGAACACCATCGACACCGACGTCACGATCACCAGCACCAGGAACGCGGTGATCCCGTCGGCCACCCGGTCGGATACCCCGATCGCGTCCAGCCACGGATGCGGCAGATCCGCCACCATGGGTTCGGTCAGGTAACCGGTCACCAGTGTGGTGATGGAGATACCCAATTGAGCGCCCGACAGCTGAAACGACAGCCTGTGCTGGGCACGCCGGATCAAGCGGTCGCGGCGACCACCGGCCCGGGCGTTGGCCTCCACGGTGCTGCGGTCCAGCGCGGTCAGCGAGAACTCGGCTGCGACGAAGACCGCGTTGCCGAAGATGAGCAGCGCGATGGCCACCACGCTGACCACGATGACGGTGGAGTTCACGATGACGGGCTCGGTCGCCGGGATGATGTCGGCGATGCAGGACGGCCCAGAGACGTTGCAGGCCGCTGCTCCGTCCGGAAGGCCGGGGCCTCGACGCGTGCCTGCGGCACGTCATGCCTTTCGCTCGATGCCACGCAGCGCTTTGCCGCGGGCTGGAATTTCATGTGAATTCACATGGTAGCCAAGATGTCCAGCCCACGTGTGATCGTCACCAACCTGAGGGCAGCGGATGGCCCTCGGCGAAGCCCGCGTTCGACTGCAGACCGACGACGACCCGTTCATGCAACTCCGCCAGAGTTGAGGCGCCGACATAGGTGCAGGTGCTGCGCACGCCCGAGGTGATGTGGTCGATCAGGTCCTCCACACCGCCGCGCTCGGGGTCCAGGTCCATCCGCGACGTCGAGATGCCTTCCTCGAACAACGCTTTGCGGGCGCGGTCGAAGGCGCTGTCCGCGCCGGCGCGGGCGACCACCGCCCGCCTGGACGCCATGCCGTAGCTCTCCTTGTATGGCTGGTTGTCACGGTCTCGCATCAGGTCTCCGGGCGACTCGTAAGTGCCGGCGAACCACGACCCGATCATGACGTTCGACGCCCCGGCGGCCAGTGCCAGCGCCACGTCCCGCGGATGGCGGATGCCGCCGTCGGCCCACACGTGTCCGCCGAGAGATCTTGCAGCAGAAGCACATTCGACCACAGCCGAGAATTGCGGCCGGCCGACGCCGGTCATCATCCGGGTAGTGCACATGGCGCCCGGCCCGACACCGACCTTGACGATGGTCGCCCCGGCGGCGAGCAGGTCGCGGGTGCCCTCCGCCGAGACCACGTTGCCAGCCGCCAGCGGCACACCCAGGTCCAGCGAAGAGACCGCCCGGATCGCATCCAGCGCCTTGAGCTGATGTCCGTGTGCCGTATCGATGACGAGCACGTCGACACCGGCCTCGACCAGGGACCGGGCTCGGGGCCCCACGTCGCCGTTGATGCCGACCGCCGCGCCGATGCGCAGCCGCCCGCGTGCGTCGGTGGCCGGGGTGTAGAGACCGGCACGGAGCGCCCCGGTGCGGGTCAGCAATCCCGCCAGTGTGCCGTCCACGCGGGTCACCACCGCGACCCCTGTCGGGGCGTGCTCGAGCAGGTCGAAGATCTTGCGCGGCTCAGTGCCCACCGGGGCGGTGACGAAGTCGGTCATGGCCACATCGCGCACCCGGGCGAAGCGGTCCACACCCAGGCAGGACGATTCGCTTACCAGACCGATAGGGCGGCCCTCGAACACCACGACGGCGACGCCGTGCGCACGTTTGTGGATCAGCGCGGCGGCGTCGGACACCGAATCGTCGGGGGCCAGCACCACCGCGGTATCGAGTACCAGGTCACGGCTCTTGACGAATTCCACCGTCTGATGCACCGCGGTGATGGGCAGATCCTGCGGCAGGATAACGATGCCACCGCGCCGCGCGATCGTCTCGGCCATCCGCCGTCCGGCGACCGCGGTCATGTTGGCGACCACCACCGGAATGGTGGTGCCCGAGCCGTCGTTGGTGGACAAGTCGACGTCGAAGCGCGACGCCACCTCCGACCGGTTCGGCATGATGAACACGTCGTTGTAGGTCAGGTCATAGCCGGGTCGATGCCCGTCCAGAAACCTCATCGCGGTCGCCCCAACAAGTAAAGCCCCTTATCCGGTCCCGCTAGGCGGGCACTTCGGTGTGGTCTCCGCTCCACAGGGTGTGGAACTTGCCCGGCCCGTCGATCCGCCCATAGGTGTGCGCGCCGAAAAAGTCCCGCAGTCCCTGGGTCAGGGCGGCGGGCAGCCGCTCGGTGCGGAGCGCGTCATAGTAGGACAGCGCCGACGAAAACCCCGGAATCGGTATACCCAACCGCGTGGCGGTCACCACGACGCGGCGCCAGCCGTCGATAGCCGATTCGATCGCGTTGCGGAAGTATGGCGCGACGATCAGCGTCGGCAAGTCGGGGTCGGAGTCGAACGCCTCTTTGATCCGGTTGAGGAACTTCGCCCGGATGATGCAGCCGCCGCGCCAGATGGTGGCCAGGTCGCCCGGTGTGATGCCCCAGTCGTATTCGGCGCTGCCGGCCTGAATCTGGTTGAACCCCTGCGCGTAGGCGATGATCTTCGACGCGTAGAGAGCCTGCCGGATGTCCTCGGTGAACTGCGCGGCATCGCTGGGCTTGGCCCCCAGCTCGCCCGAGGCCAGCCCGGTGGCGGCCTTGCGCTGTGCCACCGAACCCGACAGCGCGCGAGCGAACACCGCCTCGGCGATACCGGTCACCGGAACACCGAGGTCCAGGGCCGACTTCACCGTCCAGCGGCCGGTGCCCTTCTGCTCGGCCTCGTCGAGGATGACGTCCACCAGCGGCTTGCCGGTCTTGGCGTCGGTCTGACGCAACACCTGCGCGGTGATCTCGACCAGGAAGCTGTCCAGGTCGCCTTTGTTCCACTCGTCGAACACGTCGGCGATCTCATCGGCGGTCTTGCCGAGCCCGTCGCGCAGCAGCTGGTAGGCCTCGCCGATCAACTGCATGTCGGAGTATTCGATGCCGTTGTGCACCATCTTGACGAAATGGCCGGCGCCGTCGGGGCCGATGTGGGTGCAGCACGGCACGCCGTCGACATGTGCGGAGATCTCCTCGAGGAGCGGGCCCAGCGACTTGTACGACTCGGCCGGACCGCCCGGCATGATCGACGGGCCGTTGAGCGCGCCCTCCTCACCGCCGGAAATCCCGGCGCCGACGAAGTGCAGGCCGCGCTCGCGCATCGCTTTCTCGCGGCGGATGGTGTCGGTGTAGAGCGCGTTGCCGCCGTCGATGATGATGTCGCCCTTTTCCATGGCGTCGGCGAGCTCGTTGATGACGGCGTCGGTGGGGTCGCCGGCCTTGACCATGATCAGCACCCGCCGCGGCTTCTCCAGCGCGTCCAGGAATTCCGCGATGGTCTCCGACCGCACGAACTTGCCCTCGTCACCGTGCTCTTTGAGCAGCGCGTCGGTCTTGGCGATCGACCGGTTGTGCAGCGCCACGGTGTAGCCATGGTGGGCGAAATTGCGGGCGATGTTCGAACCCATGACGGCCAGGCCGGTGACACCGATCTGCGCGGTTGCGGTCTTCGAATCCGACGAACTCATGTCTTGGCCTCTCGGGTTGGAGAACTTCTGCGGCAAGCTTTTCCGACACACTGTGGCATAGCGGACTACGGGTCCTCCAACGAGTTTCGCTTGCGGCGCGCTAGAGGTTGAACAGTCGCCGAAGCTCGGTGAGCCACGGTACGGCCAGCGCGATGGTCGGCAACACGAATACCGCCGCCGCGGCCAAGTATGCGGCCGCCGACAGCATCGGATTGTTGCCCCGCCCGGCCAGCCGGCGCACCCGCAACACCGTGCTGGTTCCGCCGGCAGCCAGCGCACCCGATGGCGCCCGCCCCGATGCACAGGCGACCAGCGCGCGGGCCAGGGGAGTGCGACCGGTGGCCCGCACCGCGGCGTCGTCGGCGAGCAACTCGACCAGCAGTTGTACCGCGCCCAGCGCGTTGGAGCTGCGGACCAGCCGCGGAAAGGCGGCGTGCACCGCGGTGAACGCTTCCAGGACCAGGTCGTGGCGCGCCCGCAGGTGAGCCCGCTCGTGGGTGAGGATTGCCGCGACTTCGTCGGTGGCGAGCGTGGTCAGCGTCCCTTCGCTGACCACGACCCGGCTGCGCACCCCGGGCAGGCAGTAGGCAAGCGGTTGTGCGACGTCCAAGACCCGAAGATCACGTGTCCGGGCACACGGTTGGGTGAGGGCGGCGTCGTGTCCGACTCCGACGAGATCGACCACCATGCGGTGATGAGCCCGCCGGCGCCGATTGGCGATGGCGATCCGGATGAGCGCGACCATCAACCGGACACCGACCAGCACAGTCAGTGCAAAGACTCCGACGTATGCCGCCCACAGCAGCCAACCAAGCCGGCCGGCCGCACCGACGATGCTCGCGGTGGGCCGCCCGTCCGGACCGGGCATGAGCAGCCTGCTGGCGATCGCGATGCCGGCGCTGAAGGCCGAGAGCACTGCCGCCAGGGCAACGGCCTGCCACAGCACCATCGCGGCGCGCGGAGCGCGCAACGGCCATGTGGCGTGTGCTAGGAGGGCCGGCGCCGGGCCGGCCAACAGCACCGCGAGGATGGTGAAGGCCAGCGCGGACACGCTGCTAGTCTCCCTCAGTTCTGCGACGGCGCGCCAGCAGATGGTGTGTTGCGTTGATGTGCTTCCAATTCGGCCAGTGCGCGCCGCAGCGCCTCCGCCTCGTCGGCACCGACACGCTCGACGAAGTGCACCAGCGCGGCCTGTCGGCTGCCGGAGTCCTCAGCCTGGTCCAGCGCATCCACCATCAGGCCCGCGACCAATTCGTCACGGCCGTGCACGGGCGCGTATCTGTGGGCCCGGTCGTCGCGGAGCTGGGAGACCAGATTCTTCTTCGCCAAACGTTGCAGCACGGTCATCACCGTCGTGTAAGCAAGATCACGTCGCGCCGACAGCGCTTCGTGGACTTGGCGAACGGTTTGCGGATCCGGCGAGGACCACAAGTGATCCATGACGGCACGTTCCAGGTCACCCAGCCGCGTCAGCTTGGCCATAGTTCGTTCATCTCCTGAACCTCGAAACCAGCGTACCCCGGCTTACTACCAACGGTCGTACCGAAAGCCACCAATGGCCGTCGCCGGACCCGAAATGCCCGAGCGCCCGTGGTGAGCCACCCGCCGCGCCCGAGCGCTTGCCTAATTAGGGCAGCCTAGCCTATTCTGATCTGGTCGAGCGACAACGACCGCGGCAGAGGTCCTGAGGGCTGCAGTGACCCCCGGTCTACTCGATCGGCGAGCCCCGTGACGCGAGCGCACGGGGCTCGCCCGTTTCTGGGAGCATTCCTCCCGGACAGTCGCGGATCGGCTGATGGTGTAGACACATGAACGTGCCACCGCAGCCGGATGCGACTATCCCGCCGAATTTCGCCGCGCCCTTCGACAGCGAGTTGGGGCTGCACTACACCGATCTCAGCCCCGACGGCGCGCGCGCCCAGCTCGAGGTCACGCCCAAACTGTTGCAGCCGATGGGCCTCGTCCATGGCGGTGTCTACTGCTCGATGATCGAGAGCATGGCCAGTGTCGCCGCCTATAGCTGGCTCATTGCGCGCGGCAATGGCGGAAACGTTGTAGGCGTCAACAACAACACCGACTTTCTGCGCTCCATCAGCTCGGGGATGGTGTACGGCACCGCCGAACCGATACACCGCGGCCGGCGCCAGCAGTTGTGGTTGGTCACGATCACCGACGCCGACGACCGGGTGGTGGCCCGCGGCCAGGTGCGGCTGCAAAATCTCGAGGCACCGCCGGACAAGAGCTGAGCGTGGCCGGGCCCTCCACATCTCGGCACCCGTGCCACCACCGGCTGGCCGGTTAGCTTGCCCGTCTGGCCGCCGGACGCTTCGCCTCGGCTGCCAGCACCGCCAGCTGCTCGAGGCGGGTGCGGGCGAACGCCTGCTGCTCGGTGATAGTGAGCTGGCCACGCCCAGTGCTCAGGAAGGTTACGGTCCACGACAGCAGCGTGCTGACCTTGGTCTTGAACCCGACCAGATAGACCAAGTGCAAGACCAGCCAGGCGAACCAGGCGATGAGGCCGCTGAACTCCACCGGACCGACCTTGGCCACCGCGGAAAACCGCGACACCGTGGCCATGGAACCCTTGTCGAAGTACTGGAACGGCTCACGGTCTGCCGGATCGGCGCCGGCCAGTTCGGCCTTGATCGTGGCGGCGGCGTACTTGGCACCCTGAATGGCGCCCTGCGCCACTCCGGGCACGCCGTCGACGGCCGCCATATCACCGATGACGAACACGTTGGGGTGGCCGGGGATGGTCAGGTCGGGCAACACCTTGACCCGTCCGGCCCGGTCGAGTTCCACGGCTGACTGCTCGGCGAGATCGCTGCCCAGCGCGCTGGCCGAGACCCCGGCGGACCACACCTTGCACGCCGATTCGATGCGCCGGATGGTGCCGTCGGAGTCTTTGACCGTGACGCCGTTGCGGTCCACGTCGGTGACCATCGCGCCCAGCTGGATCTCCACGCCCATCTTCTGCAACCGCGCGGCCGCCCGCTGACCCAGCTTTTCGCCGAACGGCGGCAGCACCGCGGGGGCGGCGTCGAGCAGGATCACCCGCGCCTTGGTTGAGTCGATGTGCCGGAAGCTGCCCTTCAAGGTGTGGCCGGCCAGTTCGGCGATCTGCCCGGCCATTTCGACGCCGGTGGGGCCGGCGCCGATGACGGTGAAGGTCAATAGCTTGGCCCGTCGTTCCGGATCGCGGGACCGTTCTGCCTGTTCGAACGCGCTCAAGATCCGTCCCCGCACCTCGAGTGCGTCATCGATCGATTTCATGCCGGGCGCGAACTCGGCGAAATGGTCGTTGCCGAAGTAGGACTGGCCGGCGCCGGCGGCGACGATCAGGCTGTCATAGGGGGTTTCGTAGGTGTGGCCGAGCAAGTCCGATACGACGAATTGCCCAGCCAGATCGATGTGGGTGACGTCGCCGAGCAGCACCTGGACGTTGCGCTGCCTGCGCAGGACGACCCGGGTGGGCGGGGCGATGTCGCCTTCGGACACGATGCCCGTCGCAACCTGGTACAGCAGCGGCTGGAACAGGTGATGGGTGGTCCGGGCGATCATCTTGATGTCGACATCGGCCCGCTTCAGCTTCTTTGCCGCGTTGAGTCCACCGAATCCCGATCCGATGATGACGACTCGATGCCGAGGTTTTGCTCCAGCTGTGGCTTCTGGCTGGGGGCTCATGTTTGGCTGCTCCTGACGGGGGCTCCTTGACGTGCGTTTTCAGTAAGTACCACGGTAGTCAGGGGGTACCCCGAGACCCAACTCGTAAGCGTGTTTAATGAACCACCCCCGTCCGCTGGACGTGACGCTGGCCATGCCCGCGGGCCGGTTCAGCCCGGCGACAGACCGACCAGCGGGCACAGCGCCTCGCCGACCGCGGTGATGACACCGGGCGCGTAGAAGGGGATGTTGATGATCACGCCGTCGATTCCCGCGTCAAGCACGTTGGTTTTGATCTGGTCGGCGATCGAGTCCGCGGTGCCGACCACCATGCGCTGCGCCATCTCGGCGGGGACCTGGTCGGCTTTGGCGTTCTCATCGATCAGCACCGTGGTCAATG
Organism: uncultured Actinomycetota bacterium; assembly: GCA_963848535.1. Lineage (GTDB taxonomy): Bacteria > Actinomycetota > Actinomycetes > Mycobacteriales > Mycobacteriaceae > Mycobacterium. Next base: position 249,546 of record CAWKEM010000017.1, read on the forward strand.
TGCTGGTTTCCAGCGTGGCCGGATCGCGGTCGATCTCCTCGCACCGCCGGCGCACCACCTGCAGCTTGCCCGGCAGCTCGTCGAACCCGGCAATCACGTTGAGGTGGTCAAAGTATCGTGCGGCCAGCGGGATCGTCTTCTTCTCGCCACTGCCGCCGATCATCAGCGGAATGTGGTCGCGGAACCGTGGGTTGGCGATCGCCTCGCGGGCGTGATACCAGTTGCCCGAGAAGGTCGGCCGTTCGCCTTTGACCATCGGCAGGATGATCTGCAGCGCCTCGTCGAGCCGGTTGAACCGGTCGGTGAAGGTGCCGAATTCGAAGCCCAGCTGATCATGCTCGAGCTGGAACCAGCCGGCGCCGATGCCCAGAATCGCCCGGCCCTGGCTCACCACGTCCAGCGTGGTGATGATCTTCGCCAGCAGCGTTGGATTGCGATAGGTATTGCCGGTCACCAACGTGCCCAGCTGTACTCGTTCGGTCGCGGTGGCCAGCGCGCCCAAGGCGGTATAGGCCTCCAGCATCGGCTGGTCGGGCGAGCCCAACATCGGGAGTTGGTAGAAGTGGTCCATCACGAAAACCGAATCGAATCCGGCCGATTCGGCCTCGCGGGCCTGGGCGATGACCGTGGGGAAGAGTTGCTCCACCCCCGTGCCGTAGGAGAAGTTGGGGATCTGTAGACCGAGTCGAATAGCCACGCTACTTACCGTAGCGATCGGCCGGGCGTCCGAAAAACGGGATGAACGCCGACACCAACCAGCTCAGGCGAACCGAGCCAGCGCGCCGTGGCTGACGTGCAGCGTCTGGCCGGTGATGTGGCGGGCCGCGGGAGTGGTCAGAAACAGTGCCAAGCGCGCGACCTCCGCGGCGACCGGCGGGGGGGTCTCGGAGAGGCCGTCGTAACCGGGCTGGACGCTGCGGCCACTAGCCACAGCATTGACCGTGATCCCGCGAGTGCCGAAGATGCCCGCCTGTCCGGCAATCCAATTCGACAGTGCCGCTTTGATTGCGGCGTCGACGCTACCCGGTGGCGGGTTTTCGGCCACCACAGTGATGATGGAGCCACCCGAGCGCAGGTGATCACCCACCGCCTGTACCGTCAGCACCGCCGAAAGCACCGTTGCGTCAAGTGCAGTGCGCCACGCTTTGGCCGTCTCGGAGAAGGAGTAGGTGCGTGGGTCGCCGAGGTCCCAGGACGGTGCCGGCACGTTGATGATGGTGTCCAGGTGATAGGGGAACAACGCGCGAGCCTCACCGAGGCTGGCCGGGTCGGTGGTGTCGCAGACGATCGCGTCGACGTCCAGTTCCTTGGCGGCGATCTCCAGATCACTGCGCCGTGCGCCCACCAGCGTCACCTTGTGACCGTCGTCACGAAAGCCCTCGGCTACTGTGCGCCCCAGCTCGGTGTCTCCGCCAGTGACCAGCACGTCCACTGCCATGACCTCCTCGTGTTCGACGTTGAACCCAGACCCTGGCGATTGACCAGCGCTGATGCGTCGCTCGCGGTGCGAGCGTGGTACCGGCGGTGGGACACACCACGAGGACCATGTCTGGGATCTCCGCGTGTTATAGCGTCAATCGCGGTTGATGTTACTGGACAGTAGCTATTCGGCGAAATGCCACTCGCCACGACGCGCAGACAAATTTGCGTACCGATCCGGTCGTCAGATTCTCGTCAGCCAAGAGCACGTCTGCACAGCGCAACGTCGACAACGCCGCACGGACCGCTTCCAAGCTAGGGTTTTGCAATGCGTTGGATCGGGATCCTGGCCGGTTTGGTATCGACGGTGCTGGCAGCCGGTTTGGTGGCGTGCAGTTCCAAACCCCCGTCGTCGCCTTCGCAGTCGTCGGGGTCCGCCGGCTCGATCGTGGTGTTCGCCGCGGCCTCACTGAAACCCGCGTTCACCCAGATCGGTCGGCGGTTCAAAGACGACAACCCCGGCTACGGCGTCGATTTCGACTTCGCAGGGTCCTCGGAGCTCGCGACGCAGTTGACGCAGGGGGCGACGGCCGACGTGTTCGCTTCGGCGGACACCGCACAGATGGACACGGTCGCCAAGGCCGGGTTACTGGCCGGCAGTCCGACAAACTTCGCCTCGAACACGTTGGTCATCGTCACCGCGCCGGGCAACCCGAAGAACATCGGATCTTTCGCCGACCTGGCCAAGCCGGGCCTCAACGTGGTGATCTGCCAACAGCCGGTGCCGTGCGGGTCGGCGACCCAGCGCATCGAAGACAGCACGGGTGTGCACCTCGACCCGGTCAGTGAGGAACTCAGCGTGACCGACGTGCTCAACAAGGTCACCAGCGGGCAGGCCGACGCCGCGCTGGTCTACGTCACCGACGCGATCAGCGCCGGAGACAAGGTCACCGCTGTCAACTTTCCCGAGGCCGCCGGTGCGGTGAATGTCTATCCCATCGGGATGCTGAAGAAGGCGCCGCTCCCGACGCTGGCGCAAAGTTTTGTCACCCTGGTGATGTCTACCACCGGCCAAAAGATCCTGGCCCAGTTGGGCTTCGCCAAGCCCTGACCACCGACGTGCACCGGCCGACGGACCCCATCAGTTGGATAGAAGTATGCAAGCGCACTGGACCTGTGACCTTACCCACTTGCCCATTTACCCATTCAGGCGGATACTGGTGGGCATGACCGCAGACGCCGCATTCGAGCCAGTCACCGAAGTGACGGCCGATGACCGTGCCCGCATCGCCTTCGGGCGACTCGGCGTACACGGCGCTGACCGGTTCCTTGTTTCTCGTCGGCCCACCGGAGAACTACTGCTCACCCCGATGGCGTCTATTCCTCAGCGTGAACTTCTGGTATGGGAGAACGAGCAGGTGCGCGAATCACTGAGGCGTGGGCTGGCTGATGTTGCTCACGGGCGTATCTCTGCGCGTGACGACCTGCTCGATTCGTGAGTGCGCCGCCGTTTCAGCTTCTCTACACTGATGAAGCGCAGGCCGTCATAGACGCTCTAGACGCCGAAACGTACGCGGATAAACGTAAGAAGGTCATCAAGGCTCTCCGGTTTCTCCACGAGATTGGACCGGCTCACCCCGGATTGCATTCCCACAAATACCAGTCGCTGCACGGCCCAGACGGGGAGGACGTGTGGGAATCCTACGTCGAGAACCACACTCCGTCAGCGTGGCGTATCTGGTGGGTTTACGGCCCGGACGCAGACATGCTCACCATCGTGACTATCGGACCGCATCCCTGAGCACTCCCGAGCGGCCCGAGCTACTGATGAGCCGCATGACGACCTGATCTGGGCTTAGCTCGAATCCCGTTGGGATTTCCTTAGAACGCGGTACGAAGAACTCAGTCGGCGGATAGAAGTCGCCCCGCGCCGACACCGCAAAGAGTGGCAGCACTCACCGGCGGGCATCGAATGGTGCCGCAGCCTCAGCTCGTCACGCGCACGTCCACCATCGATCAAAAAGGCCTCGGCTGGCGGGGGTTGAAACAACGATGAGTGATCCCCCAGGGCGGCATAAACTTTGTGACTCATGAGCGCCGAGGAACCCGAGACCGAGGCGGGCGCGGCCAACGACGCGACCGAGGTCGTCGATGACGACTTCTCAACCCGCTTGCGGAATGTGGCCGGGAGTCAGGCCGAAACCCAGTTCGGGGAGGCGTGGTCTGACGAAGACGACGACGCGGCTGACGATGCCGTATCCGAGAGTCACCCGTGGAGCGTTGTCACAGGCCACGCCGCTGCGCTGGTATCGGTAGGGGCCGCGGTGGCGGCGATTACCGTCGTGGTGAGGTGGATGATGCTTCAAAGGATCGGCCAGCCCCTTTCCCCGTAGCGGAGAAAAACACCTCACCCGCGGCAGCACCAGTGCCACCGCCGCCGTCGACCGTGACGGTCCAAGCCACGCCGCCTCCCACCACGATCTCGATACCTGGCCCGTCCGTCTACGACCAGAAGTTCCTGTCTCTGATGTCGCAGGAGGGCTGGGGCTGTACGGACAACTCGGATGCCGAACAATGCAGGAAGGAGATGGTCAGTTTCGCTCACCAAGTTTGCAGCTGCTCGGGCGAACCTATCGCGCTGATCTATCAGAACTTCCCGGTTCCTTCGTTCTTTGGCGGCAGGGAGGAGCGGCGGGCTATAGCGAACGCGCAGCAGGCCTACCCAAACTGCACCTTTACGGGGAGCTGACACGACCCGCGGGCATCGACCACGTCCTCATCACGGAGGGTGTTACGTTCTCCATCAACTTTCCACCCCGCGCGGACCGTGGTAGGTGTACGTATTAGCACCCGGTGTAATCACGTGTCCCGCTTGGTCTCGGATTTGTGATCGTCACCGTCGCGGTACTGGCCGCGGTGATCGCACTCGCCGCGGTGATCCTCACCGGGCTACACGTCTACAGCATGAATCGCACTGGAAATCCCGGAGGTTCCTGACCTTGGAAACGATGGAGTCATGCCGAAGGAACAGGGCCGGGGAAGCCGACCAGTCGTAGGTACAGCCCGGAGGAAAAGGCCGCTGCCGTGCAGATGGTGCGCGCGCTGCGCGCCGAGCTGGGCACCGATCATGGGACGGTGCAGCGGGTGGCCCGCCAGCTGGGCTACGGCGTGGAGTCGGTGCGTTTCTGGGTGCGCCAGGCCGACATCGACGATGGGTATGCACCCGGGGTATCCACCGCGGAGTCGGCGCGGATCAAGGATCTTGAGCAGGAGAACCGAGAACTCAAGCGTGCCAACGAGATTCTGAAACGAGCAGCCAGTTTCTTCGGGCGGAGCTCGACCGCCAACACAAGAAGTAGTCGCCTTCATCGACGCCAACCGCAACGAGTTCGGGGTCGAGCCCATCTGCACCGTCCTGCGCAGCGCAGGGGTGTCGGTGGCCCTGAGCACTTACTACGACGCCCAAACCCGCGTGCCGTCGGCGCGGGCGTGTCGTGACGCCGTGATCGGCCCGGCGCTGCGCCAGCTGTGGGAGGACAACTATCGCGTCTATGGTGCCCGCAAGCTGTGGAAAGCCGCCCGTCGGGCCGGCCACGACGTGGGCCGTGATCAGGTTGCCCGACACATGCGCGCCGCCGGCATCGAAGGGGTGCGCCGCGGCAAACGGGTCCGCACCACCAAACCCGATCCCACCGCGGGCCGCCATCCCGATCTGGTCAAACGCAAGTTCACCGCGAACGCCCCGAACCAGCTGTGGGTGACCGACCTGACGTTCGTACCGACCTGGGCCGCAGTGGCCTACGTCTGCTTCATCACCGACGCCGACAGCCGGACGATCGTCGGCTGGCGCGTCGCCGGCCACCTGCGCACCACCATGGTCCTCGATGCCATCGAGATGGCCCGCTGGTCGCGGGGAAAAACGTTGCTCGGCTTGACATGTCACTCCGATGCCGGGTCTCAATTCACATCCATCCGCTACGGCGAACGGCTCGCCGAGATCGGGGCGGTGCCCTCCGTCGGCACCGTCGGGGACAGCTTCGACAACGCGTTGGCCGAGACGGTGAACGGCTATTACAAGTCCGAGCTGATCTATGGACCGGCTCGCACCGGACCCTGGAAGACCATCGAGGACGTCGAGCTGGCCACCTTGGGTTGGGTGCACTGGCACAACACCAGCCGCCTCCACGGCTACCGAGCAGACCTACCGCCCGCAGAGTTCGAAGCCACGTTCTACGATGCCCAACGGAACGACCAACCCCTGGTCGAAATCCAATAGTTTGAGCCTCCGGCAAGACCAGTGCGATTCGCTTCATCAACGGTGCGGTGGTGACGTCGACTCATTGCTACGCCGGCGACAATGCTGAAGTAGTGGTTTGGTGATACGGAGGCGCGGGCCGCTCCGACCGCACCCGTCTGTCTAGCCGTTCAAAGTCGCATGCGAGCGGTAGGCGCACCCGAGGCCAAATCGAAGGCCGTTTGCCGCGTCGCCGGGATGGGTTACGGCAGATAATTCAAGGTTCACGACGGCGCGTTGTAGTCGCGCACCACCGTCAAGGTGATCTTCTGGTCCATCGGAACCATCGTCCCCGCAGGTGGTGTCCTGCTCGTTACCCGCCACGTAAAGGCATCTTTAGCCGGGTCATTCTCCGCGTCGTGGCCATCGGGCGCGATCGCAGTGACGTTGTCGAAGCGAATGAGAATCGAGTCGTTCGTGAAGTGCTCCAGCTACCAACCCACCGTCGGCGGCAATGGCATAGGCCAATGCATGGACCTACATAGCTCGTCTCCGGTGATCGCCGCCGCCGGTGCACACCAGATCGTCACGGCCGCGACCATTGCGACAGCCGCAAGCTTCATCGGTTTCCCCTTTCCGGGCTAACGTCTTCAGGGTCGCAGTCCGAGCCTGCGCACCTGGCGGTTCTCAGGGAGAAATGTCGTCACTCAGTTAGGGGTGTACGTATTAGCAGACGTTGTAGCGATCTGCCCCGCTGGGTGTATGTCCCTGCGGCCGTGGGGACGATCTTCGTGGTGCTGCCGTTGCTGGCGGTCGCCATCAAGGTCGACTGGCCGAATTTCTGGTCGCTGATCACCAACTCTTCGTCGAAGACGGCGCTGCTGCTGAGTTTGAAGACCGCCGCCGCCAGCACCGCGTTGTGCGTGCTGCTGGGAGTGCCGATGGCGCTGGTGCTGGCGCGCAGCACGACGCGGCTGGTGCGGTTGCTGCGCCCGCTGATTCTGCTGCCACTGGTGCTGCCGCCGGTGGTGGGCGGCATTGCGCTGCTCTACGCATTCGGCCGGCTCGGCTTGATCGGGCGGTACCTGGAGGCCGCCGGTATCAGCATCGCGTTCAGCACGACCGCCGTGGTGTTGGCACAGACCTTCGTCTCGCTGCCGTTTCTGGTGATTTCGCTCGAGGGTGCCGCGCGCTCCGCGGGGTCCGACTATGAGGTGGTGGCGGCGACGCTGGGGGCGCGGCCCAGCGCGGTCTGGTGGCGGGTCACCCTGCCGCTGCTGCTGCCGGGCTTGGTGTCGGGGGCGGTGCTGGCGTTCGCCCGCTCGCTGGGCGAGTTCGGCGCAACGTTGACGTTCGCCGGTTCCCGACAAGGGGTCACCCGCACGCTGCCGCTGGAGATCTACCTGCAGCGGGTGACCGACGCCAACGCGGCTGTGGCGTTATCGATCCTGCTGGTGACGGTGGCGGCGCTGGTGGTGCTGGGGCTGGGCGCTCGCCGGCTGACCGGAACCGACACCATGTAGCCGCCAAGTGTGATTCGCCCAGCTCCGGACGTGAACTCGCGGTGACCGCGGGCGAAATGCTCGTCCCTTTCTCGGTCAGCCCCTTGCCACGGATACCCCCGGGGGTAATACAATGCAGGGGAGCCACATCGCCCGTGTGGCCGCGCCTATCGAGGAGCTTCCATGGCACGAGTCGTCATCCTCGGCGCCGGCATCGCAGGTCACACCGCCGCGTTGCACCTGCGCCGATGGCTACCCAGCGCACACGAGGTCGTGGTGATCTCATCTAACCCCGACTGGAACTGGATCCCATCGAACATCTGGGTCGGCGTCGGCCGGATGGAAGCAACCAAGGTCCTGATTCCCCTCCGGCCGATCTACAAACGCAAGGGCATCGTCTTTCACCAAGGATTCGCTACAGCGATCCGCCCCGAGGGCACCCGAGAGCAGTCGGCGCCGTCGGTGGACTTCACCTACACCGACGAGGAGCATCAAGGCGAGACCGGCAACCTCACCTACGACTACCTGATCAATGCCACCGGCCCACAACTGAACTTCGCGGCCACGCCCGGCCTCGGGCCCGACGGCCACTCATACTCGGTATGCACCGCCACCCATGCCGTCGAGGCGGCCAAGGCGCTCGACCAGGTCGTCGCCAAGCTGAAGACCGGCGAGAAGCAGCGCCTCGTCGTCGGCGTCGGACATGGCACCTGCACCTGCGAGGGCGCGGCATTCGAGTACACCTTCAACGTCGAGCACACGCTGCGCACGGCCGGGGTGCGCGACCTCGCCGAAATCGTCTACCTGACCAATGAGTACGAGCTGGGCGACTTCGGCGTCGACGGCATGAGCTTCGTTGACAAAGGCTTCGTCCAGTCCAGTCAGCTGTGGACCGAGTCGCTGTTCCGCGAGCGCGGTGTCAAGGCCATCACGCAGGCCGCCGTGCACGAGGTGATGGAAGGCAAGCTGCGTTACGAGCAGCTCGACGGCAAAGAGCACGACCTGGACTTCGACTTCGCCATGCTGCTGCCGCCGTTCAAGGGCGCCACGCTCGCCGCCTATGACAAGGACGGCAACGACATCACGTCCACCCTGTTCGCGCCGTCGGGCTTCCTCAAGGTCGACGCCGACTACTCGGGCAAGCCGTACGACGAGTGGTCCACCGAAGACTGGCCGCACACCTACGAATCCCCGGCGTATCCGAACATCTTCGCGCCGGGCATCGCGTTCGCGCCCCCGCACCCGATCTCGCGTCCGCGCAAGAGTGCCAACGGGACGGTCATCACTCCCAGCCCGCCGCGCACCGGTATGCCGTCGGGCATCATGGCCAAGACGGTCGCCAAGACCATTCGCGACCGCATCAAGAACCCCGCGGCTGCCGCCCACCACGCCTCCATGGCGACCATGGGCGCCGCGTGCGTCGCCTCGGCCGGTACCGGATTCCGCAAGGGCTCGGCCGCCGCGATGACGATGTTCCCGGTGGTCCCCGATGCGGCGAAATACCCCCAGACCGGACGCGACATCGCCGGCACGTCCGGCGAACTGGGCCTGGCGGGCCACTGGATCAAGCTGACGCTGCACTACCTGTTCATCTATAAAGCCAAAGCCAAGCCGTTCTGGTGGCTGATCCCGGAATGAAAGGCGCTTCCATGGACGACGACAGCAGCTACTCAGAGGCGAACGTCCGGACCGCCGAACGCATCGCCGACGCCCCGCTTCCCACCCGCGCTACGCTGCGGAAGCGTCAGAACCTGCTCTTCCAGTTCTGGCGTTTCGTTCGTATCAACCTCAAGATGACGCGGATCATTTTCAGCGGACACGGCTGACCGAGAGCGGGTCGCCCATCTGTTGGGTGACAATTAGCCGACCATGAGCGAGTTGCAGCTGCGCGCCGTGGTGGCAGACCGCCATCTGGATGTGGAGTTCGCGGTGCCTGCGGGCGATGTCCTCGCGGTGCTCGGACCCAACGGCGCGGGCAAGTCGACCGCACTGCATGTCATCGCCGGACTGATCCGCCCCGACGAAGGGCTGGTGCGGTTGGGGGATCGGGTGTTGACCGACACCGCGGCCGGGGTGAACGTGGCGACGCACGACCGCCGGGTCGGACTGCTGCTGCAGGACCCGTTGCTGTTCCCGCACATGAGTGTCGCCGCCAACGTGGCCTTCGGACCGCACAGTCGTCACGGGATGTTCGGTTCGACTCGCGCCAAGGAGAGAGCGACGGCGCTGCGCTGGCTGCGCGAAGTGGACGCCGAGCACTTCGCCGACCGAAAACCACGCCAGCTGTCCGGCGGTCAAGCCCAGCGGGTAGCGATCGCGCGTGCGTTGGCCGCCGAACCCGATGTGTTGTTGCTCGACGAACCGCTGACCGGGCTCGACGTCGCCGCGGCCGCAGGCATCCGCGCGGTGCTGCGCACCGTCGTCACCCGCACCGGCTGCGCGGTAATTCTGATCACCCACGACCTGTTGGACGTGTTCACACTGGCCGATCGAGTGCTGGTGATCGAGTCCGGGAAGATTTCGGAGATCGGCCCGGTGCCCGATGTGCTCGCCGCGCCACGCAGTCATTTCGGGGCCCGCATCGCCGGTATCAACCTGGTCAACGGGACCATCGGCCCCGACGGCTCGCTGCACGCCCGCTCCGGCGCTCGCTGGCACGCGACCCCGGCGCAGCAGCCGGGTAATCGGCTCCGTCCCGGGCAAGACGCCATTGCGGTATTCCCGCCCACCGCGGTGGCCGTGTATCGGGACCAGCCGCACGGCAGCCCACGTAATACCGTCGAGGTCACCGTGTCTGAAATGGACATCCGCGGGTCTGCGGTCTTGGTGCGCGGCGATCAGCAACCTGATGGTGCGCCCGGCCTGGCCGCCGAAATCACCGTCGACGCCGCCGCGGAGCTACGGCTGGCCCCGGGGCAGCGAGTGTGGTTCTCCGTCAAGGCACATGAAGTGTCGGTGTATCCGGCAGCGCAAAAGCACACCCATTCCCCGGCACCCGGCTGAACTGCGTAGGCGCGCGGCGCCGTGCACATCGGCAACATCAGTAAAATTGCAATGCATTAGTCAGCAAGGCATCCTTGCGTCACAGCGGTAACACGGTAGGTTCGTCGCCATGGGTCAGGTGGAAGCTCACTCGAGACGCCGCAAGGCAGTGTGGGCGACGCTGGCGATAGCCGCGGTGACCAGCGCCAGTGCCGTCACCATCGTGTTGCCGGCGACGTCGAACGCCGATCCGGAACCTGCGCCCCCGCCCCCCGCGACCACGACGGCGGCTCCGCCCCCGGCGAGCCCCGCGGCTACGCCCGCACCTGCGCCGGCGACCACCGCGACCACACCACCGCCGGCCGCCCAGGGGCCGGATGCGCAACCGGGGCCGGGCGACCCCAACGCGACACCGCCCCCGCCGGCCGACCCGAACGCGCCCCCGCCGCCGGTCGTCGACCCGAACGCCGGGCGGATCACCAACGCCGTCGGCGGGTTCAGCTTCGTGATTCCCGCCGCCTGGGTGGAATCGGACGCTTCCCACCTCGACTACGGGTCGGCGCTGCTGAGCAAGTCCACCGGGCCACCACCGATGCCCGGGCAGCCGCCGCCGGTTGCCAATGACACCCGCGTGGTGCTGGGCCGGCTTGACCAGAAGCTTTACGCCAGTGCGGAACCCGACAACGCCAAGGCCGCGGTCCGGCTCGGTTCGGACATGGGTGAGTTCTTCATGCCGTATCCGGGCACCCGGATCAACCAGGAGACCACTCCACTCAGCGGCAATGGGCTCACGGGGAGCGCGTCGTACTACGAGGTCAAGTTCAACGATCAGGCCAAGCCGAACGGCCAGATATGGACCGGCGTGATCGGCGCGCCCGCGACGGCCACACCGGCCGCCGGACCTCCCCAACGCTGGTTCGTGGTGTGGCTCGGGACCTCGAATGATCCTGTGGACAAGGGCGCGGCCAAGACGCTGGCCGAGTCGATCCAGCCTTGGACGGCGCCGCCGGCCCAGCCCGCGCCGCCGGCTCCGGGAGCGCCCGCACCGGCGGCCCCACCCGCCCCTGGACCGGCCTCTGCTCCCGCTCCGGCACCGGCCCAAGCACCTGCGGGAGAGGTCAGCCCTACCCCGATGCCGATACCCCAGCGGACCTCCTCGGCTTGACCTTCCAGCCCGGACCCTCGGGCGGTTAGGCCAGGTTCGGTCAACCGTCGCCAATTCGGTACTCGATTCGTCACGTGAACGGGGTATACCGACATGACGGCCCGGTAATTCAGCTGGGCTTTGCCAGCGATAAGGAGACCCCGAATGAACGTCATGGCAGCTACCGAATACCTGGCGGCCCGGTCATCGACGCTCACCAGCGTCGGCGTGATCGGCTACATCATCATCGGCGGTCTGGCTGGGGCTCTCGCCAGCAAGATCGTCAGAGGCAGCGGAGCCGGCATCCTGATGGACATCGTGATCGGCATCGTGGGTGCGCTGATCGGCGGCTTCATCCTGAGCTTCTTCGTCAATACCGCCGGCGGCGGCCTCATCTTCACCTTCTTCACCGCGCTGCTCGGCTCGGTGATCCTGCTCTGGGTCGTCGGCATGGTGCGAAGGACCTAATCGCGTTAACCCGTTGAGCCGTGGCGGTTAGCGGCATGATGGTCTGATGGCCCCAGCGTTGACCGCCACGACGATGCGCGCATGGCGAGTGCGTCGGCCCGGACCAATGGACACCGGCCCGCTCGAGCACGTCACCACTGAGGTACCGCGCCCCGAGCCGTCCGAGTTGCTGGTTGCCGTGCGCGCGTGCGGGGTGTGCCGCACTGACCTGCACGTCACCGAGGGCGATCTGCCCGTGCACCGCGACCGGGTGACGCCCGGCCACGAGGTGGTGGGGGAGGTCGTCGAGGTGGGCGCTGAGGCCGGTGACGAGTTCCATGTCGGGGACCGAGTAGGCATCGCCTGGCTGCGCCACACCTGCGGTGTGTGCAAGTATTGCCGCCGCGGCAACGAAAACCTCTGTCCGGAGTCCCGCTACACCGGCTGGGATGCCGACGGTGGGTACGCCGAATTCGCCACGGTCCCCGCCGCGTTCGCGCACCACCTGCCGCGCGGTTACACCGACAGCGAACTCGCGCCATTATTGTGCGCCGGCATCATCGGGTACCGCTCGCTGCTGCGCGCTGAGCTACCGCCGGGTGGACGCCTGGGTCTCTACGGCTTCGGCGGCAGCGCTCACATCACCGCACAGGTCGCCTTGGCCCAGGGAGCCGAGGTGCACGTGATGACCCGCGGAGCCGAGGCGCGCGCGCTGGCGTTGCAGCTTGGCGCCGCGTCGGCCCAGGGCGCGGCCGATCCGCCGCCGGTGCCGCTGGATGCTGCGATCCTGTTCGCGCCGGTCGGGGATCTGGTGCTGCCTGCGCTGGCGGCGTTGGACCGTGGCGGCACGTTGTCGATCGCAGGTATTCACCTGTCCGATATCCCGCCGCTCAACTACCAGCGTCATTTGTTCCAGGAGCGCCAGGTCCGGTCGGTCACGTCGAACACCCGGGCCGACGCGCGGGCATTCCTCGACTTCGCGGGTCAGCATCACATCGAGGTGACCACCCCGGAATACCCGCTCGACCAGGCCGATCAGGCACTGAGCGATCTCAGCGCCGGCCGCATCGCCGGTGCTGCGGTGCTGCTGGTGTAACCGGCCGGCCGGACTCCGAGAACCTCAGGTCAAATGCCAGACCAGCGCCGCGGCCAGGGCGCCAAGCCCATTGAGTGACCAGTGCAGCGCAATCGGCGCGATCAGGCTGCCGCTGCGGCGGCGTAGCCAGCTGAAGACGAACCCGGCCGCGCCGGTGGCCAACACCGCCAACGTCACACCCGCCGCCATCCCGACGATCCCACCGCCGAACAGTCGGGTGAAGCCGACGTTGCTGCTGGTCAGCCCGAAGGACGTCGCGACATGCCACAGACCGAATAGCAGCGAGCCCGCCAGCGCAACTCCGCGAAATCCCCAGGCCCGGTTCAGCGCACCGTGCAGCACCCCCCGAAAGGCCAGCTCCTCGGGGATCACGGTTTGTAAGGGGATGATGACCATCGACGCGATCAGCGCGCCGGAGACGGTGGCGTAGCGATTGTTCATGAACATCGGCCGGGTCATCGGTAACAGCACACCGACGGCGATCACCGACGCCACAACAGCGACGGCGGCCAGCGCATAACCCAGGCCGGGCTTCCAGTGTTCACGGCCGAGACCGAGGTCAGCCCAGCCCAGTCCGCCGCACCGCATCAGGATGACCAGCCCGACGGCGGCGGCCGGCACCGTGGCAACGCTCGCCCATGGGGTGGTGAAGTGCGCGATCAGGTTGGTCAGCACCAGCACTACCACGACGACGGCGATGTCGAGACGGATCCGGAAGCTATGCAGCGCCGAGAGCTGCGACACCAGCGGGTGGACGTCGGCGGTACCGGTCGTGTCGCGCATTCGCGCTAGTTTACCCGCCGGCTGCGGTCGTCCCGTATTTCCGCTGAGTGAGAACCTGCGCGACGAGCTCAACTCTCTGCGCAAACAGATCGCCGACCTGGCGATGGAGCGAACCGACGGCTAAGGGGCCTCGCTCCCGTCACCAACGTTCCGCTCACTCGACTCCCCGGCAGAATTGGTCGCCTCGCTCCCGTCACTTCGTTCCGCTCACTCGACTCCCCGGCAGAATTGGTCGCCTCGCTCCCGTCACTTCGTTCCGCTCACTCGACTCCCCAAGTCCAGCCGGCGATCTGCGGGTCGTCCTCACCGTGTTCACGGGTGTAGCTGCGCGCCGCGAGGCGCGCGTCGACCATGCGCTGGCGCAGCACGGCGGCCCGACTGGCCAGCCCGTCGACCCGGTCGATGACGTCGGTGACCAGGTGGAAGCGATCCAAATCGTTGAGCATCACCATGTCGAACGGCGTCGTCGTGGTGCCGCGTTCCTTGAAGCCGCGCACATGGATGTGCGGGTGGTTGGTGCGGCGGTAGGTCAGCCGATGGATCAGCCACGGGTAGCCGTGATAGGCGAAGATGACCGGCTTGTCGCGGGTGAACAGCGCGTCGAACTCTTTGTCCGGCAGGCCATGTGGATGCTCGGAATCCGGCTGCAACCGCATGAGATCGACGACGTTGACCACCCGGACGGCCAGGTCGGGCAATTCGCGACGCAGGATGTCGGCGGCGGCCAGCGTCTCCAGGGTCGGGACGTCCCCGGCACAGGCCAGCACCACATCGGGTTCGTCGGTCGCCGTGCTCGCCCATTGCCAGATGCCCAGACCGCGGGTGCAGTGCGCGATCGCTTCGTCCATGTCGAGGTAGGCCAGCGCGGGCTGCTTGCCGGCGACGATGACGTTGATGTAGTCACGGCTGCGCAGGCAGTGGTCGGCCACTGACAGCAGCGTGTTGCCGTCCGGCGGCAGGTATACCCGCGTCACTTCGGGCCGCTTGTTGGCGACCAGGTCGATGAATCCCGGATCCTGATGAGACGCGCCGTTGTGGTCCTGGCGCCAGACGTGGGAGGTCAACAGATAGTTCAGTGACGCGATCGGGCGCCGCCACGGCAGTTCGCGGCTGGTGGACAACCATTTGGTGTGCTGGTTGAGCATCGAGTCGACGATGTGCACGAATGCTTCGTAGCAGTTGAACAGGCCATGCCGGCCGGTCAGCAGGTAGCCCTCCAGCCATCCTTGGCACAGGTGCTCGGACAGCACCTCCATCACGCGGCCGTCGGGCGCGAGGTTCTCGTCATCGGGCCCTATCTCCGAGAGCCACACCTTGGCGGTCGACCCGTAGACAGCGTCCAGCCGGTTGGAGGCGGTCTCGTCGGGACCCATGAGACGGAACCGGTCCGAGTTGCGGGCTATCACATCCCGCAAAAAAGTGCCCAGCACCCGGGTGGCCTCGTGCGTTACGGCGGCCGGCCGTGCCACCGGCACCGCGTAGTCGCGGAAGTCCGGCAGGTCGAGGTCGTGCAGCAGCAGCCCGCCGTTGGCGTGCGGGTTGGCGCTCATCCGGCGATCACCGCTGGGTGCCAGCGCCCGCAGTTCGGCGCGCAGCCTGCCGGTGCCGTCGAAAAGCTGCTCCGCCCGGTAGCTGCGCAGCCACTCCTCGAGCTGCGCGCGGTGTTCGGGATTGTCGTGAGTCTCGGCGAGCGGAACCTGGTGCGCCCGCCAAGTGCCCTCGACCTTCTTGCCGTCGACCACCTTCGGGCCGGTCCAGCCCTTGGGGGTGCGCAGCACGACCATCGGCCAGACGGGTCGCTCGGTTTGGTTGCCGCGGCGCGCGGCGCTCTGAATGGCCGCGATGTCGTCGAAGGCGTCGTCGAACGCGGCGGCCAACTGCTGGTGCACGACGGCCGGTTCGTCACCGGCGACCGTTATCGGCCGATAGCCGTAGCCGCGCAGCAGCGACTCCAGCTCGTGGTGGGGAATGCGGGCCAGCACCGTCGGGTTGGCGATCTTGTAGCCGTTGAGCTGCAAAATGGGCAGGACCGCACCGTCGGTGACCGGGTTGAGGAACTTGTTGGAGTGCCAGCTGGCGGCCAGTGGCCCCGTTTCGGCCTCGCCGTCGCCGACCACGCACGCCACCACCAGGTCCGGGTTATCGAACGCCGCGCCGTAGGCGTGCACCAGCGCGTAGCCCAGCTCACCGCCCTCGTGAATGGATCCCGGGGTCTGGGCCGCCACGTGGCTGGGGATGCCGCCGGGAAAAGAGAACTGCCGGAACAGCTTTCGCAGTCCCTCGCGGTCTTCCTCGATGCCGGTGTACACCTCGCTGTAGGTGCCCTCGAGGTAGGCGTTGGCGACCAGCGCGGGGCCGCCGTGGCCGGGCCCGGTGACATAGATGACGTTGGCGTCTCGGTTGCGGATGACCCGGTTCAGGTGCACGTAGATCAGGTTGAGCGCCGGCGTGGTGCCCCAGTGCCCGAGCAGCCGCGGTTTGACGTGTTCGGGCGACAACGGTTCGCTCAGCAGCGGGTTGTCCAACAGGTAGATCTGCCCGACCGAAAGGTAGTTGGCGGCACGCCAGTAGGCGTTGATGAGGTGGAGCTCGTCGTCGGTCAGGGTCGCGGGTTCGGTCGTCAGCGAGGTCACCCGGCCCATTGTCCATGCCGCCGGTGAACGTCAGGTGGCGCCGAACGCGCCGTTCACTCCTCGCCGCGGGCGCGCGCCTCGTAGGCCTTGCGCTTCTCGGCGTCGACCCCTCCGCTGAATACTTGCTCGCCGCCCAGTAGCCGGTTTATCCCCTCGGCCAGCGCGCGCGGCATGAACTTTTGCGACCCGATGAGTGCGCCGGCCAATTTCGTGACCCGCACGCGCGGCCTGGGCTCTGCCACCAGTTGGGCGATCGCGTCGGCGATATCGGTCGGCTCGGCGTTCTTGATGCCCTTGGCCCCTTGTGTGCCGGCGATGAGTTCGGTGTTGACGAATGTCGGCATGACGATCGAGAACTTCACGCCGGTCCGGCGGTATTCAATCCTGGCAGCATCGGTGAAGCCGATCACCGCGTGCTTGCTGGCGCAGTAGGTGGCCGCCCCCGCGATGTACGTCTCACCGGCCAGCGAGGCGATGTTGATGACGTGACCGGATCCGCGGGGACCATGCGCTGCGCTGCCAGCTTGCTGCCCAGGATCACGCCGTGGACGTTGATATCGAGGACGCGTCGGGTGACCGCGTCCGGCTCATCGACGATCCGGCCGAGCGGCATGATGCCGGCGTTGTTGACCAGCACGTCAATCGGGCCCAGTTGGCGCTCGACGTCGTCGAGGAACTCCGAAAATGAGTGCGGGTCAGCGACATCGAGTTTCCCGTAGACATCGAGGCCGAGCGCGGCGCCCGACTCTTTCACCCGCACCCCGTCGATGTCGCCGATCGCGACTTTGGCGCCCAGATTGTGCAACGCGGTCGCGGTAGCCAGTCCGATCCCGCGCGCGCCGCCGGTGATGACGATCACCTTGCCGCGGACCCTCAGGCCGATAGATGCCGTGTCTGTCATGTCCGTCCTTCCCGGAAGCCACCGAACAGTCGCGGCCCGCCGACCCGGGCTGCGACCGGCCGATTCGCCAAGCACAGCACTTGAAGCCTTGGTGCGCAAACACCCCGGAGTGCGTAGACAATGCAACGATGACGGAGGTACGGCCGGCCGTCCCCGCGGATGCCTACGACGTGGCCCGAGTGCACGTCCGGTCGTGGCAGTCGGCCTACCGGGGACTCATCGCCCAGGAATACCTCGACAGCCTCAAACCTGAAGGCTGGGCCACTCGATACACCTTCGGCCGCATGGGATTTCAGCTGCCATCCACGCTGGTCGCGGTCGACGGTTCTACCATCTGCGGGTTGGCTACCACGGGTCTGTGTCGTGACATTGACCTACCCAATTTCGGTGAGCTGATGGCGATCTACGTCGATCCGGGATATCTGCATACCGGGGTCGGGCGTTTGCTCATGGCCGCTGCCCGCGAGCGCCTGCGGCGCGTCGGTGTGGTGGAGGCTTTGTTGTGGGTGCTGGACGGGAATGTCCGCGCTCGGCGGTTCTACGAACGCGACGGCTGGAGGTTCGACGGGGCACGCCGCATGGTGATCTTCGGTGACGCGCCGGTGGAACAAGTGCGCTATCGACGTAGACCCGTCTAGGTCCGCGACTATCCCGGCGGAGAGGTGCAGCGCTCAACCAGCCCCGAGCCCCCTATGGCCAGTATTCGTTCATCGGTTGGGCGAATCGGTCATTGTTGGTGAGCCGGGGAAGTGAGAGGGCGTCTTCGATGGTGCGCAGCAGGCTGTAGTGGTTGTTGTAGTTAACGGCAACGAAGTGGCCTTGGCGCATCCCGGAGTTCGGTGACGGGATAACGATCATGGGGACGTGATTTCCCTCGTTACCGATGCCGAAATACAAGTTGTCGTAATCCTCGTCCCAGGTGATGAAGATGGCGGTGCGCTGCGTTTGGAACGCGGGCGAGTTCAAGATCGTGGGCAGCGTGTCCGCGAGGAACTGGTCGCCGGCCTTGATGTTGTATTGATGAGCCGTGGCTTGGCTGAGGACAAATCGGATGTCGTTGCACCCTTCCTGGTTGTGGCATTCGTCCGCGGCGAACCACGCGTAGTTCGGGGTGGTGGCAGTCGAGGCGAGATCCGTGGCCATCCGCGTCAGCGGCAGCACGTGTGCCTGACAGCGGGCGGTGTTGGAGATGATGTCGTGGAAAGCCAGAAACGGTAGTTCGTCGGGGCTGTAGGGACCCGAGGACTGCGTGAAACATGGGCTGGGCATGGACTGCTCGTAGGAGGCCCACGTCTTGTGCGCCGCCTCGATGTTGTCGGCCAAGTTGGGTTCGTCGAAGCAGTCCTTGGGGCAGTCCCAGTTCACGTTGAAGTTGCTCCCGCCGAGGATCGGGAAGTAGTTCGGGTTGCTGGGGTGGGTGAGGGCAAAGTAGTTCGATCCATACCCGTAGGTGTTGATCAGGCCGTTGATGTAATCCGCGTTGCGGCTGCCGACAATGTCTTTCACACCATGGTTTTCCAGATAGATCATGAACACGTGATCAAGGGGGCCGACTTTCGACACGGGCGGTGCGGGTGGGGGTGGGGCAGGCAGTGCAGCGCCGACAGTGAACGAAATGTTGTCGGCGTAAACGTTGTTGTAGCGGCTCGGTGCCGGGTTGCAATCCGTAAAGGTCACGACCACAACCGCGCTGCGGGTACCCGCCGGAATCGTCCCGGAGATTTCGCGTTTGAGCAGCGCGGTCTTGAACCGGCGTTCGATTACACCGACCGGCCCGATCTTGCCGGCGCCCAGCTGCGACTGATTGGCCGCCAGGAAGGCTACGGTGACCGATGCTGCCGACGGGTCTTCCAGGAAGCCGCCGAGCCATCCGCTCAGTATGAAGGGCACTGTGCCGGTGTCGATCTGGGACGCTGCGCCGCTGAGGTCGACGCTTTGGGTCAGTGTGGAAGTGGCCACATTTCCACCGCCGAAGAACTGTACGCCGCCGTCAGGCGGCCCCTCAGCCGACCGCGGAAGTTGGAAAACCCCTGGGAAACGTGGCGCGGGCGAGGACAAAGGGGACGGCGGACGGGTGACGGTGCCATATTTGACCACGGTCGGTGTGCCGGTCACGGTCCAGCCTGGGATCGACACCGAACTGTATCCCGTCAATGACGGGTCGCCGAGTTCCGCGCCCGGGTTGACCAACAAATTCGGGCTCTGAACGGGGTCGACGGCCGATGCGGGCCCGGTGTCGGTCGACACGACCAGCAGAGCAACCCCCGCGAGCCCACCAGCCACCCGACGAAAGCGACGGAGCACAGGCAATCACCTCTGTGGTCGAGACGCTGCACATTGCACCGTCGACGGTGTGTCGATGGTGGCTCATGCCCCGCTGCTCGCCTACGTTGTGGCGCAAACTGATACCGATCAGTTGCCTTCTGGTGACCGGGTTGATGATCCGATTCCACCGGAAATCATGTAACGGCTTGTTTTGCCCCCGCAGGGGATTCGGCGTTGGCGGGTTGCGCGGCTGAAGGGCGCAACGCTGACTCAAATACACGTCCGGCCGAAAACCGAGCGCACGTCGAGCGCTGCCGACAGTCAGGCGCTAACGGATTGACGCGCAATGGTTCTGGCAAGGCTACTCCGGCGCAGCGAGCTCTTCCGGGTGATCAGTGCAGCGTAAGCCACGCCAGGCCGGCACCGCCGGCCAGGACGCAGTAGACGGCAAATGGTGTGAGGGTGCGGGTTTGGAAGTAGCGGGTGAGATAGCGTACGGCAAGGTAGGCACAGACGAACGAGGCGATGCTGCCGACTAGGACCTGACCCTGGATGCCGGACCCCAGCGGACCAAAGAGATCCGGGATCTTGTACACCCCGGCGGCCAGAATGATGGGCGTCGCCAGCAAGAACGAGAAGCGGGCCGCGTCTTCGTGCGACAAGCCGCGCCACAGGCCGGCCACAATAGTGATGCCGGAGCGGCTGATACCGGGAAACAGTGCAAGGATTTGGGCGGAGCCGATCATAACGCCGCGGCCGATGGGCAGCTGCGCCAGCCGACTGTCGACCGCCTCGCCGGTGTGCGCCGGTTGCTCATCGACCGGCTTCGAGTGGTCGCCGGTGGCTGCGGGCGCAATGCGGCGCCGGAGAACCTCGCCCGCATAGAGGGCGACGCCGTTGAGAATCAGAAACACCGCCGCGGGGATGGGTTTGCCCAGTGTGGTGCGGAAGAGCTTTTCAAGGGCCAGCCCGGCGAGTCCCACTGGGATGGTGGCCGCCACGATCAGCCACGCCAGCCGCTCGGCGGGCGCCTGGATTCGGCGATATCGGACCGACGAGATGAATCCGGTCAGGATGCATACCCAGTCACGCCAGAAGAAGACCAGCAAGGCGGCGGCGGTGGCAACATGCAGGCCGACGATGAACGCCAAGTAGGGCGATTGGGGTGTGGAGACGTTCAAGTCTTGGGCCCATTGCCCGCCAACCAGAGCCGGCAGCAGCACCGAGTGCCCGAGGCTTGAGACCGGGAACAACTCGGTGACGCCCTGGAACGCGCCGACTACCACGGCCTCGACATAGCTCAAGTGCGCACTCATGACTGGGGTGCCTCCATCGGGTGGTCTCGGCAGGTAACGGCCTCGGGGATCGGCCTGTGACGATAGCCGACGCACTGCTCACCCCGATCCTCGCCCGAGAATTGAGGCGCATTCGATCGGATTGGTACCGAATCAGCCTGCGAGACTGGGTTCTTCGCGCCACACACACTCGCCGAAGCCCAGTCGATGGAGCGAAAAGTATCCTGCGACTCGGTATCCCGTGATCTAGCGTCCACGGCCGGCGGCGACGGGTGCAGCGCCGCTTCGCCAGATTCCGCCGGCCCCGGGCAGCGACTCGGCCAGCAACCACCACGCCGGCGCGACGCTCGGCAGACGCGGGCCGTTCCCGGCCCGCATCGTCGCCACGCTAGGTTCGATCCATGACCGTCGACCCCAGGACACCGGTGTTGATCGGCTACGGCCAGGTCAACCATCGCGACGAAATCGACCCGGCGAAACGGTCCGTCGAACCCGCCGACCTGATGGCCGCCGCGGCCCGGCAAGCTGCCGATTCCCGGGTGATCGAGGCCGTGGATTCGATCCGCGTGGTCAATGTGCTCTCGGCACGCTATCGAGACCCGGGATTGCTGCTCGGTGAGCGAATCGGCGCCGCCGGCTTCACCACCCGGTACAGCCCGATCGGCGGCAACGTGCCGCAGTCGCTGGTCAACCAGGCGTGCCTGGACATCCAGCAGGGCCGGTCCGGGGTGGTGTTGCTTGCCGGCGCCGAAACCTGGCGCACCCGAACAGGGCTGAAGGCCAAAGGCAGCAAACTCGTCTGGACAGTTCAGGACGAATCCGTCCCGAGGGCCGAGATCACCGGGGAGGACGTCCCGATGGCCGGTGACGCGGAGACCCGGATCCAACTGGATCGCCCGGCCTACGTCTACCCGCTGTTCGAGCAGGCGCTTCGGATCGCAAACGGGGAGTCAATCGAACATCACCTCAAGCGGATCGGTGAACTGTGGGCACGCTTCAACGCCGTCGCGGTCGACAACCCGCATGCATGGATCCGCAAGCCGGTGACCGCCGAGGAAATCTGCCGACCCGGCCCGCAGAATCGGATGATCAGCTGGCCCTACACCAAGCTGATGAACTCCAACAACATGGTTGACCAGGGCGCGGCGCTGATCCTGACCTCGGTGGAGCAGGCGACGCGCCTGCGGGTGCCCGCCGAACGCTGGGTTTTCCCGCACGCAGGCACGGACGCGCGGGACACCCCTGCCATCGCCGAGCGTGATGAGCTGCACCGGTCTCCGGCCATCCGGATCGCTGGCGCCCGGGCGCTAGAGCTGGCCGGCCTGGGCATCGACGATGTCGACTACGTCGACCTGTACTCGTGCTTTCCCTCCGCGGTTCAGGTGGCGGCGGCCGAACTGGGCCTGGCCGTCGACGATGCCGCCCGCCCGCTCACCGTTACCGGCGGGCTGACCTTCGCAGGCGGCCCCTGGAGCAACTACGTCATGCACTCGATTGCCACCATGGCCGAGTTGCTGGTGGCCAATCCCGGGCGGCGCGGCCTGATCACGGCCAATGGCGGCTACCTGACCAAACACAGCTTCGGCGTCTACAGCACCGAGCCACCGGCCGAATTCCGTTGGGAAGACCTGCAACCAGCGGTCGACCGAGAGCCCACCCGGGACGGCTTGGTGGAGTGGGAGGGCGTCGGCACCGTCGAAGCATGGACCACACCGTTCGACCGCGAGGGACAACCAGAAAAGGCTTTCCTGGCCGTACGCACGCCCGACGGGTCGCGCACCCTGGCGGTGATCACCGACGCCGCCGCGGCGCAAGCATCTGTGCGTGACGACATCGGCGGCGCCAAGGTTGCCGTCGCCGTAGACGGCAGCGCAACGCTGCGCTAGCTCGGCCCAAGCCATCACGCCAGGTCAGCGCGCCGCTGCGGGAGTAACGGTCGCGCGGGAGATACCGACGTGCCTATTGTTTAGTTTGACGTTGGGGGAGGTGAGCCCAGGTGCACATCCTGGTTACCGACGCCACCGGTGCAGTCGGGCGGCTAGTTGCGCGGCAGCTGATCGCTGCCGGGCACACGGTCAGCGGCATCGCTGACCGCCCGCACCCCTGCCTGGACTCCCATGTCGAATTCGTTTGCGCGTCGCTGCGCGACCCCATTTTGCAAGAGCTGGCCGATGAGGCCGACGCGGTGATCCACCTGGCCCCGCTGGACACCACCGCACCTGGCAACGCTGACATCGATGGTGTTGCGCATGTGACCGATGTAGCCGCACGCGCCGGCGCTCGGTTGTTGTTCGTCTCCCAAGCCGCGGGTCGGCCTGACCTGTATCGGCCGGCCGAAGCGTTGGTCTCCACCAGTTGGGGGCCGAGTTTGGTCGTCCGGATTGCGCCGCCGGTGGGTCGCCAACTCGACTGGATGGTGTGCCGTACCGTGGCCACGCTGCTGCGCACCAAGGCCTCGGCGGAGCCGATGCGGGTACTGCACATCGATGACCTGGTGCGCTTCCTGGTCTTTTCGCTGAACACCGACCGCACCGGTGTCGTGGACCTCGCCACCCCGGACACAGTCAATGTGATCACCGCGTGGCGGCTACTGAGATCTGTTGACCCGCATTCCCGGCCGCAGCGGGTTCACAGCTGGCCACAGCTGATTCCGGAACTGAATATCGCTGCGGTGCAAGAGGATTGGATGTTCGAGTTCGGCTGGCAGGCGCTGGGGGCAGTTGCCGATACCGCGCGAGGACTCGTCGGCCGCCGAATCGGCGCCGCAGGAGCGACCAGCGACGGGGGTCAGCTGGCGCTCCCCGTGGAGGTTCTCCCGCGCTCTCGGCCGGCCGAGGAGTTGCGCAGCGCAGCACCACAGGGCGTCGAGGGGGAATTCGACGACCGGATCGATCCGCGGTTCCCGGTGTTCAGTGCGTGCAGCCTCGCCGAGGCGCTGCCCGGACCGTTGACCCCGATAACGCTCGACGCCCAGTTGAGCGGACTGCGCGCAGCGAATCGGGTGATGGGTCAGCTGCTCTCCCTCGGCGGCGTGGTAAGTGACGAGTGGGGGAGCAGGGCCATCGCGGTGTTCGGTCATCGCCCCTATGTCGGGGTGTCGGTCAACATCGTCGCCGCCACCCAGCTACCCGGCTGGGACGAGCACGCCGTCGCCCGGAACGCCCTGGTCGGCCAGCCGCAGGTCGGGGATCCGCTGCCGTTCGGTGAGCCCGCGTTGGCGGGCGGAGCGCTGGGGTTAGTCGCCAAAGCGGTCGTTGCCGGACGGTCACTGGCTCTCTTGCGCCATCTCAGGTCCGACACGTGGACCTACAGTGCCGCCGCGGCGGCAGAACACCTGGACGCCGCGGGGCTGGCGTCGCTGCCGGTTGCCGGCCTGGAAGTTCGGGTGGGGCTGTTGCGGGACCGCATTCATCAAGGCTGGATCCTTACCGCACTGTGGTTGATCGATACCGGCGTCACTGCGGCGGCGCTGGAGCGCACTCGGGCGGGGTCCAGCGTGTCCGGGGTCGGCATGATCATGGAAAGCACCCGCACCGCAGCAGAAACCGCCAAGCTGGCAGAGCTGTTGCGCGCAGACCCGCCGTTGCGTGCGCTGGCAAGGGAAGGCAACCTCGCCAGTATCCGCGCGTTGTCCCCGGACACCGCGGCGGCTCTCGACGCCGCAGTCACCCGGATCGGGCACCGTGGGCCGGGGGAGGCCGAGCTGGCCAGCCCGACGTTTGACGACGATCCGGCGGCCTTGTTGATGGCCGCGGCGGAAGTCGCGGTAGCCGCTGCCACCCCCACCGAACCCACGCGGCCGGCGACGCTGGCCGGTCGGCTGGCCGCCAACGCCCGCAGTTCGCGAGAGCTGGCCCACGACATCACCCTCCGGTTCACTCACGAACTCCGAATGACGTTGCGCGAGCTGGGATCTCGGTGGGTGGCGGGGGACCTTATCGACGTCGTCGATGACGTGTACTACCTGACCTGTGACGAAGTGGTCACTATGCCGGCCGACGCCCGGCTGCGGATCAAGCGCCGCCGCGCCGAGCGGGAACGCCTGCAGGTGCAGCGCCCACCCGACGTCATCGACGGGAGTTGGACTCCCGTCGACCGAACCCCTGATGCCCCTGGCTTACCGCCCCGGCGCTGACTGAACGGAAGCCTCGGTCGGCTCAGCTCAAAAGTTCTCGCAGCGTCAGCGCATTTCGGACAGCGTGGCCACCCAGGTCGTTGTTGAAGTACATCCACACATCTCTGCCGTCGCCGTCCCATTCGGCAACCCGGGCCGCCCACCACCGCAGGTCCTGCTCCGGGTACGAGCCCGCGTACATCACGTCCGGATCGGGCCCGTGCATCCGTACGTACACCAGGTCGGTGGTGGCCTGCGGAATGCACGGCAGACCTGCGCCGCTCATCACCACATAAGCGGCGCGGCGGCGTTTCAGCAATCGGTAGACGGCGGGATCGTTCCACGACGGATGCCGCAGCTCGACGGCCACCCGGACCGACTCCGGCATGCTGCGCAGGAAGAAATCCAAGCGCGCGTCATCACGGTGCTGCTCCGGATGCAATTGAACGAGCAGCACGCCGTGGCGATCACCCAGCAGCTGCCAACAGCGGTCGAACCGCTCGATCCACGGCTCGGGTGAGGCCAGCCGGCGGTAGTGGGTCAGTCCGCGATGTGCTTTGACCGACATCGTGAAGCCGGCCGGCAGCTGATCCCGCCACCCCTCGAACGTGGAGTCCTTGGGCCAGCGGTAAAAACTGGCGTTCAGCTCGACGGTGTCGAACACCTCGGCGTAGCGGGCCAACCGGCGTGCCGGCGGCATTCCGGGCGGGTACAGCACATTGACCCAATGGTTGTAGGACCACCCGGAGGTACCGATGCGGACGGTCACCGCCGGGTCAACCGGTCACCCGGCGGCGCACGTCGTCGTCCAGGGATGCCCTGACCAACGCGGCCGCCAAGCGCGCATTGTTGCCGCGCGCAAGAGCTCCCAGCTTTGCCGGTGAGGTAGGCAAACCCAATTGCTTGGCCGCGGCGGTGGCGCGGTCGTCGAAGTACGGCTGCACCCAAGTCCACACATCTTGCACTTCGCGTAGGTAGATGTCGGCGCCGGTGTCGCCAATTCCCTTGAATTTCTTGAGCATACGTTTCACCGCGGCGACGTCGTGCTGACTACGATCGGCGAGCTCACGCAGATCGCCGGAATAGTCGTCGCGAACATGTTCGGCCATGTCGGTGAGCCGGGTGGCTGAGCTCTCGTCGTAGCGCACGTAGTGCGCGCGACCGAACGCGTCGATCATGGTTTGCCGATCCGAGGCCAGTACAGCCTTTGGCGTGCGCAGGCCCGCCTTGAACAGTTCACGCGCGGCACTCGTGGCGATAGCCGCATCTATGGGCTTGCTGGCGAGCATGCACAGGACCAGCAGCTGAAACAGCGGCATCGGCTTGTCGCTGATCGTGATTCGCGCCTCAGCTGCATAGGTGGTGCCGGCAACCTCAAGCAGTCGCTGCACCACCTGCTTCGGCTTGTCCATACCGCACCCGTACCCGCACCGTGCCCTGGCAAACCGCGCCAGTCACTTGGGTGGCAGCCCGCGCGCGTAGCCCACTCCGCGGGTGACCCAACTCTGCAGCTGGCGTTTGGTTTGCACTCCGGCGGCCTCAACGCGTACCCAGCCGCGGGCTTCTCGGCCTGCCATCAGCATGGAGCTGACGTACACGCGTTGCAACAGCTTGTCGGTGTCGTCCGGCGGCACCCGCACCAGCAAGCCGCCCTGGGCGCTCACCGCCACGGACATGTTGCCGTTGATCAGGAACGCGAGACTGCCGAACATGCGCATTTCCTCGACACCCCGCTCAGCGCCGAGCAGTTCGCGGATCTCATTGGCCAGGTCTTCGTCATAGGCCATGTGCCGGTGTCAGTCCAGATCCACCCGGATGGTCAGCAAATCGCTGCCCATCAGACGCACCACCGCGCTGTTGAGCCGCGGTAAGTCGCCCAGCCGCTGCAGCGCGTCATCCTCAGGCAGCAGGTGGGCGGTTCCGCTACGCCACTGACCGCCGAGGCGCACCCGGACAGCCGGGTTGGCCTTGATATTGCGGACATAGTCCGAATGTTCGCCGTGTTCGGAGACCATCCAGAATTGGTTGTCCACCTCGCGCCCGCCGACCGCGGTGCGCCGCGGCTGCCCGCTCTTGCGGCCGGTGGTTTCCAGCATGGTCACCGGCAACTGCCGGCCCACCGGATTCACCACCAGCCGTTGGACGCTGTGGACCACTTGCCGTTTGAGAGTCACGGCTCTATTCAACGCCGAACGTGACGCCAGCGAAAGTCCTGGGTCACGCCCGGCGTCGAACGTGACGCCAGCGCCACGCCTGCTGCCGAACGTGACGCTAGCGTCACGTTCGGCAGCAGGTCAGGCAGCCTTAGCGTGCTCAGCTAACGGTTCCAGCGCCTGCGTGACGATCTCGGCGACGTCGGTCATGGGCCTCACGTCAAGGGTGCCGAGCACTTCAGCGGGCACGTCGTCCAGATCCGGCTCGTTGCGCGACGGAATGAAAACCGTTGACAAGCCTGCGCGTTGGGCGGCCAGCAGCTTCTGCTTCACACCGCCGATCGGCAGCACCCGCCCGTTCAGCGTGACCTCGCCGGTCATGCCAACGTCGGAGCGGACCTGACGTCCGGTGGCCATCGACACCAGCGCGGTCACCATCGTGACACCGGCCGACGGGCCGTCCTTGGGCACCGCGCCGGCGGGCACGTGCACGTGGATGCGTCGGTCCAGCGACTTGGGGTCGACGCCCAACGCGTGCGCGTGCGAGCGCACGTAGGACAGCGCGATCTGCGCCGACTCCTTCATCACGTCACCCAGCTGACCCGTCAGCTGCAAACCGGGCTCGCCGTCGGTGGCCCCAGCTTCGATGTAGAGCACATCGCCGCCCAGGCCGGTAACGGCCAGGCCGGTGGCCACCCCGGGTACCGCCGTGCGTTCGGCGGACTCGGGCGTGAACCTCGGGCGACCCAGGTAATCAACAAGATCCGGCTCGTCCAAGATTTTGCGGACCTTCGGCCCGCTGTCCTCGGCGAGCTTTGTCGTCACCTTGCGCATCACCTTGGCCAGCAGCCGCTCGAACTGCCGCACACCCGGCTCGCGGGTGTAGTCGGCGGCGATTTTGCGTAGCGCGGCGTCGGTGACGACGACCTCGTCGTCGTTCAGCGCCGCCCGCTCCCGCTGCCGGGGCAACAGATAGTCACGCGCGATGGCGACCTTGTCGTCTTCGGTGTAGCCGTCGATCTGCACCAGCTCCATGCGGTCCAACAGGGCCGACGGGATGTTCTCGATCACGTTGGCAGTGGCCAGGAACACCACATCGGAGAGGTCCAGGTCCAGATCCAGGTAGTGGTCACGGAACGTGTGGTTTTGCGCCGGGTCGAGCACCTCGAGCAGCGCCGCACTCGGGTCGCCGCGATAGTCGGAACCAACCTTGTCGATTTCGTCCAGCAGCACAACGGGATTCATCGATCCCGCCTCGCCGATCGCGCGCACGATCCGGCCCGGCAAGGCCCCCACATAGGTACGCCGATGCCCGCGGATTTCGGCCTCGTCGCGCACACCGCCCAGGGCGACGCGCACGAACTTGCGGCCCAGCGCCCGGGCCACGCTCTCACCCAGCGACGTCTTGCCGACGCCCGGGGGACCGGCCAGCACCATCACCGCGCCGGAGCCACGGCCACCGACGACCTGCAGCCCGCGCTGGGCGCGGCGGGACCGCACGGCCAGGTATTCGATGATGCGGTCCTTGACGTCCTCTAGCCCGTGGTGGTCGGCGTCCAGGATTTCCCGCGCCGCCGCCAAATCCGTCGAATCCTCGGTCTTGACGTTCCAGGGCAGGTCGAGCACGGTGTCCAGCCAGGTACGGATCCAGCCGCTTTCCGGGCTTTGGTCGCTGGCGCGTTCCAGCTTGCCGACCTCGCGAAGCGCGGCTTCGCGGACCTTCTCGGGCAGGTCGGCGGCCTCGACTCGGGACCGGTAGTCGTCTGACCCGTCGGGTTCGCCCTCGCCCAGTTCCTTGCGGATGGCGGCCAGCTGTTGGCGCAGCAGGAACTCCTTCTGCGTCTTCTCCATGCCCTCGCGCACATCCTCGGCGATCTTGTCGTTGACCTCGACTTCGGCCAGGTGGCCGCTGGTCCAGTCGATCAGCACGCGCAGCCGCTCGACGACATCCACAGTCTCCAGCAGCTGCCGCTTCTGCGCACTGGTCAGGTAGGAGGCATACCCAGAGGTGTCCGCCAACGCCGACGCGTCGGTCAAGCCGTTGACGTAGTCGACGATCTCCCAGGCCTCGCGCCGTTGCAGCATGGCCAGCAGCAGCTTCTTGTACTCCGCCGCCAGCGCCTTGGCCTCGTCGGTGACCTCTGCCTCGGCGACCTCGGTCACCTCGACCCACAATGCCGCTCCCGGTCCGGTAGCTCCGGCCCCGATTTGCACCCGACGCTCGCCGCGCACCACAGCGGCGGTGCCACCGCCGGCGATGCGTCCGATCTGCAGAATTTTCGCGATCACACCGTGCGACGGATACCGGTCCTCCAGCCGGGGCGCAATGAGCAGCTGCCCTGATTCACTGGCCTTCGCGGCGTCGATCGCCGCCCGTGCGGCGTCGTCGAGCGCGATCGGCACCACCATTCCCGGCAACACAATGGTGTCGGTGACAAACAGCACCGGCACCGACTTGGCTTCAGCCATCAACATCCTCCAAAAGTTGAGTCTGTTGCGCTTAACCCAGCTGGCCGCCGGTTTGTTCCCGCCGGACCGCGCCGAGATAGTGGCGGCTCGTTCAGGCGCCAACAAGGGACGCAAGCGCCTTGACGAATCGGGACCGGTCCACGCCCACTGGGGTGCCGAAGAATTGCTCGGCAAGGTGATACCCCACGAGTGACATCATCACCGCGGTGGCTACCGCATCGGCGTCGCGTGGGGGGATCGCCCCAGCCTTCATCCGCGCCCGCAGATCCTCTGCGTCGATCCGCGCACCGCCGGCGGCCAAGACCTCGTAGATGCGCTCGATGTCTGGCAACGTGGTTCCTTCACGCACCAGCAGCGCGATCAACGGCCGCATCGCGACGAGGGCGTCCAAGGCACGGCTGTACTCCGATTCCAGGTCGGTCCTCGGGCCTATCGACGAACGTCTGGCCTGAGAGCGCTCGACCTCCCGCGCGACGACCGCGGCCAGCACGTCCCGCTTCGAGCGGAAGTGGCGGTAGAAGCTGCCGCTGCCCGGCGAAAGTCCGGCGGCCTTCTCGAGGTCGGTCACCGCCACGGCGGCGACGCCCCGGGCGACGAACTGCGACAGGGCAGCGTCGAGGATCCGCGTCCGAGTGTCTCGCGCCATGAATGCAAGATACCTCTTGCACTCAGTAAGAATGTTCTTGCATAATCGGCCAGTGCCGCTGACATATCCTGTGCTGCCCTCCCTCGACCCGGCCATCCTCGAATCCGCGGCCAGAGACCTCGCACCCACGGGTGCCATCACATTCCTCGTCGACAACGACGCAGTCACCTATGCCGTCGACGGCTCGACGATCCGCGTCGGCGAGGGGCAAGGCAATGGCGACGTCGTCGTGCGCCTGTCCCGACAAGCCTGGGACGACATGGTTGGCCAGGTCCGCACCGTCATCAACCTCGTGCTCAGCGACGACCTTGCCTTCGAGCTGGGAGGGTTCGAGCAGCTGGCCGACTGGGACCCGATCCTCAGATACCTCCACGCCGGCATCCCGCCGTACGATCCGGCCAGAGCCGACTTCCATGGACGCGACCCATCCGCCGCGTTCACGCTCGATGCCAGCGACGCCGAACTGGCGGCGCAGTTGCAAACGATGGGCTACCTGCACGTCAAGGCGGTTTTCAGCGCCGACGAGATGCAGGTCGCCAACCGCGAGATCGATCGCCTTGCGGCGGAAGCCCGTCCCGGTGATGACCAGTCCTGGTGGGTCACCGGCGAGGACGGCAACAGCGTCCTGTGCCGACTGGTGTACGCGACGTTACGCTCACCGGTTCTCGCTGCCCTGGAAAACGACCCCAGGGTGCGCAGGCTCGGCACTCTGATCAACCCCACGCTGCGCGCGGCGCCCGACCGGATGGAAGGCAGCGCGGTGTTGCTCAAAGTGCCGGGAAACACCAGCGGGCTATCCAACATCCCCTGGCATCAGGACTGCGGGATGGGTGGGCACGCCATCATGTGCCCCGCGGTCAGCGTCGGCATTCAGATCACCGGCTCGGACTCCTCGACGGGCAATCTGCAGGTTGTTCCCGGTAGCCACGGTCAGGCCATCCATTACCGGTGGGAACAGCGGCTCCAACAGGTACCGGTCGTGCGCATCGACACCGCCCCTGGTGACGTCACCGTCCATATCCAAGACCTGATGCATGCCTCCCCCCGGCCGACCGGCGCCGGCGGCCGCCGCACCATGTACGTCACCCACTACCCTCCGAGGCTCTGGCAACACGTCGGGGCGGGCCAGGCCTACAACGGACCTGGTACGCAACCGCACCGAACAGGTCGCGCGCCTGCAGTAGCGCCACCGGCCGCTCCCGTCACCGCGCTGCCAAGCACGACAGCGAGAACGGTGCGCGCCAGGGTGAAGCTGCCGTCACGCCGTCGGACGGGGCCCCAGCCGCTGCAGTTGGGTCACGTGCCTGGGTGAAAGCTCCTCGAGGCAGGTCACACCGAGCAGCCGCATCGTGCGGATCACCCCAGTCTGCAGGATTTCGATGGCGCGGTTGACGCCCGCCTCGCCGCCGGCCATCAGGCCGTAGAGATAGGTCCGCCCGATCAGGGTGCACCGGGCGCCCAGTGCGATCGCCGCCACGATGTCGGCGCCCGACATGATGCCGGTGTCCAGCAGGATCTCGGTGTGCTCACCGAGCTCACGCGCTACCGGGGGCAGCAGGTGGAAGGGCACCGGGGCCCGGTCCAATTGGCGACCGCCGTGATTGGACAACACGATGCCGTCGACGCCGCGATCGACGACGGCGCGGGCATCATCGAGTGTCTGGATCCCTTTCACGACCAGCTTGCCCGGCCATCGGTCCTTGATCCAGACCAGATCGTCGAACGTGACGCTGGGGTCGAACATGGTGTCCAAATACTCGCCGACGGTGCCCGACCAGCGATCCAGTGACGCAAACGAAAGGGGTTCGGTGGTCAACAGATCGAACCACCAGCGCGGACGCGGTAGCGCGTCGAGCACGGTTCGCAGTGTCAACGCCGGCGGGATCGACATCCCGTTGCGGGCGTCGCGCAATCGCGCACCGGCGACGGGAACGTCGACGGTGACCAGCAGAGTGTCGAATCCGGCGTCGGCCGCCCGCTGCACCAACGCCATCGAGCGTTCACGGTCGCGCCACATGTACAGCTGAAACCATTTGCGGC
Organism: uncultured Actinomycetota bacterium; assembly: GCA_963848535.1. Lineage (GTDB taxonomy): Bacteria > Actinomycetota > Actinomycetes > Mycobacteriales > Mycobacteriaceae > Mycobacterium. Next base: position 281,669 of record CAWKEM010000017.1, read on the forward strand.
CCTGGGGAACAGCGGTCACCAGGTCTTCGATCGCGGTGGTGGCCAGAGTGGACAGCGAGAACGGGATCCCAGCCCTGGCCGCCGCCCGTGCACCGGCGAGCTCGCCCTCGGTGTGCATCAACCGGGTGAACCCGGTTGGCGCGATCCCGAACGGCAAAACGACGGGTTGGCCCAGGACATCCCATCCCGCACACACATTCGTGACATCACGCAGGATCGTCGGGTGAAACTCGATGTCGCGGAAGGCTTGTCGGGCGCGTGCAATGGACAGCTCGTCCTCGGCGGCCCCGTCGGCGTAGTCGAACGCCGCCTTCGGTGTGCGACGCTTGGCGATGCGCCGCAAATCATCGATGGTCAGCGCGGCGTCCAGGCGGCGTTTCGTGCGATCGAACTCCGGCCTTTTGAACTGGATCAGCGGCGCCAGGTCGCGGACTCTGGGCACTCGTCGATTGACGGCCATATGTGCCACCGTAGTCATATGGAATCGGCAGGCGACCCCTTCGATCTGAAGCGTTTCGCCCAGGCGCAGGCTCCGGTCTATCGCAGCGTCGTCGATGAGCTGCGCGCCGGACGAAAACGCAGCCACTGGATGTGGTTCGTCTTCCCGCAGCTACGCGGCCTGGGCAGCAGCCCGATGGCAGAACGTTACGGCATCTCCTCGCTCGCCGAAGCCGGCGCCTATCTGCACCATCACCTGCTCGGGCCGCGATTGCACGAGTGCGCTCAGCTGGTCAACCAGGTGCAGGGTCGATCGATCGGGGAGATCTTCGGCTGGCCCGACGACCTCAAGCTGCGCTCGTCGATGACGCTCTTCGCGCGCGCTACCGACGACAACCACGACTTCATCGCCCTGCTCGACAAGTACTACGACGGCCGGCAAGACCAGCTGACCCTGGCCCGGCTGACGCGTTCCTAGACCGCGCTGAGGATCCGCCAGCCATGTGCCTCGACGGCAATCGTGTCCAGGACCTCCTGGGGCGGGGCCGCTGATCCGGCGATGACCTGCGCGCGCGCCGTGCCCAACTCCGACAGCACCAGCTGCAGTGGCGCGTCATCGATGTTGAGCGCGACCAACAGGGCGTTGTCGCCGCTGCGAGTCTCGTAGACGTAGCGCCGGTTGTCGAGCCGCAACGCGGTGGTCGATGCCGCATGCAACCACGGGTGGCGCCGACGCAGTCCGACGAGGTACTGGTGCAACGCCCACACTTCGGCGCCGAATGCATCCAATGGCATTGAGGCAGAGCCGAACTCCGGCCGTACCGCGTCGTCGCCGCCGTACCGCTCCTCCTTGACACCGCGAAACCCGAGTTCGTCGCCGGCGTACACGCTGGGTACACCGCCGACGGTCAGCAGGATCACCAGCGCATGCGCCAGGTGCCGCGGGTTTTCCAGCCGACTGGCGATGCGGGTGACGTCGTGGTTGCCGATGAACGTCAGCGGGGCAAAGCTGTTCAGAAACGCGTTGTGCCGCTGCAACGCCCAGTCCAGCTCGAAGAAGTTGCCGTCGTTGATGCTGCTCCAGATCGCCTTCCACAGCTCGTACTGCGTCGCCGAGTCGAACTTGGCCGCCTCGACCACTGCCGCATAGTCGCCATGGATGAGCTCGCCGACAAACCAGGCATCCGGATGCAGCTCGCGCACCTTCGGTAATGTCGACGCCCAAAATTCTTGCGGCACCGCATAAGCCGCATCCAGACGCCAACCGTCCGCGCCTCGCCGCAACCAGTGCGTCATCACGTCGATGGTGTAGTCGGCGACCTCGGGGTTGTCGTGGTTGAGCGTGATGAGCTCCGAGTGGCCTTCGAAGGTATCGAAACTAGTGGGGAAACGACCCGGGCGTCCGCGAAACCAGCGTGCCGATGCGTCATTGTTTGGCGCCTCGCGGTAGCGCGGGAAGTCAACGCCGACGTGATTGAACACGCCGTCGAGCAGGATGCGCAGCCCGCGACGGCGTGCCTCGCCGACGAGATAGTCGAAGTCGGCGTCGTCTCCGAGCCGGGGATCGATGCGGTAGTGGTCGGTGGTGTCGTAACCATGGGTGCGCGCGGCGAAGATCGGTCCCAGCGCAACGCCCGATGCCCCCAGTGCGATGGCGTGGTCGAACCAGCCAACGAGCCGCCGCAGCCGGTGTTCACCCGGCTGCGGCGGCTCCGATGACGGGGGAAACGCGCCGACGAAACCCAGCGGGTAGACCTGCCACCAGATGGCGTGTTCGATCCAGGCCGGTCCGCTCAAGTCGCGGGTCACGCCACGACGATCAGCCGACGCCAGCCAGCGTCTGGGCAGTGACCATCGCTTGTGCCACACCGGAAACGATTGCCGCGACCTTCAGCGCTTCCAAGATGGTCTCTCGGCTCACACCCGCCTCGCGCAGCGTGTGTTCATGGGCGGCCACGCAGTCCGGGCATCCGTTGATCGACGACACCGCGAAGCACCACAGCTCGAAATTCGGCTTCGCCACACCGGGATTGCCGATGATGTTCATCCGCAATCCGGCACGCAGATCGTCGTATTTGCCCTCGAGGAAGCCGCGGCCACGGTAGAACACGTTGTTCATGCCCATGATCGACGCGGCTCCCAGCGCCGCGTGGTATGCCTCGGCGGACAAAATGTCGGCTGCTTCGGCGCCAATCTCGCTCAGTACCTGCGAGTTCCGCGTCGCCGCGGCGCTAGCCAGCAGGGTGCCCCACAGCTGCTCCTCGTTCAACTCGGTGCTGCGGGTAATCGAGCCCAGGTTGAGCTTGAGGTCCTTGGCGTACTCGGGCAGCGCAGCCTTGAGGTTCTCTACGCTCATTTCGCCTCCCCGTCGGGCCCCGCCATCAAGCGGAGGCCTTGAGCAGCTCAGTGGCATTCAGCGTGGGGTCGCCCTTGCGCCAGTTGCAGGCGCACAACTCGTCGGATTGCAGTGCGTCCAAAACCCGCAGCACCTCTTCGACGTTGCGTCCAACCGATCCCGCGGTCGCCGAAACGAACTGGATCTCGTTGTTGGGGTCGACCAGGAAGGTTACCCGGTCGGCGACGCCGTCGGCGTTGAGCACTCCGGTGGCCAGGCAGAGTTCCCGCTTGAGGTCCGAAAGCATCGGGAACGGCAAGTCCTTCAGGTCCTCGTGCTGTGCGCGCCAATTGAAGTGCACGAACTCGCTGTCGATGGAGACCCCGAGGACCTGCGCGTCACGGTCCTCGAACTCGTCATTGAGCTTGCCGAACGCTGCGATCTCCGTCGGGCACACAAAGGTGAAGTCCTTGGGCCAGAAGAACACCACGCGCCACTTGCCGGGGTGGTCATCGCTGGTGATGGTGCTGAAGTAGTCCTCGGGTTGCTTAGCGTCGACCTTCGACAGATCGCCGGGGATCAGCGCGGTGAGCCGATAGGCCGGGAACTGTTCTCCGATGGTCAGCAATGACATGTCGCTCCTCAATTTCAACGTCCACAAAAGAATTGGCGTGCACCCACGATGGTGCCTGGGATTTACTGTCAGGTAAAGGTGATATTTGCCACTATACTAATAGGCATGACCGATAAGAGTTATCAGCCTACCGTCGCCGGCCTTCGTGCGTTCGTGGCGGTGGCTGAAAAGCGGCATTTCAGTAGCGCTGCAACCGCTCTCGGGGTAAGTCAGTCAACGTTGTCCCAGGCGCTGGCGGCGCTGGAGACCGGTCTCGGTACCCACCTGGTCGAGCGGTCGACGCGGCGCGTCTTCTTGACAGCGGAGGGCGCGCAGCTGCTGCCGCGCGCTCAGGCCGTGGTGGATGCGGTGGACGCGTTCACCGCCGCTGCCGAGGGCGCATCCGATCCGTTGCAGGCCAGCATGCGCCTGGGACTGATTCCCACGGTGGCACCCTATGTGCTGCCGACCGTGCTGGCCGGACTCGCTGAGCAACTGCCCGCGCTGACGTTGCGGGTGATAGAAGACCAAACCGAGCGGCTGTTGACGGCCCTGCGCGAAGGCGCGCTGGACGCAGCGCTGATCGCCTTGCCCGCCGATGCCGTCGGGGTCGCCGCGATCCCGATCTATGACGAAGATTTCGTGCTTGCGCTACCACCCGGGCATCCGCTGTCCGGCAAACGGCGGGTATCGGCGACGGCGTTGGCCGACATGCCGCTGTTGTTGTTGGATGAGGGCCACTGCCTGCGCGATCAGGCGCTGGACGTATGCCATAAAGCGGGGGTGCGGGCCGAGTTGGCCAACACCCGGGCGGCGTCGCTGGCGACCGCGGTGCAGTGCGTGACCGGCGGCTTGGGCGTGACGCTGATTCCGCAGAGCGCGGTGCCGGTCGAGGCAGCCAGAAGCCGACTGGGGCTCGCGCAGTTTGCCGCACCCCGCCCGGGACGACGGATCGGTCTGGTGTTTCGGTCTTCAAGCGGTCGCGATGAGTCCTACCGGCAGCTGGCCGGGATGATCGGCAAAGTGATCGATAGCGAACACCAGGTACGTCTGGTGCACTAGCCGGCAAACCCGGGGGATGACCGCTGCTAGCCGTGCCGCCGAAGGTAAGTTCGGCCTATGGAGAAGGTAATCGCCGTGCTGATGCGGGGTGACTCGGATGATGATTGGTGCGCCCGGCAGCGGGGCCCGATCGCCCGGGCGCTGTTGGACCTGGGCGTCCCCGGGCTCGCCGTCAATGTTCGCGATGACGCGGTGCGCCGGTCACTGATGACACTCACGACACTGGATCCGCCGGTGGCCGCGGTGGTGAGCATGTGGACCCGGCAATGCTACGGCGACCAGATGGCAGCGGCGCTCGACCTGCTCGCCGGCGAATGTGAGCAACTCGGCGCGTATTTGGTGACCGAGTCAGTCCCGCTAATTGCCCCGTCGATCGAATTCGGTTCGCGTACACCAGGTTTAGCCAACATTGCGTTGCTACGCCGGCCTGCCGACCTGGATCAGGCGACTTGGCTGACCCGTTGGCAGCGCGACCACACGTCAGTGGCCATCAAGACGCAGTCGACGTTCGGCTACACCCAGAACTGGGTGGTACGAACCCTCACCCCGGGCGCGCCCGCAATCGACGGCATCGTCGAAGAGTTGTTCCCCGCCGAGGCGATCACCGATCTCAAAGCGTTCTTCGGTGCCGCCGACGACACCGACCTGCAGGACCGCCTAAGCCAGATGGTTGCCAGCACAAGCGCATTCGGGGCCAACCAGAACATCGACACCGTGCCAACCAGCCGCTACGTGTTCAAGACACCGTTCAACGATTGAGGGGCCAGTATGACAACACTGCGCGACGCCGTGGCGCTGGCGGCGGCAGAAAACGGCCTGGCGGTGGTGTCCACCGTTCGTGCCGACGCAACGGTGCAGGCTTCGCTGGTCAACGTCGGCCTGTTGCCGCACCCGGCAACTGGTCAGCCAGTTCTGGGCTTTACCACCTACGGCAAGGTCAAACTGGTCAACCTCCGGACACGGCCGCAGCTGGCCGTCACATTCCGCAACGGATGGCAGTGGGCGACCGTCGAAGGCCGCGCGGAGCTGGCCGGTCCCGATGACGCGCCGCGCTGGCTGACAGACGCCGACCAGCTGCGGCTGCTGCTCCGCGAGGTCTTCACCGCCGCGGGCGGCACCCACGACAACTGGGACGAGTACGACCGGGTGATCGCCCGGGAGCGGCGGGCCGTGGTGTTGATCGCCCCGACCCGCGTCTACAGCAACGGCTGAGGGTGCCCCACAGGCGGCCGGTCCGGCCCGCATCGTCGCAGGGCTCAGCTGATGGCCCTGCTCCTCAACTGTCCGGTCCGGCCCGCATCGTCGCAGGGCTAAGCTGCAGCCGTGACACTGCTGATCGACGACGAAAACCGGGTGCGCACTCTCACGCTGAACCGGCCGGAGGCGCTGAACGCCTTCAACGAAGCCCTCTACGACGCCACAACCGAAGCGCTGCTGGCCGCTGCCGACGATCCGCAGGTCGCCGTCGTCCTGCTGACTGGCGCGGGCCGCGCCTTCAGCGCCGGTACCGACCTCGCTGAGATGCAGGCTCGCATCACCGACCCGGATTTCACTCCGGGAAAGCACGGCTTCGCCGGCCTGATCGATGCACTCACCGCGTTTCCCAAGCCACTGATTTGCGCGGTCAACGGGGTCGGGATCGGCATTGGCGCCACCATCCTCGGCTACGCCGATCTGGCATTCATGTCCTCGACGGCACGCCTGAAGTGTCCGTTCACCAGCCTGGGCGTGGCACCGGAAGCGGCGTCGTCGTATCTGCTGCCGCAGCTGGTGGGCCGGCAAAACGCCGCCTGGCTGTTGATGTCCTCGGAATGGGTCGAGGCCGACGAGGCTTTGCGGATGGGCCTGGTCTGGCGAGTGTGCGAACCGGAGAAGTTGCTACCCGAAGCCCGTCGGCATGCGGAGATCCTCGCCGCCCGGCCGATCCCGAGCTTGATGGCCGTCAAGCACACGATGCTGGAACCGGTCCGTCCGGAGATCACGGCAGCCAGTGCTCGGGAATACGCCCACTTCGCCGAACTCATGGGCGCACAGGCCAACACCACGGCGCTGGCGGATTTCAACAACCGCCGCTAAAACCGGTCGGCCGGGGTGCGCTATCGCGATGAGGCGGGCTCCGGTGTGGCTTTTAAGTTGCCAGTTTGGCTTCTAGTTTGGCCGAGGCCGCAATGATCGCCCGCAGCGTACGCCTGCAACGGCCGCAGTCGCCGCCGGCGCCGCACGCGGCGGCAACCTCTTTGGAGGTGGAGGCGCCGCTCGCGACCACGTCGGACACGGTCTGACTGGTGGCCCCGACACACAGGCATACGTACATCAGCGCACCCTCCGCATGCTGGCGACATCCCCTTCGTCGAAAGCCTGGCGCGGGGTCCGCAATTCGTGCTCGCTCGTCGCATCCCGTGTCATCGGGATTACCGGCGAAGGTGCCGAACCAACAGGCCGCATATTAGTGGAGTCTAACCTAACTAGGTTAGCGGAGTCTAACCTAACCCAAGCGATCTCGTCCGTGCAGCTCGGGCGGGTGACGCGCCGACACCGCACCAAACGACGGGCTCACCCAGACCCACTGGACTAGATTCGTAGCTGGCATGGCAACGTGCTGCTACGGTCCAGCATGGTGTGCTCCAGCCCAGCCCACCTGCCGCGGTCAAACTCGACAGCTTCACACAAAGTAGGAGTGATCATGCAAGGTGATCCGGACGTTTTGCGTCTGCTCAACGAGCAGTTGACCAGTGAGCTCACCGCAATCAACCAGTACTTCCTGCATTCCAAGATGCAAGAGAACTGGGGTTTTACCGAGTTGGCGGAACACACGCGTGCGGAGTCCTTCGACGAAATGCGGCACGCCGAGGAGATCACCGACCGCATTTTGTTGCTCGACGGCCTGCCGAACTACCAGCGCATCGGCTCACTGCGCGTCGGCCAGACGCTGCGCGAGCAGTTCGAGGCCGATCTGGCGATCGAGTATGACGTGATGAACCGCCTCAGGCCCGGCATCATCATGTGCCGGGAGAAGCAGGACTCCACCAGCGCCATACTGTTCGAGAAGATCGTGGCCGACGAGGAAACCCACATCGACTACCTGGAGACGCAGCTGGAGCTGATGGACAAGCTCGGCGTGGAGCTCTACTCGGCGCAATGCGTCTCGCGACCACCAAGCTGACTCGGCGCGAGGATCGGTAGGGACCGCGGGCAGCCAAAGGCGAGCCCGCAAGCAGCGATCCAAGCTGCGATGCGCACGCCATGCTCGAATATGTCGCTCATCGGGTTCTGGCCCAACGCGATTGCACTGACGGCAGCCGGCCGTTGCAGGCCGGCGCTCGTCACGTGTTCGCCGGAAATCCGCAGCGCTGGCGTAGCATCACGCCATGAGCCGAATCGGAACATTCGTTGACGACGACCTGACCGGCTGGATTTTGAAATCGCCTGACCTCGGCGGGGCGCTCGCCGGCTTCAGCCAGGCGGTCTACAGCAAGAACCGGCTGCCGATGCGCACCCGCGAGCTGGCGCGGACGGTGATCGCCCACCACAACGAATGCATCGTCTGCGTCAACACCCGCGACGCCGACGGGCCGGCCGAAGGTGTCGATGAAGAGTTGTATGAACACGCGCTGGAGTGGCGCACCTGGCCCGGTTACAGCGAACAGGAACGGTTGGCGGCCGAGTTCGCCGACCGCTTCGCCACCGAGCACAAGGTGCTGCGCGACGACGAGGACTTCTGGAACCGCTGCGCCGAACACTTCTCCGACGAGTTGCTCGCCGACCTGGCCATGTCCTGCGCGCTGTGGGTTGGCATGGGACGAGTGCTGCGGACCCTCGATATCGCCCAGGCCTGCAAGCTGACCTTGCCCAGCCGCGCATAACTGCCGGCACGCGACATCGAGCCCCATAAACTCTGGGCCGGGCCGGTTTACGCTGCAGAATGGCTGCTATGACAGGCTCACCACTTGCTGCCGCGGCGATCGCCCAGCTGGAGGCCGAGGGCGTCGACACCGTGATCGGTACCGTCATGAACGCCGCCGGACTCACGCTGGCCAAGACGGTTCCGATCCGGCGAACGAACACGTTCGCGGATCCCGGCCTGGGCGCCAGTCCTTCGTGGCATGCCTTCGCCATCGACCAGAGCGGCATCGCCTTCACCGACGAAGTCGGCGTGGTCGGCGATCAGCGCCTCCGCATCGACCTGTCGGCCCTGCGCATCGTCGGCGACGGGTTGGCGTGGGCGCCCGCCGCATTTTTCGAACAGGACGGCACACCCGTACCGGCGTGCAGCCGCGGAACGCTGAGCCGGATCGAAGCCGCGCTCACCCATGCCGGCATCCAGGCCGCGATCGGTCACGAAATCGAGTTCCTCCTGGTCGACCCGGACGGTGGCCGGCTGCCGTCGACGCTGTGGGCCCAGTACGGCCTTGCCGGCGTGCTCGAGCACGAAGCGTTCGTGCGCGATGTCACCGCGTCGGCCGCCGCCGTCGGCGTCGCGATCGAGCAGTTGCACCCCGAGTACGGTGCCAACCAGTTCGAAATCTCCCTGGCACCGCTACCGCCGGTCGCCGCCGCCGATCAGCTGGTGCTGATGCGGCTCATTATCGCCCGCGCTGCCCGCCGCCACGGGCTTCGCATCAGTTTGTCGCCGGCGCCCTTTGCGGGCAGCGTAGGATCCGGTGCCCACCAACATTTTTCGCTAACCGCACCGGAGGGTCCGTTGTTCTCCGACGGCCCGGGTGCGGCGGGTATGACGCTGGCGGGGGAGAGCGCGGTGGCGGGGGTGGTTCGCGGACTGCCGGAGGCACAGGGCGTTCTGTGCGGATCCATCGTGTCCGGTCTGCGGATGCGGCCCGGCAACTGGGCCGGGGCCTACGCGTGCTGGGGCACCGAGAACCGGGAAGCCGCAGTGCGGTTCATCAAGGGCGGGCCCGGCAGTCCGCACGGTGCCAATGTCGAAGTCAAAGTCGTCGATCCCTCGGCGAATCCGTACCTGGCCTCTGCGGCGATCCTGGGGCTGGCACTGGACGGAATGCTGTGCGAAGCGGAACTGCCGCCGGAGATTACGATCGACCCGGCGAATCTGTCCGAATCCGACCGCGACGGTATCGTGTGCCTGGCCGAGACTCAGGCGGAAGCGGTTGCCGCACTTGATGGGTCGGAGCTACTGCGCAGCATCCTCGGCGATCCGGCAGTCGACATGGTGGTCGCGGTCCGCCGTTTGGAGCATGAGCGCTACGGCAAGCTCAGCCCCGAGCAACGGGCGGATAAGTTCCGCATGGCCTGGAGCCTGTGACCGAGCCAGTTATGGTGTCTGACCCTGGTGCGCTGGCCCGGCACATCGGCGACGTAACGTTGATCGATCAGCACGTCCACGGCTGCTGGTTGACGGCGGGGGACCGGCAGCGGTTCGAGAACGCACTCAATGAGGCCAACACCGAACCACTTACGGACCCGGGTTTTGACTCACAACTCGGCTTTGCCATCCGCGCCCATTGCGCCCCCCTCCTGGGGTTAGAGAAACACATTGCAGCGCAGGAATATTGGGAGCGACGTAGCCAGTTCAGCGAGCTCGAACTGGCCCGCCTGTTTCTGCCGGCTGCGGGAGTGAGCGACTGGCTGGTGGACACCGGAATCGGCGGTGATGTCGCCGACGTCGCCGATGTGGCCGAGTTGTCCGGCAACCGCGCTCACGAGGTGGTTCGCCTCGAAGAGGTCGCCGAGCAGGCCGCGCGCACGTCGGGCGACTACGCGACGGCATTCGAGGAGATCCTGCGCCGGCGAGCGGCCACCGCGGTCGCCACCAAGTCGATCCTGGCCTACCGCGGCGGGTTTGACGGCGACCTGAGCGAGCCGTCGGCGACGCAGGTTGCCGAGGCCGCCGGCCGCTGGCGCGACCGCGGCGGTGTCCGGTTACAGGATCGGGTTCTGCTGCGTTTCGGCCTGCACCAGGCGCTACGGCTGGGCAAGCCATTGCAGTTCCACGTCGGCTTCGGCGACCGGGACTGCGATCTGCACAAGGCCAATCCGCTGCTGCTGCTGGACCTCCTGCGCCGGTCCGCAGACACCCCGATCGTGCTGTTGCATTGTTATCCCTACGAGCGCGAGGCCGGTTATCTGGCGCAGGCGTTCAACTACGTCTACCTGGACGGCGGGTTGAGCGTGAATTATCTGGGCGCCCGGGCTCCGGCGTTCATCGCGCGGCTGCTGGAGATGGCGCCTTTCCGCAAGATTTTGTACTCGTCGGACGGCTTCGGTCCCGCGGAATTGCATTATCTCGGTGCGGTGTTGTGGCGCAACGGTATTCGCCGTGTGTTACGCGAATTCGTGGCCGGCGGCGACTGGAGCGAGACCGACGCCATCCGGGTGGTCGATCTCATTGCCCACGACAACGCCAGTCGCGTCTACCGCCTTGACGCCGCGACGCGCTGAGTCCAGACTGCGGCTTTGGGGCTCGTGGGGGAGGCGATCGGTTGGACGCGCGCCTGGCGCGACGGGCGTCGGCGAACGATCGGCGCAGCGGCGTCGGGGCGCGCTACGCCGTTCACTAAAAGATCGGCGCGGTAGCGGTTGGCGGCCCGATCGAGGTGGCCGGTCGGATTCGACGATGGACAGGATATCGCCGAGTCTTGGCCGACCCGGCTAGACCAAATCGGTCGCGTCGAAGATCCACGAGGTATCCCCGGTGGCGAGGCCCTCGAAGTGGTTCGGCGGCGCGAAGCTGACGAGGCTGTTCATGTCCCAATAGTCTTTCCAGACAGCGATCTTCGCCTCACCGTTTTGCGCGACGACCTTGTGGACGGTGACGAACCTCAGTACACCCTGCTCGCCCGTCGGGAACGTCCATGTCTCGGTGTGCTCGTACATGACGTCGGAGCCGTTGGACACCAGCAGACCGTCGTGGTTCTCGTAGCCCGCCAATGACTCGAGCCCCATCTTGAGCCGTTTCACGATGTCTTCGGGTCCGCGTGCCGACAATGCAGGGACGGGCATGTCGACGTAGAGGCAGTCGTCCGACAGGAACGTCTTTACCGCGTCCCAATCCCGCCGCGAAAGTGCCTGCCACAGTCCGACTACGACATCCTCGACTGCGATCATAGAAACTTCTGTCATAGCGGCCAATAAACTCGTTTGCCGAACGGGTGTCAACCAGGTCTTGACGGCCGATACTCGCCAGTGTGACCCGGCTACGGCTTTACACCGCCGAGAAGACCGCGGCCGACCACCGCGACGGCGTGCTAACCCGACGTGAAGCCATCGCACGGCTGGCTTTCCTCGGCGTGAGCACCGCGGCCGCCACCGCGCTCGTCGCGGCCTGCTCCGGGCAGCAGGAACCAGCCGAATCCGGCCCGCCCACATCTGTCGATCAAACTCCGACCGGCGTAGCGCAATCGCCCGGCATGGGCAGGGCACTGCCGACGTCGCCCATCGTCTGGACCGGTCCACAGGGGCAACTCCAGGGCGCGTGGGCTCAGGCGCCCAATTCCCGAGGCGCCGTCTTAGTCGTCCATGACAGCAAGGGATTGACCGACTGGATGCGGTCGGTGGCCGGGCGCCTGGCCGGGGCCGGCTATTCGGCGCTGGCCATCGACTTGTTGTCGGACAAGGGCGGGTCGGCCGCCTTCCCGGATCCGGCGCAGGCCGCCGCGGCCCTGGGCACGATCGCGCCGGAACAGTTCACGCATGACCTGAACTCGGGTGTGGCGGAACTGCGGCTGCGTGCTCCGGCGCAGAAAACCGCCGTGGTCGGTTTCTGCTTCGGCGGCGAACTGGTGTGGCGACTGCTGGCTTCGGGCGCCCTGGCGGTCTCGGCCGCGGTCCCGTTCTGCGGACCGCTACCGGACAACTCCGACTTCACCGGATCCAAGGCCGCGGTGCTGGGGATTTACGCAGCCCTGGACACTGGCGTCACCGGCTCGCGGCCGGCGGCCAAAGCGGCCCTCGACCGAGCCGGACTGCGCAACAACCTGGTTGTCGAACCCAACGTCGACCACGCGTTCTTCGACGACACCGCCCCCGGCTACAACTCCACCGCCGCGGCCGATGCCTGGCAGCGTCTGCTGGACTGGTTCGGTCGCTACCTCGCCGGGCAATGATGAGAGAGATTCGGCGCCTGGCTAGCCGTCGACCCGGGCCATCGACCGTGCCGGCCCCAGGGCCACCGGCAGCGACGACCAGCCCCGCAGCACCCGGGTATCGCGCCTGCTTCCGGTACCTGCCGCGCGCACCTCGGGAAAGCGGTCGAAGAAAGTGCGCAGCCCGACTTCGCCCTCGGCACGCGCAAGCGCGGCCCCCAGACAAAAGTGCCGACCCCCGGAGAATGCCAGATGCCTTCCGGCATTGGGCCGTTCGATGTCAAAGCGGTGTGGATCGGGGAACACGGACGGATCCCGGTTGGCCGCGGCCAAATAGACCACCACCAGTTCGCCTCGTTCGAGCTGTGTGCCCGCCACCTCGATATCGTTGAGCGCCACTCTGGCGGTGAGCTGCACGGGCGAGTCCAGCCGCAGGATCTCTTCGACGGCGTTGGGCCACAACTCAGGACGTTGTGACAGCGTGTCCAGGTGCTCGGGCGCGTCCAACAGCATGCGAATACCGTTGCCCAACAGGTTGACCGTGGTCTCGAATCCAGCGGCCAATACCAGTCCCGCGATTGCCTGAAGTTCTGTCTCATTCAGATATGTTTCAGCGGAACCGCTTTCAGCTATTTGGATCAGCTGGCTCATCAAATTGTCACTTGGGGTACGCCGCAGTCGCCGCAGGTGTTCGGCCAGCCAGGAGTTGAACCCGGCGATACCGTTTTGCACGCTCTGGTACTGCCGCCAAGGCAGTCCGATGTCCAGGCTCGGCGCGGCCAGCTCCCCGAACTCCAGGACGCGGCGCCGGTCTTGTTCGGGCACTCCCAGGATGTCGCTGATGATCGCGACCGGAAGTTGCGAGCAGTAGCGTCCAACGATGTCGACGACGCCGGACTGGCCGGCCAGCTGATCCAACAGATTTCCCGCAGTCTGCTCGACTCGGTCACGCAATGCGGCGACCGCCCTGGAGGTGAACACCGCCGACACGGTCTTGCGGTAACGGGTGTGGTCGGGCGGCTCGACGGCCAGCAACGACGGTGCGCGCAGCGGATGCAGAAGATCGTCGCGGGTAAGGCGCTCCAGCCATCGCACCGGCCCCGGCAAATTCGATCCGAACTTCAGCACCCGGAAGTCATCGGATCGCAGCAGCTCGTGCGCAAGTGCGTAGTCGGCGGTCAGATAGTTGGCGCGGCATTTCACCAGCGGGCCCAGGGCCCGAAGCTCGTCGTAGAACGGGACCGGATCAGCGGCCACTGTCGGATCGGCAATCAGCCTGGCCTGCACGTCACCCTGCCGGATCCCGATCGCCGCGACGCCCCGGATAAACCCGTGCATCGCCAGCCAGTGCAATCGTTCCTTCACCGGTCCTCCATCGATCAGCTGGTCGTCACCCAGCGTAGGCCGGACCCCTGAGGAGCTCAGCAGTCAGCGACGATCTTGAAGTCCGTGGTCACCACCTTGTCCGGATTGCTGCTGCTGATGCCGTAGGCGCTACCGGTGATGGTGTAGGCATCGTTGGTGACGTCGGCGTGGGCGTTTCCCACCCCGCCTTCCCAGAAGCTGCCGGTGAACCCGTCGATGTTGCGGATCTTCACCCACTCGGGGATGACCCGGTAACCACTGAGCAGCACCACCGCTTCAACCTTGCCGTCGCGGTCGCTGATATCGATGGTCCGGTACGACTGGTCTTGCCTGCACGCGGCTGGATGCGCCGCATGAGTGGTGCCGTCGATGGTCAGATGGGCGGGTTTGCGGGGTGTTGTCTGGGTCTGCGCGCAGCCGGCGACGCCGACGGGCCCGGCGATCAGGACGAACGCGACCGCGAGGAACCGGTTCTGCACCAGTGACCTCCCTTACTGCCGTTTTGGCATCAGCGCGGGCAGGGATTTGACGATGCGACCTCGCACGAACTCCGGGCTCAGGCCCTTGAGCAGGTCGATCAAGCGAATGCTCTTGGGCACGTACCAATGCAACCGCGTCGGGTGATGGTAGGCCTGCCACGCCGCCTCGGCCACGGCGGTGGCGGGCATCAGCCGGAACATGCCCTTCTTAGGCGCGGTGGCGCGCAGCTCCTCGGCGGACATCGGCGCCCCGCCGTCGTCGGAGTGGTTGGTCGTCGTGGTCAGGATGGCGGTGTCGATCAGACCGGGCAACACGTCGGCGACCCGCACCCCGTGCCTATGCCATTCCACGCTCAGTGCCTCGGTCAACCCTTTGATCGCATGTTTGGTCGACGAGTAGACCGCGATACGCGGCATGCCGTAGGTGGCTGAGGAGGACGATGTCGAGAACATCAGACTGCCGGGGTTCTTCTTGAGATAGGGGAGTGCGCCGTAGGCGCCGGTGAGCACCGCTTTGAAATTCACCTCCACGACGCGCATCGTGGCTTCGTAGGGCACATCCTCGAACCAGCCGGATTCGCCGATGCCGGCGTTGTTCCACATCATGTCGAGCCCGCCGCCGGCATTGCCGGAACAGAAGTCAGCCAGGGCGCTGTCCAGGGCCGCCTTATCCGTCACATCGACGGCGCGGGTCCACAGCCGGTCGCTACCGAGTTCCTGTTCCAGCGTGCTCAGTCCGTCGACGCTGCGGTCCACCGCACCGACCCGCCAACCGTGGGCATGGAACAGCTTTGCTCCCTCGCGGCCCATGCCACTGCCCGCGCCGGTGATGAAGACCGATTTCATGGTGCCGGGCATCAAAGCCTTTCCCGTCAGCCCGCCTCGACCACATCTTTGATGCGGTTCAGCGTCTTGGTCATGTCACGGATGTTGCGGCGCTTCCGCAGGAAGCCGCCGAACACCCAATACACGCCGTTCAACGGCGAGGAGTTGAGCCGAAACGACTCGGTCACGTCCGTGCCGTCGCCGCTGGGTGCCAACCGGTAGTGCCAGTTGTTCACCGCTCGGTCGCCGAGGAGAACCGCGAACCCGAACTCGCGACCGGGTTCGCACGCGGTCACCTTGCAGGTCGTCCAGTACACCGGCCCTATCTCGTTGCGCCGAACATGGCCCCGGAATGTGGCCCCCAGTGCGGGGCCGGTCGCGTCACCCAGCCAATCCGCCTCAAAGACTTCCGGGGAGAACCGACCGGTGTTGCGGACATCTGCGATCAGATCCCAGATCTTGTCCGCAGACGCCCGCATATGAACCGTCGCAGAACCTTCCATGGGCTGATCCAAACACATGCTCGCGCTGGGTCATAGACCCTGGACGGCCCCTGCCGCGATGAATTATCAGTGCGGAACGCTGGCCTGGATGAGTCCGTTGATGATCTGTTTGATGCCCTGTGCGGGGTGCGAATACCACGCGATCGGAAGGCCGGAGTTAGCGCCGCACTTCGGCCATGGCTCCACCCCCTCTTGGGCGAAAACCCGGTTTGCCACCGCGATTTGCTGATCCCTCGATGCGGCCGCCGGATTACCGACACCGCCGTATTGCGCCCAGGTGGATGGTTTGAATTGCAGCCCACCGTATTCGCCGTTTCCGGTGTTGGCCTGCCAGTTACCACCGGACTCGCATTGCGCGATCGCGTCCCAGTTAGGGGTCGTCGGGGCGGCGTTGGCCACGCCGGTGGATGAAGTCAGCGACGCTGCAACGAACCCGCCGACCATCGCGGACTTGACGAGAGCTTTGCAGAGTTTTCTCATGTCAAGCATTTCGGCGGGCGTGTCCAAAGTGTTACCCATTTGAAAATACCGCGAGATATGGCGTCTATCTGCGGAAATCGCCTTATCAGCAGCCAAATCAAAACGTTAGAAAATGGTGAGAAATAAATAAATTAGTCCTGGCAATATGACCGGGTCGCCGCTGCCAGGGCTTGGTGATAAAGGCTGTCGAGCTGACGGGTCCGTGTCACATCGTCCCTGGCGACGTCGAGCTGCGCGACACACGCCGGTGAATGCAACACGTCCCAGTCGGCCACGATCTGAGTCAGCATTGTTTGGTTGAGACCGTCGATGGCCGACCGCGATACCGAGAGGTCCGGCGAGCCGGCCGGCACGGCCTCCGGATTCAGCTTCCACTCCGCGAACCGGCTGTATTCGATTGCCTCGGTGGCGTTGATCTGGTCACCGAAGATTCGAGTGACGTAATCCGGGTCGATGTGCCGGGTGGTGGCCTCGGCGGCCAACTGCGCGAGTTGTTGTTGGACGCGGCTTGGATCCTCAATGGCGCCGTGCATATTCCACTTGAAGGCGGCCACCGGCTCGGCGACCTGCAACCGCTGTGCGGCGGCGTCGACCAGCTCGGTCAGCGGGCTGCCGACTGTCGGCCGGCGCCTGCGTCGCCGCCAGCGTCGCCACCAGCACCGCGAGCAAACCGACCCCGCTGCCCGACGAGGCAACCAGGGCGATGCGGCGGCATCGTCGACTGCTGGTGGTCATGACCACGATTCTGGCCCCGCGATTTGGCCGAAACGACCGACTTGAAATTTTCAGCAGTAATCGGCGCCCGGCATTTCGGAGTTAGCCTGACTTGTTGATGTTTTGGACCGCCGGAAATCGCCGCCGCGTCAACGGTGACGGCAACACCCCAGAATGGTTGCGCACGAGACAGGTTCGCGCGCTGATCGCTGCCGCGCTGGCGGTCTCGCTGCTATCGGGTGGAGCTTTCCTCTTGGTGGGTCGCCTCCATTCGACGCCCTCCGACGTCCTTGACCACCCGCTCAATCCGGTTACCGATGACGAATCCGAGGCTCAGGTGGTGGAGTCGGCCAAACAAATCGTCACCTTGGCCGGACTGCGCCCGACGTCGGCAGGCTACCTGTTGATGTCCTGCAAAGACCGGGACGACCCGCCGTATCAAGGGGCGATCTACCTGACCTTTGCATTGCCCGCGGCGATCAGGGCCGATACCTACTTCCCAACAATCGGGGCGACGCTCGTTTCTCATGGCTGGACCGAGGGACTATCGCCCAACGACCACGCGTTCGCCAAGACCGTCTCCAAGAATGCCGTCACAGTGATCATTTATCGCCAGGACGACGACCCGAGCCTGGGCGTGCTCCGTGTCTACGGTCAATGCCGGAACATGAATGATCACCGCAACGACACCACGACGTGGATCGATATCGCGGACCGATTCACCAGGACCGGTTGACGGGCCGGCCGTTTAAAGCCTCTTAACGAGCTACTGCGCTTGACGGTGTTGCCGTCAAGCGCAGTAGCGAACTCAGGCAGGCGAGGCTATCCGCCGCCCCCCGGGGTAGCGCCCAAGGCGCCCTGCAGGTCAGGCTTCATGGCGTTGACCTGGGCTCCCCAGTACTCCCAGCTGTGCGTTCCGTTGGCATTGAAGTTGAACACCGCATTGTGGCCACCGGCTGCGTTGTAGGCGTCCTGGAACTTCAGGTTGCTGCTGCGCACGAAGTTCTCCAGGAACTCGGCCGGCATGTTGGCCCCGCCCAACTCCGACGGTGTGCCGTTGCCGCAGTAGACCCAGAGCCGGGTGTTGTTGCTGACCAGCTTCGGGATCTGCACCGTTGGGTCGTTGCGCTGCCACGCGGGGTCGCTTGACGGGCCCCACATGGCGTCGGGCTTGTAGCCGCCGGCGTCACCCATCGCCAGGCCGATCAACGACGGGCCCATCCCCGACGAGGGGTCCATGAGGGCCGACAGCGAACCGGCGTAGATGAACTGGGCCGGGTGGTAGACGGCCAGGATCATTGCCGCCGAACCGGACATCGAGATGCCGACCGCGGCGCTCCCGGTGGGCTTGACGCTTCTGTTGGAGGACAGCCATTGCGGCAGCTCGCTGGTGACGAAGGTCTCCCACTTGTAGGTCGAGCAGCCGGCTTTACCGCACGCCGGCTGATACCAATCGGCGTAGAAGCTGGACTGGCCGCCGACCGGCATGATGATCGACAGGCCCGACTTGTAGTACCACTCGAACGCGGGTGTGTTGATGTCCCAGCCGTTGTAGTCGTCCTGCGCCCGTAACCCGTCGAGCAGGTACACCGCCGGGGAACCGTCTCCGCCGCTCTGGAATTGGACCTTGATATTGCGCCCCATCGCACCGGACGGCACTTGCAGGTATTCGACGGGCAGTCCCGGGCGCGAGAACGCTCCGGCGGTCGGCGCGCCGCCGGCAAGACCGATCAGGCCCGGCAAGGTGACAGCTGCCGCCGCACCGACCACAAGCCGGCGCCCCCAGGCCCGGACCTTCTCGCTCACGTCTGCCATACCTGCCCCTTGTCGTGTGTGATCGTGGTCTCAGCCAGAAATTTACCGTGTGAATAGGTCAAATGTCGATCTGGACGCGGCCGCGTCTCGGTTTTGTATCGCTTTTCAACCGCGAATTTCGCCGCTGGGATAACCGGAGCGCCAGGGGCGCACCGGCTGCCCCGCAACCCTCCGCGTAGTGAATTACTGCCGGAAAACGCCAGGCAACAGCACCGCTGGAGGCGGAACCCGGGGAACGAACGCCATCCGCCGTAACGGACAAAGCACCCCTGCTCGAGATCGCCGACACCATTTCGACGGGTCGGCGATGCGCGGCAGCCCGTCGACGGTTCCCCGCACTGACAGCCCGGACACCGGCGGACCACAGCCGTGGTGCGGAAGGTGGGCGGCGCACGCCACCCCGCTGGACTGGCCGAGTCGCGGGGTCCCGGGTCGCCGGATGGGGTGCGATGCGGCACATCGCTGCTTTTCGGCTGTGAGTTTGTATGGTGATTTCGAACCGGGGCAGCCGAAGTTGCATCGACCGCGTAGGCTCTCACGGAGCAAGCCGATGGAGACCACGTTATCCCGGGTCTGTTCCGGCTCCCACGAACCACCGCACGCGGCTTGATGGTGCGCATCGGTGCGACTTGGGAGTGTTGGAGGCCTGGGACCGATTGGGGTAACAAATTTTGGACACGGTACTTGGGCTATCAGTGACGCCGACCACCGTCGGGTGGGTCCTCGCTGAAGGACACGGCGCAGACGGCACCATCCTGGACCATGAGGAGTTGGCGCTACGCGCCGGTCACGGCGTACGCGCCGTGAGTACCGCGAAGCAAGTGGCCGACGAGGTATTACGGGTCGACGCGCTTGCGGCGGCAAGCAGTCACCGTCTGCGTGTCATCGGAGTGACCTGGAACGACGAAGCGTCCGCGCAGGCGGCACTGCTGTTGGAAGCATTGGCCGACGCAGGTTTCGACAACGTTGTGCCGGTCCGGTTGCTGGAGGCCATCGAGACCCTGGCGCGGGCCATCGCACCCGTTATCGGTTACGAGCAGACCGCGGTCTGCGTCCTCGAACATGAGTGGGCGACAGTCGTCATGGTCGACACCCACGGTGGTGAGACGCAGACTGCGATCAAGCACGTGCGCGGCGGCCTCGACGGGCTGACTTGCTGGCTGACCGGAATGTTCGACCGCAACGGATGGCGGCCGGGCGGCATTGTTGTCGTCGGCGCGGACAGCGACGTCGATGGCTTCTCATGGCAACTCGAAAAGGCTTTGCCGGTTCCGGTTTTCGCGCAGACGATGGCACAGGTGACGATCGCACGGGGCGCGGCGCTGGCCGCGGCTCGAAGCACCGAGTTCACCGACGAGCGGCTGGTGGTACGCAGCAGCGAGCCCGCCGCCGCGCCCGCGCGGCCGCATCAGTTGTCCTACGCCGGGGCTGTCACCGCTCTGGCCGCCGGTGCGATAACGTTCGTCTCCTCGCTGTCGCTTGCTGTGGGTATTCAGCTCGCTCCGCAGAGCAAGTCCGCGATGCCACGGCACGTGGTGCATGCGCCGACGCCACAAATCGCCGAGGCCGTCGCGCCGGCCGTGGCGCCGCCCGCAGAGGCGATCCCGGCCCTCCAGTCAAAGGCGCCCGCCGGCGAACCTATCGCGCGGCCGAGTGCGCCGACAGAACAGCAAAGCGCTCCTGTTGAACAGCAGTCCGACCCCACTGGCCGACAGCCTTACTTGACGCGAGTGCTTGAGCACATCCCCGGCGACGCCGCTGACTCAGCGTTGGACGCACCGGCGCAGCCGTAAGTCCCGGTTAGCGGTATCGTCCGCTCTCGTCCCGCCGTATCGCCGTGCGGTAGTAATTCTCGAAAATGCGAATTCGGCTGGGATATGCGGTATCTCGGATAATCCCTTGTCGGCCGACAATTAATTCGGTGTCGTGGAGACGGCACACCGGTTATGGCCCTCCGGTCACGTCGCAACGTGGATACACTCGCCGAGCGGAAGGGCCAGCAGCGATCACGTGTCCTTGGCGTGACCCGCGGCAAAAGACACCGACACGTCATCACCGACCTGCATCGAGCCCATCAGCAGCGAGTAGGGCTTGATGCCGTAGTCGGACTGGCGGACGGTGGATTCGACGGACATTCGCCACGAGTCACCGCGATCCTGTGTGCGCAGATCGATTACGTGGTTCCGCGATTTCCCCCGAATCTGAAGTTTGCCGGTAAGGCAGTACCCGTCGTTGGTCTTGTCGATAGCGTCTGCGGTGAATCGGATCTCGGGATAGCGGCCGGCGTCCAGCGACTTCATCGCGTTTGACTTCACCATGGCCTTTTCTGGGCCAGACAACGCCTTGACACCGCCCTCGCCGCGCAGCACCTCGAACGAATCCGTCTCGACCACAAGCTCCGCGCTAGCAGGCTCGGAGCCGGCCCAGGTCACCGTGGCTTGCCAGCGCGTCATCGCAATGGTGAGACGATGGCCCATTCGCGCGGCCCTACCCTGAACGCCGGTGCGAAGGAGCAGCTCACCATCAGATGCGTCCAGGGTCCAATTTTCGGTCATAGACCGACTCTAATCACATGGTCAGAACGGTGCGGTAGTGTGCGCGTCCCTGCTCCATCGCCGCGTAGCCGTCCGCAGCTTGCGACAACGGTAGCTGCTCGGTCCACGCCCGTACTCCCGACAAGACCGCGAAATGCATTGTCTCTTCAACGTCCTTCGCAGTCCCGGACGGATGGCCGGTCACGCTGAGCCCCGGAGTTATCAGTTGGACGGGACTGATCGGCAGCGGGTCAGCCGTCACACCGATAGCGACCAATTCACCTTGGGGCAACAAGCCGCCCGCCGTGTCAGCCATGGCCGCCGAGTTGCCTGCAGTGGCCAGAACGACCGCTGCCCCGCCCAGGGCTCGCATCGCTTCGGCAACGTCACCGCTGGTGGAGTCGATGTAATGATGGGCGCCCAGTTTCCGGGCATCCTCAGCTTTGCCGGTGCCGCGGGCGATCGCGATGGTTTCGAAGCCCATCGCCCGCGCGAACTGCACCCCGAGATGGCCGAGTCCGCCGACGCCGAGGATGGCGACCCGGTCGCCGGGCAGGGCCCTCGTATGGCGCAGCGCGTTGTACGTGGTGACACCCGCGCAACCCATCGGGGCAGCTTCCACATCAGAGAGCCCGGACGGTATCCGGGCCAATGCATTCGCCGGTACCGTGACCGACTCCGCATACCCGCCGGGATACTGCCAGCTCGGGACCTTCATGTTCGCACAGTGAATGAAAATGCCTTTGCGGCAAGGGTCGCAACGGTAGCAGCAGCCGCCGAACCAGCCGACAGCGACGCGGTCGCCGATCGCGAAACCATCGACGCCCTCGCCGAGTTCGGCTATGGTTCCGGCGATTTCATGTCCAAGAGTCAGCGGCCATGACATGCCGGGGAACCCGCCGGCGACGAAATGGCGGTCGGTGCCACACACGCCACAGGCGGAGACCGCTATCCGGACCTGGTCACGCCCTGGTGGCTGTGTTTCGACGTCGGCCGGCTCCAGCGGTCCGCCTGCGGACCGTACCTGGACAGCTCGATGAGTGGGCATCGGCCTGGACCGTCGGGTCTTATTGTGCCACGGGGCATTTCGCTGCCCCGTCAGTGCGGTAGTCGACCTGCCAGTGCTTGATCCCGTTGAGCCAGCCCGACCGTAGCCGTTCGGGCTCGCTGATCGACGTCAGATCTGGCATCACATCGGCGATCGCATTGAACATCAGGTCGATGGTCATCCGCGCCAGGTTGGCCCCGACGCAATAGTGGGCGCCGGTGCCGCCAAATCCCACGTGCGGGTTGGGATTACGCAAGATGTTGAAGGTAAACGGGTCGTCGAACACGTCCTCGTCGAAATTGGCGGAGCGGTAGAACATCACCACCCGCTGGCCTTTCTTGATCTGCACGCCGGACAGCTCGTAGTCCTCCAGGGCGGTGCGCTGGAACGACGTCACCGGGGTGGCCCACCTGACGATCTCGTCGGCCGTGGTGGCAGGGCGCTCTTTCTTGTAGAGCTCCCACTGATCGGGATAGTCGGTGAAGGCCATCATGCCCTGGGTGATGGAGTTTCGGGTGGTTTCGTTGCCCGCCACCGCCAGCAGAATGACGAAGAAGCCGAACTCGTCTTCGGAAAGCTTGTGCCCGTCGATGTCGGCCTCGATCAGCTTGGTGACGAGGTCTTGCCCCGGGTTCTTGGCCCGATCGGCGGCCATCTGCATGCCGTACATGATCAGTTCGACGGAGGCGGTGATGGCGTCATTGTTCGCGAACTCAGGGTCCTGGTCGCCAACCATCTCATTGGACCAGTGGAATAGCTTCTTACGGTCTTCCTGTGGCACACCCATCAGCTCGGCGATGGCCTGCAACGGCAGCTCGCACGACACCTGTTCGACGAAGTCGCCAGAGCCCTCGGCCGCCGCGGCCTCGACGATGCGCCGGGCACGCTCGGTGAGGTCAGCGCGCAGGCGCTCGACGGACCGGGGAGTGAAGGCCCGCGAAATGATCTTGCGCAACCGGGTGTGCTGCGGCGCGTCCATGTTGAGCAGGACGAACTTGCCGCGTTCGACCTGCTCCTCGACCGTGCCGTCCTTGTAGCGCGGCAGGGCGGTCTTTTGCAGGCTGGAGAAGATGTCGCTGCGCAACGAGATCTCTTTGACGTCCTTGTGCTTGGTCACCACCCAGAAGCCGCCGTCGTCGAACCCGCCCGCGCCGACGGGTTGCTCGTTCCACCAGATCGGTGCGGTTCGACGCATCTCGGCCAGTTCTTGCACCGGCAGCCGTTCGGCGTAGATGTCTGGGTCGGTGAAGTCGAATCCGGGAGGCAGATTGGGGACCGGCTTGGCAGATGGCTCTACGGTTGGCATGGCGCACTCCTCGTACGAAGTCTTCTAGTCGTCCTCGTGCAAATAAAACCATTGCTGCACCACGGTTGGGAAGCACCAGAGCAAGATCGTGAGGTGCGAATTGCAACGTGTTCAGCCCTGCTGAGGCGCGAACGACCTCATGAGCGGCCCGTACCCAACGCTGCCGTCGGCGCCGACGACAGGGCCGGCGTCCCACGCACATGTAACGGCGTTGCCGAGCCCGGCAATCCGGAATGACCTTGTGGCCTGCGGCCCAATCGATATGCTGTGGTCAGGTGCCTGGCGGCTCACAGGCAGCTCAGTGGGGCCGGGTGACACTGACGCGAAGGGTGGAAGCATGATTCGCGAACTACTCGCCGCCGCCGCGATCACGGGTAGTGCGATCGGCACGGCGCCGTGCGCAGCGGCCGATCCCGGGCATTACGACGGCGATGTACCAGGGATGAACTACGACGCTTCGCTGGGTGCGCCATGTGACAACTATGAGCGCTTCATCTTCGGGCGAGGCCCCAGTGGCCAGGCCGAAGCCTGTCATTTCCCCCCGCCCAACCAGTTCCCCGCAGCCACCACGGGGTACTGGGTTGCGTCCTACGCGCTGTACGGAGTCCAGCAGACCGGGGCGAAGTGCCCGGGCCCGCAATCAGCGGCACAAACGGCTGACGGACTCCCCATGCTGTGCCTGGGAGCTCAAGGCTGGCAGCCTGGATGGTTCACCGGGGCAGGGTTCTTCCCTCCTGCGGGTTGACCGGCTGGCTCATGAACCACGGTCGCCCCGCCGAACCCGGAATCCCGCGCTGGCTGCGCTTCGTCCTCGCGTCCGATCGGGCGGGTTCGGCCTGGTACATCGGGACAGGCTTCTTCTTCGCGCCGGTGCTCGCCGTGCTGTCGCCGTGGCCCGTAGTCACCGCCGCGCTTTGGGCGGTCATCGGCTTGGCCGGGCTCTGGCTGGGCCTGCTGGGCATCGCGATGGCCGTCGGGCTGGCGCGGATATTGCGGTCCGGCAACGAGATTCCCGAAGAGTACTGGCGCACCCTGGTGAACTACTAGGAGAGCACCGGGTGCTCGACGCGTCTAGAGTCGTAGCGACGGTCCTGCAACAAAAGGAGACTCAGATGGGCTTCAATCCCAAAGATGCAGTCGACGCGGCCAGGGACATCGCGACTAATGCCGTCGAGAAGGCCTCAGATATCATCGAACACGCCAGCGACATCATCCGGGGGGACATTGCCGGTGGTGCCAGCGGCATCGTTCAGAACTCCATCGACATCGGCACGTACGCGGTGGACAGGGCGAAAGAGGTGTTCACCGGCAAGGACGACGTCGACGACGTCTAGTCACGCCCGTCGGCCGTCGGTAACCCGTTAAACGGCAGCGGCGGCATTGAGTTCGTCCAGCCTGTTGGTCGCTTCCAGATACTCCTGCACCCACCGCTCGATGACGGTCGCCGTCTTCTCCACCTTGGTGAACTGGCCGACGACCTGACCGACCGGGTTGAACGCCACGTCGACGGTCTCGTTCGGGTATTTGTTGGTGGCCCGCACAGCCATGCCGGAGACCATGTACTGCAGCGGCATGCCGAGCGGCTTCGGGTTGTCCGGCTTTTCCCACGCCTCGGTCCAGTCATTGCGCAGCATCCGGGCCGGCTTACCGGTGAACGAACGGCTGCGGACGGTGTCACGGCTGGTCGCCTTGGCGTATGCCGCTTGCTGAACCGGCGTGTTGGAGGCTTCCTCGACCATCAGCCACTGAGAGCCAGTCCATGCTCCTTGGGCACCCAAAGCCAGTGCTGCCGCGATCTGCTGGCCGCTGCCGATGCCGCCCGCCGCCAGCACCGGTACTGGCGCGACCTCCTTGACGACCTGTGGCCACAACACAATTGAGCCGACCTCGCCGCAGTGTCCGCCGGCCTCGCCGCCCTGCGCGATGATGATGTCGACGCCCGCGTCAGCGTGCTTCCGCGCCTGCGAGGGTGAGCCGCACAATGCGGCCACCTTGCGACCGGATTCGTGAATGTGCTTGATCATGTCCGCCGGGGGAGTGCCGAGCGCATTGGCGATCATCCGCACCTTCGGGTGCTTCAGCGCCATTTCCACCTGAGGGGTGGCCGTCGCCTCCGTCCAGCCCAGCAACTGCAAGGTGTCCTCATCGGCGTTTTCCACCGGGACACCGTGATCCGCGAGGACCTTCTTGGCGAAGTCCAAATGCTCCTGCGGCACCATCTTGCGCAGCGTCTCGGCCAGCTCCTCCGCGGACAGGTGCGAGTCCATGCCCTCGTACTTGTTCGGGATGACGATGTCGACCCCGTACGGATGGTCGCCGATGTTCTCGTCGATCCAATTGAGCTCGATCTCCAGCTGCTCCGGGGTGAAGCCCACGGCGCCCAGCACGCCGAAACCGCCGGCCTTGCTGACAGCGACCACGACGTCGCGGCAGTGGGTGAACGCGAAGATCGGGAACTCTATACCAAGCTCATCGCAGATGGCGGTGTGCATGCCTACTCCTGGGGCGCTGGCGGAATTGAAACGTGTTCTAGTTTAGTACGGAGTACATTGACGTGGCCAGCGGGTCCTGACCTGCGTCGTATTACTACGACCCGTCGTTCCGGTTCCTCAGATTGCACTGCTGTGCGCCACCCGCGGGATGAGGAACGCGGGCAGCGCGGACGGGCTGTCGCCCTGACGAATTGGCCGACCCCAAGCCGAGATTCGTGGCCCCAACGTCCCGACGGGCGTTCAGTTAGTCACGATGACCAACGCAATGAGGGGCTGACGGTTCCCCGGTCGGCGGCGGCGCAGGCCCCAGCCGCTCCGTCTCGTCGAGCAGGCCCGGATGGTGCTCGCCTGGCTGTGGCATCACTGCACCATTGGATTTCGAGTTCGATCGGCCTACTGTGGTGAATCCACCCGACTCGGGCAGGGATTGCGACCACCAAGGAGCTTCGGCGAGCCACAGCCCGATCGGCGCCGATCGTGCCCGCGGTCTACGTGCGTGTGAGGAGCGGATGGTGTCGAAGTGGCTTGAACGGTACTGGCCGATGTCGACGATCTTCCTGGCCGTGTACGTGACGATGCTGTTGGTGCTGTTTGTCGCGAGATCGGACTTCCCGCTGTCTCCTCATCTGGGCCCAATTGCCGGTGTACTTCCTGCACCAGTTCGAAGAGTACGTGTTCCCCGGTGGCTTCAAAGAGTTCTTCAACACGAAAGTGCTGGGCTCGCCGGTTGCGGAGGAGCCACTCAACGCGCGTGTGTCGATGTGGATCAACCTGCCGATTATATATGTCGCATTTCCCATTTCGGCAGTTCTGGCCACGACGTTCGGCCTGCCGTTCGGGCTGTGGATGGCGTACTTCTCGGTCGCCAATGCGCTCTCGCATGTGGTGATGGTCGTCAAGCTCGGATACAACCCTGGCTTCGTCGTGAGCCTGCTTCTCAACATCCCGGTCGGGATCTACACAATCGTGTACCTCTCGGCGCATGAACTCGTCTCGCCGTTGGTGCACGTCGTGTCGGCCGGGATCGGCCTGGCGGTCCAAGCAGCGCTCATGATCTACGGATTCGGCGTCCTCAAGCCGCGACTGCGCGCATCGGCCAGCACCGCCTAGGAAGAGAAGAGGGGATGTGATGTCTCAGAAGGTTGTCGACACCTGAAGGCACCGTGTGTCCGGCCTGTTGGTGACAGTGGTACCCGGAAAGCCTGCGCCGCGCCCAAATCCCGGGCGGCGCATGCTGGTTTCCGCTCATGACAACGGCTGCATGTCAGCGAGTGCTGCTCACGTGCGGGGTGGTCGCGGGGCCGCTGTTCGTGGTGGTGTTCCTGATTGAGGGGGCGCTGCGGCCCGACTACAGCCCCATGCGCCAGCCGGTGAGTTCGCTGTCGATCGGGAGTATGGGGTGGACGCAGATGGCGAATTTTCTGGTCACGGGCCTCCTGATGCTTGCATTCGCACTCGGGCTGCAGCAGCGCGGCAACGGGCTGTTGCTGCCGATCCTCGTCGGACTGATCGGCGTCGGGCTGATCGGCGCGAGCGTGTTCACCTGCGACCCGTTCAACGGCTACCCGCCGGGAACCCCGCTGTCGCCGGTCGCCACAACCTCAGGGACGCTGCATAATTCGTTCTCCGCGCTGTTCTTTTTCGGGTTGCCGATCGCCTGTCTCGTGGCGGCACGCCAGTCCACTCGCGAGGGCAGCGGCGGGTTTGCGAGGTACTGCGTCGCCACGGCCATCGCGTTCGTCGCGCTGTTCGTACTGGCCGCGCTGGGCGTCGCCCAGAACCCGGCATTCCTGCCGATCGTCGGGCTGATGCAGCGGCTCTGCTTGGCCGTCGGTTTCGCCTGGCTGACGATCCTGGCGCTCCGCAAGGCGCGTCAGCCAGGCACCTGATCGTCGGGTCACTCGGTTGCCGGGCTCAGGGCGGGGAATACGGGGCTGACGATTCCGTAGTTGGCCAAGCTCTTGATCCGCTACCGCGCTAGCGGGTAGCGTAATGCTGCCAATTACGAAACGGATAGTAGCGTAATTAGACTCCCAGTCCACCGAGAGGATCCGCTCGATGCGCAGCGCCTATGCCGGCGATCCCTTCACCACGTCAACACCGGAAATCGCGGCCGCGCTGGAGGATGTCAGCATCCCGTCGTTGCTGCTATCGCTTGTCCATATCACCGGCGATGCCCGGTTCATCCGCGAGTTCAAGCCCATGGGCATCTTCCTCAACGAGATCCAGGGCTTCATGTCGGAGGAGGACAAGGCCCGCGCCCGCGCGGCAGCGTTACCGGTGATCACCGAGCACCGAGACCGTGGCTGCCCCGAACCAAAGCCGCTGAGTCTTGACCTCATCAGGGAAATGATGGACTGGGTGGCCTGCGAGCACGTGACCGACGATTACCTGCCGCTGATCCTGGAAGAGATGGATCTCGACGGCGTCGACCCGCGTCGCCCGGCAGCCCTGCCAATCGAGTGCGCGGCCGAGGTGCCGGTCCTGGTGATCGGATGCGGCGAATCCGGCATCTTGGCCGGAATCCGTCTCAAACAAGCCAACATCCCCTTCATCATCGTGGAAAAGAACGCCGGGCCCGGCGGAACGTGGTGGGAGAACAGCTATCCCGGTGCACGCGTCGACGTCGCCAACCATTTCTATTGCTACAGCTTCGAACCCAACAACGACTGGACTCACTTCTTCGCCGAACAGCACGAGCTGCGAGACTATTTCACCCAGGTGATGAGCAAGCACGACCTGACTCAGCATGTGCGGTGGCAGACCGAGGTTGTGTCAGCCGAATGGAACGACGACGACGGCATGTGGAGCGTCTCACTGGTCTCGTCCGACGGCCAGACCAGCACCATGCGCGCGCGGGCCCTCATCACCGCCGTCGGCCAGCTGAATCGGCCTCACTTTCCCGAGTTCGACGGCGCGGACACCTTCGCAGGGCCGTCATTTCACTCCGCGGCCTGGGATCACTCCGTGGACCTGACCGGCAAGCGGGTCGCGCTCGTCGGGGCCGGCGCCAGCGGATTCCAGATCGCCCCCGCGATCGCCGCCGATGTCGAGCACCTCACCGTGTTCCAGCGGACCGCGCAGTGGATGTTCCCGAACCCGATGTATCACGACGAGGTCGGCGACGGTATGGGCTGGGCGATGCGCCACCTGCCTTTCTACGGAAGGTGGTACCGCTTTCTCGTACTCTGGCCCGGCGCCGACAAAGGGCTCGACGCCGCGCGCGCCGACCCGAATTATTCCGACCAGGACTATGCCGTCAGCGACATCAACGCCGCCGCCCGAATGATGTTCACCCAGTGGATCACCGACCAGGTCGGCGAAGGCCACGAGCTGTTAGCCAAGGTATTGCCCGACTATCCCGCCACCGCCAAACGGACGCTGCAGGATAACGGCAGCTGGCTGCGAACACTGCAACGGGACAACGTCGAATTGGTGCGCACCCCCATCCGGAAGGTCACCCCGCGCGGCATCGTCACCGAAGACGGTGTGACGCACGACGTCGACGTCATCGTGTACGCCACCGGTTTCCGGCACACCGACGTGCTGTGTCCGCTAAAAGTCATCGGCCGCAACGGAATCGACCTGCATCAGATGTGGGGGCGACGCCCGTACGCCTACCTTGGCATCACCGTTCCGGAATTCCCCAACTTCTTCATCATTTACGGGCCGGGAACCCATCTCGCCCACGGCGGCAGCCTGATCTTCCAATCCGAACTTCAAATGCGCTACATCAACCAGTGCCTGGAGCATCTGGCAACGACACACCTGCGTTCGATGGCGCCGACGGCCGAGGCGGCCGCTGAATGGCATCGACGGACGCAAGCCGAGATCAAGAACATGGTGTGGTCACACCCGGCGGTCAAACACTCTTATTTCAAGAACGCCGACGGGGAAATCCACACCGTCAGTCCATGGCGCCTCCCCGACTACTGGGCTGCGGTGCGTGAGCCTGACTGGTCTAAATTCGTTGTGCAACCGGGAAAGTGAGCACGTCAATATGCGTACGGTACTAGTCGATGGGCCCGGCAGCATCCGGGTCGACACCCGCCCCGATCCAGCCCTTCCGGGCCCCGATGCCGTGATCGTCGAAGTCACCGCCGCCGGCATCTGCGGATCCGACCTCCATTTCTACGAGGCCGATTTTCCGATCGCCGAGCCGATTGCGCTCGGGCATGAAGCGGTGGGCACCGTCGTGGAAGCCGGGCCCGACGTGCGCACTGTCGCGGTTGGCGACCAGGTGATGGTGTCCTCGGTGGCCGGCTGCGGCGACTGCCCGGGCTGCGCCACCAACGACCCGGTGATGTGCTTCTCCGGCTTCCAGATCTTTGGTGGCGGCGTACTCGGCGGCGCGCAGGCCGACCTGCTCGCCGTGCCCGCCGCCGACTTCCAGCTGCGCAAAATCCCGGATGGCATCAGCACCGAGCAGGCGCTGCTACTCACCGATAACCTCGCCACCGGGTGGGCGGCTGCCCAGCGGGCTGACATTCCCTACGGTGGCACCGTGGCGGTGATCGGCCTGGGGGCGGTCGGCCTGTGCGCGCTGCGCAGTGCGCTTTTCCAAGGTGCCGCAACGGTTTTTGCTGTCGACCGAGTTGACGGCCGCCTGCAGCGTGCCGCGCAGTGGGGTGCTACACCAATCCCGTCGCCGGCCGCCGAGGCCATCCTCGCCGCCACCGGTGGACGCGGCGCCGACGCGGTGATCGACGCGGTCGCAACGGATGCGTCCATGACCGACGCGCTCAATGCGGTACGGCCCGGCGGCACCGTCTCGGTCGTCGGTGTGCACGACATGCAGCCGTTTCCGTTTCCCGCCCTGGGCTGCCTGATCCGCAGCATCACACTGCGCATGACCACGGCGCCAGTGCAGCGCACCTGGCCGGAATTGATCCCGCTGCTTGCCTCCCGCCGGCTCGACGTCGACGACATCTTCACTACGGCACTGCCTTTGGACGAGGCAGCCAAAGCCTATGCGACCGCCGCCTCGCGGTCCGGCGACGATGTCAAAATCCTGCTGAAACCCTAGTCTTTGTCACTCGGGGAGTCGCGGCGTACGTGCTTGGCCAGATAACGCAAAGTCCGTACCGGCCCCCGCCGGCCCGAGGCCAGGCACATCACCGGCCATCCGTGCGCTCCGGCTGCCGCGGCGAGCCCCGAGCGGGGATTCACCGGTCGCGGATACCCCACGAGTGACATCGATGCCATGTCCTCATCACCGTCGGCATAGAAGTAACTACGTTGTACCGCAACGTCATTGTCGGCGCAGAATTGTTGCACTGCAGCAGCCTTCGTCGCCCCCCACACAACAGGTTTGACGATTCCGCCAGTCAGGCGGCCGTGCTCGTCGAGTTCAAAACGGTTGCACTGCACGTTGGAAATACCGAGAAAGCGTGCAACCGGTAGTGCCTGGATGGAAAGCGCCGAGGAACTCAGCACGACGGTGTGCCCGCGTTCCTGATGCGCCTGCACGATTTCGTGCATGTGGCCGTACATCCGCGAGGCGACCCTTTCGACAAACAGTCGCTCGCCCAACTCGTCGAGGTCGGCGAGCAACTCTCCACGCAGATAACCGGCGGCCCGGGCGATGAGGCGCTCGAACTCGAGGCGACCGAATCGATACCGCAGCGCGCCTTCGAACACCCCGAGGAGCTCGCCGATCCCGGCTTGCCGACGCCTGATCCGATCACCGACGTGCGCGGCCGCCGTGAAGCCGTCGACCAACGTGCCGTCGAGATCGAAGAATGCGCCGATTCCGGGGCCGGGTGCGCTGGCGTGGATTTCCGCGATGGCATCGGCAGGGGAGAGTCTGGCGACCATTGTCATGGCGACCACACCCTCACCGAGTTGCCGTGATGTATTGGGACCGCATGAAACTGTCGATCTTGGCGTCGACGTCCGGCGGGGTCATTCCATAACCGGCCTGCAACTCGAGCATGTTGCGGACGGGTTGGACGTTCCATCCGTGCGCGGCCAGCCGTTCGGCGGGCTCAGTCGCGGGCTCGTAGGTCAGAGCGGAGAAGTCCACGTCGCCTGACATATTGACCCCCGGATGGGCTGCCTCCAGAGACGCTAGCTGGTCGTGGTCCAAGCGTGTTCCCAGCGCGCCCACGGCGACTCGGCTGCCCGGTGCACTGAGCCCGCTGATCCGGGTGAAAAGCGCGTTTTGGGCTTCGTCGTTCAGGTAGGGCAACAATCCCTCCACCGACCAGGCGCTGGGGCTTTCCGGGTCGAAGCCGGCCGCTTCCAACGACCTGGACCAGTCGCTGCGCAGATCGGCGGCGACCTCGATCCTGCGGGCCTTCGGCGCGGCGCCCTGCTCACCCAGCACGCGCGCCTTGAATTCCAGGACCTTCGGCAAATCGACCTCGAAAACCGTTGTGCCGTCCGGCCATTCAAGGCGGTAGGCCCGGGAGTCCAAACCGGCGGCGACGATGACCGCCTGCCGTATGCCGGCGTCGGCGGCGGCGGAGAAGAAGTCGTCGAAGAACCGGGTCTGCACGCCGTAAAGACGGGGAAAGGCCATCTCGTCTTCGGAGGTGCCCGGGTTGGCGAGCACACCCGCGAGATACGGGTCCTGCGACGCGGCAATGAAAACCTTCGCGTATTCGTCCCGGACCAGCGGCTGCGGGTTTACCGCGTGCAGGGCGCGCCATCCCGCCACGAGGAGCGCGGTGTAGCCCACGCTGCTGACGATGTCCCAGTGGTCATCGTCAGAACGCAGCGACCCAAACTCGGGTGTGGTGCTCATGGACGGCCGACCACCCCGGCAGGCTCACGGATGTCGCGCAAAATTCGGCCCTCCCGTCCAAATTCGCCAAACGTAGCCGACATGACCAAGGTACCTGCAGTGGCACGGTCAAAGCTCCAGAAACACCGTCACCGGGCCGTCGTTGACCAACTCGACCTGCATATTCGCGCCGAACACACCGGTCTGCACCTGGGCACCCAGCCCCTGCAATGCCTCGGCGAACGCCGCCACCAACGGCTCGGCGACGGCAGCCGGAGCGGCTGCGTTCCACGACGGGCGGCGGCCCTTCGCGGTGTCGGCGTACAGGGTGAACTGACTGACGACCAAGATCGGCGCGTTCGCGTCGGCCGCGGACCGCTCGTCGGCGAGAATACGAAGATTCCAAAGCTTCTCGGCGAGCCGTCGCGCCTTGTCGAGGTCGTCGCTGTGGGTGACGCCGACGAATGCGAGCAGGCCCTGGCCGTCCGGCCGGATGGCGCCCACCACCCGGCCATCGACCGACACCGCTGCCGATGAGACGCGTTGCACCAGAACCCGCATGGGCCTCGATGCTGCCAGGCGGGCTCGCTACGCTGGTCAGGTGTCCGTGCTCGTCGCGTTTTCCGTCACCCCGCTGGGCGTGGGCGAGGGTGTCGGCGAGATCGTCGCCGAAGCGGTTCGGGTGGTTCGCGATTCCGGCCTGCCCAACAAGACGGATTCGATGTTCACCGTGATCGAAGGCGATACCTGGGAAGAAGTCATGGCCGTCGTGCAGCGCGCGGTGGAGGCCGTGGCTGCTCGTGCGCCCAGGGTCAGTACGGTCATCAAGGCGGACTGGCGAGCGGGCGCAAGCGACGCGATGACGCAGAAAGTCGCGTCCGTCGAGCGCTATCTGTCCGACCGCGAGGCCTGAACAGCGGCCGTAAACGCCCGTTCGGCAGCGTCGCCGTGCACCGCGAACACGATCTTCTGCAGCGAGGTCCCCTGGTATCGCCGAACGGCGTCGACCATCAGTCGCGCCGCGTCGTCGAGCGGGAAGCCGCCGACGCCGGTACCGAACGCGACCAGCCCCAGGGTGCGGCAACCGAGCTCGTCGGCCCTGCGCAGCGCAGAACCGGTGGCTCGCGCGATGACGTCGGCCGACGTCGGGCCGCCGGGCTCCATCGTCGCCGCGTGGATTACGTATCGCGCCGGCATGTCACCGGCCGTGGTCTCGACTGCTTCCCCGAGCCCGATCGGGGCCTTCTGGGTCGATTCCCGCTGCACTTCCGGCCCGCCGGCGCGAGAGATTGCCGCCGCGACACCACCGCCGTGCCGCAGTTGGGTATTGGCCGCATTGGCGATCGCGTCGAGTTCGAGCGTTGTCACGTCTGCCTGCGATACTTCTAACTCGATCATCGGCTCATTGTCTCGCGGACAAGCAATCGGCTTCTTCACGCGACCCACCAATGCGCCACTAGGCTCATGCCGGTGAGCGCACGCGCAGGCATCGTCGTCACCGGAACCGAAGTCCTGACCGGGCGGGTCCAGGATGCAAACGGCCCTTGGATCGCCGATCGTCTGCTGGAGCTGGGCGTCGAGCTGGCGCACATCACCATCTGCGGTGACCGCGCAGGCGACATCGAGGCGCAGCTGCGGTTCATGGCCGAGGAGGGCGTGGACCTGATCGTCACCAGCGGAGGCCTCGGGCCCACAGCCGACGACATGACCGTCGAGGTCGTGGCGCGCTTCTGTGGCCGTGAGTTGGTGTTGGACGACGAGGTGGAGAACAAGATCGCCGCCATCCTCAGATCGCTCATGAAGCATTTCGATCCGGGCGACTTCGACGCGGTACGCGCCGCCAACCGCAAGCAGGCCATGATCCCCGCCGGATCGCAGGTGCTCGATCCGGTGGGCACCGCACCGGGCGTGGTGGTGCCCGGCACGCCCACCGTCATCGTGCTTCCGGGACCGCCGCGCGAGCTGCAGCCCATGTGGCGCAAGGCCATCGAGACCCCCGCGGCACAGCAGGCAATCGCGGGCCGAACGATCTACCTGCAGGAGACCGTCCGGATGTTCGGGCTGCCCGAATCGAGTCTGGCCGAGACACTGCGAGACGCCGCGGCATCCGTACCCGGCTTTGAGTCGCTCGAGATCACCACCTGCTTGCGGCGGGGCGAGATTGAGATGGTCACCCGCTACGAGCCGGACGCCACCGACAGCTACGCGACGTTGATGCAGCTGCTGCGCGATCAGCACGGACAGCAGCTCTATTCCGAAGATGGTTCCAGGGTGGACGATCTGGTCGCGCGATTACTGGCCGGCCACCGGATTGCGACGGCGGAATCCTGCACCGCAGGGCTGCTGGCAGCGCGACTGACCGACCGGCCCGGTTCGTCGGACTATGTGGCGGGCGGTGTGGTGGCCTACTCGAACGAGGCGAAGGCCGAGCTTCTCGGTGTCGACCCGGCGCTGATCGAGGCGCATGGCGCGGTGTCCGAGCCGGTGGCCGAGGCGATGGCGGCGGGCGCGCTGCGGCGCTTCGGCGCCGACACCGCTGTCGCGATCACCGGAATCGCCGGCCCGGGCGGGGGCACGGAGCAAAAACCGGTGGGAACGGTCTGTTTCACTGTGATGCGTGCAGACGGCCGGACGGACACCCGCACACTGCGGCTCCCCGGTAACCGGTCCGACATCAGAGAGCGCTCGACGACGGTGGCGATGCACCTGCTGCGGCGCACGCTGAGCAACACCGAATAATGTCACGTCACTTCGGTTGGGAGGAAAGCGCTTTGGGCAGTGCCGAAGCGGATTCCGGTGGCGTCCTTGCCGATCAGCGTCAGTACAGTGACCGCGATCAGCACCGGCACGATCGTCGCCGCTAACGCAAAGGGGTAGCCGTGCGACTCGGCCAGGCGTTCCTGGATGGGCAAGTTGAACGCCGCCAGCAGATTTCCCAGCTGGTAGGTCACGCCGGGGTAGAGGCCCCGGATGGCATCCGGCGACATCTCGGTCAGATGGGCGGGAATCACGCCCCATGCGCCCTGCACGCAGAGCTGCATCAGGAACGAGCCGACACACAGCATTGCCGCGGTGCGCGAGTAGGCGAACAGCGGCACGATCGGCAGCCCTAACAGCGTACAGAAAACGACGGTGTAGCGGCGGCTGAACCGCTGCGACAGCGTGCCGAAGACAAGTCCGCCGATGATGGCGCCGACGTTGTAGACCACGACAATCCACTTGACGGTCGCGCTGGGCAGGCCGGCGCCGTGGTTACTGGTTGCGGTCAGGAAGCTCGGGTAGACGTCCTGCGTCCCGTGGCTCATCCAGTTGAAAGCGGTCATCAGCAGCACCAGGTAGATGAATCGGCGGATGATCGCCGCGTCGCGCAACACGTCGCGGATTCTGGTGCTGGTAAGCCGCATCTGGTCCTGCGCGGCTTCCCACACCTCGGACTCCTCCACCCGGTATCGGATGATCAGGCTGATCAGGGCCGGGATGATGGTCAGGCCGAACAGCCAGCGCCAGGACAACCCGAGCCAATCCATCACCACCAGGGATGCAACGCTCGCCAGCAGATAGCCGAACGCATAACCCTCCTGCAACAGCCCGGAGAAGAACCCGCGTCGCTCGACCGGAACCTTCTCCATGGCCAGCGCGGCGCCCAGCCCCCACTCACCACCCATCCCGATGCCGTACAGCAGCCGCAGGATCACCAACACGGTGAAATTGGGCGCGAACGCGCACAGAAATCCCACGACGGAGTAGAACATCACGTCCACCATCAGCGGGAGCCGCCGACCGACGCGGTCGGCCCACAGCCCGAACAGCAGCGCGCCGACCGGGCGCATGGCCAGGGTGGCCGTCGTGACGAACGCAACTTCGGCTTTGCTGTGATGGAACGTCTTTGCGATGTCGGCATAGACCAGCACCACGATGAAGTAATCGAAGGCGTCCATCGTCCAGCCCAACAACGCGGCGATGAACGAGTTTCGCTGATCGGCGGTGATCCGTTGCGTTGCCACGTCAGCATCGTGCAGTACCAGACCCGATGGCGCGAGCCGTTTGAACGCGTGATGCACGAGAGTAAGTTGCGGATGCATGCGGATCATCGACGCCGACGGACACGTGGCCGAGAACTCCTCGCTGGCGATCGAAGCAATCAAACGCTGGCCGCAACACATCAAGCCCAGCGCCGACGGGCGGCGGTTGACGTTCGAAGGCCGCAACTATCCGGAGGACCAGGGCCCGGGCGCCGGGTGCCCACCCGAACACGGGATCAGCAAGGCGGCCGGTATCAATTGCCGGTCGACCGAAGGGGTGCTTGCCGACGCCGATCGCGACCACATCGACACGATGGTGCTGTATCCGAGCCTCGGGCTGTGCGCGCCCAGCCTGGAAGACCCCGGGTTCGCTGCGGGGTTCGCGCGGCTTTACAACCAGTGGATTGCGGATTTCTGCGCCCCGTCGGGCGGCCGGTTGCGCGGCGTCGCCGTAACCCCGATCGAGCACGGCCGGGTGGCGATCGACGTCATGACCGAGGCCAAAGACCTCGGGCTGGTAGCGACTCTCGTCCCGCCGGGACTCAAGACCCGCAACCTCGACCACCCCGACCTCGACCCGTTCTACGCCGCCGCCGTCGAACTCGGGATGCCGCTGGGTGTACACGGCGCCCCGGGCATACATCTGCCGAAGATCGGCGTCGACCGCTTCACCAATTACATTCAGGTGCACTGCATCAGTTTTCCGTTCGACCAGATGACGGCGATGACCGCACTGGTCTCCGGCGGTGTCTTCGAGCGCCATCCGAAGTTGCGGGTCGCCTTCCTGGAGGCGGGCGCCGGTTGGGTCCCCTTCTTCATCGATCGCCTGCACGAGCATTACGAGAAGCGGGGTGAATGGGTCGAGCGCGGCTGGCGCCGCGATCCGCAGGACTATCTGGCCGCAGGCAACATCTGGGTGACGTGCGAGCCGGAGGAACCGATCCTGCCCGGCGTGATCGACGCGCTGGGCGCCGATTTCATCATGTTCGCCAGCGACTACCCGCACTGGGACGGCGAATGGCCGGAGAGCACTCGACCCCTGCGAACCCGCACGGATATCAGCGAGGAGGCTCGGGAAAAGATCGGCGGGCGCAACGCGCAGCGCTTCTACGGCCTGAACTGATCCGCTTCGTCACCGCGCGATCGCCGACATCCAATTCGGCCCGGATACCAACTTCTGGCGACCTCCGGTGGCAGGATTTCCGACATGGGTCCATTCCTGCTTCGCGCCGCATTGACCGGATTCGCCATGTGGATCGTCACCCTCTTCGTGCACGGCCTGAGCTTCGTGGGCGGCGACACGAAGCTGGAGAGGGTCGGCATCATCTTCGTCGTCGCCGTGATCTTCGGTCTGGTCAACGCGTTCATCAAGCCGATCGTCCAGATCTTGTCGATCCCGCTGTACATCGTGACCCTTGGCCTGTTCCACGTCGTCATCAACGCATTGATGCTGTGGATCACCGCCTGGATCACCGAACACACCACCCACTGGGGACTGCAGATCGACCATTTCTGGTGGACCGCGATCTGGGCCGCGATCGTGTTGTCCATCGTGAGCTGGGTGCTCTCGCTGGTTGTTCGTGACGTCGGCAGCCGCACTCGCGCCTGAAGGCTCAGCGGGCCTGCCACCGCGGCGGTCGCTTCTCGGCGAAGGCACGTGGCCCTTCTTTGGCGTCCTCGGTCGCGAAAACGCGGTCGCTGTGCCGGGTCTCGTTGTGGTACGCGGACTCGAGGTCGAGCGCCAAACCTTCGACGGCTGACTGTTTTGTCGCGAACACCGCGAGCGGCGCGTTGGCTGCAATGCGCTCGGCGTAGTCATACGCGGTGTCCATCAGCTGGTCTGCCGGGACGACCCGATTGATCAGTCCCATGGCCAACGCTCGTTCCGCGTCAACCATGTCGGCAGTCAACAGCAGCTCCATGGCGAGCGGGTAGGGCATCTGACGCGGCAGCCGGACCGTGCTCCCGCCGCCGGCGAAAAGTCCGCGCTTCGGCTCCATCACTGCGAATCGTGCTTCGGGTACCGCCACTCGGATGTCGGTGGAGCTCAACATCTCGAATCCGCCCGCGACGCAGGTGCCGTTCACCGCGGCGATGATCGGCTTGTACACCGGGAATCGGTGCAACACGGCGTGGATCGCGTCGAGCTTGTCCCACCCTTCGGGTTGCGGTAGCTCACCGGTCAGTTCCGGGATGAATTTCTTCAGGTCGGCACCGGTGCAGAAGTCAGGCCCGACGCCGGTGATCACCGCGACCCAGGCGCCGGGGTCGTCGCGGAATGCGGCCCACGTGTGGGCCAAATCGCGGAAATGTTCCATGTCCAGCGAGTTGCGCGTCTCGGGACGGTTGATCGTGATGGTGGCAATGTGAGCATCCAGCCGGTAGTCGATGCTCACCGTGTCTGCCCGTCACCGTTGGATACCAGGCGCAGCACGTCGCGCGCACAACCCCAGGACAAGGTCACGCCGTTACCGCTGTGCCCGTAGTTGTGGATGCACCGCGCTCGCCCGAGCGGCTGAGCCTCCAGCCGCACCGTCGGACGGTCGGGGCGCAGCCCGGTGATCGTTTCGATCACCTCGGCGTCGGCAAGCCGCGGCTCGATCCGGCGGCAACGCTGCAGGATCCGCTCGGTCACCTCGGGGTCCGCGGTGGTGTCCCACTTGCCGGGAATGCTGATGCCACCGCACACCACGCGCTGTGGGTGGGGGAAATAGCAGGTCCATTCCGGTCCGCTGTTGATCTCCAGAAACAGTTGCTCCAGACCGGGATTCGTCAACACAACATGCTGGCCGAACCGCGGTCTCACCGTGTCGTCACCGGTCAGCGCTCCCGCACTGAGACCGGCACAGTTGACCACTATCGGTGCCTGGTCGGCGGCCTCGGCCAGTGACCGCACCGGATGTTCCTCGATTTCGCAGCCGGTCGCGGTCAGCCGCCGCGTCAGGTAGTCGAGGTATTGCGGCATGTCGATCATCGGCACGGTGGCGCGAAACCCGACACCAAAGCCCTCGGGGATGTCGGCCGGGTCTGCCGGCCGCAAGTCGGGGATCAGCTTGGCCGCCGACGACATCGCCTCTGTCGCAGTTAGTTCACCGACGGACAGCGCCGGCGCCATACGCACGCCGGAGCCGGAGTCATCAGCCAGTTCACGAAATACGTGCAGGGAGTGTTCGGTCCAGCCCAGCGTCTCGGTGGCACGTTCCGCCGGGCGCGGGGGTGTCCAGACCGCACCCGCCACCACCGAGGTGGTCTGCTGCGGCATTGCGGCAGCCCAGACCCGTACCGGCCACCCCGCCTCGGCCAGACACAGGGCCGAGGTCAGCCCGCTGACCCCGGCGCCAACCACGATGATCTGCTGCACACTGGCCACGGCGCCACCGTAGCGAAAACGGATCAGCCGCGCGGTGGTGGCTCGTCGCGTCGGGCCCGGACAGGACCGTCAGGAATGGGGAACTTGCGGTCCATGCGGGGCGAGCACCCCATTGAGGATGCCCAGACCGTTTTGCAGTTGGGCGCTGGCGAGCGGTCCAGGGGTGGTAACGGGCGGAGTGGCGTCCGGGGTCGACTGCCAGGGCTGGCAGCCTGAGGTCTTGAACGCTTTGTCTGTCGCATCGATCTGAACTACCTGCGGCTTTTTGCTCAGAGCATTGTCAATGAGGGCCCCGTCGGGGTTGCCCATCCGCTTCCAATAGCAGGTGCCGTTGCCGACAGGTCCTTCTGAGCTATATATGCCCGGCGCGATGTCGGCGCCTACCGCATAGGTGCCGTCGTGGTCCATAGTCGACTTCGCTGCCGGTGCCGGTGACGGCGACTGTGATGGTGCCGGTGAGGTTGCCGAGGCCGGCGCCGGCGACGGTGCTGCTGACGGTGACGATGGCGTCGGGTCCGGATCGGCGCCGGCAACACCCACCGACGCGGTCCAGCCCGCGATCATCAGTCCCGCGACGGCGAACCTTGCCGCAACGGGAACTCCTGTCTTAAACCCCATAGAACAGCAGCGTACCGCGACCAGCAGCCTATTTCATCGGTATGAGATCAGCCTGTTAGCAAGGGGTCTTACCGCACCGCCGTCCTCGACACGTAACCAGTGGTCACGACGCGACCGGCATTCGCGCTGGTTATGCCCGGCGTCAGCGTTCTTCCCAGCTGTCCCAGAAGGTGACGGTCTCCGCGGGCGGCCGGGAGGCCGGCCGGAAGTCGGTGCCAATCGTGTAAGCCACCGGGAACAACGCAGCCTGCGTGACCGTGGCTGGGATGCCGAGCAGCTCGGCCACCTCTCGTTCCTTGGCGAGATGCATGGTCGTCCACACCGATCCCAGTCCTCGGGACCGCAGGGCCAGCAAGAAACTCCAGCCGGCCGGAATGATCGATGCCCAGGCCGACGCGGCAGTCAGCAGATTGCTGCCGTCGATGCGACGCTGCAGGCAGGGGATGACGTGCACCGGGACTTGGGCCAGGGTGTCGGTCAGGCCTAGTGCGCCGCGGTAGACGCGCCGGGTCTGCGGATCGGACTCGCTCTCGGCGAGCTGCGCCAAATACTGAGCGCCGATGCTGCGGTAGATGTCGGCGATCGCGGCGCGTTTGTCGGCATCGGTGATCACCAGCCAGCGCCAGTCCTGCGCGTTGCTCGCCGTGGGCGCCTGCATCGCCAGCCGTATGCATTCGAGTATCACCTGGCGACCGACCGACCGGTTCAGGTCGAGGCGTTTGCGCACCGAACGCGTGGTGGTCAGCAATTCGTCGACTGAAGCGATGTCCATGCCGTCCTTCCCGCCTTTTCCTCAAAGGTCGATTGCGCCGTGCCGGCTTGGTCACCAGAGCCATCCGGCACGGTGAGTCGGGCCAACTCCTACCCGGTGAAGGCGGTTGCCGAGTCGAGCAAACCAAATCCTCAACGCGGCTGTCTAGCCGTCCACCCGGATGTTCGCGGCCCGGCGGACCGCGACCGGTTAGGCCAGCGCCGCCAAACCGGAGCGAACCAAATCCAGGCCTGCGGCCACAACTTCGCCGAGGTCGCCAGTACAGCCCGTGCGGCCCCAATTCTCAACTGCCACCACAAGGGCCGCTGCGAGAACCGAACCCGCGACCTCGGCCGCGAGGTCGATGTTCGACACATCCGGCTGCCGGTTCCGGACGAATTCGGTCAGCACGTGGGCAAACGACGACTGCACCACCCGCAGATGACTCTCGATGCGGTCGGCGCTGATCAACTCCGCGCGGGCGGTCGCGGCCTGCCGGACCACTTCGAGATCGTGCGGGAACGTCGCAACGCTGGCCAGCACCGCATCGAACAGCGACTCAGAGGGCGGACGCTGCGAAAGCGCGTCGGCGAGCCATTCCAAGTGTGTCTCGTAATCCTGGAACAGGACCGCTTCCTTGGTCGGAAAATGCCGGAAGAAGGTTCGTTCGGTGACGCCGGCCTCTCGAGCCAGCTCCGTTACGGTGACATTGGCAAATCCCTTGCGGGCGAAGCTTTTCAACGCAGCTTGGCGCAGTGCCTCATGCGTTGATCGTCGACGTAGCTCATGACGGTTGGCCGGCGCGGTCATGTCACGCCGATCGTATCCCAGCCACCGCTCGTCAGAACTGACATCTTCCAATCATGT
The DNA here is from genome assembly GCA_963848535.1 of uncultured Actinomycetota bacterium. GTDB lineage: Bacteria > Actinomycetota > Actinomycetes > Mycobacteriales > Mycobacteriaceae > Mycobacterium. The sequence continues at coordinate 324,090 of CAWKEM010000017.1, forward strand.
CATGACTGACATATTCTGGGCACGCGCTAACCCGAGGGAGGACAGGGCCACAACTATGAGCAAGACGGACTTTGACGCGATCGTGGTGGGTGCCGGGCACAACGGGTTGACCGCCGCGACGGTTCTGCAACGCGCGGGCCTGCGCACCGCGTGCCTGGAAGCCAACACTTACGCCGGCGGCATGGCGGCGACGGTCGAACTGATCGACGGCTTCCGGTACGAGATCGCCGGTTCGGTGCAGTTCCCCACGGCAAGCCAGATCAGCAAGGAACTCGGACTCGACACCCTGCCAACCGTGGAGCCCGAGGTGATGTCGACCAACATCGGGGAGTGCGGCGAAGAACCGATGATCTTCTACCGCGACCCGATGCAACTGATGACACACCTCGCCGAGAAACATGGCGTGGAGGCCGTCACCGGCATGGCCGAATTGATCGGCTGGAGCCAGGGACCGGCACGGGCGCTCGGTCGGTTCGACGTGCGCAAACCTCCCAAGACCCTCGACGAGATGTATGCCTGCGCGACCAACGACGCCGAACGCCGCGCGATTCACGAAATGCTGTTCGGGTCGGCGATGGATGTGATCGACCGCTTCCTGCCCGACACGGAAAAACACGCAGTCATGCGGGGGATGCTCGCGTTTTTGGCTGTCAACTCCACCTACCGCGGACCCTATACACCGGGCAGCGCCACCTGCTTAGCGTTCGCCCTCGCGGTGCCCGACGACAGCACGGCGATGATGACCAAGCTCAAGGGTGGCATCGGCGCGCTCACCGAGCATCTACGTGAGCTCTTCGTCTCCCACGGCGGCGACCTGCGATTCCGCACCAAGGTCGAGCAGATTCTGGTCGACCACGGTGCGGTGACGGGCGTACGGCTGCGTGACGGGTCGACGCTCACCGCACCGATCGTGGTGTCCAACCTGGCGCCGGATGTCACCCTCGACGAGCTCATCGCGCCGGAACACGTTCCCGCCGAACTGCTGTCGCGGGTGTCTGGTCGCGATCACCGCGCCTCTTTCGTGCAAATCCACTTCGCTCTCGATGGGCTGCCGGAGTTCGCGCCGCCCTACGAGGTGTTGAACGAAGCCGGCATGCAACAATCGGTCGGCATTTTCGGCTCGCCGGAAGAGCAACAGCTGCAATGGGAAACCTGCCGGCGGGGGATCGTTCCGGACAACCCGTCGATGGGAATGCAGATCCCCTCCGTGCACGATCCGAGCCTTGCGCCGCCGGGTAAGCACGCCGCGAGCGCATACGCCTACGCCTTCCCTGTCGAAGTCAGCCGTGACCAGCATGGGCACCTCAAAAATGAGATGGCAGAACGTGTTATCGACAAAATCGCCAGGTTCGCCCCCAACTTCAAAGACATCGTGATCCGCCACATCACGTTTGCGCCCTACCACATGAACACGATGTTCGGGGCACCCGCCGGTGACTTCTGCCACGGCCTGTTGCACCCGGATCTGATGGGACCCAATCGCCCCGGCCCCAAAGGATTTCTCGACTTTCCGATTCCGATCGACGGCCTGTACCTCGGCAGCGCGGGATGCCACGGCGGCCCGGGCATCACCTTCATTCCCGGGTACAACGCCGCCTACCAGGCGCTCGACGACCTGGAATCTCGATAGCCGCCGACCGCTACCGCGTCAGCCCCCGAACGTTCCGACGAGCTGAGCCTGTCCGGTTGCGGCGCTTGAAATAGTCTGCGCCGCTTGCCCACCGGCCAACCCCGCCGGGAGTTCGTACGTGTTGGGAAGCTGGTAGAGAGTAAAGCGGTAGTGGTGTGTCCCGGTGCCCGCCGGCGGACACGGCCCCGTGTAGGCAGGCTGGCCGGCGGTGTTCGGCAGGCTGCTCCCGCCACCCGGAATCTGACCATCGCCCGTGCTGCCGGAGCCCGGGGGGATTCCGATGACGATCCAGTGAATGTACGGTCCGCGTACCGCGTCAGGATCGTCGACAACAAGTGCCGTCCCCAACGGCGCCGACCACGTTAACGGCGGCGCTATGTTGGCTCCCTTGCAGGTGTACTGCACCGGGATCGGCGCACCGTTGGCGAACGCCGGGCTGGTGATCGACAGGGGCCCGCCGGCCGGAGCGTCCGCGATACTGCGTGCGACCGTCGTCACCTTCGGCGTGAGTGGTGCGGTCATTCGACTGCCACCGTGGCCACCGCAGCAGACCAACGCCGGCAGCAGTGCCGCCCCCGCGACGACACATGCGATGTGCTGAAGTGTGCGTGCCGTTGAGGATTTCATAGGAAAAAGTGTCGCTGACCCCGGCCGGAGAAGGAAGCGGTTTCCTTGCCGTCTGCCCGACGCCTTTCGTGCACGTTTCCGACTATTAGTCCAGTCTAACCTAGTATAGGCTGGACGTATGTCGTACGTCGACGTCCTGATCTTGCGGCACCTGTTCGCAGGCCCGGCTCACGGCTATGAGCTACGCAAACGAATCGAGATGACGGTGGGGTTGGTGTTGAACAACAACACGCTGTATCCCGCGCTGCGCCGGTTTGAGGAAGCAGGCGCGGTGACCAAAACCGCCGAGCAGCAGGCGAGCCGCCCGCCGCGGCACGTCTACGCGCTCGCCGATCTCGGGCGAGAACTGCTACATGACTTGCTCGCGGAGTTACCCGCCGAGGAGGCCGGCGACGACACGGAGTTCTTGACCCGCATCGGTCAGTTCCAGTTGCTCACCCCCACCGAGCGGTTGGCCGTCTTGACCGCCCGCGATGAGGCCATCCGTGCGCGCCTTGAGCGACTCCGCATGCTGCAGCAGCGCGCGGGGGATGAACGGTGGGGTGGGTTGGTCACCGAGGAACTGATCCGGCGCAACGAGGCCGAGCGGGCCTGGCTGGCCGGCCTGCGCACCGAGGCGGCCCGACCATGACACGCAGGCACGAAAGCCGACCCCGCGAGGCTACGGCGCCGTATCGAGACGTGGCCGCATTCGACGATCGAGCGGACGGCTACGACCTCGGCTGGCGAGGGCGCTTGCACCACGAAATCATTGATCGCACAGCCCAATTGGTCATCGCCGATGCCGGATCCCCGAATCGCGTGCTCGATCTCGGGTGCGGTACCGGCCACCTCCTCCGCGTTCTCGCCGGCCACTATCCCGACGGTGCGGAGTTCACCGGCATCGACGCCGCACCCCGGATGATTGAGGTTGCCAACAGCCTCGGGCACGACACACGAGTGGCGTTCGCCGTTGGAGTGGCCGAGCAATTGCCCTACCCCGACGGCGCAATCGACCTGATCGTGAGCACCACCTCCTTCGATCACTGGTCCGACCAGCAAGCCGGTCTGAGGGAATGCGCGCGCGTCCTGCGTCCGGGCGGAAGACTTGTTCTGGTCGACCAGTTCTCCTGCTGGCTGCTGCCCACACTGCTCACGAGCCGCCGAGGTAAGGCCCGCACCAAACGCAGAGCCAACCGGTTGCTGCTCCGCGCGGGACTGCAGCACCCGGAATGGCACCACCTCTACGCAGTGATCATCAAGACTGTGATTGCTACCAAGCCCGCGTAGCGATCGAGGCACGGCCGGCACCGTCAGATGGCGCACTCGCGGAATCAGTTGGCTGATCAACCTTGGTCCGGTCGCCGCGACGATGCCGTGGTGTCCACTCCGCGGCGCAAAGCTGATCGGCTACTTGCCATGCTTCTTGACTTCGAGCACCCGTTTACGCAGGCCCTTGGTGGCCACATCCATCAAACCTTTGGCGCCCTGCTTGATCAGAAACCCCGGAACCGGCATGAACAGGTCCACGGTGAGGTCCAGACGGACCCGGGTGGAATCCCCCTCGGGGGTCAGCGTGTAGCGGCCGTCCTGCGCCCGTTGCTGTTTGGCACTGACCAGCGTCCAGCTCACGCCGTCGTCGTGAACGGAATAGGCCAGTACCTGCTCATCGCTGACGCCCACAATCTTGACGACCTGTCGAGACTTGCTCGGGCGCCCCCGGTCGTCGCGCTCGAGAACGTCGACCTGCTGATGCACCGAGGACCACTCTGGCAACGACTCGATGTCGAACAACACGTCGAGGATCTCGTCCGGCGTCGCCTCGATGACGACTTCGCGACGTTCGGTGACAGCCATCTAGAAAACATAGCCAACGACCGGGCACCAGGCAGCCCCCAGATCACGGCACCAGCACAACCTTGCCGATGTTCTCCCGTGCCGCAAGAATCCGGTGCGCTTGCGGCGCTTCAGCGAACGGCACGGCCGCGTGAACGACCGGAAAGATCGTACCGTCGTCGAGCGCCCTGGTCAGTGGTGTGATCCACGGCTCGAGCGTGCCGCGATCGTCCCACAGCCGCAACATGTTCAGACCGATCACGGCTTTGGAGTCGGTGAGTTGGGCAAGCAGATTGAAGCCGCGCAGCATCGACAATGCGTGCGGAGCCGCCCTGCGCAACGAGCGTTTCTCGCCCTGCTGCATCGCCGAAACCCCGTAGCAGACAAGCCTTCCGCCGGGGCGCAGCAGATTGTAGGAACGCCGCAGCGACGTTCCGCCGAGCGCGTCGAGCACCAGATCATACGGGCCAAGGCCCTGCCACCAGCCGTCGCGGCGGTAGTCGATTGCACGGTCCACACCCAACTCGGCCAGCTTCTGGTGTTTTCCGGGCGACGCGGTGCCGTGCACCTCGGCCCCGGCGGCTTTGGCGAACTGGATAGCCGCGATCCCGACACCACCGGCCGCGGCGTGCACCAGCACCCGCTCGCCGGCGCGCAGCGATCCGTAGCCGTGCAGCGCCGCCCATGCGGTCGAGTAGTTGACCGGGACCGCGGCGCCCTGTTCGTAGCTCAGCGCATCCGGGAGCACCACAGCATCGCGCGCTGCGACGTTGACAATTTCGGCGTAGCCACCGAATCGTGTACCTGCCAAGACCCGTTCACCGATGCGGTTCGGGTCGACGCCATCGCCGACGGCCTCGACCGTCCCGGCGACTTCATAACCAACCACCGCGGGAAGTTTCGGCGCGTCGGGATACATGCCGACGCGGGCGAGGTGGTCGGCGAAGTTCACCCCCGCCGCACGCACGGCGACCTGCAGCTGGCCTGGGCCCGGCGGCGGCGGTTCGGGACGCTGCTGCACCTGCAGGACCGATGGGTCGCCATGCTTGGTGATGACGATTGCGCGCATGGTATTCCCTCCTGGTCGGGCTCATCGGGCCGCTGCGAGCGGGACTAGCATGCCGCGACGCAACGACGGAGTCGGTTCATTCCTGCACTACGGAAGTTGAAGGGCCCCCCGCACGACCCCGGCAAGGCGGGGGAGAACGACGTCGCGCCAGCCGGCGCTCATGCGCTTGAAGGCATCGGCCATCCGTTTGTCGTCCGGGTCGAAACCACTGTGCTCCAGAAACACTCGGGTACCGGTGCCTTCGGCCTCAAGGCGCCAGGTGAGGGTCCATGCCGGGGTGAAGGTGTAGACGAAGCGGTGCGGTGGATCGACCTCGAGTACCTTGCACGGTTGCTTGCCGTAGCCGGGCATGTCGAGGGTGAAACGGTGGCCAACCACCGCCGCCACCTGCCCCTCGGCCCACCACCCTCGCATCAGCTCCGGCTCGGTCAGCAACCGCCACACCTTGGCCGGCGGCGCCGCGACGAATTGGTCAACACGGATCGTCGCAGACGTGGACGTCTCAGTCATTGCAGCTCCTCTGCCGCCTCGGCGAGCTTGGCCAGTCGGGCGCGCCAGAACTTCTCGAACGGATGCAGCCACTCACCCAGCTCCGCTAGTGGTTCTGCGGTCAGCCGGTAGATACGCCGGCGGCCGTGCGGCTCGTCGGCCACCAACCCGGCCTCGCGCAGCACCTTGAGATGCTCGGCGATTGCCGGTCGACTGAGCTCGAACCGATCGCTGAGTTCCCCCGCCGACAGTGGTTGCCGGGTGAGGATCTCCAGCAGTTCGCGCCGCACCGGGTTCGCCAGGGCGAGAAAGATACGGTCGGTGCCGGCCACGACCACCACTATACGTCGGGAATTTCCGACATGTCAATTATTTCCGACGCGTTCTGGCTCTCGCGGGCGTGCATGACCGGCGTCACGACATTCCCGGATTGCATTTCGGGCCGCGACCGCCGGTGAGGCGGGGTGCGGCTACTTTGCTCTTTAATGCATTTCGCCTGGGAACGGTTGACCGGCAGCGTTTACCGCTGTCGGCTACCGTTTTGCGATGTCACCATCGGGCTGGTGCGGGGCAGTACCGGAGCGTTGCTCGTCGACACCGGTACCACGCTCACCGAAGCGGCCGCGATCGACGCCGACGTTCGGCTGCTCGCGGGACGCCCGGTAAGCCATATCGTGTTGACTCACAAGCACTTCGACCACGTACTGGGTTCCTCGGTTTTCACCGGAGCCGATGTCTACTGCGCACCCGAGGTTGCCGAATACCTGTCGTCGGCTACCGGCCAACTTCGCGACGACGCGCTGCGCTACGGCGCGGACATCGCCGAGATCGACCGTGCAATCGCAGCCTTGCGGCCGCCGCAGCACGGGATCAACGACGCCGTCATCGACCTCGGCGGCCGCACCGTGACGATCACTCACCTGGGCCGCGGCCACACCAGGTCGGACCTGGTGGTGGTGGTGCCCGGGGCAGACGATGACGACCAGGTGGTGGTGTTCACCGGTGACCTGGTCGAGGAGTCCGCCGACCCCGCAATCGACGCCGACTCCGACGTGGCCGCCTGGCCGGCAACACTGGATCGGATACTGGCGGTCGGCGGAGCTCAAGCCCTCTATGTCCCGGGCCACGGAAACGTCGTCGACGCGGAGTTCATCCGCCGTCAGCGGGATTGGCTGAGCCGACGTGCCGGCGTCGAGCTCCGCTGACCGCCGGCCCCGGCTTGATCCGGCTTTGGCCTGTCAGGCGGGCGTTCGGCGGAAAATTATTGCCCTGCAATCACATTGGAATTCTTGTGGATGACGCCGTGGGCGCCGCGACGCACGTCACCGGCCCGGGTAGACCACCCCGCGGCCCGCTCAACCGTACCGCTCCGGCGACGAGCTGCGCCCGTCTCGGGTCGGGCCGCAGCCGATCCGGCGGTCGACAGCTCTCGGAGTCCGGCACGTGACAACTGTTTTGGCTCGGGACTATGGACCCTGATTGAAACGGTGGCTCCGGGGATAGACTTTCGGAGGGCGGAATCCTGCTGAAGAGGAGCGTAAGCAATGGCCATCATCGACACGGACACTGAGGTCCGGACACCGTTCGAACACGATGTCGCCGCCACGCAGCGATACTTCGACGGCCCGCGCTTTGCCGGCATTACCCGCCTCTACACAGCCCGCCAAGTGGTAGAGCAACGCGGCACCATCCCCACCGACTACACGGTGGCACGCGACGCAGCGGCTGCTTTCTATGACCGGCTGCGCGAGCTGTTCGCCGTCAAAAAGAGCGTCACTACGTTCGGTCCCTACTCGCCCGGCCAGGCGGTAAGCATGAAGCGGATGGGCATCGAGGCAATTTACCTCGGGGGTTGGGCAACCTCAGCTAAGGGCTCCACCACCGAAGATCCCGGGCCCGACCTCGCCAGCTATCCGCTGAGCCAGGTGCCCGACGACGCCGCGGTGCTGGTGCGTGCCCTGCTCACCGCCGACCGCAATCAGCAGTACCAGCGCCTGCACATGAGTAAACGGAAGCGCGCCACAACGCCTGCTTATGACTACCGCCCGTTCATCATCGCCGATGCAGACACCGGCCACGGCGGTGAGCCGCACGTGCGCAACCTGATCCGCCGCTTCGCCGAGGTCGGCGTCCCGGGCTACCACATCGAGGACCAGCGCCCGGGCACCAAAAAGTGCGGACACCAGGGCGGCAAGGTTCTGGTGCCGTCGGACGAACAGATCAAACGCCTCAACGCGGCCCGGTTCCAGCTCGACGTCATGCGAGTGCCCGGCATCATCGTCGCCCGCACCGATGCCGAGGCCGCCAACCTGATCGACAGCCGCGCCGACGAGCGCGACCAGCCGTTCCTGCTCGGCGCCACCAACCTGAACATCCCTTCCTACAAGTCCTGCTTCCTGGCGTTGCTGCGGCGTTTCTACGAACTGGGAGTCAAAGAGCTGAATGGCCATCTCCTCTACGCGCTTGCCGACGGGGAGTACGCCGCCGCCAACGCCTGGCTCGAGCGCCAAGGCATCCAGGGCCTGATCTCCGATGCCGTCAACACCTGGCGAGAGAACAGTCAGGATTCGATCGATGACCTCTTCGACCAGGTCGAGTCGCGGTTCGTCGCCGCCTGGGAGGATGACGCCGGGTTGATGACCTACGGCGAGGCCGTGACGGAGGTGCTCGAGTTCAACGAGAGCGAGGGCGAACCGGTCAGCATGAGCCCCGAGGAGTGGCGCCAGTTCGCCCAGCGTGCCTCTCTGTACGCTGCCCGGGAAAAAGCCAAGGAGATAGGCGTCGACCCACCGTGGGACTGCGAGTTGGCGAAGACCCCCGAGGGCTATTACCAGATCCGCGGCGGCATACCCTATGCGATCGCCAAGTCGCTGGCGGCGGCCCCGTTCGCCGACATCCTTTGGATGGAGACGAAGACCGCGGATCTCGCCGACGCCCGGCAGTTCGCCGAGGCGATCCACGCCGAGTTCCCTGAGCAAATGCTCGCCTACAATCTTTCGCCGTCGTTCAACTGGGACACCACCGGCATGACCGACGAGGAGATGCGGCGCTTCCCCGAGGAACTCGGCAAGATGGGCTTCGTCTTCAACTTCATCACTTACGGCGGACACCAGATCGACGGTGTGGCCGCCGAGGAGTTCGCCACCGCGCTGCGGCAGGACGGCATGCTGGCGCTGGCTCGCTTGCAGCGCAAGATGCGCCTGGTCGAGTCCCCCTACCGCACGCCGCAAACCCTGGTCGGCGGGCCGCGCAGCGACGCCGCGCTTGCGGCCTCGTCGGGGCGCACGGCGACCACCAAGGCCATGGGCAAGGGCTCTACCCAGCACCAGCATCTGGTACAGACCGAGGTGCCGCGCAAGCTGCTGGAGGAATGGCTGGCCATGTGGTCCGGCCACTACCAGCTCAAAGACAAGCTCCGCGTCGGGCTTCGGCCGCAGCGCGCCGGCTCGGAGGTGCTCGAGCTCGGCATCTACGGTGCGGACGACGAGAAGCTCGCCAACGTGATCTTCCAGCCCATCCAGGACCGGCGCGGCCGCACCATCCTGTTGGTGCGCGACCAGAACACATATGCCGAGGAGCTGCGGAAGAAGCGGCTGATGACCTTGATCCACCTCTGGCTCGTCCACCGGTTCAAGGCCGACGCGGTGCACTACGTCACGCCCACCGACGACAACCTCTATCAGACCTCGAAGATGAAATCCCACGGCATCTTCAGCGAGGTCAACCAAGAGGTCGGCGAGATCATCGTCGCCGAGGTGAACCACCCGCACATCGCCGAGCTGCTGAAGCCCGACCGTGTCGCGCTGCGGAAGTTGATCACCAAGGAAGGGTAGAGCGCACATTCAGCCGCTCCGGGGCAGCACCGGCACGGCTGGAAAGAACTCAGCCCGGTGCTCAAGGAAGTACTCGTAACCCGCCACGGCCGCCGGTTCGTCGAACAGTCACCCGACTCGTAGCAGGTCCAATGAGTGTCCGCTGAGTCCGTGTGAATCCTGCTCAGTACAGCAGCAGTGGTTTCGCGACCGCGTATCTTGCCGCAGTGCGGCCACGTTAGATCCCGTTGATTCATCCGACCACTTGAGAGCCAGGGCGCGATCAACGGCTGATCCCTCGCCTTGACACGACCCCTCAACATCGCTCCACAGGTGACGCCCCGCAAGGCATCACGATGGCGGTGCTTGTTAATTCAAACACCGACCTGAGTGACGTATGGAGTCCGACCGGTGGGCAAAGTAAACCCCGCCACACCTGGGCTTTTTGACCAGTATCTCTCTTGTAGAAACAGTTGCGCAGGCGTACGTTTTACATATCGACAACATGCTTGAAATGAGAGGAAGTCCGATGGCTGGAACCAAGAAAATGATTGCGATATTCGGTGGTACGGCCGTTGCGGTGGTTGGATTCGGCGGTGTTGGCGTCAGCTCGCTGGGCAGCCCACCGGCATCGGCGACGCACCCTGCGACTAGCGTTGCGTTGGCGTCCGCCAAAGCACCTTCCGGCCAGAGGTCGACTGTGGCTGAGCCCGCCGGCATTCCGTTCGGCAACCATGCGACCGCGGCTGTGTACAACAGCGGGATTCCGTTCGGCAACCATGCGCATGCGACCGCGTACAACAGCGGGATCCCGTTCGGCAATCATGCGCATGCCTAAAACGGCTGACTGCTCTCGATAGCCAAAACAGTGACCGCAAGGTCCAGGACGCCAGATGAAGGGCCGAGGCCCGTAGCGTGTTAGGCCCAAGGGTTGTGCCGCACGCGACCCAACGTCCGGTGCTTTGAGGGGCGTGCCGGTATGCGAGGGCGGAGGGCGCCCCTGACCATCCACCACTAACGCGGCCTAGGCGGAACACCGCATTCGAGTTATGGTTCGGGGCAACTCAACCGCATGGGGAGCCTAATGGCCAAGCTCAGGTTCGGATATTTCATCGCCCCATTCCATCGGGCTGGCACAAATCCGACGCTCGCATTGCAACGTGACCTGGAGTTCATCGAACATCTCGACGCTCTCGGCTTTGACGAAGTGTGGTTGGGGGAGCACCACTCGGCCGGCAGCGAGATCATCAGCTCACCGGAAATCTTCATCGCCGCCGCTGCGGAGCGTGCCAAGCGGATTCGGTTTGGCACCGGCGTCATTTCGCTCGCGTACCACAACCCGCTCTGGGTTGCTGACCGGTTGATGCTGCTGGATCACCTCACCCATGGTCGCGTGATCGGAGGAATGGGCCCCGGCTCACTACCCACCGATTCCGCGATGATCGGACTCAACCCCACCGATACGCGCGAGCTTCTCGAAACCAACCTCGACATCGTCGTTCGACTGCTGGCGGGTGAGACGGTGTCCGCCAAAACCGCCACCCACGAACTCTTCGACGCGCGTTTGCAGCTTGCCCCATACTCCCAGGACGGGATCCCGCTGGCGGTGGCCGCGGTCGCCTCTCCGACAGGCGCGCGGCTGGCCGGCAAGCACGGCATCGGGCTGCTGTCCATCGGGGCGACGCTGACCGTCGAAGGGTTCAACGCACTGTCCTATCACTGGGGCATCGTCGAAGAGCGCGCGGCAGCGTTCGGCACACACGTCGACCGCAAAAACTGGAGCCTGGTCGGGCTGTTCCATATCGCCGAGACCGACCAGCAGGCACGCGAGGAAGTCAAATTCGGCATCGAACCGTGGTTCCGCTATTTCCAGAAGGTGGCCGCCTTCCCGCAGATGACCATGCCGGGGGAGCAGCTCGACGAGATGATCGACATCATCAACGACAACGGTGCAGGTGTTATCGGTACACCGGAGCGGGCGCGGGCGCAGGTGCAGCGGGTATGGGACCAGTCGGGTGGCTTCGGCTGCATGCTGCAGATGGGCCACGAATGGGCCAATCCGGCCGCAACCAAGCGATCCGCCGAATTATTTGCCGCTGAAGTGATGCCGCATTTTCAGGGGCAGGCGCAACCGACGCTGGATGCCGCTGCGCGCGCCGGCCAAGTCCGGGACGACCTCGCGCAGACGCAGCTGCAGGCCGTCGAGCACATGGCCAAGAAATACCAGGACGAACTCAATTCCAAGTAGCGGCTCTCAAATGCCGAACCACGTCGCGAGCACGCCACGCAGTTCGCGTAATTCCTCGAGATCGGGCGCGGCTGCCGACGTTGCCCACGCCACATAACCATCCGGACGCACCAGCATTGCCGTAGCCGCCACGTCCCCGATCGGCCGCCCGGCGGCGACGGTGAGCCGGTCGGCGACGTCAGCGAGCGCGGCCGCGACCTCGCCGCGGTCGGTGAGATCGAGAAGCAGTGGCCGTCCGGTTCTTGCGAGTTCCGCAACGCGCCATGCCCCACTGGCATCCGCCACACTGAAGTCGGGCACCCAGTGCCCGACGAGTGGATGGGCATCGGCGTCTGCGGCGTAACGGTTTTCGGCCCCGGATATCAGGTCGCTGAGGCGGCGGACGATGTCCGGATCGGTGATCAACTCAGCGAAGAGTTCGCGCAGCGCTGTCACCTCGGGCCCGGGCCGGACGAGAGCCAGCTGCGCTCGGCTGTGCATGATGACCCGCTCGGCGGCGGGCCGGCGCTCGGTCTCATACGTGGCAAGCAGGGCGGGATCGACGCGTCCGTGCAGGATGGCCGCCAGCTTCCAGCCAAGGTTCACCGCATCCTGTAAACCCAGGTTGAGTCCGGGCCCACCCATGGGGGAGTGGACGTGCGCAGCGTCGCCGACCAGGAGCACCCGGCCCAGCTGGTAACGGGACGCGATCCTCGAGTTGATGCCGCAGAATCGACGCAGATCAAGCGGTGTGTCAGCAGACGCCGGTCGCAACGGCACCTCGGCACCCAGGACGCGTTGGGCGCTGGCCTCCAGTTCGGCCAGACTCATGGGCTGGTCGTCGACGTTGTCGTCACGGGCTTCTTCGCGAGCCATGCTGTCCAGTTCGAACACGATCACGGCCGCCCGGCCCCCGAGCGCACCGTAGGCGAAGACGCCCCGATCAGCTCGATAGAACTGCAGGGCAGGGACACGACCAAACCCGGGTGTGTCCAGCCCTCCGCTGACCGGATCCAGCCATTCGGCCGGCGGCAGCACGTCGAATCCCAGCCGGGCGACCAGGTCATACGACGACATTCCGGGAAAATCGATACCGGCCAACTTCCGGGTCATGCTGGTGCCGCCGTCGGCGCCGACCAGGTACTTGGCCCGCAGATCGTAGGGGCCGTCGGGACCGGTGACATGGACCGTGACGCCGTCGGCGTCCTGGTCGAAGCCGGCTAGCGCATGACTCCAACGGATTTCTACGTCGTGTTCAACGGCCCGCTCCGCGAGCACTTGAACAAGCCTGGGTTGCTGAACGGGAAGGAGGAACACCTGCGAATTCGGCACCAGTGTGAGATCCAACGGGAACGCCGCAAACATTGCGCGCGGGTTGAGCTGAGGCGGCTCGTCGGTACCCGCGAGCCTGCCGTACAGACCGCGATGGTCCAGGATCCGAACCCCTTGGCCGATAACGCCATTGGCGCGCCGCAGTGGATTGACCCCCGGCATGGGATCCAGCACCACAGGCCGGATCCCGGCCAATCCCAGTTCGCCGGCCAGCATCAGCCCGTTCGGGCCGGCGCCCGCGACGACGACGTCAATCACTTAGCCAAGCTTACGGAGTACGGGCTGGACCCGCCAAGCCTCAGATCGACGCCGAGATTTCATATTCGAGCGTTAGCGGCTTCTCAGCTTGCAGCTAGCAACAAGGCGCAAACCTGAAACATGACCACTACCGTCCCTTACCACCAGTGCCGTGAAATCCATGCGGCCGGCGCCCGGCGTCGGCAATTACGAATGATGCAAATAATTTTCGCCGGAGCTGCGGCCGTCGCAATGCTCGCGCTATTTGATGCTGCGCGTCCCGATGCCACGGAGACTGTGCTCGGATCAGGAGCAGTTCGCCTGACGGACATGGCCGTTTACTTACCGGCACCGGCCAGCGGCCCGATGGGCCTGCAATTCCCGCAGACGCAGGCGAACTTTTCCGTTGGTAGCGGCGGCTTTGCCGCCGCTGACGACAGCGATCAAGCTCAACAGCAGGCCGAGCAGGAGGAACAGCAGGCCCTCCAGCAGCTGGACGAAGAACAAAACGAAGCGGCAGAGCAGCAGTTTGACGAAGGTATGCAGCAGGCTCAAATGGACGAGCAACAGGCCAACCAATAGACCTGAATCCAAGCGTGGCGGCCGTATGACGCGGCCGTCATGCACCACTCAAAGAGCTTGATAACCAACGTGATACTGCTACGCCTCGGTTGGTAGCCAGCCCGGGCAACGCTCCCGAAAACCCCGGGATCAGAGCTATCGCCGGCCGTTCGACTCGCGCTCCGCCGCCTTCACCAGCCGACCCGCAAAGAACCGCACCGCCCCTCCCATCACAGCCCGCATCAGCGGACCCGTCCCGGGAACTTTCTCGATGAACGAGCCAGTCCAGCGGACGTCGGTTCCGCCGGCCGCATTCGGGGTGAAGACCACCTCGCCGAAGTAGTCCTCGGCCGGGGTCGGGGGCCCGACCAACTTGTAGGCGTGGCGGCGATCCTGTTCGTACTCGACGGTTTCCTCTTGTACCAGCAAAGGCCACATGCCCACCTTGCGAACCGCCCCGACGCCGCCCGGTGCCGGATCACCCTGGCGTGCCCAACTCGACTGAAGAACGATTGGCTTGGCCCACTTCGACCAGTTGGCACCGTCGGCCACCAGCCGGAACAGCGTCGGCGCAGGCGCGGTACTGGTACGAGTGATCTCGAAGGAAAACTTCCGACCCGACATGCCTAACTCCCTGGTGAAGACCGCTAATGACCCTGAAATGGCACTGGCGCGTACCCTACCGCCCCAGTTCCGCGGCCACCGGGTTGGGCCGGTAGAGCAGGGCGTCTCCTGGCGCTGTTTTTGCCTGACCTCGGCTTGATGCGAGGTCGGCGAACACCACTCCGCACGGGGCCGTCACCGGTGGCACATCGCGAAATAGACTGCAAATCAGCATGATAACGATCGTTGATCGCAGGACTGCCCACTATCAGCGAATGCGACGGCCGCTTGGTTCTCGCGGTGATGCCCGCAACCGGACATGATGAGACGTCGCGAGTCGGCGCGGACGGGGTAGCCCATGCACGGGTGCCGACGATCACAGTCAGCGCGAGCGGGCTGCCGGATCGGCTTGCTTAGACTGCGCTTATGGATTGCGGTTCCCGGCAGGACGCCTCGGGTGTCCGTGGCCTACTTCAGATCGAGGACTGCCTCGATGCTGAGGGCAATGTCGCGTTGCCGCCGGACACCACGCTGATATCTCTTATCGACCGCAACATCGCGAACATCGGCGACGCCGTGGCGTTTCGCTACCTGGACTACAGCCGCTCGGTAGCTGGACATGCCGAAGAAGTGACCTGGACCCAACTCGGCGTCCGACTGCAGGCCATCGGGGCGCGCGTGCAACAAGCCGCGACTCGCGGTGAGCGGGTTGCGGTCCTCGCGCCGCAGGGTATCGACTATGTGGCAGGTTTCTACGCGGCGGTCAAGGCCGGGACCATCGCAGTGCCGCTGTTTGCGCCTGAACTGCCAGGGCACGCCGAACGTCTCGATACGGCGCTCCGCGATTCGCAGCCCTCGGCCGTGCTGACGACGACGGCGGCGCAGGAGGCGGTCGAGAGTTTTCTGGCCAATCTCCCGCAGCTTCGCAGGCCGCAAGTCATCGTCATCGATCAGATACCCGACTCGGCGGGGGAACTGTTCGCCCCTACCGAGCTCGGCATCGACGATATTTCCCACCTGCAGTACACCTCAGGCTCGACGCGGCCCCCGGTCGGCGTGGAGATCACCCACCGAGCGGTGGGCACCAACCTGGTACAGATGATCCTCTCGATCGACCTGCTGGACCGTAACACCCACGGTGTCAGCTGGTTACCGCTCTACCACGACATGGGCCTGTCGATGATCGGCTTTCCCGCGGTATACGGCGGACACTCCACGCTGATGTCGCCCACTGCGTTCGTCCGTAGGCCACTGCGGTGGATTCATGCCTTGGCGGCCGGGTCACGGCAAGGCCGTGTGGTCACCGCCGCGCCAAACTTTGCTTACGAGTGGACCGCACAGCGTGGGCTGCCCGCGCAAGGTGACGACGTCGACCTCAGAAACGTGGTGATGATCATCGGTTCCGAACCGGTCAACATCGATGCCGTGCGGACCTTCAACAAGGCGTTCGCGCCCTATGGACTACCGCCTACAGCGTTCAAGCCGTCGTACGGGATCGCGGAGGCGACCCTGTTCGTCGCGACCATCGATCCGGCCGCCGAGGCGACCGCTGTGTACCTCGACCGCGAACACCTGGGCGCGGGTCATGCGGTACGTGTCGCGGCGAATGCACCTAATGCCGTGGCACAGGTGTCGTGTGGTCGCATTGCCCGCAGCCAATGGGCCGTGATCGCCGACCCCGCTACCGGAACAGAACTGCCCGACGGTGACGTCGGCGAAATCTGGTTGCAGGGAAACAACGTCGGCCGGGGCTACTGGGGGCTGCCCGATGAAACCCGGCGAGCATTCGGCGCCACGCTGAAATCGCGGCTCCGCGAAGGCAGCCACGCTGACGGCTCGGCCGTCGGGGGTCCGTGGCTGCGGACCGGGGACCTGGGCACGTATCTCGACGGCGAGCTCTACGTGACCGGCCGAATTGCCGATTTGGTCACCATCGACGGACGTAACCACTATCCGCAGGACATCGAGGCCACCGCCGCGGAAGCCTCGCCGATGGTGCGTCGCGGCTATGCGACTGCGTTCTCCGTGCCGGCTGATGAACTGCCGGGCTCAGACGCCCCGGCCACCGACAACACCGGGCAACGCCTGGTGATCATCGCGGAACGCGCGGCCCGCACCAGTCACGATGATCCGCAGCCGGCGATCGAGGCGATCCGGGCCGCGGTGTCGCACCGGCACGGTGTAACCGTCTCCGATGTGCGTTTCCTTCCGGCTGGTGCTATCCCGCGGACCACCAGCGGCAAGCTGGCCCGCCGCGCCTGCCGCGCCCAATACCTCAGCGGCACACTACGCATGCACTAGCGCGGCGCAGTGCCTGCCCGGGCCGTTGGGGTACAGCGCAAACCGCGGTCGCGTCCGGCGACGGAGGTGTGCACAAATGACCATCGAGAAAGCCGCTGCCGCAGAACAACCCGGTCCAGACCCAATCAGGAGGCACGATGGTCGACCTACCAGTCGAGGATGAACGGTTCGGCGGGGTCATCAACCCTTCCGCGGCCGAATCCACGCCGGTCACACTGTCGATCGCCTACCCGCCCGCCGGTGCGCCCAACGTCGTCGTGGTCCTGCTCGACGACGTCGGATTCGGTGCCGCGTCCACGTTCGGGGGGCCGGTTCCGACACCGGCGCTGGACCATGTCGCCGGAGCCGGATTGCGCTACAACCAGTTCCACACCACCGCACTGTGCTCGCCGACGCGCGCCGCGCTGCTGACCGGACGCAACCACCACAGTGCGCACATGGGCACCATCTGCGAGATCGGCTACGGATTTCCCGGCTACGACAGCGTGATACCGCAGAGCACGGCCACGCTCGCACAGGTGCTGCGCATGAACGGCTACAGCACCGCGCTGTTCGGTAAGGCGCACTTCACCCCGACGTGGGAGATCGGCCCCGCCGGCCCGTTCGACCGCTGGCCCACCGGGCTTGGATTCGAACGCTTCTACGGTTTCCTGGGCGGCGACACCTCGCAGTACGAGCCGGCGCTCTACGACCAGACCACACCCGTTGAGCCGTACCTCGGCCGCGACGACTACCACCTCAGCGAGGATCTCGCCGACAAGGCGATCGACTGGATCCGGCTGCAGAAGACGTCGGCGCCCGACAAGCCGTTCTTCCTGTACTTCGCGCCCGGCGCGACACACAGCCCGCATCAGGTGTGGCCGGAGTGGTCAGAGCGGTTCGCCGGCCAATTCGACGACGGGTGGGATGCGTTGCGGGAGCAGATATATGCCCGCCAGATCGACATGGGCATCATTCCCTCCGGTGCCCGGCTGACGCCACGACCCGAGCAGATACCCGCGTGGGCGGACTACGACGACCGCTACAAGCCGGTGGCCAGGCGCCTGATGGAAGTCTATGCGGGCTTTCTGGCCCATACCGACGCCCAGATCGGGCGAGTCATCGACGCCATCGACGAGTTAGGGCAGTGGGACAACACGTTGTTCATCTACGTGTGCGGTGACAACGGCGCCTCGGCGGAGGGAACGATACACGGCGCCTGGAGTTCGCCGGCATTCCAAAACGGGCTGCCGGAGGACCCCGAATGGCTACTGGACCACATGGCCGACTTCGGCACGCCGCGCTGCGAGAACCACTACAACGTCGGCTGGGCCTGGGCGCTCGACGCACCGTTTCAGTGGATGAAGCAAGTGGCGTCACATTTCGGGGGAACCCGCAACGGACTCGCCATCTCGTGGCCGCAGGGCATCAAGGCGGCGGGGGAGCAACGCAGCCAGTTCCATCACGTCATCGACATCGTGCCCACGATCCTCGATGCCATCGGGATCGAGATGCCCGCGCGTGTCAACGGCGTCGAGCAGAAGCCGATCGAAGGCGTCAGCATGCGGTACTCGTTCGACGACGCCGGCGCGGACAGCCGGCGAACCACTCAGTATTTCGAGATCTTCGGCAATCGCGCTGTGTACCACGAGGGTTGGATGGCGTCGTGCTTCCATGGGCGACTGCCCTGGATCCGCACTCAGCGCAGTACCCCCTTCGGCGACACCGAGCGCTGGGAGCTTTACCACCTTGCCGACGACTTCAGCCAGGGCGTCGACCTCGCCGCGCACCACCCCGACAAGCTCGCGTCGCTGCAGGCCGTGTTCGACGCTGAAGCCCGCAAGTACGGCGTCTACCCGCTCAGCGACGCGACGCTGGCCCGCGCGCTGCCCGCCAACCGGCCCAGCTTGCTGGGCGATCGCACCTCGGTCACCTACCACGCCGGGCAGGTGCGCATCCCCGAACCGGTGACCCTGAGCTACACCAGCACATCGTTCCAATTGCGGGCGCGGTTGCAGATACCGCCGGACGGTGTTGAGGGAGTGGTGATCTGCATCGGCGGGGCGATGGCCGGCTGGACGCTGTACCTGCACGACAGCATTCCCCATTTTGCCTACAACTACCTGGGTCATGAGCTCACCACCGTTGCGGCAGCCGAGCCGCTCCCGGAAGGACCAGTGGCGCTGGGTTTTTCGTTCGACTACGACGGCGGCGGGTTGGGAAAGGGCGCTTCGGTGTCGTTGCACGTCAACGACACCGCGGTGGCCGGCGGCCGGATCGAGCGGACGGTTCCGTTCAGGTTCTCGATGAGCGGCGAAACGTTGGACGTCGGCACCGATACCGGTTCGCCGGTGGCGCCCTACGGGCACGATTTCCGTTTCACGGGCCGTATCAACCGCATTGACGTCACGGTTCACCCGCAACCCGCCGATCTGGCCGCGGCGATCGCTGAGGCGGAGATGCGCGCGGCACTGGCCGCGCAATAGCTGGAACCGGTACGACGGCTTGCTATCCTCCACCGGTGCTGGCCACGTGGAGCGGTCTTATCCCACTCATCCTCGGCAGCGCGCTGGAACCGATCGAGATCGCGATCACGATCATGCTGCTGGGCACGCCCTCCGGTGTGCGGGCGGCCAGCTCCTGGATCGCGGGACATGGCACCACGCGCCTGCTCCAAGGGCTCATTTTCGGCACCATTCTGCACTGGGGATCACGGAGCTCTCACTCGGATCACGCGCACCACTGGATCGTGTCGACCGTCCTTTTGGTGGTGGCCCTGCTGTTTCTGGTTACCGCAGCACGGGAGCTGTTCAGCGACGACGATCCCAATGCGCCACCGCCGAAGTGGATGACCATGCTGATGTCGGCGACGCCCACCAAGGCCTTCTTCATCGGTGCGGGCGTCATCGGGGTCTCGGTGAAGGCTTGGGTCTTCACGTTGGCTGCGATCAGCGTGATCGGCAACGGCGGGTTGGACCGAGTCAGCAACATCGTCACCTATGTCGCCTTCGTGGTGCTTGCCACGGGCGGGAATCTGCTCATCGTCGGCGTCGCTGCGTTCTTCCCGGGAGGGTCGCGCTCCGTGCTGGAGCGGATGCTGCGCTGGTTGCAAGACAACAACCGACCCATCATGGTGGTTGTGGGGCTGGGGTTCGGGATCTGGTTCGGGGTCAAAGCCCTGCACGGCTTCGGGATTCTGTAACTGGCGCCGCGCATTTAATGAAATTGCTTGAAGGGCAGTGCTAGCCAACCCGCAAGCTGGCGCGCGGAGCCCGCTGCGCCCAATATCTGAGCGTCCGCTGAACAAGACGGACGGAATGCCGAAAAAGCCCGAAGTGCGGGCGCAGCTCACTTAGTCTCCATGCGGGAGGCACAACGATGGTTCTCAGGGTTGCAGTGTCACCGGACCTGATCGGCGGCGATGTCGACACCGGCTACGGAAAGATCGCCGACGCGTTCCGGGCCAGCTTCCGCGATGGCGCAGAAGTCGGCGCCGCTGTCGCCGTCTACCGCGACGGCGTCAAGGTCGTCGACCTGTGGGGCGGCTACCGAAACGGGTTGGCGGGGGATCCGTGGCAGCCCGACACGATGGTCAATATGTTCTCCACGACCAAAGGGGTTGCCGCCTTGGTCGTGGCGGTGGCGGTGTCCCGCGGACTCATCTCCTATGACGCCAAGGTCGCCGATTACTGGCCGGAATTCGCGCAGGCGGGAAAGGGCGACGTAACGGTCCGTCAACTCCTGGGACATCAGGCTGGACTTTGTGCGCTGAAACCGAAACCGACACTGGCCGACGTGGCCGACCCCGCCAGGCTCTCGCCCATCCTGGCGGCCCAAACACCGGCATGGCGACCGGGTTCGCGGCACGGTTACCACGCGATCACGCTCGGTTGGTACACATCTGAGCTGATTCGCCGGACCGACCCGGCGGGCCGCACACTGGGCCGGTTTATGGCCGACGAGATCGTCCAGCCGCTGGGACTCGACCTCTATGTCGGCCTGCCGGATTCGGTCGACCGGGAGCGCGTCGCCCACGTCCACAACTGGGTACGCGCCGAAACGCTGCTGCATCTGGGCGTGATGCCGCCCGGTTTCCTGGCCGCCTCGCTCAACCCAGTCGGCCTGACAGCACGCACCATCGCGGTCCCGCGCGGTGTCAACCCATTCAATGGGGACTACAACCGCGACGATGTTCGGACGGTCGAGATTCCGTCGGCCAACGGCATCGGAACCGCCAGGTCGGTGGCGCGCATTTACGGCAGCGCAGCTTCGGGTGGTGCCGAGCTGGGTCTGACGGCCAAAACTCTAGGGGCACTGGCGGCTCCGGCGATCTCGCCAAGTCAGGGTGTTCGCGACAAGGTGATGCACGAAGACGTGGCCTATTCGCTCGGCTTCTGTAAGCCCGTCCCACACTTCGCGTTCGGTTCCTCGGACAGAGCCTTCGGGACACCCGGGTTCGGCGGGTCCTTCGGATGCGCCGACCCGGATACTGGTATCGGCTTCGCCTACGTCATGAACCGGCTGGGCTTTCACCTGTGGAGCGATCCACGCGAACTCGCCTTGCGGCAGGCGCTGTTTCGCGATGTGCTAGGGGTGCGCCCCCAGACTTGATCTCGGTATCACGCAGGCAACCGAAATCATTGGGGTCATCGTCAGGAACTTCCCGGCAAATGTGTCTACGCATACCACCGTTGCTGTCGACAGCAACGGTGTGCCGCGCAGGGCGCGGCTTGGTGGTCCTTCGTTGCGGTACCTGCATCATCGGGTTGGCTCCGGAACACGGATCGCAGATTCGACATCAGCGGCGGCGAGCTCTTTGGTGCAGAAGAACCAATCGTCGCATTCGACACCCTCGACGTGGCCGTCCATGCGCTCCTTGGCGGTGCCGCAGGAGCCTGCGGTTGGCACGATCACCCGATCGCCGGGGTGCCAGTCCGCCGGTGTGGCGACGTCGAAGTGGTCGGCGGTCTGAAGCGCCTTGATCACCCGCAGTAGCTCGTCGAAGTTGCGACCGAGGCTAAGCGGGTAATAGATGATGGCCCGGATCATGCCCTTGGGGTCGATGATGAAGACCGCGCGCACGGCCTTGGTGGAGTCCTCGCCCGGCATGATCATCCCGTACTTCGCGGCGACCCTCATCGAGACGTCCTCAACCAGCGGGAAGGTGACCTCCACGTCGCGCATGTCGCGAAAGGTGATCTTGTCCTTGATCGTACGCAACCAGGCGATATGGCTATAGAGCCCGTCAACGGACAATCCCACCAGCTCGGTGTTATAGGCCGCGAACTCCCGCTGCATCGTTGCCAGCGTCATGAATTCGCTCGTGCGCACCGGAGTGAAATCCGCCGGATGGGAGAAGAAGATGACCCACTTGCCGGCGTAGTCGGCGGGAAAGTCGATCTGCCCTTGAGTGGTGACGGCGGTAAATGCCGGAGCCGGGTCGCCAATGCGGGGCATACTCGGGGCCGGGGTGGGGGTCTCGGCGACAATCATCGTGGTGGTCCTTTCACGCAGGGGCAATGCCACCATCAACATATACCCCATGGGGTATGTTCCAGCGGCCGTGGCCGGTCTGAGTAGGGTGCGAGGGTGGTTGATTACGCACCGACCAAGAAATCGCTGGCCACCCATCCCTTGCCCGAGTGGTTCAAGAATGCGAAGTACGGCATCTTCATCCACTGGGGCCTCTACTCGGTGCCCGGCTGGGCCCCCCTTGAGGCCGACACGCAGGAGCTGATGGCGACGAAGGGGCCCGCGTACTGGCTGAAGCACAACCCGTATGCCGAGTGGTACTGGAACACAATCCAGATTCCGGGCAGCCCATCGCAGCTGCATCATCTCCAGACCTACGGCCCCGACTTCTCCTACGACGACTTCAAGCCGATGTTCAACGAAGCGGCAAAAGAGTTCGACCCCGACTCCTGGGCCGATCTCTTCGAGCAGGCACATGCCCGCTACGTGGTCCTGACCACCAAGCACCACGACGGGTTCACGTTGTGGCCGAGCCGGCACCCCAATCCGTACAAGGAGGCCTGGCACGCCGACCGCGACCTCGTCGGCGACCTGACGAGCGCGGTGCGCGATCGCGACATGAAGATGGGTCTGTACTACTCGGGCGGGTACGACTGGACGTTCAACCCGACGGTCATCACCGACCTCCCGGGAATGGCGAGCTCACTCGTCCAGACCGATGAGTACGCCGAGTATGCGGATAACCACATCCGCGAGCTCATCAACCGCTACCAGCCGTCGGTGCTGTGGAACGACATCGGCTACCCGCCTCAGTCGAACCTCACCGCGCTGTTTGCGCACTACTACAACCAAGTGCCCGAAGGAGTCATCAATGACCGCTGGGCACAGCTGCGACTGCCGAAACTCCCTGGCGTGGAACCGCTGGTCAGGGGCGGTCTCGGCCTCGCCGACGCCCTCTGGAGATACCTTCCCGACCGGGTACGGGGCCTGGATTTCCCGACCGGCTTTCACTACGACTTCCGCACGCCGGAATACGCCCAGTACGACGAGATCAAACCGTACAAGTGGGAATCGACCCGGGGTGTAGGGCACTCGTTCGGGAACAACCGCCAGGAGGGATCCGACGAGATGCTGTCCCTCACCGATCTCGCGCGGTCGTTCGCCGACCTGGTCAGTAAGAACGGCAACCTGTTGCTCGGCGTCGGACCGTACCCGGACGGGACGATCCCCGAACTGCAGGCAAAGCTGCTCGGCGATTTCGGCGCGTGGCTCGACGTGACCGGTGAGGCCTATTTCGACACACGGCCGTGGACCACTTCGGAGGCCACCGCCACCGATGGCACCCCGCTACGTTTCACCCAGACAGACCACGCCGTCTATGTGACGTTCCTACAGGCGCCGGGCGAGCGCCGCGTCGGTCTACGCGGCCTTCTGGGCACCTCCGACACGACCGTCGAACTCCTCGGCGGCGGCATCCTCGAACACGAGAGCACCGACGACCGCATCAACGTCACCTTCCCCGACGCGCTGGACGTGTGGCCCGCATACGCCCTCGAGATCGCACCCAAACCACTGCTCGCGACGTGAGGCCGTGCGAGCCTTCGCCGGGCGGGTCCGGGGATGGCATCCTGGCCGTGTGGGTCTGCTATTCCGGTTGGCGGAACTCCTGATCGTGCTCCTGCCGCTGGCAGGTGTGATCGTCGCTGCGGTAAAAGCGTTCACCGCCAACAAGCGGCGGGCCGGGGAACCGCAGGATTTCGATCGAGCACCAGTACCAGACGCCGCCACCACGGGAGGCACCGGCAACAATCAGGCCGCCCAGTGGCAGTCGCTGCGACGCGTGTTAGAGGAGCACAGCCGCACCGACACGCGATGGCTCGAGTATGAACTCGACGTCGCCAAGCTGCTCGACTTCCCACTCATGACCGACATGCGCGACCCACTCACGATCGGCTTCCACAAGGCCAAGCTCCGAGCCGACTTTCTGCGCCCGGTCAAGGCCGAAGATCTCCTCGATGACCGGGAAGCGGCCGCGCAATATATGGCCGCCGTCGCGGACTATGTGACTGCATTCAACATCGCTGAGGCTGAAGCGATGCGGAAGCGCCGCAACGACTTTTCCCGAGCAGACCAGCAACGGATCACGCGCGCTCAGAGCCTGTTGCGGGTGGCGTCGGATTCCGCTGCAGCGCCACAGGAACGCCGGCATGCCTACGACCGGGCCCGTGATGAACTCGATGGCCTCCTGGTATTGCCGTCCAGGACACAGGCCAGCATCGAACGTGGAATGTCCGGCGAGATCGAGGGATAAGGCCGAGCGGGTGGAGTCGTGAGCCGGTGACTTTGGCCTCTTATCCGCGAAGGCCGGTCGGCGCCATCATGATGGCATCGCCACTTTTGGCGACCAGTGACCACAATCGCCTAGGAGCAACGCCATGATCGAATACGACCTGGACACCGAGCATTCCATCCTGGAGGTGCGACCGAAGGCCGCTCTCGACAAGAACGACTTCGTCGAACTCGCCAAGGCCGTTGACCCCCAGATCGAGGCCAAAGGCGACCTCGCCGGACTCATTCTCAACGCGCCGTCGTTCCCGGGGTGGGACAGTTTCGGGGCCATGGTCACCCACTTCCGGTTTGTCCGGGATCATCAGAAGCACATCAAGAAAATCGCGGTGGTCACCGACTCGCATCTCGGTGATGTGGCCGAGCATCTGACCTCGCACTTTGTATCGGCCGAGATCCGGCATTTCCCGGCCGGGCAGCTCGAGCAAGCGCAAAAGTGGATCAGCAACGGCTCCTGATCCCGTGAGCCGCGCGGCCAATCCGCCTCCGCGGCGCTCGGCGACTCTGCCGAACTCAGCAGCAGGTGTATCCGCCGTCGATCACGATGTCGGAACCGGTCATGTAGCTGGAAGCCTCGCTGGCCAGGTAAAGGTACAGGCCGGTGAGTTCTTCAGGCCGGCCCATTCGGCCCAGCGGAATTTTCGGCTCCCACTCGCGGTGGTACTCCGCTAGCGGCTCGACGAGCTCGGTGCGGATATAGCCGGGGCTGACGCTGTTGACCCGGATGTTGTGCGGGGCGAACTCTACGGCCATCGCCTTGGTCAGGTGAATGACCGCCGCTTTGGAGGTGCAGTAGTGGCCCACCCGCTGCGGGACGTTGATGATGTGGCCAGACATCGAGGCAGTGTTGATGATGACCCCGCCCCGTCCCTGCCGCACCATTGCCCTGGCCGCTGCTTGGGCCGTAAGGAACACGCCGTTCACGTTGGTGCTCTGAATGCGCTGGAACTCTTCCGGCGCCATGCCCAGCATGCCATTTACCGTGACGATGCCGGCATTACAGACCGCTATGTCGACGCCACCCAACTCCGCGGTCACCCGGTCCAGCATTTCGGTCACCTGATCCGGTTGGGTCACATCGCAACAGATGGGCATGACCCTGCCGCTGCCGGCTGCCGCGATCTCGCCGGCGACCTTCTCCAGACCCTCGGAATGCCGCGCCGCAATGGCCACATGAGCGCCGGCTTCCAGGTAGGCCTGTGCCACTTTCTTACCGATACCGCTGGACGCTCCGGTCACCAGAGCCCGCCGGCCGTGCAAGTCGAATAAATCCCATACCTTCATCCGATATCCCTATCCATCCGAGTACCTGTAACCGAAACACGTTCTACTGTGTCCGCTGTGGGCAAGTTCACCAGGGCCGAGGTCGAGGAAGCCGTCAAGCACTACACAACCGCCGTCGAAGGGTGCAGCGCTTCGGGTGACTGGCGACCCTTTGCGGATCTGTTCACCGAAGATGTCGTCTATACCGAGCATCACTATGGGGTCTTTCACGGGCGAGAGGCGGTTCGGGACTGGATCGTCGCGGTCATGGCGCCGTTCCCGCACATGCGATTTCCGTCTGACTGGATTGCCTACGACGAGGACAACGACGCCGTCGTCATCATGATCAAGAATCTGCTCGATCACCCGACTGACCCGAAGGGTGAGCCGTTCTGGTTCCCGAATTGGACGCGGCTGGTCTACGCCGGCAACGGACTGTTCTCCAGCGAAGAAGACATCTACAACCCCAACCGTGACGCCCCCCGCGTTGTCGCCGCCTGGATGCAGGCCGGCGGCCAGCTGGCCTCCGACAAGATCCTGCAGCCCAACAGCTGACTAGACGAACGAAACGCGCGGTCGCCGGTAGCCCGCGGACCAGAACATGCGGACCTGCCCCAAGGCGGTCCCGCCGCGCTTGGCACACTGTGTGCATGGCACAGATAACGTTGCGTGGAAACCCGATCAACACTGTCGGCGAGCTGCCTGCCGTCGGATCTGACGCCCCGGCGTTCAATCTGACCGGTGGCAACCTGGGGGCAGTCAGCGGCGAGCAGTTCCGCGGCAAGCCCGTGGTGCTGAACATCTTCCCGTCCGTGGACACACCGGTGTGCGCGACGAGCGTAAGAACCTTCAACGAGCGCGCCGCCGCAAGCGGTGTGTCCGTGGTGTGCGTGTCGAAAGATCTGCCCTTCGCATTTGCCCGATTCTGTGGCGCGGAGGGCATCGAGAACGTCACGACGGCTTCCGCGTTCCGCGACAGCTTTGGCGACGACTACGGCGTCACCATCACCGACGGTCCGATGGCGGGGCTGCTGGCCCGGGCCATCGTGGTGATCGGCGCCGATGGCAAGGTCGCCTACACGGAGCTGGTGCCGGAAATCGCGCAGGAGCCCGACTACGAAGCGGCGCTGGCGGCGGTGGGCTGACCCTTCGGGCAGATTACGCGCCGGCCCGGCCGGTGCCGACCGGCCCGAGTCGAGCCGCGGTGGCGGCCAGCACCTCGCGGCAGCCGGTCCACATCTGCGTGATGATGTCGGCGGCCGGCGGAATGTCGTCGATGCGGCCGGCTACCTGTCCGGTGTTTGCGACGCTGGCGTCCAGGTCGCCATCGAAATAGAGGCGCTGAACTCGTTGCAGTGCCATGGCGCCTTCTCCGGAAGACGTTGAGCTTTCAATCTTCTCCGCGGCAGGTGTGCGGATGACGCGCATCATCCGTTTGCCGTCGAGGGGGAGTAGCACGGTGGAGGTCTCATCGGCGGCCACGACCGCTTGCTTGAGGTTGACGTGTACCGGTGAATCCGCCGAGGCGAGCAGCCGGGTGCCGATCTGCACGCCTTCAGCGCCGAGGACGAGCGCGGCCGCCATGGATCTGGCATCGCAGATCCCTCCCGCCGCCACGATCGGTACGTCGACATGGGCCGCCACCAACGGCAGCAGCACCATGGTTGACGCTCCGAATCGGTTCTTGAATCCGCCACCCTCGACGCCCTCGACCACCAGCCCGTCCACTCCGGCGTCGACGGCCTTCTTGGCCGCGGCCAGGGTGCCCACCACATGGAACACGGTGATACCCGCCTCGTGGAGCCGATCAGTGAAGAGCGCCGGGTCTCCGGCCGACGTGGTGACGAAACGAATGTCGTTGGCGACAAGAAGATCCACGACGGCCGGATCACGATTCATGATCAGTGCGATGTTCGCGCCCACCGAACCGTCGGTGAGGCTGCGTACTCGTCGCAGATCGGCTCGATCCTGCTCAGACGTGGTCTCGATAATGCCCAGCGCGCCGGCGCTCGAAACCGCCGCGGCCAGTTGGGCGCCGGCGATGTAAGTCATCGGTGCCTGAATGATCGGGATGTCGATCTGCGCGAGTGTGCAGACCCGGTTGGGTGCGGGGCCGGCACTGCCGGCGTTCATGGGCGACCCGAGTCGATGAGGTCGCGAAAGCTTGGCGCGGGGTAGACGGATGCACCCAAGCTTGCGACCCGGTTGGCCAGCGCCTTGTCCGATGTCACGACCCGAATTTCGTGCGGTCGGGCGTCGGCTTGAACCCGCCGGAAGATCTCGTCGTCGGCCGAGTTCGCGGCCGCTTTGGGCGCGTGCGCCACCTCGACCACCGATGAGGTGATGACCGTCGACGGCGGCCGCTCGAACACCACCGTCACTTCCTCTCCGTGAACGGACGCCCACCGGTCGAGCCTGTCCACCAGCGCGACCATGGCGCGGCCGCGGTCTTTCCACCAGCCGTCCGGGCGACTCCCGATCACATTCATTCCGTCGACGATCCAGCGCACAACCCCTACGGTAAGGCGACATCTCCTCGCACGGCTGCATCTTTCCGAAACCTGCTGCATAGCAATCATTTCCAGAACAACAGAGCAAGACTGAACACCACGAGTACGGTCAGCATGAGCAATTGGGGCCACGGCCGCCACGGCGCATCCTGGATGGCGTACGACATTTCCTTGAGCGGTGATGTGGGCGGCGGAGCGGCACGCTCCGGCGGCACCGGCCGGTGGAATCGGTGGAAGTACAACTGGATGAGCGTCGCGCCGATCCACAGTCCGCCCAGAAAGCTCACGGCTTCGATACCGCGCCACAACAAGAGTGCGGCTAGCGCCGCCGTGAATAGCATCAACACGCGATCGGACGTGGTGGTAGCCGACGCCTTGTCGCCATACTGCTTGTCGAGCAGAGCGCGGCGTCGAGGGTATGGCAGTGCGAAAAAGGCGAACTTCGTGACGATCTGCAGGCCAAGGACCACGACGACGGCGGTGGCAATGGTGTTGAGCATGAGGACCTCGTATTCAACGACGCGCGATTTCCGTCCTTAGAGCGTCTGGATGGTTGGTACGGTCACCGGTATCAGTTTCCCGCTGATGCTGTCGCCACGTAGTCGATGATGGGAAAGCCGATGACGTCGATAACCGACGCGGATGAACGGGTTGTTGCGCTGGCTCGCGGTATGCGAGATCTGGTGCGGGCCGAAGCCGCCGAATCCGAGCGGATGCGCACCCTCACCCCGGCGATCGTCGACGAGATGTGGGCCAGCGGACTGATGTCGGCGTTCAACCCCGTCGTAGCCGGCGGCGTCGAACCGTCGTTCGCCGAGATGATCGAGACCTGGATCGAAATGGCTTGGCAAGACGGATCTTTCGGATGGATCGGGATCGCCAATTTGCCGTCCTCGTTCGCCGCCGCGGCCTATCTGCCGGACGAGGGTTTCGCCGAAGTGTTCGCGGCGCACGACAACCGCGTCACCATGGGCGGCCAGTTCTTCCCTAACGGACAGGGGGCCGTCGTTGAGGGCGGTTACCTGTTGAACGGATCGTGGAACTTCGGCTCAGGCATCGGTCACTCCCAATACATCGCGGCCGGATTTTTCCCGATGCACAATGGCGAGATGCGCGGGCTCAGCGAAGGACTCCCCGAAATGCGGGTCGCCGTGGTGCCGCGGGACGAGATCAGCTTCAACGACGGCTGGTACGTACAAGGACTCAAGGGAACCGGATCCTACGACTACAGCGTCCAGGACGTGTTCGTGCCCGCAAGCCGCACCTTTGAGCTGTTCGTTCGTGAGCCATACCGCGGCACGTCGCCGGCCACCCGCATGGGGCTGATGCCCGTCACCGCCGCGGGCCACGCATCGTGGGCGCTGGGTGTGGCCAAGAGCATGCTCGACGACGTCCAGGAACTGGCGGCCACGAAATACCGGATGAGTGACATGGCATCGCTGGCCAGCCGCCCCACCTTCCAGAAAGGGCTGGCACACCACCGCGCGGCCTGGCGCGCCGCTCGGCTGCTGGTGCTCGACGCGTTCACCTGTGCCGAGGCCGCGGTTGCCGCGGAAGAGGAGCTGACACCGGCCTTGCGCGCGGACATGCGGGTGGCCGCCGTGTATGCCACCGACACGGCCCGAGAGTGTGCCGAGTGGGCCCATCTGGTCGCCGGGACCAGCTCGATCCGCGAGGGCACCCGCCTCGAGCGCGCCTTCCGTGACGTGTACACCGGGACACAGCACGCCTTTATCAGCGAGAAGGTGGCCATCGACGCCGCGCAGATATGGCTGGGCATCATCGAAGACCAGCCCGGCCTGTGATTCACTGACGCCGCTTTAGCGTCTGCTGCTTACAGCAGACGCTCACCCGGTTGCTGGTCGCCGGAGTCGTCACAATCGCTTTCGTTCTGGTCTTCGGCGAGTGATGAGGCCAGCCCCGGTCCGGCAGCGCCGCCCGCTGATGCGCCTTGGCCGATCGAGCCGATCGAGCTCAGCGGGGCGGTTCCGGCACCCAGCGCCATGGATGCGGCATTGGCGGCGGCCGGCACTGTTGTCGAAGGGCCCGGCACCGGTGTCGAAGGGTTGGGCCGGTGTCGAAGGGTTCGGCGCCGGTGCTCCGTCGATCAAATTGGCCAGCAGCGGCGTGCGGGCACCCGACCCACCCACACTAGGCAGCGTCTCCGCGCCCATCAATTGGGCCCCCAACGTACCGGCGGCCTCGCCGTCGACCTGCGAATACATCCGGACTACATCGGTCAACGCCACGCCCGTCCGGGCAAGCTCTTCCTGAGCCGCTGTGTTCAAGGCCAGCATCGCGGCGCCCTCCGCGGCGAACGCCGTCGCCGCCTGCGCCGAGACCTCCTCGGCGCCAGCCGGCGCCAACCCGGTCACCGACGGCAGCGCCGTGGCGGCAGAACCCAGGCCGCGGCTGGCGGCGTCGACTAATTGCGATCCGATGGCGGCAACAGCCGGATCAATTGAGATCGGTTCCATGTGCGTACCGCTCCTGTGTAGTTGTGCGCGAACTTCTGGACCACCAAACGACCGATGGGTAAAAAGACCCGGTGATACCGACGGTTACTTTTCCGATCAAGCTGCGGCGGACGATGAAACAATCCTAAAGCCCCGATCAGCCGGCAAGCGCACCTGTGAAGTTGCCGAGAGCGTGACTTTGATTTTGGCCGTGTCCCTGCACGTCGGAGACCAACCATCCTCGCGCTCGTAGCGTCCTCCACGATCGGCTCAGAAGGGCTCAGGTGCGATCCAACTCAGTCAGCCCTGGACGCGTGGACGACGTGGCAGGGCAAGTGGATGCGTCCGTCGTCAATGAGCGGAAGGATCGTGGCCATCCGCTCGGTCATGCGGCGCATCTGTTCGGCTTGCCCGGGTGGCATCTCTCGCAGGATCGCCTCGGGTAGCTTCCCGAAGCTGCCGCTGAAACCCGCGGTGTTGCCGATGAACGTGGTAGGTCCGAGGAAGTCAATGTGCCAGCCGGCGTTTCCGAGCGTGGCGCGGATATCGGTCTCCGGCACGGCCTCCATCGGGGCGATAACGCCGTTGACGTTGTCGCCGGAGAAGCAGTAGAGGAACCAACGCGCTCCCGGCGTTGTCGCGCGGCGCAGCGCGGCGGCGTAAGCCTGCCTACCGTCGTGGTCCAAGCAGTGGTAGAGGGCACTGTCCACGACGGTGTCGAACCGTCCGTCGTAGCCGGTTAATTCGGTGGCGTCGGCGACTTCAAAGCGCACCTGCGCGCCGGCTTCAGCGGCGCGGGTGCGGGCCGCGGCGATCCCGGTCGGCGAACTGTCGACTCCCGTCACCGAGTAGCCCCTGCCCGCAAGGTAGATCGCGTTGTCGCCCAGACCGCAACCGGCGTCGAGCACCTCTCCGCGAATCACGCCGAGCGCTTCGAGTTCCATCAGCCGCGGCTGGGCCTGTCGGATGTCCCACGGGATGCCGTCGGGAGCGGGCGCGCCCGGGAATGCGGGCTCGCCGCGGTAAAGGCTTTCATACGATTCGGCGTTGTGGCGAAAGGCTTCTGATGCAGAACGGCTCACTCCGTGCACGGTACGCCCCTTTGCGCCCATCGCCGCGCCGAGGAACGATCACGACGCGGCTGCCCGCAGCCGAACGGATCGTTGTCGTCGAGGGCTGGCGGGTCCCTCGACCCGCTGATCAGCGTGATCAAACCGGGCGGGACAAGTCCAGTCAGAGGTGAGTCAAGAGCCGCTCGGCAAACGCCTCGGGATGCTCCCGATGCATGAAATGTCCGCCTGGAACCTCTTCAACGATGTATTCGCTCTCGAACATCCGGGCGGCGCTCCGGTAGTCGGATGGCGCGACCATTGGGTCGTCGAGTCCTGCGAACGCGATCACCGGCACGGTGATCGGCGCTTTCAGTGATGCGGTGGGTATGGCCGAGAGCTTTCGGTAATAACCGAATGCGGCGTTTAGGCTGGCCCGGTTTGAGAAGCTCGCGCGCACGGCGTCGAACTCTGTTGGATCGGGGTTCCACATCGGGGACCATCGCCGATAGATGGCCGGCAGCGCCGCGAAGTCGTTGCGCGCGAAGCGGTTCGATGCGCCTGGCAGCTTGTAAGCCACAAAGTGCCGGCCGCGCCAAAGCTTCGTCAGCGACGGCTTGAGCGACGCTGGGTGCGGGATAGCGATAACAAGCAGCTTTTTCACTTGATCCGGGCCGAGCGCCGCCGCGCCGTATGCGGCCAAGGCACCCCAGTCGTGTCCGATGACGATCGCGTCGCTGGCGCCGAGGGCGTCAATCAGTGCAAGCGGATCGCGCGCCAAGGTCTCTTGATCGGGATCACGATCCGGGATTGCGGTGGGGTGGTACCCGCGCATAAACGGGCTGACCGCGCGGTATCCGTTGGCGGCGATGCGCGGGCGGAGATCGTCCCAGGTATGCGCCGTATCTGGGAATCCGTGAAGCATGAGCACGAGAGGCCCAGAGCCCTGCTCGATGTAGGCGAAGTTCAGACCGTTCGCGTCGACGAATCGGATCGCATCAGCCATGGCCCGCGGACACTACGCCACTCGTTGCGGCAGCGCAGTCGAATGCGCCCTCCCGGTGGTCGCCTACGATCAGCCCATGCGCGGCTCAAAAATTTTGATCACCGGTCCGACTGGCCAACTTGCCACTCCCATCGCCCGGGCCCTTGCGGCGGACAACGAGGTGTGGGGTATCGCCCGCTTCACCAACCCCTCCGCGCGAGAAGACCTCCAGCGGGCAGGGGTTCGGTGCCAAACGGTCAACCTGGCAGTTAGTGACTTCGCCGGCCTCCCAAACGACTTCGACTACGTCCTCAACTTGGCAGTGGCCAAAAGTGGCGACTGGGATAAGGACCTGGGGGCCAACGCGGAGTCGGTCGGCCTGCTGATGGCTCACTGCCGCGGCGCGAAAGCCTTCCTGCACTGTTCCTCGGCCGCCGTATACGACCCGCCGGGCGACCAACCAAGGACCGAAAGCGCCGCCTTGGGCGACAACCACAAGTATCTGTTCCCCACCTACTCCATCTCCAAGATCGCCGGCGAGGTCGTCGCTCGGTCGATGGCGCGCGTTGTCGGTGTGCCCACCACCATCGCCCGGCTCAACGTCCCCTATGGCGATAATGGCGGGTGGCCGTACTACCACATGGAGATGATGCTGGCCGGCATCCCGATCCCGGTCCCGCCCGGCGGGCCGGCCTGCTACAACCCGATCCATGAGGACGACATCATTGCCACCATCCCGAAGCTGCTGGAGGTGGCATCGGTCCCGGCGACCACGGTCAATTGGTGCGGCGACCAGACCGTCAGCCTGCAGGAATGGTGCGGCTACATCGGCTCGCTATTCGGCAAGGAGCCGGTTTTCGAGACGAATGAGCTGGCACTGCGCGGTAATCCCACCGACGCCACCCGGATGCACGAGCTCATCGGTGGCACGACGATCGACTGGCGTGACGGGGTTCGCCGGATGGCCGCCAAGTTCCACCCAGAGCTGGTCAGCTCGTGAGCAAACCTGTTGTGGTGCAACGCACTTCGAATTCGAGCGCATCAACGGGACAGAAAGTCGCCACGCCGAACAGGTGACCCGGCACGTCCGGCGTCCTAAACCCATTAGCCGCTAACCCCGGCATCACCGACGACGAGCGCACACCTGGGGCCAGACATCTCGATGTCATCCGCGAGCGCGGAGACCCTTGACCCTGCCACGCCGATAATGCTAAGCAAGTGCTCAGCACCGACGCTCCGCTCATTGGAGCGCTGGGTTTGGATGACGGGCGTTACGGAAGGGATCAGATGACGCTGCAAACGGTACTGGACGACATTCGCAAACGCCCTGGCGCTGGTGACGTGATCCCGATCATCGATCCGGTGACGGAAGAGCCGATCACCGAATTCGCCGACTGCGGGGAAGAGGCGGTCAACGAAGCCGTCGCGCGGGCGAAGGCGTCCTTCGAGGCCGGCGTCTGGTCGGGCCTGCCCGGGCGTGAGCGGGCCAAAATCATGTGGCGCATCGCCGATCTCATCGAGGAAAACGCCGACGAACTCGCGCAACTCGACTCGCTGAACACCGGCATGCCTCTGATGCAGGCACAGCTGATCGTACCCACCTGCGCCGAATTCTTCCGCTACTACGCGGGCTGGTGTACCAAGCTCAACGGCAACGCCTACGACGTGAAGACGAGCGGCATTGCATCGGATACGTACGTCGACATGCACGCTTACACCCTCAAGGAGCCGTATGGCGTCGTGGGCCTGATCTTCCCGTGGAACGGCCCGATCTTCAATGCGAGCGCCAAGCTCGCGCCGGCGCTGGCCGCCGGCTGCAGCATGCTCGTCAAACCCGCTGAGGAGACGCCGCTCTCGGCGCTCGTCCTGGACCGCCTCATCGCCGAGGCCGGCGTCCCGGACGGCGTCGTCAACCTGCTCACCGGATACGGCCACACAGCCGGTGCGGCGATCACCGCACATCCCGACGTCCAGAAGGTGGCCTTCACCGGATCGACCGACGTCGGCAAGGAGATCGTGCGAGCATCCGCGGGCAACCTCAAGAAGGTCATGCTGGAGCTCGGCGGCAAATCGCCGGTGCTCATCTATGACGACGCCGACCTGGATAAGGCCATCATGATGGCCGCGATGGGCATCTTCGTGCACTCCGGCCAGGGATGCGTATGCGGTTCAAGGATTTTCGTGCAGCGAGGTGTCTACGACCAGGTCGTCGAGGGTATTGCGAACATCGCCGACAACCTGAAACTGGGCGGCCCCAAGGAAGAGGGCAGCATGATCGGTCCGCTGATCAGCCAGAAACAGCTCACCCGGGTCATGGGCTTCATCGACGAGGGCAAGTCCGACGGCGTCGAGGTGGTTACGGGCGGGCACCGGCTCGACCGGAAGGGCTACTTCGTTCATCCGACTGTGCTCACCAATGTCGACCGCGGCATGCGGCTGTACCAACAGGAGATCTTCGGGCCGGTGGTCACGATCCTGCCCTTCGACGACGACGACGAGGCCGTCGCCATGGCCAACGACACGACCTACGGGCTGGCCGCCACCGCCTGGACCAACAACCTCAGCCGCGCGCACCGCCTTGGTAAGCGACTAGAGGCGGGAACCGTAACAATCAACTGCCAGTTGGTCTTTGATCACACGGTGCCCTTCGGCGGTTACAAGCAGTCTGGGTGGGGCCACGAATTCGGGCGGGAAGGCATCGAGGCCTACATGCAGACGAAGTCGGTCTGGGCCCAGCTTTAGGGAACGGTCCTTCCACGGAAAAGTTCCGAACCGAAACCCGGTTCGGAACTTTGCCATTGCCTAGAGACAGATTTACGATCCCGTGATGGTGTATCAAGTGAGGAACCCAATGGCCGCAACCGCCGCGACGGCACCGATCGCGCCCCACAGCACCAATTGGAAAACCATCGATACCCCAGAACCCGCCAAACGTCATCCCGATGTACAGCACCCAGATCAGACGAAACACGCTCCAAACCGCAAGTGCGCCGTGCAGTAGCCGTGCAGGGCAGGAGCGCCATACCGCCTCTCTTGTACCCGATCTGGTGTGCGTTCGCGACGATGTTGGCCAGCCATGTCTGGTTTCTCAATCGGGAGAAAAAATGATGCCGCTGATGAAATTGACCAAGCTGGGCGAGCAGATCGTTGAATCGCTCCTGGCAACGGTCGGCATTCGCGTGGGAACTGAAGAGCCGAAATACACGCGCCGACAGCTCACCAATACCATTGAAATACGCCGCTACGGTCCGCGGATTGCCGCCGAGACGACGGTCGACGACGACGAAAATCGCGCACGCAATATCGGCTTCCGGCGGTTGGCGGGCTACATCTTCGGCGGCAACCGCGGCGATCAGACTGTCTCGATGACAGCGCCCGTCAGCCAGCATTCGACGCGGGGCGGCAAGCAGATCGCGATGGCTGCGCCCGTCGTTGCAACCGCCGGTGCTGATGGTGGCTGGGTGATCCGGTTCTTCATGCCCGCGAAATGGACGATGGAGACCCTTCCCACGCCCAATGATGATCAGGTTCGCCTGGTCAGCGTGCCGCCCGAGACGGTCGCGGTGCTGCGGTTCAGCGGTGACCGCGGCCCCAAGGCCATCGCCGCCCGTACTGCCGAGCTACGGAAAGCATTGCAAAACAAAGGCATCAAGCCCACCGGAGAGGATGAGGCCTGGTTCTACGACCCGCCCTGGACGCTGCCGTTACGGCGTCGCAACGAGATCGCGATTCCGGTCGATCCGGATTCCGCACCAGGCTAGCTCAAACGACGGATGTCGCTACGGCTATCCGGTAGGCGACAACTCGACTTTCAGGGGGCGCGATGGAACGGAACGTAGGCCCACTCATCGTGGTCGCCGGGGTTCTGATCGTGATGCTGGGCGTACTTGTGTGGGGGGGTGGGCTGTCGTGGTTCGGCCGCCTTCCAGGTGATATCCGGATCGAGCGCGGAAACGTGCGCATCTACATCCCGGTGGTATCAATGCTGCTGCTCTCGGCCGTGGCGACGATCTTGCTTTCCGTGTTGCGGTACCTGTTTCGCCGATGAGACACCGGGGCATCGCGTCACCTTATTCAATGCATGCCGACCGTGTTGCGGATGAACCTGTTAGAGGGATGCCCCGACTCGCACGCGTCGACATCGGTGAGGCGGGCGCAAAGCGCAGTCTCGATGATCAGCATTGGTGTGCCGGTAGGGTATGGCCTCGATGAGTCATCGAGCCAACGACAAGGTGGACGCCAGTCTGCTGACCGATGTGTCCGAGACAGCACTTATGACCCTCTACGGCAGGGCCTACCAGGCGGGCCACTCGGACCCGATCATCAACGACCCGGTTGCGATCAAGCTCGTCGAGTCCATCGATGTCGACTTCGAAAAATTCGGGCGCAAGGGGCCGGAGATGGCGTTGCGCTCACTGGCTGTCGACAAGTGCGCGATCAGTTACCTCACCAAGCACGCCGAGGCGACCGTCGTCGCACTCGCAGAAGGCTTCCAAACCAGCTTCTGGCGTCTGAACAGCGCACTGCCGGACGGCAACTTCCGTTGGGTGTCATTAGATTTGGCGCCCGTCATCGATATTCGACAGCGCCTGCTGCCGCATTCCGCGCGAATCACGTACTTGGCACAGTCGGCTCTCGACTACAGCTGGATCGACAAAATCGACAGCAGCCACGGTGTGTTCATCACGGCCGAGGGTCTGCTGATGTACCTACAACCCCAGGAGGCGCTCGGGCTGATCGCTCAGTGCGCCCAACGGTTTCCCGGCGGGCAGATGTTCTTTGACCTGCCACCAACCATCATCAAGAGGCTCTCATCCAAAGGACTGCGTTCATCCAGGCATTACAAAGTGCCGCCAATGCCGTTCAGCCTCTCGGTGCGTCAACTGGCGGACCTGGCCAACACCATGCCCGGAGTCCGGGCGGTGCATGACGTGCCGATGCCCAAAGGACGGGGCGTGTTCTTTGGGATCGTGTACCCCGCCTTCTGGCGGTTTGGGCCGACGAAGCCGTTCCGCGGCGCCTACACCCTGCTCGAATTCGGCTAGTGGTCAGCCTTGAGCACAATGCCGTGGCGGCATCGATTCCGCGATGTCGAGTTCTGTCGCGCTCGGCTCGAATGCGGACCACAATATTGGGCACGTGACACCCTGTGGTTTCTACCCTTCAAAAGGGGCCGTACGATGGGAAGGTCATCTCGGTGGACGTGGTGTGGCGAGTCGCCCTGATGCCAATCGCTATGATGACGTTCGCTGCTTTCTCGGTGGCCGGATCCGCAATTGCTGACCCGCCACCGACCCAGGTGATCACCACGGTGGCTGTCGGGCCCGCTGGCCAACCGATCAATGGTTACCAAGAGGCACCTGCGCAAGGCAACGTCACCGCCGTCAACGACTGCACTTCGCCGTCGCCGTCGGCGGTCGCGGACGACATCTACTACTGCTCGCCCAGCGCGGCCAGTGCCGGCACCTGCTGGCCGTCGACGCCCGAATCACTGTTGTGCGTGGACAATCCCTGGGACAAGCTCTTGCATCGGGTGACCTATAGAGGTCAGCTCCCGCCTGTGCAGCACCCCGCAGCACCAGACCCGTTCGCGCTGGTTCTCGATGACGGCACACGCTGCCTGTTTCGCAATGGCGGCGCCTGGGGTGGGCGCGATGACGGGTACGTCGGCACGTACGGATGCGGCGACCCCAGCGCCAACCTCGCGGTCCTGTGGCTCCCCAGCCAGGGCGCCGGAACCTACATCGACCGATCGACGCCGGTGTGGACTGTCAAAATCGGTCAACTGGGCACCCCGACCACCCACTTTCCGCCGCCCCAGCCCCACACGGTGACGACCGCGTGGTTCGCCGGAAATTGAACGCGGTCGGTAGCGCGGCCGTGGTAGCCAATCTCGGCGTGCCACCGTGCACGCGGCGGATGCTATAACGCAACGTATGTCAGGCCCCGGACAGTCGATCACCCATGTTTCCGATACGGCCCGGTGGACGGCGTTGCACCGGGCAACCGAATCGGCCCGTCCCGATGCGCTGTTTCGCGACCCGCTCGCCGAACGTCTCGCCGGTGAACACGGCCGCGCAATCGTCGCGGCGGTGCCACGAACGACCCGCAACGGCTGGTGGCTCGTCGCGCGCACCAAGATCATCGACGACGCCATTGCCGAAGCGATCGCCGACGGCTGTGATCGAGTGCTGAATTTGGCTGCCGGTTTGGACACCCGGCCGTATCGGTTGGATCTTCCGGCTGATTTCACGTGGGTGGAGGCGGATCTGCCGAAGTTGCTCGCGGAAAAGACGCGGCTGCTTGCCGACCAGGTACCGCGATGCCGGTTGACCCGGACTGCCGTCGACCTGGCCGACTCACAGACCCGAGACGCCTTTCTCGACGCCGCGTTGGACGGCGCGACGAAAGCGCTGGTGCTGACCGAAGGCCTGTTGATGTATCTGGAAGACCGTGACGTCGTCGCGCTATCAGAGGCGATCAAGCGACCCGAGGTTGCCTGGTGGATGCTCGACTTCGCCTTTCCGGGCCTGAAGAAGATGATGAACAAGAAGATGGCCGGCATGTTGGAAAACGCCCCGTTCAAGTTCGCACCCGAGAATGGGTTGGCCTATTTCGAAAACCTCGGCTGGCGCACCGTCGAAGCAGAATCGTTGTTGGTGGCCGCCCACCGGTTCCATCGCTTACCGATGTTCATGCGCCCAGTTGCCTGGCTGCCCCAGCCGGATCCGCGTCACCCGGGTAGCAGACCCTGGGGTGCGGCTGCCCTTCTCACCCCTTGAGCCGGGGAAGCGGTCCGTTCGCGAGATGGCTCGATGGGAGACGAGACGTACCCAGCGAGCCTGGTCACGAAACGCTATCCCACTGCTCGTCGGCTACATCGGGGATGCAATGGTAGGCGATCACCTGAGTCCCCGGGTTCGCCACGCCGCCATTAACGTTGAGGCAGGGTCCAAGGGCACTCGTGACCTGGCCGTTGGGCTGGGTATTCCAACGCTCGTTGTTCGAATTGGTCTGACAAGCCGAGAGCATCACCGGGGTGGTATCCGCTGCGTTGCTGATGCTCACGCAAGCTCCAGGGAAGGCCATGCTCTCGATCTGACCGGCAGAGTTGAAATTCCAGAGCTGGGATTTCGACCCATTGCAGGGGTTGACCATCGTCGTAGTGTTGCTTCCATTCGGGCCGTCGAGACACCAATTGCCCAATCGGCTCTTCAACTGGACCGGGTCGACGGCACTCGCCACGCCAGCGCTTAACAGCGCGACACCGAACACTGCGCCGCCTATAAAAAGGGTCCGGCGCAAACCGCTCATCAAGTGCGATTCATGCATTTCGGCACCATACCTCTCTCCTGGTCCCTCCCACATCACAGCGCCGCAGGGTCAGCTGTCTAACACACTTCACAATGCCTTCGGCCGAGGGGCGTACCAATGTCCCAGCCCGTCTGGACGAATAACCCGTTGACTGAATTTCGATCGGTCGCATTGGGGGTCCAGGAGTCTCGGCTGAGGGTTAAGCCCCGCGAGGGCTTTGGTCACCGATGGCGGCGTCGCTCCGGAGCCGTGCGGTAACGACAATGTGGTTCGCCGGACAATGAACGCCGGGGCAGGGCCGGGTCTTTTACCAGACGCGTATCCAGTCGACGAGCATGTCCGCGGGATAAGTGCCCGGCCCCGGATCGCCGCCACCGGAACCCGCAACCGCCAGGTTGAACACCGGAAAAACGGTGTAGCCAGGGCCGTTGAACGGCCAATCCGGTAGGGAGCTAGCCGGCACGTCGAAGTATGGTTGCGCGCCGTCAACGTAGTCTTTCCAGAACCGGATGCCAGCCTCATCCCACTGGCATCGCCACGTATGCCAGCCGCTGTCCACCGCGATGTTGTGGGTCTTCCATTCGCCGCCGTTTGCTTTTGCGTGGACGGTGGTGGCCGACGGCCAGTTGCCGTTGCCGTACCACTCGAGTACGTCGATTTCGCCCTGATCCTCATTACCCAGCCAGTAGGCGGGCCAGCTACCGGCAGTCAGGCAGTTGAGCTTGATCCGAGCTTCCCAGGTGTGGCCCACCCCGCCTCGCCACAGGCTTTGCACCTTGCCGCTGTAATACGTGGGGCCGTCTTTCGCTGCGCGTAGGACGAGGTTCGATTTGCCGTCGAGGAACACGTTCCGGCGATCGTCGCGGTACTGTCCGATGCTCTCGGGTCGCTCCCAGTACGTGGGGTCCTTGATTTGCTCGCGAGCTTGCGCCACCGTCCACTTCGACGAATCAGGCGCCGAGCCGGCCGGACCATCGAACTCGTCCTGGAAGATGTAGCTCCCGGTTTGACCGCTGGGCGCAGCGGGCGGGGGCATCCGGCGCGCTGGCGCATCCTGCCGGGATGGGTGTGCCCAGGCCTGAGGGACGGGCAGCGCGGCTGCCAGCACGCCGATCCCTGTCGTCAACATCATGCGGCGGCGATCCATCTCCGGCATAAGCAAGGGACGATAGCAGCCGACGCTGCACGGGGTTCGGACAGGAATTCTGTCGGCGCCTGGCGCTAGGCTTTGGGATCGCAGTCGACCCGACCGGGACGACGGCGCGAGAGTGGCTCCGGATGCGGCGAATTCATGGCCAATTTTCATGTTGGCGCATGGTTTGGTCTCAGGATTGGCTGGGCATTCTGGATAACGAACCAATAACCCACTGTCGTAGCTTTTGCAGGCTGCACTGGGAGGAGCGATCGTGGCGAACACATCTGAAGCGACGGTTATTT
Organism: uncultured Actinomycetota bacterium; assembly: GCA_963848535.1. GTDB lineage: Bacteria > Actinomycetota > Actinomycetes > Mycobacteriales > Mycobacteriaceae > Mycobacterium. The sequence goes on from CAWKEM010000017.1 coordinate 365,604, forward strand.
TCCTTCAGTCCCATCCGGCATGGGCCGCGGCTCAGCGTCGCGCACGCGAGCGCAGCGAAGCAATCCGCCGCCACCCTTCTTTCTGCGCCCAGCAGTCGGCCGGCAACGTCATGCCTGTTAGCCGCGACTTCAAGGTGTACTCGAGCAGCGACACTCCGGCATGAACGTTTCCCGGGCAATTGCGGTAGACATCGCCAGCGACACGAGCGTGTCCGTGCGAGAGGCGGACCGATCAGGCCGTGCCACAGTTTGATCTCTAGATATGCAGGCTGCTGATACCGGGAACACCGCACACCGCATTCGGCCCCGCTCGGTGTACCGAGGGATGTATCACGGGGAGTGCTCAGCTGATCAGCTTTAGTGAGCCGTTCGGTCAGAGGAATGAATTTCGGTCAAGGCGTTGAGACCGAGCCAATATCTACGACAGCATGTAGTGTTCGATAACCGGGAAAAGCAGTGGGCTGCGCGCCAAACTCACCGGCCGACAAGCGCTTGTAGCGAACCGCGCTGGCGGACAAAGTAACTACGAAGGCTGCGCACCGACGGATACGTCGGCATAATCCCCCTGTGCCGCAAACACACAGAGCGAAGGCGCTCGCTAACCCAGCTCAGCCGCATAGCGCCCTCCTCCACGAGTTGGAGCGCTACATCGAGGCGCACAATCCCAACGTGACCGATGTCAACGTGGTCAGCGCGACAGATACGGGTCAGGCCGACACGAGCCATAAGCCCGTGCGCCACTGGTGCCAGGTCACGTACGAAACATAAGACCGCCACCACCGGCGGAAGCCGCAGGGCCGGTGCACGGCATCTAATGCCCTGTTCCGCGCGGGAAGTGACGGCGCGCTCCGGCCGCAGCCGCGGACAGGGCCGAATGCGATTGGGGGCGTTCGGCCCTATGCGTGACCCGGCTACGGCGCGAAAGTGGTGCCAACACGCGAAACCGCCGAGCGTTCAGCGTCGCCGTCCGGCAGGCATCGCCATACCCTAGGTGGGAGGCGGGGTTGCCGGAAGCCACGGACAATCTGACTGAGTTGCCGCTGCCGCAGCTCTTGGCCGAACTGGAAAGCTCTGAAGCAGGTTTGACGGCAGCTGAGGCGCTGCAACGACTGCAGCACTACGGTCCCAACGAGATCACCGAGCGCCACCACAATCCGGTGTTGGAGTTTTTGGGGTATTTCTGGGCGCCGATCCCGTGGATGATCGAGGTCGCGCTGGCGTTGTCGCTGGCTGCCCGGCATTGGACCGACGCGGTGATCATCGGGGTGCTGTTGGCGATGAACGGGCTGGTGGCCTATTTCGAGGAACACCAGGCGGCCAACGCGATCGCCGCGCTCAAGCAGCGGCTGGCTTCCTCGGCGCGGGCGCTCCGTGACGGCACGTGGGTGACGGTGGCGGTGCGCGAGTTGGTGCCCGGCGACGTGGTGCGGGTGCGGCTCGGTGATGTGGTGCCCGCCGATCTGCGGGTGCTCGACGACGTCACGCTCGAGGTGGATCAGTCGGCGCTGACCGGCGAGTCGCTGGCCGTGAGCCGCGGGCAGGGCGAAAGCTTGTATTCCGGGGCAGTGCTGGTGCGCGGAGAGGCCGACGCGCTGGTATGTACTACCGGGGCGTCGTCCTATATGGGGAAGACCACCGCGCTGGTGGAGAGTGCGGGCACCGTCAGCCACTTCCAGCGCGCGGTGCTGCGCATCGCCAACTACCTGATCGTGATCGCGGTCGCCTTGGTGACGTTGACGGTCGCGGTCTCGTTGGTCCGGGGCAATCCCGTGCTGCAGACCCTCGAGTTTGCGCTGGTGGTCACGATCGCCTCGATCCCGGTGGCGCTGCCGGCGGTGCTGTCGGTGACCATGGCCGTGGGTGCCCGCCAACTGGCGCGCCAATAGGCCGTGGTCAGCCATCTACCCGCGGTCGAAGAACTCGGCGGCATCGACGTGTTGTGCTCGGACAAGACGGGCACCCTGACCCAGAACCGTCTCGCGGTCGCCGCCCGCTGGACCGTCACCGGCGTCAGTGACGACGACCTGGTTGTGGTCGCCGCGTTGGCCTCGCGCGCCGAAGACAACGACCTCATAGATCTGGCGGTGATGGCCGCCGCGGGCCAACGACCGGTGGTGCGGGTGGACCAGTTCATTCCATTCGACCCAGTCAGCAAGCGCACCGAAGCGCTGGCCCGTGACTCGGGCGGTCAGACGTTTCGGGTCAGCAAGGGAGCTCCGCAGGTCATCGCCGCGTTGTGCGACGGTGATGGCGCAGTCGGCGAGGTCAACGACGTGGTCGAACGGTTTGCCGGCCACGGGTACCGATCCCTCGGTGTGGCCAGGACGGACGCCGACGGCACCTGGCGGCTGATGGGCGTGCTGGCGCTGGCCGACCCGCCCCGCGAAGACTCCGCAGCCACCATCACCGCCGCGAAAGAACTCGGCATCGACGTCAAGATGGTCACCGGCGACCAGGTCGCCATCGGCCGCCAGATCGCCCATCAGGTCGGCCTGGGCGAGCAGATCCTCGATGCCGCCATCCTCGACGACGGCGCCGCTGACGACGATCTAGGCGCTCGGGTGGAAGCGACCGACGGGTTTGCGCAGGTGTTTCCCGAACACAAATACCGCATCGTGCGGCTGTTGCAGGCCCGCGGGCACATCGTCGGGATGACCGGCGATGGCGTCAACGACGCCCCTGCGCTCAAACAGGCCGACGCCGGCATCGCAGTGCACGGAGCCACCGATGCGGCCCGGGCCGCGGCCGACGTGGTCCTGCTGGCACCGGGGTTGTCGGTGATCGTGACCGCGATCGGGCAGGCCCGCGAAATCTTCGCCCGGCTGACCAGTTATGCCACCTACCGCATTGCCGAAACCATCCGGGTGCTGCTGCTGATCACTCTGGCAGTTGTATTCATGAACTTCTTTCCGGTCACCGCCGCGATGATCGTGTTTCTGGCGCTGCTCAACGACGGCGCGATTCTGTCCATCGCCTACGACCATGTGCGCGGCTCACCCAGGCCCGTCAAGTGGGACATGCGCGTCGTGCTGACCATCGCCACCGTGCTGGGTGCCATCGGTGTCGTTGCGACCTTCACGCTTTTCTTCCTCGCCGATAAGGTTTTTGGCCTCAGCCACGACTTGATCCGCACGATGATCTACCTCAAATTGTCGGTCGCCGGCCAGCTGACCATCTTCCTCACCCGCACCCGCGGCCCGTTCTGGTCACGGCCCGCGCCCGCGCGGCTAATGCTGGGCGCTGTGATCGGGGCGCAAACCATCGCCACCCTGATCGCCGTCTACGGGGTGGCGATGACCCCGCTGGGGTGGCGCTGGGCCGGTCTCATCTGGGCCTACGCGGCGGTGTGGTTCCTGGTCAATGACCGGGTCAAGCTGGCCGCTTACTACTGGCTTGACCACCATCCCCGTCGCGAACACCGAAACCGCTCGCCCCACGCCGATTCGACGCGGGCCGGGGCACCTGCCTGACGCCGTCGACTAAAGCTTGCCGGCGACAAAATCGGCGGCCTGATTGGCCATACCTGCCTGGATGTAGGAACTAGCCAGATGTTCCGGCCAGTTGTCCTGCCAAGTGTGCGGGTCGGCCGGGTTGCAGACAGGATCGGCGCCGTGGCACAACTCGATGGTCCTGTCGCTGTAGAGCGAATTGAAGTTCGTGATCGGACCTACCCACTGGCTTCCGTTGCCGAACAACGCGACGGCGGCGATGTGCTGATCGGCGCCGGGCGGCAGAGGACTGTCGAAACCGAGGGCGGTAATCGGCACAGCGAGCACGACGTCGGTGACCGCTGCGCCCAGCGAATAGCCGCCCAACACCAGTCGGGTGTTCGGGCAGTTGTCGACCATGTACTGGACGTGGTGGCTCATGTCGTTAGCGCCGACGTCGACCTGGGTGTCGGCGGGGTATTTCACGGCATACACGCCTATGTTCTTGTCCGCGGCCTTGGATTGGAGCGCGTTGATGAACGCGCTGCCGAGTACGCCCGTCCCCGGAGACTCCATTCGGCCGCGGGCGAAGACAACCTGCACCTGGGGGCAGTTCGCTGCGGCGGCCGGCCCCGCAGCACCCAGCGTCCCGGCCGGTAGCAGTACGGCAGTCGACGTCAGCGCGGCTGCGATCACCACCGCCGCCCCGACACCGACAAACTTGCGGGCAGATAAAACGCGCACAGCAGGATGATAAAACGATGCTGTCGCAGCCGCTGGCTAGCTTGAAAATATCAGCGCCGACCGTTGCCGCCCGGCATTGCAGCAGAACAGCTTCCCGCATGAACCAGCTGGTGACCTTGGGCATTTGCCGGAAAGCCCCAGCGGCTGCGTGCCAGATACGTCGACCACCCCACGGGCGCCACCACGCCGACCGATAGGTTCAGCTCATGAGCCATACCGACGCCACTTCCACCGACCGCCTGTTCGCGCTGGCCGAGCAGGTGCAAGGTTTCATGCCGGCCGACGAGGGGCGAGCACTTTACGATGCCGCGCTGCACTACCTCGACGGAGGCGTCGGTGTCGAGATCGGCACCTACTGCGGCAAATCCACCCTTTTGCTCGGCGCCGCGGCGCAACAGACCGGCAGCGTTCTCTTGACCATCGACCATCACCACGGCTCCGAAGAACACCAGCCCGGCTGGGAATACCACGATGCCTCGTTGGTCGACGAGGTGACCGGACTGTTCGACACGCTGCCGACGTTTCGTCGCACGCTCGACGCCGCAGGGCTCGACGATCACGTCGTCACCGTCGTGGGCAAGTCGCCGGTTGTGGCCCGGGCATGGCGCTCGCCGCTGCGGTTTTTGTTCATCGACGGCGGCCACTCCGAGGCCGCCTCCACCCAGGACTTCGACGGATGGGCGAAGTGGGTGAGCCGCGGCGGGGCGCTGGTCATCCATGACGTGTTCCCGGACCCCAGGGACGGTGGACGTCCGCCGTACTACATCTATTGCCGCGCAATCGATTCCGGTCAGTTCCGGGAGGTTTCGGCCACCGGGTCGCTGCGGGTGCTCGAACGTATCAGCGGGCAGCCCGGCGAGCAGGTCGACTTCACCGGCCGGGACCGCTGACTACGCAGTCACAGTCGAAGTCGGTCTCCAGGCCCATAGGCAGCCGGTCGCCGCGGAAGATCCCGGCGCCCGGGGTGGTGTCCGACAAGGCGTCGGCCGCCAGAATCATCGCCGCCCCGGTCCAGGTAGTGCGTTCTTCGGGCCACCGTTTCCCGTCCGCGAACACCAAGCCCGTCCAATAGGAGCCGTCGTCTTCGCGCAGGTGTTGCATTGCGGCGAATTGCCGGTGCGCGACTGACCGGTGGCCGATGGCATCGAGCGCCATCACCAGTTCGCAGGTTTCGGCCCCGGTCACCCAGGGTCGGTCCTCGACACAGCGGATGCCAAGATCACTGACCACGAAGTCATCCCAGCGCTGCTTGATTCGTTCGGCGGCCGCCGGGCCCCGCAGCGCACTACCGAGGATGGGGTAGTACCAGTCCATCGAGTAGCGGTCCTTTTCGGTGAAGGCCTCCGGATGCGCGGCGATCGCGTGGCCCAGTCGGCCCAGTGCCAGTTCCCACTCCGGCTGCGGCTCTACAACAAGAGCGGCCAACGCCAACGCACACCGGATGCTGTGGAAAATGCTGGCGCACCCGGTCAGCAGCGCCTCTGGGACAGGACCGGCTTCACTTCGCGCCCAATAGATTTCGCCATAGCCGAACTGTAAGTCGATGACGAAATCGATCGCCTTGTGCACCACCGGCCACATCTGGGCAGCGAATGACTCGTCGCCGGTGACCAGCACGTGATGCCACACCCCAGTGGCGATGTACGCGCAGAAGTTGCTGTCGCTGTTGGCGTCTTCGATGGCCCCGGCACGGACCTGGAGGGGCCAGGAGCCGTCGGGCCGCTGGGTGCGACGGCTCCAGTCGAACGCGGCCCGCGCCGGCTCCAGCAGGCCGGCCGCGGTGAGCGCCATCGCGCATTCCACGTGGTCCCAAGGATCGGTATGGCCTCCCTCGAACCACGGGATGGCCCCGGACGATTCCTGCGCGACGGCGATGGACAGCGCGGTCTGACGGCATTGCTTAGGGCTAAGGACGCCCGGCACCGCGGGATGATCAAACCGACGCAATTGAACGTCCCAGCATCGCTTCGCTTTCCGTTGCCCGCAGCTTGGCGAAATACATCGCCACGCTCTTGCCCACGAGCGGATTGAGCACCAACTCGGCCAGCTGCGTCACTTTCGGGCGCCGCATCAGATCCCACACCAGCAGTTTGTGGTATGCGGCCACCGCAGGATGATCGGCATTCGAAACGCCGACTGCGCATTTCAGCCACCAGAACGGCGAGTGCAGTGCATGCGCGTGATGGGCATGCGTCAATTCCATTCCGCCGCCCGCGATCTTGTGCCGCAATTCGCTGGCACGGTAGATGCGTACGTGGCCGCCCTCGTTGCTGTGGTACTCGTCGGAAAGCAACCAGCACACCCGCTCGGGAAGCCATCGCGGCACGCTGACCACCAGTGTGCCACCCACCTTCAGCACTCTCACCAACTCGGCGATGGCGACGTCGTCTTCTGGTATGTGTTCTAAGACTTCGGATGCGATCACGCAGTCGAATGTCTCGTCGGCATACGGCAAGTTCAGCGCGTCTCCGATGACCACCTTCGCTGACGCCGCGGCGGGCGCCTCACCGGCCTCGGCCATCGCCCGCAGGATTGTCTCCACCGAACGTAATTCGGAAGCGTCGCGGTCGAAGGCAACAATGTCGGCACCCCGCCGATACGCTTCGAAGGCATGCCGGCCGGCTCCGCAACCCACGTCGATCACCTTGCTGGACGGCCCGATGCCGAGCCGGTCGAAATCGACTGTCAGCATCGCGCTTCGGCTCCACCGGTGGCCCCACGCGCAATCGCCCGCTCATACACCCGCGCCGTTTGAGCGGCCACCGCCTCCCAGCTGAACACGTTGACTGCGCGCGCTCGGCCCGCCTTCCCCAGACTGCGGCGCTTTTCCGGCGAATCGAGAAGCTCACCGAGCGCGCGGGTGAGCGCATCGACGTCGGCTGCCGGCACCAGCTCGGCGCAGGCACCGTCGTTCCCAAGGACTTCGGGCAGCGCGCCTACCCGACTCGCGACGATCGGGGTGCCGCTTGCCATGGCTTCCACCGCGGGCAGCGAAAACCCTTCGTAGAGCGATGGAATGCAGGCCACCTCGGCTGAGGCGAACAACGCGGCCAGCTCGGCGTCCGAAAGCCCGCTGGTGATGTGGACGATGTCGGAGATCCCCAACTCGGCGATGAGTTTGTGGGTGGGCCCGTTGGGTTCTACCTTGGCGACGAGCCGCAACTCGAGATCTCGGCTCGTGCGCAGCCGAGCGACCGCGTGAAGCAGGGTGCGGACACCCTTTAGCGGCGTGTCGGCGCTGGCGATCGCGATGACCCGGCCGGGTTGCCGGGGCTGCGATCCCGGTTTGAACAGGTCGGTGTTGACCCCCAACGGCACCACGTTCAGTTGCTCCGGCGCGACATCGAAGTCGGTGACGATGTCCGCTGCCGACGCCGACGAGACCGTCAACAGATCCGGGATCTGGCGCGCCACCTGTTGCTGCATGCTGGAAAATCCATACCAGCGGTGCACCAACGGTTTTCGCCACCATGGTGCGGCGGCGACATCGAGCACCCGATCACGGGTGATGGGGTGGTGCACGGTGGCCACCACCGGCAGCCCCGCGCCGGCGATGGAGAGCAGTCCGGTTCCCAGGCTCTGGTTGTCGTGTACGACGTCGAAATCGGCCGTCCGGTCGGCCAGTAACCGGGCGACACGCATCGTGAACGTCCGTGGTTCGGGAAAGCCCGCAGTCCACACCGTGAGGAGTTCCAAGAGGTCGATCGAGTCGCGGATCTCGCTCGGCCGCGGCACGCGGAACGGGTCGGGCTCCCGGTATAAATCAAGGCTTGGCACTTCGGTCAAGCGCACCCGCGGATCCAGTAGGTCCGGATAGGGCTGGCCGGAAAATAGCTCGACGTCATGACCGAGTTCCACCAGACCGTGGCTGAGATGGCGCACGTAGACGCCCTGTCCGCCGCAATGGGTCTTACTACGGTAGGACAGTAGGGCAATTCGCATACTCAACTCTTCTTTGCTGATGACCGATCGCAGAATGGCGCCAAATCCATCGCGATCAACGGACTCCCGAACTCCGCGACAGCAAACTGGACATGTGTCCAGACTATAGTTCGATCACCTAATTGACGCAACGAGCTTGGACGCCACCGTCCCGCCTAGACGGTCTCGGGGGTATCTGCCACCTAAAAGATCATGCCATTTGAGTGTGGCGGGGATCTCGCCGACCGGCCTTCCGGGGTCGCGGCGCGGTTGCGTCCGCCGGATGCCGGACCAGATGGGAAGGGTTTACTCCCGTCGGCCGACGGCACCGATGAGGTTCCCGGCATGACCGAGGCGAGTCAGTGCACGTTGCCTCTCGGGCGAACGCAGCGGCCTTCGTTCTGGGCAGGTCGCCACGCATAGCTGCGGCAAGCCGAGTCTTTGTTACCATCGCGCGGTGCAGGATTCGGCTGCGCCAGGTGGACGCGGCGGGCGGCGATCGGTTTCCCGGCGCGACGTCCTCAAATATGCTGTGTCACCGTTTTTGCTGAGCGCAGGGACGCTGGCTACCGCCCTCGACGGGCAGCAGGCATCGGCCGACAACATGAGGCTGATCGATTTTGCCGAGCGCAGGATCCCGCCGGATCAAATCAAATCGGCAGGCTATGCCGGAGTGGTGAACTATGTGTCGGAGTCGCGGCCGGGAGCGAACTTCGAGGCGAAGCCCATCACCCGCCAATACGCGGATGCGCTACGCGCGGCGGGTCTTCAGATTGTCAGTAACTTCCAGTACGGCAAACCGGGATGGCCCGACCCGTCGGATTTCACCCGCGGGTACGACGGCGGGGTGGCAGATGCTCAGACAGCCATGCGGCTGCACGCCGCAGCAGGAGGTACGGCTTCGGCCCCGATTTTCTTCAGCGTCGATGACGATATCGACCTCAATACTTGGGATAGCGTTGCCGTGCAATGGTTTCGAGGAATCAACTCCATCCTCGGCGTGGACCGGACCGGCATCTATGGGCATTCCCAGGCATGTACCTGGGCGATCAGAGACGGTGTTATCGGGCGCTCGACTACAGCGGGGCACCGCTGGGCGTGGCAGACGAAGTCATGGTCGCACGGACAGCGCGAGCCGATGGCCGTGCTCTATCAGGAGATCGTCAACACCCCGTCGAGCCCGGGTCCGCTGTTGGGCGGCATCAACGTCGACGTCGACGAGGTGCTTGCGGCCGATTTCGGACAGTGGGATTTTGATCGATGATCTGCCGGGGGCCCAGAAAGGACAGCAAAGAACAGCACCCCGCGAGCGGGTGGCTCGCGGGGTGCTGCATCGTGTTGCCGGTCTGGCCGGGTCTTACTTGAGATCGAACCGGTCGTTGTTCATGACCTTGACCCACGCCGCGACGAAGTCCTCCACGAACTTGCCCTGGGCGTCGTCCTGCGCGTAGACCTCCGCGAGTGCGCGTAGCACCGAGTTGGAGCCAAACACAAGGTCATTCGCGGTCGCGGTCCACTTGAGAGCGCCCGAGGCCCGGTCGTGACCCTGGTAGACGTTCTCCGCTGTCTCCGACACCTTCCACTCCGTGCTCATGTCGAGCAGGTTGACGAAGAAGTCGTTGCGCAACGCGCCCGGCTTGTCGGTGAACACGCCGTGCTTGGTGCCGCCGTGGTTGGCGCCGAGCGCACGCAGACCGCCGATGAGCACCGTCAACTCCGGAGCGGTCACACCCAGGAGGTACGCCCGCTCCAGCAGCAGCTGCTCCACCTGCCCCTTCTCGCCGGGACGGATGTAGTTGCGGAACCCGTCGGCCCGCGGTTCGAGCACCGCGAACGACTCCACGTCGGTGTTCTCCTGCGACGCGTCGGTACGCCCCGGCGCGAAATGCACCGAGATCTCGTAGCCGGCGTCCTTGGCCGCCTTCTCCACCGCCGCGGATCCGGCCAGCACGATCAGGTCAGCCAGTGAGATCTGCTTGCCACCCGAGGCCGAGGCGTTGAAGTCCTGCTGGATCTTTTCCAGCACCGGCAGCACCTTGTCCAGCTCAGAGGGCTCGTTGACCTCCCAGTTCTTCTGTGGCTCGAGGCGTAGCCGCCCTCCGTTGGCGCCACCGCGCTTGTCGGTGTTGCGGTAGCTCGCCGCCGCCGACCACGCGGTCTTGACCAGCTGGGGAACCGACAGGCCGGAGCCCAGCACCTTGCTCTTCAGGGCCGCAACGTCCTTGTCGTCGACCAGCTCGTGGTCGACGGCCGGAACCGGGTCCTGCCATAGCTGCGGCTCGGGAATCCACGGCCCCAGATAGCGGCTGACCGGGCCCATGTCGCGGTGCAGCAGCTTGTACCACGCCTTGGCGAACGCCTCGGACAGCTCCTCGGGGTGGTCCAGCCAGCGCCGGGTGATCTCGCGGTAGATCGGGTCTTCCCGCAATGAGATGTCGGTGACCAGCATCGTCGGGGCGCGACCCGGCCCGCCGAACGGGTCGGGGATGGTGCCCGTACCGGCGCCGTCCTTTGCCGTGAACTGCCAGGCGCCGGCGGGGCTCTTGGTCAGCTCCCACTCGTAGCCGTACAGGTTCTGCAGGAATCCGTTGCCCCACTTGGTCGGGGTAGCGGTCCAGATCACCTCCAAGCCGCTGGTGATGGCGTCCTTCCCCTTGCCGGTGCCGTAGGAGCTCTTCCAGCCCAGCGCCTGTTGTTCGATCGGGGCTGCTTCCGGCTCGGGTCCGACCAGGTCGGCGTCGCCGGCGCCGTGGGTCTTGCCGAAGCTGTGGCCGCCGACGATGAGTGCGGCGGTCTCTTCGTCGTTCATGGCCATCCGGGCGAACGTCTCCCGGATGTCGTGCGCCGCGGCGACCGGATCCGGCTTGCCTTCGGGGCCTTCCGGATTCACGTAGATCAGACCCATGGTGGTCGCGCCGTAAGGCTGCGCGAGGTTCCGTTCGCCGGAGTAGCGCTTGTCGGTGCCCAGCCAGGTTTCCTCTTCGCCGAAGAGAATCTCGTCGGGCTCCCAGATGTCTTCGCGGCCGAACGCGAAGCCGAAGGTCTTGAATCCCATCGACTCCAGTGCGCAGTTGCCGGCGAAGATGATCAGATCCGCCCAGGAGATCTTGTTGCCGTACTTCTGCTTGACCGGCCACAGCAGCCGGCGGGCTTTGTCCAGGCTCACGTTGTCCGGCCAGCTGTTGATCGGGGCGAAGCGCTGAGCGCCCTGGCCGCCGCCGCCACGGCCGTCGTGGATGCGGTAGGTACCCGCGGCATGCCAGCTCATCCGGATGAACAGGCCGCCGTAGTGCCCGTAGTCGGCCGGCCACCAGTCTTGCGAGGTGGTCATCACCGAGATCAGGTCGGCCTTCAGCGCCTCGACGTCGAGCGTGGCGAACTCCTCGGCGTAGTCGAAGTCCGGCCCGAGCGGGTTGGACTGGAGCGGGTGCGCGTGCAGCTTCGACACGTCGATCTGGTTGGGCCACCAGTCCTGATTCGTCAGCGGACGATGCGCCTTCGGCTCGGGCGAGGGGATTACCGGGTTTTCGCTCTCGCTGGTGCTGGCCGTCTTCGTCTCTGGTTCGGGCGGACGGCTATGGGAGAAATCGGATGACACAACGTTCCTTTCGGTGGTGGGTGAATCGGGCTGCGATCTAACAACCAGCAGTCGAACAGTCGGGGCACAGGCCCCAGTAGATGACTTCGGCCTCGTCGAGAACGAAGCCATCCAGAACGTTGTTGTCGTCCGACGGGGTGAGGCATGGCGCGTCACCGACCGCGCAGTCGACGTCGGCGATGACCCCGCAGGACCGGCACACGATGTGGTGGTGGTTGTCGCCGACTCGTGACTCGTAGCGGGCAACCGACCCCGTTGGCTGGATGCGCCGGACCAACCCCACCGAGGTCAGCACATTGAGTACGTCGTACACCGCCTGGCGGGAGACATCGGGCAGGCTGACCCGCACCGCCGAGAAGATCGTCTCGGTGTCGGCATGTGGGTGGGCGTTCACAGCCTCCAGCACCGCGATTCTGGGTCGGGTCACCCGTAGATCGGCCGTCCGCAACTGGTCCGGGTAATCGGCCGTTGAGGACACGACATCAATATGACTCCGTTATCTGGAACCAGTCAAGACTTTATTGTGAAGTAGAGCACACCAAGATGCGGCGCAGCAGAACATCGCGTATCGGGCCTTTGACCGCCCGATGAACGCGCCGGCTGCTAGCGGTTTTGCGGGGGATTGACGGCGCTGCCTTTGCGCCACTGCTCCCAGCTGAGCGTCCAGTCGCCGTTCTGTGCCGGTGTCAACGGCGGTCCGCCGCTGTTGCGGATCTCGACCACGTCACCCGGTACCGAGAAGTCGTAGAACCATTTTGCGTTGTCGGCATTGAGGTTCAGGCAGCCATGCGAGGTGTCCCGGTGGCCCTGAGCCCACATCGTCGCGTCGAGCTCATGCAGATAGATATAGATACCGTCAGTGCTGATCCGGGTGGCGTAGTGGATTGTCTCCCGATACCCGAGTCGGGAATTCTTGGGCAAGCCGAATGTCGAGGAGTCCATGACCACGGGGTTTCCCTTGTCGAGCACGGTGTAGACGCCGGGGGGAGTCCATAACGATATGGTCCGTCCACCGACCGTTTCCGTGCCGCCCATTCCCATCGAGGTGGGCATGGTACGGACCGGGGCTCCGTTGTCGAAGACGCTGACTTGCTTGGTGGCATCATCGGCGATGGATACGTGCGCGTCGCCGATCCGGAACGACACCTTGCTGTCGTCTTGCCCGAATAGGCCGTCGCCCAAGGCAATTCCGTAGATCTTGGCTTCGGCGGTCACTGTCGTCCCTGGTTTGTAGTAGTGCTCTGGTCGCCAGTGGGCGTTTTGGCCGTCAACCCAGAACCACGAACCCTGCACCTTGGGGTTGATGGTCACCGTCAGGTGCCGCTCTGCGGCGGCCCGGTCGGTGATCTGCTCGTCGAAGTGGGCCACCACCACTGTTCCGACGCCGTAGGTGCCGCCATCGCGCAGGGCTGCTTCTGACGTGGTGGTAAACGAAACCCTGGCCTGGTTGGACGGCTGCAGCGTGGAGAACGACGATACTCGAGTAGACGCAACGCCATTGGGCCCGCGGCTGGTGACCGTCAACGTGTAGGTGCGTCCGTAGCCAAGGGGGACGGTGGGTTTCCAGACCGTGTTGTCCGGAGTCATGGCGCCCTGGATCGATTTGCCGCTTTCGTTGACCATGTGAACCTCGGTCAGCGTCCCCGCATCGGCTTTGACCACGACATGAGCGAGCGGGTCGATGTCACGCGAATCAGGGCCGGGCGTGATCGTGACCTGTGCCGGCCCAGAGGTTTTCGAGGATACGGTGTGGTGAACCCAGGCGCCACTTGAGCATCCCGGCAACGACGCGATCTGTGCGGCGCCCACCACTGCGACGACGACGAACACGGCGAGCATGAACCGGCGAGGCCAACTGATCCCAAGGATCCGGCGGACCAGCCGGTCGCTGTTCGTGGACGTCATCAACCTGCCGAATCCTTGCGTTCTGTTACTTGCCGGCTCGAAGTCATTGCCCAGCGCCGTCGATGTCGTGCACTACATAGCCCGAGGCGTGCGTTCTGAAACCGATGAGTGCCTGAGCCGGCGCAAGGCGAGCCGTCGCTGTCCGCCTCGGCGGGATCGTGATCTGACCGCATCGCGCTGAGCGGCGAACCCGGTCGCCCGTTGTCGCCTCCGCGGTTGATCGCCTCAGCTTGCCTTCTGGTAGACGAGCCAGCGCAATTCGATCGGGGACTGCTCACGCTCGACGTCGAACACGTCGAGGCCACTGGCCCATCCCTCGAACCAGCCAGTCGGCGGCCAGGCGTCCTTGGGCAAGTGAGTTTTCTCGTACTCGTAGGCAGAGTCGTCGGCGACCAATTCGAGAGGCAGCCGGTCCGCCGCACCGGTCACCTCATCCCGGGTGAAGATCATGCTGTTGCACTGCTGACCGAGTTCCACGGCGGCGCTGTCGGGGTTGTAGCCTTCGCGCGCCAAAAAGGTGTTGAAAACCAGACGTCCGCCGGGAGCCAGGCATTCCGCGGCGAGTTCGAACACGCCGCGCAACTCGTGAGTTGTCCGGAAGTCGGACACCACCTCGGAGAGCACGATCAGCTGGTACTCTTCGCGGACACCCTCCATGGCCGTGAAGACGTCGCTCTGGATGACGCGCACGTCCAGCGATTCGGTTTCGGCCTCCGAGCGAATAACGTCGGCGAACTTCGGTGTCATCTCGACCGCGTCCACCGGGTGGCCGCATCGGGCCAGGGCCAGGGCGTTGCGCCCGGTTCCCGCGCCGATGTCCAGCACCCGATGGGTCGTGGGGTCGGCCGCTTCGCCGGCCAGCGCCAGCACGCGCGCGTCCGGCTCGGTGCCGAACAGTGGCGGCGGGCGGAAGGCAACCCACTGCTCGTAATCGGCCTCGATCGTCCGCCATTCGGCTTTGACGCGGAAGTTCACGCCCGTTCCGAACGGAGCGTTGAAGGAGATGACGATGTCCGAACGAGGGGAGGCCTTGAAGGACTTCGCCACCTCGGCTTCCAGCACCGTCCTGAGCTGGGAAGATTGGTCGGCCGTGTACCAAACGCCCAGGCTGGCACAGATGTTGCCACACAACTGGACGTACTCGTCGATCAAGCCCGGAACGGCCGGCACCCTGATCTGGCCCTCGGCCGCTGATCGGCGATAGAACCGCCTGATCATCGCTTCGCGCAGCATCGACGGATCGAAAGATCTAGGAGGCGGATCCTGCACCAGACTCTTCTACACGACCCAACCCGCTTTGCACCACCGACCCGACGAACTGGCGGCCCGCCTTGCGGCAATCAGCCCGAGGGTCCCCTGCGCGCGGTGTCTTCCAGGAGATCAGCGGCGCGGGCAACGCTTTCAGCGGGTTTGCTCATCGTGGGCGGCGACTTCACGGGCTCTGATGGCGTAGCGCGGCGTGAGGACGGTGCGCAGGTCGGCGACCAGTGAGTCGTGGGTGGTGGCCGAAAGCTGGCGACCGGAGCCGACTTTCAGCCGTTCGATGGCGGCTGCCCACATCGGCTGATCACCACACCGTCCAGAGGATCAGCGTGGGGACTCCGGCGCGCAGGCCTGCGGCCGTGGTGCCCGAGCCACCATGGTGGACCACCGCGCGGCAGGACGGAAAGACGGCCGCGTAATTTAGCGTATCCACTACCTTGACGTGGTCGGGATTGTGGGACGCGGCTGAAGTCATTCGCGCCACTGCAAATCAACGCCCGCTCGTCTAACTGCACGCAGGCCGCGCCGATCATGGCGACGGTGTCAGCGGGAGATGCGATCGGCGTGCTGCCGAAGCCGAAGTAGATCGGCGGCGTTCCAGCGGCAATCCACGACGACACTTCGTCGTCGGCATCCGTCGGCAACTCCAGCGTCAGCACGCCGACGAAGGGCCGTCGGCCAGCCGGTTCCACCCATTCGGCCGCCGGCCCGGGCAAGCAGAGCTCGTCGTAGATCTGGATCTCCAGTAATCCACCTTCCGCCATCTGTCGCGTCGATGGTCCGTTTTCCTCGGGCAAGCCAAGTGCACGGCGTTGGGCCTCTTCAGCCTCCTTGGTTATGCTCGAGTAGAGCCACCCAGATGGCATAATCCGCGCCGGAAAGACGTGTAGGGCGGCGAGCGGAATGCCGTGATACTCGGCGACATTGGCGGCGAGCACTTGGTCGTTCATGTGCGCCACCAGCAGGTCGGCGCCTTCTGCCAGCGACGTCAGCGTCGCACTTTTCTCCGCCCAGGCCTGGGTAACCCGCTCGATGATTTGGGGCAACACGCTGATCGGATTCTGAGCGAAGTCAAAGAAATCCATGACCGCATCTTTCTGCCCCTGCGTGTCCGGCCCGTAGGCGACTGCAGCAAGACCCGCCGACTCGACGAAGCCAAGCATGTTGGGCGGGACCGCCATGCGCACGTCATGACCTCGGCGCAGCAGCTCCCGACCCACGGCGGCGCAGGGCTCGATGTCGCCTCGGCCGCCATAGCCTGCCAGCGCAAACTTCATCAACTCCGACCTCACTTGCGGTGATGCTACCGATCCAAGCAGAACTGGCCCTGCCGATCGCTCGACGCACGCCCGTCCGGCAGATCTTGCCTCTGGTCGCGCGGTTGACGAACGGGCGATGCGGCCGTCGTTTCGGGGATGATGCACTACGCGGTAACTTACCGGTAATCCAGCGCATCCAATTTCGCTGTATTCGTCATCGCGGGGGCATGTCTGGAAATGCTTGAGCAGTCGGATCGGCCCGATATCGGTCAGCTGCGGTTGGGGACCTGTAGTACTAGAGGCATTGCGATTGTTTGCTGCTCGGTTCTGGCTGAACCCCGGTACGCCGGCACCGACGCCGTCAACGCCATAGCGGCCCGTTGAACCGATCGGAGGAGACGACATGGACTTCGCGGTGTTGCCGCCGGAAATCAACTCCGCCCGGATGTATGCCGGCCCTGGCTCGGGACCGATGCTGGCCGCTGCGACGGCCTGGGACGGGCTGGCTGCCGCACTGCATTCGGCGGCAAGCTCGTATCAGTCGGAGATTACGGGACTGACTGCCGGGCCGTGGCTGGACCCGTCAGCAGCGTCGATGGCTGCTGCGGCCGCTTCTCATGTGGCGTGGATGAGGACCACCGCCACGCAGGCAGAGCAGACGGCCAACCAGGCCAAAGCCGCGGTCGCCGCCTACGAGACGGCGTTCGCGGAGACGGTGCCGCCGCCGGTGATCGCGGCCAATCGCAGCCTGCTGATGACTTTGGTCGCGACGAACGTCTTTGGGCAGAACACGCCGACGATAGCGACCACCGAAGCGCACTACGCCGAGATGTGGGCCCAGGACGCGGCCGCGATGTACGGCTACGCGGGTTCATCGGCGTCGGCGACGACACTGACACCATTCACCCCACCGCGGCTCAACACCAACACCAGTGGGCCCCCGCGCCAAGCCGCCGTGGTCGGCCAAACTACCGGCACTTCCGTCGGCAACGCGCAGAACATCGTCTCGTCAGCTCAGCAATCCTTGTCCGCGGTGCCCAGCACGTTGACCGGCGCTGCGGCCCCGGCCTTAGCCGCTACGCCGGCGACGTCGGCGGACCCGCTCGACGTGGCCGGGAACCTGGTTGCACTTTTGATCGACGCACCACTGACACCTTTGAGCGCACCGTCTTTTGCCTACGACATTATCGGTGGCTATACCGGTATCCACACTGATGACATCATCAGCGGCTGGGCCGGAGTCCAGGCCTGGCCGGGGGATAGCCCGGTTCCCCCGACGCCGTTCCCGGTGATCACCAACCTCGGCTCGCCGGTGTCGGCGGGTCTGGGCCAAGCGAACACGGTCGGAGGATTGTCAGTGCCGCCGAGCTGGGCTCCGGCGGCCCCGGGGATACGCCCGGCCGCGCTGGCATTGCCCGCCACCAGCCTAGGCGCCGCCGCAGAAGCCTCCTCGGGTAGCGGCGGCGGCTTGTTCGGGGAGATGGCTGTGGCGAGTATGGCCGGGCGGGCGATGGCCGGTACCGGTGGCATGGGTCGCGGGGAGCGGATCAGACCTGCCAAGCATGAGCCGACGCGTGAGCCGGCGACAGCGTCGGCGGCAGCGCCGCAGAGTTCGGCGGGTGGCCCGATCACCAGCATCGCCGCCGAGCTACGTGAACTGGCATCGCTGCGCGACGCTGGAATTCTCACGGAACAGGAATTCACCGAGCAGAAACAGCGCCTGCTCCCTCACTGACCCAGGCCAACAACGGCAGGTGGTAAGCGCCGGACTTACTGGCTATAGCCGCGCGCCGAAGGTGCTAGCGTTTGCACGCTATCTGAATTTCTGATTGGACTTCACTAGCCATCATGTTCACTTCCCGGATGGCATCCGCGGCCAGCACTGCCGTAGTGGGCGCGTGCATCGTCGTGGGCAGTGTTTTCCTCGTGTCGGCGTGGGGGTCGGCGCCGCCGTCGACGTTGGCGGCGACCTCGTCGCCAATCACCAGCCACGGCGCGTCCGACAACCCGCCGGCGGCGCAGGCGACGAGCACGTCGCCGTCCACCATCAGCGGTGTATACGGCGACCCTGTTGCGGCGGCGAAATACTGGCAGCAGCAGTCCCTCGAGGACAACTGCGGGCTGGTATCGGTGGCCGACGTGGTCGGCGAGATCACCGGGCACGAGCCGACGGAGCAGCAGATGATCACGCTGGGAGAGTCGACGCCCTCCCAGACCAATCCCGGACCTATCTACGCCGCTCGGGACGACCCGAGCCACGCAGACGGCAATGGGGGCATTGAAATGGCCGACGAGGTGGTACTACTCGACCACTACGGCATCAAAT
Source organism: uncultured Actinomycetota bacterium (assembly GCA_963848535.1). Taxonomy (GTDB): domain Bacteria; phylum Actinomycetota; class Actinomycetes; order Mycobacteriales; family Mycobacteriaceae; genus Mycobacterium. The sequence goes on from CAWKEM010000017.1 coordinate 384,048, forward strand.
CGGAGATGACGTATGCGGCGCACCCGGAACAGACGGGGCTGCCCGCGCTGGAGCGGTACCTCGCCGATGACCGCAAGGTCATCGCCTGGGTCAATTCCGCGATCATCTGGAACACCAATGATCAGCGCACCAAGGCCGATCACTTCCTCGTCGTCACCGGGATTGACACCAACAAGGAGATCGTTCACCTCAACGACCCCGGTGCCGACCACGCCGACGAGCAGGTCACCATCACCGCCTTCACGGATGCCTGGCAAACCGGCGAGGAGTCGATCGTCGTTACTGCGGCAGCCGGCTGAGCACCGGGCCAGGGTAAGACCATGAGCGAAGGTGCGATTGCGCATTTGGGTGACCAGAAATTCGTGTCTTTGACGACTTTCAAACGCAACGGGGACGCCATCGCCTCACCGATGTGGATCGTCCGCGACGGTAACCAGCTGCTGGTGTGGACGCCGGCGGACGCTTGGAAGGTCAAGCGGGTCCGACACAATCCCCGGGTCACACTCACAGCTTGCGGCCGAACGGGGAAAGTGCAGACCGGTCAGCCCACCTTCGACGGGACTGCCGAGGTGATCACCGACCCCGGAAAGGTCGCTCGGGCCGAATCACTCATTAAGTACAAGTACCGCTTGGAATTTCGGGTCGTCATACTCATCGAAACCATTGCAGCCCGTGGCCGCAAACCACGGGTCCTGCTTTGCATCACGCCCTCAGACCCTGCCTGACCGACTCGGGAAGCATCGCGGCGACCTCAGTCGTCGTCAGTGCAGGTGAAATCGCTTACCTGAGTGGGGTTTTCCCGCCCAACCGCATCGCAGGCGAACCGGACACCGTCACCCACGCTAATCCGCTGGCTTCCGCGACGACCTGAGCGGGTTGGATTGGGAATGGGGTGCGCATACTGTTTTCAACTGACAGTGCGCGGTGTCGCTAAGTGGGGAAGTGCAGTGGAGAAGCGGACAGCCTTTGAAGGGCTCGCTGCGGTGCCGATGCGGGTGGAGAGTTTGCGCCGCTACCCGGTGAAGTCGATGCTCGGCGAAACCGTGAACAGCTTGTTCGTCGACGAGCGCGGCGCGGACGGAGACCGCCGGCTGGCACTTGTCGATGCCGCGACCGGGCACGTGGCTAGCGCCAAGCAGGCCCGGCTATGGCGGGGGCTGCTGAAGTGCACTGCCCACGGGGGCGCCGGGGGAGTGAGCATCGGGCTGCCCGACGGAACCAACGTGACGGCTGACGACCCTGGCGTCGATGAACTGCTGTCGCGGCTGTTGGGAAGGCCGGTCCGACTGATCAGCCAGCGGCCGGACGGCGCAACGGTGGAACGCCCGGATCCCGAGAAGGTGCTCGACCTCGGCGTGGACGCCGAGGTCGGTGGCCGCATCCTGGAGATTGGTCAGGCAACCCCGGGCGACTCGTTTACCGACGAAGCGCCGCTGCACGCGATCACCACGGCCACCCTGGAGCACATCGGCGTTGAGGCGCTGCGTTACCGACCCAACCTGGTGATCGCAACGCCGGCCGGCTACCCGCCATACACCGAAAACGCCTGGGTTGGCAGGGAAGTTGCCGTCGGCCATGCGCGGCTGCGCGTCCTGACGGCCACATCACGGTGCGTGGTGCCCACGCTCGAGCACGGGCCGCTGCCACGCGCCCCGCAGGCGCTTCGCATACCAGCGGCCGAGAACCGCCGGGACGCAGGTGGTCCGGAACCCCAGCCCTGCGCGGGGGCGTACCTCGGAGTAGTCGCCGCGGGCGTCATCCGCGTCGGCGACCGCGTCACCATCGTTCGATAGTGGGCACAGTCGTTTCCATGGGTGTGCCGAACCAGCGGAAGAGCGGTTCTCCCAGCGCGACCGCGGCACTGTCGGCGGGCTCGTCAACCGTTGCGGCCCAGGCGATGTGGGCATCCGGCCGGATCAGCACGGCGTCGGCCGGCCGGTGATCGGTCTTCGCGGTGTGAATGTCGATGCGGTGCTGCCAGTCTCGGGCGACTTCGCACAGCTCCCGCCGATCGGCTAAGTCGAGAAAGACGGGCCTGCCGCGTGCATGAGTTCAGCGACGCAGCGCCACCTGAACTTGGGTGTGCAGCATGGTGCATGCGCCGGCGAAGTGGCCAGCTTCCAGGCAAGGTTGACCGCCGTCGAGCATGCCGGCGTTGATGCCGACGCCCCGCAAGCCCCCCAGTGCGCTATCGGTTGAGAGTGGGAAGGAGTAGAAACTCCTTCCCTTTATTCGTGTGGCGTGGCCGCCACGGTTTGAGTGACGTCCCCGCCACGGGCCGTTCGACCCTAGGAGCCCCATCACCTGAAGTGCTTCGATCAATCCGGGAGTAGTGAGTGAAGGGACATCATGAAGATCATCGGTTTCGAAGAGCACTACTTGCTTCCGGCTATCGCCGAAGCGAACCCGAACAGTCCCCACAAGTTGTTCGACGCTATGCGGCACGGACGCTTCGGCGACGCCGACCCGCAAGGTGGTTGGCCGGAAGGCATTTGCGATCTGGGGGAGGGCCGGATCGCGGCTATGGACGCGGCCGGTATCGATGTGCAAATCCTCTCCAACGTTCCAGGCGCGGAAGCCGTAGAGCCAGTGCTGGCGATCGGATTGGCCAGGCAGGCCAACGACGCCGTGGCAGCGGCGATCGCTCAACATCCCGATCGGTTCCGCGGTTTTGCCACCCTGCCCATGCGTGACCCTGCGGCTGCGGTGCGCGAACTCGAGCACACCGTGCGCGATCGGGGCTTTGTCGGCGCGCTGATCAACGGTCACGTCAACGGCCGCTACCTGGACGACAAGTTCTTTTGGCCGGTATTCGAATGCGCCGAAACACTCGGCTTACCAATCTATTTGCATCCCACCGTGCCGCCGCGACCGGTAATCGACGCCTGCTACAGCGGCTTCGCCCCGGCCGTGTCGGCCATGTTGTCAATAGCGGGGGCCGGCTGGCACATCGACACCGGAATCCACTGCCTCCGGCTGATCCTGGGCGGGGTGTTCGACCGGTTCCCCGCGCTACAGATCATCGTGGGCCACCAGTTCGAAGCCCTGAGCTGGATGGCGTGGCGCGCGGACTACTCGTTTCCGGTAAACGAGAGCGGCCTCAAACGCACCATCAAGGAATACCTTCGGGAGAACTTCTACGGCGGCATCCTGGCCGGCGAGTACGCGAACCAGACCCCTGGCGCGATGGATAGCAGTTGGAGTCTGTCCTTCAACGCCTATCAGGCCATGGTGAACGTGGTTGGCGTCGACCGGATCGTGTTTACCACCGACCATCCATTCGGCAACATGAAGGCCGCGCGGCAATTTCTTGAACAGATGCCCATCAACCCCGCCGATAAGGAAAAGATCGCCCACCTCAACGCCGCGCGCTTGCTTGGACTCTGAGTTATCCATCATGTCGGCCAGCCGGCGTGGCAAAGTACCCCACAGCTTAATCCAGTTTTCACATTGGCACTTACCACGCGCTCGGGCTGACGGTATTGTCAACGCCGACAAGAAAGGATGGACATAAAATGTCTTCACCTCGCTGGCTGACCACACTCGCCGTACCCGTGATGGTTGGCGCTGCACTGCTGTCCGGAACCGCGGTTGCAGCGGCCGATGCCACTGATGAGGCATTCATCGCTCAAATGCACAACCTGGGCTTCACTTGGCCTTCGGGGGACGACTCAGACATCATCGCGATGGGGCACCAGATCTGCGCCGACCGCATGGCCGGCAAAACGCCAGATGCGATTGCCTCGGACATCCATTCCACCTTGGGCCCGAAAGGCATCACGTTCGCGGACGTCACATCCATGGTCAGTGCCGCAGAATCAAACTATTGCCCAGGTTAATTGTTGACAGCTAATTGAATTCTTGAGCCGCCGGAAGGCTCGGCGTGGCATTTTTTTTGGAAAACGCCGAGCCTTTTGGTTTGCCTGCGCCGACGCGGCGGCGCGGAGGCCCAGCCTTCGGGACGGTCGGCAGCGCGGCACCGGCAAGAAACTCAGTTGGCGATAGCGGCGAAGTCCACCCAGAGCTGCCGTGGCCCGCGGAACACCTGGTTGTGCCGATATGGCGGCGGATCGACCACCAGTTTCGGGGACTCGACGCGGCGCAAAAAGGTCTCCAGCGCCAGGTTGACCTCCAGCCTCGCCAGTGGGCCACCCATGCAGGTGTGAATGCCGCTGCCCCAACCGAAGTGCTCGTTGTCCTCACGTAGCGGGTCGAAGCGATCCGGGTTGTCGAACCGCCGCGGATCCCGATTCGCCGCCGCGTAGATCAGGTGCACCGCCGACCCCGCCGGGATGACGGTCCCACCGACCTCGACGTCGGCGGTGGCACTGCGGCTGGGGAAGAACTGCACCGCCGACTGCAGCCGCTGCACCTCTTCGATGGTGCGCGGGATCAGCTCTGGGCGCTGCCGCACCAGATCCCAGGAGCCGGGATTGCGCAGCAAGGTCATCACGCAGTTGGTGATGGTGTTCACCGTGGAATCGTGGCCGGCGACCAGCAGCAGCATCGCGTTAGACGTCGCTTCCTTCACCGACATCGAGCCGTCGGGCCCGTCGTCATGCAACAGCTTGGACAGCAGGCCTTCCCCAGGGGTCTTCGCGTACCGCTGCACCAGGTCGCCCAGATAGGCCAGCAACGCGGCGGTACTGGCACGGCCCTTCTCGGCCAGGGCCCGGCCCTCCTCGGTGGTGCCCTCCGGGCCGAGGTCGCTGCCCATCATGAAGTCGAAGATCCAGGCGTGAAACATCGGCTCGTCTTCGACCGGCACACCGAGGATCTTGCAGATCACGGCTACGGGTATCGGGTAGGCGAAGTCCTCCACCACGTCCACGCGGGTGTTGCCGCGGGCCTTGACCTTGTCCAGCAGATCGTTGGCCAGCTGCACGACGAACGGTTCCATGCCCGGAATCAGGTCGGGGGAGTGCGGCGGGCCGAAGTGGCGCATCACCTGCCGACGGGCCCGGTCGTGATCGGGCGGGTCGGAGACGATGATGCTGGCCTCGCGGCCGTAGGCCTGCATATGCTCGCGGCCGGGCTCGGGTTGGGACTTGTCACCGCCAAAGCCCGCCGGGCTGCGGCTGATGTCGGAGCTGATCCGGGGGTCGTGGGCCAGGGCGAGCAGCTCGCGATAGCCGGTCACGACGTAGGTCTTGTCGGCGACTTTGGCCACCGGAGTCTTGCGCAGCTCCTCGAAGTACGGGTAGGGGTTCGGGCGGTTTTCGAACTTCATCGCCTCGGCCCAGGCGGTTTCGGCGTCCATCGTCGTCTCCTAACGTCAGCGCACCCGGGGCCGGAACTCGGCACCGCGCGAGGTCGGGTCGTGTCCGGTCAGCACCACGTCGGGAATGGCGGTCGGTTCACGGGGGTCGGGGAACCGGGCCGGCATCGGCTCGAAGATGACGGGGCGGTCGTAGCCTGGCGGGGGCGGCGGGAAGGGTGCGGACTGCTCGATGAGCGAGGCGTAGTACGGCAGCCACTTGCCATGGTTGAACGTCACCGCCCCGACGATGCGGCCGCGGTAGCCGTAGGCGGCCGCGAAGCGGCGTTCCGTGATCGATCCCTGGGTGAACACGATCTCGTCGCCGAAGGAGCACACCCCGATGCTTTTGATGTTGACCCCGAACTGGCCGGACCAGAAGGACGGCAGCGGCAGGTGCGGCCGTCGTCCGGTCTCCAGGCTGATCATGTTGTTGGCTGCCACCTCGGCGCCGAAAACGGCGTTGTCCCAATGCTCTTGAGACATGAACTGGTACTCGTAGAGCACATGCGGGGCGCGCGCCACGTCGCCGGCGACGAAGATGTTGTCGGTCACGACCCCGTTGATGTCGAACGCGCGACAGCCTGCGTCGCAGGCCACTCCCCAGAATCCGCTTGCCAGCTGCGCGCCGTCGAGCCATTCCACGTTGCGGATCGAACCCAGCGAGGCCACCACCACGTCGACCTCGAGCACGGTGCCGTCGGAGAGGCGGACCGCGCGAACGTGGCCGTCAGCGTCGCCGTCGAGGCCTTCCACCGCCACTCCGGTGCGCAGGTCGACCCCGGCGTCGATCTGCATCTGTGCGGCGATATCGCCGATCACCCCGCCAAGCGTGCCGACCAGCGGTGCCTTGCCGCGCTCGGCGACCGTCACCGCAAGGTCGAGATCGCGGCACACCGAGGCGATCTCCGAGCCCACGAAACCCGAGCCGACGATGAGCACCCGGCGTGGTCGCTCCTTGAGCGCGGCGGCCAGCTTCGCGGCGTCGTCACACGTACGCACGGTGAACAACCCCTGCAGGGCGGCCTCCTCCGGGTTGAACCACGGGCGAGCCCGGGTGCCGGTGGCGATCAGCAGCCGGTCGTAGTCGAGCTTTTCACCGTTGGCGAGCAGCACCTGGCGGTTGGAACGATCCAGGCCGACCGCCGCCACCCCCAGCCGCCACTGCGCGTCGATCCGACGCAGGCGGGGGAGCTTGGTGTGGTCGGCGGGCACCCAGCCCTTCAGGACCTGCTTGGATAGCGGCGGCCGGTCGTAGGGTTCGTGCGGCTCGTCGCCGACGATGGTGAGAGCACCGCGAAAGCCCTTCTCCCGCAACGCTTCCGCTGCGCGCAGCCCGGCCAGGGATGCGCCCACGATGACGATCCGGCCGTCGTCCTTGAACGCGGCGACGAGTTGGCTGACCAGCGAGGCCGTGCTCACTCGGTGTCCCGGTCCGCCGGCGGGTCGATTTCCAGGATGATCGCCTGCACCGGGCAAGACGCCGCCGCACGCAATACGCGCTGGCGCGCAGAGTCGTCGGGATTGGGGTCATACGCGAGCGCTTCCTCGCCGACGAGCTGCAGCACCTCAGGTGCCAGCGGGACGCACTGCGCGTAGCCCTGGCACTTGTTGAGATCGACCACCAATCGCATAGCCCGACCCTCCTGTCGGCCGGCTAACCGGCCCCTCGCGCTGAGAGATTACTTTGCCGTGGCGCGCCATTACGGAAAACGACATCCGCTGCGGCCCAAAAGGGGGATGTCGCGATTCTTAGCCTTGCGGCGTTCGCCGCTGTAACGCTTCGGGGTTGGCGATCCGAATGGGCGTCCCGTTCAACCAGGCCGCCACGGCTTCTACGGCGTCCGAGTAAAAGGCGCCCAGCATTTCGCGGGTGACGTACCCCAGATGGGGGGACAACGTCACATTCGGAAGAACCCTCAACGGATGGTTGGGCGGAAGGGGTTCGATGTCATAGACGTCGAGCCCGGCTCCGGCGATGCGCCCGGTCGTCAGCGCGGCGATCAAAGCGGCCTCGTCGACGATTGGGCCCCTCGAGGTGTTGATCAAGTAGGCGTGTGGCTTCATCCGGGCCAGCTCTGGTTCGGCGACCAGACCCCGGGTGCGCTCCGAGAGCACCAGGTGGATGGACACCACGTCGGATTCCTCGAAGAGCGTCGCTTTCTCGACCCGGCGAGCGCCGACCGCCGCGGCGGCCTCCGCAGTGAGATTCTGGCTCCACGCAATGATTTCCATGCCAAACACTTTCGCGTATTCGGCCATGCGTTTGCCGATCCTGCCGAGACCGAGAAGCCCGAGCGTTCTACCGGACAGGGTCAGGCCGGTGGTGGCCTGCCAGGCGCCGTCGCGCATGCGCCGATGCTCCTCGGCCAGATTGCGCACCGTCGCGATCATCAATCCCCAGGCGAGTTCCGGAGTGGCGTCGCGGACGGCGCGAAATCGGGGATTCGCGAAGTCCGAGTGGGCGACAAGAACGCCGCGTTCGCTGGCCGCAGCCATGTCCAGGTTGGGCAGGCTCTTGCCGACGATGGTGATCAGTTTCAGGTTCGGCAGCCGCTCGATGAGGCTGCGCGGAAGCGCCATCCGCTCACGCAAAGTGCAGATCACATCGTACGGGCGCAGTGCGTCGGCGGCCTCCGCCTCAGAGAGGTGCCGGTCGAAAACGGTTACTTCGGATTGGTCTTGCACTGGCGACCAGTCGGCGAGGTCGAGGGCCATACCGGCATAGTCGTCGAGTATCGCCACCCGCGGCATGCGGCCTGTCATCGCCTGCTTGGTGGGATGCATCGGTGCGGTCGGCCCCTCGTCGAATCGTTCGCGGATTTGTCGCTTCCAAGATTTTGCCGACACCCGGTACACACCGGCTCACCGGCCTCGTCACTACCGCTTCCGCAGCGCCTCATCTAAGTATTGTGTAGTATACCCAGCATGGTCGACAGACTTCCCCACAGACTGGCCGAGCACCCCACCGTGCGAAAGGTGCAGTCGCGCCGGACACGGAAAACCGGCGTACTCAACGCCGATTGGTTGCGCGAGATATGCCTGGCCGCGGGCGCCGACGACGTCGCATTCGCCAGCGTCGACAATCCCGATCTGGCCTCCGAGATCGAGCATGTCGAGGCCGCGCTACCGGGAACGAAGAGCTATATCTCGCTGGTGGTGAAGATGAACCGCGACAATGTCCGCTCGACGGCGCGCAGCGTGGCCAACCAGGAGTTCCACCGCAGCGGCGAGCTGCTCAACGAGGCGGCCCACCGCATCGTGCGCCGGCTGCAGGACACCGGCTATCGAGCGCTGAACCCGTCGGCGACCTTCCCGATGGAAATGGACAACTTCCCCGGCCGGATCTGGGTGGTGGCGCACAAACCCGTCGCCGTGGCCGCGGGCCTCGGCGTAATGGGCATCCACCGCAACGTGATACACCCGAAGTTCGGCAATTTCATCCTGCTCGGCACGATCTTGGTGGACGCGCCCATCAGCAGCTACGGTGAGCCGCTGGACTACAGCCCGTGCCTGAAATGCAAGCTGTGTGTCGCGGCGTGCCCCGTCGGCGCGATCGGCAAGGACGGCGATTTCGACTTCGTCGCCTGCTCAGTGCACAACTATCGCGAGTTCATGGGCGGGTTCACCGACTGGGTCCAGACCATCGCCGACAGCGACGATGCGGCCGACTTCCGTTCGCGGGTCAGCGATTCGGAGAACGCGTCAATGTGGCAGAGCCTGGCGTTCAAGCCCAACTACAAGGCCGCCTATTGCCTGGCGGTGTGCCCGGCGGGGGAGGACGTCATCGCGCCGTACCTCGACGACCGCAAAGGCTTCATGGACTTGGTGTTAAAGCCGTTACAGGAAAAGAAGGAAACCCTGTACGTGCTGCCCAACTCGCGGGCCAAGGCGCACGCCGAACGCCGGTATCCGCACAAGCCGGTAAAGGTCGTCGACAGCGGCATCAGCGGGCGCTAGCCTCACCCGTGGCCTTTCGGCACCCTCACACGGCCAGACATACCCGTCGACGGCAGTGCCCGGTTCACCGCCACTTGATGCCGCACCCGATCGACGGCCGCTGGTCGGGGTCAACCGGGCGCCCGACCAGCACGGCGTCGACCGCCGCGCGGACGTCGGCGGCCGTCACCGGAAGGTCGTTCCCGGGACGAGAATCGTCAAGCTGACCGCGGTAGACGAGTCGACGCTCGCCGTCGAACACGAACGTGTCGGGTGTGCAGGCGGCGGAGAAGGCGCGGGCGACGTCCTGGGTTTCGTCGTAGAGGTAGGGAAACGTCCAGCCGTGGCGGCGGGCCTCGGCGACCATCTGATCGGGTCCGTCCTGCGGGTAGCTGACGACGTCATTGCTGGAGATAGCGACCATCGCGACGCCCCGGTCGGCGAGGTCCCGACCCAACGCGGCGAGGCCGGCGGCGACATGCTGGACGTACGGGCAGTGGTTACAGATGAAGGTGACGACAAGTGCGGGCCCGGTGAGCTCGTCGAGGCTGACCGTGCCGCCAGTGGCCGGTTCGGGCAACGTGAACGTCGGCGCGGGGGTGCCGAGCGGGAGCATCGTGGACTCGATGGCCATGCCCGCCAGGGTAGCTCCACAACACCCCGTCCGGGGATGATCGCCGAGTGCGGGTGTGGTAGGCGCTGGCTGAACCAATAGGTCTGGTCGAGCGCGACGCGCCGCACCCTTAGGTGATGAGGCACGGTGAGAGGCGAAAGCCGACCATCACAACTGACGTTCTGTTTGCCTGTTCGGACTGTAAGTTTTTATCCAGCGTCATTGCGGGTGCCCGCCGTCCCCAACTTATCGGCGAATCGGCCGTAGTGAATTGCCTTGTGCGCAGGGATAAACGCCGTAGTCTACTGGTAAGGCTGCATATTCGACTGCGTCGTATTCGAGTCGGCGGGAAGCAGGAGCCGGTGCCTGGCGCGGGAGCAGCCGCGTGAGAGCTATCGCAACCGGCGAGGTATTCGAATAATCCACGGCGAGCTCTCCGACTCGATCTCGACGGCAACCGGGCTCAGACGCCACTCGATCGACTTTCGGTACGTTCTTGTCTTCCGGAGACGAGGAGCGCGGCACGACACACGAGCTGACTAAAGGCCCTGGCGATTTGCGCGTAAGTGCACCGACTATCTGAAACGTATCGGCCCAGGAGAGGATCGTGAGGTGAAAGCGAAAGTCGGCGACTGGTTGGTCATCGGGCGCACCACGCCGAGCATCTGGGCGTCATCATCACTGCCGAGCACTCAGCTGAAGGCACGGCACAGCCGGCTGAAATCGCTTGTAGATCGGCATCACCGCGGCGGATTTCGCAGCCTGCCAGGACGTTGGACCGCAACGGATGTGTCGCAATCGTCTTCGATTTATTTAGGACCTCTTACTGAAAGGTGCTGAAGAAAATGGCTGATAAGGCGCAAAGGGACCGGGACCTGCAACTGCCTGCGCCGGCGAGCGACCCTGACGATCCGATCGTCGCCATGTTCGACCGGCGAAAGACCACCCGAGACATAGATCCGGCACCTCTACCAATGCAGGAGCTTTCCAACCTGCTCTGGTCGGCGTTCGGTGTGAATCGCAAAGTAGGTCCGTTCGGGGTGCCGGGCCGGACCGCAGGTTCAGCCAGCAATTCTCAGGAGATCGATCTCTATGTCGCGCTGGCCGACGGAGCCTATCGCTATGACGCACCGAACTGTCGTTTGGAGCTGGTCACGCACAGCGACCTGCGGGCCAGCGCACTAACACCAGGTCAACAGGGCATCACGGTCACGGCCCCGGTTCAATTGATCTACGTTGTCGACCTTCATCGGCTTACGCACACGATGGGCTTTGAAGAACCTGGGCTTCATGATCCGGAGATACAAAAGTCTTACTACTACGTCGACACCGGCCTAATCGCAGAGAATGTGTATCTTTTCGCCGCCGCATACGGACTCGCGGCTTGGTTTCACAACTGTGACAGGGCCAGCCTGGCCCAGAGCCTTGAATTGAAAGCAGAGCAACGAGTCCTGTTTGCTCAATCCGTCGGCCATCCTTCGGCGCACTGACCGACAGCTGTCCCGAGTCTCGGCGGTCGAGCATAATCGTCTTTACGATCGTTTCAGTCAGGCAGCGCCGCAGCCGGATTGGCGCGCTTCCAATTCGGCGCCGCCACTACGGTCGGCCGTCAAGACGACGACGCGCCTGCCAGCGTATTAAGCGGTGAACATGACCGCCATTCGCTGTTGGGTAATCTCGCAACGGAGTAAATGCCGCCGCTTGAGGACGATATCGAGCAATGTTGTCACGCAATCTATTTGGACTGGTACAACGCCCGGAATCCGTTAACACCGAACGACGGCGCATGAACTCTTTCGGATAGCGAGTTAAGGACGTCGATGCCGAGGTGTCGGCGGTCTTCGATCGACTCGAGTTGTTCTGCTTCCCGAGGGTCTGGGCCTTTCGGCCCTATAAACCGTCTTACCTGAGGTGCTCTGATCGATCCGTCAGTAATGGTTGAGGATGCCATGAAGGTCATCGGTTTCGAGGAGCACTACCCGCTTCCGGCCATATCCGAAGCGAGCCCGAACGAAGCATTCAAGTTCGGGATAGACATCCTGAAGGAGGCGAGCTGTGGGGACACGGACCCGCAAGGTCAGCGGCCAACCAGTATCTGTGACTTGGGGGAGGGGCGGATCGCCGCGATGGACGCGGCTGGTATCGATATGCAGATCCTCTCGCACAGCGTCTCGGGCTCACAGACCGTCGAGCCCGCACTGGCGGTACAACTCGCCGAGCAGGCCGACGACACCGTGGCAGCTGCGGTCACTAAACATCCTGACCAGTTCCGCGGTTTTGCCACCCTGCCGATGCGCGACCCAGCGGCTGCCGCGCGTGAGCTCGAGCGCACCGCACGCGACTGGGTCTTCGTAGCCGCACTGATCGATGGCCACATCGACGGGCGTTACCTCGACGACAAGTTCTTCTGGCCGTTGTTCGAATGCGCCGAAACTCTTGGTGTGCCAATCTATTTGCATCCCACCGTGCCGCCGAAGCCGCTGCTCGAAAAAACGCCGATGTTCAATTCAATCCGCTGAATGTGTGTAAGCAGGTTCTGACGCAGATAGGTGCAGACAGGCGCCAGCCACGGCCAGCGCAACTACAAACCTGAGGGAACAAATGACCGAGACGCTCAAGGTTGGATGTATGAACTATGACCGCACCCGTCCTCTGTTCGACGGCCGCGTAACCATCGACGGCGTCGACGCCAGCTTCGAGAGCGCCCCCATTGTGTCGGACATCTTTGCACGAATGCTTCGGGACCGTGCATTTGATGTCGCCGAGCTGGGGCTGACGTTCTATTTGCGCACCCTCAGCGTCGAGGACCCGCCATTCGTCGCCTTACCGGTCTTCCCGCTTCGCCACTTTCGCCACTCGGCGATCTTCATCAACACCTCCAGCGGCATCGAAAAGCCGCAAGATCTCGTGGGGAAAACAATCGGTGAACTGGGCACGTACGGCCATGACGCGGGCATCTGGCCAAAAGGCATTCTCTCCGACGATTACGGCGTCACACCCGATCGGTGTCGCTGGATCGTCGGCGGCACGAATTGGCCGATGGCGCCCTTTGCTTTCGTCCCATTCATTCATCCGGCAAACGTCGACGTGTCGGCCGCCCCGAAGGACAAAGCTCTTAGCGACATGCTTGACGAGGGACAAATCGACGCGCTCATCTCGGCTCAAGTTCCGCAGTGTCTGATCGAGGGCTCACCGCGGGTCGCGCGACTTTTCGCTGATTACGAATCGGTAGAACGCGAATACTTCGCACATACCGGAATCTTCCCGATCATGCACACGCTCGTGATCCGCAAAGAGCTTCTCGGCCAGCGACCAGGACTTGCGCAAGCCGTGTATCAAGGATTCTGCGACGCGAAAAACTTCGCGATCCAGGAATACGAGCAGCATCGCGCCGGGCACCACGCCAATGTCATGGTCCCGTGGTTCAGTGCCCTTTACGACAAGAACAGCCGACTGCTGCCCGACGACTGGTGGCCCTACGGTGTCGAGGCCAATCGTGAAACCGTCGAAACCTTCCTGCGCTACTTCTTCAAGCAAGGTCTGTCGCAGCGCCGGTTGACATCGGAAGAAATCTTCGCACCCGAACTGCTCGGAACCTAGCGCCTTTCCAGGCGATCCCTATGATCCGGTCCAAGCTGGCGCGCGCCGCAAGCGGGCACGGCTAGGGTAGGTGCGCCGACAGCAGCCACGCCGGTATTGACTTGCGGCCGTTGCCTTCGTCGCGGATGTCGCTGCCGGCGAAGGCGGCGAAGCCCGCCGCGAAGTCTTCGGGGACGTAGCCGTGGATGCGGGCCGGGCGGATCTCGTCGATGGTCCAGTACTTGCCGACCACATCGCGCAATTCGTCGGCGGTGACGGGGTTGGCCGGACCGACCGGCATGGTGGTCCGGTCGAACACCAGGACGAAGTAGGACGCGCCCGGCGCCGCGGCGCGCACGATCGACTTCTGGTAGCCCTCGCGCAGTTCCACCGGCATCGAGTGGAACAGAGTGGAGTCGACGATGGTGCCGAAACGACCGTCGTAGCCGGTGAGCGAACTGATGTCGGCGACCTCGAACCTGGCGTTGGTCAGTCCGCGCTTGGCCGCCTCTTCGCGAGCGAGCTTGATCGCGGTTGGTGACTGGTCCAGGCCGACCGTTGAAAAACCACGCTCGGCCAAGTAAAGCGACAGCGCAGCCTCCCCGCATCCCGCGTCGAGAACCTCGCCGTGGAACTTGCCCGCCTCGATGAGCGCGGCGATCTCAGGTTGCGGTTCGCCGATACTCCATGGCGCTCGGTTACCCAATCCCATCTCCACGCTCTCACCGCGGTAGGCAGCTTCGAACATCGCATCTAACGGAGACGAAGGAGTTGTCATGGTCCTAATCTTTACTGGGCCGCACCCCGTCGAATAGGGCCATAAGCCCACATTGGATAGTCCGTTTGCCCGTCTACGGTTCGGCCCGGCGGCAATCAAGGGCCACGGCACCAACGCCGACAACGGCACGAACTTCACCGCGATCGCTGCAAAACCACTGCTAGAGCAGGTATTTGGATATATAGCGGCAGCTCCGCATCAGGAATTAGTGCCATGGCTACAACTCCGGCAGGGTACGCTCGCGGAGTTGGCGCGAGTCGCCCCTCCACACCAGCGAAGCCAGTACAAAGACAAAGACCGCCACCGATCTCGTCAGTCACGGCGGTGCGCTGCTTCCACCTGCGCATGAGGCCTCCTACACCAGCTCATGAGCCCGTCGACCGGCTAGGGACTCGTTCCGCGTGTGCCGCAAAGGTTTACCATTCGACTCGCAGCTACTCGACACCTGACCTCGGAGAGATCGTCAGCAGAAAGAATGTAAAGAATGTAAGGAAAGGGTCGCAGCCGTGAAAACCACTGGTCTGGAAGAGCACTTCGTTACGGCAGACGTGCTGCAGGCGTGGCGTCGTCTCGAGCCGCACTGGCAAAACCCGGCGAGGCTATCCGCCGGGGACGATATCGCGCACCGCCTCGCCGAGCTGGACGGGGAGCGCCTCGCGGCAATGGAGGACACCGGCCTCGACGTTCAGGTTCTCTCCCTGACGAGCCCCGGCGTCCAAAACCTGGCTCCCCACGACGCGGTGACGCTACAGATGACCTGCAACGACCTCGTGGCAGACGCGGTGCGCGCGCACCCGAACCACCTGCAGGGCTTCGCGACGCTGGCCACCACCGATCCGGTCAAAGCCGCCAGCGAGTTGGAACGAGCGGTAACCACATTGGGCCTCAACGGCGCGATGATCTTCCCCCGCAGCCGTGGGCGCAGTCTGGAACACCGCGACTTCTGGCCGATCTTCGAGGCCGCGGCTGCCCTCAACGCGCCGCTCTACCTACATCCGCAGGTGCCGCCACCGCCGGTACAGGCCGCCTATTACAGCGGCTTCGATGACACAGTCAATGCCGGCTTGGCCACCTACGGTATCGGCTGGCACTACGACGTGGGTGTTGCGCTGCTGCGCTTGATCCTCGCGGGCGTCTTCGACCACTTTCCAAATCTAGAAGTGGTAGTCGGTCATTGGGGCGAGATGGTGTTGTTTTACCTGGACAGGGTCGACAACTTGGCCACCGCCGCCGAACGGGCGCGACCGATCTCCGAATACTTCTGCACCAACGTGCTCGTCACGCCGAGTGGCATCTTCAGCCAGCGGTATCTGCGCTGGGCACTCGAGGTCATCGGAGTTGACCGCATCCTTTTCTCCACCGACTATCCCTACCGGTTGGCCCCTCATAGCGGCGCGCGCCGCTTTCTGGCGGAGGCAGATCTGACCGACGTCGAGCGGGAGAAGATCGCGTCAGGCAATTGGGACCGAATCTGCGCAGGAATCCGGCGCTGATCGGCATCACAACACAGCCGACCAGTTCGTCAATATCTGCCGGACGCTGGCACAGTTGAATCTGTGCCGCACGTGGCGCCCGGCCTGACGGGTCACTTTGGTGGCGCCATCCCGGCCGCCAGGCTCATCGCCAAAAGCCCCTCACGTGCCACCCCAGCGATATGGCCCATCGCCAAGCGAGAACCAACCATGGGAGACGTGCTGCTAGACGCGCGCAGGCCCTTGATTGAGCTTGTTCACCGCGAAGGTTGCGGCCTGGGCTGTCATCCCGGCCTGAATATACGAAACGTGCGCAATGATGTTGCCGCCCGCGGAACATATCGGATCATCGGGGGCGCACAGGCTCATGGTCTTGGCCGTGTACAGCGGACTGATTGTCGGCAGCGGCTGACCGCCCCACAACATATTCGAGAAGCCACTGGAAGGCTCGCCGAAAAGGGCGACAGCGGCGACATGATCGGCCACCGAAGACGGCATCGCCGAGGTCGCCAAATCGATCACGGTCGCGCCCTGAGAATACCCGCCAAGCACCATCCTCGTTTTCGGGCAGCTGGCGATGGTGTCCTGGATGTGAGCACTCGCATCATCGGAACCCATTGACGCGCTCGTGTGATAGTCGTCGTTGGCGGGGTAATTGACGGCGTAGACCGCGACGGACCGCCCATCGAGCTGCGAAGTAAGCGAGTCGACAAAGGCCTGCCCGATATTGCCCAGACCAGGGTCCTGATGCGTGCCGCGAGCAAAAACCACCGCGACGTCAGAGCATGGGTCGGCAGAGGCGGCGGGACTACCGATGTGCGCGCTCAGCACCACCCATGTCGTCGCAACAGCGACACCGATGATGCGAGCAAGGCTGCGTGCACTCATCTCCAAATCCTGACATACACCGGTGACCGCGCGCCCGGCGGTTGGCTGCACATGGCTGTCGGCAAAACCGCTGGGGGCAACAAGCACCAAGGCGAGCGGCGGGACTGACGTCCTGAAAAGGGGAGACTTCGGACTCTGTTACAGGACTTTGGTCACATGGTCGGATGCCCCATGGGATGGCCGTCGCTCCGACGGCTATCGCCTGGCAACAGCATCTCGCTGTTGATTTGGATTTGATTGAAGGAGTTCGCATGGCCGAGCCGGATACCACGTTGCCTCCCGCATTGCGCAGGGCGTTGGAGCTGCTCACCGATCCGCCGGCGCATCCGGATATCAGCAATGGCTATCTCGATCTGCTGGGCACTGAACCGGCCGCGGATGAAACGGTTTCGAAGAACACCGGGGTGATCCAGGCCTTATGGGCTTCGCCGGTCGGGTCGGTGATCTGGGACTACACCCAAGCCGCGGCGCGCAGGCTGGTCGCCGCCTGGCAAGCGCCCCTCGAGTGGTTGAACATCCCGCAGGGCGGAATCGCTCTGGACGTGGGCTGCGGTCCCGGTAATGTCACCGCCTCGCTGGCGCGCGCCGCCGGCCCGGACGGGCTGGCGTTGGGCATCGACGTCTCCGGGCCGATGCTGGCGCGGGCGGTGCGCGCCGAGGCGGGACCGCAGGTCGCCTTCTTGCGGGCGGACGCGCAACGGCTGCCCCTACGCGACCAGACCGTCGATGCGGTCGTTTCGATCGCCGTGGTGATGCTGGTACCGGATCCGGTGGCGGCGCTGGCGGAGATGGCGCGGGTGCTGCGACCTGGCGGACGGCTGGCCGTGATGGTACCCACCGCCGGGCGTGCTGCCCGGTATGGGCACAAGCTACTACCGATCTTCGGGTCCTATGTATTCGGCGAGGACGAACTCGGCGACATCCTCGAAGAGCACGGCTTCGCCAGCGTGCGGACCAAGAATGTCGGTACTTTTCAGTGGGCGCGTGGCATACGCCGGTGACTCTCGAGGTCGTCGTCCTGCATCGAATGAATCAGCCAAACGCCGCCCGGAGAGGCGCACCCCGAATGCGCGCCACGGGACCTCGCCCGCCGCGGCCGGTCGGGACAAATCCGAGCAGCTCCTCGCGATGTGGTCCGACAGTCCTCAGCGGCCGCGCCAGTCGGGCTTGCGCTTCTGGCCCCATGCCCGAACACCTTCGGCCGCGTCCTCGGTCGCCCCGGCCACCTTGCGCATGGTCTCACCGAAGCGGACCGACTCGATCCAGCCCATGTCTGCGGTTCGCCACGCCACTTCCTTGGTCGCGCGTTGGGCCAGGGGTGCGGCCTCGGTGAGGGTCCTGGCCCACGCCCGGGCCTCGGCTTGCAGCTCGCCGGGCTCGACGAGCTTCCATACCAGGCCGATTTCCTTGGCCCGCTCGGCGCTCATCGGCTTTCCGGTCAAGAGCAGCTCCATGGCGTTGGCCCACCCCACCTGCCGGGGGAGCCGAATGGCCCCGACGATCGTGGGCACCCCGATCGCGACCTCGGGGAAGCAGAACGTGGCCTCGGTACTGGCGATGACGAAGTCGCAGAACAGCACCCCGGTCAACCCGTAGCCGATACAGGGACCGTGCACGGCGGCGATGGTCGGCTTGAACAACTCCATGCCGCTCTCGAAGGAGTTGATGGTCGGCTTCTCCCAGAACGTCCCGCCGAAGGTGCCGACCGAACCCTCGCCATCCTTGAGGTCGCCCCCGGCGCAGAAGACGCTGCCGTTGGCCGTGAGGATCCCGACCCAGGCGTCCAGATCGTCGCGGAACCGATCCCACGCCGCGTTCAGGTCCCGGCGGAGAGCACCGTTGATGGCATTGCGCGCCTCGGGCCGGTTGAGGGTGATGGTGGCGACATGGTCATCCAACTCATAGGTGACGAGGCTCATGACTGCACCCTAGTAGCGCCGGCCTTCACATCAGTTCGGGCCGCATGCTATCGGCTCGCGGTCGAGATCGGTTGGCCGCCGTCACCCGGGTGCTGAGTCGACTCAAAACATTGGTGCACAACGCAATTGGGGTTATATCGGCATGTTGCGATACGGCGGGTTCTCCCGGTGACCTTGCATATTCGATGTCGGAATGGTTGTGCAGCAGGGTTACATCTGCGCCCAGACGATCTTCGTTTGCAGGTAGGTCTCGATACCCGCCTTGCCCGACTCATAGCCCCAACCGGATTGCTTGTATCCGCCAAAGGGCATCGAGTGGTCGTACTGCATCTGGCAATTCAGCCCCACGGTTCCGGCCTTCAGCCGCTTGGCCAACCGGTGCGCACGGCCGACGTCTCTGGTCCATGCCGTAGCGGCCAACCCGTAGGTGCTGTTGTTGGCCAGGGCGACGGCTTCGTCATCGTCGTCGAACGGGAGGATGGTGACGACGGGCCCGAAGATCTCCTCCTGGAACAGCCTGCTCGAGTCCGGGTCGACGTCGGTGACGACTGTCGGGTGGACGAAGTAGCCCTTGCGGTCGAGCCGGTGTCCGCCGGTGATGAACTCGACGCCATCGGACCTGCCCTGTTCGAAATAGCCCAGCACGCGGGTGAGCTGCTTCTGGCTGATCAGCGGGCCACTCATGGCGCCTTGTTCCTTCGGGCCGCCAAGCTGCATGGTGTTCGCAATCGTGGCAATGCCTTGCACAACCCGCTCGTAGACGCCGCGCTGCGCGAAGATGCGCGACCCGCACACACAGGCCTGCCCGGAGTGCACGAAGGCGCCAAATGCCGCCAGCGTCATGGCTTTCTTCAGGTTCGCATCGTCGAAGATCAGAACCGGGGACTTGCCGCCGAGTTCCAGCGTGACTTTCTTGAGGTTGCTGCTTCCCGCGGCGTGCACGATATCCCTGCCGACTTCCGTCGAACCGTGAAGGCGACCTTCTCGACGTCAGGGTGCGCGGTGATGGCCGCGCCGGCGGTGTGACCGTAACCGTTCACCAGGCTCACCACCCCGTCGGGTACTCCCGCCTCGGCCAGGATTCCGTTGAGGACCAGTGCCGAAAGTGGTGTCTCCTCTGCGGGTTTGACGACGCTGCTGCATCCCGCCGCCAGTGACGGTGCCAGCTTGGCGCAGAAATTGAACACCGGTCCGTTCCACGGGAAGATCAGGCCCACGACGCCGTACGGTTCCTTCAGGGTGTAGGCGTGCATGTGCGAGTCGACGCCAGTGAGACCGCCCGTGTTGACGTCGCGCGCGATGGAGTCGATCTTGGTGCACCAACCTGCGTAGTAGCGGAACCATTCGCCGCCGACTTTCATCTGCATCTGCGCCTGCGCCGGATACATGCCGGCATTGAGCATTTCGAGCTCGGCGAGCAGCTCAGCATTTTGGTCGATCAGGTCGGCGACCCGCCACAGCACCTTGGCTCGCTCGTAGTCGGGCAGGCCGGACCACAGCCCGGACTCGGCGGTCGCTCTCGCGCGGGCGACCGCGTCGTTGACGGCCCGGGGTCCGCAGTCGGTGAACTCGGTGATCTGTTCCTCGGTGCAGGGGTCGATGACGGGGACCACGTCACCGGTACCGGGTCGTTCACGGACCTCGTCGAGTACAGCCTGCACCGTCATGGGCATCCCTTCTCGCCTC
Organism: uncultured Actinomycetota bacterium; assembly: GCA_963848535.1. Lineage (GTDB taxonomy): Bacteria > Actinomycetota > Actinomycetes > Mycobacteriales > Mycobacteriaceae > Mycobacterium. The sequence continues at coordinate 404,179 of CAWKEM010000017.1, forward strand.
GTCGCGACTCCTGCGCGTGGCCGAAGTTACGCGCTTAACCTCGCGGTGTCTACGGCATCTGCAAGAAAGCGCAAGAGGCGGTTCGGCTCTCGGCTAGGCCCAATTATTTTCGGCTGCGGGGGACCGGGGGAGCCGGGTCTCAGACTCACTCATGACATCCGCCGGCCGGAAAGCGGGCGATCCGATTGGCGCGCCAACACCACGCCCGCATGGGGACGTCAATAGCTTCGGCACCAGGGAAACGCTCCTCTAGCGCAGCACGTGCTTGAGCCAGTCGCTGTGCGCGGTCATCCGCAGACGCGACGATCACCCCGCTGTAGGTGCCCAGCATCGCGACGACGTCCTGGATCGACATCGTCCGCACGAATCGGAAGTTCTCAAGCTCAATGTTGTGGAAGATCCGCGGCTCCGGGAGAACGAAGTCCACGCGCCGCCGGAATGGATCGATCGGTTCGGGCTCGCACGTGTCCTGGCCGGGCAGCCGGTAGAGGTTACGTATCCAGTCCACGTCGCGGTCTCGGCTCGTCCAGACCAGGCCGAACCGACCGCCGTCGCGCAGCACCCGACCGATCTCCGGGACCGCCCGCTCGGGATCCATCCAGTGCCACGCCGACGACACGAACACCGCGTCCGCCGCAGCATCGGTAAGCGGAATCGACTCGCCACGGCCCTCGACAACACCGGACTCCCGGCGATCGCGACGCCAGCACCGTTCGCATCCGTGCATCGGGCTCGACAGCGATGACCTGCGCGACCCTGCCCACCAGCGTGCGGGTGAACAGTCCGGTACCTGCGCCCACGTCGACGGCCACCTCACAACCGGGCGGCACCGAACCAGTCCACCGCCTGCTGCGGGGGCTGCGGCCGCAGCCCGTAGTAGTCCTCGGCAATTGATCCGAAAGACATCGCGCGTTCCTGGCGATCGGTCATACCCGCCAAGGTAGTCCAGCTCACCCGCAAAACCCGGCAAGCAAAGTCTCTTTCACTCGGAATGCCACCATCGCACTGGTGACGACCTAACTTTGGT
>CAWKEM010000018.1:0-111844 GCA_963848535.1 uncultured Actinomycetota bacterium
CAGCTCCATCATGACCCGCTGCCAGAAACCAGTTACCCGGTGAACGACTGGCTCGGGGTGTGTTCAGTTAATCAGGCGGCTCGTCCTGAACCGTATTGACGGCTGGCTAGTGCGTGCGCGTTTCCAGGCGGTAGATGGTGAAATCGTCCGGGACTCCGGTGGGTTGGTGCGCGAACATCGCACGGCGCACCCGCTTGGCGCGTACGCCGAGTTCGTCGAGCTGTTCCGGGGTCAGCCGCTGCAGGGTCGCGCCGGAGATCAGCACTTCGCCCTTGTCGGTGCATTCCATCACCCTGGCCGCGATGTTGACGTCGATGCCGAGCCAGTCCGATCCGATGCGGTGCGGCTGACCGGTGTGGATGCCGACCCGCATCGTCGGGGTGTATCCCTCTATCTCAACGTTTTTTAGTGCTCGTTGAGCGGTCTGGACCGCGGTAATGGCGGTGACTGGATCGGGAAGGACCGCCATGATGCCATCACCCATGCGCTTGACGACCTGTCCGCCGGCTTCAAGCAGCGGCGGTTCGACGACCTGGGCGACCCGGCGCAGCAACCTCAGCAAGGCATCGTCGCCCGCCTGCAGCGCCCATTTTGAGAAGCCGACCAAGTCGGTGAACACCAGCGTGATTTCCTCATGGGCGGGCCGCCCGCTGCTGCGCTCCCTTATCGCCTGCCACACCTGCAGGGTGGCCATACTCAACTCCCGCGACGCGGCGTCGTCGTCGCCGAGCAGCTGCTCGGCCGCGCGTGCCGCGGTCTCCGGACCGCCGGATCCCGTCGCGGACAATCGGTCGCCGAAATGCGGATCACCGGGTAATGCTCGCCGGGCAACACGAAGGAAGGCGATCACCGCGGGGTTGTGGTCGGTATCCGGCAGCCGCTTCGCGGCTCCGCTAGACCGCTGTGGCGACGGGTCCGGTCGATGGTCCGGTGATCCGTCAACTTCCCCGGCGGCGCGCCAGCGACTCCACCCCAGACGAGATCGCCGCGCAGCCCCCGGATCGGGGCCGGGTGGCGGCGGTGCGGACGATGACACCGGCAGCCAACTAATCAGCAGCTGGCTTTGGGGCGGCCTTAGCAGCTGGCTTTGGGGCGGCCTTACATGCAGCTGGCTTCGCGGGGGCCTCGACAGCTGGCTTCGCGGCGCGCTGCTTCAGCGTCCCGCTCGCGCTGCGCACCATCCCGCCCACGAAGTCGTTCGTCGTCGTGGCGAGCTGCTCGGCGAAGTCCACGATGGCGTCGAGGACCTTCTTGCGCCGCTCTGGGTCGCCGAGGTCGGGCAGCGCCTCGTCGAGGCGGTCAACGAACTTGCGCATGGCCTCGGTCACGGTCTGCTGTCTGTCTCTGACTGATTCGAGCACCTTTTCGGACAGAGCCTCCGCTCGTTCTGCCACCGTCTTCTTGTCAGTGCTCTCTGCCATGATCGCGCTCCTCAAGGGTTGAATGCAGAAACGAGTCTTGAATGGCTCGGCATCAGAGTGCGCTCCGAACCTCGGCGTTCTGTAGGGCCGATGGTCCCCACTCCGCCTGATGTTGCAGGGCCGGCTGATTTCCGGGCGAGCTGCATAAAGTTGTCGGTGCCGCGGCGGGGCCGGTTGGCGGCGGTGCAGGCGCTGACGCCCGCCGGCCCCGGCCAGACCCCTTAAGAGGATGGTTGGCGGCGGCGCGGTCGAGCAGCTGCCTTTTTCGTGGTGCCTTTAGCAGCTGCCTTTTTTGTGGTGCCCTTAGCAGCTAGCTTTGTGGTGCCCGCTGCCTTTTTTGCGGTGCCCTTACCAGCTGCCTTCTTTCTGATGCCCTTAGCAGCTGGCTTCGCGGCGCGCTGCTTCAGCGTCCCGCTGGTGCTGCGCACCATCCTGGCCACGAACTCATTCGTCGTCGCGGCGAGTTGCTCGTAGTAGTCCCCGATGGCATCGACGACCTTCTTGCGCACCGACGGGTCGACGAGGCTGGGCATCGCATCGTCGAGGCGGTCAACGAACTTGCGCATGGCCTCGATCATGGACTGCTGTCTGTCTCTGACCGATTCGAGCACCTCTTCGGACAGAGCCTCCGCTCGTTCCACCACGGTCTTTTTCGCAGTGCTTGTCATGATCGCGCTCCTTTGGGGTTGACTGCAGACGCGAGCCTATTCGTCAACTCGTTCCCGGCGCGCTGAAACTGCTGAAAGCCGTTTGCTAATTCGGGTGTTCCCGAGCGACTTCACAGACTGTCGGTGCCGCAATGGACGTGCCGGGAGTGCGGTGGTGTGTTGTCCGGGCCACCGGTGACGGCCGGTTGCCAGGCACCGCGATAGTGCGATAGGCGCTCGTCCAATGGCTACGGCGGTAGAACAGTCTGACTCGACTCTTTGACCTAGCCCTGGCGTCTGCCGTGCTGTCGGCCGACCGGAAGGTGCCTTCTGCACGGCTGGAGAAGATGGTGTGCGAGGGCTGGCCTGCCGTCGGGGTGCCCCAGTGAGCAACCAGTGGCAGGTAACAGTGGCAGGTACAGTGGCAGGTACAGGATTCGAACCTGCGACCTCTGGTTATGAGCTGGTCCCAGGTTCGCGTCGCCTCCGCGGGTCTCAAACCTCGAGGTCACGATGAATCGCCGATCCAAGCCGATCCAAGCCATCACGCCGCGTTCCGCGCCATCTCGGCAGTTGCGCCGCGTTTCGTTCACAGATCCGTTCACAACCTCGGAGTTGGGCCTGAGCTCCAGACATGTCAGGGCGGTTCAGGCCCGCCGGGACCGGCATCACCCTCCGCTTTCAGCGCACCCCTCCCCTGGCGCCCAAAGTTCTGTCGAGTGCGAGATTGTCCGTTGTACGACAGATCGTTTGACCGAAATCCCCGCGTGGGCCAATCTACCTGTAACAGCGCGGGTCAGAGCCGTCTACGTGCACCAACTTGGTTGAGCCAGAACAGCCGCCGCGGCGAGCACGCTGCACCGCCGTCAGCCGACGCGTTCAGCTCGCCGACGGTTAGACGCATGTCGTGGACTCCAGTGCCTCGCTGGTCCGGATCGCTCGAGACCGCCATCTCGAGTAGTAGCGAAATACTCATGCTGCGATGGCGCCTACACCGGGTCGAGCTTCGATATGAGCCAGGACCCGTTGACTTTCGACAGGGACGCCAGGACGCTGCTCGACGCTAGTGCCGGTTCCGGCCTGTCTGTGCTCGTGGTGCTCTGGTTGATGAACAGCAGTACCACCGCCCTGTCCGGGTGCAACTCGGACAACGCTGACTGAACCACGGCAGCCCTTGTCTTCATTCCCTTCTGCTTTGCCGCCGGCGCCACGATCTGTTCGGTGAATTGGTTGTAGTAGGACAAGAAGTCACCGGTCAGATGCGCCTTGGCGGCCGAGAAGTCGCGGTCGAGGCTGTCCGGGGAGTAAGACAAGAGCGCCACCGTCCCATCGGAGGCGGCTTGAATCGCGGTGTGCGCGGCCGCTGAGTTCGTCTGCTGGTCTGCTCGATACTTGTAGAAATACAATCCGGCGCTCAACACTGCCGCACCGACGAGTAGGGCGGCTGCCACCAGCGGGACCCATCTGGCTTTGCACCAACGAAACACACGGCGAACGGGGCCGGCCGGCTTTTGGGTGCCCCCCTCTTCGGCGACCTCGCCCTCGGGCTGGTCGGCTGTCTCCTCTTCGACGTCATCAACGTCCTGCCGCGTGGTCACGGCATGAACTCCACTTTCGACATCTTGATCTGCCCACCATCCCTCGTCACGGTCACGCTGAGACGCCATGCGCGCGGTTCGTTCTGCGCGCCAGTGGCATTGGTGACCTGTGATTTCGCGGCCACCAGTACGACCGCCGAGTTGTCAGTCGCTGATTGGACGGCCGTAGCGTTCACCGATCCCTTGGTGACTACCTTGGACTCCTGGACCACTTTGATGAAATCGTCTGCGCGGCTTTGGAAATCGTCTCTGAACTGGCCGGTCGAATTGTCGAGCACACGCTGCACATCTTCTTTGGCGTGGTTGAAGTCCAGCGTCATCAAACTCACGATGCCCTGCCTGGCCGCTGCGGCGAACTGTGCCGTGCGGTGACGCTGCGCGGCGCCGTTACGGTCTTGCCAGATCATGTATCCGCTTGCCGCCAACAAGGCACAGATAAGCACGAACGTAAGGCCCAGCGCGACCCTGGCCCACACCCGGCGACGGCGCCAGCGGCGCCACGACCGCGGCGCTTCATTCGCGGGCGGTTCGATGTCGGCACATTCGCCGGCATCACCGGAGCCGCTGACCTCGTCGCGCCCGTCGTCGTCCGGAGCCTTCTGTTCGTCATCTGTGGTCGCGGGCGGGACCTCGGTCGCGGTTGCCGCCGCCGTCGTCGTATCACCGTCGCCGCGGCCGTCGAGTTTCGATTCAGCGCTCTCACCGGGCGCCTCGGATACCCGGGACTGGCCTTGCCGGCGCAGCCGGATCGCCCTTGCACGGGCGCGTGCGGCAGCGGCCAGCACTTCTGCCTCGGCCGCCTCGGCACGGGCGCGTGCCGCAGCGGCCAGCGCTTCTGCCTCGGCCGCCTCGGCCTCGGCTTGTTCCGCCAAGGCAAGGGCCTCCGCCGGATTCGGGCTTTCGGCGGTCCCGTTATCGTTGTTCTCAGCCATCAGGGCCTTAACATCCGGCGCCGGATGGAACCAACGTGACCGCCACCTCGAACGCTGCCGAGATACCGGCGCAGCCCGTACCTCGGCCTCTGCCCGGCCTGCTGCACCGCGTGTCTCCGAACGCCATACAGCCCCCTCTCTTCAGCCTCTTGGCTGACGAGAATGACGTTATCATCTTCGAGTATCAGGCCACCAAGGTAATCCCCGGAGTCCGCTCATGGAAACACCTCTTACGTGCGGAAATGACGTTTCCGTGATGCGTCTTCTGAGCCTGTCCGATCAGCCGGATAGCGACACCGACGTCGCCGTTCCGGCCAGCGTCGTCGACGTCCGATGGCGGGCTGTAGCCAAATTACTGGCGAAAGCCCCGCAGCCGAGATCAAGCGCGTTATCTCCGGTGTCTCGGCTGACGAAGCGGTCGTGATTTTCGCGCCTCTGTGGGTGCGGACGCGCACTGGCAGGCCCCGAAGGGCTGAGGCGGTTAACACCAGGAATCCTCGAGGAGAAGGATGGCCGAAACAGTTCTTGTCACGGGAGCTTTCGGCTTGGTCGGGTCTGCGACCGTCAAACGGTTGGCCGTCAATGGGCGCCGCGTGGTGGCCAGCGGCCACCTTCGCACCCCCGTGAATCGCAAGGCGGCGGAAAGGCTGCCCGACGGTGTCGAAGTCCGATGGACCGAACTGACAGAGGCCGCCAAGACCGTCTGCGCCGTGACGGGTCTCGCGGACCTTTGGCGGAGCCATGCTCGGCCAGGTGCAAGATTCCCGCGATGCGCGCCACCGCGCCCACGTACTTCGCGCCCCAGTCCGCCAGCGGGGCCAGTTCACCGTCCCAGGCGAGGGTGGGTTCCACCGCCGCCTCGATCGTCTGCATCGCCTGCTGCGCGGTCTGGGTGAGTGTCAGGACAGCGGGGTCGCCACCCCACCCGGCCATCCCCGACGCGAGCTCCGCCACAACGGCCTCGTATCGCTTCTCGATAGCCAGGTCGACCGGGGGTGCTACGATCGTGCGTCGGCCCACCTTCGATACCGGGCAGGCGTAGAGGATGGGCGCCAGGAATCCGCGGCCACGGAACTCACGGTTGGCGGCGATGGCGGACAGCAGCGCCGGCTGAATCATCAGGCCGAGGGTGAGCGCGGGGCGGCGAACATACTCGTGTGGCCGGCCTTTGTGGTCCACCTTCAGCGGGTCACCCGAGTGCCCCTTGAGCCACAGATCCATGTTGGGGATCGACCGCGAATAGCGCCCGGCGATGATGTCGAAGATCCCGCCCTCGGCTGAGATGATCGCCAGCCGACCGCCCTGCTCGGCGAGCAGGGACGGCGGCCCGGGGGTGATGTCGTCGGCGACCAGCCGCGGGATCGGCGGCACCTCGATAGCGTCAGCGATCATCGCCTTCCCGATCGCATCAGCCATCGCCTTGTCCTGCTTGTCCTCTGCGGCGCGTGCCGCGATATTGCGTTCCCGCTCAGCGGCCTTCACCGCGACCTGCTTACGGGTCTCAGCCTCAAGCCGCTCCCCTACGCCTTTTGCGGCGAGCTGAGCCTCCGTGTCGAGGATCGGGCGGACCATCGCCTGTTGGACCGCCGATTTGCGTTCGCCGGGGGCGGCGATGGTTGCGGTGTATAGGCACAGTGGTTCTCGCCAGCCGTGGCGGATCTCGATTTCCGCGTGGCCGCCGCTGCAGGCTGACAGCGCGGACAGCGCCGACGTGGCGGCCATCGCCGGATCGGTCTGGGTGGCTTCGCTGACGGCGCGCACCATCTCCGCGATCGGCTCGGGCAGAGCATCTACCGGGAACGGCGGCATTTGCACCGCCTGGCTCAATGGGACCGGATCACCATCGAACCAGTCGACCGCCAAGATCCATGCCCGGACCGACACCGAGATCTGCCCGGTCGCGATGTCGGTCCGCGAGCCGACTTCTCCGCACGCGAACACCACCTCGGCGTCCGTTTCGCCCAGCAGCCCCGGTGCGGTTGGCGACCGCAATACCGTTCAGGGTGCCGAATCGCCCGACCGGGTGCGGACGACGACCACCGGAACTTTTGCCGATTGCGCCACCGCGGCGCCGACCGAGCCCAGCGGCATGCCAGCGAATCCGCCTCGGCCATGACTGCCGACCACCACCAGCTGAGCGTGCTCGGATTCCTCGACGAGCCGGCGGGCAGGCTGATCCCATTCCAGCCGTCGCCGCACGTGCACGTTGGGATACTGTTCCTGCCAACCAGCCAGGCGTTCGGTTAAGGCTTTCTCTCCTTGGCTTTCGTAATTCCGCCAATCCATGCCGAGGATCGGGAAGCCCCCGACGTCGCTCCACGCATGCAACGCGACAAGGGGCAGCCCCTGGCGCGATGCTTCGTCGAAGGCCCACGCGGTGGCCGCCTCTGACGCGGGCGAGCCGTCGATGCCCACCAGGACCCCGGCATTCTGGTTGGCCGCCGATGCCTCCTCGCCGCGAATGACAGCGACCGGACAGTGCGCATGATGAACAAGACCGGTACTGACCGAGCCCATCGGAAGAGGGCCGACCGCGCCCATGCCGCGGCTGCCCGCCACGACCATCCGCGCCTGCTTGGATGCGTCGATCAAAGTCGGCACAACGTGCGAATACTGCGAATGCAGCACCCCGGTGCGCACCTCGGGCGGCGCTTCGCCCACCTCGGCGCAGAGAGTCTTGCGCGCCTGCTCGATGACATCCCCAGCGTTTTCCTGCTGCCACTTGGCGAAGTTCGCTTGCATCGGGCCCTCGGGCCAGCTGGCGATCACTGGGGCGACGACATGCAGCAGAGTGATCAGCTCATCGCGCAATATGGCTTCGCGGGTAGCCCAGCGTACGGCGGCATCCGATGCTGGCGAGCCGTCAACCCCGACCAGAATTCCATATGTCTCGGGCATTCCGCACTCCTTGAACGTGGTGACCGTGAGCTAAACACGCACCGTGTGCCTGATCGCCATCATCCCTCCTGCAGCCAGCGGCTGGAAGGGCCTGAAGTGGTGTTGTCAGAACATGACGCGGTTGCGCCCCGTGGAGTGCTGTAAGTCGAGCGGGCGTTTTGCCTGAGGCTCTGCGGGTCTTCACTATGCCGTGATTGCGGCTGGGACTGCAACGGATTGGTCGTCGGACTTCTCACGGGGTTGAGCAGGGCCAGGGTGGTTTCGGAGAGGTAGCGTTTGTCCGCGACCTGCCGCTCAGTCTCGTCTGGGAGCTGGCAGGTCGCAGCAGCTCCATCATGATCCGCCGCCAGAAACCAGTTACCCGGTGAGCGACTGGCTCGGGGTGTGTTCAGTTAGTCAGGCAGCTCATCCTGAACCGTATTGACGGCTGGCTAGTGCGTGCGGGTTTCCAGGCGGTAGATGGTGAAATCGTCCGGGACTCCGGTGGGTTGGTGCGCGAACATCGCACGGCGCACCCGCTTGGCGTGTACGCCGAGTTCGTCGAGCTGTTCGGGGGTCAGCCGCTGCAGGGTCGCGCCGGAGATCAGCACTTCGCCCTTGTCGGTGCATTCCATCACCCTGGCCGCGATGTTGACGTCGATGCCGAGCCAGTCCGATCCGATGCGGTGCGGCTGACCGGTGTGGATGCCGACCCGCATCGTCGGGGTGTATCCCTCTATCTCAACGTTTTTTAGTGCTCGTTGAGCGGTCTGGACCGCGGTAATGGCGGTAACTGGATCGGGCAGGACCGCCATGATGCCATCACCCATGCGCTTGACGACCTGTCCGCCGGCTTCAAGCAGCGGCGGTTCGACGACCTGGGCGACCCGGCGCAGCAACCTCAGCATGGCATCGTCGCCCGCCTGCAGCGCCCATTCTGAGAAGCCGACCAGGTCGGTGAACACCAGCGTGATCTCCTCATGGGCGGGCCGCCCGCTGCTGCGCTCCCTTATCGCCTGCCACACCTGCAGGGTGGCCATACTCAACTCCCGCGACGCGGCGTCGTCGTCGCCGAGCAGCTGCTCGGCCGCGCGTGCCGCGGTCTCCGGACCGCCGGATCCCGTCGCGGACAATCGGTCGCCGAAATGCGGATCACCGGGTAATGCTCGCCGGGCAAGACGAAGGAAGGCGATCACCGCGGGGTTGTGGTCGGTGTCCGGCAGCCGCTTCGCGGCTCCGCTGGACCGCTGTGGCGACGGGTCCGGTCGATGGTCCGGTGGTCCGTCAACTTCCCCGGCGGCGCGCCGACGCCACCCCAGACGAGATCGCCGCGCAGCCCCGGGGTCGGGGCCGGGTGGCGGCGGTGCGGACGATGACACCGGCAGCCAACTAATCAGCAGCTGGCTTTGGGGCGGCCTCGGCAGCTGGCTTTGGGACGGCCTTAGCAGCTGGCTTCGCGGGGGCCTCGGCAGCTGGCTTCGCGGCGCGCTGCTTCAGCGTCCCGCTCGCGCTGCGCACCATCCTGCCCACGAAGTCGTTCGTCGTCGTGGCGAGCTGCTCGGCGAAGTCCACGATGGCGTCGAGGACCTTCTTGCGCCGCTCTGGGTCGCCGAGGTCGGGCATCGCATCGTCGAGGCGGTCAACGAACTTGCGCATGCCCTCGATCACGGACTGCTGTCGGTCTCTGACCGATTCGAGCACCTCTTCGGACAGAGCCTCCGCTCGTTCTGCCACCGTCTTCTTGTCAGTGCTCTCTGCCATGATCACGCTCCTCAAGGGTTGAATGCAGAAACGAGTCTTGAATGGCTCGGTATCAGACTGCGTTCCGAACCTCGGCGTTCTGTAGGGCCGATGGTCCCCTGCTCCGCCTGATGTTGCGGGGGCGGCTGATTTCTGGGCGAGCTGCATAAAGTTGTCGGTGCCGCGGCGGGACCGGTTGGCGGCGGTGCAGGCGCTGACGCCCGCCGGCCCCGGCCAGACCCCTTAAGAGGATGGTTGGCGGCGGCGCGGTCGAGCAGCTGCCTTTCTTGTGGTGCCTTTAGCAGCTGCCTTTTTTGCGGTGCCCTTAGCAGCTAGCTTTGTGGTGCCCGCTGCCTTTTTTGTGGTGCCCTTAGCAGCTGCCTTCTTTATGATGCCCTTAGCAGCTGGCTTTGCGGCGCTCTCCTTCAGCGTCCCGCTGGCGCTGCGCACCATCCTGGCCACGAACTCGTTCGTCGTCGTGGCGAGTTGCTCGTAGTAGTCCCCGATGGCATCGACGACCTTCTTGCGTACCGACGGGTCGACGAGGCTGGGCATCGCATCGTCGAGGCGGTCAACGAACTTGCGCATGCCCTCGATCATGGACTGCTGTCTGTCTCTGACCGATTCGAGCACCTCTTCGGACAGAGCCTCCGCTCGTTCCGCCACCGTCTTCTTGGCAGTGCGCTTTGCCATGATCGCGCTCCTTTGGGGTTGAATGCAGACGCAAGCCTATTGGTCAACTGGTTCCCGGCGCGCTGAAACTGCTAAAAGCCGTTTATTAATTCGGGTGTTCCCGAGCGACTTCACAGACTGTCGGTGCCGCAATGGACGTGCCGGGAGTGCGGTGGTGTGTTGTCCGGGCCGCCGGTGACGGCCGGTTGCCAGGCACCGCGATAGTGCGATAGGCGCTCGTCCAATGGCTGCGGCGGTAGAACAGTCTGACTCGACTCTTTAACCTAGCCCTCGCGTCTGCCGTGCTGTCGGCCGACCGGAAGGTGCCTTCTGCACGGCTGGAGACGACGGTGTTGCTCGGCGAGTTGGCGCTCGACGGGCGCGTGCGGCCGGTGCGAGGTGTGCTGCCCGCGGTGTTGGCCGCCAAGCGCGAGGGCTGGCCTGCCGTCGGGGTGCCGGTAGGCAACCTGGCAGAAACCGCGCTTGTCGACGGCATCGAGGTGTCCGGCGTCCGCACCTTGCGGCAGGTACAGGCGTGGCTGGCGGGCAAGGGTGACTTGGAGCCGAGCGTCAGGGTCGACGTCGAGGATGACGGCGCCTCAATGGGTGTATTTGGTCAAGAGCCGTTAACGCGGTTCTGCATGCCCTTGCAGAACCCACTCCGACAGACAGTGTGCAACCATGACACATACCAAACAGGATTGCAGCACATAGGGTTTCGAGCGTCGCGATGTGGCGGGGCCGATGCTACGGCGTCAACGAGGGCGCGCCTTACCCGGCCCGAATGTCGAAGCTGGATCCGGACGTTGGAGCCGGATCATTCGTCTAGCCGCTGATCGAACGAGATCGTGACTTGAAGACAGCTCGCTTACTCGTCGGACACGTCGATGCCTGTGTCGCGGCTGCGTCCGAGGGCGTCTTGCCGCTGGCGTTGGCGGGGCCCATGTGAGCTTGAGGTGGCGTTGATAGGTGTTGAGGTGGGTGGTGTGGAGTTGGTCGGCGCGGGTGACCTGCGGGTTTAGAAGTCCCAGTCCTCGTCCTGGGTGACGACGGCCTTGCCGATCACGTACGACGACCCCGAGCCGGAGAAGAAGTCGTGATTCTCGTCGGCGTTGGGTGACAACGCCGACAGGATGGCCGGGTTCACGTCGGTCTCGTCGCGGGGGAATAGCACCTCGTAGCCCAGGTTCATCAGCGCCTTGTTGGCGTTGTAGCGCAGGAACTTCTTGACGTCCTCGGTCAGCCCGACCTGGTCGTACAGATCCTGCGTGTATTCCACCTCGTTGTCGTAGAGCGCGAAGAGCAACTCGTAGGTGTAGTCCTTGAGTTCGGCACGCTTGGCGTCATCGACGAGCGCCAGGCCGCGCTGGAACTTGTAGCCGATGTAGTACCCGTGCACGGCTTCGTCGCGAATGATCAGCCGGATCATGTCGGCGGTGTTGGTCAGCTTGGCCCGGCTCGACCAGTACATCGGCAGGTAGAAGCCGGAGTAGAAGAGGAAGCTTTCCAGCAGTGTGGAGGCCACCTTGCGCTTCAGCGGTTCGTCGCCCCGGTAGTAGTCGGTCACGATCTGGGCTTTGCGCTGCAGGTTGACGTTCTCCTCCGACCAGCGGAAGGAGTCGTCGATCTCAGCGGTCGAGCACAGCGTGGAGAAGATGGAGCTGTAGCTCTTGGCGTGCACCGACTCCATGAACGCGAAGTTGGTGAGGACGGCTTCCTCATGCGGCGTCAGGGCATCCGGAATCATGCTGACCGCGCCGACCGTGCTCTGAACGGTGTCCAGCAGCGTCAGCCCGGTGAAGACCCGCATCGTTAGCTGCTTCTCGGTGGCGGTCAGCGTTCCCCACGACGGTAGGTCGTTGGAGATCGGCACCTTCTCGGGCAGCCAGAAATTTCCGGTCACCCGATCCCAAACCTCGGCGTCCTTCTCGTCTTGCACACGGTTCCAGTTGATCGCCGAGACGCGGTCGATCAGCTTCATGTTTTCGGTCACCAGAACCCCACTTCACGCGGCCTATTTGGTTGACGATATGCCTGCCGGCATTCAGGCTTCAAACACTACCCCTGGGGTCCGACAAGCCGGCGCAACACAACAAGTTGTGTTTGCGTGTCGCCAAGCCGCCCGGGGCGCGCGTCAGTCCAATCCGGCCTGTCGCAGGGTGCGGGTGAGACCGTCTTCAAGCGCACTCAGGGCGGTGTCGGTCAGGCGACTCAGGTCGTCGATATCGTCTCCGCCTTTGCTCATCCATGCTTCCAGTGCGGCGAACACCGCAGTGGCCAGGCTGTGCGCCGCGATGTCGGCGATCATGGCGCCGTCGGCTGTGGTCACGGATCGTTGATCGATGAAGCGCCAGATCTCGTCGGCGAGCTGATCACGAAGCCGGCGAATGTGGCCGGTAATGATGTCCTGGTCGAGGTCGCGCGACCGGATGGTGGCCGCTTCGCGGACCATCCGGAAATCAAAGGGGAAGGCGTCCACGGCTTTACGCACCGACGCGGTGATGGGCTCCCCGCGCGGGCGCAGCGCCAAAGCGCGGGCGAACCACTCAAAACCGATGTCGTAGTCGGCGAAGATCACCGCGTGCTTGGACGCGAAGTGCCGATAAAAAGTCCGCTCGGTGACCCCGACGTCGGCGGCGATGTCGGCGACGCTGGTCTGATGCACACCGTCGGCGACAAAGCGTCGCATCGCCGCCTGCTGTAGCGCCCGACGCGTACGTTCGCCACGGGTCAAGGCGACCATGCGATCACGGTAGTCGCTGACGGCGGATTTCACGGCGCCGGCACCCCCGAATGTCACTATTGACGCCAATATGTCACTTATGACATTCTGCGGTCAAGCGAAGGGGCACCACCGGATTCGGAAAGGTTGGCCAGCGTGGCGGACTATGACGCGATCATCATCGGGGCGGGTCACAACGGTCTCGTTGCCGCCAACGTGCTGGCCAAAAACGGCGCCAAAGTGCTTGTCCTGGAACGGGCGAACTTCCTCGGGGGGATGGCCGCGACGCGGGAACTCTTCGACGGATACAAGCACAGCGTCGGCGCGTGGGCGGTGCTGATCTGGCGACAAGAGATGACCGAGCGCCTGGAGCTGACCAAATGGGGCTTCGAGTTGATGAATCAGTGGACGTCCACCTGCACGTTCGGCGATGCGCAGGACACCCCGTTCGTGATGTACAACGACCTCGAACGCATGACCCGCCACCTGCTCGAGGATCACGGACCCGACATCGCGGCGGCCCTCGGCGGTCTGTTCGCCCACATCGGCCGGTACGCACCCTATTTCGTCGACTCGGCGTTCGGTCCACCACCAGACATCATCGAGGTGATCGCCGCGCAGCCCACCCCCGAAGACCGTCACGACTTCGCCCAAATGTGGTACGGCAGCACCATGGACACGGTCCGCCGCTTCTTCGCGCCCGACCAGGCCCGTTGCATCCAGGGCTCGCTGGCGGCGATGTCCATCGACGCTTTCGACGGCGGCCCGTGGACCCCGGGCTCGAACGTGTCGACGCTGTACCACTACCTGATCGGCGGCGGCAACGTCGAATACATCATGCCGCGTGGCGGGATCGGCGCGCTGAGCGCAGCCCTGTGCCGTCGCGCCGAATCACTCGGCGCCGAAGTCAAGCTCAAGCAGCACGTCAAGCAGATCCTGGTCACGGACGAGCGCGCCACCGGAGTCCAACTACGGGACGGGACAACGATTTCCGCCGACGCTGTGCTGTCATCGCTCGACCCGTTCACCACGTTCGTGAATCTGGCCGGCGAGCAGAACTTTCCGCCCGACTACATTCGCAAAATCAAAGAGATCAACTTCAACCTGGGCTACATCCAGGCCCATCTCACCATTGACCAAGCGCCCCAATGGATCGAACGGCTGCAGCCATACATGCATGACAACGGCCAATGGTGTCCCACGGTCGCCTACGCGCCGTCGCCGGAATACATCAGCGACGCCTGGGAGCAATACCGCAAGGGGCTGCTTCCCGACGCACCTCCCACCTATCTGTACATACCCAGCATGGTCGACTCGTCCTTGGCGCCCGAAGGCAAGCACAGCGCAACCATTTTCACCCCGTACTTCCCGACCGGACTAGACGCCGACGAAAACCGAAGCTGGAAAGAGCAATACGCCGACACCTGTGTGCGAATCTTCGACACGTTCGCACCCGGGTTCGCCGATTCCGTTACCAACCGCGTGGTGTTCTCCAACCGCTACTTCGGCAGCACCTTCAGCGCGCACGCCGGTGACTACTCACACGGTCTGCTGCAGCCCAACCAGCTGTGGACCGGCCGCGTCGTCGAGGGAGCCGACAAGTTCGCCACCCCCGTCGACGGGCTCTACCTCTGTGGCCAATGCACCCACCCCGGTCCGGGAGTGACCGGCATCCCCGGCTGGAACGGTGCCGAAGCGGCCCTCAAACATCTGGACGCGCGCGTGTCGTAAACCCGTTCAGCGGCCCGTTCAGCCCGAGACGGCCGCCGCCGCACGATCGGCCGACGAGCCGGTGCCGACTCCGTAGAACTGGTACTCCTCGGGCTTCACCGAGCGAGTCGCCATCCAGTACTGCCAGGTGTACCCGCCCCAGAGCACGGTGTTCTTGCCGTGCTCGTCGAGGTACCAGCTGCTGCAGCCGCCGCTGTTCCATACCGAGTGGGCCAGCTTGTGTTGCAGCTCGTCGTTGAAACGGTCCTGGGCGGCGCGCGTCGGGGCCAGCGCCTGCGCGCCCAGCCGATCGCAGGTGGCGATCGCGTCGGCGACGTAGTGGATCTGGGATTCGATCATGAACACCACCGAGTTGTGTCCCAGCCCGGTGTTGGGTCCCAGCAGGAAGAACAGGTTGGGCACGTCGGCGACGGTGATGCCGCGGTGCGCGCCGATGCCCTCCCGGTTCCAGCGGTCCACCAGGTCCTCGCCGTGCCGTCCCTTGATCTGGACGTAGGTGTAGGAGTCGGTGACGTGAAAGCCGGTGGCGTAGACGATGACATCGACGTGGCGTTCTCTGCCGTCGGCGGTGACGATCCCGTCGGGCGTGATCCGGGTGATGCGGTCGGTGATCAGTTCGGTCTTCGGGTCGGCGACCGCGCGGTAGTAGGTGGACGAGTTCAAAATTCGCTTGCACCCGATGCGATAGTGCGGGGTGAGCTTGCGGCGCAGCTCGCGGTCCTTGATCGAGCGGCGAATGTTGTATTTGGCGTAGGCCTCGATGAACCTCAGCAGGTTCGGCCGTTTGGTCATGCCGAAGCCCAATGCCTCTTGCGCCCAGTAGATTCCGAGGCGCAGCAGGGCCCGCAGCCCGGGGATGTTCGACAAAGCCCGGCGCAGCGGGAGCGGAAGCTCCTCGTTGGTACGCGGCACCACCCACGCCGGGGTGCGTTGGTAGAGCTGAAGCTCGGCGACCTGCCCGACGATCTCCGGCACGATCTGGATCGCACTGGCGCCGGTGCCGATCACCGCCACCCGCTTGCCGGTCAGGTCGACGGTGTGGTCCCACTGCGCGGAATGAAAAGCAGGGCCGCAGAATTCATCGCGACCTTCGATCTCGGGAAGCGACGGGATGTGCAACGCGCCGGCACCCGAGATCAGGAACTGCGCGACGTACTCTCGCCCGTCGGTGGTGAAGACATGCCACCGCTGTTCGTCGTCGTCCCAGTGGCCGCGGTCCACCAGCGAGTTGAACACGATGTGGCGGCGCAGCCCGTATTTCTCGGTGACCCCCTTGAGGTAGTCCCAGATCTCGGGCTGATACGAGAACAGGTGCTGCCAGTCCGGCTTGGGCTCAAAGGAAAACGAGTACAGGTGCGACGGGATGTCGCATGCGCAGCCGGGGTAACTGTTGTCTCGCCAGGTGCCGCCGATGTCGTCGGCCTTCTCCAGGATGACGAAGTCCACACCCTGCTGCTGCAGCTTGATGGCCATCCCCAGACCGGAGAATCCGGTCCCGATTATGACGGCGCGGGTATGTACCGGCCGGTGGGCCTCGGCGCCCGGCTCAAGGTTGGTCTCGGCTTGTGTCACGACGTCGGTCACGATCGATCGGTCTTCCTGTCAAGGCCTGGGCCAGGTCGGCGCTTGCTGGCACCTCGGGCCATCGTCACCCAGCTATCAAAATACCCAGTACCCAGGGTATCGGTTACGACGAGTGTTATCGATGGCCGCGGCGATGTCAACGCCGCCTGTCGCTTAGCTCACAGCCGGGTTGGCCGGCACCGCGTCGTGGATCGGCCGGTCTGGATCCATCGCGATGCCCAGCGTCTCCGCGGTGCCGACGATAACCGCCATCATGATGGTGGTCAGATGCGCGACGAACTGCTCACGCGGCATGCGTCGGGGGCTGTCCGGGCCGGGGCCCAGCCACCACTCGGTGGCCGATGCGGCCGATCCGAAGGCCGCGTGCGCGGCGAGTTCGACCGCCGCGTGGTCCAGCTCCATCTCCCGCATTTCGTTGTCGAACATGTCGGCCATGGCCAGGGTGATCTCGCGGCCTTCGTTGAGGATGCGGACGGTCGACTGGGGGGTGGCCGCGGAGCGGCCCTGAATAAAGACCCGCAGCACGTTGGGGTGCTTGTCGACGAGGGTGACGTACTCCTCGACACTGCGCCGGATCACCTCGCGGGCGGAGTCGGTTTTCAGGTCGATCGACGGGAAGATCGCCGCCCACAACATGTCGCGCAGCCGTTCCCCGATCGCCTGGAACAGATCCGACTTGTCGTGGAAGTGCCGGTAGATCTTCGGCTTGGCAGTGCCGGCCTCTTCGGCGATTTCCCGCACACTCAAGTCGGGCCCCAACCGGTCGATGGCGCGGAACGCCGCATCGACGATTTCGCCGCGCACCTTCTTGCGGTGTTCGCGCCAGCGTTCGCTGCGTGCGTCGACCTTCACCCCGGGCTTGACGCTGGGGTGGGGTCGGGGAATTCTCACCACGCTAAGGACCTTACCCCGTTGCAGCCGCTGACCTGGGCAGACTGGCCAGTCGGCGGCTCGCGAGTGCGAACCTGTCGACACGACACGCCGTGAAGCCGCCGCCGAATTCACACTCGGCGCGAGGATTTAGAGCATGCAGGACACGCAGCCCTCGACCTCGGTGCCCTCCAGCGCCATCTGCCGCAGCCGGATGTAGTACAGCGTCTTGATCCCCTTGCGCCAGGCGTAGATCTGCGCCTTGTTCACGTCGCGGGTGGTGGCGGTGTCCTTGAAGAACAGCGTCAGCGACAGCCCCTGGTCAACGTGCTGGGTGGCCGCGGCGTAAGTGTCGATGATCTTCTCGTAGCCGATCTCGTAGGCGTCCTGGTAGTACTCCAGGTTTTCGTTGGTCATGTAGGGCGCCGGGTAGTAGACCCGGCCGATCTTGCCTTCCTTGCGGATCTCGACCTTCGACACGATCGGGTGGATCGACGACGTCGAATGGTTGATGTAGGAGATCGACCCGGTCGGCGGCACCGCCTGCAGGTTCTGGTTGTAGATGCCGTGTGCGGCCACCGACTCCTTCAGCCGTCGCCAATCGTCTTGGGTGGGGATGCGGATGTCCGCATCGGCGAAGAGCTGACGCACCTTGTCGGTCTTCGGCTCCCACACCTGCTCGGTGTACTTGTCGAAGAACTCCCCCGACGCGTACTTGGACCGCTCGAAACCCTTGAAGTGCGTTCCCCGTTCGATCGCGATGCGGTTCGAGGACCGCAGTGCGTGATAGAGCACCGTGTAGAAGTAGATGTTGGTGAAGTCGATGCCTTCGTCGGAACCGTAGAAGACACCCTCGCGGGCCAGGTAGCCGTGCAGGTTCATCTGCCCAAGCCCGATAGCGTGGGAATCGTTGTTGCCCTGCTCAATTGACGGCACCGAGGTGATGTGGGTCTGGTCGCTTACCGCGGTCAGCGCGCGGATAGCCACCTCGATCGTCTGGGCGAAGTCCGGCGATTCCATCGCCTTGGCGATGTTCAACGACCCGAGGTTGCACGAAATATCTTTGCCCACTTTGGCATACGACAAGTCTTCGTTGAACAACGACGGTGTGGAGACCTGCAGGATCTCCGAGCACAGGTTCGAGTGCGTGATCTTGCCCTCGATGGGGTTGGCCCGGTTCACCGTGTCCTCGAACATGATGTATGGATAGCCGGACTCGAACTGCAGCTCGGCGAGCGTCTGGAAGAATTCCCGCGCCTTGATCTTGGTCTTGCGGATGCGCGCGTCGTCGACCATTTCGTAGTACTTCTCGGTCACCGAGATGTCGGCGAACGGCACTCCGTAGACGCGTTCGACGTCGTACGGCGAGAACAGGTACATGTCCTCGTTCTTCTTGGCCAGCTCGAAGGTGATGTCGGGGATCACCACCCCCAGGCTCAGCGTCTTGATCCGGATCTTCTCATCGGCGTTCTCCCGCTTGGTGTCCAGGAAGCGGTAGATGTCGGGGTGATGGGCCTGCAGATACACCGCACCAGCGCCTTGGCGCGCCCCCAGCTGATTGGCATAGGAGAACGAATCCTCCAGCAGCTTCATGATCGGGATGACACCCGAGGACTGGTTCTCGATGTTCTTGATCGGGGCACCGTGCTCGCGAATGTTGCTCAGCAGCAACGCGACTCCCCCACCACGCTTGGACAGCTGCAGTGCGGAGTTGATCGATCGCCCGATCGACTCCATGTTGTCCTCGATGCGCAGCAAAAAGCAGCTCACCGGTTCCCCGCGCTGCTTCTTGCCCGAGTTCAAAAAGGTCGGGGTGGCCGGCTGGAACCGGCCGTCGATGATCTCGTCGACGAGCTTCTCGGCCAGTCCGGTGTCGCCGGCCGCCAACGTGAGCGCGACCATGCAGACCCGGTCCTCGAAACGCTCGAGATAGCGCTTCCCGTCGAACGTCTTCAGCGTGTAAGACGTGTAGTACTTGAACGCGCCGAGAAACGTCGGAAACCGGAACTTCTTGGCGTAGGCGCGATCCAGCAGCTCTTTGACGAAGTTGCGCGAGTACTGGTCGAGAACCTCACGCTCGTAATAGTTCTCGCGGATCAGGTAGTCGAGCTTCTCGTCCTGGTTGTGGAAGAAGACCGTGTTCTGGTTGACGTGCTGCAGGAAGTACTCGCGCGCCGCGAGCACGTCCTTGTCGAACTGGATTTTGCCGTCCGCGTCATACAGATTCAGCATGGCGTTCAGCGCATGGTAGTCCGTCTCACCCGGTAACGCGTGCGCGCCGGAGGTTACCGGCTCTGCAGTGACGGTTGGTGGCACGTCTGTTCCTTCCAGAGTTCAGCCCAAAAGTTGGCCAGGCCCTCGCGGACGGCATCCACGTCGTCCGGGGTTCCCATCAGTTCGAGGCGGTAAAGGTACGGAACGCCGCATTTGCGGGAGACCACGTTGCCCGCATAGGCGAATTCGGTACCGAAGTTGTTGTTGCCCGCGGCGATGACGCCGCGGATCAACGACCGATTGTGCTCGTTGTTCAAAAAGCCGATCACCTGCTTGGGGACATAGCCCCCGGCATTGAGGTCGGGGGTGGCCTGGCCGCCGCCGTACGTCGGCAGTATCAGCACGTACGGCTGGTCCACCTCGATGCGGCCGTGCAGTGGTATACGCGTGGCCGGGATGCCCAGCTTCTGCACGAAGCGGTGGGTGTTCTCCGACACGCTGGAGAAATAGACCAGGTTGCGCGACGGCACCGCAACCTCCTTACTACTTGTCGTCTGCCGCTACGCGCTCAGCACGGCACCGGCGAGCGCCTTGATGCGATCGGGCCGGAATCCCGACCAATGGTCGTTTCCGGTAACCACCACGGGGGCCTGCAGGTAACCCAGCGCCATCACGTAGTCGCGGGCCTCGGGGTCCACAGTGATGTCGACCATCTCGTAGGCGATGCCCTGCTTGTCCAGTGCCTTGTAGGTGGCGGTGCACTGCACGCATGCCGGCTTGGTGTACACGGTGATGCTCATGGATGCCGCTCCTTTGCGGATGGTGGAAAACATACGGACTGGCAACTACCTGGGTACAGCGTGATTGCTAAGTTCAGCGGCCCGTCAAGCTCCCAGATTCCCGTCGTGCGGCTGTCCGGTCGAATGACCTGGCTTCGAACCTTCAAGCCGATTCCGGGAGGTTTACCAGGCCCGGCTGGCTTGGTAATCCTGGGATCTGCCGGTCCTCGAAACACTACACCTAGTGGCTGACAAGTTGTCGAGATACAAGATGTTCCGAATAACATTTCTGAAATTCCCTGGTCGTAACGTATCTGCCGAACACCGGCTCGGCGTGTCGCAGGTCACAGAACCTGCCGCTGGGCCCGTTCGCTCCGGTATATCACCGGCCACCGACAAGATCGGCGGCAGCTTCGCGCCTGGCCACCGTCAGCAAAGCCGCCAACGCCAGCTGGCGGCTTTGGCTATTCACTTTTGACAACGTGGCTGGTCGCCGGCAAACGGCTTGTGCACTACCACCAAATTCAGTTGGCCTCGGCGGCGAGCTTGCCGACGATGTCACGCACGGTCCCCGACAGCTCGGCGTGTTCCGCCGGAGCCTTGCCCGCCAAGGTTTGCAACGGCACCGAGAGTTTGATCGTCTCGACCACCCGGGCACCCGCGATTCCGAATGACTTGCGGGTCTCGTCGTGCCCCCACACCCCGCCATACCGGCCCATGGACCCGCCGATCACCGCCAACGGCTTGTCCTTCAGCGCGCCGTTGCCGAACGGCCGGGACAGCCAGTCGATGGCGTTCTTGACGACCGCCGGAATGCTGCCGTTGTATTCCGGGGTGACCACCACGGCGGCATCCGCGTCGGCCGCCGCGGCGCGTAGCGCGGCCACCGGGGCGGGCGCCTGCCGGACATCGCCGTTGACCGCAGGGTCGATTTCCTCGTTGTAGAACGGCAGCTCGCCCAGGCCCTCGAACACCGTGACCGTGACGCCGTCGGGAGCGACCGCTGCCGCCAGTTCGGCGATTTTGCGGTTGATCGACGCCGCACGCAAGCTGCCCACAAGCGCCAAGATTTTGATGTCGGAGTTCCCCGCCACTTTTCAGTCCCC
The DNA here is from genome assembly GCA_963848535.1 of uncultured Actinomycetota bacterium. Lineage (GTDB taxonomy): Bacteria > Actinomycetota > Actinomycetes > Mycobacteriales > Mycobacteriaceae > Mycobacterium. Next base: position 20,894 of record CAWKEM010000018.1, read on the forward strand.
TTCGGTTCGTTGGTCTACATCCTTGCACGACAAAACCGGACTATGGTCCGGATTTATTCCGGCCGCGTTACAGTGCAGGAATGAGCGAGGCCGAGCGGTTGGGCGGGTTGCCCGTGTGCGCTGCGCAACAGTCTCGACACGAGCGGGGCGACGCGGCACGCAACCGTGCCCTCTTACTGGACGCAGCCCGCCGCCTGGTCGCCGAGCGGGGCGCCGACGCCGTGACCACCGATGACATCGCTGCGGCCGCCGGGGTCGGCAAGGGTACGTTGTTCCGCCGGTTCGGCAGCCGGGCCGGCCTGATGATGGTGTTGCTCGACGAGGACGAACGGGCCGGCCAGCAGGCTTTTCTGTTCGGGCCACCGCCGCTGGGACCCGATGCGCCGCCGCTGGACCGGCTGGTGGCGTTCGGCCGGGAACGGATCCGCTTCGCCCATGCCCACCACGAGCTGCTGGCGGCGGCCAACCGCGATCCGCACCACCGCTACAACGCGCCGGCCATGGTGCAGCGCATGCACGTGCGGGTGCTGCTGCAGGCGGCCCATACCACCGGCGACCTCGATGCCCAGACCGACGCGCTGCTGGCGCTGCTCGACGTGCATTACGTCGAGCATCGACTCAACGAGGGCCATACGCTGCAGACATTGGGCGATGCCTGGGAGAGTGTGGCCCGCAAGCTGTGCGGAAGGTGATGAACCCCGCCGATGTCTGAGTCCGTCCCGACATCGAGTTGGGTCCTGCATGTCGACCTCGACCAGTTTCTGGCATCGGTCGAAATGCGCCGCCACCCCGAACTGGCCGGGCTGCCGGTCATCGTCGGCGGCAGCGGCGATCCGGCCGCACCCCGCAAGGTCGTCGCCTGCGCCTCGTATCAGGCCCGCGAATACGGTGTGCACGCCGGCATGCCATTACGGACCGCCGCCCGCCGCTGCCCGGACGCGACGTTCTTGCCGTCGGATCCGGCCGCCTACAACGCGGCGTCCGAACAGGTGATGGGGTTGCTGCGCGACCTGGGGCACCCGGTCGAAGTGTGGGGCTGGGACAAAGCCTATGTCGGGGTGGCGGCAGCAGATCCCGTTGGAGTCGCCGAACAGATCCGCACCGTCATCTCGTCGGAAACCGGGCTGTCCTGCTCGGTCGGCATCAGCGACAACAAACAGCGCGCCAAGGTCGCCACCGGCTTCGCGAAACCTGGCGGCATCTTTGTGCTCACCGATGCGAACTGGATGACCCTGATGGCCGACCGCCCGGTCGACGCGCTGTGGGGTGTGGGTCCCAGGACAGCGAAAAAGCTTGCAGCCCTTGGGATATTTACGGTATGGGAGCTTGCCCACAGCGATGCGGAGCTGCTGACGTCCACCTTCGGCGCGCGCACCGGTCTGTGGCTGCTGCTGCTCGCCAAGGGCGGCGGCGACGCAGGAGTCAGCGCCGAGCCGTGGGTGCCGCGCTCCCGCAGCCATGTCGTCACCTTCCCGCAAGACCTTACCGATCGATCCGAAATGGACTCAGCCATAACGGAATTGGCTCAGCACACCCTCGACGACGTCGTGGCGTCGGGACGGATCGTCACCCGGGTGGCCGTTACCGTGCGCACCGCGATGTTCTACACCCGCACCAAGATCCGCAAGCTGGCTGCGCCCACCACCGACCGCGACACCATCACCGCTGCTGCTCTGCGCGTCCTGGACCTGTTCGAGCTGGACCGGCCGGTCCGGCTACTCGGGGTGCGCCTCGAGCTCGCCATGCCGGACTAGTGGCGCCGGGCCGGGCCGGAGTGCGCGCGTGAAAACCACGTTGACCTGGCGCATCGCCACGCTGTAGGGCCACCACGCCAGCCGTTTGAATGCATACAGCGCCCGGATATCGGCCGACGTGTAGATCAGGTACCGGTTCTTTGCGACTCCGGCCAGGATTTTCTCGGCTGCCCTTTCCGGCGACACGGCGTGACCACTGAAGCGGTTCACCCAGCGGGCGACCCTGGGGTCCTCGCGGTCGACGCCGGCGATCTCGACCGTGTTGACCAGCGGTGTGTTCACCGCGCCCGGCACCACCACCGACACCCCGATACGGTGCCGGGCCAGGTCGAATCGCAGCACCTCGGACAGGCCGCGCAAGCCGTACTTGCTGGCGCTGTAGGCGGCGTGCCACGGCAGCGCGACCAGTCCGGCCGCCGACGACACATTGACCACATGCCCACCGCGGCCGGCCGCCACCATCGGCGGGACGAACGTCTCGATGACGTGGATCGGACCCATCAGGTTGATCGCCACCATCTTTCGCCACTGCTCGTGGGTCAGCCGGTCGACGGTGCCCCAGGCCGACACTCCGGCGATGTTCAGCACGACGTCCATGCTCGGATGTTCGCCATGGATATCAGCGGCGAACGCCGCCACGTCGTCATAGTCGGCGATATCGAGCGCCCGATGCCGGGGTACCCGTGCGCCCAGCGCGCGGGCGTCGGCCACGGTCAGTTCGAGACCCTCGCGGTTGCGGTCGGTCAGATAGAGTTCGGCGCCCTGCGCGGCCAGCCGCAACGCGGTGGCACGGCCAATGCCGCTGGCTGCACCGGTGATAAAACACCGTTTCCCTGCGAAATACCGCCCGGATGCCTTCTGCGCCATGGCCGTGACGATACCGGCGCTTACGCCGGCCCTGCGACGATGCGATCCAATCCAGCCCTAGCGACGCCCGCCCCACAGCGCGTGCAGCCACAACTGCTCGAGCAGGCGCACGCGCCGCTCCCGGTCGCCGTCGCGGCCGACCAGGATGGGGTCACCGGTCAGCATCAGCGCCGTGGTGCCCGCCAGGGTGCGAATCAGTGTCGGGAGGTCGTCACTGATCGGATTGGCGGTCCCGGCCTTCATCTCGGCCTCGACGATGGTGACGATCTGGCGCAGCACCCCCTCGAACTGCTGATCGAGGATGCTGCGGATCTCGACGTCGGTGTGACGGGCCTCGTTGCAGGCCGTCATCACCGGATCGTTGTGCGCGTAGACAGCCGCGGCGCTGCCGACCATCCGCTTGGCGAACTGCTCTGGCGACTCGCCCGGCTGGCGGGGGGCGAAGTACTGGGTGAGTTCTTCGAGTTCTTCGGCCACCTCGGCCAGCAGCTGTGCGAGCACCGCGTACTTGGAGTCGAAGTAGAAGTAGAAACCGGATCGGGCCACCCCGGCCCGGAGGCTGATGGTGCTGACCGACAGCTCCGCAAACGGTTGTTCCTGCAGTAGTTCACGCACCGCCTGCAGGATCGCTTGCCGCTGCTTGTCACCACGCCGTCGGAGGCCCGGCTCCGGATTGGCGGCGTGGCTGCTCACCCCCTGACCTTGCCCCACGCCGCTCTAAAAGCAAACTTGACAGCCGTCAAGTTTGTCCCGAAGGATATCGATTAGTGACCGCTGTCACCCGTCCCGGGCTTGCAAAGGAGCGCCTATGACCGCCACCATCAGCACCCCGCAGTATCTGCTGGACCAGGCGCGGCGCCGGTTCACCCCGTCGATCAACAACTTCCCCGGCATGGGCCTGGTGGAACGCAGGCTGCTGAACACGCAATTCCCGGAACGCACGCTCGCCGACCCGCCCCCGGGCAGCGGGCTCAAGGCGGCCGTTGGTGACGCGGGCCTGCCGGTGTTCGGGCACATCATCGAGATGCTGCGCGGCGGACCGGACTACCTGATGTTCCTGTACCGGACCAAGGGTCCGGTCGTATTCGGGGACTCGCCGGTGCTGCCGGGGATCGCGGCGCTGGGCCCCGATGCCGCCCAGGTCGTCTACTCCAACCGCAACAAGGACTACTCGCAGCAGGGCTGGGTCCCGGTGATCGGGCCATTCTTTCACCGCGGGCTGATGCTGCTCGACTTCGAAGAGCACCTTTTCCACCGGCGGATCATGCAGGAGGCATTCGTCCGGTCCCGGCTGGTCAGCTACGTCGAGCAGATGGACAAGGTCGTGTCGCAGGTGATCGCCGACGACTGGGTGGTCAACGATGCGCGCTTCCTGCTTCACCCGGCGATGAAGGAACTGACCCTCAACATCGCCTCGATGGTGTTCATGGGCCACGAACCGGGCACCGACCACGAGCTGGTGACCAAGGTGAACAAGGCGTTCGCGATCACCACGCGAGCGGGCAACGCGATCATCCGCACCAGCGTCCCGCCATTCACCTGGTGGCGCGGCCTGAAGGCGCGCGAACTGCTGGAGAGCTACTTTCGCGATCGGGTCAGGGAACAACGCGGGAAGAATGGCAGTGACCTGCTGTCGGTGTTGTGCCAAACCGAGGACGAGGACGGCAACAAGTTCTCCGACGAGGACATCGTCAACCACATGATTTTCCTGATGATGGCCGCCCACGACACGTCGACGTCGACCGCGACGACGATGATCTACCAGCTGGCCGCCCACCCGGAATGGCAGGAGCGCTGCCGCGACGAATCGGACCGGCTCGGCGACGGGCCGCTCGATATCGGATCGCTGGAGAAGCTGGAATCTCTCGACCTGGTGATGAACGAGTCGATCCGGTTGGTGACGCCCGTCCAGTGGGCGATGCGGCAGACGGTGCGCGACACCGAACTGCTGGGCTACTACATACCCAAGGGCACCAACGTCATCGCGTACCCGGGGATGAATCACCGGCTGCCGGAGCTCTGGACCGACCCGCTCAAATTCGACCCGGACCGTTTCACCGAGCCGCGCAACGAGCACAAGCGGCACCGCTATGGGTTCACGCCGTTTGGCGGCGGCGCGCACAAGTGCATCGGGTCGGTGTTCGGGACGTTGGAGATCAAGACGATCCTGCACCGCCTGCTGCGCAGATATCGGCTCGAACTGCCCCGCCCGGGATACCAGGCCGAGTGGGACTACGGCGGCATGCCGGTGCCGAAGGACGGCATGCCTATGGTGTTGCGCCCGCTCTGACCGCGGGCGCGACCCGCTACTGCTGAGCCACGGCTTCCTCACTCAAAAGCCGGTTCGCGCATGCGATCACCGCGCGCAGCGCCGACTGGGTCGGATATTCCGACCAGCCCATCGCCCACTCGGCACGGGTCCCGTTGCTGCCGCAGATGAAGGTGGCGGTGTGCTCGGCGGACCGCATCTGATGGAACTTCACAATCTCGACCGTGATCCCACGCTCGTGCAGCATCGCGGTGAGAGCCGCGACCGGCCCGCCGGCGGCAGCGTTCGAGGTGCTGATGCGGTCGCCGACGGCGATCACGGCCCGGAAGTTGCGGGCTTGCGGACCGAGTCGCCCCGCGGGCCGCTCGGTGTCGGTGCATTCCCAGTGCCCCAGCCGGAGCGGACCGGCAGTGTGACCGTAGGTCGCCACGAAGCTGTCCCAGAACATCACGTCAGCCTGCTCCCGCAGACCGCGCGGCAATGCGGCGCCGAAGTGGTGGTCAAACCAGGCGGTGGCGACGCATGGACGCGCCGAAGTACTGGCAGGACCCGGATTTGGACGCAGGTTTGCAGAGGAAAGAGGCTTGGGAAGAGTCTTGGGAAAGAGTCACTGTGTCGGTCTTCTCTGATCAGCAGGAGCGACCGACGGCAGTAGCTTCCGACCCGCAGCGGGGGGTCGGTCTGGATCAGACCCCGCTGCGGGTGCTGGCTACTACGGCACGCTCAAGAAGACGCACGAGCGACGAGATTAGACGCTGCCGGCCGGTAGACGCAACTTCCTGCGGGCCTTACCACAATTTCAGTGCAAAGGCGGCGAGCGAGACCACCGCCAGCATCGCCGAGAACGCCACATTGATCCGCGTCGGCAGCGCAGTACTCGCGGCGTCGGCACGCAGCAGCTCCAGACCGACCCGGCCGATTCCATACGCCGCGGCCGCGCCGAGAAACAACAGCCCCGGACGCTCGGATGGCGCGTAGAACCACACTCCGACAGCCAGAATCGTTGCCGACCAGCCGGCTTCGAAGAGTTGTGTCGGATAGCGGCGCTTCCATTCGCCGTGGTCATCGGGCAGCCACACCCCGAACGGACCATGTGTTTCTCGTCCGGAGCAGCAACCGTTCATCAGGCACCCGATACGCGTGACGGCCATCCCGACCAGCAAAACGATGGCCGCACCGTCCCAGAATCGCCAGAACTCCAAACCCGTGAGGCGCAGCACCGGCCACGAGACCGCAAAGCTGAACACCAAGCCGCCGTAGAGTCCGGCACCGGCATCTGTCACGCGCACGCCACCAGTACGGTCGGCGAGAAATTGGGGATGACCGACGAGATACCAGAGGCGGGAACCGATCAGGGCGAATACCAGGAGGATGAGAGCGGATACCGTAAAGCGTGTGTAGCTACTTCGACCTGAAAAAGTCGGGTGTGGCTAAGCTTTGGTGAGGCATTGAACTGGGACGATGGCCTCGAACCCTTGGTGAGAAGGATTCGAGGTCATCGTGTTTCGTACTGTAGGCGATCAGGTGTCGCTGTGGGAGGCGGTACTGCCTCCGGAATTGCTGAGGTTGCCCGACGAGTTGGCGCGGGTCGACGCATTGTTGGACGATCCGGCGTTTTTCACACCATTCGTGCCGTTCTTCGACCTGCGGATCGGGCGTCCCTCGACGCCGATGGAAACCTATCTGCGGTTGATGTTTTTGAAGTTCCGCTACCGGCTGGGCTATGAGTCGTTGTGCCGGGAGGTCAGCGATTCGATCACCTGGCGCCGGTTCTGCCGGATTCCGCTGGACGGATCGGTGCCGCATCCGACGACGTTGATGAAACTGTCCACCCGGTGCGGGGCCGCCGCGGTCGACGGACTCAATGAGGCGTTGTTGGCCAAGGCGGCCGAAGCGAAACTGCTGCGCACCAACCGAGTGCGGGCCGACACCACGGTAGCGCCGGCGAACGTGGCCTATCCCACCGACTCGGGGTTGCTGGCCAAGGCGGTGCGACGGATCGCGGTGACCTCTCGGCGGATCCAGGCCGCCGGCGGCGCGGTGCGCACCCGGGTCCGCGACCGCTCCCGCGCGGCGGGCAAGCGGGCCCACGCGGTGGCGTCGAAACTGCGCTCTCGCGCCGCCTTGGGCCGCGACGAGGCCACGGCCGCGGTGCTCAAGAGCACCGGTGAGCTGGCCAGACTGGCTCAGAGGGCGGCCCGCGATGCCGAGCGGCTGCTGGTCAACGCCCACCGGGCGGTGCGCCGGGCCATGGCCAAAGCCGCCGAACTGCGCGCTCGCGGTGCCCATGACGCGGCGGCGGGCCGGCGCCGTGGCCAGCTCGTGCGTGCGGTCAACGACCTGGCCACGCTGCTGGCCGCGACCCGCCAGATCGCCTCGCAGACCTGGCAACGGGTGTCCGGACAGATCCCCGACGGCGCCACCCGGCGGGTCAGCCTGCACGACGGCGATGCCCGCCCGATCGCCAAAGGCCGCCTCGGTAAACCGGTCGAATTCGGCCACAAGGCCCAGGTCACCGACAACGACGACGGGGTCGTGCTCGACCACACCGTCGAGGTGGGCAACCCGGCCGACGCCCCGCAACTGGCGCCGGCGATCGCGCGGGTCACGACGCGAACCGGGCGCGCCCCAGGCACCGTCACCGCCGACCGCGGCTACGGTGAGAAACGCGTCGATGACGCCCTGCACGACCTCGGCGTGCGCACGGTCGTGATACCCCGCAAAGGCAAACCCTCCCAGGCTCGGCGAGCCGAGGAAAACCGGCCAGCCTTCCGACGAACAATCAAGTGGCGCACCGGAAGTGAAGGCCGCATCAGCACCCTCAAGCGTGGCTACGGCTGGGATCGCACCCGCATCGACGGCACCGAAGGCGCCCGAATCTGGACCGGGCACGGCGTCCTGACCCACAACCTCATCAAGATCAGTGCCCTCACCGCCTGATCGACAGCGCCCAAGCCACATTCATGCACCAAACTGGGCACGACCGAGCACACCCGCTCAGCACAGGCGCGGGTTTTTCAGGTCGAAGTAGCTAAGGCCGGTTTCATACCCGCCGTACACCACCCCGACCGCAAAGCCCAGGTACAGCAATGCCGCGAAGCTCGGAATACGAAGTCGCCCAATGCGAAACAGATACCGTCGTCCTAACCAGCGCGATGACCGCGTTGACTCCGGCATGGTCACCTCAACCCGATCACTGTCAGTTCCCAACGGGCACAAAGGGTGATGTGGGCAAGGTCGCAAGTCTCAGATCAGCCATGGGGCTGTAGCCGCCGATCGCGATGCCCAATTCCGCCGGGAAGCCGGCGGGCAGGGACTGTCTTGTGCCGGACGGATCTCACGGTAACGCACGATCTCGATCACGTCGTCTCCCCGGCCTTGGCCGGTGACCGCCGATGTCGTCAACGGTCGACGAGTCGGGCGGGCGATACGCACCCGCGGTCCGACACTGACGACGAGCTGGTCGGGGCCGGTGAGATCGTCGAGGGACCGCGACTCGTGCACCTCACCCCATGGACCGACGATGCGACGGAATCGAGCGCAACGATCATCGTTGCTGGAACGGTTCTCACCCGCTAGCGGGTTGAGCACCACGCCGAGATACATGACGATAACCGTAGCCGAGTCAGCGCGGCGCACAGCAACGGCCGTTGCGACGTCCGGAAGGCGTTTAATTCGCGGTGACCAAGCGGTGTCCCGGGCCACAACCGCGCCGGGAATAATGGCTGCTCAGCGGTAAAAAATCTTCCGCGGTCCCAGGTGACCGCGATAGCATCCAGTGATGGTGGTAGTCGCAATCCACGGCTACCCGCCCGCAAATGAGAGGCACGATCATGGACGCCAAGAGCAACAAGAAGACTTGGAAAGCCGCCGCACTGGCCGCGGGGCTGGTCGCTGTGTTGCTACCGACGGGATGTGCGGTAGGCGTGCCGAGCACCCCAGTAGACGTTGGCGGGGCGGTGGCGCCGGCAGAGGCCGTCAAGTAACCGATCATGACAGGCGACCCGCCGGGGACCGCCGCGCGACGGTCTCCCGTAGGTCCGTGCTTGTGCCTCATCCGGGTGGCCGCGGCAGCGGATCGAATGGAAGATATGCCTGAATCGTCGTACCGGTGTTCGTGGTGTGGGCACGCACCAAGTCCGACAGGGCATTGACCAGAAACAGCCCCCGGCCGGCGCGGCCGGTCGGCCCCGGGTCCAGGCGTCCCACCAACGGGTCGTCGATCCGTCCGGTGTCGCGCGCCTCGCACACCATATGCTCGTCATCCCGCCAGAACGCCAGCCGGCAGGCTCCGCCGGTGTACATCAGGCTGTGTTGGTGGCCAGCTCGGTGGCGACCAACTTCAGATCCTCGATGCCGTCCTGGGACAGCCCGATCCAGCCCGCGTAATCGACGGCGAAAGACCGGGCGGGGCGAAGGTCTGCCGATTTCCTGACCAGGTACGTCACCGCCCCCGGGTGCACAGGTAGCAGCCGGTTGCAGCGCTCCAGGACGTCATCGGGCGCGTACTCGGCGCTGCGGTGCAACGAGCCGCGGCTCCACAACAGCGGGTGGGACGCGCGGGCGTCGGTCAGCACGTCGTCCTCGAGCCGGCTCGCGTCGTACAGGCACAAGCCCGTCGCCTGGTGACCTCTCAACGCCCCGTTGACCAGCGCCTCGTGCTCTACGCAGGCCACGAACTCTGCCCTGGTACGGCCGGGCCAGGCGAGTTGGCTGACAATCCGCACCCGCCGATCGGGGTGTTCGTCGGCGAAGGAGCCCTCCATTGCCATGAACTGGCTCGGGTTGCGGGCGACCTCAGTGATGTCGGCCATGTGCAATCCGGTCGGCAACCTGCTGCCTGTGCCGGACAACGCGTCACGCAGCAACGCCAGGTTGTCCCCAGGTACTGCAACCAGCACGACCTCGTCCAGCGCCAAACCATCGGCCACGAAGCGCGCCACAAAGTCCAGGTATTCCCTCCGGGAGTGGTAAATGAGCGCGGAATGAACGAACCCGGGCTCGTCGGTGCCGGTTTTCGCGGTCATGCGACCGCTACCGCTTGCCATCACTGATGCCAACCCCCTGACGGACCGGGCCGTCTCCTTTCCCACCCCGTACCCCCGAACGGCTTTCGCTATACCGCGCGACAGGTCACAACGCGCTAACGGCACGCAAACGCACTCGGCGGCTAGAGCCACCAGGAGGCGGCAGCATCCAGATGACGACGGACGCGGTAGCGGGCCAGGCTGTCGTCGCCGGCCTCGATTGCCTGCAGAATCCGCAGATGAGCATGCTCAACGGCGACGACGTCCGCCCAGGTGGGCAGCGCCTGCCCGGTGCCGGCCCAGTGCCGGCGGAACAACTCCACGATGATCCGCAAGAACAGGTCCAGCAGCGCGTTGCCGGCCAATTGCGCCAGCCCGACATGGAACCGAAACTCCTCGACAGCGGCCTCGCGCACGTCGCCGGCGGTTCCCTGGGGTTTTCCCGCGAACAGCGACCGATGGCCGGTAAGGAAGGCCGCCACGTCGGGTCCGGTGCGCCGCTTGACGACTTTGGCGACGTTGTCGATCTCGATGGCGTCGCGGACGCAGCGTAAGTCTTCGCGACTCGGGTTGCGGTACTGCAGGTACAAGGCGATGGTGTCAATGCTGGCCTTGGCCTCGGGTCGGGTGATGACGAGCCCGCCGCCGGGTCCGCGGCGCATGTGGGCGATCGAGTGATATTCGAGCAGCCGCACCGCTTCGCGGAACACCGCGCGGCTCACCCGGTAGCGCTCGAGCAATGCGCTCTCGGTCCCGAAGACCGAACCCACCTGCCAACCGCCGGCAGCGATATCGTCGCCGATAGTGGCCGCCAGCATCTCAGCGAGTTTGCCCCGCGGTGCCTCGATATTGAGCCGCCGCGGCCGGCCCGGTTCTGCTGCCTGAGCACCCCGGCTTTTGCGCGGACCGCGCCGGCCGCCACTGCCACCGCCACCGCCACCGCGGTGATGTTGCTGCAGCCATGAGGTCACCGCCTCGACGTGTCGTTCGCTGAGGGTTTTGGCCCGCGCCGAATCGCCGGCGGTAACGGCCGCAACGATTCCGGAGTGGTGCTTGTGCATGTGATCGACCGCTTCGGTGGCCTCGGTTGCCGAGTCGGTCCGCGACTGAAGGGCGTATCGAGTGGTGAGCCTCATCACGATGTCGATAAACAGTTGCAGGACCGGGTTTTTGGATTGTTCCGCCAACGCGATGTGGAACTCTTTTCGGGGCGCGGGCAAACCTGGCTTCCAGTGCTCCTCGGCGCGCAGCACCGCGCGCAGCCGGTCGATGCCGGCTTCATCGATCCGTTCCGCGGCGAGAGTGGCCGCCAAGGGCTCGAGCACCAGGCGCGCGTCGAGCAAGTCGCCCAGGGTCGTGCCCAGGTACTCCAAATAGATGACGACGGCTCGGGTGGCGGGGCCCGCATCGGGCTCGCAGATGATCAGCCCGCCACCCGGGCCGCGGCGCATGCGGGCAACCTGGTGGTGTTCGACGAGGCGAACGGCCTCCCGCAGCACCGACCGACTCACGTGAAAGCGTTGTTGCAAAGCGTGTTCGGAGCCCAGCGACTCGCCGATGGCCCAGCCGCGGCGAACGATGTCCGCCTCGATGTGGCGGGCAATCTTCGAAGCCAGCTTGTTCTCTCGGCCGGTCGGCGGCGCGGTGCTCATTTGACGCTCAACGAAGCACTCCCCCAAGCATTTTCAACATGTGAGCAACATGCATCCGGCGACGGGCCCGCCGCCGACGGAAACCACGGCGACCTCTGGGCGCTGCGACACCTGCCGGTCGGCCGCCTCGCCGCGCAATTGCAAGCACCCTTCGTGCAGCGCCCAGTACCCGTGCATGCGCCCGGCCGACAGTTGGCCGCCGTAGGTGTTGAGTGGCAAATCGCCATCGCGGGCGATCCGCGCGCCGCCCTCGACGTAGGATCCGGCTTCGCCGTCGGCGCAGATTCCCAGGGCTTCCAGCCACGCGATGGTAAGGAACGTGAATCCGTCGTACAGCTGGGCGACATCGAGGTCGGCGGGCTTCAGGTCGGTCCGTGACCACATCTGCGCCGTCGCGTCTGACATTGCCATCTTGGGGTAGTCGTCGCGGTGGAACCAGCCACCGGCGCCGTCGGACCCACCGATCGCCTCAACCGCCACCGCGCGGTGCGGGCAGTCGCCGGCGTACTCCGCGTGCGACACCACCACCGCGATCGAGCCGTCGATGGGGACGTCACAGTCCAGCAGCCCGAACGGTGTCGATACCGGTCGTGCGCCCAGGTAGTCGGCCATCGTCATCGGGTCGCGGTACACCGCAAGAGGATTCAACGTGGCGTTACGCCGGCCGTTGAGGGCCACCCAGCCCAGTTGTTCCTTGGTGGTGCCGTAGAGCTCCATGTGCCGACGGCAGTTCAGCGCCAGCCAGTTCGCCGCGGAGTAGGCGTGGGCCGCAACCAGATCGTTGATGTCGTCCATCGCGCCGACAGCGGGCCGCGGTGCACCCGCCGGCGTTTCGAACATCCGCGCAAGCGGTGGGGCGGCGGCATTCTCCTGGGGCTTCACCGGAACCGTGCCGCCGAGCATCTGTATCGTCCGGTACACCACCACATGGCGGGCCCGTCGCTCGGCGACCGCACGGCACGCCGACATCACCGGGCTGAGCAAGCCACCCGTGCCGAACCCGGATCCGCAGTCGGCGGCGTCGATCTGCAGTTCGGCGTTGACGTCTGTGGCCGAAGTGTCACCCAGCGTCGCGATGCCGTCGATGTCGGCCGCGGCCAGCCCGGCGTCCCCGATGGCGGCGCGCACCGCCTCCATGGTCAGGTCCAGGCCGGCAATGCCGGTCCGTCGGCCGATGCGCGAGATGCCGATGCCGGACAGGATCGCGTCCTTCTCGAAATGGGTCATGTGCACCGCCCGTCAGACAAATCCGCCGCCCGCATCGAATCAATAGAGTGTACTGTATTCGTCGTGCCAGCCGAGCCGACCTCCCAGCTGCTCATCGAATATTGCGACGGTTGCGCGCACTGGGTGCATCCGGCGGCCGGCGAGTGCCGCGACTGTGGCGGCCCGCTGGTGGCGCGGCCGGTTTCCGGACGTGGCACGGTGTTCACCTACACGGTCAACTACCACCCGTACAACCCGGAGATACCCATCCCGTACGTCATCGCCATCGTCGAGCTCGCCGAGCAGAACGGACTGCGGGTGGCCGCCAATATCATTGGCTGCGAGCCAGATTCGGTGACATGTGAGATGCCCGTCGAGCTTCAACCGGAGCGGGGCAGCGGCGGCGCCCCGTTGTTCGCACCGGCCGCCGGCTGACGGCACTAGTTGATCAGCGGGTCGCGCGGCATGCCAAGAATCCGCTCGGCGATCTGGTTACGGGTCACCTCCGAGGTGCCGCCGGCGATCGCCATGCCGCGGGCGCCCATCATCAGCCGGCCGACCACCGCGCCGGGCCCGTCGGTCAGCGCGACCTCAGTCCCGGTCAGCGCTGCCCAGATCGCGCCGCCCTCCACCATGTGTTCGGCGAGCTTGAGTTTGGTGATGTTGCCTTCGGGACCCGGACCCGCTCCTTCCACGCTGCGGGCCGCGCGGCGCAGGTTCAGCAGCCGCAGCGCGTGCTCCTCGGCGAGGAACGACCCGACCCGAATTGCCGCACCCGCCAGCCGATCTGGGTGCTGCTGCGCCAGCTGCACCAGCGTGGCCCCCAATCCCTCGTAGAACGAGCCGCTGCCGCCGATGCTAACCCGTTCGTTGCCCAGCGTCGCCCGCGCGACCGTCCACCCGGAATTGGGCGCCCCGACGACGTCCTCGTCGGGAACGAACACGTCGTTGAAAAACACCTCGTTGAATTCCGAGCCGCCGGTGATTTGCCGCAATGGCCGCACCTCGACGCCGGGGCCCTTCATGTCGATGATCACGGTGGTGATCCCGGCGTGCTTGGGGACGTCCGGGTCGGTGCGCACGGTGGCCAGCCCGCGGCTGCAGTACTGCGCCCCACTGGTCCACACCTTCTGACCGTTGATCTTCCAGCCGCCCTCCACCCGGGTGGCGCGGGTCTTGACCGATGCCGCATCCGAACCGGCCTCGGGTTCGGAGAACAGCTGGCACCAGATCTCGTCCTGGCGCAGCGCCTTTTCCACGAATCTTTCGATTTGCCAGTCAGTTCCGTGCTGGATCAGGGTCAGGATCACCCACCCGGTGATCGAGTAGTCGGGGCGCTTGATGCCCGCCGCACGGAACTCTTCCTCGATCACCAGCTGCGCCACCGCGTCGGCGGCGCGGCCCCACGGTTGGGGCCAGTGCGGCATCACGTAGCCGGTCTCGATCAGCTTGTCGCGCTGCGCCTCCTTGTCCAGGGCGGCGATCTCGGCGGCATCGGCGCGGATTTGGGTGCGCAGTTCTTCGGCTTCGGGCGGCAGGTCCAGGCTGTTTTCCCGGGTGACGCCGGCCGCGGTGCGCCCGAAGACATCGGCGGCCGGTGCGTCACCACCGAACAGCGCCGCAATCACCAACGCCCGACGCAGATGCAGATGCGCGTCGTGCTCCCAGGTGAAACCGATACCACCGTGTACCTGAATGTTCAGCTCGGCATTGCGCGCATAGGCCGGAAACGCCAGTGCCGCCGCCACGGCGGCGGCCAGCCGGAACTGCGCTTCTTCCTCCGATGAGTCCTCGGACGCCGCGCGCGAGGCGTCCCATACCGCCGCGACCGCCGACTCGGCGGCCACCAGCATGTTGGCGCAATGATGTTTCACCGCTTGGAAAGTGGCGATGATGCGGCCGAACTGCTGGCGCACCTTGGCATAGCCGACGGCGGTGTCGAGGCAGTCGGAGGCCCCACCCACCGCCTCGGCGGCCAGCAACGTCCGCGCCCGGGCCAGGGCCGATTGCCGTGCCCCCGGCACGATGTCGTCGGCGGTGACGCTCACGTTGCGCAGCCGGACGCGGCCGGAACGCCGAGTCGGGTCGAAGTTGGCGGGGACGTCAACCGACACACCGGCGCGACCGCGTTCCAGCAGCAGAACGTCGTCGCCGGCGGCGATCAGCAGCAGTTCGGCGAGCCCGGCACCCAACACGATTCCGGCCTCGCCGTCGGCTAGGCCGCCGGCGACCCGCACCTGGCTGTCCAGGCCGATCCCCGCGGTGACGGTTCCGTCGATCAGCCCGGGCAACAGCCGTGACTTCTGTTCAGCGGTACCGTCTTTGGCGATCACCGCCGACGCGATCACGGTCGGCACGAACGGTCCCGGCGCCACCGCGCGACCGAGTTCCTCGATCACCACCACCAGTTCGGGCAACCCGTAGCCCGAGCCGCCGTGCTCCTCGCCGATGTGCAGACCGAGCCAGCCGAGCTCGGCCAAGTTCTGCCAGAACACCGGGCGGGCCTCGTCGGGTGCATCCAGCAGCGATCGCGCCGCCCAGCGTGCTTTTTGGGAGGTCAGGAACGCGCGGGCCACCTCGGCGAGTTCGCGATGGTCGTCGGTCAGTGCGATACCCATGGGGCCCTCCTCGCGCCGCTACCCGGCCCGCGTCGTCGCCGGCCGAGTCTGACTGCCTGCCCCGCTCCGGAGGGAGCGGGGCGGCCGCCTAAAGAGTGTACTTAATGCACACGCCGCCCCGACCGAGGGCGTCTACTTGGGCGCGAACCGCTGACCGGCGTCCAGCCGGATGCATTGGCCGTTGAGCATCGGGTTGTCCACGATGGCCGCCGCCAGCTTTGCGTACTCGATCGGCCGGCCCATCCGCTTGGGGAATGCCGCATCTTTGACCAGGGCAGAGGCCATCTCGTCGGGGACCATGGCGGTGATCCCGGTCAGGAACAGACTCGGCGCGATGGCCAGCACCCGGATTCCCATCGATCCCAGGTCGCGGGCCATCGTCAGGCACATGCCGGCGATCCCGGCCTTGGCGGCGGTGTAGGCGATCTGCCCGATCTGGCCTTCGAAGGCCGCAATGGAAGCGGTGTTGATGATGACGCCGCGCTCTTCGTCCTCGGGCTCGTTCTTGGCCATGTGCGCGGCCGCCAGCCGGCTGATGTTGAAGGTGGCGATGAGGTTGAGGTCCACCACGCTGCGGAAGGATTCGAGGTCGTGCGGACCGTCCTTGGTCAGCGTCCGCTTGGCGATGCCGCCACCGGCGGTGGTCACCACTACGTGCAGGCCGCCCAGCTTGTCGACTGCGGATTGCAGCGTCGCCTCGGTTCCGGTGAAGTCGGTGACGTCGACCGGGTAGAACGCGCCACCCAGGCCCTCGGCAACGCTCTGACCGTCGGAATTTTCCCGATCGAGCACTGCGACGTCCGCGCCACGTTCGGCCAGCAATTCGGCGGTGGCACGACCCATCCCCGACGCGCCGCCGATGACGACGACCTTCTTCCCGTTGATCTCCATCGGACCTCCTTGTCAGAATCCTTGCAATCTGTAACGTTACGTAGGCACGCTAGCGTGTCCGGCTCCGAGGGTTGTCGGCGAGTCATGCCAAGCTGATCTTCGTGCTCCTTCTCGACGTGGGCGGCACCTCGTCTCGACTGGCAGCGGCGAGTCGCGGTGCGGCGGCTAAACGAAAGATTGAGCAATTGAGCCGCCGCCCGCCCCGCTGGATCTAGGGCAGGAAGACGATGCTGAATTCGATCCGAGAGTTGCGCTGATCAGCGCGGCAAGGAAAAGACCCGGTGCATGCGCCCAGCCCGGGCAGGACGCAAATTCGTGGACCGTAGCCACGTTTCGCGGCATTTCGCGCGGATTTGCGGTGATTCGTGCTGGTCGCAGTTTGCTGAAAAGTTTGCTGCGGGATTTCGGGGAGTGGGGCGGATTGAAGTCCTGATTTTTCCGAGACGCAGCTTGCCTAGGGAGCAGGGTCGAGTTGACCGTGGGTAAAGAATGGCTTATGTCCCCGTAACACAGATGCAGAAGCGGCACGCACATGGAACCGTTGTCAATTGACCCGGCCGCTTCCGCCATCGGGCCGCAAGTAGTCGATATCGCTAGCCGCGGCCTGAGTGCTGGCGCCACGGTGTCGATGTCGCTGACCGCGCTGGCTCCCGCCGGGGGCTGACCCGGTCTCGGCACAGGCGGCGGCGGCGTTCGCGGCAGAGGGTGCCCAGATGCTGGCCTTGACCACGGCGGCTCAGCAGGAGCTTGCCCGGGCGGGCATGGCGCTGACGGATATCACCCGCATGTACACCGAGGTCGACGACGCGGCCGCGGGCACTGTGCTGGCTGCCGGCAGTCACATCGCCGCTAACCACCCGGGTGAACCGGGCGCACACGTCAGCGCCGGACCGCCGCACGCCCAGACGCCGCCCAGTGCGGGCGGATCGGCCGCGGAGCGGGCGCCGCCGCGGCACAGGTAACCGTGTTCGCCACCCGATACACGTCCGATAAATAACCGATCGCCTGGCCGGTCTGGACCGTGCGGTTACACGCCGCCCGCTGGGAGCCACGGTCGCCGCAGCTGTTGATCGAGATCACGAATTGCGGCCAGTCCGTTGTTTGCCGTCGACCAGCAGGATTTCCCGTCCGGGCAAATCGGTCATTCGGCTCGGCCACGAACGCCGGTCAGCTCGATGATGTCATCAGGAACACCTTCATCCAGGGCGCCCTGTCCGTTCTCTTCGCGATGGTCGTCGTCATTGTGTTGTGTGTCGGAATTGTGGTCGCGCTGCGGGTAATTCGCGGCGGCGGTAGCCCGTTGACGGAGGACCACCCGGTGCCGTCGAAGTTGTTCGCGCCGTCGGGTCTGATCCCCACCGCCGCGGAGCGAGAGTTGCAAAGACAATGGGACGCGCCGGACAAAAAGGGTGTGCCCAAGTCTCCGGCGTGGTCCTAAGATTGCGCGATGAGAGTTGGTATCGACTTCGGCACCACCCATACCGTCGTTGCGGTCGTCGACAGAGGCAATTACCCCGTCGTCTCCTTCGACGGAACGGACGCGTGGCCTTCGATGGTTGCCGCCAACACCGCCGGCGAGTTGCGATTCGGCTCGGACGCTGCCGCCGTGCGCCACGAGCCGGGGTGGTCTGTGCTGCGATCGTTCAAACGTCTCCTCAACGAGGCCGGGCCCCAGACCGAAGTGAACCTGGCCGGCCGTGACCACCGACTGGCCGACCTGCTCACCGGCTTTCTGGCTCGGCTGAAAAGCGACCTGCACCGTCGCTCCAACGCCGGCCTCCGGCCGGCGGAAACCATCGAGGCGGCGATCAGCGTGCCGGCCAACGCCTCCAGCGCCCAGCGCCTCCTCACCCTCGATGCCTTCGTGGCGGCGGGTTTCCACGTCGTCGCGCTGCTCAACGAGCCGTCTGCGGCGAGCCTCGAATACGCACATCGGTACCGCTCCACCATCACCGCCAAGCGCGAGTATGTCCTCATCTACGACCTCGGCGGGGGCACGTTCGACGCCTCGCTGCTGAAGATGACCGGTCACGCGCACGAAGTCGTCGTCAGCGAGGGCATCCAGCGCCTGGGCGGTGACGACTTCGACGAGGCGATCGTGCAGCTCGTCCTGGCCCGGTCGAACCTGCGCGAGGTGGATGCCGCCACGCACGAACTGCTGAAAGAGGAGTGCGCCGCTCGTAAGGAGGCCGTCGGGCCGCAGACGCGCCGCTTCCTGGTGGACCTCACCGGGGTTGACGGGGTCGACCGGCCCCCGTTCTCCTGTGCCATCGACGACGTCTACTCGGCATGTGCGCCGCTTGTCGACAAGACGATGCGGGTGCTCGATCGCGTGCTGCGCGACCCGACCCGAGCCGACAGGGACGTGGCCTGGTCGGAGGTGGCGGGCATCTATGTGGTCGGCGGAGCCGGGGGCTTTCCGTTGGTGACCCGGATGTTGCGCACCACCTTCGGCGAGAAACGGGTGAAACGCTCGCCGCATCCCTTCGCGGCAACGGCCATCGGTCTGGCCGTGTTCCTCGACAAGGAGGCCGGTTTCGCGTTGTCCGAACGCTTCTCGCGCAATTTCGGCGTCTTCCGCGAGGCGGAAGCCGGCGCCGGTGTCGTCTTCGACCCGATCCTGTGCAAGGACGTTTCGCTCCCGGCCGACGGGCAGGCCCCGCTGGTGGTCAGGCGGACCTACCGAGCGGCGCACAACATCGGGCACTTCCGGTTCGTGGAGTGCAGCCGCCTTGTCAACGGCCGGCCCGACGGTGACGTCACGCCCTACGATCCGGTCCTCTTCCCGTTCGACCCGGCCCTCTATGACCGGGAGGACCTCGGGCGTCAGCCGGTCGGCCGGTGGAAGGACGGACCCGACGTCGAGGAGCGCTACGTCATCGCCCCCAGCGGTGCGGTGGAGGTGACCCTGACAACGCACCCGGCCGGCTTCCAGCGCACCTTCCGCCTGGAACGCTGCGCCTCCGCAAGTCTGTGAGCCCGCCCGCCATGGAGCTGTATGACGTCATGCGCACAACGTTCGCAGCGCGTGACTTCACCGACGACGACCCATTACCCGACGATGTGTTGTGGCGCATTTTCGACAACGCCCGGTTCGCTCCCAGTGGGGGCAACCGGCAAGGCGCCCACATCACCGTGGTACGTGACGCAGCGATCCGTCGCCGGCTCGCCGAGCTTGGCACGGCCGCCGCCCGCCGCTATTTCGCCCAACTGAAGGCGGGTGAAAATCCTTGGAATTCAATTCATTCCAGCGGCGTGCCGCAAGACGTCATCGACCAAACAGAAATCCCCGACACGTTCGTCGCACCGATTGTCAAAGCGCCTGTTGTGCTGGTGGTTTCCGTTGACTTGAGCGTTGTCGCCGCTCTGGATCAAGATTTGGACCGCGTCGGCCTGGCCGGTGGAGCATCGGTATATCCGCTGATCTGGAACATCCTGCTGGCCGCCCGCAACGAGGGCTACGGCGGGACCATCACGACGATGGCCATCGCGGCTGAGGCGCAAGTGCGCCCACTGCTGGGAATTCCTGACTCGCACGCGGTCGCGGCGATCGTCCCGCTTGGCAAACCCGTGCGGCAGCTGACCAAGCTGCGCCGCCGGTCAGTCGCAGAGTTCGTCAGCCGCGAACGCTTCGACGGTCCGGCTTTCGAGTGCTGAAAGGAGACGTTCCCCCATGCCCACCTGGCTCATCACCGGTTGCTCGACCGGACTCGGTCGCGCGCTCGCCCAAGCTGTCATCGGAGCCGGCCACAATGCCGTCGTCACCGCACGCGACGTTGCGAAGGTCGCCGACCTGGCCGAAGGTACGCCGGAGCGGGTGCTCGCCGTCGTCCTTGACGTCACCAGGCCCGAGGACGTCGCCTCCGCCGTCCAGCAGGCCCACCAGCGGTTCGGCAGCATCGACGTTCTGGTCAACAACGCCGGCTACGGTTATCGCGGCGCGGTCGAAGAAGGCGACGACGCCGATGTCCGCGCCCTGTTCGACACCCACTTGTTCGGCACGGTCGCCATGATCAAGGCCGTGCTGCCGGGCATGCGGGCGCGCCGCAGCGGCGCAATCGTCAACATCTCCTCGATCGGGGTTCAGCTGACCCCGGTGGGATCCGGCTTCTATGCCGCGGCCAAGGCCGCTGTTGAAGGCATGAGCGGAGCCCTTCGCGGCGAACTCGCCCCGCTCGGCATCTCGGTGACGGTCGTTGAGCCCGGCGCATTCCGTACCGACTTCGCCGGACGCTCGCTCGTACAGTCGGCCACGGTCATCGACGACTACGCGGCCACCGCCGGACAGCGCCGCAAGGAAAACGACACCATGCACGGTAACCAGCCCGGGGACCCGGCGAAGGCCGGCGCCGCGATCATCGCGGCCGTCGAATCAGGCCTGCCGCCGGCGTTTTTGCTGCTCGGCCCCGACGCGCTGGCCGCCTATCGCTACATTGCCGAGGCGCGCGCCGACGAGATCGGGAAATGGGAGCAGGTCACCACGAGCACTAACTTCGACTGAGCCTCAGCCCGGCGGCACCAGCAACACGAGGGCGGTGATATCCTGCTACCCGGTGGGCGCAGCGTTATGCGCCGCCCCCACGGTTTATCCACGCTAAGTACCCGAGCCGGTGCCAGAGCTTGACCGCCGGACATCAGCACCGACCCAATCACCTTGTTGCACAAATAGGTTCGCTATGCTGCCGGGCGCCGATCGGAAGTATCGTCCCGAATCCCGTTGATGCCCTTGAACGCAACGTCCCCCGGCCGTCGTTGAGGGTTAACGGGAAGTGACCCGGCAGCGCCGCTGCTGCTAGTCGCCGGCGGCTACCGCTATCCAGGCGAGCAGTCGCCGCCACAGCCGGTGCCGACTCGACGCCATGTTGTGGCAGTGCGCGCTGTCGGCCAGGACGAAAGTGGTGATGTCAGGACAACTGCGGTAACGGCCGGCCTCCGCTCGTGGATCGGGCGAGACGTCGACGACGCCATAGCCGGTGAGCACCGGAACATCGATGCGTGCCGCATGTTCTGCGACGATGCCGGGAACCATCGCGGTGCCGAATACCCGCGGTACCAACGACTTTGCGGTGACGGCGTCAGCCGCTATGACATCGGCGGGAACATCGGCAAGGTGAAACCAGCTCTGCAGATGCTCGCGGGGGCCTTCGAAGTAGGGCTGCGGAAGAGCCGCAAGAATCTCCTGAGCAAGCTCGGCGCGGCCTGGTGCGGTTGCGGCGCGGGCGATGGATTCCGGATCCAGGTTCAGCTGTGCGACATGTTGATTGGTGCAGCCGAGAACCGCCAGCCCGACGTAGCTGGAAAACAGCGATTGTTGGGTGATCGCCAGGTATCCGCCCAGCGAATGCGCCACCGCCACGGGCGGTCCGTGATCGCCGGTTGAGTCGGGCAACGCGGACACGGCGCACGCGAGTGTGGCGGCGATGTCGGTGAAATCGAAGCTGCGCACGGGTTTGGAGCTGTCACCGGTGCCTAGCGGGTCGATCGTCAGGACGGAATATCCGTTCTCGGTGGCAAACTCGGCGAAGCTGTACCCGCGGTGGCCCGCCACGTGCAGGTCCCAGTATTCGCGGCTGTAGGTGCCGCCCGGCAGGCAGACGAGGACGGGGACTCCCGAAGCGCTGGTGCGCGCCGGGTAGTAGGTCGCCGCCAGCGATGCTTGCTCGCCGATCACGTCGCTGACGTCGAAGCGCAGCGGTTGGCCGGGAAAGGTCATGGCGTGCAACTTCTCAGCAAGTGAGCCCCACCCTCTGCGATCAGTCCCGTAGTTGCAGGGCAGCCGCCGGACACTGTGTCACCGCCAGCTGCATGTGCTCGCGATCCGACTCGGGCCGCTCGTGGTCGTGGATACGGAGGCTTCCGTCGTCGGCAACCTCGAACACGTCGTCGGCGATCGACTCGCTGATGCCGTGTCCGGTGCACTTGGTGACGTCGACTGCAACGCGCATGCTGTCTCCAGATCTCGAGTTGCCGAGGCGCCTATCGCGCGTGGGCCGGTCGACGCTTGTTTGACCTGAGTTTATAAAGCAGGCCACTGGCGTGTACTGCTGTACACCTATATCTCTGCACTAGGAGGCGTCTTGACCTATCTGCTTCTCCTCGGCGCGATCTTCACCGAGGTGGTGGCAACCAGCCTGCTCAAGAGCACCGAAGGATTCACTCGGCTGTGGCCGACCGTCATCTGTCTGGTCGGTTACGCCGCCTCTTTCGCGCTCCTGGCGTGGTCGATCGCGCGGGGTATGCAGACGGACGTCGCTTACGCGTTGTGGTCGGCTATCGGGACGGCCGCTATCGTGCTGATCGCTGTGGTGTTCCTCGGCTCCCCGCTGTCCGTGGCCAAGGTGGTCGGAGTCGGGCTGATCATCGCCGGCGTAGTCACGTTGAACCTGGCCAGCGCGTATTGACCGCGGTGCCCGACAAGCCCACCCCGGCGATTAGCGGGCCGACGAATACCGCGCCATAGCGCCATCGCGATAACTGCCAGGACCTACGTCAACGCCGTTTCGTCGCCAGGACGTGGGCTTGCATTCACGTAGTGGACGTCAATTGCGCGCCTGGTGTGCAAACACCGCTGCCAAACTGACGACCTGCGCGCCGCCGGGCAGATCGACGCGGTGCTGCCGCAACCTCTAGGGAGTAGGACTCACCATGACCGATGTGGATCAGACAACCTCCGACGGCATGCCCGCCACCAGTTCCGCACGGGCCGACCTGGTCGAGCACTCTCGCACCGGGATGGGCGCGGCCGCACTGCAGCGGGCGATCAGTGATCATCTGCGCTACTCGATTGGGCGCCCGGGCGCGGCCCTGCGGCCCGAGCACTACTACCGCGCGCTCGCGCTGGCCGTGCGTGACCGCATGCTGGACCGCCGGATGGCGTCGATGCAGACCATGCTCGATCTCGGCCGCAAGGTGACCTGCTACCTGTCGGCCGAATTCCTGATGGGTCCGCAGCTGGGCAACAACTTGCTGAACCTGGGTATGGAGCGGGCGGCAAAGACCGCGCTGGCGGCGATGGGCCAGAATTTTGACGAGGTCCTGGCTTGCGAGAACGAACCCGGACTGGGCAACGGCGGCCTGGGCAGACTCGCCGCATGCTACCTGGACTCGCTGGCCACCCTCGAGCGTCCGGCGATCGGCTATGGCATCCGCTACGAGTTCGGCATCTTCGACCAGGAGATCCGCAACGGCTGGCAGGTCGAGAAGACCGACAACTGGCTCGACAACGGAAATCCTTGGGAGATAGCTAAACCCGACATCAACTACCTGGTCAAGTGGGGCGGCTACGCCGAGCACTACACGGATGACGCCGGCCACGACCGCGTCCGGTGGGTGCCGGGGCGGCTGTTGAAAGGCGTCGCCTACGACACGCCCGTCCAGGGTTACGGTGTCAACACCTGCAACCTTCTGACGTTATGGAGCGCGCGGGCCGTCAAGTCTTTCGCACTGGAAGCGTTCAACACCGGCGACTACTACCGGGCGGTCGAGGACGAGGTCACGTCGGAGACGGTCACCAAGGTGCTGTATCCCAATGACGAGCCGGAAGCGGGTAAACGGCTGCGCCTGCTCCAGCAGTACTTCTTCGTGTCCTGCTCGCTGCAGCGGGTGCTGGACCTCATGGAAGAGATCGCCGATGTGTCCGTCAGAGAGCTTCCGCAGCGGTTCGCCTTGCAGCTCAACGACACCCATCCGTCGATCGGGGTTGCCGAGCTGATGCGGTTGCTGGTCGACGAGCGCCAGCTGGACTGGGACGAGGCGTGGGACATCACGGTCGCGACGTTTGCCTACACCAACCACACCCTGCTGCCTGAGGCGCTGGAGACCTGGCCGCTGGACATGTTCGCCGGGTCGCTGCCCCGCCACCTCGAGATCATCTACGAGATCAACCGCCGCTTTCTCGACGAGGTGCGCGCCCGGTTCCCCGGTGACGAGGACCGGCTCCGCCGGATGTCGCTGATCGGCGAGAACGGCGGCAAGAAGGTCCGGATGGCGCACCTCGCGGCCGTCGGCAGCCACGCCATCAACGGTGTCGCCGCGCTGCACTCGGACCTGCTGAAAGCCAGTGTGCTCAAAGACTTTTACGAGATGTGGCCGGAGCGGTTCAGCAACAAGACAAACGGTGTGACGCCACGCCGGTTCCTTGCACTGGCCAACCCCGGGCTGCGGGAACTGTTGGACCGCAACATCGGTGACGGCTGGCTGACAGATCTGGGGCGTCTGCGCGGGCTGGAGCCGTTCGTCGACAACGCATCCTTCTGCCAGCAGTGGCGCGACGTGAAACGCAGCAACAAGGCCCGCCTCGCCACGTACATCCGCACGGCGGCGGGCGTCGAGTTGAACCCGGACTGGATGTTCGACATCCAGGTCAAGCGCATCCACGAGTACAAGCGCCAGCATCTCAACGTCCTGCACGTCGTCGCGCTGTATTACCGGCTCAAGTGCAATCCCGGGCTCTCGATTCCGCCGCGGGCCTTCATCTTCGGCGGTAAGGCCGCTCCCGGCTACTTCATGGCCAAGCGGATCATCAAGCTGATCAACGCCGTCGGGGAGACCGTCAACGCCGACCCGGACGTCAACGGGTTTCTCAAGGTGGCATTCGTGCCGAACTTCAACGTGCAGAACGCGCACATGATCTACCCGGCCGCCGACTTGTCCGAGCAGGTCTCCACTGCGGGCAAGGAAGCGTCGGGGACCGGGAACATGAAGTTCATGATCAATGGCGCCCTCACCATCGGCACGCTCGACGGAGCGAACGTCGAGATGCGCGAAGAGGTCGGGCCGGAGAACTTCTTCCTGTTCGGGATGACGGAGCAGGAGGTCCAGGCGGTCACGGCACAGGGATACGCTCCGGCCGACTACATCGACGGTGATGACGAGCTGCGCGCAGTGCTGGACCTGATTGCCGAGGGGACCTTCTCGCACGGCGACACCGAGGTGTTCCGACCGCTGGTGGACAACCTCCGCTACGACGACCCCTTCCTGGTGTGCGCCGACTATGCGTCCTACGTGAACTGCCAAGAACAAGTGAGCGCCGCGTGGCAGGACAGGGAGTCGTGGACGAAGATGTCCATTCTGAACACCGCACGCAGCGGGAAGTTCTCGTCGGATCGGGCCATCGCCGAGTACTGCGACGAGATCTGGAACGTCTGGCCGCTGACGGTGAAGATCTGAACCGTCTGAACCGGTAGTCAGTCAGCAGGGACGCGACGCACCGCGCAGCGAAAGCTACTGGGCACTAACCGATCTCGCGCGCGACGAAGACAGCGACGTAACCGATGGGTATGCCCGTCCGGGTGGCGATGCATTCCCGCGCCGCCAACTCGACCGCGGCCCGACGGCTAGCGCGGGCGAACCCGCCGATCTCGGGGATCCGGATCAGCCAGCCGTCGGTCTCGCGAGTGACTTCGATGTCGAAGCACTGACCGACCGTATGAAATTTCGCCGGGTGAGCGACATGATGGGTGCAACCGCTGCGCAGCGATTGTGCGCGTCGCAAGGTGGGCTGAATAGGCATGGGGGCTTTTCCTGAGTCGACGACGAACCGCGCGCAAGAGTACTGCGACGGAGGCCCAGAAACCTAATCGGGCCGAGGCCGGCCATGACCGAATCTTCACGGGAGCCTTGACGTAGATTCCATGTCAGGCAGTTTTGCAGGCATCACCTGCAGTTATTTCGGGCCATTACCCAACTCAGCCACGCTTCCGGTCGGCCGCGTACCGGTCGGCTAACCGCAAGGGCGGCACATTCGTCGGAGACGGCACGCTGGGAACCAGGTGGTCAGGATTGGTTGAGTGCGTCAGGCACTTTCGGTAGTCGTAGCGGCCACACCGCTGCCGGGTCCACGTCCATCCTTTAGCCGTGGCAGGCGAGAAGCCCAGCTCCTTGCCCAGTTCAGGCTGCGTTAACTCAGGCATGGCGGCGGCCTACTTTCGCTATCTGGTCGAGCGCCGTAGCTCGGTCAGGGCGCATGCGGCGGACCGAGATATGGGAACTCGGTCAGTGTGTCGGTATGCGGCGAGAGGCCCGATGGCGGACACTCGCCCTTGGTGAGGAACGCCAGCCGGTAGTCGATGACATCGTCGGTGAACACCCGGCCGTTCGGGTACCGCGCCGGTTTGGCCGGGTCGAAGGTCAGCATGTCCGGCAGCGTGCCCTCCTTCTCGATGGCGGCGATGGCCTCCTCCCGGGTGTAGCCGCCGGTGTGACCCATTAGGTGGACGAACTGGTCAAGCCACCGGTTCCAGTCGTTCGGGGGCTCACTGGCGTTGTACTCCAGTTTGGTGTCGTCGGTATTAAAGAAACTGCTCACCGACGGGTGCCCGGCCCGGTCCACGTGATTCAGTGTGCCGTTCTCGCGCAGGCTGCAACGACCCCAGATGCGGATCGGCCCCGTCGCGCCGAGCGTGCTCGTCGGCAGCTCGATCGCCATCGAGCAGACATTGGCCTCGGTATTCGAATCCTGGCCCGTCCACGGCGATTTGCCTCCGAGTTCGGCGAGATGAGGAGCGGTGAAATTGCGCTTGCCGCTGGTGTCGAACAGGTTCTTGATGCCGTCGAAGTCGAAGAAGAAGGCATCACTCCGGGCGCCGGCGGCGAACGTGATGTCACCGGCGCTGACCACACTCGGCTGCGATCCGAACGACACCTCGACATCGGTGAAGATCTGCTCGCCAACCGGCTCGGGCGAACGGGACTGTTGACCGCGGGCTATGAACACGTTGACGGTCTGCCGGTCGTCCACCGGGGTGGAGAACACGAAACTGAACGCGATGTCGTTGACCAGGTCGCCGTTGGTGTCGATCGCCAATCGATAGATGGCATCCGGGTGCAGCGTGTCGGCGTTCGGATTGGCGTTGAGGATCAGCACGGTCCGCGAGCTGTCGGTCGGCGATTGGAACGCGTACAGGTCACACAGGTCAAGGCGCTGATCGCCGAGCGGCGGTCCGAGACTTAGGCCGGTGAAATGGTTCGACATTGTGAAAGCACCTCTCCACGCGTGTTCTCGTTCGTCGTCAACCTAACCCGTCAGCGCGCTGCGTAGTGATTAACTGCGTCGCGGGCTCGCCGCCTCTCGCGTAATCCGCAGCCACACCGGATTCAACAAGGCCTAGCGGGACGACCACCAGTGAGGGACCGCGATTTCTGTCGGGTGCATTTAAGGCTGTGACCGCGGATTTTGCGGTGGAGCTAAGGGGGCTCGAACCCCTCGTTTGAGCAGGCTAAATGCCGGGTTACCTGCAGTTTCGCTCCGACTCGTTCCAATTCGGTCCAGTTGGTTACCCGCGGTTCCCGCTCAGGTCTTGACGGCATCAAGAGCGGCCATCACCCATTCC
Source organism: uncultured Actinomycetota bacterium (assembly GCA_963848535.1). Taxonomy (GTDB): domain Bacteria; phylum Actinomycetota; class Actinomycetes; order Mycobacteriales; family Mycobacteriaceae; genus Mycobacterium. Next base: position 48,508 of record CAWKEM010000018.1, read on the forward strand.
CTTCCCCAAATCAAGGGAGTGCAGGCCGCTGCCGGCGCGCAGGTCTACCGCTAAAGGTTGGCCACCGAGTCATGGCGGCATCTGGCGCTGGTAAGCGAATTCCGGCGTTCGCCGTCAATTAGCCCTATGCTTCTCGCAGGCTTTCAAGGAAAAGGCCGGTGCCCAACGCAATAGCGTCGGCCGTGCCGCAATAGGCGAGCGCCGGCCGACGCACCAGCAATGGCACAAGCGGAATGGGAAATTGCACTGGGGAAGGGCGTTGTGGAAGGGAAATCGTGACCGTCACAGCGCTGGCCAGTCGATGGATCCTGCGCGGTCCAGGGATGCTCTTCGGCGCCGGGCTGACCCTCGTTTTTCTCAGCGCATGTAGCGCCGCTGGAAGCCCGCATCCTTCGGCGGTGTCCGCACCCACGTCCGCAGCAGTGGCACCTACTTCCCCTACGGCGGTGATCTCGACCCCCCGCCAAATCCGTTACCCGGCTGCCCAAATCGAACTTCCGTTCACCGGTCTGAGTGCGCCCGGGAGCGTAGCGGTCGACACCGCCGGCAACCTCTATGTCACCGACTACTTCGCTGGCCGGGTGCTGAGGTTGGCGACGGGGGCGGACACCCCCACCATGCTGCCATTCACCGGCCTGAATGGTCCCGGTGGTGTGGCGGTGGATCCCGCCGGCAACCTCTACGTCACCGACAGTGGCAAAAGCCCGCTGTTGAAGTTGGCGGCGGGGGCTCCTACCCCGACCGCGCTACCGTTGACCGGCCTGAATGGGCCACCCAAGGGCGTGGCGGTCGACGCCGCCGGCAACCTCTACATCACCGACCCTGGCAACAACCGGGTGTTGAAGTTGGCGGCGGGGACGGACACCCCGACCGCGCTGCCGTTCACCGGCCTGAATGCGCCCGGAACCGTGGCTGTGGACACTGCCGGCGACGTGTACGTCACCGACGCTGGCAACAACCGGGTGTTGAAACTTCCGGCGGGGTGATGCCGGCACCGTAACGGTGGCTAAATCCCGAACCACTGCGTGAGCACGCTACGCAGATCGCGCAATTCGTCCTGGTCGGGTGGGGATTGCGACGATGCCCAAGCCACATAACCATCCGGACGCACCAGCACCGTCGTGGCGGACACCTCACCGACCGGCCGTCCGGCGGCGACGGTGAGCTGGTCTCCGACGTCGGTCGTCGCGGCTGCGACCGCGCCGTGCTCGGTGAGATCAACAAGTACTGGCCGCCCGTCGCGGGCAAGCTCCGCAATACGTTGCGTTCCGCCGGCACTCGCCACCGCGAAGTCAGGCACCCAGCATCCAACGAGCGGATGCACGTCGGCGTCCAAGTAGTCCATCGGGTAGCGGTTGTCAGCCCCGGACAGGAGATCACTGAGGCGACGGACGGTATCAGGCTCAGTGAGCAGTTCGGCGAAGAGTTCCCGCAGCGCTGTGACTTCAGGCCCCGGTCGGAGGAGAGCCAGCTGGGCCCGGCTTTGCATGATGACCCGCTCGGCAGCGGGCCGGCGCTCGGTCTGATAGGTGTCGAGCAGCGTGGGCTGCGCGCGCCCGTTGAGGACGGCCGCCAGCTTCCAGCCGAGGTTCACCGCGTCCTGCAGACCCAGATTGAGGCCTGGTCCACCAATCGGCGAGTGGACGTGCGCGGCATCGCCGACCAGAAGCACCCGGCCGAGCTGGTACCGCGACGCGATCCTTGAGTTGATGCCGGAGATCCGACGCAGATCAAGTGGCGCGTCGGGCAATACGGGCTGCAGCGGCACGTCTTTGCCGAGCACACGCTTGGCGCTGGCCTCCAACTCGGCCAGGCTCATGGGCGGTTCATCGGTGGTGTCGTCGCTACGTAGTTCACGAGCCGTACTGTCCAGTTCGTAGGTCATCGCCACCACCCGGCTCCCCATCGCACCGCAGGAGAAAACGCCTCGCTCAGTTCGATGGAACCGCAGGGGTGGGAGGGGACCGCGCCCGGCTTGGTAGCCGGGTTTGTCGAGCGCCCCGCTGACCGGTTCCATCCATTCGTCCGGCGGCACTACGTTGAACCCCATCCGCATGACCAGGTCATACGACGACATCCCGGGAAAGTCGATGCCGGCGAGGTGGCGTGTCTTGCTGGTGCCACCGTCGGCGCCGACAAAGTACTTGGGCGTCAGATCGTAGGCACCATTTGGGCCGGCGACATGTACCGTGACGCCGTCGTCGTGCTGGTCAAAAGCGGTCAGGGCATGACCCCAACGAATGTCCGCGTCATATTCGCCGGCCCGCTCGGCAAGCACCTCAACAAGCCCTCGCTGTTGAACGGGGACCGTGAACAGTTGGGAACCCGGAACCGACGAGAGATCCAGTGGAAAGCCCCCGAATATTGAGCGCGGAGCGGGTTTCGGCGGGTCCGCCGTCCCGGTGAGCACGCTGTACAGACCTCGGTGATCAAGAATCCGGGCCGCTTGGCCCACAATGCGGTTGACCCGCGGCTGCGGGTTGGGGCCGGACATCGGATCCAACACCACCGGCCGGATCCCGACCAATCCGAGTTCGCAGGCCAGCATCAGCCCATTCGGGCCGGCCCCGGCGATGACGACCTCGACCACGTAAAGCAGCTTAGTAGCGCGTAGATGGTTTGTTACGTCGTTCTCGACGTAGCTGCAGAAAGCGGCTCTGGGCTGCCGAAATACTGTGGAGCTAAGGGGACTCGAACCCCTGACCCCCACACTGCCAGGACCAGGCGGAACGCGTGACCAGGCACGATAGGACCGTTTTCGGGCAGTCGTGGGCGTTGTGGGGCGTGCAACTGTCGTCAGAGTTGTCGTCGGAAACGTCGTCAGCGATGCGCGCCGCGGTGTCGAACGGTCATGGACGTCACGGGCCGTCTGTAGTGGGTCTCGGGGTGTATTGAACTGCTCCCTCGGTCAGCCAGTACTTGACGCACTCGCCCCGCCGGACTCGTAGCGAGCCCGGCGGGGCGAGTGCTGTTTTGTTATGCCAGCCGGTCGGCGTGCAGAGCCCGGGCCAGACGAATCCGGCGACGAACAGGGTCCAGTACCAGCCGGTGCAGACCAGCCCGCAGAAACCCAGTCCGCGGCAATCGTGTTCCCTCGGTCCGCATCCCATCATCGAGACCGGGGCCCGGCCATCGTGCGGGATTGCGGCACGGCAGAGACCGAGGCTAGGCGGTGTATTTGCGAAGGCCGTGGAGTGGATTAGTTTGACTGCATGCCAGACGAACGCGTCGCTTCACCGTTGATGCTCGAACTCGAACCGGTCGTCAGCGATACCTGTTGGCGACGGTCCAAATCTAGGCCAGGGACGACGGTCGAAAAGTAGGCCACGTGGTGGTGGTTATTGTGCCGTGTTGTCTGCCCTGGCGGAGGGCAAGGTGTCGATTCCGGTGTCTTTGAGTCGGTAGCTGGAGCCTTTGAGGGTCACCAACGGAACGCAAAGCTGCAGTTGACGGTGTTGCTGGCTCCGCCGGAAGCGGTTCCTGGGCTGTATCTGCATCCTGATCACCGTCGCCGGCGTTTACGTCCGGCTGTCAGGACCGAGTTCGATGTCCAGTAATTACGACCGCAGGTCTAGGGTTGCCTGTCGCATTGTCCGCAGCATATCCATGGGGATAGCCTATTCGATGATGATTTTAGTATTTCTACGCAGACACGCGGCGGTAAATAATCGACACACATTGATGCGCGGCTTAGGCTGTGATGCGGGAGGTGAGGCCGGTGAGCGACACGACACGGCTTCGGGCGTTGACCGAGGCGGGGCTGTTGCATCCGAATCCCGCCGGGGTGTTTGCACCGTTGTTCACTGCCGGTCCGGGTTTCTTTTTGGCCTCCGACAAGGTGCAGGTGAAGTACGAAATGCTGCGGGCGCATCTGGTCGACGCCATGCCTGTATCGGAAGCTGCTGCAGCACACGGTTATTCGAGGGCAGCGTACTATCTGGTGGCTGCAGCGTTCGACCAGTCAGGGATGGCGGGGCTGGTCGACGAGCGGCGCGGCCGCCGCGGACCGGTGAAGCTGCGACCCGAGATCGTGGACTTCATTCGCGCCGAGGGCGGGTCGGGGGCGCAGATCGCCGAGCAGGTCGCCGCCCGGTTCGGGGTGCTGTTGCACCGGCGCACCATCGAGCGGGTGCGCGGTCGGTGAGCGCCCGGTCGTTCTGGCCGCCGCTTGAGGCGGCGCAGGTCGACTACGAAACGCTACGCGCGCACGTGCTTGCGCCCTGCGGGGCCCCCGAAGGGCTGGCTGCGGCCCGGTTCGCCCGTCGCGGGCTGGCGGGGTTGATCGCGTGGCCCAGCGCCGAGCCGGTGTTCATCGCCGAACTGCTCGCCGCTGCCCGTCCAGCATGGACACCGTATGAGGATCCACGCGTGGCGGCGCTGGCCGCGGGCTATGAGTTCCTGCTCGACCTGGCCGCCGGCCCGGATCGTGCTGCGGCGATGTCGGTGCGGGGGCTGCGGTGAGAGCGGGCCTGTATGCGCGGGTGTCCACCGAGCGCCAAGCCGACCGCGGCACCATCGGCTCGCAGCTGGCCCTGCTGCGCGAACACATCGCCGCCGCCGGTGACGAGCTGGTCGACGAGTACGTCGACGACGGGCATTCCGGTGCCCGATTGGACCGGCCCGGCCTCGACGCGTTACGGGATGCCGCCGAGGCCGGGCTTATCGAACGAGTGTGGTGCCTGTCGCCAGACCGGCTCGCCCGCGCCTACGCCTACCAGGTGCTGGTGCTCGACGAGCTGGACCGGTTCGGAGTCACCGTCGCATTCACCGACTCCCCGGGGCTTTCCGCCGACGACCCCCAGGCCATCCTGCTCACCCAGGTGCAGGGCGTGATCGCCGAGTACGAAAAGGCCAAGATCGCCGAACGCTACCGGCGCGGCAAACTGTTCCGAGCCCGTGCCGGCGAGATCGTCACCTGGAAATCTTCCTACGGCTACCGTCGGATTCCGCGCAGCACCGCCACCGGCCAAGCACACCACGAGATCTACGAACCCGAGGCCGCGGTGGTGCGGCGGATCTTCACCGACCGCGCCGCCGGCATCACCGTGCGCGAGATCTGCCGCCGCCTCAACGCCGACGGCCTGCCATCACCAACCGGCAAACCCACCTGGGGCACCTCCACGATCTGCCGGCTGCTACGCAACGAGGCCTACATCGGCCGGGTCTACTACAACCGCACCGAATCGGTGCCCGACCGGCGCCCCACCCGACACCGTCGACAGGTCCCGCGCGGCCGGGACGAATGGATCCCGATCCAATGCCCCCGCATCATCTCCGACGAACTGTTCCAGGCCGCTGGCCGAGTAGCCACCGACAACGCCAAATGGAGCCCGCGCCGCGCCGAACCCGGCCAGTGGCTGCTCAAAGGCCTTGTCAAATGCGGTGTTTGCGGTGTCGGCACCAACTGTCACAAGATGCGCGGCCGCAACGGCACCTGCCACCGTTACTACTACTGCCGCAACCACGACCCCATCCGCGCCGGCGGGGAATCCCGCCGCTGCCCCGAACGCAACATCCGCGCCGACGCCCTCGACACGTTCGTGTTCGACCACATCCGCGCCGCTATGACCCGCCCCGACCTACTGTTGGCTGGCGAACAAGCAGTCACCCTGACAACACCGACCCCAGATGACGAACTCCTCGCCGCCGAACTGGCCCGCCTGGACCGCAAGCGCGATGCCGCCGACACCGAACGGCGCCGCCTCCTCGACCTCTACCAAGGCGGGTTCATCGAACTCCCCGAAATGCAGCGCCGTGCCACCGAGATAGCCGCACGACGAAAAGAGCTACAACACAAGCGAACCAGCCTCGCTGACGAACGCGCCACCCTCGCCCGCCACAATCAGCTCCGATCCCGCGTGCACGACTTCGCCACTCGCGTCCACGCCGTCATCGACACCCTCGATGACACCCAGAAACAGCAGCTTCTGCGCCTACTCATCGAAGACGTCCGCGTGACCGGCTGGCACGTCCAGATCCGGCTCCGCATCGCACTCGACCCGCCACCACCCGAACCACCCCACCCGACCGGTCCACCAACCCCAACGAGCACACCGTCGCCACACCTGCGCCCGGTGTCAACCCAAGACGGTTTGCGTTCCGTCCATGGTCAGGACGTCGGCGTGGTGCACGATGCGGTCGATCATCGCGGCGGCCACCACTTGGTCACCGAACACGTCGCCCCAGCGGGCGAAGGGCAGGTTCGAGGTCAGGATCAGCGAGGCGTGTTCGTAGCGGCTAGAGACCAGTTGAAAGAACAGGTTCGCGGCGTCTTGTTCGAACGGTATATAGCCGACTTCGTCAACGACGAGCAAGCCGATGCGACGTAGCTTGGCTAGCTCAGCTGGTAGTCGCCCGGCGTTGTGGGCGGCTTTGAGTCGGGCGACCCAGTCCACGGCGGTGGCGAACGCGATGCGGTGACCTGCCTGCGCGGCTTTGATGGCCAACCCGATGGCAAGGTGGGTTTTGCCGGTGCCCGGCGGTCCGAGCAGTACCACGTTGCGGGCCTTGGCCAGGAAGGCGCCGGTGCTCAGGTGGGCGATCATGTCCCGGTTGAGTGCGGGTTGGTGATCGAAGTTGAAATCTTCCAACGACTTGCGAGTCGGAAATCCGGCGGAGCGGATGCGGATCGCTGCGCCGGAGGCTTCACGGGCCGCGACCTCGCGTGAGAGCACCGCCGCCAGATACTCTTCGTGGCTCCAGCCGCCGTCGCGGGCTTGCTCGGCCAGTCGGGCGGCGGAGTCGCGGATGCGTGGCGCTTTGAGCGCTTGGGCGTAGTGGCAGACGGCCTTGATCGGATCCTCGGCCATGCTCAGGCCACCTCACCATCGGAAGGAACTGTGCTGCTGGTGAAGTCGACTCCGAATGCGCGGTCGTAGTCGGCCAGGTCGCGCACCAGGTGATCGCCTGCCACAGGTGGTGGGCCATGTTGGAACTGATGGCGCAACGCTGCGGCGGTCTCGACGTGGCGGGGGTCGGTCAGGGTTTGTCGCGCCGCCCAGCAGCGGTCGTGATCGGCCAGCAGGCGCCCCGCTCGGCTCACCGTCACCCGGCCCAGGGTGGTGCGCACGTCGACGAGTTGGCCGATCGCAGTCGGATCGACGGAGTAGTCGTTACCGGCCACCCGCACGTAATAGTCGCGTCCCAGCCGCACCGAAGTGACCGTCTCCACGACTGGCGGCACGGGTGGCAGCGCCAGCATCTGGGCGCGATCGGGATCGAGGAAGTCGATCGGACGTCCATCTAGAACCCGCACCCGACGACTGTTGGCAGTCGGAAGCCATTGAGCCAGTTGACTATTAAAGTCATCCGGTGAGGCGAAGCTACGCCCGGGGAGAAACGATGTCTCCAGATACCGGTTGGCTCGCTCCACCATCCCCTTAGATTCGGGGTCATAGGGCTTGAGTTGCACCAGCCGAGCGCCCAGCGTGCCCACCAGGGCGGTGACCGGATCGGTCAACCGACCCCGACGTCCGATCCCGGCCTCGTTGTCCCACCACAACTCGTGAGGCACCGCGGTGAAACTCTGCGACAGCAGCTGCCACATCCCGGCCACCAGGTCCATGGTCTGACGTGAGGGCAGCATCACCGCGGCGATGAACCGGGAGAACGCCGCCACCATCACCAGCACCGGCAGCATCGCCTCCTGACCGAAACCGACCGCGATCTTGGGCGCCGGGAACCACAGATCGCACTGGATCACCCGCCCGGGCGGATGCCCGAGCCGATCGACCGGATCAGCGGGCAGGTACTCCGGGCGAATCGCCCGCACCCGCTCCCGAAACCACGAGATCGAACCCGTCCACCCCACCCGCTCAGCGATCACCGTCGCCGGCATCTGCGGATACCCCGACAACAACGCCCGAATCCGCGGCTCCACGGCATCGATCGCCGAGGCCACCGCTTCCCTCTGGTACTTCGGCGGACCGTCGCTAGCCAGTGCCCCGGCCACGGTGTCACGTGCGATACCCAGTTGCCGCGCAATAGCCCGCTGCGACAAACCCTCGCCGCGGTGAAGATGCCGGATCAACGCCCAGTCTTCCAAGGAGATCACCCATCCAATCTGATTGGGTGGCCTACTTTTCAACCGTCGCGACTGGCCTAGTTTTCAACCGTCGTCAACAGATACCTACTCACACCACATCGAGACGGCCACACCGTGGTATGCGCATGACTATGTGCCGTTTGATCGAGGTCAGAATTTCAAGTCCCTTGGTGGCCAGGACTGGGATCCATCGCAGGTGACGCTGCCTGACCACATCACCGACGCGCTGGAGATCGTGCTGATCACCAAGGACAACCTGGCGAGCTACCACCACCGGCTAGCCGAGCACTTCATCCTGGCGGGCTGGTGGGGCAAATGGATCGGCCGGTGGACGGCTGACGAGAACCTGCACGCGTTCGCGCTCCGCGGCCGATTTCTCGACTTAATTGGTGCGCAGCAGGCAAATGAGGGCCCAGTGGCGAGCATGCGTTTCAACCAGCGGATGGTCTCGGGACTTGGATTTGTCTTCGCAGGTTACAGTCTGCTGTGAACGCAGCGATGCGACTCGCTTCACGCGCCAAGGTCCGGGATAATCGGCCCCGGACGGTGCTGATGGCTTGTAACCCCTGGGTTGGCTACGCGCCAATTGGAGCTATACATGGCTGCTGGTATCGAGAGCCTGGTCGTGACCGTGGCGGCTGCGCTGTATTCCGGGACGTCGGCTGGGGCCAAGGCAAGCAATTGCACCGGGCCGACAATCCCTGGTTGCGCAGATCACCGGGGCGGCAAGGGCCATCGTGACAGGCGCGATGAGTATCGCACTAGTGGCCTCCCGGGCCGGGTTGGGGTTAATCGTTGTGGCGGCCCGCTAACTCGGCGTCCACATTTGCAGCGCGGATTCCACGGTGATCGCGGGGAATCAGAGCACACAGCAGTGACGACTGTCACGCGATAGTCCTTGCCGCACCCGGTATTTCCCTCATCCCGTCGTGGAGTTGATTAATGCTGCACGAGTTCTGGCAGAACTTCACCCACAACCTGTTCAAGCCGCTGTTGAGAGGGGCTCACCCATGCAACAGGATCTAATCGTTCCGACCGAAAAGCCTCGCAATGGCGTGGCCGGTCTCAAGCACTGGCGCTATGACCTTCGCTCGGGTTTCACGGTGGCTATGATCTCGCTGCCGTTCTCGATGGGTATCGCGATCACCTCGGGCGCGCCGCCGATCTGCGGGATCATGTCGGCGATCATCGCCGGTTTCGTCCTGCCGTTTCTGGGCGGCTCGTATGTGACCATCAGCGGCCCGGCCGCGGGACTGGCGCCGGCCCTGTTCGCTGGCATGATCCTGCTGGGACACACCCGCCTGGGCCACGCCGCCTCGCAATCCGAGTTGCTCGCAGTGGGATACCCTCTGGTCCTGGTTGCCATCGCCATCGCGGGCGTGTTGCAAGTGATCCTTGCCAAGTTGAAGGTGGCCCGCCTCAGCGCCCTCTTCCCGGCCGCGGCCATCCAGGGCATGCTGGCGGCGATTGGCCTGATGATCATCGTCAAGCAAATCCCTCTCTTCATGGGAGTGAAGTTCGAGGCCCACGAATTCTGGGCGGTCCTCGGCGAAGTGCCCCGCCATGTCCAGTCGATGAGCCACCAGGTCTTCGCCCTGGGGGTCGGTTGCCTGGCGGCGCTGTTCGTGCTGTCGGTCATCCCCGGGCGGCTGCTGAAGGTCATGCCGCCTCCGGTCTGGGTGTTCTTCGCCGGCACGGTCGTCAGCACATTCATCCTGAAGTTGGGCAAACCCCACCTGATCAACGTGCCCGATTCGCTCAAGCGCGGGGTCGTCTTCCCCCAGTTCGGTGATGCGTTCTCCCATGCCGCGCTGTGGTTCCCCCTGGCTTACCTGGTCGTCACCCTGCTTTTGATCGACGGGACCGAGTCCCTGGCGACGATCGCGGCCGTGGACAAGCTCGACGTCTATCGCCGCCGGTCCGACCCGGACCGGACCTTGCTGGCCATGGGCGTTTCTAACGGCGCCTCGAGCCTGCTCGGTGGCTTGACCATCATCCCCGGTATAGTCAAATGCACGGCGAATATCATGGGAGGCGGCCGGACCCAATGGGCCAACTTCTACAACGCCTGCTTCCTCCTGACGTTCCTGCTGCTCGGCCGCGACCTGATCAATATGGTCCCGATGGCGGTCCTGGCCGCCATCCTCGTCTTCATCGGCTACAAGCTGTGTAAGCCCGCGGTTTGGCTCCACGTCGCACGGGTCGGCACGGAGCAGTTCGTCGTCTTCTCCATCACCGTGCTCGTGACTGTGACGACGGACCTGCTCCTCGGCATCGCCGCTGGCATCGTCCTGGAGTTGCTACTGAACCTGTGGTACGTGGGCCTCTGGCACACCCTGAGGAACGGCTCGGAATTCGCCAGGCCGAGTTTTGCCGTCCGCTTCCTCAGTCTTTTCCGCAATCCGGTGTCGCAACGGGAATTCGATGAGGGCACCTACCACCTGTACTTGGATGGTCCCCTGGTGTGTTTCAACCTGTTCCATCTGATTCGGGAGTTGGGGCAGCTTCCGCACGGTACACAGGCGGTGTATCTCCACTTGAGCTCGCATGTGCCTCTCGTCGACCACACCACAGGTGAGTCCCTCCGTCATTTCCTGGAGGAGTTCAGCGGCCAAGACCAGAGTCCGAGGCTGGTGATCGAGGGATGGGACCACATGCGGCCCCTGTCCAAGCACGAGACGAGCACGCGGATCGCCCTGGCCACCGCCGAGAAGCTGACCTCCACGGATCGAGCCGAGCAGGAGTTGAGGGCCGCTCAAGCAACGGATTGACGGCCGACTGACTCTTCTCTCGAAGGGTGCGTATGGCGATGACATGAAACGCCACACCCCCACAGCCACGCGAGGGAGTCTTGATTATCAGTAACGAAAGTTCGGTAGTGGGTCAGTTTGACGGAGGGTGATCGGGCGCCCAGATCGGCGGTCCCGCTGGTTTACGCCTCCCTGGCAGCGATGCGGAAGCCAGTGATGATCTCGGGCGTGATGGCGACGACGGTGTCGGCGTGGTTTATCCACGGATGGAGCAGTTGCTCGTAGCGCAAGACCTGGTCGGGATCGGTGAGGGTGTGTGCACGCCCTGTAACGACAACGCTCCATCCCGTCTGAGTCTGAGGGTCGATATGGTCGGCTTCGTAGGCAACCACGACGCCCTCGCTGGATCGCACGGCTGTGGCCGTAAGCCGGGTGCGGATGATTAGCTGGCCTTCGTCCACCAGATGATTGACCGGGCGGATCGCCGGAAGAGTTTTGAAAGTGAATACGATGCGCCCATAGTCAACGCTGGCGAGCAACCGTATTGCCTCAACATCGCCTAACCGTTGAGCGCCCCTGGCGGGCTGCGTCAAGCCCAGACCACCGTCATAGCCCCATCCGCCCATACTCACAAATACTTGGCCATACGCCACCTGTCACGTAGGGCCATAGGACCCGGATCTAGTCGAGTAGCGCGGCGATGTCGCGGTGGGTCCAGACGCGGCGCTCGACCCCTGCAGCCATGGCCGGAGTCACCTTATGACCGCCAGCTTCTTTGGTCAACGTGGCGTGGGGTCGTGCGAAGTTGTAATTCATGTAGTGCAGCGAGACGTCATGTGCCAGGTTCTCCATCATCCCACAACACCGCCCGCACCCGGTGATTCAAACTGACCCACTACCGAAAGTTCTCACAAGCCTTCGTGTCGCCTCGTGTCGCCTCACGTCGCATTGTAGTTTCGCGTCGTGCGGGCTGGTCGATTCCGAGATCATCCATCATATCGTTGCGGCGCCGAGGCACGGTTGCGGTCAGTCTACTGACAGAAATCGCTACATGAGCGGCAGATCCGCTGACACGAATGTCGTTGTGGTGCTGCGGACTACAGCCGTGGAGTATCCCGTCTGCCGCCAAGTATCGGCACTGTTTAGAGGGCATCGTCAAGTTGTTGATCTGGTGTGGTGGCAGCGAGGATTGGTAGTTGTGGCGATTGCGGCGAGGTACAAGGGCTACCGGTATCCCATCGAGGTCATCGGGCACGCGGTGTGGCTGTATCACCGTTTCGCGCTGAGCCTGCGCGACGTCGAGGAGCTGATGCTGGCCCGCGGTGTCGTGGTCACCTACGAGACGATCCGGTCCTGGTGTGCGAAGTTCGGCCCGGACTACGCCGCCCGGTTGCGTCGGCGGCGACCCCGTCCCGGCGACAAGTGGCACCTCGACGAGGTCTTCGTGAAGATCAACGGCACCACCCATTACCTGTGGCGCGCGGTCGACCAGCACGGCGACGTGCTCGACATCCTGGTGCAGTCGCGACGTAACGCGCTGGCGGCCAAGCGGTTTTTCCGTAAGCTGCTCAAGGGCCTGCGATACGTGCCGCGGGTGATCGTCACCGACAAGCTGGCCAGCTACCAGCTTGCCCACCGCGAGCTGCTGCCGTCGGTGACCCACCGCCGCTCCAAGTACCTCAACAACCGGGTCGAGAACTCCCATCAGCCGACCAGGGTCCGGGAACGGGTGATGAAACGCTTCGCCTCGCCTGGGCAGGCGCAACGCTTCCTGTTTGCGTTCGGCAGCATCCGACAGCACTTTCGGCCCCGTCGTCATCTGATCAGCGCGCCCCAATGGCGGCACGAGATGACCAACCGCTTCGCGGTCTGGCACGAGATCACAGCCGCCGCAGCGGCATGAAAGACACAGTCAGCCACTACATTCCGCCACCGAATCCACTCACATCAACTGCGCCACAAGCATTCTCAGATAACTTGACGATGCCGGAAAGCAACAGTGCGTGACCCTTCAAGGTCGGGCCCCGGCGCCAGGCTTGTCTACGGGCTTACACACCCAAGAACCGTCGGCGTCGGCAGACGACCCGACCCCCATTTTCACGCCTGCGAGGCGTCACCGACAGGGGACTGGGGGCTTGTCTCACTTGCCAGCCTGATGTCCAAGGCCGCCGTGCCGCCAGGTTGCCGTGCCCTTCGGCATCTGCACCGAGCCGTCGAATGTCAAGGCTGGCGGCCCGGTCGTCTGCGACACGATATGACGGGGTGTCGTTCATGGGTACTCCTCGACCGGAGACGTAGCGTCGGGGTCGATGCGGACGTTCAAGTCGTTTCGGATCAAACTGCCGTCGGGTGAGCGCTATTGGACCGTCATCGATGGCAGCTACCGCCCTGTCCAATGCGTGGACGATTGGCTTCTTCACCTCCGCGTCGGCCGAGACTGCGCCGAATCGACGACCGAGTCGTATGCCGGAGCGCTGGCACTGTTCCTCGAGTGGTGCGGATCGATCGGCCGTGATTGGCGGACAACTGCAGGAGAATTCGGCCGTTTCGTTCACTGGTTGCAACGGCCAGTTCCGTCAACGCCGCAGGGCCGGTCACCCGCCCTCGAGGCCTTCGACGAGGTCCAGGCCGTCCTGCCATCTGCTTGTGCCGGTGGTGAGGGCGACGGCCGGGTCGTGCTCGAGGTTGCGGAACTTCTGTTCGGTCGGGCCGGTGCAGAACACGAACGCGCGTCGTTGAGCCACACTGCGACAACCGGCGTGACGTCGCATCGGGTCGTACCACTGTACCGGCCGACCAACCCGCGCCAGCACGCCATCGCCAATTCCCTAGCCGCTGTTGCGCAATGCGGTCGCCAGCCCACTCATGGTCAGCAGGATGCCGCGCTGGACCAGCTCGTCGTCGTCGCCGCAACGGCTGCGCCGCAGCAGCTCGACTTGCAGGTGATTCAGCGGCTCGAGGTAGGGGAGGCGGTTGAACACCGAGCGGGCCAGCGCCGTATTGTCGGCGAGCAGGCTATCCTGCGCGGTGATCAGCAGGTGCATCGCGATGGTGCGTTCGTGTTCGGCGACGATCTTGTCGAACACCCGCCGCCGCAGCGTCTCGTCGGAGACCAGCTCGGAATACCTCGCGGCCAGATCCATGTCGGATTTCGCCAGCACCTGAGCCATGTTCGATAACACGGTGCGAAAGAACGGCCAGCGCCGGTACAGGTCCTGCAGCACCTCCAGCCGGCCGTCGCCCTCGGCGATCCAGTCGGCGAACGCGGTCCCGGCGCCATACCAGCCGGGCAGCATCACCCGCGACTGGCTCCAGGCCAGCACCCACGGAATCGCGCGCAGGTCGGCGATCGACGCGGTGGGTTTGCGGGATGTCGGGCGGCTGCCGATGTTCAGCGACCCGATCTCGCTGACCGGAGTGGACGCCTTAAAGTACTCGACGAAACCCGGTGTCTCGTACACCAGTCCGGCGTAGGCCCGCCGCGCGCGGGCGGCCAGCTCGTCGAGCACCTGATAGGCCGGGCCCGCCGCGTCACCCAGGCCCTCGACGTCGAGCAGCGTGGACTCCAGGGTGGCGGCCACCAGCGCTTCCAGGTTGCGGTACGCGATTCGCGGTTCGGCGTACTTGGCAGCGATCACCTCACCCTGCTCGGTGATGCGCAACGAACCGGTCACCGCGCCCGGCGGCTGCGCCAGGATCGCGTCATAGTTTTTGCCGCCGCCGCGACCGACGGCGCCGCCGCGACCGTGGAAGAGCCGCAGCCGGATTCCGGTCTTGCGGCCCGACTCGACAAGATCGAGCTCGGCGCGGTACAACGCCCAGTTAGCCGCCAGATAGCCGCCGTCCTTGTTGGAGTCGGAGTAGCCGAGCATCACCTCCTGGCTGTCGCCGTGCGAGCGCACCAGCGCGCGGTACAGCGGCAGTTCCAGCACGGCCCCCAGGATCGACGAGCCGCGGTGCAGGTCGTCGATCGTCTCGAACAGGGGCACGATGCCCACCGGACAGCTCGGCTCGTCGCCGGAGGCGTCCAGCAGGCCAACCTCCTTGAGCAGGATCGCGGCCTCCAGCATGTCCGACACCGACTCGCACATCGAGACGATGTAGTTCGGCACCGCCTCGGGGCCGAACAGGTCGATCGCGCGGGCGGCGGCGGCGATGATGTCCAACTCGGTGCGGGCCAGCGCCGACAGCCTGGCGTCCTCCTGCGTCAGCGGCTTGCGGGTGGCCAGCTCGGCGGCCAGCAGCTCGACGCGGTCGGGCTCGGGCAGCGACGCGTAGTCGGGATGCACACCGGCCCCAGCCAACAACTCGGCGACCACCTGTTCGTGGACGTCGGAGTTCTGCCGCATGTCCAGGCCGCACAGGTGAAAACCGAAGTCGCGCACCGCTTCCCGCAGCCGAGCCAACCGGTCATCGGCCAGCAGTGCACCGCCGTTGGCGCGCAGCGAGGCGTCGATCACGTCGAGGTCGGCCAGCAGCTCGGCCGGGGTGTGATACCGCTCCAGCCCCAGGTCGAGTTGGTGTTCGGGCTGGCGGTCCAGGATCGCCGACGCGGTCGCGGTGAGCCGCCCATGTACCACCCGCAGCGCCCGCCGGTACGGCTCGTCGGGCCGCGCCGGCTCGTGGCAGGCGTGGGCGAGCGCGGCCAGCCCGTCGCTGATCTTGACCAGCCGCGCCGACATCGACAGCTCCCGCTCAAGTGCGTGCAGCTCGGCGAAATGGTGCTCCAGCGCGGTGAACGCGGCGCTGCCGGTGGCCAGCCGCACCACGTCGGCGGTCACATTCGGGTTGCCGTCACGGTCGCCGCCGATCCACGATCCGAGCCGCAGGAGGGGTTCTTCTAGCAGCTGCGCATCGGGCCACCGGGCTTGCAGCGCGGCCCGCACCTCGGCATTGACCTGCGGAACCACCTCGAAGAACGCGGCGTGGTAGTACTGTAACCCCGTCTCGATCTCGTCGCCGACCTCCAAACGCCGCGACCGGATGAGCTCGGTCTGCCACAATGTGAGCACGTGCCGACGCAGTTCGCGCTCGATGTCGCGGCCGTCGGGGGTATCGGTCTGCCCGTGCAGCCGCAGCCGCATCAGTTCGGTGACCCGGTGCTGGGTGTCGAACACAGTGCGGCGGCGCGTCTCAGTCGGATGGGCGGTCATCACCGGCGACACCAGCGCACCGGTCAACGCCTCGGCCACGGTCGTGGAATCCAGATTAGCGGCGTCCAGCTTTCGATAGGTGGCGGCCAGGCTGCTGTCCTGCGGCGGCTCACCGGCCTGCACGTGGATGTTCCGCCGCCGTTCGCGGTGGATGTCCTCGGCGACGTTGGCCAGCAGCGCGAAGTGCGTGAACGCCCGAACCAATGCGATGGCCCAGTGGATGTCGATCCCGTCGAACATGCGCGCCAGATGGGCGCGGTCGATTTTGGAGCGGCGCACCCGGAATGACTCGCCGCGGGCCCGCTCGACGAGGTCGAAGATTTCCTCACCGTTCTGCTCACGGATCGTGTCACCAAGGATCGCGCCGAGCAGCCGGATGTCCTCGCGCATCGGCTCGGTCGCCTTGCGGCCTAACCGCGTACGCCGTACCGCCCCGATCGGCGCGAGGTCAACATCGTCAACCTCAGCCATGGTCTCAAGTATCGCGCCACCGGGCCGGATGGCGAAGCCCTGGTGCCAAGCCAGACCGGCATAGCCCTGCGTCAAAGCACCGGATGTCGCAGATCCCCGACGGTTCCTGGGGTACGCGATGACACCGGGCCGGTCATGGTTCGGTGTCCGCTTGCAACGCTGGCCTCGATCCGCAGAAGATCGAGAGCTTTTGCCGGCTGATTGAGAGCCATAAAGCCTGAGGCAACTTCCGCCGCGACATACGCCCGTGTGGCGTAGATGGCGTGCTCATCGACAACAGGTTTAGTCTGCGCGATTGCCGATCGTCTAAGCGACTTTGGTCTCTATATCGGTCCCGGTGACCGCAGAACCATACAAAGATAAGGGATAGCAAGGGAAAACCGAGAAGGATCGTCATGCGGTACGCGAACTGTGCGATCCCGGCGACTAGTCCATGACCAGGTAGGGGTAGCCGCTCTTGGTTGCCGACCTGCAGCACGGCGACGATATTCGCGTGGTCGCCAAGCCGGCCCATAGCGCGTTGCTCACGAAGAAAACGCTGCCGATCCTCATCCAGCTCGCCGGTGAGAACCTTCACCGCCACCGTCGGGTCCAGCGCGGACTCGGTACACCGATAACCAATGCCGAAACCACCGCGCCTGATCTCCTCGGCGTTGTCGAACCCGGCGGCACGCAACTCAGCGGCGACGGCATTACCAACGTCGCGCTGCGTCTTGAATGGGTCAGCCACTATCATCGGTTCCTTGGGGTCGGCTCAGCATAGCCCTAGGCAGAACCTGTGGCGGACGTCGCGCAGCGCGATCTTGCCGCCGAATACGAGCAGACCTTCGTCGCCCCGGAGTTCGATCTACGGGTGCTCTGTCCGCCGGACACGTGGTGACGCGATCCATTCACCGAAACCATCAGCGCAGCAGCGCTTCTTCTGCGGAGTTGACCGATGCCGGGGCCGCCATCCGGCCGGCGTGTCGCGGACAAACACGACAGGAAGTGGCCGAAGGCCGGACTACTCGCAGCCCCGTGCTAACCCCCATTGCCCGTCAGGGCGCCGACGCGTGCCCGCAGGTCGCGACGCACGATCTTACCGGTGCTACTACGGGGCAACTCGTCGAGAATCATGATGTCGCGCGGCACCTTGTAGTTGGCCAAGTTCTCCCGCACATGCTGCTTCAGCGTGTCCAGCGTCGCCGATGCGCCCAGCTCGAGCACCACGAACGCGACCAGCCGCTGGCCGTACTGCTCGTCGTCCACGCCGATCACCGCCGCCTCGGCCACTTCGGGGTGCGTTGCCAGCGTCTGCTCCACCTCGACCGGATACACGTTCTCGCCGCCGGACACGATCATCTCGTCGTCGCGACCGACCACGAACAGCCGGCCGGCGTTGTCGAGGTAGCCGACGTCGCCAGACGACATGAACCCCTCGTGGAACTTCGAGGTCTTGCCCGAGGTGTAGCCGTCGAACTGCGTGGAGCTCCGCACATAGATACTGCCGATCTCACCTGCGGGCAACTCCTGGAATTTGCTGTCGAGGATCTGGATCTCGGCGCCCTCGGCGGGCGTGCCGGCGGTGTCCGGGGCGGCACGCAGGTCTGCCGGTGTGGCGGTTGCGATCATGCCTGCCTCGGTCGCGTTGTAGTTGTTGTAGATCACGGGACCGAACTCATCCATGAACCTGGAGACCACGTCGGGACGCATCCGTGACCCCGACGCGGCGGCGAACCGCAGCGCGCGGCAGCTGTATTTCTTCCGCACGTCGTCGGGCAGGTCCATGATCCGGTCGAACATCACTGGCACCACGGAAAGTCCCGTGGCGCGGTAGCGGTCGACGAGCTGCAGCGTCGCCTCTGCATCGAACTTGCGGCGGGTTACGACCGTGCACGCCATCATCGCCGACAGAATCAGCTGGGAAAAGCCCCAGGCGTGGAACATCGGCGCCACCACCACCGTGGTCTCCTCGGCGCGCCACGGGGTCCGGTCAAGCACCGCCATCAGCTCCTTGGGGCCACCGCCGGAGCGTTTGGCGCCCTTGGGCGTACCCGTGGTGCCTGCGGTCAGCAGGATCAGCTTGCCCCTGCGGCCGGCGCGTTTCGGCCGCCGGCGGGCGTGTGCGGTGATCAGCTTCTCGACGGTGGTCTCATGGTTAGCCGGGTCATCCGTCCACGCGACAACCCTCCTGACACCGGCATTGTCGGCGAGGGCACGGTCGACCGCGGGCTCGAACTCCTCGTCATAGACCACCACATCGATACCTTCACGTTCCACTACTTCGGCCAGCGCCGGTCCCGCGAAGGAGGTGTTCAACAGCACGACATCAGCGCCGATGCGGTGGACCGCAACTAGCGCCTCGACGAAACCGCGGTGGTTGCGGCACATGATGCCGATCGTGTCCGGGGTTCCCCCGGGTAGCGTCTGCAGCGCGGCGGCCAAGGCGTCGGACCGCTCGTCCAGCTGGCGCCAGGTCAGCGTGCCAAGCTCGTCGATCAAGCCCGGACGCTGCGAGGGGGGATGGAAAGGTGGTCGGCGGGGGGGCGATACGCATGTACTTGTCCGGCCGCAGCGGGGCGATCAGCCTCGCCCGGCGCATCGTGGCGACCAGCTCGCGGGTTTCGCGCATGCGGTCCAGCATCGAAATTTCCTAACCGGTTGGGGTGGCTTGCGGCATCGCCGTAGCAACTTCAGTCAGCGTTGCGGGAAAGCCCGCTGCCGAGCGGATGTCGGCGAACGCGTGGATCATCGCGTCGGTTGCCTCGTGGGTGTCTTTGAGTGTCTGGTCGTCGGCGAGCACCGAGATGTTGAGCTGGTCGGCGTAGCTCCACACCGTCATGTTCAGCGCGACGCCAGCGGCCACCGGACCCACCGAGTAGATCTCGGTCACCACCGCGCCGGCGATGCGGCCCCGATGCCGCGGGCCTGCCACGTTGGAGACGATCACGTTGATCAGCCGATTGGGCGCCCGCCGCCTCGAGAGCCACCGGAACGTGGCCTGCTCGGCGATCGGGGGCACATACTCCAGCCAGTGCGCGATGGTGGTCGGGCCCAACAGCTTCTGGGTTTCCTTGGCGATCCGGGTCGCCGCGCCCGTCAGCCGCACGCGTTCCAACGGATCACCAACGTGCACGGGCAGCGACACCAGCATGGAGCTCAGCGCGTTGCCGCTGATCCGATCCGGCGAGGTGTCGGTGGCAGCCGGTACCTCGGCGATGAGCGGTTGGTCGGCGCGGCCGTCGTAGCGCAGCAGCAGTTCGCGCAGGCCGCCCGCGGCCATCGCCAACACCATGTCGTTGATGGTGACGCCGAGATGCTTGCTGGTCTCTTTGACCTCGGCCAGCGACAGCGTCGCACTGGCGAAGGTCCGCTCCGGCGACAACCGGTGGTTGATGAAGGTCGGCGGCGGGCCGGAGTGGGGTGCGAACTCCGGGTCCCTACAGCGCTCCCGCGCCCGCCGCCGGAGCCGGTACATGCCGGTTGCGCCGTCGCGAACCGCCCCCGGCAGTTTTGCGAGGTGGTTCAGATGGCTTCGCCCGGCCTCGCGGAGCAGCTCCGCCGTCGACGGCAGTTCGCCGGCGGCATTCAGCTCACCTTCCTCCTGGACGGAGTCCGGCCACTCCATTCCACGCGCCATGAGGTGCGCCGATGCGACACCGTCAGCCAGCGCGTGGTGGATCTTGCTGATCACCGCGATCCGGTGGTTGGCCAGGCCCTCGGCGAAGTACATCTCCCACAGCGGACGGCGGCGGTCCAAGGGCGTGCTGGCGATCTCGCCGATTACCTGATCGAGTTCACGGCGACCGCCAGGGGCAGGTACCTCTACCCGCCGCACGTGATAGTCCAGGTCGATTTCCGCCTCTTCGAGCCACATGGGGGGATGCAGGTGCAACGGGATGCCGATCAGTTGATAGCGCAGCGGTTCCAGGACATGCAGGCGGCGGCGCAGTATTTGGCGGAACGCATCGAAGCTGGGCTCGCCCTCGAAGTCTGCGGTGTCCACCACGGCCACCTTCAACGTGTGCTGGTGCACGTTGGGCGTTTCGCTGTACAACAACAACGCATCCCAGCCGCTAAGTCGCTTCACCGCGCACCCCATCCCTGGACGACGGCGTCTGCAGCGAGTTAACCGCAGTTGGGCTGTTCAGGTGAGCGCTTCGACTCAATTTCGGTCGCGAGACATCTGATCACCCCCGGGGTCACCGCCTGTGAGAACGCGCCGAGGGGCACTGTCACGTTGGTGGGGTCGGCTGGTTCGCTCTTCATTCCAACCTGCCTTCGTGGCTTATGTCACTCGTGCGGCCAGTCGACGTTAAAGGACCGGCCGATCTGGCTTGAGAGGAGCGTGGCGCCGCCCCTATTGGCGTATGCCGACCGACCGGTCCGTGCCACCCCAACACCACGAAGGGACACCATTGCATGATGGTCATCGGCATCGACGCGCACAAGCGCAGCCACACCGCAGTCACAATCGACGACAACGGGCGACAACAATCAACGAAAACCATTGGGACCACAACACAGGACCATTTGCAGCTTCTCCAGTGGGCGACATCGCTCGACGGTGAGCGGCTCTGGGCGATCGAGGACTGCCGACACCTGACCCGACGACTCGAACGCGATCTGATCGCCGCCGGCGAGTCGGTGGTACGAGTACCGCCCAAACTCATGGCCCACATCCGCGACTCGGCCCGCACCTACGGGAAATCCGACCCGATCGATGCCCTGGCCGTAGCCCGAGCCGCGCTGCGTGAACCGGATCTGCCGGTGGCCCGCCTCGACGGCATCGAGCGCGAGCTGCGGCTGCTGATCGATCACCGCGAAGACCTCGTTGCCGAGCGCACCCGCATCATCTCCCGGCTACGCTGGCATCTGCACGAACTCGACCCCGGCTGGACACCACCGGCAAAAATCGACCGCACCAGCGCCTTTGAGACCGTGACCGCCCACCTCGACTCTTGCGAAGACAAAACATTGGTACACCGGCTGGCGTTGCAGCTCATCGAACACCTACGGATGCTCACCGCCGAAATCAACGACCTCACCGCCGAGATCACCGAGCGCGTCGCCACGGTCGCGCCGTCACTGCTGGCCATCGTCGGGTGCGGCGCGTTGACCGCGGCCAAGATCGCCGGCGAGACAGCTCAGGTGTGTCGGTTCCGCTCCAAAGACGCCTTCGCCCGACACAACGGAACAGCGCCGCTGCCAGTCTGGTCATCGAACAAACAGCGACACCGGCTGTCGCGCACGGGAAATCGGCAACTCAACGCGGCTTTGCACCGCATCGCGATGACCCAGGCGCGGATGCACCCACCCGCCTGCGAACTGATGCAGCGACGCAAACTCGACGGCGACGGCGGGATGGAAGCACTCAGAGTCCTCAAACGTCGACTCTCCGACGTCGTCTACCGCGCCATGCTCACCGACCAAAACCAATCACTATCGACCGTCGCTTGACAGAGGAGCTAGTGACAGTGCCACACAGTGCCACCGCGGATCCACCTGCATCAGCGCGCTATCCCTACCGCGGTCTCCAGCTCGTCCAGAGCGCGTTCGGTCAGCGGTATCAACGTTTCGATGTCGGGCAGCATCTTTCTGCCCGCCACATACCCGAATGTCACACGGTCGGCGTACGAGGACATCGTCACGTTCAGACCCATGCCGTCATAGACCGCGGACACCGGATAGATCTCTTCGATATGGGCGCCGTTCCAATACATTTCGGTTTGCGGGCCGGGAACGTTCGAGATGATCAGGTTGTATCCGGTGCGCAGCTTTGGGCCGAACGGCACCATCGGCAGCAGCACCGTCGGCGGCACTGTCACGTTGTTTGAAAAATGTTGTGGTGCAGTTGGTTTTGGGGCTGTGGCGATGGAACAGTTTTTAGTCGTTCACATGTCAGGCGGCAGTGTCGAGCGCGGTGACCTGACGCCAGACCGCGAAGCGGTCGGCCATCTCGGTTCGCCATTGGGTCGCGCTGAGCAGATGCCGTCGCGGCCGAAAGTGTGCGGAGATGCCGCTGAAGGCGGACAGGAATCGTTGCGCATGCCGCAACGATTTGAAGCGTTTCATCGCCCGTTCACGCCCTCGGGTGGGCTGATGAGAGTTCTTTGGCGCGGTTATTCAGATACCGCGACCGCCGGTGCTCCACCGACGACATGAACTCGCGGTGGGCGACCTGGTAGCTGCCCAGCTTGTCGGTCACCAGCACACGCGGCACGTACCGCTGGCCCTTGAGCAGCTTGCGGAAGAATCGCTTGGCCGCCACCGCGTTTCGGCGTGACTGGACGAGGATGTCAAGCACGTTGCCGTGCTGATCGACCGCGCGCCACAGGTAGCACAGCCTGCCGTTGATCCGGACGAACACCTCGTCGAGGTGCCACTTATCGCCGGGGCGCGGGCGCCGCCAGCGCAGCTGGTTGGCGTAGGCCTGCCCGAACTTGGCGCACCACCGCCGGATCGTCTCGTAGCTCACCGCGACACCGCGTGCCAGCATCAGCTCCTCGACCTCACGAAAGCTGAGTGCGAACCTGAAGTACAGCCACACGCAGTGGTTGATGATCTCGACCGGGTAGCGGTGGCCCTTATACGACAGCGTTGCGGTGCTCACCCCACCGATCGTCCCAGTTCACCCACACTCACCAACGTGACAGTGCCCGCGCGATAGCCATCATGCTCCCCCTACTCGGTAGAAATCAGGTGCGTAGGTCCCGAAGGAACCATGGCAAGGCGCCCATTCCAAGAACGATCACCAAGTACACCAGCTTGGCGGTCATCGGCATCGCACCTACTCGCTTGAGGCGGGGTGCGTGATCTCGGCCTGCACCGACGAGACCCGCGATCGCTCTCGCTCGTCGGCCGCTTCTTGCTCGGCCACTGTAACAATGACCGCATCCGGCCCAGGAATTACCGTCGCCACATGCCCGGTGTCCACCCACCTCACCACATACGGCGGCGAGCCGTCGGCCGAATGCACTTCGGTGATCGACCCGCGGTGGTCTGCCTGCTCCACGGTCCTGCCCTTGATAACCAGCCAGTCACCCACCTGGGCCCTCATCGCCCAACTCCTTTCCGCTTGTGGTCGGTTTGATCGTGGGCGCGTCGACCACTGTTCGAGCAGGGCAGGAGGTCACCGGCGTAGCGGCCGAAAGTCCATCGCAGCCAAGGCGCCGCGCTGCCTTGGCTGCGAGCTTGGCCGACCTGTGGGCGGTCGTCTGGGCGATGTCCGTAAGACTAGCGCCGGTTGTCGAGCGTCCCCGTTTGGGTCACTGCCCAGGCTGCGGCTGGGCGTGTAAAAGGGTGCGGACATCCGGGGGAAGCTGATCGAGGGCCTTATCCATCTGGGCTTGCGGGAGATGCCGCAGCGCGGCGGCGGTGGTCGCCGCAGCCGCCTTACCGACGTCGCTGAGGGCAATGTTCGCCTCACGCGCGAACCGGACAGCGTAGGCATTGGCATCGGACTTCTGCGGAACGGCGTCAGGATTCCAGCCCGCGTAGAAGATGCCCCTGATCAGGTCGGGCAGCTGTGCAGCAAAGTGGGCGCTCGCCTGCACGGTGAGCCGGTCGCGCAAGGTGTGCAGCCATGCGCGCAGCACCCGGTAGGCGAACTCCCGATCTTCGGTGTCGAATTCCCTGGCCACATCGTTGACCCAGGTGTGCGCCGTGTGCATCGCATGGTCAAGCGCTGACACCTTCGTGCTAGCGGACATGGCAACCTACTCTAATACCTGCATGTCAGGCTCAGCCAGGCCGCATGATGTGGGGTCACGACGCGGTCGACGATGCCGGCGTAGATATCACCGTCGTCGGCGGCGCGAATAAGGACATGGTGCCGAAGGAAACTCTTGAGGCGTAGATGAGGTATTGCCACGCGACCTGCCGAAAAAGCTCACCTACGGACTCCGACGAACACCAAAATTGAACCTGGGGGTCAAGTGGTCGCAGGTTCAAATCCTGTCAGCCCGACCGAGAAGACATGGCTTTACCTGTGGGTATTCATTTCACGAGGTCGCATCATGGGACCGCGTAGGACCAATTTGGGACCAGTACAGCAACCGGTACAGCAACCCTCAACGATTGCGACCGCCCCGCTGGACGAGCCGGTAGTGGGTCAGTTTGATTTTCGATGAGCGCGCCCATGGGGCGTAGGCTTATGGCTTGGCGTGACGAGGGGTTGAACCAGCGGCCCGCAGCCGTAGGAGGGGTATGCCGAAAGGCCAAAGTGCTACGGCTGCGGTCCGCGCTCAGTCGAGCGAGCGCAGTGGCTCACTGCCGAACTTTTCAGGACGCTGCTACTGCGGCGGTTCTAGCCCCCTAGCCGCATACAGGTCGCGTTCAAGCTCGGAAACGGGCATTTTCCACCCGGTGCGTGACGCGTAATGCCGGAGTTCCGTCGCTTCTTCGGCGGTGATGGAGACGCGACGCAACTCTAGATTGTCGCTGGTGAGTGGGCTTATCGCCGTCCTCATGGCAACCCTCCTTCTGGTAGCACGTCGCCGTAGAGGCGCCATCGCCGAGTACTAACGTTCCACCGCGATTTTACGATGAAGATACGCCGAGCGTCGATAACTAGCAGCTCGCGTTCAAGGGGAAAATCCGACAGGGTGCCCACGGCAAGAGCGGGGATTCCGGCTGCTAAACGCAGATCCAGCTCAATCGGGTCGATATGCGTAGTCGAATGCGGTGGGTTCTCATTCATGCTGGTAGAAAGGAACCCGGCTTCGTCAAAGGGATGTCCGACTGTCGACGGAGCATCATCCGCACTTGTTAGACCCATGTCTGCGGCCCCTACTTCGCGCGTGACGCGCGTATCGGTTTCCAGCGGGAATCGGCGAAGGGCTAGGCGAATGATTTTGATGCGTTGTTGCAGCTGGGGCGTCATTTGAGCATGCCCCCGGAGTGCAGCATTAATCTGCTGGAATCCGCCCACGGCGTAAGCCTCAACCTCTGAGCGTTCTTCATCACTCAACTGATCTATTGGATGCCAGACATATCTGTAGGCGAGGTCTCCAAATGGCATCGTCAAGTTGTTGATCTGGTGTGGTGGTAGCGAGGATTGGTAGTTGTGGCGATTGCGGCGAGGTACAAGGGCTACCGGTATCCCATCGAGGTCATCGGGCACGCGGTGTGGCTGTATCACCGTTTCGCGCTGAGCCTGCGCGACGTCGAGGAGCTGATGCTGGCCCGCGGTGTCGTGGTCACCTACGAGACGATCCGGTCCTGGTGTGCGAAGTTCGGCCCGGACTACGCCGCCCGGTTGCGTCGGCGGCGACCCCGTCCCGGCGACAAGTGGCACCTCGACGAGGTCTTCGTGAAGATCAACGGCACCACCCATTACCTGTGGCGCGCGGTCGACCAGCACGGCGACGTGCTCGACATCCTGGTGCAGTCGCGACGTAACGCGCTGGCGGCCAAGCGGTTTTTCCGTAAGCTGCTCAAGGGCCTGCGATACGTGCCGCGGGTGATCGTCACCGACAAGCTGGCCAGCTACCAGCTTGCCCACCGCGAGCTGCTGCCGTCGGTGACCCACCGCCGCTGCAAGTACCTCAACAACCGGGTCGAGAACTCCCATCAGCCGACCAGGGTCCGGGAACGGGTGATGAAACGCTTCGCCTCGCCTGGGCAGGCGCAACGGTTCCTGTTTGCGTTCGGCAGCATCCGACAGCACTTTCGGCCCCGTCGTCATCTGATCAGCGCGCCCCAATGGCGGCACGAGATGACCAACCGCTTCGCGGTCTGGCACGAGATCACAGCCGCCGCAGCGGCATGAAAGACACAGTCAGCCACTACATTCCGCCACCGAATCAACTCACATCAACTGCGCCACAAGCATTCTCAGATAACTTGACGATGCCGATTCCAGTGCCGTCCGCGCGCCCGGAAAGGGTTGTCCGGCTGGAAGTTGATGGAGGCGCAGCCTCAGTCAAGAAACGGAAGTCGTTGCAGCTCAAAGGAATTTGCGGATGAACTCTAGGATCTCGTCGGCCGTGGCGAAGCCGCCGAGGTGGCTCTCGCAAGGGCGCAGGATGAGCTCGGCGTCGGGCAGGCGCGCGACCGCCGCTTGGGCGGCGGCGAGGGACACGTAAGGGTCGGCGTCGCCGTGCCACCAGCGCACCGGCACCTGCACGTCGGCCAACCGGAAACCCCAGTCGCGCCCGAACAGCCGGGCATCGTCGACGAAGGCCTGGCAGCCGCCCTTGATGAAAAGGAGGATGTCATCGACGAACATGCCCTCGATTTCGGGGTCGGCGAGGACCCGTTGGTCGCCCTCGGGCGACATGCTGGAGTAGGCCCGCAAGACGTAATGCCCGAAGGGGATGAGGGGCGCCAGCAGCCCGGTACTCAGCGCTGCCAACGGCCGGCGCAGCACCGACAGCATCGGGGCAAAGCGGCGGGCAACGTCGGCGACGCCGCCGGCGGTGGCCTCGGGGCCGACCGACGGAACCATGCCGCCCAGCACCGCCACGGCGGCCACGCGAGCGGCCAGCGGGGGCACCGCGCCGCAGGCCAGGGCGTAGGGGCCTCCTCCGGAAAGACCCACGACGCCCAGCCGCTTGGCGCCGAGCGCGTCGGCCACCTCTGCCATGTCGGTGGCCCAGTCGGCCATCGCGGCGTAGGCGTGCGGATCGGACAGACCCGAGCCCGGCCGCTCCACGACGACGACGCGCAGGCCCAGCTTCACGGCGGCGCGCCGACCGAGCAGCGGGAACTGGCGCCGGGCGCCCGGCGTGCCGTGGAACCACAGCACCACCGCGCCTGAGGGGTCACCGAACTCGGCGTAGCCAAGCCGGCGACCGTCGGACAGGTAGAAACAGCCCTCCGCGCGCGGCTTTTCGACGCGCGACACGCGGAAGGGATGTCGCAGAGGGTTGGTCAGTTTCATCGGTCCTCAGAAAAGCTGAGTGTAGACGAGCAGGCGCTATATCGCCGCAGCGTCGAGCACCTGCTATATCAGCGTCGTACCCCGCCCACATGGTCAACGGGTCGGCGTCGGCGGCCTCTTCACCCAGCGCGTCGCCCGACCCACCGCGGTTGCGCTCTATCCAGAGAGGTTGAAGTTACCGGACGCGCCGTAGACGGCCAGAGAGGCGCACCGGTCACCGCGGCAAGCAGGGACCATCGGCCCTATAGAACGCCGGGGTCGGAGCGCATTCTGATGCCGACTCGTTTCTGCATTCAATCCTCAAGGAGCGCGATCATGACAGAGAACACCGAGAAGACCGTGGCGGAACGAGCGTCAGACCTGACCGAACGAGCAGCAGGCCTGTCCGATGAAGTGCTCAAGTCGGTCGAATCCGGACAACGGACCGCGATCGATGCCGTGCGCAAGTTCGTTGGCGCCGTCGATGAGTCGATGCCCGCGCACGGCGACGACCACCCGTCGAAGACCATCGTCGACGCCGCCCTGGAGATGGCGGACAAGCTCGTCAAGACGCAGTACGAGTTCATACGAAGCGTCGTTGGCAGCGTGAGCGAGACGCTGAGTAGCAAGCCGGGCGGCACAAAGGAGTGAGCGACCGCAAGTGGGACTTGTCTCGGTTGCGGCGCGCCGGGTTCAATTTGGACCCGGCTCGTGTACGTGCCGGTCGCCGTCGACGTGATGCTGCTTGGCCGGCTTCTTCAAGCCACCGTAAACTTCCCGTAGAAGAGCGACCGGTTGATAGCCGGAATAGACTGCCGCTGCTTTACTTTCGCGGGCGGTAACGACCCGTCAAAGGTCGATACCGCAGTCGAGCCCCTGGTCCTGTTGACCGTTGCAAGGGGAGTGTCTCGGTTGTCTAGGTGGGGTGCCGGTAAGGATCGTGTCACCAGGTACAAACGGCTCGACCGGCAAACGCACACCGAATCGGTGTGCATAAACATCCCGATGCTCAGCTGGCCTACTTGGGGTCCCCTTAGTAGCGGAGCGAATCTGGTCCATTCGACCGGCGGCTAATAGGGGGTGCTGGTCAGGATCAGGGGTTTGCTGGCGACAGAATCCGCGGGCCGCGCCCCCCAGCACCGGTATTTGTCGTTTGCAATTCGGCAGCCGAAACCAACCGATAAACTAGAACATGTTCTACTACGTCCGGGCTGGGCAAGGCACTGTCACGTTGATTGAAAAATGTAATGGCGCAGTTGGTTGTGGAGCGGTGGCGGCCGAACATCGTTGGGTCGTTCACATTTCAGGCGGCAGTGTCGGGCGCGGTGACTTGACGCCAGACCGCGAAGCGGTCGGCCATCTCGGTTCGCCATTCGGTCGCGCTGAGCAGATGCCGTCGCGGCCGAAAGTGTGCGGAGATGCCGCTGAAGGCGGACAGGAATCGTTGCGCATGCCGCAACGATTTGAAGCGTTTCATCGCCCGTTCACGTTGTCGGGTGGGCTGATGAGAGTTCTCGGCGCGGTTGTTCAGATACCGCGACCGCCGGTGCTCCACCGACGACATGAGCTCACGGTGAGCGACCTGGTAGCTGCCCGGCTTGTCGGTCACCAGCACGCGCGGCACGTACCGCTGGCCCTTGAGCAGCTTGCGGAAGAATCGCTTGGCCGACACCGCGTTGCGGTGTGACTGTAGGAGGACGTCGAGCACGTTGCCGTGCTGGTCGACTGCGCGCCACAGGTAGCGCAGCCTGCCGTTGATCCGGATGAACACCTCGTCGAGGTGCCACTTGTCGCCGGGGCGCGGGCGCCGCCGGCGCAGCTGGTTGGCGTAGGCCTGCCCGAACTTGGCGCACCACCGCCGGATCGTCTCGTAGCTCACCGCGACACCGCGTGCCAGCATCAGCTCCTCGACCTCACGGAAGCTGAGCGGGAACCTGAAGTACAGCCACACGCAGTGGTTGATGATCTCGACCGGGTAGCGGTGGCCCTTGTACGCCGGCGTTGTGGTCACCCCACGGATCCTCCCAGGTCGCCCACGCTCACCAACGTGACAGTGCCCCGCAATGGAGCCCGAACCTGTCAACGGTGGGGACGCCACCGGCGCGGCAAGCCTCGCTTCGCGCAACGCCGCCGAGTTGACCACGATCGAACGACTCGATGAGATTCCCGGCGTCGGCCCGGTGAACGCGCAGATCATTCTCGCCGAGATCGGGCTGGACATGAGCCGGTTCCCCACGGCCGGGCACCTGGTGTCGTGGGCGAAACTGTGTCCACGCACCATCCAGTCCGGTCCGGTGCAACGTTCGGGTAAGGCGGGCAAAGGCAACCCATATCTGAAAGGTGCTCTCGGAGAGGCCGCGACAGCCGCTGCCAAGACCAACACCTTCCTCGGTGAACGCTACCGGCGCATCGTCAAACGCCGCGGCAAGCTCAAGGCCCTCGTCGCTGTTGCCCGGTCGATCCTGGTCATCATCTGGAACCTGCTGCACAACCCCACGTCCCGTTTCCACGACCTCGGTGCCGACTACCACACGACCCGCGTCAACACTAAACGCCGGACCCGTAACCACGTCGCGCAGCTCGCCGCCCTGGGCTACCGCGTCACCCTCGAACCCGTCGCCTGAGACCGGCTCACTCCCACAAGACAACCCGACAACCGCGAGAAAGATGACCCGGCTGCGCCGGGTGGCTCCGCCGCGATCGGTCACCAAGTCATTTTCCGGTCAGGAGCCTGGGCCGCTGCGCTGGGCCGCCGTGGAGGCGGGAAAATGGCGGCGCGGTCGTCCGGGACATCGAATTTACTGTGATGCCCTGAGCTCGTCGGTCAGGATGGTGTTGGGAGCCACCGACAGGAACTGTCGATTGTTGCCATGAGCACGCGGACCAGATTCTTTAGGCCCTGTGGTTCCTCCGGACGGACGCGCAGTGTCCGAAGTTGTTGTGTCCGGAGGTATTTGATGGAACTGTTACACGAGCGCTGCGCCGCGCTCGATATCGGCAAGAAGGACCTGAAGGCGTGCGTGCGCACGCCCAGCGCCAAGGGTAAACGGTCGCGGCACCAGGAGATCCGCACCTACGCCACCACCACCAACGCATTGCTAGAGCTGCGGGACTGGCTGATCGACCAGCGGGTGTCTTTGGTGGTAATAGAGGCAACCGGTGATTACTGGCGCGGCGCGTTCTACCTGCTCGAAGACGACCTGAACGTGATGCTGGTCAACGCCGCCCACGCCAAGGGGTTGCCCGGGCGCAAAACGGACGTCTGCGATGCCGCGTGGTTGTGTCAGCTCGGTGAGTGCGGGCTGTTGCGTGCCTCGTTCGTGCCGCCCGAGCCGATCCGGCAGCTGCGGGATCTGACCCGCTACCGCACCACGCTGACCGCCGAGCGCAGCCGGGAGGCGCAACGGTTGGAGAAGGAGCTCGAAGACGCCGGGATCCCAATGTCAGGGTGTAGGTGTCAGCTGGCTCGCTCTGCCGGGATCTACGCCTTCGTGGCTTGAGTTTGTTTTGCGGCCAGCCGACACCTAAAAGGGACCGGCCGATCTGGCTTAAGAGGAGCGTGGTGTCGCCCCTATTGGGATATGCCGATCGACCGGTCCGTGCCACCCAACGATGGAGGGACATAATTCCATGATGGTGATCGGCATCGATGCGCACAAGCGCAGCCACACCGCGGTCTCAGTCGACGACATGGGCCGTCAACGCGCAACGAAAACCGTTGGCACGACAACCCGGGACCACTTGCGGTTACTGCAGTGGGCCGCCTCACTTAATGGCGAGCGGCTCTGGGCGATCGAGGACTGCCGGCACCTGACCCGCCGGCTGGAACGAGACCTGATCGCCGCTGGTGAATCGGTGGTACGGGTCTGTCCCAAGCTGATGGCCGACGTTCGGGACTCGGCACGTACCTACGGCAAATCTGATCCCATCGATGCCCTGGCAGTCGCACGGGCCGCGCTGCGCGAGCCAGATCTGCCGGTGGCCCGCCTCGATGGTGTCGAGCGGGAGTTACGGCTGCTGGTTGATCACCGAGAGGACCTCGTTGCCGAGCGCACCCGCATCATCTCCCGGCTGCGCTGGCACCTGCACGAACTCGACCCGGGCTGGACACCACCGACAAAGATCCAGCGCACCAGCGCTTTTGACGCAGTAGCGGCCCATCTGGGGACCTGCGGCCAGGGCGGCACCCTGGTGGGTCGGTTGGCGCGGCATCGTCAAGTTGTTGATCTGGTGTGGTGGTAGCGAGGATTGGTAGTTGTGGCGATTGCGGCGAGGTACAAGGGCTACCGGTATCCCATCGAGGTCATCGGGCACGCGGTGTGGCTGTATCACCGTTTCGCGCTGAGCCTGCGCGACGTCGAGGAGCTGATGCTGGCCCGCGGTGTCGTGGTCACCTACGAGACGATCCGGTCCTGGTGTGCGAAGTTCGGCCCGGACTACGCCGCCCGGTTGCGTCGGCGGCGACCCCGTCCCGGCGACAAGTGGCACCTCGACGAGGTCTTCGTGAAGATCAACGGCACCACCCATTACCTGTGGCGCGCGGTCGACCAGCACGGCGACGTGCTCGACATCCTGGTGCAGTCGCGACGTAACGCGCTGGCGGCCAAGCGGTTTTTCCGTAAGCTGCTCAAGGGCCTGCGATACGTGCCGCGGGTGATCGTCACCGACCAGCTGGCCAGCTACCAGCTTGCCCACCGCGAGCTGCTGCCGTCGGTGACCCACCGCCGCTCCAAGTACCTCAACAACCGGGTCGAGAACTCCCATCAGCCGACCAGGGTCCGGGAACGGGTGATGAAACGCTTCGCCTCGCCTGGGCAGGCGCAACGCTTCCTGTTTGCGTTCGGCAGCATCCGACAGCACTTTCGGCCCCGTCGTCATCTGATCAGCGCGCCCCAATGGCGGCACGAGATGACCAACCGCTTCGCGGTCTGGCACGAGATCACAGCCGCCGCAGCGGCATGAAAGACACAGTCAGCCACTACATTCCGCCACAGAATCCACTCACATCAACTGCGCCACAAGCATTCTCAGATAACTTGACGATGCCGTCGGGGAAATCCGGACCAGTCAGAACCGGTGAGATCAACGCCTGTGTGCTCAAAACGAGGCCCCAGTAGTACGTGAGGGCGAAGGCCCAGTGTCGCTGCGACCACAATGCGTAGGCCGCAACGGCGGTCGCGAGATCCGTCAGGTTCAGCGGTACCGACCTGCCGATGGTGGGCGAGGTCAGCGAATACACAAGCACCACAACGAATATCGCGGCAGTCAGTGCCCCGAGGGTGCGGCCTAGGCACCAGGCCTGCGATTCGGTTTGCCTGCGTCCGATCCAGATCAGGAGCGCAGCGCCAATCGCGAACACAGCGATGACGGCCCAGTGCGACGGGCCGTACGCCGTGAACTGTCGTTGCGCAGAAAACAGTTCCATCAACTGCACAGTTTCGTCCAACATCATCGCCACCGGCGGTTACCGTATCGACCTCGGCGTAGGGCGGCTCGGATGAACTCAGGTGAAGGAGCCGCACCCGTGCCCATGGACTGCACGCTCAGACAGGGAGCAAGGATGAGTACCGATCTGGTGTATGAGATCGCTCGCTACGACGTTAGATCGTTGAGCATCGCGTCCGCATCGGCGTCGCCAATGAACTGGTCACCACTGAGGTCGCCGAACGCGATACTGAAACAATGACCAGCGCATCGGGCGATCAGGCCCACACGATGGGTATCTGCGGGCCCGCTCGCCGATCGATTGATCACGACCAACCGTCGGGTGCTAACGCGATGCATCCGAAGCGGGTAGCGATCGTCGTCGGCGGCGCCGGGGCGCGCGGCGGCTATGAAGCCGGCGCGCTGTCGGTGCTGGTGCCACGGCTGCGCGCGGCGGGCTGCGAACCCCGGGTGTACGTGGGCGTCGGCGTGGGCGCGATCACGGCGACACCCTTGGCTGCGTCGGCCGATCTGCCACCGGCCGAGCAAGCTCGTGCGGTGCTCGAGCTGTGGCGCGGCGTCTCGGTGTCGGAGGTATACCGACCACCGTTACTAACCTTGCCCGGCGCGGCCGCCCGCCTGATCGGCCAACTGGTGCGCCTGCCAGGCGTCAGGCCGACCCGACTGCTCGACACTGCGCCGCTGCGACGCACAGTTCAACGAGCCATTGACCAACAACGGCTGCGAGACAACATCGCCGACAAGGGCTTTACCTTGGCCGTGGTGACCACCTCTAGCACCGACGACCGCACCGTTGTTTTCGTCGACCGTAGCGCCGACGCCACCTTTCGCCGCGGTATGCCCAGGTACCGGAATACGAACTTACTCGCCGGTGTTCGACGAACGAGGTCAACGTCAACGGGTGGGAGCCCGGCCATCAGAAAGTAGGTCGTCGTCATGGCTCAGGTCGCGAAGAAGGCCGGAGTGTCTGCCTGGACCGGTGCGTGGCGGCTACCTAGCGGTAAAGCTGACCACCAGCGGGCGGTGCGTGGCCAGCGCCGGCGTGACCGCGGGGCGCTACGCCGTGAACTCACCGCGATCGGGCGGGCTCGACGGGATGACCGCCGAGAGGTCGCTCACTGAAGCATTCACCCAGGGCGGCCAGGCTGTATAGCAATGGCGGGAAACGTGACGTCGGCCGATCGCGTCAAGGATGTATTGCCTTGCCGCATCGGCGACCTCGTCGTCGGATGGTCTGGCGAGTGCATCGACGCGGCTGGCGCCTGCGACGGAAGCCCGAGCCCAAACAGGGCGATTCGGGCTCCCAGTCGAATGGTCCCGACTCCCCACCGTTCTACCGCGGACTTCCTGCCAGCCGGCCACCGCTTATCGGCGTTGGAGCCCGCGTGGCTGCGGCACCTTCAGCAGCGCCTGCTCGTGGCGTACGAAGTTCTTGCCGTCGGGCAACGTGGAGACGCGGGACCGTGGGTGACATGTAGACGACGAGGTGGATGCTCACCTGCCTGCTATCGACACGACCCATGACCCACGTAGTTTTTGGTGGATATTGTCATCTGATATCCACGAAAATCGTGCGATCCTCGTCAAGATGACCAACACGTCTGCTCCCGTCGTCTCTGGGATGTCCAGTGGCTCAAGGGTTCTTGCCGAAAGTTTGATTTGACCTGCGGTTTTGCGTCCATGGCAGCCGGACTCGACCTGCGGTATGGGGGGTTCTCAGCGGTCAAGGTGCGGTCGGCAAATCGCACCAACTGCGAGTGATTCCCGGTGCCCCCGGCCGATGAATCTTCCACGCGCACAAGCAAGTTACGCAATTGCTGCGGACGGCTCGGAGCCATCACCAGCACGACGGATACGAGCGGTTCCAGAAAATGCAGGTTTACCGGCTGCGGCCCTGTGTGAGCTGCAGCGCGGCCGCGACGATGGGCTTGGCCCAGTCCGGTGTGCAGGTCAAATCGGGTGGCCCGACGATGCGGCCGCGCTGCATGTGCAGTACCAACACTGGCTGCGGCGCCTGTCCGGCCGCGGGGTCGGCGGTCGCGGAGTTGTCATATACGCGTAGCTCGGTGAGCGCGGGTAGTAATTGCACCAGATTTAGCTGGCTGTGACGGTAGCGACGGCGGATGTCGGCTTCGGGAATGTCATGCCCGCCGGCGCGGACTCGTTGTCGCACTCGCTCGATGTGGGCGTCGGCGCTAGCCAGTCCGACGTAGAAGACGCGGACTTCGATGCCGCGTGAGGCGGCCTCGGCCAGCAGTCGCGGCATGGTGTTGCCGCCGAGTGTGGTCTCGAAGTTGAAATCGAGGCGTTGATCAATGGCCCGTTCCAGCAGCTTTCGGCCCTGCTGCCATGCCGCCGCGTTGGCCTCTGGCTGGCCCAGTCCGGGGTTGGCCTCCCTGAGAGCGCGTGCGGCCTCGTCGGGGTTGTAGTACTCACCGCCTGCCGCGCGGATCGCCGCGCCACCGATGCTGCTCTTGCCGGCACCGTTGACACCTGCCAGCACGTACAGCCGCGCCGGCACCGGTGTTTTGCGAGCCATGGGCCGGGCAAATCACCGCCGCGGTGCGGTGCGCGCCGCCTTCACCGCAGCGGCGCCGAGTTCCTCCGGTGTGGCGTCGAATGCCGCAGCGACGCCGCCTTTGGCTTTCGGTGTCTGCATGGTTGCCAACAGCTCGTCGAAGCGCTCACTGAGGTCGTTGAGTGCCGGTGTGGCTGATTTGGTCAAGGCCTCGAATTCGGCATACGACAGTAGCACCGCTTTGGGGGTGTCATGCTTAGTGATTATCACCGCCCCGCCGAGTGTGGCCTGCTCGAAGACCGTGCCAAACTCGTTTTTGAGGCGGCTGGCGGCCACCGTGGGTATATCGACCAGCTTGCCGTCGCGGTTGCGGAATGTGACGGTGGACATGGCACTCCCCTCGTTCGTGATCGGCACCCAGCATTCTAGCTGTTTTGTCTATTTTGTGTGCATAGGACATTTTATGCTGTACCGGCGCGGATTGGACCCAGAGTGATGCCGGCCAGCCAACGCGTCGCCGCTCCCGTCTCCGTTTTGGTCGACTGCGATCTTGTGAGTTGCAGCATGTGGCGGTGAGTTCGGCGATGGCTGCTGCGCTTTACTCCGTCGTGTTGGCGATGGCGAGCGTCGACCGGACAAGAACCTGGGGCGCATTAGGGTTGTGCGACTGAGGAATGGCCGCGAGGGTGAAGCCGGCGATCGCGCCTGGGCCAAAGACGAGGCAGTAAGTTGAGCCGCCGAACTGGAAGTAACCGAGTTCCTCGCCTTTTTCAACGTGGTAGCCAGGCGTGATGTTTGTGTCGATTATGCAGGACGAGATCTCCCCTACGCCGACCGCCACGAACGCCACTAGGCCGATGACGGGATCATCGGCTTCGATGAGGATGATCGCCCGCACCGCGACATGCGCGAGGTATGGCTGTGAATCCGGGGGCGCCAGGGCGTCCCAGCTCTCCGAAACGGCCTCTGAGTAATAGGTGCCCTGTTCGACGAACGCCCTGACAATCGTCCCGGCCACTGGGCTGTGCCAACGGTGATAATTCATCGCCGTCAGATACGCCTGATAGACGGTTCCGCCGACGAACTGATCAATCGAATCGTCGTTGGCCAACATGTCCTGCAGCGAATACGGTTGGCTTTTGATCCAGAAGCGATCCCGGCGCTGGACACCCGTGGCGATGCGGTAGGGCGTCGACTCGCAGGCGCTCACGATCACCTTGTCGTCGTCGGGCGAGGCGACCGGACGGGCGCCGTCCTTGAAGCGTCGGGTGAAGAAGTCGTTCCATGAGGCAAAACCCCAGTGCTCATTCTGGGGGTCGTGCTCGAACTGCTCGATGCCGACCGCGCGCCGCGCCGCAGGGCACTTCCAGCCGGACGCCGAATCGTTGAGCACATACAGCGAGTCGGGACTCTCGAGAAACCCGCACCAGGAGGTCAGGATCTTCTTGAGCATCGCATTGATCCGCGGGTCGCGGAAGGCAGCAAACCCGGCTGGCGTGGCATCGTCAAGTTGTTGATCTGGTGTGGTGGTAGCGAGGATTGGTAGTTGTGGCGATTGCGGCGAGGTACAAGGGCTACCGGTATCCCATCGAGGTCATCGGGCACGCGGTGTGGCTGTATCACCGTTTCGCGCTGAGCCTGCGCGACGTCGAGGAGCTGATGCTGGCCCGCGGTGTCGTGGTCACCTACGAGACGATCCGGTCCTGGTGTGCGAAGTTCGGCCCGGACTACGCCGCCCGGTTGCGTCGGCGGCGACCCCGTCCCGGCGACAAGTGGCACCTCGACGAGGTCTTCGTGAAGATCAACGGCACCACCCATTACCTGTGGCGCGCGGTCGACCAGCACGGCGACGTGCTCGACATCCTGGTGCAGTCGCGACGTAACGCGCTGGCGGCCAAGCGGTTTTTCCGTAAGCTGCTCAAGGGCCTGCGATACGTGCCGCGGGTGATCGTCACCGACAAGCTGGCCAGCTACCAGCTTGCCCACCGCGAGCTGCTGCCGTCGGTGACCCACCGCCGCTCCAAGTACCTCAACAACCGGGTCGAGAACTCCCATCAGCCGACCAGGGTCCGGGAACGGGTGATGAAACGCTTCGCCTCGCCTGGGCAGGCGCAACGGTTCCTGTTTGCGTTCGGCAGCATCCGACAGCACTTTCGGCCCCGTCGTCATCTGATCAGCGCGCCCCAATGGCGGCACGAGATGACCAACCGCTTCGCGGTCTGGCACGAGATCACAGCCGCCGCAGCGGCATGAAAGACACAGTCAGCCACTACATTCCGCCACAGAATCCACTCACATCAACTGCGCCACAAGCATTCTCAGATAACTTGACGATGCCGCAAGTACTTGTATCGGGCGGCCAGCAGATCGAAATGACCGTGATCACGCGGTTCGCGCTCCGCGGTTGGCCGGCGAGCCGCCTGAAGTCGCGGCATCCCGACGCGCGCACGGACCAGCCGTCCGGCGTCGGCGTCGGACACGAGCGGGTCGGCGAGGATGTCGAGTACCTCGTCGAGGAGCCGTCCGCGGTCGATCTCCCCGCGTGCTCTTTCCACGATGCGCTGGGACAGCTCATACCGGGCGCGGGAGTCCGCGCCGGCCAGTGCTTGGTCCAGCAGCTGTACCAGCTCGTCGAGGACCTCGACGTAGGTTTCAGCGAGCGTGGCCAACAAAATCGGGTGCTGGCGGTCGACGTCGGCGCGTTGCAACGCCTGGTTGGTTGGCGGCGGCCGGTCTCGGCCAGCATCCGCCGCCGACCGGCCGGCAGAATGGACAGGTCAAGTCGATCCGCGCCGTGAGCGCGTAGGAACTCCAGCTTGGCCAGCTCCGCCTTCAGTACCTCCGGGGTGGCCGCGGTGGCACCGCGGCGCAACCACGCCAGGCGGGTCATGCCCAGCTCGTCGTCGACGTCCAGCAGCCCGTCCAGCCTGGACGGGCGAGGGGGCGCCAGCAGCGCTGCCAGCCGATGGTATGTCTCGGCGCTTGCGTCGTCGCGAGCCGCAGCGACTCGCCGAGACAGCGTGTCCACCGAAGGACGGAAGATCCGTTCGCTGCGTAGCCAGTCGCAGGCGAGCTGGAGCAACACACCGGGCGCGTCGTGCTCCAGTGCCCTAGCAAGAAGGAACGCGTCGAGCTGCTTGCGGTCGCCTGCCCCCGACATTCGCCAGCCCAGCCGGTCGAACACCAGCGCCCGATGATCACGCCGGGTACGGCCCTCCCAGCCGCCGTAGTCGGCCAGCAACCCGGCCACGTCAGCGCCCGCGAGCCCCAGCCGGTTGGCGAGACGGTCTACCGCGGCCGAAGGACAGCCGCTTAGATCGTCCGGTATCCAGCCCAGCCAAGGCAGCGTGCAAAGCTGCACGGCCGCGCCCAGTCGGTTCTCGATACGGATGTTCGAGCCGAGCCAGCCAAGGTCGTCGCTGGTCAGCGTGAAGAACGTGACCAGGTCGTCGTCGGCGACATCGTCCG
Organism: uncultured Actinomycetota bacterium; assembly: GCA_963848535.1. GTDB lineage: Bacteria > Actinomycetota > Actinomycetes > Mycobacteriales > Mycobacteriaceae > Mycobacterium. Next base: position 87,200 of record CAWKEM010000018.1, read on the forward strand.
GCCAGCCGCTGAGCCTCGCGAGCTCCGCGTCGGACAGGAACCGAACGGGCATGAGGCACGCTATCCGCGCCGATCAATGCTGGACAAGACTAACGATGTCCGGCGCCGATGACCGCCCGCAAGGGGATCGCCTTGCGGACGCCGCATGGCTGGCGCCGCGATCAGCCGCGGCAGTGATTCCTATAGGTCGTTGCCGGCGTAGGAGAGGTTGAAGCTTTTGTTGACGAGGGGGAAGTCGGGGACGATGGCTCCGCTGAGGGCGATGGGCAGTGCGGGCCAGTTGAAGAAGGATGGGTCGACGATCTTGGCGCGGGTGAGGGTGTGGTCGGGGGCGAGTTCGACGCGGTGGGTGATGGTGCCGCGCCATCCTTCGACGATGCCGACGCCGGAGGCGGCGCGGGCCGTTGTCCCGGTTGGCGGTTCGGTACGGGTGGTGCCGGCGGTGACGGTGGATGTCAGCGCCGTGATCAGCGCGGCGGAGGCGGCGATTTCGTCGGCGCGGACGACGAATCGGGCCAGGACGTCGCCGGTGTCGCGGGTGACGGGGGTGAACGCGCCTCCGCCATCGTGGAACGGGTGTTGGTGGCGGGCGTCGACGGGCAGGCCGCTGGCGCGGGCGACGTAGCCGAGTGTGCCGAGGTCGCGGGCAGCGTCGCGGCTGAGGATGGCGGTGCCGGTGAAGCGGTCGGCGACGACGCTGTGACCGAGGGCGAGGTGGATGATCTCGGCAATGTCGGCAGCGATGGCGTGCAGGTGGCCGGTGTCGGGCAGGGTGCACAGGTGGGCGCCGCCGGGGATGACGCCGCCGCGCAGGAGCCGGTGGCCGGTAACCTCGGCGTTGAGGCGGAGCAGTTGTTCGCGAATGCGCAGGGCGTGTGCATGCAGTATGCCGTGGCCGACGTCGTTACAGAGTGCGCCGATGTCAGTGGTGTGGTTGTAGAGCCGTTCGAGTTCGAGGAGGATCGCGCGTTTGCGCTGTGCGTGTGCGGGTACGGGCCAGCCGGTGGCGTCTTCGACGGCGAGGCAGTAGGCGAGCGCGTGGCCGACGGTGGTGTCGCCGCTGACCCGTTCGGCCAGGGGCAGTGCGTCGGCGAGGTCGCGGCCTTGGAAGAGTTTCTCGAGTCCTTTGTGGACGAACCAGAGGCGGGCTTTGAGTTTGAGGATGGTTTCGCCGACGACGGAGAAGCGGAAGTAGCCGGGTTCGATGAGGCCGGCGTGGACGGGTCCGACGGGGATTTCGTAGACGCCGGGGCCTTCCACGCTGAGGAAGGGGTAGGGGCCTTCGGGGTCGCCGAATTCGGGTGGCGGGCCGGTGTCGGCGCGCATCGGGTACCAGCCGCGGGGCCAGTGGTGGTGGCGGACGAGCCGGCGGGGTTGTGGGTGGTCGAGCGGGATGACGCCGTACAGGTCGTGCATTTCGCGTTCGAACCTGCTGGCGGGGAAGGACAGCGCGGCGAGGCTGGGTAGTTGCGGCCGGTGTGGGTCGAGGCGGATGTGCAGTTCGATGCGTGAGTCGGGCGGGCCGCTGGTGAACAAGTACACCACGCGCAGCGCGTCGCCGTCGTCGTGCTGCGCGGCGACCAGGGCGAGGCGGTAGCCGCCGGCGAGCAGCTGCCCGGCGCTGGCGGGCAGCGCCTCGGGCCCGAGTTCGATCACGCTGCGTTGGGTGCCGGCGATCGTGGTCATGTCAGGTTCCTCCGGCGGCGAGGGCGGCGGCGTGCAGCAGTGCCTGCAGCGGCCACGCGGTTATTCCCAGGACGGCGCACACGCCGAGTCCGGCGATCAGCGCGGCCGCGGCGGTGCTGGGAAGCCGCAGCGGTACCGCGGTCGCGGTCGCGGTCGGAGGCTGGTCGCGCGAGCCGAGCAGCATGTCGCCGGCGTGCGCGGCGACCGCGGCGAAGATCACTAGCATGGACGCCAAGGCGAGGGTGACCGCCCAGCCCAAGCCGGCGGCGAAGCCGGCGCGGAACATGCCCAGTTCGCTGGCGAACAGGCTGAACGGGGGCAGGCCGAGCAGCGCGAGCAGGCCGACGCCGAAGGTGCCGGCGAGCAGCGGCGCCCGCCCGGCCAGGTCGCGCACGGCATGGATCTGGCTGCTGCCCAGGGCCTGGTGCAGGTGCCCGGAGCTGAGGAACAGCACCGCCTTGGCGAGTCCGTGGCCGAGAATGTGCAGTAGCACGGCGGCGATCGCGAGCTGGCTCCCGGCCGCGGCGCCGAGGGCGATCAGGCCCATGTGCTCGATGCTGTGGTAGGCCAGCATGCGTTTGTAGTCGCGTTGGGCCAGCAGCAACGCCGCGGCGAGCGTGATCGAGGCGAGCGCGACGATGAGCAGCAGGGTGCGGGCGAAGCCGCCGCCGAGCGCGGCGTCGGAGATGACCTTGACCCGCAGGATGGCGTAGAAGGCCACCGAGAGCAGCACCCCGGACATCAGCGCGGAGACCGGGGCGGGCGCCTGGCTGTGCGCATCGGGAAGCCAGGCGTGCATCGGGGCCAGCCCGGTCTTGGTGCCGAAGCCGAGCACGAGCAGGGCGACCGCGATGCGGGTCACGCCGGGATCGAGCGCGTGCGCGTTGGCGGTCAGGCTGGTCCAGTCCATCGCGTGGGTGGCGGGCAGCCCGGTGTGCACGGCGGCGTAGTTGAGCAGCACGATGCCGAGGAAGGCCAGCGCGATGCCGACCGAGCAGACCACCACGTATTTCCACGCGGCCTCGACCGAGCCGCGGGTGTGCCGGTGCCCGACCAGGAACGCCGTGAGGATGGTGGTGGCCTCGATCGCGGCCCACAGCACGCCCAGGCTGGCGGCGAGCACGGCGGTGTTCATCGCGGCGATGAAGGCTTGGGTGAGGATCCCGTAGCGGCGGGTGGCGCGGGCGTCGGTGTGCCCGGAGGCGAGCTCGCCGGCCAGGTAGGCGGGGCTGGCGGCCATCGCCAGCACGGCGATGGCGCCGATCACGATGACCATGTAGGCCGACAGGGCGTCGGCGCGCAGCAGCCCGCCGAGCCCGGTGCGCGGGTGGGTCCGGGTGACGACGACGGCCAGCGCGATGCCGCTGGCGAGCACGCCCGCGGCGGCGAGCGCGCCGAGCCACGCGGTGCGCCGCTGCCAGCCGACTGCCGCGTACGCCAGCCCGGCCAGCGCGGGCAGCACGATCGGTGCAAGAACAAGGATGATCATCAGTCGTGCAGCTCCCGCAGTTCGTCCAGGTCGGTGCTGCCGAACACGGCGCGCATCCGGCTGGTGAGCACCTGCAGCACGAGCACGGCCAGCAACACGTCGAAGGAGACGCCGAGCTCGACGACCACCGGAACCCCGGCGGTGGTGAGGAACGCGGCCGCGGTGATGCCGTTGTCCAGCAGCAGGAACCCGGCCAGCTGCGAGAGCGCGCGGCGGCGGGTGACCAGCACGAAGAACCCGAGCAGCACCACGGTCACCGCGACCGGCACCGCGTGGGTGGCCGGTGACGGCGAGAGCCGCACCACCGGCTGGGTGACGGCGTAGGCGAGCAGCGCGAGCACCGCGGCGGCGAGCAGCGATGCGGTGACGTTGACCAGCGGCTGGGTCTCCCGCGCCTCCCCGGAGGCCTCCAGAGCGCGTCGGACGAGCAGGGGCAGCAGCACCGCGCGCAGCAGGAGGATCCCGACCGCGACGGCTCCGAGCTCGGTGTCGTGCTGGTGCACGGCGAGCACCGCGACCAGCCCGGCCAGCGCCGTGGCCTGGATCGTGAACAGCCACACGATCGCGGACAGCCGCCGGCGCCACAGGATCAGCACCGCGGCGAGCAGGAACACCCCGCACGCCAGGTCGAGCAGTTGCACGTAGGTCGTCTCGCTCATATCCGTCTCAGCCCAGGAAGAAGGACGCGGCCACAGCCAGCAGCGCGAGTAGGAACGAGCCGGCCAGCAGCTCCGGCACCCGGAATAGCCGCAGCTTGGCCAGGAACACCTCACCGGCGGCGAGGACGACGCCGAGCGTGGCCACCTTGGCCGCGAACACGACCAGCGCCAACGGGATCGCGGCGAGCCCGGCGCCGGTCACGATTCCCCACGGCGCGAACAGGCTGGCCAGCAACCCGAGCAGCACGCCCAGGCGCATCGCCGAGGCCCACTCCACCAACGCGAGATCAGGGCCGGCGTACTCGAGAATCATCGCCTCGTGGATCATCGTCAGCTCGAGGTGGGTGGATGGGTTGTCCACCGGCAGCCGCCCGGCCTCGGCCATGGTCACGACCGCCAGCGCGACCGCGGCGAGCAGGCTCGCCGGGGAGATCACCGCGCGTGGGTCGTGCACGGTTGCGCCGACGATGGCGGCGAGGTTCGTCGAGCCGACCCGCACCGACAGCGCGAACACCGACAGCAGGATCGTCGGCTCCACCAGCGACATCACGGTCATCTCGCGGCTGGCGCCCATGCCACCGAACGCGGTGCCGGTGTCCAGCCCGGCCAGCGCGAGCGTCACCGTGCCCAGCGCCAGCACCGCGGCCACCGCGATCAGGTCCGCGACCGGGTCCAGTGGCGAGGAGGTGGTGGCGAATGGAACGACCGCGGCAACGACCAGAACGGTCGCGGTCAGCAGCAGCGGCGCGGCGCGGAAGACCCATCCGGTGCCCTCCGGGGTGATCGGCTCCTTGCGCAGCAGTTTGCGCAGGTCGCGCCAGGGCTGCGCCACGCCGGCTCCGGCGCGTCCCTCCAACCGGGCGCGCACCTGACGCATCAGCCCGACCAGCAGCGGCGACCCGCCGCCGACGAGGGCAACCTGCGCGGCCGCGCCGAGCGCACCCGCCGCGGTCACCGGATCACCGCGAGCACGATCAGCAACCCGGTGAACGCGAAGAACCCGTAGCCGAGGTAGCGGTTCACGCTGCCGTTGGCCAGGCCGCGGGCAGCCTCACCGACCGCGTGGGACGCGGACAGCACCGGCTCATAGAGGCGATGTTCGATCCGGTCCGGCACCCTGGCCTGGAACTGGACGCGCTCGACCAGGTATGCCGACTCGGTGGTCGGGGTGACGTCGACGTCGGTCTCCGGCGCGAGCACGTTGTCAAAGACGCGCTGCAGCGGTTCGGCGAACGACGTGGCGGTGTACTCCATCCGCGCCGACATCGGGCCGGCGCCGCAGTCCCACAGCCTGGCCACCCGCCGGGCCCGCCGCGCCGCGAGCACCCGGACACCGGCCAGCGCACCGACGGCCGCGGCGAGCAGCGCGACCGTGATCAGCAGCGGCGACATGCTGCCCGCATAACCGGTCAGCCGCAGCGTCACCGGTCCGTGCACGGCGTCCACGGCGCTGGACCCGAACGCCGTGGACGCCGCCCGGGACAGCCTCGGGAGCACCGCCGCCGGCGCGATCGCCAGCACGACGCATCCGGCCGCGGCCAGGCCAGCCCCGGCCAGCATCGACGAAGGACTCTCCACAGCCTGTTCGGCGACGGTGCTGCGCGGGCGGGCCAGAAACCCCACCCCGAACGCCTTCACGAACGTCGCCACCGCCAGCCCGGCGGTCAACGCCACCACCGCCACCGCGAGCGGCATCGCCACCGCGGTGGCGGTCGCGGTCGTCGGCAGCGCATGGATCAGGCTTTGCAGCAGCAGCCACTCGCTGACGAAGCCGTTGCCCGGCGGCAGTGCCGACGCGCCCAGGGCGCCGACCGCGAACAGCGCCGTGGTCACGGGCATCCGCGACCGCAGCCCGCCGAGTGCGTCCAGGTTGCGGCTGCCAGTGGCGCGCAGCACCGACCCGGCCGAGCAGAACAGCACCGTCTTGAACGCCGCGTGATTGACCAGATGCAACAGTCCAGTGGTCAGCGCGAGCCCGGCCAGCAGCTGGCTTCCGGACGCGGCGAAGTATCCGCCTGCGCCGACACCGATCAAGACCAGGCCCATGTTCTCGGTGGTCGAGTACGCGAGCAGCCGTTTGAGGTCGACAGCCACCACGGCCTGCAAGATCCCATACAGCGCCGAGACCGCACCCGCGGTCAGCACCGCCAGCCACCACCACCGCGACCCGCCACGCAGCAGATCCAGGCCCACCCGCAACACTCCATACACCCCGAGGTTCACCATCGCCGCGCTCATCAACGCCGAGACATGACTGGGCGCCTCCGGATGCGCCCGGGGCAGCCACACGTGCAGCGGCACCACCCCGGCCTTGGACGCGAACCCGAGCAGCGTCGCCGCGAACACCGCACCCTTCACGGCCGGTGACATCCCGCCTGCCGCGGCCCGCAACTGCGTGAACGACTCGCCGTGCGCGGCCGCAGCGAAACCCACCAGCCCGGCCAGGATCGCCAGTAGCCCCAGGTGCGTCATCACCGCATACCAGCGCCCAGCCTCGCCGACCGCGGCTCGACGCCGATGCTCAGCCAGCACGAGTAGCAGCGAGGTCAGCGCCATCAGCTCCCACGCCACCAGCAACGTGCTCACACTCGCCGCCGCCGGCACCAGCAGCATCGCGGCCACGAACAGCGGCAGCGTCGCCTGCATCACCCGCCCGTCGCCGTGCGCACCGTGCCCGCTCGGCCGCACGTAGCCGACCCCGTACACCGCCGCACACGCCGCTACCGCGCCGGTCACCGCCACGAACAGCCCGCCGAGCGGATCCAACGCCAACCGCACCCCTGCCAGCGGCAGCAGATCCGGTAACCACGCGCTGAACGACGACCCACCCATCGCGGCCACCCCGGCCACCACGGCAGCCAGCCCGGCGCCCGCAGTCCCGATGCCCACCAGCGTCGCCCGGCGGCGAGTCGGCGCCGCCACCCCTGCGGCCACCGCGAGCACGCTCAACCCCAGCGCCGTGCCAAACGCCGACCCGGCAACGCTCACGGCCTACGCCCCCCGGCAGCGTGAGACATAACAGGGCAACGCTTCATCGGCCGGTCAGCCCTCGCAGCGCTGCGACGATCGCCTCCGGCGGTGGCGGGCAGCCCGGCACCTGCACGTCCACCGGCACTACGTCGGAGACCGCACCGGCCACCCCGTACCCGCCGGCGAACACTCCACAGTTGAGTGCGCAGTCCCCGCAGGCCACCACCAGCCGCGGCTCGGGCACCGCCTCATGCGTGCGGCGCAGCGCCACCTCCATGTTGCGGGTCACCGGCCCGGTCACCAGCAGCGCATCGGCATGCCGTGGCGAGGCCACCAACCGGGCACCGTAGCGTTCGGCGTCATAGACCGGCCCGAACGCCGACGCAATCTCGATCTCGCAGCCGTTGCATGAGCCGGCGTCCACATGCCGCAGCTGCAGCGACCCGTTCAGCTCGCCCGCCCGCTCCGGGCCGGTCCCTGCCGGCCGCGGCGGGGCCGGCTCGGCCACTCGACCCGTAGCACGGATCTTGCGCCACAGCCCGATCACGACGCCGCCGCGCTACGGCTGACCCCAGCGCCGCTCACGTCGGGCTGCTCAGTCCGCAACTCGGCGAGCAGCTCATTCTGCCCGGCCAGCAGCTCAGTCAAGATCCGCCGGGCCGCGCCCATCAACTCCGCCGCGTCCCCACAGGCCAGCGCGTACATCACCGTGGTGCCCGTGCGCGTCGCGGTCACGATCCCCGAGCGGCGCAACACCCCCAACTGCTGCGACAGGTTCGACGGCTCAATCTCGATCACGGCCAGCATGTCCCGCACCGATCGCGGCCCATCGGCCAGCAGCTCCAGCACCCGGATCCGCGCCGGATGCCCCAGCATCCGGAAGAACTCCGCCTTCGCCTGATACAGCGGAACCGACACCGCCAACCCCCCACTCCCTACGACGCTGACACAGAAACATAACATATCAAAATTGATAAATTTCGAAACTCTGCCGTAGAGCAGCGCAGTGGCCGTGGTCGTCTTCGACCGGAGCCGCCGCGGGGCATGCTGACCTGCCAGCACCGACTCCTCTCGGCCATGCTGGCGCGGCGGCACACGGCACGCGACCGCACTGCGGCCAGCCGTGATGTCTCGCTTCCGGCTTCGACAGACCGAACAGACGAGCCTGCAGCCCAGCACCAGCGCGGCGCGGCCGGCGACCGAGCACGCCGCATCGGTCCGACCCGACGGCTCCGACCGATCGAACTGGATCCGAGCATGAGCGAAGTCCAAGCCTGGGCGCGCAGCCGGGCTCACCGTTCCTGATCGGCTTGGCTGCGGCCCGAGCAGCCGGCCTACAGGAGCGCCCGCAAGGGGAACCTCCTACGGGACAACCCCGGTAGCAACGCATACGCCTCGAAAAACCTGCTGCGCCAGGAGGTGCGCAATCCCACAAGACCCGCCCGCAATAATGCCCGGTGATGGTGGCCTAACCGGTACAGTCGTCCGGTGGCCCGAATGCTGGTCGGTTATGCCCGCTGCTCGACCGACGCGCAGGATCTCACCGCCCAACGCGATGCGCTGACCGCGCTGGGCGTGAAGCCGAATCGGATCTACGTCGACCACGGTCTGACTGGTACCAACCGGGCTCGTCCCGGACTGCGCGAGGCGCTGGCCGCCTGCCGTTCAGGCGACACCCTGGTGGTTACCAAGCTGGATCGGTTGGCACGCTCCCTGACCGATGCCCGCAACATCGTCGAGGAACTCACCACCGCCGGAGTCAAGCTGAACATCGGCGGCTCGCTGCACGACCCGACCGACGCGGTCGGGCGGCTACTGTTCAACGTCCTTGCAATGATCGCTGAGTTTGAATCGGACTTGATAAGGATGCGGACGAGGGAGGGCATGAAGGTCGCCAAGGCCAAGGGTCGGCTGCGCGGCAAGCAACCCAAGCTCAAACCCGCTCAGGAGGCGCACCTTGTAGAGCTGTGGCGCGCCGGAAAGCACACCAGCGCCGAGGTCGCTGAGCTGTTCTCCGTCGCTCGCTCCACTGTCTACCGGGCCGTGCAGAGGGCTGGCGCGCCGAAACCGGCGCGGGCTCGTCGAGGTTGAGCAACCACCGCGCCAGGGACCAGATCCGCTCCGTTGCTAAGGGGACCCCAAGTCCGGTGGCACGGCAGGCGAAAGTGCACCCCCAAGGTTCTGCCAATGCTCGGCCAGGGCGTCAGACACCGGGGCGCTGAGCGCTCGGATCAGGCCTTGCTTAGCACGCTCCACCGTCTCAACCTGCGATGCCTCCACCCGGTCGTCCAATCGCCTGGTTTCTTCCGTCCAGCCCGGCGAGAGGCTCTCCATCAAACCTGCGTTGGCCACATTGGTCGAGTCCCGCTGCCGCTCTTTCGCCAGGATGGCTTCCATCTGCTGGTAGTAGTCGAGCGGCTGCAGGTCACCCGCCGAGACGATGAGCCCGCTGGGGACGGCGATACCCTTTCGCAGCGCGATATTCAGAAGCCCGGCATCAAAACGCCGGTCAGCCTTTTTCCAGCCGAGGTTCTGCAAATTGCCCACGGTGTCGGGGCGCTCGCTGACCAGGCGCTGGACCACTGAATTGGGCACGTCACTCCACAACACCGTGCTGTCGGGCTTGAGCAGGTAGTACACGCGGACTCTCTTTCGTCGGTTACGTCACGGGTGTTGGCATCTCTGACCTAGCAGGGCAGCGAAGGGGGCCGACATCTCTCGGCGTGTCGCCGGGCTCAACGCAGGTCAGACGGTTTGCCCGCCCAGACGCAGCGCCGTGGAGCAGTCAGATCAACCCCAAACATGTGCTGCATCGCTACCAGTGTTCGGAAGGCATCGTCAAGTTATCTGAGAATGCTTGTGGCGCAGTTGATGTGAGTGGATTCGGTGGCGGAATGTAGTGGCTGACTGTGTCTTTCATGCCGCTGCGGCGGCTGTGATCTCGTGCCAGACCGCGAAGCGGTTGGTCATCTCGTGCCGCCATTGGGGCGCGCTGATCAGATGACGACGGGGCCGAAAGTGCTGTCGGATGCTGCCGAACGCAAACAGGAAGCGTTGCGCCTGCCCAGGCGAGGCGAAGCGTTTCATCACCCGTTCCCGGACCCTGGTCGGCTGATGGGAGTTCTCGACCCGGTTGTTGAGGTACTTGGAGCGGCGGTGGGTCACCGACGGCAGCAGCTCGCGGTGGGCAAGCTGGTAGCTGGCCAGCTTGTCGGTGACGATCACCCGCGGCACGTATCGCAGGCCCTTGAGCAGCTTACGGAAAAACCGCTTGGCCGCCAGCGCGTTACGTCGCGACTGCACCAGGATGTCGAGCACGTCGCCGTGCTGGTCGACCGCGCGCCACAGGTAATGGGTGGTGCCGTTGATCTTCACGAAGACCTCGTCGAGGTGCCACTTGTCGCCGGGACGGGGTCGCCGCCGACGCAACCGGGCGGCGTAGTCCGGGCCGAACTTCGCACACCAGGACCGGATCGTCTCGTAGGTGACCACGACACCGCGGGCCAGCATCAGCTCCTCGACGTCGCGCAGGCTCAGCGCGAAACGGTGATACAGCCACACCGCGTGCCCGATGACCTCGATGGGATACCGGTAGCCCTTGTACCGGCATCGTCAAGTTATCTGAGAATGCTTGTGGCGCAGTTGATGTGAGTGGATTCGGTGGCGGAATGTAGTGGCTGACTGTGTCTTTCATGCCGCTGCGGCGGCTGTGATCTCGTGCCAGACCGCGAAGCGGTTGGTCATCTCGTGCCGCCATTGGGGCGCGCTGATCAGATGACGACGGGGCCGAAAGTGCTGTCGGATGCTGCCGAACGCAAACAGGAACCGTTGCGCCTGCCCAGGCGAGGCGAAGCGTTTCATCACCCGTTCCCGGACCCTGGTCGGCTGATGGGAGTTCTCGACCCGGTTGTTGAGGTACTTGGAGCGGCGGTGGGTCACCGACGGCAGCAGCTCGCGGTGGGCAAGCTGGTAGCTGGCCAGCTTGTCGGTGACGATCACCCGCGGCACGTATCGCAGGCCCTTGAGCAGCTTACGGAAAAACCGCTTGGCCGCCAGCGCGTTACGTCGCGACTGCACCAGGATGTCGAGCACGTCGCCGTGCTGGTCGACCGCGCGCCACAGGTAATGGGTGGTGCCGTTGATCTTCACGAAGACCTCGTCGAGGTGCCACTTGTCGCCGGGACGGGGTCGCCGCCGACGCAACCGGGCGGCGTAGTCCGGGCCGAACTTCGCACACCAGGACCGGATCGTCTCGTAGGTGACCACGACACCGCGGGCCAGCATCAGCTCCTCGACGTCGCGCAGGCTCAGCGCGAAACGGTGATACAGCCACACCGCGTGCCCGATGACCTCGATGGGATACCGGTAGCCCTTGTACCTCGCCGCAATCGCCACAACTACCAATCCTCGCTACCACCACACCAGATCAACAACTTGACGATGCCACCTGCGGTGCCCAGGGACCCGGGCAAATAACCAGCTGCTCAGCCGAGTAAGACGCACGGCCGGTGGTGACACGCACCCCGGCGGCGGTCTGGTTCCAGTCCAGCACTGGTTCACCGAATTGCAGTGTCGCTCCTGATTTTTCGGCCAACTCGAGATGTGCGCGCACTGTCAGCTCCGGGCGCGCGAACCCCGCTTTGGCTTCGTAGAGGGCGATATCTCCAGGGTCGGGGGTGAAGTTCGGAAACCGGGCGGTGATCTCGGTGGAGTCGAGCACCTCGTGTGGCAGATCCCATTGGCGGCTGGCACGCAGGCTACCGGCTACGGTCAGGCAGTCCGGCGGGCCGATGAAAAGGCCCCCGGTGATTCGGTAGACGTCGCGTTGGGCGTCGGCGGCCAGCCTTTCCCACAGCTCGTAGGCGCGCAGCAACAGCGGAACATAACCGGGGTCCTCGAAATAGGTCTGGCGGATGATCCGAGACCCGCCGTGGCTGGATCCCTTGTCGTGGGCGGGCTCATGGCGCTCCAGGCCGAGCACTCGGCGTCCCCGGGCGGCCAGATGATAAGCGGCGGCACTTCCCATACCGCCCAAACCGACCACAATGACGTCGTAACCCGATGCGGCGCTGACCATGTCTGGTTACCTCGGGATCCGGGCGCGCTCAAGCACTGGTCTTGTGGGTTTGTTCCTCGACACGTTGGAAGAACTTGATGTTCTGCTGGGGGATTGCCGGTAGGTCCGGAGGCGGCCGCAGGCGCTGCGTCAGCCTCCCAGCGGTGGCGCTCACCCGCGCGAGCGGCTTGCGTGCCCGCGGGTATCGCCGGCCGAGACTCTGGCAGACGAGATCGGTGTAGAGCGTGACCGTCTGCGCTGCCGTCACCCAGTCCAGGCAGCTCAGCAGTTCATCAGCGATCCCGAACGGCATGCTGTAGGGGATGAAGCCGCGGGCATACTCCACCGCCCAGACGCCGTCGGTGAAGTTCATCGCTCGGGCCTGGCCCGGTCCGACGTAGATGCGGTCTCCCGGCTTGTAGATCGTCTTCTCGAACTGACCCTCGCAGTAGTACCAGGTCTCTCCGTCGATCACGGTGTCCCAGAAGCCGGTGAAATGGCGACCGGAGTGGCCTTCGGAGCCGATCGGCGTGCCCCAGATCATGATGTATTCGCTGATCGATGCGTAGTAGAGCTTCATCTGGATCATGGCGCCGCCGGCGATGCTGTAGAGCCAGGGCTGGCCATGATCGAGGATGCCGGGGTAGCGCTCATCCATCGCGTCGGCGAAGACGTCGAACATCTGCGGCTTGGGAAGACCGAGACACTTCATCGCACACTCGTGGACGGTGTCGGGATCAAAAACGGGTTCTCGCATGGTCGCTCCTTTGCATAGTTAGATCGCGGTCGGTAGGGCCGTTCATTTCCGCCGGGGTGAGAGTTTCCGGGTCTGACTGGCGATCACGCGGATCCCGAGCGGTCGAGGAAGGCGGGGGACGAGCGCCGCGGTGAGCCGGTTGGCCCATCCAGGGACGACGCGCGTGCGTTTGCCCAGAGCCGCGAGCGCCGTCTCGGCCACCTGGTCGGCGTCCATAGCGGGCGGAAAGCGCGACGTCTGCACCTCTTCATACGCCGGGGTTCGGGTCGGCCCGGGTATACAGGCCAAGACGTCTACGCCCTTGGGTTGGAGTTCGCCCCAGAGACTCTCCCCGAACGCCAGGCTGAAGGCCTTGGTGCCGGCATACACCGCGTTGAACGGGGAGGCGGTCAGCCCTGCCAGCGATGACATCAGCACGATCCCCCCATGACCCCTCGACAGCAGCGCCGGGGCGAAGTGGCGGCAGAGGAGGAGCGGTGCCCGCACATTCACGTCGATGGTGCGCTTGAGATCAGCGCTGTCGAGCTCGGTGAGAGGTGAGACCAGCGAGACGGCCGCGTTGCAGACGAGCAGGCCGACCGCGAGGTCTTTTGTCGCCTCGGCCACCTCGCTCTCAATCGACTCCGACCCGAGATCAATAGGGAGAGTACGCACTTCGACGCCGAGCGCACGAAGCTCGCCCGCCAGCTCTTCCAGAGGGCCGAGTCGGCGCGCAAGGAGCACCAGGCTCACCCCGCGGCGAGCCAGCGCGCGTGCGAACGCCGCGCCAATGCCTTGCGACGCTCCGGCAATGAGGGCCCACGGCCCGTAACGTTCCGTGAACTTCATCGAGGACAAATATCCGTGGTGCCGCCGGGCTCGTCGCCCGCCGCCACGGACCCAGGCTGCGTCATATCCGAATGAAGTTGCGGCCGTGGCTGTTTCGCAATTGGGTCGGCGGCGAGTGCGGTTAGGGCGCAGATCTGGCGTCATCACTGCTCACCGCGGATTACGCGCACGATGCCGTTGGTGACTACCTGGGTAAGCGCCACTTCTTGCGATCGACCGATCGAATAGACCACAGCCGTTCCGGTTCGGTCTAGCCAGAGAAGGCATGCGTACGTTCCTTGTCTGCGACACAAACAGGAGCCGCCGATGGATGGCTGAACCGCTCCTGCTCAATCGCTGGTACTAATTACTTGATTTGACCACCGCGCACCCGATCCCCAGTAGGGTCCGAAGTCCTTGCGCCGAAGGTTGGGCGGCGGCGGTGCTAAGCACGTTTGCACAGGCGGCGGCGTCGCGATCGCGCACCACGCCAATGCAGACGTCGTACAGCCGGTCGGCGTGGCGCTCAATAGTATGCCCGCGAAGGCCCCGGGGTCACCGGCACCGGCGTCGACCTGACGACCCCCCCGGTCAGCGCTGTTAGAACAGTTCAATCCTGACGTGAGACTCTAACGCCGCGGCATCAGCGGTCCGCCAGGCACCAGCAGCCGGATGACCACACCGACCACTTCGCTCGGTCCGAAACTCTCGGCGTCGGATGTTATTCCAAGGCGGCTCAGCTCTTCAGGATGTACTCACTCGTCATCGTGGTGCGGACGCGGTGCAGGTCCAGGAAAGCGGTCACACTGCGGAGCATCACGATCATGTTCCACACCAGCTTGAATGGGTTCTTACCCGCGCCGTAGAAGAGGAAGTAATTGGTGACATGCCTGGCCGAAGGCCAGGCCTCCTCCACAATGCCCTCATAGCGCGGCGCATCCGGCGTAACCGCCTTGATCACCACGTTGCGTACATAGCGGGCTCTCGGCTGCATCGCCTCGGAGACCGGCGACTGCCGTCCGTGCCAGCGCCGAATCCATTCCTCGCGCGAAAGCCGCTGGGGCCGCTCCATCAAGGTCACGGCGACAATACCGGGGGAACGCTGCCCATCAGGCCAACTCCTCGGAGCAGAGTGCCGGTTACCGCCATATTCGGTGTAGATCGACTCGTCCACCAAATATCCGGCAAATCTGAAGCCTGCTTTCTGGAGGATCTCGTCACACGCCGCGTGTTTCCGGCATCGTTGAGCCAGATAGCCACTTCAGCGCACATGCGCTCCCCGGCATGGAACGGCGCGGGTGATCTTACATTCGCGTCGTCATCGACGATGTACATGCTCAGCTGCAAAGCTCCGGCTTGAAGCAGTCTCGGCGCCACTTCTTTTAGCAAAGTTTGCTGCCGCTGAGCTTTATTCTGTCCCCTGGAGTCCCAGAGTATGTAGACCAGCTTGTCCATAGTCTTTGCTAGTTCAAAGTCACCAGTCGGTTGCCATACATCTTCTCGGTGGAATCCGCCATGATCTTGATCCTCTGCTTTCGCGACGTAAACCACTCCAACAATGTCTGCGAAAAGCGGTAGGCGCCGCCGGGAATGACCAGAGGTTTTCTGCCCAAGGCAGCAACTGCGTCGCGGGCTACCTTGTCCATTGCCAAGGGCTTGGGAGTGAAAGCCCCTAGACTTGCAGGCTTGCTGGAGATGTAGTTAGGCGTCTCGATAGCGCCGGCGCAACAGGCCATGACGTCGACTCCTTCGGACTTGAGTTCATACCACAGGCCCTCGGCCAACACGATGTTGAAGGCCTTGGTGGCACCATAACTGGCCAGCCAGGGCGCACCCTGCATCCCGGAAAGCGACGTCATCAATATGATCCCGCCCCGCTTCCTTTCGCTCATCTTCTGCCCAAAGTGATGCGCCAGCATCAGAGGCCCGCGGCAGTTCACATCAATAGCCCTGAGATGGCTCTCGACGGGATGGCCAAGAAAGGAACCGATAAGCATGTAGGCGGTGTCGTATACCAGCAAACCAATTTCGAGATCGTTTGTCTCTGCTGCTATTGTCTGCAACATATCCGGGGCGGCCAGATCTATGGAAATGGTCTTCACCGATATGCCGTATCTGTCTTTGAGCTCAGCGGACCTTGACTCGAGCGGACCGGGCCTGCGCGCAATCAATACCAGGTTCAAGCCCCTCTGTGCCAGTTCGGACGAAAAAGCCGCGCCCAGCCCTACAGAGGCGCCGGCAATAAGCGCCCACGGCCCATATCGTCCTTTGAAGTCATCCGACTCATTACCCATCACTGCTCTCCTCAATACTGTTGGCTGCTGAATTTTAGATGCCGATAGGCAGAGCGGTCAAGAGTACCCTTAACAAAATAACTGTCTGCAAGTCATTTTCCTCCAATGTACACCTGCCCGAAATGGGATGAAACACACGTTCTCAGTGAGCCGCAATCTCAATATTCACGGAAACAAACCCATACTTGACGCTTCGGATCGCTCAGGAATACCCTGAATGATCAAACAGCCATCGCTCCTTCTATGGCCACAGAAATGTCAGCAACACACCAACCAGTTGACTAGGCAGGCAGCATGAAGATGCTGGTTACGGGAAGCACCGGACTGGTTGGAAGCACTCTCGTCGAACGTCTCCTGGCAAAGGGCCACGAGGTTCGTGCGCTGGCCCGCAAGACCTCTGATCTGAGTCATCTCAAGGCCACTCAAGCGGAGATTGTCTTCGGCGACATCACCGAATACCAAACGTTGCCACCAATCGTGCGGGGCATCGAGATCGTCTTTCACACCGCGGCAAAAGTCACTCCGGGCTGGGGGACATGGGACGAGTTTGAGAAGACCACGGTGCAGGGTACGGAGAATATGTTGAGGGCGAGCACTGAGGCAGGGGTGAGACGTTTTCTTCACGTCAGTTCTTGCGCGGTCTACGGTGATACCTCCCAAAAAGGTGATATTCCGGCCGACGAGTCCAGCCCATGTGAAGTGCAGAAAACGCCGCTGACCTACTACGATTATGCTAAACTACTCGCGGAGCAGGCCTGTCGGAAATACCACGGGCAGGGAAAAATCCAGGTCTCGATGATCAGAATAGGCACTGCATATGGCCCCCGCGACCGGCTTCTTGCTGACCACGTATATAACCAGAGTTCCTTTCCCATTATGATGTGGCCGGGCAGCGCTAATCCCCGATACTCGATTGTTCACGTATCCGATATAGCTGAACTGGCTATCTTGGCTGCCACGAACGACAAAGCCATCGGCCAGGTATACAACGTAGCCGGGCCTGAGCCGGTACGGTTAAAGGAATTCACCGAAGCCATGATCAATGCGCGGGGTCTGCAGCGGCCTTGGGTAACGATGCCCTACCGCGTGGCCTGGATATGGTGCTATTCGATGGAAACATTCGCTAAGTTGCGGCGTTCCAAAAAGATGCCGTATCTGACACTCGCAGCTCTCCGCAGCCTCAACATTGAGAATTATCTTGACGGTACTAAAGCCAGGAACGAGCTGGGATGGCAACCCGAAATACCACTCGAGGAAGGCACCATGCAGTACATCCATTGGCGGCGAGCTCGAGAAGAGAGATGAGGTAGACCGCGTCCGCCACACCGCGATAACTCCAGATAGAGCGCTTCCCACCTGAAATACCGCCTAACTGCTTCGGCACAGCTACTACGGAGATGACGACCATGCCTACTGACAGCGCCACGAAGGTCGTGCAGATTAACGCGCCGTTCGCCGACGTACTGGCGACTATCCGCGATGTGCAGAGCCAGGCCGAGTGGATTCGAGATCCGCGAGGTCGAGGTACTGGAGGTATACGAGGAGAGTGGATTGCCGGCAACCGCCCGGCTCAAGGCGTCCGCGACCGTCGGCACGGATAGCTACACGCTCCCGATGGCCGGCGCCGGGTCGATCCTGCAGGTTCGACAACCCCACTGCCTGCGGCGCAGGTGGTAGCGGCCGTTGTCGTTCGATCTGCGGCACGTGTAAAGCAACGTGTTCTGCGGAGGGTCTCCCTGGGTCGGGCGTCCGTGGCGGCGGCACCGTAGCACCGTAGCCGCCTACCAGGTCATTTCGCCCCGTGTTTGACCAGCGGCTCGGCCTGCTGCGACGTTGGGGCCTGACTTTTATCAAACTGGTGCGCACCTCGTCGGTAGACTTCCGCAGGTCGCATGGCGGCTCGCGGGTATTTCCCAATATGTTCCGAGAAGGCGCTTTGCGCGGGACGTGCGATGATTCGAAATATATTGCACAGCAACACATTTAGGAAACCGCTAACTGTCGGATTGGTGTTGGGGTCGCTCCTCGAGACGGCGGATCTGGCCGATTCGAGTCGCCCTGGTGTGCATTTCGCCCAGCCGCTAGTGCGCAAAATCGGAGGCCGATGCGCGTGAACACGCAGGTCACAGACTTGTCCGATCGGCGAATCCGCTGCGGTGATAAAAGTCAGGAAGCAACGTGTTCTGCGGAGGGTCTCCCTGGGTCGGGCGTCCGTGGCGGCGCCACCGTAGCACCGTAGCCGCCTACCAGGTCATTTCGCCCCGTGTTTGACCAGCGGCTCGGCCTGCTGCGACGTTGGGGCGTTCTGCTTCTTTTCGTGCAGCCACAAGAAATCCTGGCGTCCGTGACCCCGTATCGCCATCCGCCTCCATGCTGGCCATACCCGCTCCACCTCGGGTGCAGACACGATCTCGGGGCGTTCCAGCTCGTAGGTCTTGCCCTTGTAGGCAAGCTTGCACGTCTCGGCGGTCAGCACGTTTTGGCACCAGTCGACTTGGCGGCCAAAGGCCAACGCCAGGACAAAACCGTCCCCTTGCGGGACCGCCCCCAGAGGCGTCTGGTAGGTCCGCCCACTGCGACGCCCTACATGGGTCAAAAGCGCCAACGGGGAATGCCGGCCTCCCGCGCTCTTGCAGGCGGTGTCGTTGCACCACCTCCAAAGGCGAAGGCGCGTCAGCTGCTTGACCCGGTCCTGGTTTCCCCTAACCGTTCTCAACATCACAAAGAACGTACCCACAACTGCGCCGGCGATGCCGCCAAGAACCAGCAGCACGACACCAAACACGCGGAACAGCCCCGGGTTACGAATTTTCTGCCTATCAGCGTGCATCATTGACTCCCTAGCTTCCAGCCCACACCCGCACCCGTCCAATACGTCACGGGCGAAGGTCCGCTACACCCAGGGGCGAAAGTCATCACCGCGGCGCCAATCACCCGCGACCAGTTAGTGAGCACCGGCGTTTCGTTGGTGACTATGGCCTCTACACCAGGACCCTCGGCGAGGACACGATAACGAGACGAGAGCAGACCCCCAGATCGATTCAGGAGGACATCGTGATCGAGGCGCTGAAAGACTTTCCCGACAATGTCTCGGCGTTTGCATGCCATGGGC
The DNA here is from genome assembly GCA_963848535.1 of uncultured Actinomycetota bacterium. Taxonomy (GTDB): domain Bacteria; phylum Actinomycetota; class Actinomycetes; order Mycobacteriales; family Mycobacteriaceae; genus Mycobacterium. The sequence continues at coordinate 106,030 of CAWKEM010000018.1, forward strand.
ATCTAACGAAGGCCGATTACGAAACGGTGATCATACCGTACATCGAAGACAAACTGACTCGGCACAAAAAGCTGCGGGCCTACACCGAGATCGCGCCTGATTTCGCCGGGGTCGATCCCGGCTTTGGCTGGGAGGATACGAAGTTCACCTTCAGTCACTTCTTCGACTGGGAACGCGGCGCGCTCGTCACTGACGTGGAATGGATGAGTCGGGCGACCAAATTCGGGGCGTTGCTGATGCCTGGGCAGTGGCGGACATTCCCGACCGCTGAAGCTGCCAAAGCGCGCGAATGGATTGTTGAACTCCAACAATAAGTTGCGACAACAACGTTCACCCTTTCACGCACAACATCGACCAAGCCGCACGGCCGCTGACGCATCAAGACGCCCGAGAAAAAGGATCGCTCATGGCTCGCAGTGCGTACGTCACCGGGGCCGCCGGTTTCGTCGGCCGTCACCTGACCGAACGCCTGGTCGCGGATGGTTGGCAGGTCACGGCGTTGTGTCGGCCTACTGACCGCGTTGATGTCTTGTCGCCCGGGGTGGACGTCAGGCTCGGGGATCTCACCGATCCCGACTCGGTGATGGACACGTTGAGGTCCGACACGGATGCGGTGTTTCACCTGGCCGCCAACACCTCGACGTGGTCGAGAAATCGGCGCGCGCAGTTCCGCGGCAATGTCGCGGGGACCGCAACAGTCATCGACGCGGTGCTCGCGCGGCGCGCCTAGCGGTTGATCTATACCTCGTCGATCTCCTCCTTCGGCTATCAGCCGGGGGTGCTGATCAACGAGCACACGCCGTCGAATGCTCGTCGACGTGGGGACAACTACGGAAAGAGCAAATTGGCTGCCGAGGCGCTGATTGCATATGCGTGCGCGCACCGTGGGCTCAACGCCGTCATCCTCAATCCGGTCAACATCCTTGGGGCCTATGACGTGTCGAACTGGTCGCAGCAGCTGATTTTGCCCATTGCTACTGGCAGGCTACGGGTGGTGCCGCCCGGGGCGGCGACATGGGTTTGGGTGCATGACGTGGTGGGCGCACACTTGGCCGCGGTGAACGCCGGCGGCATCGGGCGGCGCATCATCGTCGGCGGGGTCCACGCCTCGTTCAAGGAGGTGGTCAACACCATCGAGGACCTGTTGGGCAAACGCCGCACCACCCGGGTGACTCCGAAACCGCTTCTGGCCCTGCTGTGTCTGGCCTCAACCGCCGCCGCTGCGGTCACCGGTCACCAGCCACAACTCAGCGTTGCGAAGTATCGGCGCGCAGTCGGGGACCTCCAAGTCGATGACCGGGTAGCCCGCGAGGAGCTCGGCTTGGGCCATACCCCGTTGAAACAACAGCTCGCCGACACCATCAACTGGCTCAGCCAGGTCGGGCTGCTCACATCGGAAACTGCTGGGTCGGCATGAATCCCACCGATCATGGGAGCGATTTCGGTGTTGAGTGGGTCGACGTGACTATCGAGCCTCACCACGTCGAACAGTTGGCCAACCAGGCCGTCCGGATCTACGAGGCCACCATCACGCCTGGGACAGCCACGCAGTTTCACCGCCACACCCACGACACGATCTATGTCATCACCGCCGGCGGTCGATTCCGCTCTGACGAGCCGGGACATCAGATCACCGGGACACGTGTGGGACGTTCCACACCGTTGCCGCGACAACGCCGCCGCAATGGTATTGACGTTCCAGCACCGATAGGTGCTACCACGAGGGCGCGTTTAAGCCGCATCGCCAGGATCGCTATACGGATAGACGCTGCATATTCGTTTGCCGACGTATTGCCACACCAGCGCGGAAAAGGGGAGTGGCAAGGCGAAGCCGACCGATATCACCGACGCGACCGGGCCCGCGCCGCCCGCAGGCGGGCAAGGTCCGTGTTCGGGTCGGCGGCCGCGCGGATCCCAGGATCTCTTCACCGTCGTCAGGTTGCTCCTGAGGACGTATTCCAAACCGGTATTCGCCCCCATATTCGGGCTCTCATCAGGACCTCCTCATAGCGATCCTGTCTGGCTCAGGCCAGGTCGCGAAGAGGGCGGGAGTCTCCGCCTGGACCGGTGCGTGGCGGCTACCTACCAGTAAAGCTCACCACCAGCGGGCGGATCTGATGTTCTTCGATCACGCTGAGTATCTGTTCGATGCTGGCCTGGCCGCCGATGTGATAGACGTTGTGCCGGCGATGGTGACGACCAGGAAGGCGTGGGCGAGCATGGCGAGGATGGTCCAGCGGTGCCAGGAGGTTCAGCGCTGTACCTGGTGCTCGTCCGGCCCGGCCAGCTTCGTGCGGTTTGGAAGGATTCCTCCACCTTCCAGCGCCACCCGGTCACCTGCGCGTAGTCGCGCAGGGCCGCCGGTTTCGTAACCCGCACGGGTGAAAGGGGTCGCATGAACGAGGAATCAGGCCGTTTTGTCCAGGGTTGGAACGGGGATGTGCGGCGCCGGGCCGGGTGGTTGCCGCAGGACCACGCCGCCTTAGAGTCGTGGCTTACCGGTCACTGGAAGCGAGTGGAGGCCAGAGGTGAGCAGGTCGTGCTGCATCCCGTGCTCATCGAATTCCAGCAATTGATTGATACCGATCCCGTGGTGCGCATGTACGTACATCAGATGATCGCCCAGGTGCCGCGCACGAAGCCCTACCGTAAGCGCCATCTGCACAGTGTTGAGCAGATGATTTGCCTGATCAACGAAGTCTTGACGATGGCCCCGGAGTTCGGCGAAAACGCGGTGGTCATTCCACTGGCTGCGATTTTCGACTGGACGATGGGCACGCCAGCGGCATCGTCAAGTTATCTGAGAATGCTTGTGGCGCAGTTGATGTGAGTGGATTCTGTGGCGGAATGTAGTGGCTGACTGTGTCTTTCATGCCGCTGCGGCGGCTGTGATCTCGTGCCAGACCGCGAAGCGGTTGGTCATCTCGTGCCGCCATTGGGGCGCGCTGATCAGATGACGACGGGGCCGAAAGTGCTGTCGGATGCTGCCGAACGCAAACAGGAACCGTTGCGCCTGCCCAGGCGAGGCGAAGCGTTTCATCACCCGTTCCCGGACCCTGGTCGGCTGATGGGAGTTCTCGACCCGGTTGTTGAGGTACTTGGAGCGGCGGTGGGTCACCGACGGCAGCAGCTCGCGGTGGGCAAGCTGGTAGCTGGCCAGCTTGTCGGTGACGATCACCCGCGGCACGTATCGCAGGCCCTTGAGCAGCTTACGGAAAAACCGCTTGGCCGCCAGCGCGTTACGTCGCGACTGCACCAGGATGTCGAGCACGTCGCCGTGCTGGTCGACCGCGCGCCACAGGTAATGGGTGGTGCCGTTGATCTTCACGAAGACCTCGTCGAGGTGCCACTTGTCGCCGGGACGGGGTCGCCGCCGACGCAACCGGGCGGCGTAGTCCGGGCCGAACTTCGCACACCAGGACCGGATCGTCTCGTAGGTGACCACGACACCGCGGGCCAGCATCAGCTCCTCGACGTCGCGCAGGCTCAGCGCGAAACGGTGATACAGCCACACCGCGTGCCCGATGACCTCGATGGGATACCGGTAGCCCTTGTACCTCGCCGCAATCGCCACAACTACCAATCCTCGCTACCACCACACCAGATCAACAACTTGACGATGCCGTCACGCCGAAACACCAAGGCAGCCAAGCGGTTCTTCCGTAAGGTGCTCAAGGGCCTGCGGTATGTTCCGCGTGTGCTGGTGACCGACAAGCTGGCCAGCTACGGGGTCGCTCACCGCGAGCTGATGCCATCGGTGACCCACCGGCAGTCGAAGTATCTGAACAATCGCGCCGAGAACTCTCATCAGCCCACCCGACAGCGTGAACGGGCGATGAAACGCTTTAAATCGGTGCGGCATGCGCAACGATCCCTGTCCGCCTTCAGTGCCATTTCCGCACACTTCCGACCGCGACGGCATCTGCTCAGCGCGACCGGATGGCGAACCGAAATGGCAGAACGCTTCGCGATCTGGCGTCAGGTCACCGCGCTCGACACTGCCGCCTGAAATGTCAACGAACCAGCGCTGATCCAGCGCTACAGCTCCAAAACCAACTGCACCACTACACATTCCAATTAACGTGACAGTGCCGCCGCGAGACCCTTCACCAGATCAAATCGCAGACGGAGCACTAGGGTGGCTTGGTCGTCTTCATCGTTTGCCGTGCACTCCATGCCGCAATAGAGACAAAGGTCATCATTCGGAACGGTTTAGTCCTTGGGCCAACGCCTCGGCGCTGGCAACTTCGATGGCCGTTGGTCTTGCGCGAGTCCAATGACGTGACCCTGGGGACCAAGGACCCTGGCGTGTGATGTCCGCATGCCTGAGGGTCGAAGCAAGACAGGAAAGGTAGGGAAAGATGACCCAAACGACGGTCGACACCAAGGTGATCAAAAGGGCAGTGGAGCTAGCGTGCCGAGCTCCCTCGCTGCACAACAGCCAGCCTTGGCGATGGGTTGCCAGCGGCACGACTGTCGATCTGTTCGCTGACCCGCACCGGATAGTGACCTCGACTGACAGCTCAGGCCGCGAGTCGATCATCAGCTGTGGGGCGGTGCTCGATCACTTCCGAGTCGCGATGGCCGCCGTAGGGTGGGAAACCAACGTCGACCAGTTTCCTAACCCCAACAACCTCGACCACCTGGCCTCGATCGACTTCGCCTCGGCCGACTACGTCGCCACGGCCCGGCGCGATCGCGCCGCGGCGATACTGCGTCGCAGGACCGACCGACGCCCGCTCCGCGCACCGAAGGGCTGGGCATCGTTCGAGCCGGTGCTGCGCAGCACCTTCGACAGCGATCTGGCCAACCTTGACGTACTGGCCGACGACGCGCGGCCCCGGCTGGTGGAGGCGTCTCGCCTCCATGAAGCCCTGCGCCGCTATGACGACCTCTACCACCATGAACTACGTTGGTGGACGGCTCCGTCCAGGGACTCCGAAGGCATACCCGAAGACGCGCTGGCGAACGAGGCGGAGCGTAGCGCAGACGACGTGAATCGCCGGTTTCCCGCCGACGGGCACACCCGGAAGAGTTCTGCGGGCATCCACGATGAAGCGAAAATCCTTGTGTTATCCACGTCTGCGGACACACGCGCGGACGCCCTTAATTGCGGACAGGCGCTTTCGGCGATCTTGCTGGAGTGCACCATGGCTGGCCTGGCGACGTGCACCGTGACGCACGTAACGGAGCTGCAAGCCAGTCGTGACATTATTCGGGAGCTCATGCCCAATGCCGCGGCAATGCCCCAGGTTTTGATCCGGGTCGGCACCGAACTTGCGGGCAAGGGGGCTCCGGAGCCGACGCCGCGGCGACCCGTGCGCGACGTCTTGGAGATTCATCGCTAGAGCGCACTGTCGGCGGCGTGATCGCATAAGTCGACTGGGTGGAAACCGCCAATAACGGTTGGACACCAGGCCTTTCGCCATGTAGGGATCTCCATGCATCGCATGCGCGAGTGTGATCGAAAGGGAATTAATAATGAAGGCCACCGTCGGGGACTGGCCCGTAATCAAGAGCGGCACGATCGGGCACCCGGATCTGCGCGGATTGATCACCGCGGTGCATTCGCCGGATGGTGAGCCGCCATACCGGGTTCGGTGGCTTGCCACCGGTGATGAGGCGACCGTGTTCCCGGGCCCCGACGCGATAGTCGTCACCGCCGCCGAGCAGAAAGCCGCCGACGAGCGAGCACGGTCGCGGTTTGCGGCGGTGCAAGCCGCCATAAGGGATCACGCGCGTGGCACGTAGGTCGTCATAAGAGGTGACTTCAGTCCCTAGGCGCGACGTGCTCACCACCGAAATGATGAGGCCA
>CAWKEM010000019.1:0-45519 GCA_963848535.1 uncultured Actinomycetota bacterium
TTCCTGCTGACCCACCAGGTCACCGGCGCAACGGTCCCAGTCGCGCTCACCGCAGCACAAAGAACGTCGCACTGCCGGCGTCACCATAGGCCGCCTCGACGACGAGGTCATCTCCCAGCCCGGCGCTTTGCGCGAGCGCCGACAACCCGTCGTAGGAGCCGGCCCGCCCGATCACGTGAGGCACGCTCGGCACGCCCGCCTCGTCGGCCAGACGCGTCATGACGATCTTGGAGCCCAGGCGATGGCGCAGCTCCGCCGGGGGATGCATGACCTCGAGCCCCGCCTGGCGCGCGAGGGCCTGGGTCTCCTCGTCAAGCATCACAAAGCAGGCCTTGCCACCGGGCCCTCGGCGCGCGATGAACTCCAGTGTCTCGGGATCACGCAGGAGGTGGTTGCATACATCCCCCATGGACCCGAAATCAATGCGGTCGCGCCGCCGGGGCACGAACACGCGCGAATGTGCGCCCTCAAAAGAGTCAAAGTACGTCAGGTAGAAGAAGTTCCGTACCCAGCGGTCGATGCCTAGCAGGTTGAACGGGGTCGGCGAGATGAAGTACAGCGGCACGGCGTTGGTGTGAAAGAACGCGCGTACGTCCGAGATGCCGTTCAGCGGGCGGCGCGGCTCGGGCCCGCCGGCGGGCACGATCACGCCAGCCGGGGTGACGTCGACGTCTGGGCCCGCCGCAGGGACAGGGGCGCTACGGTCAGCGGGACGGCGGTGAGCTCACATACCTCCATGCCACAAGTGTGCACCTGCCTATGGCCGTGTGGAAGCGTGGAGTGCCCCAACGCCGGCCTCGTATTCGTGCTAACACCAACATCTGGAGCATCTCGGGTTTCATGCACACCACTGGTTCTGTGTGACGCAGCATTTGCTGACATACCCTGTCGGGGATGCTGGATCGGCCGAGAACACTCCATTCGTCCTCCACGCGCCAGGAGCCTGAGCACCTTGCCGGTGCGTAGCCGTATTGACCGAGAGCGCCGAATAGGCATCGGGATCCGGTTACCGCTTATTCACCGCGAATGACCTGGAGTCGGCCGGAATTGACCGGCTGTCACGGGAGCGTCTAGATCACCAATCTAGTTGTCGCGCAGGAAAATTAAGCAACAACCGGCATCGTCGGGTCATACCGTTTGGTAATCCCGAGGTCGCACGTTCGAGTTGTGCCGAAAGAGTCAGAGGAATTATATGAATAAATGGTAGGCTCTTGTCGCGCAAGTGTCGGCCGGTGGCCGAGTTATATGAATGATGACGAGCGTGACACGTTGCAGCGGTGGCGCGCGACAGTCGCCCAACCCTGGCGCAGCGATGCCTCTCTATTGGGCTCCGCGGCACACCACAGGAAGTTGCCGCCGTGCTCGGCGTGTCCAGATCATATGCTAACGCGGCGGCGGCGCTTTTTGGTGCGGCTCGACGGGCCGCCCGCTCACCCCCCCCCCCTCGCCGCCCACACTGCCCCCCCCGAGGACATATGCCCGCCGCTCGACGCCAGCCCCCGACGCCACGCACTGGCCGGCCTGCCACGGCCTAGCTAACCAATCGGCGGCCACGGAGCCCTCTCGCAACCACACCTGTGGACACGTTCAGATCACACACCCCCTTCATCAAAGGTCCACCCGTCGGCTCTATCTCGATCCCCCCAACCTCGCCTCTGTTGTAAACCCCACCACCCTGACCCCGCCCTCTACCAATGCCGCGCCCACAACCCCCTCTCCCCCTGCCGCACGACACCCCCCTACCCATCACTGCCCCCTCCCCCCTCTCAACCTTGGCGCAGAACACTAGCGGTCAGACCCGCGGTCTGTTTCGGAGACGATTGAGCATCCAGGCGGCAAGACCCACTGCTACCAACAACGCCCCGTAGCGCAGCGCCAGGGGCCACCAGGGTTGAGTGGGTTGGGCGGGTTGGGTGGGTCGGGTGGTCTCATGACCGGCCAGCGCCACCAGGAAGCTGCCATTGTCGGTCGGCCCGACGCCCGGCAGGGACTGAGTCTTAGTCACCGTGATCTGGGCGCTGCTGCTGGGATCGTTGACCTGACCCCACGCCAAGGTGGTGTCGTCGAGGAGGAAGGTGTCTTGGCTGCCCGCAGACTGGCTATCGTCGCGGCCCACCACCATTACTTGGCCGACCCGAACGGTCTGGTTATCGGCCGGGATATGGGCTGAGACGTCTTGGTACACCTCCGGGGGCGCCGGCGGGGTGTAGTCCGGCGGCGGTGGGCCGGTCCAGCCGTCCGGCGGTACCCAGGCCCCGCCGTAGAAGCTGCCCGACACCACGTAGCTGTCGCCGACCGCGGTGAACGGGAATAGGCCAACCGTGGCGGCATCCAGCACCACCCGCCCGCCCGCCGGGACGTAGATCTCCCGGTAGGCGCCGTTATAGAAGTAGCGGAAGGTCATCGCCTGATTGAGTGGGTTGTACAGGGTCGGGCGGTGGTAGTCGTCGTAGTCGACGTAGTCCCAACGGCGGGGGCGCGGCAGCGCCTGGTTGTTAGTCTTTACGACGTCAGCGTCGCCACTATGGGCGTTGACCACATTCTGCACCTGGTGGTTGAAGTCCACCGGGGTCGGGGGCGGCGGTGGCGTGGTGGGGTTAATCCGCGCCGCCGGTGCGGCCTTGGCAGCCGCGACCGCCTGCGGTGACGCATCCAGCCCCTTCGGCGGTGTCACCAGCGAGGCGTTTCTTGGCGCCCCGGGGGCCGGCGGATTGATCTTCGGGGTCTGTACCGGAATCGTGCTCGGGTGCGGGGGACTTGGCGGAACGACCTGCGGGGTCTGGACCGGAATCGGGGGCAGGGAAATTGGCGGCCCGGCCGGTGGGATCTGCACCGGCACCGTGCTCGATGGCGCCGGAGCCGGCCCGGCTTCGTAGCACATGCCGGGCGTCCGAATACGATATTGCGCCGTCAACATCAGACAGTCCTTGCAGGCTTTGGAGTCTGCCCCACCGCCCGCACATGGGGCCCAGGGAGCCGCCTGTGCCACACCGGGTGTGGTGGCTACCACCGAGAACGGTGCGAGCGCTATCGCGGCCGCCACGATAACCTTGCTCATTCCGCCCTGGCCGATCAGCATCGACAGCCGGTAAGGCTCGAACGCCACCTCGCCCACTGGCCTTTCCTACCCCGACCCTGGTCGGACATGCTAGCGACCCACCAGCTAAAAAGCACGGGCTTTGGGCCGAGGTTCTCCCACACGGCGGCGCGCTTGTTGTAATCCCGGTCAGTGACTCCCCAGGCAGACTGGGTAATAACACAGTGTTGGACGTACCGACTCATGGCGCCGTCGGTGGTGGGCAGCCAATCGCTCACCCTTAGGGCCTCGGCGGACACCGGAACGTTAAACCGATAGCTCGGATCGGTCATTCTTGGTCTCCCCTGTCGCGCGAGTCATCGTTTATTCGCCGAATATGTCTGTGATTCCCCGTCAACTGACGTAACCTAGGGCCGTGGTTTTGTGAGACATATCCCCTTGGCGTGCAGGGAAGTTCAATATCTGCCGTCAACTGGTGGAATGTGCTGGAAAGCTATGATTCCTAATCCCTTGGTCGCATGTTCGAGTTGTGCCGGGGCACTGGTTCAGTGGGTGGCTGTCACATGTTGCAATCCGGGTGGGAACCAGCGACTTCGAAGCAGCTGTTGACCGGTGGGGCAGGCGGGGGTGCCGGCCACGATGAAGCCACTCTGTGCCCTCATCGTCGTGGCGCTGTCGCGCCACATCCTCGATCAGAACTTGGTTATATAGAGGCTGATGCAGCTATTGAGCGCGCCACTGCACAAAACCAACGACAGCGCGACACCCACCCTGCTATTGAGAGACATAGCCTTCCCCTTCCGGTCGCGACCGATCTTAGCCCCGCGTGCCTGAGCGGGGAGACGAAATCGGCCAACGGCGAGCCGGCCGCCTTACTCGTCACCACGATGGGCAAGCATGCCATGGTGAGCCGCGGCCCGCGGCGGGTCGCATCATCCCACCATTGATGCAGTCAGGGGTTTAAAGGAAACCCTGCCGTGCCGCGACACCCCGACGCGACGTTACCGGGTGGGAGAGGGCCACTAGAAGTTTTTTGCCGTCATCGATGTGGCGCTGTCGCGCCACATCAGCGGTCACAAATTGATCGTAGTCGGATAGATACCGATGCAACTATTCAGCGTGCAGGCGCACAGAAACAACGAGAACGCGACACCGACCCTGCTTCTGAGCGACATGACCTTCCCCTTCCCGACGTGAACGTATCGTAGCGCCTTGCGCCCGAGCGCAAGACAAAACGGGCCCGCGGCGAGCCGAACCGTAATCACGGTAAATGACAGCGACATCACAGGCCACGCCAACATCACAGGCCACGCATCATAGGCGGCGAAGTACTCTTACCTGGGTCTCGCCGGAGCCGCCGGGAAACCAGAAATTGCGGAGATGCCCGATGGCCCAATCCGACCTCGTCTTGTTCACGGTCAAAAATCACGTCGCGCTCATCACCGTCAACGACCCCGATCGGCGCAATGCAGTGACCGGCGAGATGTCGGCGCGTCTGCGCGCCGCGGTGGAGCGCGCCGAAGCCGATTCCGAAGTGCACGCCGTGGTGGTCACCGGGGCGGGCAAGGCTTTTTGCGCCGGCGCCGACCTCAGCGCCCTGGGGGCTGCGGGCGTCGGAACCGCGGAGACGGAATTGCAGCGGCTCTACGACGGCTTCATGGCCGTCGGTAACTGCCGGCTGCCCACTATCGCCGCAGTCAACGGGGCGGCCGTCGGCGCGGGCCTGAATCTGGCACTGGCCGCCGACGTGCGCATCGCCGGGCCGGCCGCATTGTTCGACGCGCGCTTCCAGAAGCTTGGGCTACATCCGGGCGGGGGTGCCACCTGGATGCTGCAACGGGCGGTAGGCCCTCAGGTCGCCCGCGCCGCCCTGCTGTTCGGCATGCGCTTTGAAGCCGAATCCGCCGTGCGCCATGGTTTGGCGCTCAGTGTTGCCGACGACCCGGTCGCCGCGGCGCTGGAGCTGGCGGCGGGGCCCGCGGCCGCCCCGCGTGAGGCGGTGCTGGCGACCAAAGCCACCATGCGCGCCACCGCAAGCCCGGGATCGTTGGACAACGAGCAGCACGAGTTCGCGATGCGCACAGAGGTCGGGCCGCAGGCGCACTCAATCCAATCGCCTGATTTCGCAAGCAGATTGGCGGCGGCACAACGCAGGTAGTGTTCGCCCTGCGCTTGAAACAACTTGCGCCACTTGAGTTTCAATGGTTTCTCAGCGGCGGTTTTTGTCGGTGGGCTCAGATAGTTTCGGGTTATGGGTTCTGGCGGGGTGGTTGATCGGGAGGCGATCACAGCGGCTTTCGATGCCTTGGATGCCGCGGTCGACAAAGTGGCCGGGTTGGACTTCGACGCGTTGGCCACCCCGGACTGGTTGGCGTTGTTGGAGCGCTGTGAGCGGGTGCGTCGGCGGATACCGGCGGTAGAGCATCCGCTGATCAATTCCCTTGCCCGCCAAGCCACTCCTGAAGAACTGGGCGGCACACTCTGGCATGCGCTGGCCGAATGGACGCTGATCAGCCGTGCCGAAGCATCCCGGCGCATCCGCGAAGCCGCCGACCTGGGCCCGCGGCGCGGACTGACCGGCGAACCACTGCCGCCGGTGTTGGCGGCCACCGCCACCGGGCAGCGGGAGGGCAAGCTCGGTTCTGGCCAGGTGGCGGTGATCCGCAAGTTCTACCACCAGTTGCCGGGCTGGGTTGACGGCGCGACACGCGACCGTGCCGAAGCCCACCTGGCCCGGCTGGGCTCTCAGTATCGCCCCGAACAACTGGCCGGGCTGGCCGATCGGCTCGCCGATTGCCTCAATCCCGACGGCACCTTCACCGACGACGACCGCGCCCGCCAGCGCGGCGTGACGCTGGGCAAGCAGCAAGCCGACGGCATGTCGGCACTGCACGGCTGGCTCACCCCCGAAGCCCGCGCCACCGTCGAGACCGTGTTGGCCAAGTTGGCCGCGCCCGGCATGTGCAACCCCACCGACGATGCCCCCCGTGTGGACGGCCCACCCACCCAACACGCTATCGAGGACGACACCCGCACCCCCGCCCAGCGCAACCACGACGGGCTGCTGGCGGCGCTGCGCGCGCTCCTCGCCTCGGGAGAACTCGGCCAGCACAACGGTTTGCCGGCCGCCATCATCGTGACCACCACCCTGGCCGAGTTGCAAGCCGCCGCCGGACGTGGCCTCACCGGCGGCGGCAGCATCCTGCCCATGAGCGATGTGATCCGCCTGGCCCGCCACGCCCGCCACTATCTGGCCATCTTCGACAACGGCAAAAGCCCTGGCGCTCTACCACACCAAACGCCTCGCCTCACCCAGCCAACGGATTGTCTTGTACGCCAAGGACCGCGGGTGTTCGGCACCCGGCTGCACCGTACCCGGCTACTACTGCGAAGTCCATCACGTCACCGACTACGCCACATGCCACACCACCGACGTCAACCAACTGACCTTCAGCTGCGGCCCCCAACACCGCCTCATCCAACCCGCAGGCTGGACCACCCGCAAGAACGCCAGCGGGGACACCGAATGGATCCCACCACCACATTTAGACCGCGGCCAACCCCGAACCAACCTGTCTCACCACCCCGAGAAACTCCTGCGCGACGGGGACGACGAAGACGGACTATAGGTCGAGCAGCGCCGTCTGCGGCGACTCGACCAGGTCCCTCAGCTCGCAAATGAACTGCGCTGCCTGGGCGCCGTCAGCCACGCGGTGGTCGAACACACATGTCAGCGCCATCGTCGGACGCACCACGACTTCATCGCCTACGACCACCGGACGCGGCTTGATGGCGCCCATACCGAGGATGGCTGCTTCGGGATGGTTGATCACCGGCACACCGTCGTCTACGCCCAGCGCACCGAAGTTCGACACGGTGAACGTCGAGCCTCGCAACTCCACCGGCGTCAGGGTGCCCTCGCGCGCTCCGGTGATCAATTCGGATGTCCGGCTGGCTAGTTCGCGGGTTGTCTTGTTCTGGGCGTCGGTGATCACCGGCACGAGTAGTCCACGTTTGGTGGCCACGCCGAACCCCAGGTGCATGCCACGATTGACGCGCACCTGCGGGCCATCGGGCGAGTCAATCCAGGTCGAGTTGAGAACCATGTTGTGGCTCAACGCAATAACCAGTAATCGCAGCGTCAGCGCGAACGGCGTGATGTCCTGATGCGCCGAACGGAAGCAGTCGCGTAGCCGCAGCAATTCCGTGCAATCAACCGCTAGGCTGACTTTCGCGGCCGGGATTTCCCGGTGGGACAACGTCATCTTCTCCGCCATGCGGGCCTGTACACCGCGGACCGGTCGAACGTCCGGCCCGTCTCCGGATCCGTGAGCCGCCGCCAGCACCTCCGCGCGGGTGATCACCCCGCCGGTGCTGCGCGGTATCGAACCGAGATCAACCATTAGTTCTTTGGCCAGCTTGCGCACCGGAGGGGCAGCCAGCGGCCGGTTGGTCCGTCGGCTGGCGTCGATGCCCGCGTCGGCGCCGTAACCGACCAGTGTGGGCACCACAGCCTCGCCGTTCGGCGCCGAGACATCGCTGTTGTGCGGTGCAGTGTCGATGCGGACCAGCACCGCACCCACGTCGAGCACATCGCCTTCGGCGCCGTGTGTTTCGACGATCCGCCCAGCGTACGGGCTCGGAATTTCCACCTCGGCCTTGGCGGTTTCCACTGAGCACAAAACCTGGTTGAGCTCGACATCATCGCCCACGGCCACGTTCCAGCACGACACCGTCACTTCTGCCAATCCCTCGCCAAGGTCGGGAACCCGGAACGACTTAACCCGCTCGTCGATGCTCATGGCTGGTCCAGCGCGCGCTCGACGCAGTCCAGCAGACGGTCGGGGCCCGGTAACCACAGGCGCTCCAACCGGGCCGGCGGGTACGGGGTGTCAAAACCACAGGCGCGCAACACCGGTGCCTCCAGCTCGTAGAACATCTCCTCCTGAATGCGTGCGGCCAAACCGGCTCCATAGCCCAGGCTGCGCGGCCCTTCGTGCAACACCACGCAGCGTCCGGTCCGGTGGATCGACGCGGCGAGGGTATCGAAGTCCAATGGGACCAGCGATCGCAGATCGATGACCTCCAGGCTCCAACCACGTTGCTGCTGAGCCTCTTCCGCGGTGGCAACAGCGGTGCTCACCAGGCTGCCGTAGGTCACCACGGTGACGTCGGTGCCGGGCCGGCGGACCATCGCCTGCCCGATGGGCGGTTCGGGCCGGCTGGCGTCGACCATGCCACGGCCCCAGTAGCGCCGCTTCGGCTCCAGATACATCACCGGGTCCGGGCAGCCGATCGCGTGGCGCAGCAGCCAGTAGGCGTCAGCCGGGTCAGACGGAACCACGACCTTCAACCCGGCGGTGTGCGCCCAATATGACTCGGTGGAGTCGGAATGATGTTCGGCCGCGCCGATGCCACCGAACGACGGGATCCGGACCGTGACCGGCATGGTGATCTCGCCACGAGTGCGGGTGTGGTACTTGGCCAGATGGCTGACCACCTGATCGAAAGCCGGGTAGGAAAATCCGTCGAACTGGATCTCGGGCACCGGCACAAAGCCACGTAGCGCCAACCCCACCGCGATCCCGATTATGGCGGACTCCGCCAGCGGCGTGTCGAAGCACCGCGCCTCACCGAACGCTTCGGCCAGTCCTTCGGTGACCCGGAACACCCCGCCCTCGACCGAAACGTCTTCGCCGAATACCAAAACCCGGTCGTCGGCGGCCATCGCATCATGCAGCGCGCGGTTGAGCGCCTGCACCATGGTCAGCGATTGCGCGCCGAGGGCGACATTCCGCTCTGCCGCCGTGAGCGTTTGATCCGGGTGAGCCGGTCGATCGGCAAGCTGGGTCATTCACGCCTCCTCGGCATTCCGGGCCAGTTCAGCCCGCAGCTGTTGTCGCTGCGCCCGCAACCCGGGCGTGATTTCGGCATACACCGTGGTGAACACTTCGTCGACGTCGAAATCGGGCGCGTCGAACACTGCGTCGCGCAATTCGGCCCGCATTCGCTTCGACCGGGCCGCAACCCGGTCCGCCAAGCGCTCCGACCACACACCCTGGCTCTGCAAGTACGTGCGGTAACGCGGAATGGGGTCCAGCGCCGCCCAGCGGTCGACTTCGTCCTGAGTCCGGTATCGAGTCGGATCGTCGGAGGTGGTGTGCGGGCCGAGCCGGTAGGTGACCGCCTCGATCAAGGTCGGGCCGCCACCCGCCCGGGCCCGGGCGGCGGCCTCGGCCATCACCGCGTAGCAGGCCAGCACATCGTTGCCGTCCGCCCGGATTCCGGGCATGCCATAGCCAATCGCCTTGTGCGCGATGGAAGGTGCCGCGGTCTGCTTGTATACAGGCAACGAGATCGCCCACTGGTTGTTCTGCACGTAGAACACGCACGGCGCGGTGAACACGGCCGCGAAGTTCAGCACCTCGTGAACGTCGCCCACGCTGGTGGCGCCGTCGCCCAGGAAGGCCACTGTCACCGAATCTTCGCCGAGGCGTTGCGCGGCCATCGCCGCGCCGACGGCATGCAGGGTCTGAGTGCCGATCGGAATCGACATCGGGGCACAGCATTTGTTGGTGAATCCCAGCCCGCCGTGCCAGGTTCCGCGCCACACGGCCCCGACGTGCCCGGGCGGGATGCCGCGAACCAGATACGCGCCGAGCTCACGATATTGGGGGAACAGCCAGTCGG
Source organism: uncultured Actinomycetota bacterium (assembly GCA_963848535.1). Lineage (GTDB taxonomy): Bacteria > Actinomycetota > Actinomycetes > Mycobacteriales > Mycobacteriaceae > Mycobacterium. The sequence goes on from CAWKEM010000019.1 coordinate 9,728, forward strand.
TCTTGCGCAGGCACGCCGCCGCGCCGACTTGCGCGGCCTCCTGACCGCGACAGGACGCGAACAGCGCCAATTCTCCCTGGTGCTTGAGATTGACGAACTCGGCATCCAGCTCTCGGGTGACCACCATCATCTCGTAGAGCCAGCGCAGTGTCTCGGCAGGAAGCTCGCGGCTATATCGACGTTCGGCCGTCGGCGTGCCGTCCGCAGCGACAAGTTGCACCGGTTCGAGGTCGACAGCCGTCGGCATCTGAGAAATCTCCGCCATACCGCCTCCCTGGCTCGGACCGCGTGGCGCAGCGGGCAACAGTGGTCACAGCAAATGTTCAGCCGGGACCTACCGCGAGCCGAAGTCGATCGCCAGCTGCACGAAAGGCTCCGCTCGCCGCGACACTGGCGCAGTTACCATTATGCGCTCAAATGCGAAGAGAACGCGTTGATCGCAGCTGAGTCGACAACGTGTCGCACTAACCAGCGCCGCTCGGGTCGTCTCGTGGCACAGGTATCGCCCGCTAGGCGCGTCGGGCGATGGCTAGCAACGTGGTTGCGGTCCGCCCTTGACCGCTACCCGGAGACGGCCTCTCCCGCCCGTCGCACGATCATCTCCGCATGCTTGAGCACCGGCGAGTCGACCATCTGTCCTTCGAACGCGAATACTCCTCGCTCGGTCCGCGCCGCCGCCAACACCCTTCGCGCCCAGTCCAGCTTCTCCGCACTGGGCCGATAGGCCTTGCGCACCACCGGAATCTGAGTCGGGTGAATGCAGACGGTCCCGCCGAAGCCCACCGCGACGGCGTCGTTAGCCTCCACCTGCAGGCCATCGAGGTCGCCGATGTCCAAATACACGGCGTCGAGCGCGACCCGGTCGAATGTGGACGCGGCAAGCAAGACCGTCGACCGCACGTGCCGGGCGACGTCCCGGTAGCTGCCGTCGGCCTGCCGGCTTGAGCTGCCGCCAAGGGCAGCGACCAGATCCTCGGCACCCCACATCATTGCGACGGTGCCCTCTGCGGCAGCGATCTCGGCGGCGAACACCGCACCGCGCGGGGTCTCGATCAGCGCGATGACGTCGCGCGGCGCGAGTGCGGTCACCTGCGCGGCCGACTCGGTCTTGGACAGCATCACCGTCGTGTACGGGGTCTCGGACAGGGCATCCAGGTCGCGAGGGTGCTCGTCGGTACCGGCCGCGTTGATTCGCACTACGGTGCGCTCGGGGTCCAGCGGGGTCTCCCGCAGTGCCTTGCGGGCAGCGGGTTTGTCCGCTTCAGCCACGCCATCCTCGAGGTCAAGGATCACCACATCGGCGGCAGCGGCGGCCTTGGCGAAACGCTCGGGACGATCGGCCGGGCAAAACAGCCACCCCGGACCAGCGGTACGTAGGTTCATCGGACTTCCTCTGTTTCAGCTTCGGGGGCCGGTCGCTTCTGGACCAGCGTGTTACGCACCGCGCGCGCAACGACGTCGCCGTGCTGGTTGCGCCCGGTGTGCTCGAGGGTCACAATGCCTTCGCCGGGCCGGCTCTTCGACTCGCGCTTTCCGGTGCACACGGTCTCCGCGTACAGGGTGTCGCCATGGAAGACCGGCTTGGGGAACGACACCTCAGAAAAGCCGAGGTTGGCAACGATGGTGCCCAGCGTCAGCTGCGACACTGACAGCCCCACCAGCGTCGAGAGGGTGAACATCGAGTTCACCAGCCGCTCACCGCGAAATCCCGGCTGCCCGGCCGACCACGCCGCGTCGAGGTGCAACGACTGGGTGTTCATCGTCAGCGTGGTGAACAAGACGTTGTCGGCTTCGGTGACGGTACGGCCGGGCCGGTGCAGGTATGTCGTGCCGATCTCGAATTCCTCGAACCACAAGCCGCGCTGGACAATTGACTTGCCGCTGCGCTCCCCCGTGCTCACTGCAGGCCCAGCGATCGTGCGATGAGCATCAGTTGCACCTCGGTGGTGCCCTCACCGATCTCGAGGATCTTGCTGTCGCGATAATGACGTGCCACCGGATACTCATTCATAAAGCCGTATCCGCCGTGAATTTGGGTAGCGTCGCGGGCGTTGTCCATCGCCGCCTCTGATGCGATCATCTTGGCGATCGCTGCCTCCTTCTTGAACGGCCTGCCGGCCAGCATCTTTGCAGCCGCATCGTAGTACGCCGTACGGGCGACGTGTGCACGTGCTTCCATTCGCGCGATCTTGAAGCTGATCGCCTGATAGGCGCCTATCGGCTGGCCGAACGACTGGCGCTCCTTGGCGTACTTGACGCTTTCGTCGACGCAACCCTGCGCAGCCCCCGTCGCCAGCGCAGCGATCGCGATCCGGCCCTCGTCGAGGATTGACAAGAAGTTCGCATAGCCGTTCCCGCGCACGCCCAGCAGGTTCTCCTGTGGCACGCGGGCGTCGGCGAAGGTCAGCGGGTGAGTGTCCGACGCATTCCAGCCGACCTTGTTGTACACCGGTTCGACCGTGAATCCGGTTGTGCCGCTTGGCACGATGATCGTCGAGATCTCTTTCTTGCCGTCCGCGGCGGTTCCGGTGACCGCGGTGACGGTGACCAGCGAGGTGATGTCGGTTCCCGAGTTGGTGATGAACTGCTTGGTGCCGTTGATCACCCAGTCGCCATTGTCGAGCCGGGCGGTGGTGCGGGTGCCACCGGCATCTGTGCCGGCTCCCGGTTCGGTAAGCCCAAAGCCGGCCAGCGCCCGGCCGGCCGTCAGGTCGGGCAGCCACTTACGCTTCTGCTCCTCGGTGCCGAACCGGTAGATGGGCATCGCGCCGAGGCTGGCACCGGCCTCCAGTGTGATCGCCACCGACTGGTCGACTTTGCCGAGCTCCTCGAGCGCCAGCGACAGTGCGAAATAGTCACCGCCCATGCCGCCGTACTCCTCCGGGAACGGCAGGCCGAACAGTCCCATTTGGCCCATCTTGGCGACAACTTCGTACGGGAAGCTGTGCTCCTCATCGTGTTTGGCCGACACCGGCGCGACCACGGTACGCGCGAACTCGGCAACCGTGTCGCGGAGGTCCTGGTATTCCCTGGGTAGCGTCCCTGCCGTAATCGATGTCGTCATCGTGGGCCCTTGCTCTGGTTTTCGTCTGCGTCTGTTTCGGACTCGTCGGGGATCAGCCGGGCCAGCACCTGGTCTACCTTCACCTGGTCACCGACGGACACCAGCACCTCCGCTCGTCCCGAAACCGTTGCGGCCAGCGCGTGTTCCATCTTCATCGCCTCCACGACCACCAGCACATCGCCCTCAGAAACCTCGGCGCCGGAGGCCACCTGGATGGCGATCACGCTGCCGGGCATGGGGCTGAGGATCTCGGCCTGCCGCGCCCCTGCCGCGCGGTGGATCTTGTGTTCCTCGGCCTCACGCAGGTGCCACGTTCCGCGCTCGTCGGCGATCCAGAGGTGCCGGTCCTCCTCGGCCCACCAGTATTCCCGGCGCAGACCGTCCAACGTCACACTCATCTGTGCACGGTCGAGTTGAACGGTCGCGGGATGGATCTCGCCATCACCGACCTGCACCCTGGCGGCCTCGGGTGGACCCCATACCGATACCGTCTCGCTGCGCAGCGGGGTGCGCAGCGCGGTACGGACCGGCGCCACGCCGCCGCCGACCCGCCATCCGGTCGGCACCGCCCACGGGTTGCCCGAGGCCCGAAGGGCCCTGAGAGACAAGGCCCACTGACGGTAAAGACCGGCGGCGGCCAGCACGTCGTCGGGCGCCGGCAGCGGCGCGAAGTCCGCCAGCCGCTCGTCGAGCAGCGCGGTGTCGAGGTCACCGGCACGCACCCGATCGTCGGCCAGCAGGAACCGGAGAAACTCGATATTGGTCTGCACACCCAAAACCGCGGTCTGCGACAGGGCGCGGTCGAGTTTCGTCTGCGCCTCGTCGCGGTCGGCCCCGTGCGCGATCACTTTGCTCAGCATCGGGTCGTAGTCGCTGCCGACCACCGTCCCGGCCAACAGCGACGAGTCCACCCGGATGCCGGCACCGGATGGCTCGAACACGGCCAGCACCTGACCGCCAGTGGGCAGAAAGCCTCGTGCCGGGTCCTCGGCGTACACCCGGGCCTCAATCGCGTGCCCGCGCATTTCGATGTCGTCCTGTGCGAACGCCAGCTTCTCGCCGGCGGCCACCCGTAGCTGCCACTCCACCAAGTCCAGGCCGGTAACCGCTTCGGTGACCGGATGTTCCACCTGCAGCCGCGTGTTCATCTCCATGAAGAAGAACTCGTCAGGACGATCGGCGGAGACGATGAACTCCACCGTGCCGGCACCGACGTAATCGACGCTGCGGGCGGTGTTGCAGGCCGCCGCACCGATCCGCGCGCGCGTCGCAGCGTCAAGCAACGGCGAGGGCGCCTCCTCGATGACTTTCTGATGGCGCCGCTGCAGGCTGCATTCACGCTCGCCGAGATGCACCACGTTGCCGTGCGTGTCGGCCAGCACCTGAACCTCGATGTGTCTGGGCCGCAACATGAATCGCTCCAGGAACAGCGTGTCGTCACCGAACGACGACGCGGCTTCCCGGCGGGCGCCCGCCAGCGCGTCACGCAGCCGGGCCGGGTCTTCCACCAGCCGCATGCCCTTACCGCCGCCCCCCGCCGACGGCTTGATCAACACCGGATAACCGACCTTTTCGGCCGCCGCGACCAGCTCGTCATCGGTCAGGCCCGGCTTTGCCACGCCGGGCACCACCGGCACGCCGAAGGCGGCGACCGCGTTCTTGGCGGTGATCTTGTCGCCCATCACCTGTATCGCTCGCGCCGGCGGCCCCAGAAACGCCACCCCGGCACCTTCGCAGGCGGCGGCGAAATCGGCGTTTTCGGACAAAAAGCCGTAGCCGGGGTGGATCGCCTGAGCATCGGTGCGCGCCGCCGCATCGAGCACCTTGGTGATGTCCAGGTAGCTCTGACGCGCCGCGGCGGGCCCCAGCCGCACGGCCGTGTCAGCCTCGAGGACATGCCGCGCAGCGGCGTCGGGGTCGCTGTAGACGGCGACCGACCGGATGCCCAGCCGACGCAGGGTCCGGATCACCCGCACCGCGATCTCGCCGCGGTTGGCCACTAGTACGGTGTCGAACATGCTCATCACATCCGGAATACGCCGTAGGAGACCGGATCCAGCGGCGCGTAGGCGCACACCGAAAGAGCAAGACCAACAACGGTTCTGGTATCGGCTGGGTCGATAATGCCGTCGTCCCACAGCCGCGCCGTCGAGTAATACGGATTACCCTGGTCTTCGTATTGCGTGCGAATGGGCGCCTTGAACGCCTCCTCCTCGTCGGGCGACCACGGTGTGCCCGCCGCGGTGAGTTGCTCACCGCGCACGGTAGCCAGCACCGACGCGGCCTGCTCGCCGCCCATCACCGAGATCCGCGCATTGGGCCACATCCACAAAAAGCGCGGCGAATACGCCCGGCCGCACATCGAATAGTTGCCCGCGCCATAGGATCCGCCGATCACGACGGTCAGCTTGGGCACCCGGGCACAGGCGACGGCGGTGACCATCTTGGCGCCATGCTTGGCGATACCGCCGGCCTCGTAGTCGCGGCCGACCATAAAGCCGGCGATGTTCTGCAGAAAAAGCAGCGGGATCTTGCGCTTGTCGCACAGCTCGATGAAATGTGCTCCTTTGAGGGCAGATTCGCTGAACAGCACACCGTTGTTGGCGACGATCCCGACGGGGTGGCCGTGAATGCGGGCGAAGGCGGTCACCAACGTTTTGCCGTAGTTTGTCTTGAATTCGCTGAATTCGCCGCCGTCGACCAGCCGCACGACGACCTCGTGCACGTCGTAGGGCACCCGCGGATCCGGCGGCACGACATCGTAGAGCTCAGTCTGCGCGTGCCTGGGCTCGACCGGGGGTCGCACCTCCCACTGGCTGGGCTCACGCGGGCCGAAGGTGGCCGCGATGGTGCGGACGATCCGCAGCGCGTGCTCGTCGTCGTCAGCGAGGTGGTCGGTGACACCGGAGACCCGCGAGTGCAGATCGCCGCCACCGAGCTCTTCGGCCGAGACGATCTCTCCGGTGGCGGCTTTGACCAGTGGCGGACCGCCGAGAAAGATGGTGCCCTGCTCGCGGACGATGACGGCCTCGTCGCTCATTGCCGGCACGTAGGCGCCGCCCGCCGTGCACGAGCCGAGCACCGCGGCCACCTGTGGAATGCCCTGGGCGCTCATGGTCGCCTGGTTGTAGAAGATCCGCCCGAAGTGCTCGCGGTCGGGGAACACTTCGTCTTGCCGCGGCAGGAAGGCGCCGCCGGAGTCGACCAGGTAGATGCACGGCAACCGATTCTGCAACGCAACCTCTTGGGCGCGCAGGTGCTTCTTGACGGTCATCGGGTAGTAGGTGCCGCCCTTGACGGTGGCGTCGTTGGCGACGATCACGCACTCGCGCCCAGATACCCGGCCGATGCCGGTGATGATCCCGGCTCCCGGGGACTCGTCGCCGTACATACCGGTGGCGGCCAGCGGGGTCAGCTCCAAGAACGGGCTGCCCGGATCGAGTAGTCGATCCACCCGTTCGCGGGGCAACAGCTTGCCCCGGCTGACATGACGCTCCCGCGCCCGTTCGTTGCCGCCCAAAGCCGCGGCCGCGAGCTTGGCGTTCAATTCACCGACCAGTCGCCGGTGCTCGTCGGCGAACGACGGCGCCTGAACGGGGCTGGTCACAGACGAACTCACGAGTGCCTCCCGGTTTTCGCCAGCGCACGGGGCGGTTCGGTTTTGGCGCGCACCTCGTCTTCCGAGACCCCGGGGGCGGTCTCGACCAGGTGCAAGCCGTCGTCGCACACGTCGATGACGGCGAGGTCGGTGATAATGCGGTTCACACACGCCACGCCCGTCAACGGCAGTGTGCACCGCTCAACGACTTTCGCGCTGCCGCCCTTGGCGGTGTGTTCCTTGTCCATCGCCGCAGCAGCCTCCTTGCCGTCGGGCGGTCCAGATCCGGCCCGGCGCGAAGTCCAGACTTCAGTTAATGCTGATTAACTGGGGTGAGAATACCATCGCCCGCCCGCCGCGTCCAGAACGGCATTGCCCAGACCGTCGCCGACACCCCGCACCGCATTGAAGCTTGAGTTAATGGCGAATAACTCGTGCTACGTTAGTGGCGATTAACCCATTGGACGGAGGTGCGTCGTGCCAACGTCCGCCTGCCACGGCCAGTCCGACCCTCCCGACGCCCCGAGTCGGCGCAGCCAGTTGAAATCCGACCGGCGCGCGCAGCTGCTGTCGGCTGCGGAACGGCTGTTCGCCGAGCGCGGATTCCTCGCGGTGCGGCTGGAAGACATCGGCGCTGCCGCCGGTGTCAGCGGTCCGGCCATCTACCGGCACTTCCCCAACAAGGAGTCGCTGCTGGTCGAGTTGCTGGTCGGGATCAGCACCCGGCTGCTCGCGGGTGCCCAGGAGGTGCGGGCGCGCAACGCCGACCCGGCCGCGGCGCTGGAAGGCCTCATCGACTTCCACCTCGACTTTGCCCTGGGCGAACCTGACCTGATCCGTATCCAGGACCGCGACCTTGCGCACCTGCCCGAGGCGGCCGAGAAGCAAGTACGCAAAGCGCAGCGCCAGTACGTCGAGGTCTGGGTCAGCGTGCTGCGCGAGCTGACCCCCGAGCTGGCCGAAGCCGATGCCCGGCTGACGGCACACGCGGTATTCGGTCTGCTGAATTCGACGCCGCACAGCATGAAGTCTCCCGACCAGTCGCGCAGCAAAACCGCCCGCGGGGCGCGGTCACGAGCCGTCATGCGCGCAATGACCGTCGCCGCGCTGCGGGCCGGAAATCAGTGCCCCTGAGACGCCCTTTCCCGCGGACAGCCACCGCTCGGGCGCCCGGCCCAGGTACCCTGCAGCCATGAGGCGGACATGAACGATTCACGTCCAACCGAGCGGTTTAGTCCCCCTCTGCCGGGGTCGGGGTCCCAGGCACCGTGGTATCCGCCCGTGGACCCGGCATACGCCGACCAAGCGTCCTATGCGCCTACGTACGGCGCGCAGCCGTCGCCGTGGGCACCGAGCCGGAACGAAACCAACCCGACCGAACAGTTGCCGGCGTACTGGCAGCAAGGTCTGGGCCCGTCGGGCGAACTGCCGCCGCAGGGTCTGGCTCCCCCGCCGCCGGGGGGCCCGAAATCGCCGCGCTGGTTGTGGATCGCCGCCGGCGCGGCGGTGCTGCTGGTCGTCGCTCTGGTGATCGCGCTGATGCTGGTGAACAACACGATCACGACCCAGACCGCCGTCCCCCCGTTGCCCGCCATGCCCGAACCGAGTTCTGCGACCCCGACCCCGTCGTCACCACGCACGTCACGCTCGCCCATCCCGGCGCCGGTACCGCCGACCGGCGGCCCTCAGACGCCCACCGAGACGACCGGCCCGGCTGCCATGCAAGACGTGGTCTACAACGTCACTGGCGAAGGACGCGCGATCAGCATCGTGTACATCGACACCGGCGATGTCATCCAGACCGAGTTCAACGTCGCGCTGCCGTGGAGCAAACAGGTCAGCCTGTCGAAGTCGGCCATCCACCCGGCAAACGTCACGATCGTCAACATCGGTCACAACGTCACCTGCTCGGTCAGCGTCGCCGGGGTTCAGGTAAGCCAGCGGGTCGGGGTTGGTCTGACAATGTGCGACGCCAGAGGCTAAGGCTGCTAAGACGGTTCCACTGCGGCGCCGCCGCGCACCGGCACACGGACCACCAGCATCCCCAGCAGTCCGGCGATCAGCACCAGCGAGATCCCACCGAGGCCGGCGCGAACGGCGCCGAATCCATCGACGAAGACGGAGAACAGCCACGGTGCCAGGAACGACACCGCCCTTCCCGTCATCGTGTAGAGGCCGAACGCGACCCCTTCCGAGCCGTGCTTTGCCATGTGCAGCAGCAGGGCACGCGCCGATGACAGCGACGGGCCGATGAACACGCACAGCAGTAACCCACACAGCCAGAAGGCATGCGCACCGGACGACACCATCAGAACGAGGGCCACGACGATGATCGCCGCCAGCGACGCCACGATGACGGGTTTGGATCCGACGCGATGATCGACGAATCCGCCAACCGCCGCTCCCACTGCGGCCACCAGGCTTGCCGCCACCCCGAACACCAGCACATGGGCCTGTGACAGGCCGTATACGTTGACACCGAGCACAGCGCCGAAGGCGAATATCGCCGCCAGCCCGTCCCGGAACAGCGCGCTGGCCACCAGGAAGTAGATCAGGTTGCGGTCGCGGCGCCATTCGCCGCCGACCTCGGCCCATAGCTTGCGGTAACCACCCAAAATGCCCGTCGGAGGCGACATCACGCCGGCCTGGGGCAGCCGGTGTGCGACGAACAGCAGCGGCAGGGCCAACACCGCCAGCCACGCCGCGGCCAGGAGCATCGCCGCCCGGACATAGAGTCCGTCCTGAACGGGCAGCCGCAGCAGCCCGCGCACCGGGCCGGTGCCGGAAACGAAGCCGACGTAGATCAGCAGCAGCAACATGACGCTGCCGACGAACCCCGCCGCCGCACCCAGCCCGGAGATGCGCCCCGATGTCTGCGGGGTCGAGATCTGGCGCAGCATGGCGTTGTACGGAACACCGCCCAGGTCTAAGCAGGCCGCCGCGCCCGCCAGCAGTGCCAGCCCGGCCCATAGGTAGCTGGGGTTGTCGCGAATCAGGAACATCGCGCAGGTGAGCACCACCGCGAGGCCGGTCAACACACTCAGCGCTTTGCGCCGGCGGTGCGGCGACTCCACCCAAACGCCGACAAGGGGCGCCAGCGCCGCGATGGTCAAGCCGGCGAATGCAAGCGCACGCCCCAGCCAACTCGCCGCAGGGGTACTGCCGTGCATGCCCGCACCCACGCTGCCGGTCAGATAAACGGAGAACACGAAGGTCGCCACGATCGCGCTCAGACCGGTGGCGCCGCAGTCCCACAGCGCCCACGCCGCAATCCGGGACGGCACGGGTGTGACCGCACGCGACTCCTGCTGACTCATGCCCGGACTCTATTGTCTGGCAGACGACCCGCCACGCCCGGCTCCGCCGCGCTCGCGATCGCTGCGAATTGTCTGGCAGACGACCCGCCACGCCCGGCTCCGCCGCGCTCGCGATCGCTGCGAATTGTCTGGCAGACGACCCGCCACGCCCGGCTCCGCCGCGCTCGCGATCGCTGCGTGTCTACGATTGGCTCATGCCGATACCAGCTCCCAGCCCCGGCGCGCGTGCCGTCGTCACCGGGGCTTCGCAAAATATCGGTGCAGCGCTGGCAACCGAACTTGCCGCGCGCGGACACAGCCTGATTGTCACCGCGCGACGCGAAGACCTGCTCAACGACCTGGCCGCCCGTCTGACCGACAAGTATCGCGTCGCCGTCGAAGTGCGACCTGCCGATCTGGCGGACCCGGGGGAACGGGCGAAACTGTGCGATGAGCTGGCGGCGCGTCCCATCTCGATCCTGTGCGCCAACGCGGGCACCGCCACCTTCGGTCCGGTCTCGACGCTCGATCCCGCTGGGGAAAAGGCTCAGGTGCAGCTGAATGTCCTAGGGGTGCACGACCTTACCTTGGCGGTGCTGCCCGGCATGCTCGAGCGCAGGGCCGGCGGCATATTGATTTCTGGTTCGGCGGCGGGCAATTCGCCGGTCCCCTACAACGCCACCTATGCGGCCAGCAAGGCGTTCGTGAACACCTTCAGCGAATCGTTGCGCGGTGAGCTGCGCGGCTCCGGTGTCCATGTCACGCTGCTGGCGCCGGGCCCGGTGCGCACCGAGCTACCCGATGCCTCCGAAGCCTCGCTGGTCGAAAAGCTGGTGCCGGACTTCCTGTGGATCTCGACCGAGCGCACCGCCAAGGCGTCGCTGGATGCGTTGGAGCGCAACAAGATGCGCGTTGTCCCGGGCCTGACGTCGAAAGCCATGTCGGTGGCGAGCCAGTATGCGCCTCGCGCCGTCGTCGCGCCGATCGTGGGCAGCTTCTACAAAAAGCTCGGCGGGTAACCCCTACTTCCGGCGGCGGCCGGTGCCGAAGAGGTTGCGGACGATCTCGCGTATGCCGGTGTTGACGGCGCTCTTCACGGTCGGATTCTTCAGCACTTCCTCCCACACGGCGGGGCCTTGCGGCTCAGCGGGCGCGGGCATGGGCGGCACGTCAAGTTGGTCGGGCCAAGGCAGTGGGTCGTATTGCTCCCGCGGCGCGGGCGCCGGTGGCGGCGGAGCCTGTTGGGGTTGTTCCTGCGGTTGGGTGTTGTCGAGCACTTCAGGTTCTGATGCCTGCTCGATCGTCTGGCCGTATTTAGCTTGCAGCAGGCTGGATTTGGCCGCGGCGGCGACCGCATCGGTTCCGATAGCGCCCATCAATGACCGGGGTACCCGCATGCGTGTCCACGCGACCGGTGTGGGTGCGCCCTTCTCGGATAGCACAGTCACGACGGCCTCGCCGATTCCGAGCGACGTCAACGCCGATTCCAGGTCGTAGACATCGGTTTTCGGGTAGGTGCGGACGGTCTTGCTGAGGGCCTTCTGATCGTCGGGGGTGAACGCCCGCAGCGCGTGCTGGACCCGGGCACCCAGCTGGGACAGCACATCGTTGGGCAGATCCGTGGGCAACTGGGTGCAGAAGAACACCCCGACGCCCTTGGAGCGGATCAGCTTCACGGTCTGTTCGACCTGCTCGAGGAAAGCCTTGGAGGCGTCGGTGAACAACAGATGCGCCTCGTCGAAGAAGAAGACCAGCTCGGGCTTGTCCACGTCACCGACCTCGGGCAGGACCGCAAACAGATCGGCCAGCACCCACATCAGGAAGGTGGAGAAGATGACCGGACGCAACGACTGACCGCTGAACTCGAGCAGCGAGATGATGCCGTGGCCCTGATCGTCGACGCGCAGCAGATCCTGCGGATCGAGCTTCGGCTCGCCGAAGAACGTGTCCCCGCCCTCGGCATCGAGGTTCACCAGCGCCCGCAGGATGACACCCGCCGTGGTCGACGACACTCCACCCAGGGATTTCAGAGCGTCCTTGCCCTCGTCGCTGGTCAGATGGCTGATGACGCTGCGCAGATGGTTCAGGGTAACGAGCGGGCGGTTGGCTTCCTTGGCCCAATGAAAAATCAGTCCCAGCGTCGACTCTTGAGTAGCATTGAGCCCCAACACTTTCGACAACAGAACCGGGCCGAAGCTGGAAACGGTCGCCCGCACCGGTACGCCCACTCCCTCGGTGCCCAGCGACAAAAACTCCACCGGGAATGCCGTCGCCGTCCAGTCGTCGCCGGTTTCTTTGGCGCGTGCGGCGGTCTTGTCGTTAGCCTCCCCGGGTCGGGCCAGGCCGGACAGGTCGCCCTTCACGTCGGCCATCAACACCGCAACACCGGCCGCGCTGAGCTGTTCGGCGATCAGTTGCAGGGTCTTGGTTTTGCCGGTTCCGGTTGCTCCGGCCACCAGACCGTGCCGGTTGATGGTGGCCAGTGGGATGCGAATCTGCGCCGTCGGGTCGGCCACGCCGTCGACGACGACCGTGCCCAATTCCAGTGCCTGACCGTCGAAGGCGTAGCCATTCGCGATCCGCTGCGCCGGTGTCGCCGCTGATTCGGTGGTCATCGTGCTGCGCCCCTCTTCCCAGTGTTCAGCATGCAGTTCGGCAACGCTCACACTACTTGCCAGGGGGTGCAAAGGCCGGGCTCATGTGGGGCCTAGTCTGAGCGCTGTGCGCGACGAGTTGGTGTGGATCGACTGCGAGATGACGGGGCTGGACCTTGGTTCGGACAAGTTGATCGAGATCGCAGCCCTGGTCACCGACGCCGACTTGAACGTCCTCGGCAACGGGGTCGACGTGGTGATCCACGCCGATGATGCCGCGCTGTCGTCCATGATCGACGTGGTCGCCGATATGCACACGCGCTCGGGACTGATCGACGAGGTGAGAGCTTCTACCGTCGACCTGGCGACGGCCGAAGCGATGGTGCTGGACTACGTCGGCAAGCACGTCAAGCAGCCGAAGACGGCGCCGCTGGCCGGCAATTCAATCGCCACCGATCGTTCGTTCATCGCCCGCGACATGCCTGCTCTGGACTCGTTTCTGCACTATCGGATGATCGACGTCAGCTCGATCAAGGAACTCTGCCGACGCTGGTACCCGCGCATTTACTTCGGTCAGCCGACTAAAGGGCTCTCCCACCGAGCGCTGGCCGACATCCACGAATCCATCCGCGAACTGCGGTTCTATCGGCGGACCGCATTCGTCCCCCCGCCAGGGCCTTCTAGCAGCGAAATCGACGCCGTGGTCGCCGATCTTGCAGACGGACAGGACCCACCGGGACCTAACGATTCGGCCACCGAGCCACCGAGCGGCTAATATCGACGTCGCCGCTCGTTAGCCCCCGCTCTGGGGTCCGGCCCGCGGCCATGGTGAGTGTAGTTCAGTTGGTAGAGCACCAGGTTGTGATCCTGGGGGTCGCGGGTTCGAGTCCCGTCACTCACCCCAACTGGAAACACCGCCCCACCTGCATTGACGCAGGTGGGGCGGTGTCCGTCTCGGGGTCCATGCAACGAACCATGCAATAAGGTGTCTATTCGGCCCCGCTGACGGCGGCGGCAAACCTGTCGGCGGCTGCCCGTTGCATGGTCGGCGTGACATGGCTGTAGATGTCCATGGTCGTGGTGAATGTGGTGTTACATTCTGCGATGCCACGTATCCATCGGGGGTTGTCGCCTTTCGGTCCCTACATGGCGACTACCGCGACGACTCGGGCCTACATGGAGAAGAACTTCGACTGGGAATGGGCGCCCTCGTTCGCGATGATGGAAGATGAATGGGAAGGGGAAGGCGACAACGGTAACGAACCGCAAGGATGATGCGTCGCCCCCCATTTGCTCTGGTTCAAAAAGTCAAGCAAGGGCCCAGCTCGGGTCCTGAGACTTTCTTGGGATCGGGCGGTAGGCCGAGCGTGTTGTTCACCATTGAGCAGCACCGTACGATTCGGGCCAGCCGCGGTGCTTCGACGCCACCCTGATTTCGGTGTACACCCAACCCTCGCCGGGTGACGGTCCAGGATCAGGTGCATCACTCGTCGGCGGCCACGGGTAGAACGCTTGCAACTGAAGGCTTTTCAACCACGGCTGTTCAGGGTAGTCGTCCACGTCGAAAACACCGCCCAGAAGCCAGCCTGAGAACGCTAAGCGAGCTGGCCACGACCAGGTCGCGAGAACCACGTCGGGTGGCAGCTCAGGAGGCAGACCCCGATGATCACCGACACGGTTAGCTTCCCAGGTCGCTGGACTGCGACAACCCGGTGAGAAGGTTGATCGCACCAGGCGCATGAACGACTGGCGGGAATTGGGTGATGGGTAGCCTTTTGATCGAAATGGTTGATGGTCGTGTCATCGAGCTTGATGCCGACGACGTCCGGGTGGACTACGGTGCGCTGATCGTGTTGCGGGCTGCCGAGGAAGTTACGAGCACACCAGCTTCGATTTCCTCGGCTACACCTTCCGGAGTCACCTGGTCCGTGGCCGAAGGGGGTTCTTCGTGAACTTCCTGCCAGCCATGAGCGCCAAGGCAAGAAAGGCGAAAGGCCAGCAAATAAGGGCCTGGCATCTCAAACGTCGCAGTGGCACGGACCTGTCCGGCCTCGCCGAGGACATCAACCCCCAGGTGCGAGGCTGGATCAACTACTACGGAGCCTTCTACCGCTCCGAGTTGGGCTTCCTCGCATTGCGCATCGACGAGCACCTCGTCCGATGGGCCATGCACAAGTTCAAACGACTGCGCGGCAGGCCCGACAAGGCGTGGGCCTGGCTGCGGGATGCCCGGAAGCGGGAGCCAACGCTCTTCGCCCACTGGCACCTCATCGCGCTCACTTCCAGCCGGACTGTGGGGGGCGGATGACAGGAGACTGTCACGTCCGGTCCTGCGAGAGCGGGAGGGGGAGGTTCCCTCCCGCTACTCACCAAGTTCTACGAGACCCGGGACAACCTCGTCACTTTTCCGCCAGAGGCAGTTGATCTGTTGCTAGACCGCGCAGCATGGCCGTCGGAGTGGGGTTTGACGGTACCCGGCGATCTAACCAACAAAGACGTCGCTGCCATCGGTGCCATTGACGACCCGAAGCAGTGCGGCGCGAACAGACTCGCGGTCGAACTCGCTGGAGTAAAAGGTAGCGGTGAGGTGTAGTTGATCACCAATCCTGTTGGTAGCCAATGTAATCTCATTCGAGTAGTCTACCGGTGCGTAGCGAACAAAGATCCGTCCCTCTTCAGGTCCGGCCCACCGAATCTTGCGCGACCCGAGTAATTCGCCGTGATCGCTTACCACCAAGCGAGCCCGCCAATCATCGCTGCGGCGGATCACTGACTTTCTGATGGGATGCCGCAATCCAACCAACGCCCGTAACTCGTACCGGACCAGCGAGCGGCATCCAATTGTGTAGGCCTCGATTTGGTCGCTGATCGCCTGTGCACTGAACGGCGATGCCACTGACACAGGCGCGAAACCAAGGAAGTTTGACAGGGTGCCCACACCAACTGGCAAGTGTCGGCCCAGGTCGATTACTACAAGCATGGATGGGTGTGTTTCAATGCCAACCGAGGTCAGTGCTCGCAACGTAGCCGAGGTGATCAGCGCCAGCACGGATACGCCAGGCAAGTCGCGGTCGCGACGGGCGCGTACCCTCCGAAGGAATTCGGGGTCACTGCCGACGTAGACCAAATCCGGTTGCTGATAGAGCGGTTCGCTGCACACAGGCTGTTTGGACAGGCTTGGCAGATCGCAAACTGCCAGAACCAACCTGCCTGGTGTTACCCGCGCGGTGTGAGCGAGTGCGCGCAGGCCAGGCCTTCGGCAACCCGTCGGTGGGAGCGGCTCAGAAAATCCCAGTGCATCCGAGGTCATTGCGGCGATCAGTTCCGACATCAGTCTCCCGCCGCCCAAGCCGTGATCGAAGTCGAGCAACAACCACGGACGCGCCAAGTGAATGTGTAGCGGGGCACAATTCCGCGGCTCGATCGCGAAGTCGGCAATGGCGCGGGCTGGGTCACGAATATCGAGCGTGGCAGCTTCTGTGATGGATACCGCAGCTGAGCGAGCGGCCGAATCAAATTGCCAAGACCGAGACATTGGCTCGGGCAGTAGCCCAACCCGATTCGACGGTCCGCCGGAAGCGATGACCCGAAGCCGATCTCTCAGTTGGCGCGAATCGTCGACGTTGTCGAGCGGACCGACCAGATAACGCGGCCGGACGCCGGCATGAAGACAGTCATTTCGACTAACGGTGACCCGCTTCAACTCATCGGCAGGGGCTGCGGAAATAGATGTCACGGCGTCGTCAAACCCACCGTGACCGCGGATAGCGGCCGACTCGCAGCATCGCACCCAAGCATGCTGTCAGCGTAGTACCAGCCGGTTGCACTCCTGCGATCGCGAAAATCATTCAGCAAAGCCCAATTGGCTCTCAACTGTGGCGTTGCTTGGTGGGGCGGGCGGGGCTCGAACCCGCGACCAACGGATTATGAGAGCGCCTGACCTTGCCTTTTGGTATATGTGTAACTAACGGAGATGTTCGTGCAGTTATGCCGAGATGTAGCTCGTCACTCCCGAGCCCGTAGCAAGCGGCAAGGGCCGAATGACAACATCCTCCTGCTGTTCTCTATGGATGAGGATGGCTGACATGCGCGAAGGGGCTATGCAAATGCCACTCGGACCGGGTACGCAGGACGGCTGAACAGCTAACTTCGGTCACAATGTAACCGAAGTCGTAAGCGTCCTTACTGGCGAGACGCGCTCATCGGGCCAGGAGGGACGCGCCCGCGGCTGCCCACAATGATGTTGTCTGGAATGTCGCCGTCCACTGGCTCGATCTCACCGTCGATGTCGGTCACCGGCTTGGTGTGCGGGTCCGACGGGTCGAACGGTTGTTGCCCCTCCGGGCTGTCCGTCACGATGTTCGTCGGCACCGGCCCGGTCTCGGGCGGCCCCGTACCCTCTTCGAAGCCGACCTCATGCGGATCCGTCGGGGAGCTCGAAGGCGACCACTTTCCGGAACCGTCTTGGTCCCGGCCGGGCACATGCGCATCCGGTGCGGGCATGTCACCCGGCCCGTCGAGAGCGGTGCCCACCTCGGGCCGCGGGGTCAAGCCGCCCGCATCATAGGGCGTCGAGGCGCGGCGAATGGGGCCACCGGGCGGTCCGTAGGTCGCTGCCGACGCCTGCACGCCACCGTCATACGGGCTATACGTCATGGGAATCCCTCTCGTTAACTAAATCGGTCTGCGCGGCCCGAGCGCTGCCGCGATGAGCATGTCGTTTTCCCGCTCCGCGTTGAGCCGGCGCGACTCATCGGGTGAACGCACCGCATCGCTCAAAGTTAGATAAGCCTCGCGCACCGTCGTGGCACGTTTGGCCGGTGCCAGCGTCGGCGGCTTTGACCAAGCGGCCGGTGCGGGAGCGGGCTCGTCGCTGCATGGTGTGCGTAACAGCTGGGCGTGCCGGGCCGCACGGCATTCGGGGCCGCACCAGAATTGACCAGGCCGGCCATCATCATCGAACAGCTGGCCGCACCGGCGATTCTCGCAATTGCGAAGCATGCCTCAAGCGTACTGGCGAGAGCGGCAGATAAGGCGAACCGGGCCAGCGTGTCAGTGTCGGCTCGTCGAGCGAAATATTCTGTCCGCCACGCGGTTTCGGCCAGTCGACTGGCACCTTAGGGTCGCTGACGCCGGTCAGGACACGCGGCTGCTCGGGGCGTGCTGACGCCAGTCATGCCGGTAGAATTCAAATCGTCGGACGGCGCAAACCACCCGACGCGAGGCTTCCGGTGCTTTCCTGTCCGGCCGCATTCGGAAGGCTGGCCAGGCGGCGGGTTCCGTGTTCCGCCGCCTGGCCGCCAAAAACGGAGAGGGCAGTGAATGGACCGTTTTTACGACCCCGGCAGCGGGCGAGAGATCCAGCGCGGCGTCCGCGAACCGCTGGCGGCCGGCTACCAGCCAAGTGATGAGCCGATGGATCCCTATATCGGCTTCTCCGGGCCGAATAGCGTGTTGACCGTTCACAACCCGACTAATTCACCCGCGCCCACCGTGTCCCCGAAAAGCGACGCCGACATCGGCCACTTAGGTGACTGCCCAAATAACGACGATGACAACCTCGGTGAATAGACGGCAAAAGGCGGCTATCAACGAAGTGCTCCGCACCCACGGCATCGCGCTATAGCGAGACAACAACTGATCACTCCCGAATCTCTAGATCTGAGACGCGCACGAACGAGTCATTAGCTGGTTGCGCTAGAGGCCGTTGGGCGTGCTAGTAGTCGGGTCGGGGTGGACTCAATAATTCGATTTGGCGGGCGACTTCGACTGCGCTATCGCCAAGTCGTTCCAGCAAGTGGGCGACCAGACCCATTTCCAGCAGCACGGGTCTGCGCAGGTCGGCTGAGGCCAGCTCGGCGGTGAGACTGGCGTGAAGTTCGTCGAGGTGGTCGTCGTCGGCCTCGGTGTCATCGGCGATGTCGGCGGATCCGCTCAGATACACCTCGCCGACCTGTCGCCACATGTCGGCTGCGGCATCGAAGATCTGGCTGATCAGCCGCCGCACCCGCTCGGGAAGCTCGGCGGCCAGACCAGTAACGCCGCGGCGCGCCAGGTGGGCGGCCCAATCGTGCGCGCCGCTCAGCTCGGGCAGAATCCGAAAGGCCGTGAGCAAAAACCGCAGCTCACCGGCGACCGGGCCTTGGCGGACGAACTGGCTGATCACCAGTTGCTCGACCCGCTCGTAGAAGTCCTCGACGATGCCCTCATTGGCTTCCACCGTGTCGGCGGCTTGCTCGTCAGCATCCAAGAATGCCGCACCCGCATTGGGGATGTCTTGTTCGACCAGCATGATCATTTCCCTGACCGCCGCGTCGATGTCCTTGAGGCGTTGGTGATATGCCATCCGCAACTCGGCCACGCAATGCACCATAGCGCCTCGGCTACCGCCCCGCGCGGAGAACCTCCGAGCACCGGCAAGACCAATTGATGACACTTTGTTGTGTGCGCCAACCCACCTGCCGGGGCAGCTCGGTCAGTCGGTCAGTCGGTCGGCGCGGCACCACCTGGCACCGACAGCCGCTGCTATCAACGAAACCGCACTGCTAGCAGCTATCAGCGCAACCACGCTGAAACTGGTTCTCTCCGTTGATAACTCGGCAACGATTGCGCACACAACCATTGCCCAGGGTGATAGTTAGCAACACTAAAGTCTGGGAGAGGCTTGGCCCGCACTCCTGGAAGGCGATTTTGCGCACCCTGAGGACAAAAGCCCCCAAAACCGGCCTTTGCCAGCAAACTTGGCTGGTCAGAGCGGGTGTAAACTGTCCCATGCCGTCCCAAACGTCTCGGGACGTGTTTGCGGTAGATGAAAGTTGGCTTGTTGCAATGAAACTCGTGAGGCATGGTGATGATCCGAACGGTCGGCGTCGCCGCGACCCCGACAAAACTTTGCGGGACGCTCAGACGATCGTCCGCCTGCATGGCTGTGGGGAGAGTGTGCGTTCGATTGCGCGGGCGGTCGATCTGCCGAGGACGTCGGTGCATCGGGTGATCATGGCGTACCGGCAGGCTCAGCAGGAGCAGGAGCCGGACGCCGAGAGCCGGACATTGTTGGCGCAGCAGGGCGGTGGGCTGGACTTTCGGGACGTGACTCGGGCTGATGAGATTCCTTTGCTAAACAATCTGGCGCTGTATCGCTTGGAGCATCTGCCAGCGTCTCATCCTGCCCGTCAGGCGATGACTGAGGCGGTCGCGGAGGTTGTCCCGGGTCTCGTAGAACTTGAGGTGGCGGTCCCCGCTCGAGACTTGCCGTGCGGAAGGTGTTGGGCGTTCCGCAAAAGAAGTCCGACAGCAGGGGGACCGCCGTGAAGAAGAGTAGCCAATCCAGCCCGTGGGTGCGACCGCGTTTCCGGAGCGGGTCAGTGTGGCGATGACCGAGATCGCCGAGAACGTGCACGAGGGTCTGCTGGCCCTGGCCGTCGGCGCCGGCCTGCAGGTGATGCAGGCGTTGATGGAGGCCGACGTGACCGTGTTGGCCGGGCAGAAGGGCAAACACGACATGACGCGGACCGCGGTGCGGCACGGCCGCGAGCGCGGGTCGGTGACCCTGGGCGGGCGGCGGGTGCCGGTGACCCGCCCGCGGGTGCGGGCCGCCGACGGGACCGGGGAGTTGCCGGTCGCGACCTATGAGCTGTTCACCTCGACCGAGATCCTGGGCAAGATGGCGATGGAGAAGATGCTGGCCGGGCTGTCGGCCCGCCGCTACCCAGTGGGGCTTGAGCCGGTCGGCGAGCAGGTCGCCGAAAAGTCCTCGGCGACAGGTGAGTCGGCGGTCTCCCGCCGGTTTGTGGCGATGACCGAAACCGCGCTGGCCGAGCTGCTTCGCAGGATATTCGGGCGGGAGCGTGGTCGCTGATGATCGACGGGGTCCCTTGCTGGGACCTCAATTTCGTCACCCTCGGATGATCCAGGGGTTTTTAAGACCCGAAGGCCCTGGTGGAGGGCTCGACCGAGAACGCGACCTTGGTTACCGACCTGCTGGTGGCCTGCGTGAACGGGGTCGACGGACCCGCGGTTCGCGTGGTGACCGCGTGACCAAGGCCCGAGGCCCGGGTCGCCAAGACCACGGTGATCCAACGCTGCCAACTGCACAAAATCAGAAACGTGAAAGACCACCTGCCGCAACGACTTCGCAGCAGTGTCGGACGCAGAATGACCGACGCCTACCACGCCGGATCGGCGCTTGAGGCCGAGGCCACGCTGCTGGCCCTGGCCAAAGAACTCGACCGCACCCACCCCGGCGCGGCGGCCAGCCTGCGCGAGGGTCTCGACGAGACACTCACGGTGCTGCGCCTCGGTGTGCCGCCCACCCTCGCCCGGACGCTGCGCTCGACGAACTGCATCGGAGTCGATGCTCTCGGCCCCCCACGTACACGCTGCCAACGTCAAGCGCTGGCGCGACGGGCAGATGGCGCTGCGCTGGTGCGCGGCCGGGATGGTCGAGGCCGGCAAGCAGTTCCGCCGCGTCAACGGTCACCTCCACCTACCGTCACTCCGCGCAGCTCTCGAACGTGAAATCGCCGAACCTGTCAAACCCATCGTGCACAATGACGAGGTGAGCGCAGCCTGATGCTCACCGGACCGCCGCCGAAGTTCCACGGAACTTGGGACATCCTCGCGGTCGCGCAGGGCTGGACGTGGCGCGGTCGCGCCAACTCAGCCCGTCGCCCACCGGATACGCCAGCCGTTCCGTTTCCGGCGGAGCCGACGCGTGAGATCTCGCGGCAGGCGTTTCTGCGGGCTGCCGCCGGAGCGTTAGCTGCAGGGACGGTTTTCGGGTCGGTGCGCGCCACCGCCGACCCGAAAACCTCGGGCTGGCCGCAACCCAACGGCCCCACTGGCTCCTTCACACTGGTGTTCGATGACGAATTCAGCGGCACTACCCTTAATTCCGCATACTGGAATGACACTGCCGTCGCGTGGGGTAACTCTTTGAATGGCGTCACCACCTTAGCTTCCAACGTCTCCGTCAACAACGGCCTGACCCTCACATTGTCAGATGCAAGCCACGGTGCGTGTATCTACACTGACCCCGGTGGTGGTGCTAATCCCGGATTCACTTTCAACGAAGGAATAGTGGAAGCGAGGTCTATTTCCCCGGAAACGGCACAGAGTGCTACAACTTCGGCGCATGGTGGACGGCCCCCATCGGTGTTTGCCGGGACTAACGCGGAAGATCGCTGAAAGCCTAGCGGCACGGTACAAGTCCACGTCCTTGACAACAACAACCCCGGCGGTATCGGCGGTGAGAATGCTGGCTATGTGGGCGGTGCCTATCACATTTTCACGTTGCAGCGAACCGCGACGAACTCCATATTCTGGTATGACGGTGTTGAGATCGCAAACATTGCCACTAGCCAAAATGCTGCCACATCGCCTCATTACCTCGTACTGAATATCGGGAACAATAGTAACGGCGGCCCTGTAATGACTGGCTCGGCAGGGGCCTTGCTTGTCGACTATGTGCGTGCATGGACGGTAGCATGAGCGAACTCGTAACCCATGACCCGAGCACCGGAAATCTCGTGTTGAACGCAGACACGGCGAATCCATAACACAGAGTCCCGTCACTCACCCCACAGGTCAGAGGGCATTCGTGCCCTCTGACCTTTTCACCCCAGACCCCGATCAAAGGATATTGAGACGTTAGGCAGCAAAGGCCGGGCGGTTTTCCGTTTGCTCGACAGCCCAGCGTCAGCAGAGAGAGCGACGACTACGCGCAGACTGTGATGTCGCCCAGCAAACGTCGTGCTGACGGACAACAAACGAGCTTTGGCGTCCAGATTGACGACGTAGAGGTTCCCCGGCGGAGCCGGATTTGTGCATCCTCTCGCATGCATTGGTCACGCGGGTTGGTGTGACCGGGCTGGGGGTTGGCGGGCCCGCATCACATTAAAACCATCGCAGAATTCCCGCCCAACAATCCGAAAACAGTCCGCTCTACCGGTGTGACCCGCTAGGATTTGCCGATCGCGGTAGTTGCCTACCACGGTTATGAACCAGCAAACGAAAGAAGTCACTAATGAGCGCGAGCAAGAGGAAGCTAACAAGTTGGGTAGTGAGCGCGGTCCTGGCCGGGGCGTTCGCGACGAGCTGCGGGCCGCTAACCATCGGTATGGGCGGGGACGCTCATGGGGACGCTGCGGTCGTGGCGGCGTCCGGCCGATAACCCCCGGCTCGATAAATAGCCGGTAAGACGCTTATAAACCGGCTTACCGCGCGCTATTTTTGCAAACAGGTTTGATCCTGGGGGTCGCGGGTTCGAATCCCGTCACTCACCCCGACAGGTCAGAGGGCATTGGCGCCCTCTGACTGTTGAGGTCATCAAGGCTTCTTGCTGCGCTATCCCACACTTAAGCGACAACAGTGTCGACACCGCATGCCGTGTCCGCAGAACCCATCGCCGCCGGCATTGCGGAAACGGTCCACGCTGCCAGGATGCTGGGCCTAGTCTCCCTTCCCATGCGGGGAAAGAGAACAGCCGTTGCGGGGGTCGCGGTCGTTCTCGCGGGTTGTGGGTCGCCGGGCCACACAGCGACCACAACCGTCACGTCCACGCTGCCGATAACCCAGACCGTGACGGTGACCTACACACCGCCACCGCCGCCTGGGCCGAAAACGACTATCGACTCCAACGGCACGTATGTCGTCGGCACGGACATCGTGCCGGGCACCTATCGCACCAGCGGTGGAACCGGGTGCTACTGGGCAAGACTAAAGAGTCTGGATACGGGCGACGTCATCGACAACAACGTCAGCGACGGTCCTCAGGTGGTCAGGATCTTGCCAAGTGACGCAGCGTTCCTGACGAGAGAATGTGGAACCTGGCAGAAGAGCGGCTGACGGCGCCGACTGCATCCTTTCGCAAATCACGAGGTGGCCAAGGGCGGGGGAGCATACGCTGCCATCGGGTCGAGCAACGCCACCAAACAAGGGAGGAGGGTTTGGGCGCATGCCCCGTCACTCATTCCCACCACTCGCGAGCGCGTCAGGTGCTGACGTTGCCCGCCATCGGTCGCGGCCTGCCGACGCGGCACCACGACCTGGCATCAGGCGTTGCGGAGGCGGACGGCCGTCGTTACTTGAATGCGGCGAGGGTGATTCGCAAGGCTTCGTCCATCTGAACCCCGAATGGTGGACTCGTGAGGGGGTCTGCGCTAGGTTGGCAAGGCGCCTGATTACGCCGATGAAGCCCGTTGTCGGTACGGGATGATCGTCGGCATAGGTTGGCCCGAGAAATTGCCGGTCGCGGTGCGATGACCACCGAACAAGAACCCGCATTGTGTGGTGAACGCACAGACGATGGCGTCAACGCCATCCAGCGACTGGACCGTCGGGTACGTCAAACGTCACCCGTTGGCCTCGCTGCAGACCGTCGGTGAACAATTCGTCCTCGGCGTGCGCACCATCCAGTACTTCTTCTTCGACCTCGTCACCGGCCGATTCCAGTGGCAGGAGTTCGTCCGGCAGGGCGCTTTCATGGCCGGGACGGCCGTGTTGCCGACGATTCTGGTGTCGTTGCCGATGAGCGTGACGTTGTCGGTTCAGTTCGCGTTGCTGGCCGGTCAAGTCGGTGCCACCTCACTTGCCGGGGCGGCAAGCGGACTCGCCGTCATCCGTCAGGGCGCTTCCCTGGTAGCCGCCATCCTCATGGCATCGGCGGTCGGGTCGGCCATCACCGCCGACCTGGGTTCGCGCACCATGCGCGAAGAGACCGACGCCATGGAGGTGATGGGCGTATCGGTGATCCGCCGGCTGGTGGTGCCGCGCTTCGCCGCGGCCATCATGATCGGTTTTGCGCTCACCGGAGTCGTATGCTTCGTCGGATTTTTCGCCAGCTACCTCTTCAACGTGTATGTCCAGAACGGCGCACCAGGCAGCTTCGTCACGACGTTCGCGGCGTTCGCAACCACCGGCGACATGATTCTGGCACTGCTCAAGGCGATCGTCTTCGGCGCCATCGTCGCCGTTGTGTCAAGCCAGAAAGGCCTGTCCACCAAGGGCGGCCCGACGGGCGTCGCGAACTCGGTCAACGCCGCTGTCGTCGAAGCGATCCTGCTGCTGATGATCGTCAATGTCGCCATCAGCCAGCTCTACGTCATGTTGTCGCCCAGGACGGGGCTGTGACATGACGGTCTCCACCTTTCCTGCCGCTGGCACCGATCATCGGGCCGCTGGTTCGGCTCTACCGCAGAGCCATCCGGCCGATCATGAGACTCGGCCACATGCTGGTCTTTTCCGTCCGGGCGCTGGTCGCCGTCCCGATCACCATGCGTCAGTACCGCGGCGAGTTCCTGCGACTGCTGTCCAACATCGCCTGGGGTAATGGCTCGATAGTGGTGGGTGGCGGTACCGCGGGCGTCGCCGTCGTGCTCGGTATGACCGTCGGCGCACTCATCGGCATCGAGGGCTACAACTTCCTCGATCTGCTCGGCATGGGACCCGCGACCGGGTTCGTCTCGTCGCTGGTCAATACCCGCGAGCTGGCGCCGCTGATGGCCGCGCTGGCGTTTGCGATGCAGGGCGGTTGCCGGTTCACCGCCCAGTTGGGGTCGATGCGCATCGCCGAAGAGATCGACGCCATGGAATCGATTGCGATCCGGCCGATTCCGTTTCTGGTAACCACCCGACTGGTCGCCTCGGTGATCGCGATGGTCCCGCTATATACCGCGTGCCTGGCGATCGGCTACCTGTCCACTCAGGTGGTAGTGGCCATCAGCAGCGGCGGCTCCACCGGCTCCTACCTGCACTACTTCTCATTGATGCTGGCCGGTAAGGACATCGTCTATTCGTTGTTCAAGGCCATCATCTTCGTGTGGATCGCCTCGACCATTCAGTGTTACTACGGCTTCTACGCGACCGGCGGTCCCGAAGGCGTGGGTGTTGCCGCAGGACACGGCATGAGGGCCAGCATCACCGTCGTGATCATGGTGAACATGCTGCTCACCATGGCACTGTGGGGCGTCGACGCCGGCGCGAGGTTCGGCGGCTAGGTTGATGTCTAGGTTGGTGGCTGGTGCCCAATTCCTTTGAGCTGGACGGGCGTGGCCCATCGGACCGACAGTTGCTGGGCTGCGGAGCGGCGGTTGCGGTCGTGGTGGCTCTGGTTACGACGGTGCTGTTGGCCAAGTCGACCGGCCGCCTCAACGAGTACGTACCCGTAGTCGCTGACCTGGTCAACGTCGGCGACGGCCTTCCCCAAAATTCCGACGTCAAATATCACGGCGTGCTCGTCGGTACGGTGAACAGCGTCATTCCCGCGGCCAACGGAAAACCCAACTACGTCCACATCGACCTCAAACCCGAATACGCCAAGTCGATCCCAGCCGCGGTGACCGCTCGAGTGGTTCCCAGCAACGTTTTCGCCGTGTCGTCGGTTCAATTAGTCGGCAGCGGTTCCTCGGGTCGGGGAACCGCACTCCGCGCAGGTGCGCACATCCCCGAAGACACCCGGCTACCAACCGTGCTGTTTCAAACCACCGTCAGCAAGCTGCGCGACCTGCTCGGCGCGACCGGGCGGGGCAGAGAAGACAAATCGGTAGGAATCTTGGCCGCGCTCGCCGCCGCCACCGACCGTCGTCGCACGGCCCTGCTGAATGGCGGGGCCCACCTGAATCGCCTTCTTGACCAGCTTAATTCGATCGTCAGCACCGATGCCGGTCCCTCGACGGTTTCTGCGCTCATCGACGCGACCCGGGGGTTGCAGGCGACCGCGCCCGACCTTGTCGACGCGTTACACCAAGCCGTTGAACCGATGCGGACCTTCGCCGAGACGCGCGACCAATTGGCCACGCTGCTCTCCGGCGCCGACTACACCGTCGGCACCACCAGCCGATCGCTGGACAACCACATCGACCAGCTCATCAGGATCACCACCGATCTCACGCCGGTCGTGGGCGTACTGGCGCAAAAGTCCGACAACTTTCTGCCCGGCGCCGTCAAGTTGGACAACCTGGCCAACAAGTTCATGGACGAAGCCTGGATGCCGGAAATCGACACCGGCAACATGCGAACGAACCTGTCATTCACCCCCACCTACGCCTACGCGCGGGCCGACTGCCCCCACTACGGTGAGCTCAAAGGGCCCAGCTGTTTCACCGCACCGTTGATTCCGGTACGTCCCGACTTGCCGGAAGTGCTGCTGCCGCAGAACTATCAGCCGCCCAAAGATTTGGCGCCGCCACCGGGAACGGTTGTGGGACCGGATGGTAACCTCATCGCGGTCGGACCGCCGCTGATCAACCCCAATCCCAATTTGACCGATCCCAACCCGCCTTTGCCTCCGTGGCTTATCCCCTCGCCGCCGGTGCCGGGGAGCGCAAATCCGGACAACGCACCACCGCCACCCGCGCCGGGATCGGTGGCGCCCTCGTCCTTCGGTGGCAATGTCGGCCCGGTCGGCAGCCAGCAGGAGCGCAACGCGCTTTCCGTGATCACCGGTCAAGCCGCCACCGTCGCCACCGAACTGCTACTGGGTCCGATCGCCCGCGGAACAACTGTGTCGGTGATCAACTCACCCTCGTCCGGGAGGCCCAAATGAGGTTTCGCGGCCCGCTCATCGGCCTTTCGGTGTTCATGGTCGTCGCGCTGACGCTCACCTGGCTGGTGTATGCAAGCCTTCGGCGCGACGTGGCCGGGAGGACGGCACCGTATGTGGCGGTATTCACCGATGTGTACGGGCTTCGTGAGGGCGACGACGTCCGGATGGCCGGAGTGCGCGTGGGCCGAGTCGAAAAGATCGACCTCGACGGCAGATTCGCAAAAGTTTCGTTCGTGGTCCAAGCAGAACAGCGGCTGTTCGGTAACACCGTCGCCTCGGTGACCTACCAGAACATCGTCGGACAGCGTTACCTGGGGCTGTCTTTGGGCAAAGAAGGCAGTCTGGAGCAACTGGCGCCGGGCAGCGTCATCCCGCTGGAGCGCACCGACGCGTCGTTCGACGTCACCGCACTTCTCAATGGCTACGAGCCGCTGTTCAGCCTATTGAACCCACGCGACGCCGACAACCTCACCAAGGGCGTCATCCAGTCACTGCAGGGCGACACGTCGTCGGTGGCCACGTTGATCAGCCAGACATCCACACTCACCGAGACATTCGCCGGAAGAGACCAGGCCCTCGGCGATGTGATCACCAAACTCAACCGGGTGGTCGGCAGCCTCGCTGCGCAGAACGACAATCTCGACGGCGTCATCACGCAGACCCGCTACATGGTCTCCGCCCTCGACCGGCGGCGTCCAGAGCTGGTGTCCTCGGTCGGCTCACTGGCGCGGGTGATGGGTCAGCTGTCGACCTCCGCCGCAGATGTGTACCCGTCGCTTCGCGAATTCATCGATCGCCAACCCGGTGCCGTCCGGCACATCCTCGACGTCGAACCTCAGGTCGCATTCGTGGGCGACAACATCCCGCTGCTGTTGAAAGGGCTTGTTCGCGTCGGCAACCAGGGCGCCTACGGCAACGCCTACCTGTGCGACGCGAACCTGTTCGGGTTCTTCCCCGGACTCAACGACGCGGTGCCGATCATCGTCAGTGCCGCCACACCGGGAAACAAGGCGTGGCACACCCCGAGATGCAGGAACATGGCCAATGGCTGATCCATCCGTGCGGCGTCACCTAAAGAGGCTGGGAAAGCGTCCGTTGGAGAGCTACAACAAGACGTGGCTTGGGTTTATCGCCGTCGCGGTGGTCGCGGTGGTGATCGGAGCCATGCTGTTGGTGCATGCGATCGGGGCCGGCTACCGACACTACACCGCGGAGTTTCTGCAGGCCGCATCGCTTAAAGCTGGCAGTCCGATCACGGTCGCCGGCATACCCGTGGGCACCGTCACCAGCATGAAGCTTGTCGGCGACCACGTTGAAGCGGGGCTGAAGGTCCGCGACGATGTGAAGCTGGGCAAGGATTCCAAGGCTTCGATCAGGGTCGCTACCATCCTCGGTTCGCGCTATCTCGCGGTGGAGCCCGACGGTTCGGGTTCGCTTCCCCACGACACGTTTGATTTATCGCACACCGAGGTTCCCTACGACCTGCAAGCCGCATTGAAGGACGCCACAACCACTTTCGAGCAGGTGGACTCCGACCAGTTCGCCCGATCACTTTCCGTGCTCGGCAAGCAACTCGAGGGGCTCCCCTCGGTGGTACCGCAGGCGATGGCGAACATCGACTCGTTGTCGTCGATCATTGCGCAACGGCGCGATCAACTGGGCCAGCTCCTCAAAAGCACCGAGCAGGTCACCAATACGTTGCGCCGCCAGCAAGCCGGCATCGGCAACCTGGTCAACCAGGGACAGGAGCTGATCGGCCAGTTCGTCGCTCGGCGTGCCGTTTTCCACGCGATGATGCAATCCCTCACGAATTTGATCGACACCCTGAGCAAGATCCTGATTAACGACCGGCCCGCGGTGGATGCGCTGTTCAAAGACGTACGCGAGTTCACCGGCATGTTGGCTCAACACGACGATCTATTGCGGAATCTGCTGCAAGTCACCCCGATCTTCTTCCGCGAGGCGGCCAACCTCACCGGTGACGGCAACGCGATCAACTTCAACGCCCCTAACGGCCTGCTCATCGATTCGTGGATGTGCGCAATCAGCGCCCATGCCAAGCAGCTTGGGATGATTCAATATTTCAAGGACTGCAAGTGACCGGCGCCGGTACCAGGGTCAGCGTCAAAATAGTGGCAATCGTCGCCGCCGTGATCTCGGCGGCCGCGGCGATCGGCGCCGGCTGGTGGTACCTGCGACCGGAGCAGGACCCGATCACCGTGACAGCCCAATTCGACAGCGCCGCGGGCCTGTACGAAGGAAATGTGGTGGCGGTGTTGGGCATGCCGGTAGGCAAAATCACCAAGATCACCGCCAGGGGTGGCTACGTTGCGGTCGAGTTCACCGTCGACCGCAACGTCAAGGTTCCCGCCGACGCCCAAGCCGTCACCGTGTCGACGTCCATCCTCACCGACCGGCAGATCGAACTGACACCCCCCTACCGTGGCGGTCCGACTTTGGCAAACCATGACACCATCGGTCTGACCCGGACGAAGACACCCGTCGAGTTCAGCCGCGTGCTGGGTGTGCTCGACAAGGTGACCAAGTCGCTCGAAGGCGACGGCCACGGCGGTGGGCCGGTCGCCGACGTGCTCAACAACGGCACCGAGGTCGTCGAGGGTAACGGCGGAAAAATCAAGGGGGCACTCGACGAGCTGTCCAAAGCGCTGCGGCTGAGCAGCGACGGCGGCGCGCAGACCCGCGAGCAGCTCACCACGATCATCAAGAACATCAGCTCGCTGTTCGACGCTGCCGCCGCCAACGACAAGAAGCTACGGGAATTCGCATCGACCATCCATCAGCTCAGCCAGATTCTGGCCGACGAGGATATCGGTAGCGGTAGCACCGGCAAGAAACTGGACCAACTGGTTCAGCGGGCCGGCGACCTCCTGGACGCCAATCGAGACGCCGTCAGGCAGTCCCTGCTCAACGGCAACGTCACGTTGAAGTCGGTTGCCGATCAGAAGCGCGACGTCGCCGAATTGTTCGATCTGGCCCCACTGGTGGCGGACAACGCCTACAACATCGTCGACCGGGCCAACGGCGCCGTACGTGCGCGGTTCCTCACCGACCGGATGATTTTCGACAGCCAGATGACCAAAGAGGTCTGCAACCTGATGGGTCTGCGACAACTGGGATGCAGCACCGGGACCTTGCAGGACTTCGGACCCGATTTCGGATTGACCTATGTGCTGGACGGCATGGCGGCGATGGGGCAGAAATGATGACTGCGTGCCGGCGGGCTGCCCTCGCGATGGTGGTGGTGGCTGTTGTCAGTTCGGGATGCGCGACGAACGGCCTGGCCAGCCTTCCGCTTCCGGCTCCGGGGCTCGGATCGGGCGGGTACAAGCTGACCGCGATGTTCGCCAACGCGCTCAACCTCCCGATGAATGCCAAGGTAAAGCTCGCCGGCGCCGACGTCGGGCAGGTCGAATCGATGGTCGCACGTAACTACACCGCGGTGACCACGTTGCGCATCAGCAACGGTGTCCAACTGCCACGGGGCAGTACCGCTGAATTGCGCACTGCGACACCACTTGGCGATGTGTTCGTAGCACTCAAGCCACCCGTCACCGCCGATCCGAGCGCACCGGTGTTGAAAGACGGCGACACCATCGGTCTGGATTCGACCGCGGCGGCCGCGACCGTGGAGTCGGTGCTGAGCTCAGCCGCGATCCTGGTCAACGGCGGCGCGGTGCGCAACTTCACCAACATCATCAACGGTTTCGGCAAGGCGACCGGTGACCAGGGCCAGGCACTCGGGGACCTGATTCGTAAGTCCAACCAGCTGATCGGCACGCTGGACTTGCGGTCCGGGCAGATCTCGACTTCGTTGAGCGAGTTGTCACGTCTGGCGGACCAACTCGACGCCAAACAGCAGACCATCACCGAACTGATGGCGGCGGCCGACCCCGGCACCGCGGCCCTGGCCGCCAACACCACCCAGCTTTCCAACCTGGCCATGCAAGTCGGCGACACCTCTCGACTGCTGGCCAGGTTCCCCTCGATCGGTGGAACCGATACCAGCGGGCGAAGCGTGATCCGTGACCTGAACACCATCGCCAGGGCCGCCAACGACGTCGCGGTGAGTCCGGACACCAGCTTGCTGGCCCTGAACCGGGTGATCCCGCCGTTGATCAAATCCACCGCCGGAAACTCGATTTCGGTGCATGCCAGCGTGGACCGACTGATACTCGGATCGATACCCGACATCGGTTTTCCCGGTGACATCGGGTTACACGGACCACACCACTACAACTGGAACCAGCTCGTCGGCTCGTTGAAGTACACCCTGTGGCGTCTGCAAGAACGTGTGGTCGGGCGAGGCCCGGACTCACCGCAGGTACCGGTGATGCCGGACCCGAACATCCCGGGCGTCATCGAGATCGCGCCTCCGCCGGCGCCGCAACAGCCAGGGCCCCAGCGGTGATCGGGGCCATCGCCAATGCCGTCGTCCGCCTGGTGCGGGCGGCTCACCGACGGCACACGTGGCTGTCGGTGACGGGACTGGTGCTTACTCTGGTCGTGGCGACGGCCTACCTGCTGGCCGGCGCGTTGCGGGTGACGCCGTTTGCGTCGTCCTACAAGGTGACGGTGCAGTTGCCGGAATCCGGTGGCCTGCTGCCCAATCAGGATGTCGCACTGCGCGGTGTGCGGATCGGACGGGTCGAGAGCCTGCGGCTCACCGATACCGGTGTGAATGCCGTCGTCAGCATCACGTCGACGGTCAAGGTCCCGGCATCCAGCGTCGTACACGTGTCCGCGCTGTCTCCCGCCGGGGAGCAATACGTCAACTTCGAAGCCGGATCCGATGCGGGGCCGTATCTGCACGATGGCAGCGTCATCGGGCTGGACCGCACCACCGTCCCGGTCAGCTTGGCGCAATTGCTCGGCGACGCGGACGGAATGCTCGCACAGGTCGATCCCCGCAAGATCGAGTTGATCAAGAATGAACTGAGCCTGAGCAGCGAGGGGCCGCACAAGCTGGAAGCCATCGTCGACGGCGGCACCTTCCTGCTTTCGACGCTCGATTCGGTACTGCCCGAAACCACCAGCATCATCAAGACCAGCCGGGTCGTGCTGAGCCTGGCCGCCGACAAGAACGCCGGACTGGCCGCCGCGACCGTCGGCCTCAACAAGACGCTGGCCGGCGTGGCCAGAATGCAAGGCGGCTATCGGCGCTTGACTGCACAGACACCGCACACTCTCGCGGCCGTCGACAGCCTGTTCGCCGACAACTCCGACACCATGGTGCAGCTGCTGGGCAGCCTGGCCACCACCGCACAGCTTCTGTACCTGCGGGTACCGGCGCTCAACGCGCTGTTCCCGGATTACCGCGGGTCGGTGCTGGACGCCTTCGCGAGCGCCTTTCACGACCACGGCGTCTGGGCGACGGCTGAGCTCTACCCTCGCTACACCTGCGACTACGGCACACCGGCGTTTCCGTCCTCTGCCGCCGACTATCCCGAGCCGTTCATGTATACCTACTGTCGCGATGACGACCCCGCGGTCTCGATTCGGGGGGCCAAGAACGCGCCGCGACCGGCGGGCGACGACACCGCCGGCCCGCCGCCGGGGGCGGACCTGGGACGCAGAACCGACCCGACACCGCAGGGCCGCTACACGATTCCCACGCCCTACGGAGGCCCGGTTCTACCGATCGAACCGCCACACTAAGACCCAAACCCAACCAATCTAGGTCCAACCCGAGGAGATGATTGTGGTCGCGACAACCGAGAAAGACCCAGACGCCGAGACCGAAGAGGTCGGCGCCGAAGACACCGAAGCTACGGCTGTCGACGAGAGCGACGACCTCGACCCCGACGACGACGAAACCGGCGAAAACGAGCTGTTGCTGAAAGGCAAGTCCGACAAGGCCAAGCGCCGCAGGCGACCGTGGGGACGATACCTGCGTCGCAGCGTGCTGCCGGTGCTACTCGTTGCCTCCCTGGGGGTTTCCGGCTTCCTCGGGTGGAAGCAATGGCAAGAGCATCAAGTAAAGCAAGCCGGTGAGCAAGCCCAACAAGCTGCCATCAAATACGCCGAGGTGCTGACGAGCATTGAGTCCAACAACGTCGACCAGAACTTCAGGCAGGTTCTCGACGGCGCAACCGGAGAGTTCAAAGACATGTACACCCAATCCAGCGTGCAGCTTCGCCAACTGCTGATCGACAACAAAGCCACCGCACACGGAGTGGTGGTGGACTCCGCGATTCAATCCGAATCCACCAGCAAGGTTGTCGTGCTGGTCTTCATCGACCAGACCGTGACCAACACGGCGGCGCCCGACCCGCGCATCGACCGCAGCAGGATCAAGATGACCATGGAGAAGGTCGACGGCCGCTGGCGGGCGAGCAAAGTCCAGCTACTGTAAAGCATTCGGATTGTTCCATGTCGATCAGCAAACTCACGGCGACGGTGGTCGCGGTCGCTGTGGCGATGATTCCCAACGCAGCCGCCGCACGTGCGTCTGCCCAGTCATTCTGCGGAGAACTGGGCGGCGACTGGGATGGGCAATACTGCCACACCTCGGTGGTCTCCGAACGCCAGGCCGTCCGTGACATCAAGGTCGCCGTCCCCGGCGACCTCGTCGATAACCCGACGGCAGGTCCGGCGGTCCGCGACTACCTGCGCACCCTGGTCAACAACTGGCGAACCGCCAACGCCCACATGGCCGCCGACAGCTTCGGCGAGGAGAACTACCAAATCTTCCAACACGGCAGCCTGCTCAGCGCGGTCTTCCACGAGGACTACCACGCCGACGGGCCCAAGCCCAACAATGCCTACCGCACCTTCACATTCGACATGGCGAGCGGCCGGCGACTGCAGCTGTCGGATCTGACGAAATCAGATCCTCTCGCCGCCATCCCACCGCTGGCTCAGCCGTTCATCGAGACCGCGCTCAATCAGGCCCCGCCACCACACGACCCGGGAGCCTACCCGTTCGTCGTCGATCGCTGGACTCCCGACAAGGTCTATTCCGGCGCGTACAAGGCCTGGGCACTGACTCCTGACGAATTAATCCTCTACATGCCCGATTACCCGGTGGGTCACGACGAGCCGATCGACTTCACACCCGGAGTCATGCAGTGGTACATGGACGGCGGCACCGTCCAAGCTCATATCCCGCTCTCCGCCCTGGCTTCCGTGCTGCGCATCTAGTTCGGCGGCCCCCAAAAACCTTGGCAGCGCGCGTCAAGTGTTGGCGTTACCCGCCTTCCACAGCGCCCACGGGATGTTCCAGTCGCCCAACCCTTCGGTGCCCGACAGCGTCGGTCCCACGGTGTCGACGATCTCGACGATGTCGCCGCGCTTGATGCGGTCGTAGAACCACTCGGCGTTGCTGGGGCTCACGTTCAGACACCCATGGCTGGTATTGGTGTGGCCTTGGGCGCCGACTGACCATGGCGCCGAGTGCACGAAGACACCACTGTAGGAAAGCTGTGTGGCCCAGTCGACATCGGTGCGGTATCCGTTGGGCGAGTTGACGGGCACGCCGTAGGTCGAGGAATCCATGATGATGTGCTTGAACCGCGCGCCGACGATGTAGACGCCATTGGCCGTCGGGGTGCTGTCCTTGCCCATCGAGGTCGGCATGGTCTTGACGACTTCACCGTTGACCCGAACGGTCAGCATCTTGGTGGTGTCGTCAGCGGTCGCGATGACCTCGTCGCCGATGGTGAAGTGCGTCTTGACGTTGTCCTCACCGAACATCCCGTCGCCCAGATCGACGCCGTAGGTGTTGACCGCCACGTCGATGGTCGTTCCCGGCTTCCAGAAATGCTCTGGACGCCAACGAACTTCGCGGTTGTTCAGCCAATAGAACGCACCCTCGACGGGTGGGTTGGCGGTGATGGTGATGGCCTTCTGGGCTGCGGCCCGGTTCGCGATGTTCTCGTCGAAGCGGATGGCCACCGGCTCGCCGATGCCCACCACCTCGCCGTCGCCCGGATTGACGTAGGGCATGGTCAGGTGAGCAGGTGAACTGGTCCGGAAGGTCATCTGCCGGTTCGCCGCGCTATCCAGGCCCATGGCCTTCGCGTTCAGCGTGTAGCGCCTGTTGTAGCCGAGTTGCTCGGTGGTCGACCAGCGCAGTCCGTCGGGGCTCAGTTGCCCGCTGATGGACTTGCCGTATTCGTTGACCATGGTGACCGACGCCAGCACACCGTCGGCAACGCTCACCGTCACCGGTGAATCCACGGTGACGCCGACGGCGCCGTCGCTCACCGACGAGGTGAGCTTGGGTACGAGCAGGTCAGCAAATGGCGTGCCCTTGTCGAAGATGACCTTCGCCGGCGCCGCTTCGTGGCCGCTACCGCAGGCGACGCTAAACACAGCAACCGCAATTATCACGGCAGCCAGCGACGATCGACGTCTGCGCAAAGGCGTCATCGAGTGACCTTCCATTTAATTCCGCTTACCTTGGTCACCGCTGACCAGAAATAGTCGCGAGAATTCTAACGGGTTCGCGCATCGTCTAGTGACGACACGGACTGGGCATCCGGCCCTGTTGGCCACCTCGACGGCGCCCCAGGCCGGCACCGCAGGGTCCACAAACGCCGGGACAGTGCCCGGCGCTCAGGGGGCTACTCTGGAAAGGTCCGGGATTTCGCTTGGCGACGTGATGCCTGTTATTGTCGCAACCGCGGTCTCGGCCGACCAAAGCGCCGTTAGCTCAGTTGGTAGAGCAGCTGACTCT
>CAWKEM010000020.1:0-43810 GCA_963848535.1 uncultured Actinomycetota bacterium
AACGTCTAAGAGGCCGAACAGTAGGGCACGCTTCCTCAGGGGTTCGCGTGGGACGATGACGGAAACGCTACAAGAGATGACCCCATGCCTGAGTCGGTCGGCTCCGGCAGCGACCCGTACGCGCACCTGCTGGGAAATCAGCAGGTGCCCCGCGTCGGCGGTGGGTTCATCCGGATGATGTAGCGACAGCCATACCCACGTCTGCTATGGGCTCAACGGGTATGAGGCCGTCGCACCCGACGATGATGCATACGACCCCATCATTGCGCTCGCAGCAGGCAGTGCCGATTACCGCAAAACTGCGACGGCGTCAGCGAGCTGGACCGTGCCTCAGCGCTGACGAGACGCCGCGGGCGCCGCGCCGGGGAACGACTGTCAAGCGCAACCAGCCTTCGTGTCAACAAATATGCGTTTATGTAATAACTTTGCTGTATTAGATTGCACGCCATTATCGAATTTGCCCGTGATGCACACCACAAATTTTGGTCTCCATGATTACTTTTGCTAGTGTCGCTGCCCATGTTTGTTCTTGCAACATTGATGTCGCTTATCAATCAGGTCTCCGGGACGCCCTATATTGTGGGTGGAGATTCTCCATCGGGGACTGACTGCTCAGGCCTTGCTTCATGGATCGCCAATGCGGCAACCGACAGGCCGATTTTCGGGAATAGATTTAACACCGGCAACGAGGAAGCCGCTTTACTGGCGCGCGGCTTTCAATATGGAACCGCCCCCGATGCCTTGGTGATCGGCTGGAACGGTGGCCACACGGCAGTGACCTTGCCGGATGGGACCTCGGTATCCAGTGGTGAGCGTGGCGGGGTGCACGTCGGCGGCCCCGGCGCCTATCAGCGGGGTTTCACCCACCACATGTTCCTGCCGATGCCACCGGATGGCGAGGGCGCGCTGCCTGCGCCGGACGCTCCCCTTCCGCCGCCGGGCGCACCGGCCGTTCTGGTCGATGCTATGGCTCCCGCAATACCGCCGCCGCCGGCCGCCGAATTGCCTCCGCCCGGCAGCCCCGCAATCGCGAATTCATAACAAATCAGGATCGGTTATGTGCTGATTTATCTTGCAGATTTCTCTGGAAATGAATCACACGAATCGCCTTCGGTATCGGGATAAAGTGACGTAATCGTGCCGCCACTCGCATTTGTGGCCTGCGTCACAATGCGACAATGCGGTGGTCCTGAACGTCAATGGATAGTGTATGGATTTTGCTGTGCCGAAAGTTGCGCAGAAAAACCACACAAACCCGAAACATCACTGCCGCCACCGGCCGCGGCAGGGTGCGGCGGGCGGCAGGATATCCTGGCGCTGCTCGCGGGGATTCAACGGGAGCAGTCGAAGCAGGAAGCAGCGGGGAGCGGCAATGATCTTCATCGTCGTCAAGTTCGAAACCAAACCCGAATGGACGGACCGCTGGCCGGAATTGGTCGCCCCGTTCACCGCTGCCACCCGCGCCGAGGAAGGCAACCTCTGGTTCGAGTGGTCTCGCCGCCTGGACAACCCGGCGGAGTACGTCCTGGTCGAGGCCTTCCGTGACGGTGACGCGGGCAGCGTCCACGTCAACAGCGATCACTTCAAGAAGGCGATGCGAGAGCTCCCGCAGGCGCTCATCTGCACGCCCAAGATCATCAGTCAGACGATCGATGCGGCCGGGTGGTCCGAAATGGGGGAGATGTCGGTCGGCTAACCGACGACAACCTCGATTTCGTCACCCAGCTGATAACCGGGCGCGAGCGGAAGCTTGTCACCGCTCCAGAACGAGCCCGGGTCGAACCAGTTCGAGTATTTCTCCGTGGTGAGCAATCCCATTTCCTCGTAGGTGATTGCCACCGTCTCCGCGCAGTAGGCGGTTTCCAGGCCGACGCGCTGGCGTTCTTTGCGTCGCTGTGTCGATTCTCGAACCTTCCTGTCCACCAACGGGATTCCCCGTGTCCAGTCGTAGGCGGTCGGGAACCGGCCGCGCAACCACCGGCCGGTCAGGCGCATCGTGGTGGGGAACGCGGTGCCGTCCATCCGGGCGATCACACGCAGCAGTTCGTTCTCCTGTTCCCGGGTGGCGTGCGGAGTCAGCTGACGCAGCCAGCACCGCTGGCGGTAGTGCTGAGTCCACTGCAAGACGGCTTGGCGGAGATCGTTGAGCTGCACGCCGCGGTGATTGGTTCCGGTCCACAGGTCGACGAGCTTGTCGCCCAGTTCGGCGTGCCAGATCAACGGCGGCAAGTCGTCGATGGCCACCGTCATGCCGACGTGGTTCACCGGGCTGTTCGTCAGGGTTTGGATGGTGCGGTCGGGTCGTGAAGCACCGCGAAACAGCCAGAGGTCGCCCGTTCGGGTTTCGTCGAGCGCTTGGTCTAGGGTGGGCATCTTCGGGTAAGCCCTTTCGCCGCTGCGGCTTTCGTCATCGTCGTCGCCATTATGAGCTGTGCAGCACTTCGCATGCCACATTGCGCGCGGTGGCGGCCGCGGGGTAGCCGGCGTAGCCCGCCATGTGGTAGATCACCTCTTCGATTTCCTCGATGCTCAGCCCGTTGCGCAGCGCGATCGGGAAGTGGAACTTCAGTTCGTCGGTGGCCCGCAGCGCGATCAGCGCGCCCAGGGTCACCAGGCTGCGGGAGCGACGGTCCAGGCCGGGCCGAGTCCACGTCGCGCCGAAAACGTGATCGATGCTCAGATCGCCCAGTTCGTCAGCGATGCTGCCGTCGCGCAGACTGGTGACATGGTCCGGGATCAGCCCGGGCATCATCTCCTTGAACACGTCCAGACCTTCGGTGCGGGAGTCAGCCATCGGTGTCTGCCTTTCAATCGGGTTCGCGGGATATCTGGTAGTCGATATAGGCGTCCCAGTCGTCGATGCGGCGGCGCAACTCGTCGACCACGCCGGTGTGGGTGGGCACGAAGAATCGGTTGCGCAGGATCGCATCGGCGACCAGCTCCCCGACGGTCGCGGGGTCGAGCAGCTCGAACTGTTCGCCGGGGATCCGCAGCGGTGCTCCGCCGCCGAATCTCGGTAACCCGGCGGCGATATTGGTCAGCACCGGTCCAGGGCACAGCAGCGTTACGCCAATGTTCTCGGGCCGCAGATAAATTGCCAGGCCTTCGCTGATCTGCACGATAGCGGCCTTGGTGGCCGCGTAGGGCAGCCGGTCGTAGGAATAGGTGAAAAGCCCGGCGAAAGAGGCGGTGTTGACCAAATGTCCGCTGCCCTGGCCGAGCAGCAGCGGCAGGAAGGCGGCGTTGCTGCGCACCACCGACATCAGATTGATGTCGAGGATGCGTTGCCACTCCGTGATGGGAATGTCTTGCGGTAGACCATTCGTCAGTACGCCGACGTTGTTGACCACAACATCGATTCGGCCGAACCACTGTAGCGCCGCGTTCCGAATGCGTTCGAACGCGCCCGGATCCGACACGTCCGCGCGTTGCGGCAATACCGCGGCGCCTTGATCGCCCAGGTCGTCGGCGAGGGCCTGCACACCGTCGTTGTCGACGTCGACGGCAACGATGTGTGCGCCCCGGTCGGCGAGCGTGCAGGCGATGGCGCGGCCTATGCCGCTGGCCGCTCCGGTGA
Source organism: uncultured Actinomycetota bacterium (assembly GCA_963848535.1). Classification (GTDB taxonomy): domain Bacteria; phylum Actinomycetota; class Actinomycetes; order Mycobacteriales; family Mycobacteriaceae; genus Mycobacterium. The sequence goes on from CAWKEM010000020.1 coordinate 3,578, forward strand.
TGACGGCGACCTTGTCGCGAAGGGTGTCCATGGGGCCTGGGGCTGCGCAGTCGTGGCCGAGTTGTTTGACGGGCAGACAAGTTAACCACACGTGGGCGCACTGGGACCGCACTGCGCATAGCCTGTATTCATGCGCAGTGGGTGGAAGTGGCTCGGGCTGGCCAGCGTCGCCGGCGTCGTCGCCGGGGGCGCGTTGGTCGTTCGCGACCAACGCAAACGACGTGCCTACACGGCCGACGAGGTCCGGGCCCGCCTGCATCAGAGATTGGCCGAATCCGACGCGGAGAGCTTTCAGTCCAGATCGGGATCGGGCTCGGTATCGACGGCAAACAAGCGATAGCTGCCCGAAAAGCCTTTCAACTCGGCGTCGCGGCCCTCGTCGAACCGGATATCGTCACAGCCGGAAAGGGCGTCTCGCACCGGCTGGCTCACCAGGATCTGGCCACCGACGGCTTGTGCTGCGACGCGTGCCGCCATTGCGACGTTGCGTCCGAACAGGTCGTCGCCGCGGCGCACCGAGCGGCCCATGTGGATTCCGATCCGAACCCGAATTTCCTCGTGCCGCTTGCGCTTTGCGTCGTCGTGCAGCGCCTGCTGGAGGTCGACACCACACCGCACCGCCTGTTCGGCGCGGGCAAAGGCGATCATGAATCCGTCACCCTGACTCTTCACAACGTGTCCGGACCGCCGTTGCACGAGGTCTGAAACCAGCTTGTCGTGCGCTCCGATGAGCTTGACCCAGGCGCGGTCGCCGATCCGCTCGTTGAGCGCGGTGGATTCCTCGATGTCGGAGAACAGGATCACCACCCGGCCGTCCGGGGTGACCCGGGCCAGGTCCGGCCGTTCCACCTCGGCCCATTCCGCGAGGTCTTCGATCGAACTGCGCACGGCCGCGCCGAAGCCTTCCTTGCGTACCAGGTTGGCGGTTTGCCACACCGTCTTGACGGCCTCGCGGCCGCCGGACAGCAGCCAGTTGCGGGCGTCGGTCCGGTGTCGCAACTCCTCGATCTCCCGGTGACTGCGGGCCAGCAGTCTCACCAGCACGGCGAGTCCGACGGCTTCGAGTACGGCGACCGCGGCCACGATGTACATCGCGACATGCAGCGCATCATGCACGCCGGTCATCCTTTCAAGACCGCGATGCGTCCCGGTTGTCGGGCCTGCGGGCAATGTCTAGGGTTGAGTTCGACCGCCGTGGGTAGTGATTCTCAAGTGAGCCAATCGGGTGACTTTGGAGGTGCACTTGGCCGACGGCGGTGATAGCCCGTCAGACCTGCTGGTGATCTTCGGAATCACCGGCGATCTGGCCCGCAAGATGACGTTTCGGGCCCTGTACCGGCTCGAGCGCCGCGGCCTGCTGAACTGCCCGATCGTGGGTGTGGCCAGTGACGACATCTCGATCGACAAGTTGGTCGAGCGGGCGCGGGACGCCATCACAGCGTGCGGTGAGAATTTCGACGACGCGGTGTTCGACCGGCTCGCGGGCCGGTTGTCCTACCTGCACGGTGACGTCACCGATGAGAAGCTCTACCGCCGGCTTGCCAAGCTGATCGGCTCGGAGTGCCGTCCGCTCTACTACCTGGAAATGCCGCCGGCGTTGTTCGCGCCGATTGTGGAGAACCTTGCGAAAGCCGAACTGCTGGAGCAGGCACGTGTCGCGGTGGAAAAGCCGTTCGGCCACGACCTGGACTCGGCGCGAGACCTCAACGCCCGGCTGCGTGCGGTTCTGGACGAAGACCAGATCTTGCGGGTGGACCATTTTTTGGGCAAACAACCCGTCGAAGAGCTGCAATATCTGCGCTTCGCCAATCGTGGCCTCGCCCAACTGTGGGACCGCGACAGTATTTCGGAGATCCACGTCACCATGGCCGAGGACTTCGGGATCGAGGACCGCGGCAAGTTCTACGACGCGGTAGGCGCATTGCGCGACGTCGTGCAAAACCACCTGCTGCAGGTGCTGGCGCTGGTCGCGATGGAACCCCCGGTGGGACCCGGCGCCGACGACCTGAACGACAAGAAGGCCGAGGTGTTCCGGGCGATGCCGGCGCTGGATCCGGAGCGTTGCGTGCGCGGCCAGTACCGCGGCTATACCGACGTCGCCGGGGTGGCAAAAGACTCGAAAACCGAGACCTACGTCGCACTGAAGACCGAGATCGACAATTGGCGCTGGGCCGGGGTGCCGATCTTCCTGCGCGCCGGCAAGGCGCTGCCGACGAGGGTCACCGAGGTCCGGATGTTCCTCCACCACGTTCCCGGGTTCTCCTTCCTGCCCAACCGCCGACCGCCCGAGCCCAACCAGATCGTGCTGCGTATCGACCCTGACCCGGGGATGCGTCTGCAGTTGTCCGCCCAAGTCGGTAACTCCTGGCACGACGTTCACCTCGACTCCTCGTTCGCCGAGGATCTCGGTGAGCCGGTGCGGCCCTATGAACGGCTGCTGTACGCCGGATTGACCGGCGATCGTCAGCTTTTCGCCCGGGAAGACGCCATCGAAGAGACGTGGCGGATCGTGCTGCCGCTGCTGGACAAGCCGGGCCGGATCCATCACTACGACGGCGGCTCCTGGGGACCCGAGGCCGGGCAATCGCTTTTGCGTGGCCACCGCAATTGGCAGGAGCCGTGGTTGCCACACAGCTCGCAGACCGGACAGTAAGGAGACAGCCAACATGCAGCTAGGGATGATCGGCCTGGGCCGGATGGGCGCCAACATCGTCCGCCGCCTGGTCAAGGACGGACACGAGTGCGTGGTGTACGACCACAGCCCCGACGCGGTCAAGGCCATGGCGGGCGAGGACAACACGACGGGGGTGTCCTCGTTACAGGAACTCGCCGAGAAGCTGACAACTCCGCGCGTTGTCTGGGTGATGGTGCCGGCCGGGACCATCACCACCGGCGTGATCGGGGACCTGGCCAAGACGCTGGAGTCGGGCGACATCGTGATCGACGGGGGCAACTCCTATTACCGTGACGACATCCGCCACTGCCAAACCCTGTCCGAGCGCGGGATTCGTCTGCTGGACTGCGGAACCAGCGGCGGCGTGTGGGGCCGGGAACGCGGCTACTGCCTGATGATCGGTGGGGATGCCGACGCGTTCGCGCACGCCGAGCCGATCTTCGCCTCCGTCGCACCCGGGCTGGACGCGGCGGCGCGGACGCCGGGCCGCGACGGCGAGGTCGCGCAATCGGAGAAGGGTTACTTGCTTTGCGGGCCGTCCGGCGCGGGGCACTTCGTCAAGATGGTGCACAACGGCATCGAGTACGGGATGATGGCCTCGCTCGCCGAGGGGCTGAACATTCTGCGCAACGCCGACGTCGGCAAGCATGTGCAGCAGGGTGACGCCGAAACCGCGCCGCTGTCGAACCCCGAGTTCTATCAGTACGACTTCGACATCCCGGAGGTGGCCGAGGTGTGGCGCCGCGGCAGCGTCATCGGCTCGTGGCTGCTGGATCTGACCGCGATCGCGCTGCACGAATCGCCCGGCCTCAAGGAGTTCACCGGGCGGGTCTCCGACTCCGGGGAGGGCCGGTGGACCTCCATCGCGGCGATCGACGAGGGAGTTCCCACGCCGGTGTTAACGACCGCGCTGCAGTCCCGCTTCGCCTCGCGTCAGCTCGATGACTTCGCCAACAAGGTGCTGTCGGCGATGCGCAAGCAGTTCGGCGGACACGCGGAGAAGCCCGTCAACTAGGTGCGCCTGACGAACGCCACCACGGCTTCGCTAAAAGCATCGTTGTCGTCGCCGGCGGCGGTATGCCCCGCGTTGGACAGTTCGACGAACTCCGCGTGCGGCACCGTCGCGAGGAAGTGCTCGACGCCTTCGGGACTAACGACGTCGGACAGCTTTCCGCGGATCAATAGAACCGGGATCCTCAGGCTGGTCGCGGCGTGCTCGAATTTTTCGGTGCGCAGTTCGGGGTCGTCCCCGGGCTTGGTCATGAACGCCGGATCCCAGTGCCAATACCAGCGGCCGTCACGCTGGCGCAGATTCTTTTTCAGCCCCTCCGGGCTGCGCGGCTTGGATCGGTACGGCAGATAGGCGGCGACGGCTTCGGCGGCCTGTTCCAGGGTGTCAAAACCGTCGATGTTGCCCATCATGAAATCGCGGATGCGGGCGCTGCCGCCCTTCTCGAATCGGGGTACCACGTCGACCAGGACCAGTTGAGTCACCTTGTCAGGGCCGGCCTGGTGGGCGGCGAGGATACCGGTCAACCCGCCCATGCTCGCCCCGATGATCATTACCGGTCGGCCGATCGCATCGAGGACGTGGATGACGTCGTCGGTCAACGTCTCGACGGCGTAATCGGCGCCGGGAGCGCGATCGCTGTCGCCGTGGCCGCGGGCGTCCATGGCGATGACGTGAAATCCCTCGTCGGCCAGGACCTGCCCGGTCTTTTTCCAGGAAAAACGGTTTTGGCCGCCACCGTGCAACATCAGGATGGATGGATGGTCGGCCGCGCCGATGCCGCGGTTCCACTCGTCGGCGACCAGAGTGATCCGATCGGCACCGGAAAACTCGACGGTCTGGGGGCTGCTGTACACCGCGCTCACGTGTTCTGACGTTACCTAGGTGGCTTAAGCACTCGCCCGCGTGGTCGCCGACAAGGGTGCCGGCCGCCGGTAGCAGCCGCAAGCGTTAGGTTGGTCCGTGCGGAGCCGCCGAGCAGGGAGTGAACATGGCAGACGATGCTGAGCGGGCCGTCCCGGTTGAGGGGCGCGCGCCGGCTGCCGGCGTGATCCGGCTGGTGTCGGGATTCGACTGGGCGGCCCGCAATGGTTGAACCAGGCTGGATCCACGTGCCCGGCGCTGCCGGGGACCTCAAGGCGCTCACCTGGGGGCCGCGCGATGCCCCGATCGCGTTGTGCTTGCACGGCTTCCCCGACACCCCCTACGGATGGCGCAAAATCGCTCCCCGGCTTGTGGACTCGGGGTGGCGGGTCGTCGCGCCGTTCATGCGCGGATACGCACCGTCGTCGATTCCCGCCGACGGCAGTTATCACATCGGTGCGCTGATGGACGACGCCTTGCGGGTGCGCTCGGCTGCGGGTGGTACCGAGCGCGACGTAGTGATCGGTCACGACTGGGGTGCGATCGCCGGCACCGGCCTGGCCGCGATGCCCGACAGCCCGTTCGCCAAGGCGGTGATCATGTCGGTGCCGCCGTCGGCGGCGTTTACCCGGCGGGGCAGCATCGCCGACCGGGCCCGGCTGGCGCGCTACCTACCGCATCAGCTGCTGCGCAGCTGGTACATCATGTACTTCCAATTACCTTGGCTGCCTGAGCGTTCCGCTTCCTGGATACTGCCGCGGCTGTGGAGGCGGTGGTCGCCGGGCTATCCCGCCGAGGAGGATTTGCGTCACGTCGACGCGGCCATCGGGACGCCGGAGAGTTGGCGCGCGGCACTGGGACCGTACCGGGCCATGATTCGCAACACCCGGCCACCGGCGCCGTATGCCGAATTGAACCGGCTGTGGACGGAGCCCCCCGTGCTGCCATGCCTGTACCTGCATGGCCGCGACGACGGTTGCATGACATCGGCTTTCACCCGCTGGACGGAAAAGGTGCTCCCGGCGGGCAGCGAGGTCGCCATCGTCGAACATGCCGGACACTTCCTGCAGCTCGAACAGCCGGACAAGGTCGCCGACCTGGTGCTTGCGTTCGTCGGCTCACCCGGCTGAAGCCGTGGCCGTGCACCGGATGGCGGCCGTCGACGCGCAGTTCTACTGGATGTCGGCCAAAATCCCCAGCGACGATTTATTGCTGTACGCATTCGACGGCGAACCCGCGGATTGTGCGCGTGCCATCGAGCAGGTCTGCCGCCGGGCGCGCAGCTGCCCGGAGCTGACCACGCGGGTCCGGGACGCAGGTGCGCTGATCTATCCGCAGTGGGTGCCGACGGCCGTGGGGCCGGAGCGGGTGGTCCGCCACAGCCTCGCCGACCACAGCTGGCATGGCTGCCTGGCGGCCGTCATGGCCCTCGCCGATGACCAACTGGACATTCGCCGGATGCCCTGGCGGCTGCACGTCTTCACGCCGGTGCTCGGCATTCCCGGCGTCACCGGCCCGGGCACCGTCGCGGTCATGCAGGTGGCGCACGCACTGGCCGACGGTGTCCGGGCGTCGGCGATGGCGGCCTGGCTCTTCGGCCGGGCTGCTCCGGTGCCCGAGGTGCGACAGCTCCGGGCGGGCTTGCTGCCGTGGCGAGCCGTCGAAGCGGCCCGCACGCACCGCCAACTGGTTCGCGACACGCGCGCCGGGCTCCTGGCGCCCGGGGTCGGGTCTCGGCCACTGCTGCGGACAAATGCGCGTCCTGACGGTTCCCGCTCGGTGCGCACGCTGGTGCGGCACCGCTCGCAATTGCCGGGTCCCACGGTCACCGTGGGTGTGCTGGCCGCGGTGTCCACCGCGCTGTCCCATCTGCTCGGCGACGCCGCCGATTTGCTGGGCGCCGAAGTGCCGATGGCCAAACCCGGTGTGCCACAGGCGCATAACCACTTCGGGAATGTCGTTGTGGGGCTGTACCCAAAGCTCGGCCCAGATGTTCGCACCGAGCGGATCGCGGCCGACCTGGCCAATGCCCGGCGCCGCTTCGAGCATCCGGCGACGCGCTGCGCGGACCGGGCTTTCGCCGCGGTGCCCGCGGCGCTGCTGCGTTGGGGTGTCGCCCACCTCGACCCCGATGTCCGGCCGGCGCAGGTGTTCGGTAACACCGTGGTGTCCAGCGTGCACCGCGGGGCTGCCGATTTGAGCTTCGGAGGTGCCCGGGTGGTCCTGACGGCCGGATATCCGGCATTGTCGCCGGTGATGGGCCTGACGCACGGGGTGCATGGCATTGGCGACACCGTCGCGGTCAGCGTGCACGCGGCAGAGTCGGCCGTGGCCGACATCGACGCGTACGTGCAGCTACTGGATGCGGCGCTGTGAAGCTCGAACCACACGGTCTTGTTATCCGATTCACCGCATGATCTAGGTTTACCTTTATGACTCCCTATGACGTCGGGTTACTGATCCTGCGGCTGGTGTTGGGCGTGACGTTGGCCGCGCACGGCTACAACAAGTTCTTCGGCGGCGGCCGCATCCCGGGCACCGCGCGGTGGTTCGAGAGCATCGGCATGAAGCCCGGTAAGTTTCACGCCACCGTTGCCGCCACGACGGAGATGGCTGCCGGTCTGGGCTTGGCGGCCGGGCTGCTCACACCGATCCCGGCGGCGGGCTTCGTCTCGTTGATGCTGGTCGCGGCCTGGACGGTGCACCGCTACAACGGCTTCTTCATCGTCAAAGAAGGCTGGGAATACAACTTGGTGCTGGCGGTCAGCGCCGTCGCCGTGGCCACGCTGGGCGCCGGAAAGCTCAGCCTGGACTGGCTGATCTTCGGGAAGAACTGGTTCGACGGCTGGCAGGGTCTGCTGATCTCGGTAGCGCTTGGCCTCGCCGGGGCGATCGGTCAGTTGCTGATCTTCTACCGGCCGCCGGCCAAACAGGCCGGGTAGTTACGGGCCGTCGTCGTCTGCCAACAGTTTCTCAGGGTGATGGAACGCGTTGGTTCTCGGTTTGCCTGCTGAAAGGCCGGAGTCGAGGTGTGGCGGCGGGATCCACTCGGTGTCGCCGTTGGCGCGTTTTCGGGTGGTCCAGCCGGCGGGTTCGACCAGTGCATGGTCGGAGCCACAGGCCGGGGTGAGGTTGTTTATGTCGGTGCGGTGCGTGGTCGCCCAGTCTTCGACATGATGCACTTCGCACCAGTACCCCGGCACGTCGCAGCCCGGGCGGGTGCAGCCACGATCCTTGGCGTACAACACAATTCGCTGACCGGGTGTGGCCAGTCGCTTCGTGTGGTACAGCGAAACGGCTTTGCCTTTGTCGAAGATCGCCAAATAATGATGCGCGTGGCGGGCCAGGCGGATCACATCGGACATGGGCAGCAGGGTGCCTCCGCCGGTGAGTCCCTTGCCGGCCGCGGATTCGAGGTCGTCGAGGGTGGTGGTCACGATGATGGTGGCTGGTAGTCCGTTGTGCTGGCCCAGCTTTCCCGACGCCAGTATGGCGCGCAGGGCCGCGTTGAGTCCGTCGTGATTGCGCTGGCTTGCCGGGCGGGTGTCGCGCTGGACGGCGTCCTCGGCGGGTGGGCCGTCGACTACGGGTGTGTCGTCTTCGGGGTTACACATACCGGGAGCGGCCAGCTTGGCCAGCACCGCTTCCAGGGTGGCGCGCGCTTCGGGGGTCAGCCAACCGCGTAGCTGCGACATGCCATCGATGTCTTGCTTTCCCAGAGTCAGCCCGCGCCGGCGCGCGCGGTCCTGGTCGGTGTAGCTGCCGTCGGGGTTAAGACAATCGGAGAGCCGGTCGGCGAGCTTGGCGACCTGGTCGGGGCGATACTGGATGGCCAGCTTGGCCAGATGCCGTTCGGCGCATGCTCGGGTTTCGATGTCCACCGAGCACGGCAGTTGGTCGAAGAACCGCCGGATCACCGCCACGTGGCCGGTCCCGATCTGCCCGTCGCGCTGGGCGGCGGCGGTCGCGGTCAACAGCGGGGGCAAGGGTTCGCCGGTCAACGCGCGGCGCGGTCCCAGATCGGCGGCCTCGCCGATGCGCCGGCCGGCTTCGCCGCGGGTGATGCGCAGCCGGTCGGCCAGCACGTGGGCGAGTTTGCCGCCCAGCTCGGTGGAGTCGGACTGCTCGGCGAGCTGATTGATCAATGCATGCCCCGGCACCCGCAGCCGCCGCGCGATCATTTCCAGGCGCGCCAGGATCCGCAATCGCTCGGGGGTGGTCAGCGCATCAAACGACAACTCGCAGGCCCGGTCCACGCCGGCGTCGAGCACGTCGAAGACCCCTTCGATCCCCGCACGGCTACTCGAAATCATGTTCGGATGCTATCGCGGCCCGGCGACAAAAATCCCCGTCCCGAAACCACTGAAACAGAAGTGGCGCAAGGGGTTTAGCGCCCGGCGCGGTTCGGTTACCCGACCGCCGCCGTCTCCGCTTCCCGCACTTCGTCGGCGGCGCGTTCGCCGGAGCGAATCGCGCCATCGATCCACCCGCACATGATGGCCGAGCTCTCGGTCCCGGCCCAGTGGATGCGACCACACGGCTTGCGCAGGGTGTAGCCGAATTGGGTCAGCACGCCGGTCGGGGCGTGGCTGAGCATCCCGCCCCCGGAATAGCGCTCGGTGGTCCAGTTCTGCTCGTGGTATTCCAGCGGCGTTCGCGCCTTGTCGGCGAACCGATCGACCAGTTCGCCGATGACCGCTGCTTTCCGCTCGGCCTCGTCGAGTTTTCCCAGCCGACGCGCGGCAGGTCCCTCGGTGATGACGCACATGATCCCCGGGTCTGCGGTGTCGGTGCAGGCGTCGATGGTCAGGGTGGCCGGGGAGCCCGGCGCGGCCGACTGACCGGACAGTCCATCGGCACGCCAGAACGGTTCGTCATAGATGATCGAGATCTTGAAGACCGCGCCGCTGGGCATGCGCTGGTGCAGAAATGCTCGATCCACCGGCAGCATCGGCTCGTAGACGATCGAGCTGGCGATCGCCAGCGGGATCGCCACGATGACGCGGCGCGCTCGCACCGTCAAGTCGTCGGCCCGGACCGTCACGCCATCGGCATCCTGGGTGATGTGCCGGACCGGCTGGCAAAGGTGCAGCGCATCGCCCAGCTCGGCTGCCATCGGACCGTAAATGGCGCCCATCCCGCCGACCGGGCGGGCATCCTGAGCGCCACCCTTACCGGAGATGACGAAGGTAGGACCGCCGGCCGAGCCCATCTGCAGCAGCACCCACAGCAGTGAAACCTCAGATGCCGCCGACGTGTAGGGGCCGGCCAGCGCCATGTCGAGCATCTCGCGGGCCGGCTTGGACATGGTGTTCTTGTCGAGCCATTCCCCGAGACTGATCCGGTCCCACTCGGCGGCCTGCTTCGCCTCCCACGGGGCTTCGCGCGGAATCGATTTGCACATCTTCTCGATCGAGAGCAAACCAAGACCCAGGTTGGTGACCGCCCACGGGCTCATGGTCCACGGGATGGTGCCGCCGTAGCGGTGCTTCTTGCCGTCGACGATCATCATGGCGTCACCGTCGTTGTGCTGCTTGTATTCCGGCACTCCGAACTCGTCCATCAGGGCATGAATCCGGTCCTGTCCCGGCCCGACCCACGCGCCGCCGCGATCGACCCATACCCCGTCGTCGCGAGTGACGGTGAACGTGCGGCCGCCGACCCGGTCGCGCGCCTCCAGCAAGGCCACCGAACGACCCGCTTGTTTCAACCGGAGTGCGGCCGTCAAGCCTGCGAATCCCGCACCGACCACGCAATAATCGACGTCTGCCATTGACTGGCTCCTCAATTGGTGCCACCCCAGCAGCAAACTACACCGATCGCGGCACGAGCAGTAGCCGGTTAACGCGGATTTCCGCCGGCGTTCTCATCGACCACTACCCACCCATTACCGGCGGTTTTGCATAGTGTGCGGATTGTGTTGATGCATACGGTCCGGATGCGGCGCAGCTCCGACGAATTCCCGCGCGGTGAACATCTGGCCGCCAAGATCGCCGAAGTCGCCGCCGATCCGGTCGCCGTCGAGCCGGAAACCTCCGAGATGCTGGGGAACCGGATCATCGACAACGCCGCCGTCAGTGCCGCGGCTGTGCTCCGCAGGCCCGTCACGGTGGCCCGGCAGCAGGCGCTGGCCCATCCCGCACGGCAGGGGGCCAGGGTCTTCGGCGTCGACGGCACCTATTCGGCGGAGTGGGCGGCCTGGGCCAACAGCGTCGCGGTGCGCGAACTCGACTTCCACGACACGTTTTTGGCGGCGGAGTACGCCCACCCCGGCGACAACATCCCTCCGCTCGTCGCGGTCGCGCAGCAGCTTGGCGTGCCCGGCGCCGACCTGATCCGCGGTCTGGCTACCGCATACGAGATCCACATCGACCTGGCCCGCGGAATCTGCTTGCACGAGCACAAGATCGACCACGTCGCGCATCTCGGTCCTTCGGTGGCCGCCGGTATCGGGACCATGCTGCGGTTGGACACCGAGACCGTCTACCAGGCGGTTGGACAGGCACTGCACCTGACCACCAGCACCCGTCAGGCCCGCAAAGGCATGATCTCCAGCTGGAAGGCGTTCGCGCCGGCGCATGCCGGAAAGATCGCCATCGAGGCGGTCGACCGGGCGATGCGCGGCGAAGCGGCTCCGGCACCGATCTGGGAGGGCGAGGACGGCGTGATCGCCTGGCTGTTGGGTGGACCCGAGTGCGAATACCGGGTGCCGCTGCCCGCTCCCGGTGAGCCCAAGCGCGCCATTCTGGACAGCTACACCAAGGAGCACTCGGCGGAGTACCAAAGCCAGGCGCCGATCGACCTGGCCCGGCGGCTGCGCAAGCGCATCGGCGACCTCGATCAGATCGCGAGGATCGTGCTGCACACCAGCCAGCACACCCACGTCGTGATCGGGACCGGCTCCGGGGACCCGCAGAAGTTCGACCCAAGCGCGTCACGGGAAACGCTCGACCACTCGCTGCCCTACATATTCGCCGTCGCGCTGCAGGACGGCAGCTGGCGCCACGAACGTTCCTACACCGTCGAGCGGGCCCGCCGGCCCGACACCGTCGAACTGTGGCGCAAGATCTCCACCGTCGAGGATCCCGAGTGGACGCGCCGCTACCACTCGACCGATCCGGCTGAGCAGGCGTTCGGGGCGCGTGCCGAGGTGACGCTGAAGACCGGTGACCTGATCTGCGACGAGCTGGCGGTGGCCGACGCCCATCCGCTGGGCGCCCGGCCGTTCCAGCGCCGGCAGTACGTGCAGAAGTTCACCGAGCTCACCGCCGAGGTGGTGGAACCGGCTGAGCAGCAAAGGTTTCTGTCCGTCGTGGACTCGTTGGCCGGTCTCGAGCCCGGCGCCCTGGGTGGGCTGACTCTGGTGGTTGATGCGCGGGTGCTGGAGCATGCGCCGGTGACTCCGCCGGGAATATTCGGATGACAGCGTTCGGGTGAGTGCGTGAATCGATTGAGCATGAACCGAATACAGGTGGGCTGAAAGTGACGAAGGCCGCCACACCGCGGGCGCCGGTCATAATCGGGTGCACCACATCATCCGGCCGTTGAGCTACGTCGGGCCCGGGGCGACGCCGCTTCCGGCGCCGAACGGACGTCCCTGAGGTACCCGTCGACGCCGACTTCACGGTTTCTTTGCCCGATCAGGATTACGCCCGCCTAGAACACCTTCTAGTCTGTGGAACCATGGGATTCCTCAAGCCCGAGCTGCCGCAGATCGACATGGCCGAGTGGAACAAGGGCACCCGTAGCGAGAAGATCCGCCCGATGGCCAGACACTGGGCCGAGGTGGGCTTCGGTACGCCGGTTGCGCTGCACCTCTTCTACGTCGCCAAAATCCTGCTCTACATCCTGGGCGGGTGGCTGTTCGCGTTGACCACCAAGGGCATCAACGGCTTCACCGGCGTCGCGTCATGGTGGTCGGAGCCGATCGTCTTCCAGAAAGTCGTGCTCTACACGATGTTGTTCGAGGTGATTGGGCTGGGGTGTGGCTTCGGGCCGCTGAACAACCGGTTCTTTCCGCCGATGGGCTCAATTCTGTACTGGATGCGGTTCGGCACCATCCGGCTGCCACCGTGGCCCGACCGGGTGCCGTGGACCACGGGAACCAAGCGCACCCCGATCGACGTCGCGCTGTATGCGCTGCTGCTTCTGGTGACACTGGGGGCCTTGTTCTCCGGCGGCACCGGCCCGGTGCCGGAGCTGGGCACCACGGTTGGGCTGCTGCCGACCTGGAAGATCGTCACGATCCTGACCGTCCTCGGCGTGCTGGGGCTCCGCGACAAGGTGATCTTCCTGGCCGCCCGCGGCGAGGTCTACGCGACCCTGGCGGTGACCTTCCTGTTCGGCGGCGTCGACATGATCGTCGCCGCCAAAGTGGTGTTCCTGGTGATCTGGATGGGCGCAGCGATATCGAAGCTCAACAAGCACTTCCCGTTCGTGATCTCCACGATGATGTCCAACAGCCCTGTGGTGCGGTTCCGGTGGCTGAAACGGCGCTTCTTCGAGAATTTCCCGGACGATCTGCGGCCCGGAAGGCTGTCCCGGTTGCTGGCGCACCTGAGCACTGCCATCGAGATGCTGGTGCCACTGGCGCTGTTCTTCTGCCACGGCGGCTGGCCGACCGCGGTGGCCGCCTTCGTCATGGTCTGCTTCCACCTGGGAATCCTCACGTCGATCCCGATGGGGGTGCCGCTGGAGTGGAACGTATTCATGATCTTCGGCGTGTTCTCGTTGTTCGTCGCGCATGCCCGCATCGGGTTGAGTGACCTGAAACATCCCGTGCCGGTAGCGATTCTGTTCGTCGTCGTCGCGGGAATCGCCGTGCTCGGCAACATGTTCCCGCGCAAGATCTCGTTCCTGCCCGGCATGCGGTACTACGCCGGCAACTGGGACACCACGCTGTGGTGCATCAAGCCCTCGGCGGAGGACAAGATCAGCCGAGGCATCGTGGCGATCGCCAGCATGCCGAAGGCCCAGCTGGAGCGGTTCTACGGCAGCCCGGAGGCGGCGCAGATCCCGATCTACATGGGATATGCGTTCCGCGGGTTCAACACTCACGGCCGGGCGTTGTTCACGCTGGCGCACCGCGCCATGGCGGGCCAGAACGAGGACGACTACGTCATCACCGACGGCGAGCGGATTTGCAGCACCGCCATCGGCTGGAACTTCGGCGACGGCCACATGCACAACGAGCAACTGATCGCCGCACTGCAGGATCGCTGCCGCTTCGAGCCGGGTGAGGTGCGAGTCATCTTGCTCGACGCGCAGCCCATCCACAGGCAGACCCAGGCGTATCGGCTGGTGGATGCGGCAACCGGCGAGTTCGAGCACGGGTTCGTCAAAGTCGCCGATATGGTGACCCGGCAACCTTGGGCCGACGACGTCCCGGTCCAGGTGCTGTCCGATGAGGTCCGCCGAGCGTAACGCCACTGCGAAAAATCGAGCCGAATGTCGCAGTGGCGTTACGCTCGCGAACGGGTGGGGGTACCTCCCGCTCGCGGGGGAGTGCCCCCGGCTCGCGCGACGGCCCTACGCGCCGGCCCGGACCTCGTGCGCCGCAGCGACCATGTTCTTCAGCGACGCGGTCACCTCGTCCATCGCGCGGGTTTTCAGCCCGCAGTCGGGGTTGACCCACAGCCGCCCGGCCGGCACGGCGCGCAACGCCGCGCGCAGCGACTCGGCCATCTCGCCGGTGCTGGGCACCCGCGGCGAATGGATGTCATAGACGCCCGGGCCCACGCTGTTGGCGAACCCGACTGAATTCAGGTCGTCGAGTACCTCCATGTGTGAGCGCGCCGCCTCGATAGACGTGACGTCCGCGTCCAGGTCGGCGATGGCCCCGATCACCTCACCGAATTCCGAGTAACACAGGTGAGTGTGGATCTGCGTCGAGTCGTCGACGCCCGAGGTAGCCAGGCGGAAAGCCGCTACGGCCCAACGCAAGTAGTCGTCCTGATCGGCGCGACGCAGCGGCAGTAGCTCACGCAGCGCGGGCTCGTCGACCTGGACGACCGCGATACCAGCGGCCTGCAGGTCTACCGTCTCGTCACGGATGGCCAGCGCCACCTGATTCGCGGTCTCGGCCAGCGGCTGGTCGTCGCGGACGAACGACCAGGCCAAGATCGTGACCGGCCCGGTCAACATGCCCTTCACCGGTTTGTCGGTCAGGGATTGTGCGTAGCTGATCCACTCGACTGTCATCGGGTGGGGCCGGGACACGTCGCCGTAGAGGATCGGCGGACGCACGCAGCGGGTGCCGTAGGACTGCACCCAACCGTTCTGCGTGGCGAAGAAGCCCTCCAGCTGCTCGGCGAAGTACTGCACCATGTCGTTGCGCTCCGGCTCGCCGTGCACCAGCACATCGAGCCCGAGTTGCTCCTGCAGCGTGATGACGTCGGCGATCTCCTTCTTCATCCTGCTGACGTACTCGGCCTCGTCGATCTCACCGGCCCGAAAAGCCGCGCGGGCCTTACGGATCGCCGACGTCTGCGGGTACGAGCCGATCGTCGTCGTCGGCAGCGGAGGCAGGTGCAGCCGTGCGTCCTGTTCGGCGCGCCGCTGCGCCGCATCGCCGCGGTGCACACCGGACGCGACGATCGCGGCGATGCGGGCCCGGACCCGGTCGTTGTGCAGCCGTGGATCGCTGCGACGGGAGGCCACGGCGGCATTGGACGCCGCGATCTCGTCGGCGACGGCGTCGCGTCCGTCGCGAAATGCGCGTGCGAGAACGACGACTTCGTGCACCTTTTCAGCACCGAACGCCAACCAGCTGCGCAGGTTGTCGTCCAGGCCGGTTTCGGGCTCCAGCGAGTACGGCACGTGCAGCGTCGAGCATGACGTTGAAACCGCAACCGCGGCAGCAGAGCCCAGCAGAGTCGCCAACTTGCTCAGTGCCGATTCCAGGTCGGTACGCCAGACGTTGCGTCCATCGACGATGCCGGCCACCAATGTCTTGCCGGCCAGTTCGGGCACCCCTGCCACCGCGGTCTGGGCACCGGCGACGAGGTCGACGCCGATCGCCTCGACGGGCGTACGGGCCAGCCCCGCCAAAGAGGCGCCGGGGTCGCCGAAGTAGGTGGCGACATAGATGGCGGGCCGGTTGCTCACCGAGCCCAGCGTCTTGTACACCGCCTCGGCCAATGCTGGCGTGTCGGGCGAGATGTCGGTTACCAGCGCAGGCTCGTCGAACTGCACCCACTGCGCGCCGTTGTCGGCGAGCAGCGACAACAGCTCACCGTAGACCGGCATCAGTTCCTCGAGCCGCCCGATCGGTGCGCCCCCGCCATTGATGCCCTTGCTCAGCAACAGGAACGTGATCGGGCCGATGACCACTGGGCGTGCGGGGATGCCTTGCTCGAGCGCTTCTTTCAGCTCGGAGAGCGCCTTGCCGGCGTTGAGCGCGAACCGGGTTGCGGGCTCGATCTCGGGAACCAGATAGTGGTAGTTGGTGTCGAACCACTTGGTCATCTCCAGCGGCGCGATGTCGTTGTTGCCGCGCGCCAGAGCGAAGTACCGGTCCAAATCGTCGGAAACCTTTGCGCTCCGGGCCGGCAGCGCGCCGAGCATAACCGCCGTGTCGAGCATCTGGTCGTAGTAGGAAAAGGTGTTCACCGGCACCGAGTCGAGACCGGCGGCCGCCAGGTGAGACCACATGTCGCGGCGCAATGCCGCGGCGACGGACTCGAGTTCCGATCGGCTGGTGCGCCCAGCCCAGTAGCCCTCGGTCGCGCGTTTGAGTTCGCGTTTGGGGCCGATGCGCGGGGAGCCGGTAACCGTAGCGGTGAATGGTGCAGAGGTCACGATTTGTCCTATTCAATCGACAGGTGGTCACCGCCGGAGGACGCGCAGCCAGCCCGTTTCGCGGTGTACGCCTTGGCGCACGACCGCAACGGGTCAGGCCAAACGCCCGTTCCACGAGGCGATGAGCCGCCGGACGCGGCGCGCCCGGCACAGCCGGCAGGTCTTCGGACTCGCAGGCGCGCACTCCGGTAGTGCTCCGCCCGGCCGACGATGCGGCCCGAAACGGGCCGCTGAGGAGCCGGGCAGGGTTTCTAGTGGCCGTCGCTTCCCAGTCGGGGGGACCAGTGCTGTTGACGGCGGTCGTTCCTGCATACCGCTGCGGGACAGTCCCGGACTCTCACCGGGTTCCCTCTCGCGACGCATTGCTAACATGCCTCGCTCGATGCCGACGCCGCGGTTGCGGCGAGGGCAGACCAGCTGCGTAGCGCAGCTTACCCTGCCGCTCGGGACTCCCGGATGGCACCGAACGTGACGCCACCGTCACGGTGTCGGCCGAACGTGACGGTGGCGTCACGTTCGCGACAAGTCAGCTGGCCAGCGCCTCGGCGATGGGGATGTCGCCGTTGTTGAAGTCGATGGTTCGGCCGATCGTCGAGTCGTCAGCGAGCGCGGCCGCCACGACGAGCGCGACATCGGCCCGCGAGACCTCGTTGCCCGCACCGACGACAATCCGGCCGGTGGCCGGTTCGAGGGTCAGCCGGCCAGGTCCCAGTACCGTCCAATCCAGGTCGCCGGCGCGCAGGTGCGCATCGGCTGCCGCCTTGGACTCCGCGTAGGCGAAGAACGGATCATCTTGCGCTACACCGTGATCTGGGGCACCGAAGTAAGACACCATCACGAACCGCCGCACACCGGCCTGCGTGGCGGCATCGATCACCCGGATCGCGGCGTCACGGTCGACGGCATAGGTCCGCGCCGGGTTGCCGCCGCCCGCCCCGGCGGAGAAGACGACCGCGTCATGGCCGGCCAGCAGACCGGCCAGCGCATTCGTGTCGAGTTGTTCGATATCGGCCACCACCGGTCGGGCGTCGGTGACCGCCACGTCGCGGGAGTGGTCGGGATTGCGGAAGACCGAACTCACCTCGTCGCCGCGCTCGGTCAGGATGCGGGCCAGCTGTAACGCGACCTTGCCGTGGCCGCCGATGACGACGATGCGTCCCATGCCCCCGACGGTACCGCTGATATAGATCGGGGGGGTCCTTCACAAACGCCTCCGGAGGTGTCAGGAAGGGATCTGTAAGTGATTCCTTTTGATGGTCCGTGTGTTCGCGCACGCGGGTTTTCCTGACACGCCCCGGAGGTGTTGTTATGCCTGTGCATCTTGCCCCAGTCACGTTGTCTACGATCGTCGTTGCCGTTGATGTGGGCAAGACCTCGGCTTGACTCATGGAAACTGCCCGCGAAACGCCCTTGGTGCCTCACGTAAGAATGCCCGCGAAATGGTGACTGTCGTGAGGCATGGGAAGTGGGTTGTCGATGACGTCTCGCGCGGAGATCACCACCAAGTACGCCAAGGCGTATGTGAAGGCTTCGAAGAAGGACAAGGGGCAGATTCTGGATCAGGTGGTCGAGGTGACGGGCTGGTCACGTGATAATGCCCGCCGTCGGCTGACCGCGGCGGCCAAGCAGCCGCCAGGTCCGGGCCGCAGTGTTGCCAAGCGGCCGCGCAAGCCGAGGACCCCGAAGTACTCCTACGACACTCTCAAAGTGCTGCAAAAGGTTTGGGCCGCCTCGGGTGGGCAGTGTGGGAAGTATCTGGCTGCCTCGATGGCCATCCAGCTCGACGGGTTGGAACGCCACAGCGAGCTGGTCTTCGGCCGTGACCGTTACAGCCCGGAGGTGCGGGAGGAACTGTTGGCGATGAGCGCAGCGTCGATCGACCGCTACCTGAGGCCGGCGAAGGCCAAGGATCACATCAAGGGAAAGTCCACCACTAAGCCCTCGCCGCTGCTGCGCTCGTCGGTCAAGATCCGCAAGGCCACCGACGAGATCGAATCTGCGCCAGGCTTTTTCGAAGGAGATACGGTCGCCCATTGCGGGCCCACGTTGAAAGGCGAGTTCGCCCGGACCTTGAACCTGACCTGTGTGCACACCGGCTGGACCTTCACGCGCACCGTGCGTAACAACGCCCACACCCACATCCTGGGCGGGTTGAAGGCCGGGGTCGAGCAGGTGCCGTTCGAGGTCGTCGGCCTGGACTTCGACAACGGCACCGAGTTCTTGAACAAGGCCGTCATCGCCTGGGCCGGCCTGCAGCAGATTTTCTTCACCCGGTCGCGGCCCTACAAGAAGAACGACCAGGCCACCATCGAGTCCAAGAACAACCACCTGGTGCGCAAGTACGCGTTCTACTACCGTTACGACACCAGCGACGAACGCGCCGTGCTCAACCGGCTCTGGCCCCTGGTCAACGACCGGCTCAACTACCTGACTCCGACGATCAAACCCATCGGGTACTCCAGCAGCGGTGACGGCCGCCGCCGACGCCTCTATGACGCCCCGCAAACCCCGCTGGACCGGCTGCTGGCCGCCGGGACTCTCAGCCGGGCACAGCAGGCCGAACTGACCGCCTACCGCGACAGCCTCAACCCCGCCAAGATCGGCCGCGAGATCGCCGACCTGCAGATCCGACTTCTCCAGCTGGCCAAGGAAAAAACCGAGCAGCTCTACCTGGCCAGCATCCCCACCGCCCTACCCGACATCCGCAAAGGCATCCGGATCAAGGCCAGCTGAACCGGCCCGTTTCGCGGGCATTCCTACCTGAGGCACGGACAAAATTTCGCGGGCATCTTGATTTGAGGCACTACGGACCTCGGCGGTGCTCTCGGCGACGGATAGCGCCCGTCAGCGTGTGTTCGGTCCGGTTGAGTTCGCGATGACCCGTTCGGACCTGGCCGCGACTGTGCACCGGGTGAGCGCAATTGTCCCGCTGTCTGCGCAGGTCAAGGTTGGTATTGAAGCGGCGGGCCACTACCATCGCCCGGTGCTGGATTATCGGTGGCCGGCCGGGTGGGAGGTTTTGGAGTTCAATCCCGCCCATGTCGCCGAGCAACGCCGTGTGGCGGGCCGGCGGCGAGTTAAGACCGATGTCATCGACTTGGAAGCGATCACCGAGCTGGTGCTGGCCGGGCGGGGCCGGTTGGTCAGCGACCGCGAGGTGCGCATCGGTGAGTTGGCGGCCTGGGCTGCCCATCGATCGCGGCGGGTAGCCACGCGCAGCGCGACCAAGAATCAGCTGCTGGGTCAACTCGACCGCGCGTTTCCGGGGTTGACGCGGGCGTTGCCCGATGTGCTGGGCACCAAGATCGGTCGGCTGGTCGCCGCTGAGTTCGCCGACCCGGCCCGGCTGTCGGCGCTGGGTGTGAGCCGACTGATCCGGTTCGCCGCGGTCCGCGACGTGGCGGTGCGCCGCCCGGTCGCCGAACGTGTGGTGAGCGCGGCCCGCGACGCATTACCGACCCGCGACGGTGTGGTGGCCCGTCGGGTACTGGCCGCCGATTTGGGGTTGTTGGCTGATTTGGACACCCAAATCGAGAGCGCCGAGTGTGAACTGGCCGCATTGTTGCCGCTCAGCCCGTTCGCGACGTTGACCTCGGTTCCCGGCTGGGGTGTAGTCCGGGTGTCCAATTATGCTGCTGCCCTGGGGGATCCGGGCCGGTGGCCAGGACCCCGGCAGGTGTATCGGGCGTCGGGACTCTCACCGATGCAATACGAATCCGCCGGTAAACGCCGTGACGGAAAGATCAGCCGCGAGGGCAGTGTGGCGCTGCGCCGAGCCCTGATCGACCTCGGTATCGGTCTGTGGCTCACTGAACCGGCCGCCAAAGCTTATGCCGCCGAACTGAAATCACGCGGTAAGCACGGCGGGGTCATCGGCTGCGCGCTGGCGCACCGCGCCACCCGCATCGCCTACGCGCTGGTCCGCGATCACGCTACCTACGACCCATCCCGCTGGGCCTGACCAGCGCGTGGGCTTTCCATCGGTCCCGGCCCTCGGCGCCGGAGCTGTCCACCTGCAGCGCCCGCAGCGCAGCGAGGACGAGCGAGGTGGACAGCGACGAGCACCGGCGCACCCTGCCCGGACGAGGAAACCCACCCCTTCGACCCACGGGAGGCAACACCACCCTCGAACTGCCCCTGCACAAACTGCGCCCGGTAGTGCCAGGCTGGAAGGACGACGAAGGGCCGGATTAGATGCCGTAACCGCTATGGCGGGCCCGACAGGGTTACGCCGAAGCTAGCTTGGCACCCGGCCCTTCGCCTTCACAGCAGCCCGAACGACGCCAGATGACCCACCAACCGTGAGGTCGCATATATCAGCGTGGGCGCTCCGGCACTCCTCACAGCACACCGCACTCCGGCCAGGTCTTCAACGCCAGCAACCACCGGCGGCAATGCCCCACGCATAACCCCCATGACTTGACATGCCCTACAGCCAGCTAGCTCAGCTGGACGCGGCCCATGATCAGATCGATGATCGGCTTGCCCGGTGGGTATGCGCCGGTGAGCGATGCCATCGTGTGCCCGTAGTCCACCAACAGGGTGATTCCGTTGACGCCGAAGGCGGCGGCGCTGTTGAGGAACGCCATGACATCGCCCATCTGCTCCGGGGTGTGGACTTTGGAGCCGGTCTCGTCCCGGTAGTCCTGCGCGAAGGTGAGCCACAGATCAGCGTTGGCCTGGGCCAGCGGAGTATCGGTCGGACCCGGGCAAATGGCGTTGATGCGTATCCCTTTTTTCAGCAGGCGATAGCCCTGGGTTGCCACGTAGGCGTTGATGGCCTTTTTGCTGAAGCCGTAGTGGATGATGCCTTCCGGCTCGTGCGCCTTGGCCCAGGCGTCGGCCGCGGCGAAGTCGGGCGTGTCGAGGAACTCGGTCAAGAGCGGTAGATCGTTTTCCCACCCCATGCCGGCGACCGAGGAGATGAAGCAAATCGCCGAGCCGGACGGAAGCTGGTTGTTTTGGACCAGCCGGTCGATGAGATGGCGGTGACCGATGAAGTTGATTTTCATCAGGTCCGGCCCGTCGGCAATCCCGGCGGCGGAGAACACCGCATGCACCGGTCCGCCCAGCTGGTCGATCGCGGCATCGATCGAAGCCGGGTCGCGCAGGTCGACGCTGATTGCCTGGGCCACGTCAAACTGCACCGGCGCGTAATCCATCACGATGACTTCAGCGCCGAGCTCGCCGGCCGACTTGGCCGCCGCCGCGCCCATGCCGGTCGCACCGCCGACAACGAGCGCCCGCTTGCCGTCATACCGCAATCGATCGATAACTGACATTGAGTTCCTCTCCTGGGCCATGTAGAAGGCCGTTACCAACTGCCCTACTGTATGTAGAACAGTTATTTGGTTCAATACCTAATTGCCCCGTACGGCGACACCGCGTAAAACCGTGTCCCGGGCATGCACCAGCGCGGCGCGTTTGCCGACGGCACGAAGAATGTGCTCCGGTATCCACTGCAAGCCGATGACGCACCGTGCCAGCATCGCAGTGGACGGAGCGTCAACACTTAACTCCCCCGACCGGATCCCCTCGGAGAGAAGTGATTTCATCTGCCGAAGTCGCGTGGCATACAGCCAGCCCGGGTTGGGCGTGTCCGGCGGCGATTGGCGCATCCAGGCGAGCTGAATCCTGAACTCGTCGGAAAACCGATCGAGCGCATTGACGTTGACCCAGCTCAGCGCATCCAGCTTCTCGATGGGTGTGGCATCCGAACGCAGGACCCTGACCCAACCCGCCTCAACCTTCTTCCCGAAAGATTCCATGATCGAGGCGAGGAGTTCGTCCTTTGATCCGATCACCCGATAGACGGTTCCGGTACCAAGACCGGCCGCGGCCGCGATGTCCCTGATGGTGGTGACTTCATAACCTCTGCGGCCAAATTCTGTTCGTGCCACTGCACGGACGAGTGCCGCTTTGTCGCTGGGGTCTGCGTCGCTGTCGTCGGACCAGGTCTCGATGACGTCATTGGCGGCGGTAAAGGCTTTGGACCGGTCCAGTACCGAGTCGGTCGGCGGCCGGGTTGCCAACCCCTGCAGAATGATTCGGCAGAGCAGCCCGGCCACTTGGTCGGCGGGAGATTTGTGGCGCATGACGTCAAGACCAACCTGCAGCATGGTCTGGCAGATACGGTCGGCCAACGTAGGAAGATCGATGTCGGATTTGATGTAGCCGCTCCACCTGCCGGCACGCAGCGTTTGCAGCATCGCCTCTTGAATCGCGAAGGGCCGCTGCTGCGTCAGCTTTATCAACTCCGGATCTGTGCTTGGCCCCTCGTAGAACGACATCTGCAGTGCGGCCCGATGGTGCACGGCGCAATTGGCGATCGCCGATCCCATCTCGATGATCTGGTCGGAAACCGGACGGGGATCGGGTTCGTCCAACCGCGCCTGCGCGGTCCGCCCGATACGATCTAGATCATCCTGATAGCGGCGGATCAACTCGACGAGGATCGCCTCTTTGGACTCGAAATGGTGATACAAGCTGCCGGGAAGAATGCCTGCTGCGTCGGCGATCTCCTGCAACGACGTCCGCAATCCCGAAGATGCGATCAACGACGCCGCAGTTGCGAGGATCTCGGCGCGGCGTGTCCCGGAATCGGCTGTGCCACCGGCTCGCAACGACTCGGCCTTCGCCATGATTAGCGCTGCGCAAATCCGGACGACTGCGGATTCGCGAACATACGCATTCGTCCTCTCACCGAACCAAATCTTTGTTAGAGGCTATCAGACTGTGCACGATGAATGCGCTGCACAAAGCGGTGAAAGCCCATTCTAGAGCGCGGGGCCGTCCCAGCCGTCGCGTGCGACCACCTCATCGACGGGCCGCCGACGGGCCGGCCGGAACGTGTGGCCCGCACGGAGGCGGCCCACTGGCAGTAGACAACCCTGGACATATGTTTGCGGAATTCCGAGCAGCTTTCGGACTTCTTCTTCGCGATGCAGGTGCAAAGTCGTGATGCATGTCCCGTATCCCCGGGTGTGCAAGGCCAGCTGAAAGTTCCACACCGCGGGGAAAATCGAGCCGTACAGCGTGGCCAGGTGAAACGACTCGTCGCCATCAATGCGCGGCAAGTACGGTTCATAGCAAGGGATTACCAGCAACGGCACCCTCGCTAGATTTTCGACCAACCACTCCGTCGATGACATGATCCGCCCCGCGGGCGTTCCGGGCGGCATCAGGTCGGCAAGCATCTGTCCGCCGACCCGCAGCAGATACGCTTCGCGATACAGCTCGGCGATCTTGGTGCGCAGAACAGGATCGGCGACCACCAGCCACCGCCAAGCCTGGGCATTCGACCCGTTGGCGGCCTGCAGGCCGATACGCAGGCACTCGCGGATGTCCCCGAGGTCGACGGGCGCTTCCAGGTCGAGCGACTTGCGTGCTGACGGGGTTGCGGTGAGTAAGTACTCGATCTCCATCATTGCGCTCCTGCGGCCGATGCTTCCGGTAGCTGACCTCTCTTCGCAAGGCGCGCACCGAGTTCAGTGAGGTACCGGTCGGGCCCACCGAGAAGTGCGCTCCAGCTCAGCAGGCGCTTGAGGTAAAGATGAGCATCGTGCTCCCAGGTGTAGCCGATGCCGCCCAACACCTGGATGGCGGTGTCGCCCACGGTGGCCAGTCGCCCGGCGAACGCCTTCGCCCGCAGCGCAGCAAGATGCCGCTCACTGCAAGCTTGGTCGGCGGCCGGGACCGCGTCTGAGGCCCACAGCGCGTGGATCACACCGCTGCGGGCCAGCTCGACGGTCTCATACATGTCAACACACAGATGCTGGATCGCCTGGAACGAGCCGATCGCCTGACCGAATTGCTTTCTGGTTTTCGCGTATTCGACGGCGAGGTCCATGACTGCGCGCGCGGCGCCGAGCGCGTCGGCGGCAGCCGCGATCAGCACGTCGTCAATCACCGCCGCCACTTCTTCCGGAGGAGCCGCGGCCAGTCGTTGCGCGGGTGCTGCGTCGAACGTGACACGGAACTGCTTGCGGGTCTGGTCGATACCACGCTCGCGCGCGACTGAAATCCCGGACAAGTCGGTCTTCACCGCGAAAAGCCCAGGGCCTTCGGAATCCTCGGCGAGTGCTAACAGGACGTCGGCGGCAGCGGCGTCGGGCACCCCGGCGATCTCGCCCCGCAACACGATTTCGTTACCCTGCCGGCTCGCGGCAACGGAAGTCTTCCCGAAATCCAGGAAGCAGACGGTGGCGACCGTGGTGCCGTCCGCGATCCCACTCAACAGCTCCGCCGCAGAATCGTTAGCGCCGAGCCGGGTCAGTGCCCGCGTGGCGGCTACCGCGGTCGACAACCACGGCCCCGGATGCAGCCCGGCGCATAGCTCTTCGGCAACGATGCCGGCCTCGACCATCGTCATGCCGGCCCCGCCGTACTGCTCCGGTACCAGCAGGCCGGTTGTTCCGAGATCGGCGAGACCACGCCACACCGCTTCATTGGTCCCGGTCGGATCGTCGAGCAACGGTCGCACGTGGTCCGAAATCGATGCCTTTTCGGCGAGAAAGCGCCGCGTGGTATCGCGCAACGCTACCTGCTCGTCGGTGAGTTCGAGGTTCATTTGCGGGGCAACCCGAGTACCCGCTGCGCGGTGATGTTCTTGTTGATTTGGCTTGTGCCGCCTGCGATGGTCAGCGAGCGCGACGTCAGACGGTAGTTTGCCCACGGCGCGCCCGCGCCGCGGGTACCCAGCACGTCAAAGGCCAGGGCAGCCAGGTCCTGCCCGATCTCACTCCACACGGTCTTGGCAAGGCTGGCCGACCCCAAGGCATCGCCGCCATGCAATGTCGCCGAGATCGACCGCTGGCACAGGACTTCGAGATACTTGATGCGGACCGCGATTTCGCCGAGGCGCCGCAGCGTCACGGGGTCTTCAAGGGCGGCGCATGCGCTTCCGTCCTTTGCCGCGGCGAGATCATTCACCAGCTCTTCGAGCCTTACCTGCATCTCTGCGTACAACCTGGCGGCCCCGGCGCGCTCGTGGCTGAGCGTGGTGGTGGCCACCTGCCAGCCCGTATTCAGCGGCCCGAGCAACGCGTCTGCCGGCACTCGCACGTCGTGAAAGAACACCTCGGCGAAATCGGCGTCGCCGTTGAGCGTGACCAGCGGACGGACTTCGATGCCGGGCAGTGTCATGTCGACAATCAGGCAGGAGATCCCTTTGTGCTTCGGTGCGTCGGGATCGGTGCGCACGTACAGCTGGCACCAGTCCGCCCGATGCCCGAGCGAGGTCCAGATCTTCTGGCCGTTGACGATGAAGTCGTCACCATCCCGCACCGCGCGGGTGCGCAGTGCCGCGAGGTCGGACCCCGCTTCGG
This sequence comes from uncultured Actinomycetota bacterium, assembly GCA_963848535.1. Classification (GTDB taxonomy): domain Bacteria; phylum Actinomycetota; class Actinomycetes; order Mycobacteriales; family Mycobacteriaceae; genus Mycobacterium. Next base: position 29,250 of record CAWKEM010000020.1, read on the forward strand.
GCTCCGACATCCCTTGGCACCAGATATCGTCGGCGCGCATCATGCGGGGGAGCAACATGAGCTTCTGGGCCTCGGTACCGTATTGCATGATGGCCGGCGCGATGTTGTTCAACCCAATGACGTTGAGCGGCATCGGGGCTCGGGCGCGTGTGGTTTCTTCGGTGTAGACCAGTTGCTCGAGAACTGTCGCGCCGCGGCCGCCGTACTCGCGAGGCCAAGAGACAGCGGCCCACCCCGCGTCTGCCATCGTCCGGTTCCAAACGCGCAGCGTTTCGAACGCGGCATCGTCGCGGCCGGCGGGCCGACGGGCGGCCACCAGCTCATCCGTCAGGTTCGCGGACAGCCAGTCGCGCAGCTCGGTGCGGAACTGTTCCACTTCCGCTGGGTACGAGAAGTCCACTTTTCCTTATCTCTGGCCCTTTAAGCTGAACGGTCGTTTGTTGGCTCGCTTCGCGATTGACTGCGACCAAGCCGGACTCTACGTTTGAGCAGATATTTGGTCAACAACGTTCGTGACTATGCGCGACGCCGCGAGCGGTCGATCGTATGAGGGGTCCGTCGTATCGTGGCGACCGGTGCAAGTCCCGGGGACCATTGCGATGGCTTCCTCGGTGAGCAGCGATTGCGACTCGTTCATGAATTCCACGAGGCAGACGCGATCGACGATCGCCCAACGTCCGTCGCGCCGCTCGAGACGATCTACATAACGACCGCCGGAGATCGTCATGTGATTTGCCGGTTCGCGGTCGGTCCCGATGAACAGGTAGTAGGTCTCGGCGTGGGCTTCGTCGCCGTCGATGTCGACGGTGTGGTTCAGCAGATAGTGCTGGTATCGCGTCTGGTTGCTGTGATAGGTGAGTGCCCAGTCGATGAAATCGTCTACGTCGCCGATAAATCCGACGTGGTCGTCGATGGCGCCGTCGTGGTAGGCCGATCGTAAGAGTGCACGATCTTGCCGGTCGATTCCGCGCGCGTAGCGCTGCATGCATTCGTAAATCTCCGCGCGGTCGGTGAGGCGCTTGACCTGGTCTCGCAACTTGTCATCCACGATCAGCTCCTGTTGTGGTGGGGTTCAGGGAATGCGACATCAGCGTCGTCTGGCATCGCGTTAACGCCGCGTCGCTCACACACTTCCAGTACCTCATCGACGATCGACGCCGGCACGAAGAACTTCTCGGTCGATGAGATCTGCTGGAGATTTGTCTCGATATCTTCCGCTGTCGGATCGGTGTCGGCGTCTGCCAGCCACCCTTCGCTTAGGCCGACGAACACCCGCGCGTAGCGTCCGGCGGCGGCTGAATAGTTACGGTGGGTGAACGTGCAGGCACTGCTCGCGAGGAAGGTCACCAGCGGCACGACGAGTTCGGGCCTAATGGCCCGCATGAAGCCGGATTCGGCGAGGAACTTCTCGTCACCAACCGTCTCCGTAACCATTCGCGAGAAACCAGTGGGCATAACGGAATTGGCGAGTATTCCGTGCGCTTCGCCTTCGATAGCGATCACGTTCGTCAAGCCCACCAGGCCAGCTTTCGCCGCGGCGTAGTGAGCCTCCATCGGCTGACCGAAGATGCCGGCGGAGGACGAGATGAACACGAATCGTCCGCCCCCGTTGTTCTTCATCACGCGATACGCAGGCTGGGCTAGATAAAAGCCGCCGTCGAGATGCACGCGCAGCATTCGAGTCCACTCGTCGAGCGAGAGGTCCTCGAATGGCACACTGCCGAAAATCCCAGCGTTGCTGATGACCGCGTCGAGGCGCCCGAATGCGTCCACGGCAGCGTCGACAATCGCTTGGCCGCCTGCGGGACTGTCGACCGAGTCGCGGGAGGCGATTGCCGTGCCACCCGCCTTCCTGATCTCGTCGACCACTTCATCGGCGACGCCAGAGTCGGCGCCTTCATCGGGGAGGCCACGCATCGAGCCGCCGAGGTCGTTGACGACCACCGCAGCGCCGCGGCGGGCCAGGTCCAGCGCGTACAGCCGACCGAGTCCGCGGCCGGCGCCGGTGACCGCAGCCACCCGGCCGGTGAAGTCAATCATGGTGTGCTCCTGAGCAAGTGCAACCGACTGCTTGATCTGATTGACCGCAGGTGGAACCGGACCCTACGCTGGAACAGATATTTGGTCAACAAGTCGTGTGGTTCGGAGGTCGATGGCAAGCGACGCTCATGGCGACCGGTTGCGGGGCCTCGGCATGCTTGCCTCTGCACTGGCGGGCCGACCGGTGGCGGTCGCCGAACTGCCACCGGGTGAACCTTCGTGGACGGATGGCCAGACGATTTACATCGATGCTGCCGCGCGAGCCCGGGCGAAGCTCGAGGCGGTTGCCGTACAGGCCTCGATGATCGCGGCCGGCAGCCTGGATCCCGACGTCGTGCGTTCCCTTATCCGCCGCCCCCGGGTGGCCAGGCGCTACCTGGCGGTCGAGGGTCACCGCGCACTGGTCAGCAATGCTGACCTACTACCAAGCGTCTTGGCGTCGGTCGGCAACCGCGATATCGCTGGGCGCAGCGATTCGCCCGCCGCTTCGCTGAGCATTGCCGCCGGACGGGCTGCGATCGACAACCCGGCGCCCGGTTTTGGCGTGATCCGCGCGGCGAAGGTGGTGGCTGCGTCCTCGCGAGCGGCCAAGCAACAGGACCAGGCGAACCCCGAGCATGTCCCACGAGGTGGCGGTCCGCGGGAACTGGAGGAGCTCGACGATGGGGAGATCGACGATTCCGACGATCCAGACTTGTTCACCAGCCCGGTTGGCGGGGGCGGCTTTATAGGCAAATGGTTGAAGAAGATGCTGTCTTCAACACGGAAGTCGCGTAGTAGCGGCGGTGGACCGCCCGGCGCGGATACCCCGACGCATCGCACGAACCGCATGAATTCGGGAATCCGCGGTTTGCACGCCGTATCGTCGCTGGCGTCAGCCTCGAGCGAGGACGGCGAGGATATCAAAGACGACGAAGCTAAAACCGCCGCGGACGGCGTGAGGTATCCGGAATGGGACTTCACGCGCAAGAGCTACCGGCCCGCATGGTGCACCGTGCGGGAGGTCGAGCCGAAGATCAAGGCATCGGCGACTCAGGCGATCGACGATGCCATCGGCGTGCGGCGGCCGCTGTCACGACTGGGAATGGGTCTGCACCGTCGCCGCCGCCAGTCGCAGGGAGACGACATCGACATCGACGCGGCGGTTGAAGCCCGCGTCGAGGTGCGGGCCGGGTCGGTGCCTGACGAGGCGGTGTACCTCGACAGCCTGCGGCGCAGGCGCGACCTGTCGGTGCTGCTCCTCCTCGATGTGTCGGGGTCGGCGGCGGAGCCCGGGACGGTGGGGCGGACAGTGCACGAACAACAGCGTGCGGCGGTCGCCGACCTCACCGTTGCACTGCACGACCTGGGTGACCGGGTTGCGCTCTACGGCTATTACTCGCAGGGCCGGCGAGCGGTGAGCGTGGTGCCCGTGAAACGGTTTGACGACCAGCTGAACGCCCAAGTCATAAGGCGGCTCAACAGCCTGGAACCCGGCGCTTACTCGCGCCTCGGCGCGGCCATCCGCCACGGCTCGGCGGTCTTGGAGACGCGCGGAGGAACGTCACGCCGGCTGTTGGTGGTGCTTTCCGACGGACTCGCATTCGACCACGGATACGAGCGGGCCTACGGTGCCGCTGACGCGCGCCGCGCTTTGACCGAGGCACGCCGCCGGGGCACTGGCTGCGTATGCCTGACGATCGGTGCGGGAACCGACGTGCGATCGCTGCGCAGAGTGTTCGGCAGCACCGCGCATGCGAGCATCGCACGCCCAGATCAACTCGCCGGTGTGATAGGACCGCTGTTCCGGTCCGCACTGCGCTCAGCAGAGGTTCGCCGGAAGGTGTCGTGACGAACACCCCGATCGGGCCAACTCTCCTGATGCCAAGTCCCAGAACGGAGTTGGCGCACCATTGTTCCGGACCAGCTCGTCAGGGCACTTGAAACAAACATCTGTTCCGGTTAGGCTCCAATCGCCGGGAGTATCAGAAGGGAAGCTATGGCCAACGAGTCCGGGCTTGCTTGCCGGAACGGCGCGACCCCCGAGGCGGAGATGGTTCGGCCCTATTACAAGGCGGTCGGCAGCGAAGAGGCCGTTTTCAAGGCGGCATACCGCCAAGGCCTGGCACTCGTCCTGAAGGGGCCGACGGGTTGCGGCAAGACCCGATTCGTCGAGGCGATGGCCTACGATCTCGGCCGGCCGCTGATCACCGTCGCCTGCCATGACGACCTCACCACCGCGGACCTGGTCGGCCGGTACCTGCTGCGGGGCGACGAGACGGTGTGGGTGGACGGACCGCTGACCCGCGCGGTGCGTGAGGGAGCGATCTGCTATCTGGACGAAGTGGTGGAAGCCCGACAGGACACGACCGTGGTGCTGCATCCGCTTGCGGACTATCGGCGGCAGCTGCCCATCGAGCGACTCGGTGTCACGCTGGACGCGGCGCCCGGATTCGGCCTAGTGGTGTCCTACAACCCCGGCTATCAGAGCGTGCTCAAGGACCTCAAGGATTCGACACGTCAGCGGATGGTCGCCGTCGAATTCGGTTTCCCCGCGGCCGATGTCGAAGAGGGGATCATTGCACACGAGGCGGGCGTGGACGGTGCCACCGCAGCTGAGCTGGTGCGCTTCGGACAGGCCATCCGCCGCCTGGAAGCCGGCGGACTGCGCGAGGTCGCATCGACTCGCGTGCTCATCGCGGCGGGCAAGCTTGTCACAGAGGGCCTGACGATGCGAGAGGCGGCTCGGGCTGCGATCGCTGGGCCGCTCACTGACGATGTGGCTGTGGGCAAAGCTCTGGGCGAGATGATCGAGATCTATCTGGTCGGAGCGGATGAGTCCGATGATTGACGCTGTATACCCCCACCGCTAGGGTCTGAACAAATATTAGGTTTGTGGATCGCGCGCTTGAGTTTGTCACCCGGGAGGTCAGATGTCCTACGAAAGCAGCGCAGAGCCGATCAAGGTCGGCTACCTGATGGACTTCACGCTCCCACCGGGGTTCCCCGAGGAGATGCTGGCGGACTTCACGCGGTGCTTTGACCTGATATTCTCCGAGGCCGTTGAACTCGGGTTGATGGACCGGCCCGTACAGATGATCTACCGCGAAGTGGAGGGGCTACCCAAGGGATCGGTCAAGGCGGTGATCGATGCCTTCGGTGAGCTCGTCGACGAAGGCTGTCTCGTGGTGTTCGGGCCGCACATCACCGACAACTGCGTACCGACACGCGAAGCGATCGAGGAGCGGTTCAAGGTCCCGGCCATCAGCGTCACCGGCACCGACGACTGGTTGGGCGAATGGACATTCTCCTTCCCGCAGGGCTCTCTGACCGACGAGCCGATCTTCATCGCGGACCTCGTCGCCAAACGCGGACTCTGTCAAATCGGAGTCCTCGTCGAGCAGAACCTGATCGGTGAGAGCTACCTGAAAAACCTGCGAAACGCTTGTCGGCGCAAGAATATTCGCATCGTCGCAGAAGCGGCTATCGCGCAGACCGCGCAGGACATCAATGAAGCCGTGCGTACCCTGCACGATGCGAAGGCGGAAGCAATCGTCCATCTGGGCTTCGGATTCGGGATCGTGTTCATCAACCCGGCGTTGCAGGCCGTCGACTGGGACCCACCGAGATTCACCACTACGGCTTTCCAGAACGCGTGGGTGAACCCGATCATGTGGAACGCGTTCATGGGTTGGATCGGGGTCGACCAGTACGACGAAGAGAATCGGCTCGGTCAGGACTTCCTCGACCGCTACGCCCAAAAGTACGGCGGCAGGCGTCCCGAATATTGCGTACCGGTGGTCAACCGTGACGTCGCCGCCACACTCGTGCGTGCGTTCACCGATGCGCACCCGCTCAGCCCGCGCGGAGTCAAAGAAGCGCTGGAGCGGGTGAAGATGATGCCCGCCGCGGCGGGCGCGCCCGGCACCCGGGTGTCGTTCGGCAAATGGACCCGCCGGGCCTGGATGGGTGCCGGCTATCTGGTGGCACGGACCCTCGATGCTGACGGCACCAACTCGCACTTGGTCGATCGCTTCGGAGAGTGAGGCTGACGAGAAATGAGTACTGACCAATCCACACCGCCTGCCGCGCAGGAGAAGCCGGCGTCCACACGGCGGAGCGATAAGCGCGGCCGGGGCGGTTGGGTCGCCGGCGCCGCCCTGGCGGCGTTCGCGCTGTTCTTCATCGCGAACTGCCGCGTCGCCCTCGACCCACGCGTCGCCAACCCGAACGTGCACGGTCGGCCGCGCCCCGTCAGGTTCATCTTCGGCTTGGACTACATCGCGTTCCTGCAGATCTCCACCGTGATCATGCTGCTCGTGCTGCTCGTGCTGTTCGTCAGGGGTTGGCGCCGCAATCCGGGCAGTCCGGTGATGCTGATGTTCCTCTGCACGACGCTGATCGTCTGGCAGGACCCGATCATGAACTGGGCGCCGTTCGCCGTCTACAACCCCGACCTCATCCACTGGCCGGAGTCTTGGCCGTTGGTTTCGTTGTCTCCGACCGTCGAACCGTTCCTGGTATTCGGTTACGTGACTTTCTATTTCGGCCCCTACTTCCCGGCGATCTGGATCCTGCGCAAACTGCAGGCCAAGCACGGGCCCGAGGCTTTCGTGTCAAGGCGCCCGTTGATCAGCCTGGGCCTGCTGACTCTGGTGATCGGTTTCATCTTCGATGCGTGGCTGGAGATCCAGCTCGTCCACACCGGCATGTACATCTACTCGCAGGTGATCCCATGGGGCTCGCTGTTCACTGGCACGACATTCCAGTTCCCGCTGATCTGGGAGTCGTTCTCGGTGACATTCGTAATGATCCCGGCGGCAATCCTGTGCTACCGCGACGACACCGGCAAATCGGTGGCCGAGAAACTCGCCGCGAAAGCCAAGATCTTCCCGAGCCGGCCGGTGCTGGGCACGTTCCTGGTGATGTTCGCCATCATCAACGTGTCCTACTTCGCCTACGGAGCATGGTTCGCCGTCATCAAAGCCAGCGGAGCGGCGACCTCCGTTGCCTGCCCGTGGCCCTACCCGGAAGCCAAAGTCTATGATCCGCAGGGGTATTACGAGAAGGCGGGTGCTCAAGGCCCGTACTCGGTCGGCATCTGGTCGACCTGGATGAGCGGGCAGCCGAACGGGCGACCCCACGTCAACCCGCCGCCGGCGGGTGAAGGCGCCTGTGCGACCGCGAGCAAGAATGGCTGAGCCGCGCACAGTTGTCATCACCGGTGCGTCGCGCGGACTGGGGTTCGCCTCGGCCGTGCGCTTGTATCGCGAAGGGTGGCGCGTGGTCGCGGCCATGCGCACACCCGACCGCTCAGTTCCGCTCCTACGACAGGCGACAGGGGCGGCTGAAGACGGCGACCGGTTGATCGGTGTGCAGCTCGACCTTACGGACGCTGCGTCGATCTCCGCGGCGGCCAAGGCAATTGAAGAAGCCGTGGGCGCACCCTACGCGCTGGTGCACAACGCGGGGATCTCCGCCGCCGGAATGGTGGAGGAGACCGATATGGCGCTGTGGCAGAACATGTTCGGCACCCACGTCCTAGGCCCCGTCGCGCTCACCAAGGCCTTGCTGCCGTCGATGCGGGCGGCGGGGGAGGGGCGCATCGTGCTGGTATCCAGCGCGGGCGGCGTGCGCGGTCAACCGGGCATCGCGCCGTATTCGGCGGCCAAGGGAGCCTTGGAACGGTGGGGCGAGTCGATGGCGGGCGAGATCGCGCCTTTCGGTCTCGGCGTCACCGTTTTGGTGGCCGGGACGTATGACACCGACATCATCACCGACGCGGGCACCACCGATGATCGCAATTTCGACGGCCCGTACGCCCGGCTGCACAACACCATGAACACCCGCGGGCGGTTCGCGGTCAGTTTTGCCAGGCCACCCGAGCGGTTCACCGACGGACTGCTCAAGGCGCTGGGCGACCGCGGGTCGTTCCGCCGCCGCGGTGTGGGCCCGGATGCCTCCATGCTCCTGGCTGCCAACAGGATCCTGCCGTCGTCCGGCATGCACCACGTATCCCGGATCGTGCTGGGCATACCCCGACAGGGTTCGATGCGGGGCGGGGCGGTGCCTTTGAAGACGGCGTCCGCGGGCCAAAGGGCGATGGTGCTTGCCGCACGCGTTCTTCCGCAGCCGGTGTTGCAGCGCCTAGCTGCGCTGGCGATTCGGTTTTCGCCGCCAAAGGACACGGCACAGCAAGAGGATTGAAGGAGCATTGATGGAACAGCTTTTCGACGACCTGGACGACTTCGGCGCCTTCGACGATGCGGTCTCCGGCGACGTGCGCGACCCCTATACGGAACTGGCGCGGCTGCGCCGCGAGGAGCCCATTCAACGCTTGGATGTCTCCGGGATGCCACATGAGGAGTCCAAACCGGTCTTCATCGTCTACCGCCATGAAGAAGCCCAGCAGATGCTGCGTGACAACGAGACGTTCTCGTCGTCGGGCGTCATCGCGGCGTTTGGCCCGGTGTTAGGCGAGCGCGTGATGCTCGGCATGGACGAACCGGTGCACGGCCGGCTGCGGTCATTGGTGTCAAAGGCGTTCTCGCAGAAGTCTTTGGCGCGTTGGGAAGACGAGCTGGTCGGGCGCATCGGCAACAGTCTGATCGACAAGTTCGCGGCGAACGGCAAGGCGGACCTGGTTAAGGAGTTCACCTTCGATTATCCCAGCCGGATCATCGCCGGACTGCTGGGCCTGCCGGAGGAGGACTACCCGCAGTTTCAACGCTGGTCCATATCGCTGCTGAGCTGGATCATGAATCCAGAACGCGGCCTTGCCGCGTCGGCTGCGCTATGCGACTATTTCGCACCGATCCTGCAGGCCCGCCGCGCCGAACCGAGGGATGATCTGATCAGCGGGCTGGCCCAGGCTGAAATCGACGGAGAGAAGCTCGAGGACGAGGAGATCTACTCGTTTTTGCGCCTGCTGCTGCCGGCCGGAGTGGAGACGACATACCGGTCGCTGGGGAGCCTGCTTTTCGCACTGCTGTCAGATCCCGCGCAGCTGGATGCCATCCGCGCGGACCGGTCGCTGCTGCCGCAGGCCATCGAAGAAGGCGTGCGATGGGAACCACCCCTGCTGACCATCACTCGGGTCGCCACCCGCGACACCGAGCTCGGCGGGGTGCCGATACCGGCCGGTTCGACGGTGATGCCGATGCTGGGAGCCGCCAACCGGCAGGAAGACCGCTACCCCGATCCGGACACGTTCGACATTTTCCGCCCACCCAGGGCACACCTTGGCTGGGGGCACGGGGCGCACGTCTGCCTCGGCATGCACCTGGCGCGGCTTGAAATGCGCACCGCCATCAACCTTTTGCTGGACCGGCTGCCGAATCTTCGGCTGGACCCCGACGGTGACGATCCGCATATCCGCGGCCAAGTTTTCCGGTCGCCGACTTCGCTACCGGTGCTGTTCGATGCCTCAGTCGGGCCCCACTAGGTGAGCCCCAATGGATAGTTGCGGAGCCAAGCGAGGCGTCTGCTCGTCAAGCCAATGGACCGTGCGCTATTCGCACAGCACGCTGTCAGCCGGGACGCCCGCATGTTGATGGTTGCCAATCGGCTATCTTCCAGTAAGGCTTCCCATAGGCCAGCGAGGCTGGCGATGGGTCTCCCATGCCCCGGCGCGCAACGCAGCGCCCAACCGGAAAGAGAGCGACACACATGACTGAGGCTGTAAAGGTTCGCTTCGAGCCCAAGATGATGATCGACGGCAAGCTCGTCGACGGGCAGGCCGGCACCTTCACCAACATCAACCCGGCCACCGAGGAAACTCTCGGGGAAGTCGCCGATGCGTCGAAAGCGGACATGCATCGGGCCATCGACGCCGCCCGGCGGGCCTTCGACGAGACCGACTGGTCGACCAACCGCACGCTGCGCCAGCGCTGCCTGTTGCAGCTGCACGAGGCGATCGACGCCGAGCGGGAAGAGCTGCGCGAGGAGCTCATCCTCGAAGTCGGCACCCCCCGGGCCATCACCTACGGCCCCCAGCTGGACGCCCCCTTGGCCGACGGGCTGCGCTATCCCGCGCGGCTGATCGACGAATACCCCTGGGAAACCGATCTGGGTGACGTGGTCATCAGCCTCACCGGCACGCTGACCACGCGCAAGGTCTGGCGGGAACCGGTGGGAGTGGTCGGTGCCATCGTGCCGTGGAATTTCCCGTTCGAAGTCACCATCAACAAGCTCGGCCAGGCGCTGGCCACGGGCAACACCGTGGTGCTCAAAGCGGCGCCCGACACCCCGTTCAACGCAACCCGGCTCGGTCGGCTGATCGCCGAAAAAACTGATATCCCGGCGGGTGTCGTCAATGTCGTCACCGCCTCGGATCACCTGGTGGGCGAGGAGCTCACCCTGTCACCGAAGGTCGACCTGATCTCGTTCACCGGCTCCACCGCGGTCGGCAAGCGAATCATGGAAAAAGGCGCCGCGACCATGAAGCGGCTGTTCCTGGAACTCGGCGGCAAGTCGGCCACCATCGTGCTCGAGGACGCCGACTTCGGGATGGCGTGCGCGATCGGCATCGCGCCGTGTATGCACGCCGGTCAGGGCTGCGCCAACCCGACCCGGATGCTGCTGCCGCGGTCTCGCTACGACGAGGGTGTGGCGATCCTCAAGAGCATCTACGAGAACGTCATGCCGGGCGATCCGCAGGATCCCGGAACGTTGTGCGGCCCGGTGATCTCGGACAAACAGCGCAAGCGGGTGCTGGGCTACATCAACAAGGGCGTCGAAGAGGGTGCCACGGCGCTCGTCGGCGGGCCCGATGCGCCGACCGGCTTCGACAAGGGATTCTATGTCAGGCCAACGCTTTTCGTTGACGTCGACAACTCGATGACGATCGCCCAGGAGGAGATCTTCGGCCCGGTGCTGGCCGTCATCCCCTTCGACGACGAGGAAGACGCCATCCGCATCGCCAACGACAGCCCTTATGGACTGGCCGGCAACGTGATGTCGGGCTCGCTGGAACATTCGTTGGCAGTGGCCCGCCGGATCCGGGCCGGCTTCATGGGTGTCAACGGCGGCGCTCCGTATGGCGCCGACACACCGTTTGGCGGATACAAGTACAGCGGGGTGGGCCGGCAGAACGGTGTGGCCGGGTTCGACCAGTACACCGAGATCAAATCCGTGGGGTATCCCGCCGGCTCAGCAACCGGCTGAAGGAAGGGGCGCGAATGTCTCAGCTGATGTTCGCGGCCCCGGGTCAGCCAGTGGTGTGGACGATCAGTACGTCCATCTTGGCATTGGTGGCGATAGCTCCGGGGATGGAGAAAACCCGACCGATGAGCGCGGATCGCGCGTCCAGTCCCACATTGCCGACCACTAGCAGGTCGGCGTCAACCTTCTCGGCCAGGTCCACCAGCGCATGTACCGGAGCATCCTGAATGGGCCATTCCTCGATGTCCTTCGCCCCGGCGGCCTTGGCCCGATCACGGGCCTCATGCAACATCGCGTAGACCGGCGCGTTGCCGCTCACCTTATAGGCCTCGTCCCCGAGGACGTCGGCCGCGCGCGGATCGGCCTTGCGGGGCAAGTACCCTGTCGCAATGATCAGCTTCGCGTTCGACTCGGAGGCAATCGCGCCAGCACGATCGACCGCACGCAGCGATGACTCCGAGCCGTCAGTGCCGACGACCACGGTTTGATAGGTCTTCATTTGACCTCCCGCCTCGTCCGCAATTCCTAGCGGAGCCGGTAACTCGCCAATGCGTGCGGGCGCATGCCGCGAAATGCAGACAGGCCGCGGCGGCAGGCCGGTTGAGTGAGCATGGGCTTGCGATTCCTATTTCACCAACGGCTGCTGCGGAATCGGCAGCAGCGTGATGGCTTCGTACGGTTCGTGTGGCTGCGGTGAGCCGATTTTCATGGTGCGGGTTGTATCGTCGGCAATTTGGCTCTTGCAAGCGTCGTTCCTGGCGGCTGACACGATACGAGCAACCAGTTTGCCGCCACGGGTGACCTCAATCGGCTGCCCTGCCGCAACCCTGTCGAAATAACGCCCGGCACGCTTTCGCAGTTCGTCAAGCTCGATTCGCCGATCACCGTCGGCCGGGACTGGGGTCATCCTCGAGTCACCGGCTGACACGATCCGCGCCAGTAACCTGCCGCCACGGACGACATAGATCGTCTCCCCGGCCGCAACTCGATCGAAGCACCGTCCGGCACGCTTTCGCAGTTCGTCAAGGCCGACCCACCCACCAGCGTCCGGTGCCACGACTTTGACAGATCGCGCCGGGATCGGAGCCACCCTCCAGTCACCGACCGACACGATCCGTGCCACCAACTTGCCGCGACGGATCACATCGAGCGTCTCGCCGGCGGCAACCCGCTCGAGATACGTACACGCGTGATTCCGGAGTTGGCCTAGGCCAATCACTTCCCGCATTTCGCTCCGATTCCTGTGTTCACCGGCTGGCCGCGGGGTGTTGAAACAGCTGTGTGCGCAGAACCGCGGTGCGCTCCGATTCCAGGCATTCAAAGAATTCCGGCCTTGCCATCCGGGTAGTATATGACTGTACGTGCGGTCAGTGTCAATAGACCTGCCATCGCTAAACGACGAGTCCGGAAGTTGCCCGACGAGCTTCGTGCGCATGAATGGCATTAGGCGGGACGGGCCTAGGTGCTCACCGTCGACAGGTCCAGGCTGAGACGAAAAGCGCGATAAATCAGCATGATTGAACGCACGGACAGTGGAGCCGGTGGGGTTCAGCCGGCCGGCGCCAGCATGTCCTTCCATCCGTCGTCTCCTGTTTTACTCGAATTTCCGACCGCGTACCTGACCCCGTCGGGCCCCACCAGTTCACCGCTCTGTGGGTTGTAAACGGCCGCGGGAGACCCGCTGGGGGAGTAGACGCAGGGGTTTGGCTGCTGCCCATTGCACTCGACAGTCCCCGACCCCGGCCGCTGCAGTACATCGCTGATCGGCGGCGGTGTCCCCGCCACCCTGTCGGAAGGCGCCGGGTTGAGGCCGTCGTTGATCGATGGTGCTGGTATCACCTGACCCGGCTTCACCGGCTGATCACAGCGCGCCGCCGGCGCGGGGCAGGTGAGAATCTGGTTGGGGTCGCCATACCACGGGTTGGTGCCTAACGGCACGTAGGGTTTGGGGTCGCGGCATTCCCGCGGCGTCGCAGCGTGTTTACCGGGGACATCGACACACGGAAGGTTGCGTGCCCCGCGCACGGCGTTGGCCGGAGTGTCCTGCGGGATCTTGCAATATGTTCCGGACGGCATCGGCGCCAGGCTGGTATCCGCCGGAGACCGCCACTGAGCTGCTGGGAGAAAGCCGGTCAGACACGGCGGCGGCTGGTTGATCGTCAGCGCCGTGCCGAGCGCAGCGTAGCCCGGGAAAGCCGCCGTTACCGTCTGGCCTTCCGCGGCGCCCTGCGGATACGCCACCAGCAATTGCTCGACGCCCTTGTGGTAGCGCTTGAGCATGTCCAGTACGATCTCGAGATTCGCCAGTGTCTGCGGCAGCGCCTCGCGGACGTCGCCGAACACCGCGTTGACCTGATCGGCGGTTGGCGCCGCGTGGGTCAGGATGCTTTGCACGTGCTGGTCGTTTTCCGCGCTCTGCGCGGCCAGGATGTTCAGGTTGTGCGCCCAGCGCTCGATCGCGTCACCCGAGTTGACCTGGCTGTCGATGATCGGCCCGGAGTTTTGGATGACGTCGTTGACGTCGTGGATGTTGGTCTTGAAGTCACCGGCAATCGCCTGCGTCGCATCGACGAGTCGTTGCAGCGCGGGACCCAATCCGCCGACCGCTTGGGCTGTTTCGTCGAGTAACGAGGCGATTTTGTCCTTGGGCAGCACGGCCAGCCCGCGGTTGGCGGCGTCCAGCGCCGGCCCGATCTCGGTGGGCACGGTGCCCTTGGTGATGGTCTGTCCCGCCGAGAGGTATTTGCCCGGGTTGTCTACCGACACCAGGTCCAGATACTGCTCGCCGACCGCCGATACCGAATGCACGTTCGCCGACGCGTCAATCGGGATCTTGTAGCGGCTGGAGATGCTCATGGTCACCCGCGCGCCCGTCTCGGTCGGCTCGACGGCGGTGACCGTGCCGATGGTTTCACCGCGATAAGTCACGTTGGCCGTCTCGTACAGACCGCCCGACGCGGGCAGGTCCGCGTGCAGCGTGTACTGGCCGATCCCTGCCGCGGTGGGAAGTCGCAGGTAGTACCCGCCCAGCACAACCGCGGTGATCAAGGTCAGAATGCCGAACAGGATCAGCTGGCGCCTGATGAAGGGGGTCAGCATTGCCTATCCGCCCTTTCCACCAGCGGCCCGCCCGGGGCGTCGTTCGGGTTCGGCGTGTACCGGACGTCGGGGATCATCGTTTCGGGGTCGCGGCCCCACGATTGCTCGAGCGCGCGCAGCGCTCCGGAGAATCCCGTCCCGGTGAGGACCGCGTTGTCGACAGCGCTGAGGGTCAGGTCGAGCGTCAGCGACAGGTTGAAGTAGTCGCCGCGGAACGCCTTCGGCACGGCGTCGATGTCGAACGGCCGGACGAGGATCAGCTTGAGTGCGCGGATCAGATA
>CAWKEM010000021.1:0-143012 GCA_963848535.1 uncultured Actinomycetota bacterium
CGAATACATGGCCGGACTGCTGACCTCGGTCGGCGACGACAAGGACAAGGCGGCCGTCTATCTGGCCGACTGCCGCAAGCTGGGTATCACGGTGTTGCCGCCGGACGTCAACGAGTCCGGCCTGAACTTCGCCTCGGTGGGCACCGACATCCGCTACGGGCTGGGTGCGGTGCGCAACGTCGGTGCCAACGTGGTGGGCTCGCTGATCAAAACCCGTGGCGACAAAGGCAAGTTCACCGACTTCTCGGATTACCTGAACAAGATCGACATCTCGGCGTGCAACAAGAAGGTCACCGAGTCACTGATCAAGGCGGGCGCATTCGATTCGCTGGGGCATGCCCGCAAAGGCCTGTTCCTGGTGCACACCGACGCCGTCGACTCGGTGCTGGGCACCAAGAAGGCCGAGGCGATGGGGCAGTTCGACCTGTTCGGCGGCGACGACGGCTGCACCGAGGCGGTGTTCACCATCAAAGTGCCCGACGACGAGTGGGAAGACAAACACAAGCTGGCCCTGGAACGCGAGATGCTGGGGTTGTACGTGTCCGGGCATCCGCTCAACAAGGTGGCGCACTTGCTGACCGCTCAGGTGGACACCCACATCCCGGCCATCCTGGACGGCGACGTCCCCAACGAAACCCAGGTCCGGGTGGGCGGCATCCTGGCTTCGGTGAACCGGCGGGTCAACAAAAACGGAATGCCTTGGGCTTCAGCCCAATTGGAAGACCTCACCGGCGGCATCGAGGTGATGTTCTTCCCGCACGCGTACTCCACGTATGGTGCCGACATCGCCGATGACGCGGTGGTGCTGATCAACGCCAAGGTGGCGATCCGCGACGACCGAATCGCTCTGATCGCCAATGAACTTGTGGTGCCGGACTTCTCGACCGCCCAGGCGGACCGGCCGCTGGCGGTCAGCCTGCCCACCCGGCAGTGCACCATCGACAAGGTGAGCGCGCTCAAGCAGGTGCTGGCCCGTCATCCGGGAACCTCGCAGGTGCATCTGCGGCTCATCAGCGGCGACCGGATCACCACCCTCGAGCTGGACGCCTCGCTGCGGGTCACGCCGTCGCCGGCGTTGATGGGAGACCTCAAGGAATTGCTCGGCCCGGGCTGTCTGGGCGGTTAGCGCGACACGGCCCGCTCGACCGCGAGCGTAACGCCACGGCGAAAATGCCGGAGCGGATTCGCAGTGGCGTTACGCTCGCCGGCGCGGCAGGTCCGATACTCGTGGTGGCCATACATTGCAAAGGAGCACCAATGAGCCAACAGCATCCCATCGCCGTGCAGAACTTCTCCCACATCTGCGTCGGCGTCTCCGATATCGAGGCGTCCATGGCGTTCTACACGGCGGTGCTGGGGATGGATGTCGTGTTCGACGTCGAACTCGAAGGAGCCGCATTGGGCTCGGTGACCGGCGGGGCTGCGCACAAAGGCCGCATGGTCGGCGGGCTGATCGGCGGCGCCATGGTCGAGCTGCTGTCGTTGGGCGCGGTTCCTGACATCCCGAGCGGTCCTCACCTGGGCTACACCAACATGTCGTTCCGGGTCGACGATCTCGACGCCGCCTACGACAGCGTTCGGCACCATCATCCCGACGTGCGGGCCGAGCCCGCTGTCGATATCGGCGGCGTGCGGATGTTCTTCATCTACGACCCCGACGGCACACCCATCGAAGTGTTGGAGCTGCCCGCGGGCGTGACCAGCACGCTGCAGCTCTGGCGTCCGGACAGCTGAATCGATCGTCATCGAGAAATCGCGCAATGTGTTTCGTGCCCCCTGATCGCGGACGTACGCTCACCGATGTGATGTGGGCAACACGAACCGCGGGCCACGGAGGACGGATATGACGACAACCGAGCGTCCGGCCACCATGTGCGGGGCGTTCCAGCGCACCGCGGCGATCGATCCGGACGCCGTTGCGCTCCGCACGCCCGGCGGCACTCAGACGTTGACGTGGCGAGAGTATGCGGCGCAGGTCCGGAAAGTTGCTGCCGGCCTGGCGGGTTTGGGGGTTCGGCGGGGCGACACGGTTTCGCTGATGATGGCCAACCGGGTCGAGTTCTACCCGCTCGAGGTGGGCGCCCAACACGTCGGCGCCACTTCGTTTTCGGTGTACAACACGCTGCCCGCCGAGCAACTGACCTACCTGTTCGGCAACGCCGGCACCAAGGTCGCCATCTGCGAGGAGCAGTATGTGGACCGCATCCGCGCCGGCGGCGCACCCATCGAGCACATCGTGTGCATTGACGGTTCGCCGGCCGGCACCATCTCGGTGGACGAGCTGTATGCCGCCGCGCAGCAGGATTTCGACTTCGAGTCGACATGGCGGGCAGTGCAACCGGACGACATCGTCACGCTCATCTACACATCCGGGACTACCGGAAACCCCAAGGGTGTGGAGATGACCCATACCAACCTGCTGTTCGAGGGTTACGCGCTGGATTCAGTACTCGGGATCCAGTTCGGTGACCGGATCACGTCGTTTCTGCCCTCGGCGCACATCGCCGACCGGATGTGCGGACTGTACATCCAAGAGATGTTCGGTACCCAGGTCACCGCGGTGTCCGACGGGCGCGCGATCGCCGCCGCATTGCCCGACGTGCGGCCCACCGTCTGGGGGGCGGTTCCCCGGGTATGGGAAAAGCTCAAGGCCGGAATCGAATTCATGGTGAACCACGAGACGGACGACACCAAACGGCAGGCGATGCAGTGGGCGATGTCGGTGGCCGCCAAACGCGCAGGCGCCGCGCTCGCGGGCGAATCGATGCCGGGCGACGTTGCGGCCGAATGGGCCAAGGCCGACGAGTTGGTGCTGTCCACGCTGCGGGAGCGGCTCGGCTTCGGTGAGCTCCGCTGGGCGATCTCGGGAGCGGCGCCGATTCCCAGGGAGACGCTGGGGTTCTTCGCCGGCCTCGGTATCCCGATCGCCGAGGTGTGGGGCATGTCCGAGCTGAGCTGCGTCGCCTCCACCAGCCATCCCCGCGACGCACGCCTGGGCACCGTCGGCAAACTGCTTCCCGGGCTGGAGGGCAAGATCGCCGAGGACGGTGAGTATCTGGTCCGCGGTCCGCTGGTGATGAAGGGCTACCGAAAGGAACCGGCCAAGACGGCCGAGGCGATCGATGCCGACGGCTGGCTGCATACCGGCGACATCTTCGACGTCGACGCGCAAGGCTATCTGCGGGTGGTCGACCGTAAGAAGGAGTTGATCATCAATGCCGCCGGAAAGAACATGTCGCCGGCCAACATCGAGAACACCATCGTGGCCGCCTGCCCGATGGTCGGGGTGATGATCGCGATCGGTGACGGCCGACCGTACAACGCCGCACTCATGGTCTTCGACGCCGACTCGGTCGGTCCGTACGCGGCCCGCCTCGGCCTTTCCGACGCCTCGCCCGCGGCGCTGGCAACCCATCCGGAGGTGATCGCCCGGATCGCCGCGGGTGTGGCCGAGGGCAACGCCAAACTGTCGCGGGTGGAACAGATCAAGCGCTTCCGGGTCTTGCCGTCGCTGTGGGAGCCCGGCGGTGACGAGATCACGCTGACGATGAAGCTCAAGCGCCGGCCGATCATGACGAAATACGCCACCGAGATCGAGGACCTCTACGCGCCGGAACTCCATCCGCAGGTCCACGAACCCGCCGTCGCTGCAACGGCACAACCCGTATGAACGGGGAAGCGGCGGCGACCGCGCGCCAGATCGGCCGCGCGAGCGTGCGAAAGGTGCTGCAGCGCAGCGGGATCATCGGCGAATCGACAGCACCGTTGTCGACGGACCCGGCCGAAGTCGTTCAGCTGCTCGACACGCCGTGGTATGACGAGCGGCTGAGCGAACTAGCAAACGAGCTGGGTCGCGACCCGGGCGGCGTGCGCGCCGAGGCCGCGGGCTACCTGCGCGAGATGGCGGCCTCGCTGGACGAGCGGGCGGTGGCGGCCTGGCGCGGCTTCAGTCGCTGGCTGATGCGGGCCTATGACGTGCTGGTCGACGAGGACCAGATCGCGCAGCTGCGCAGGCTGGATCGCAAAGCGACACTGGCATTTGCCTTCTCCCATCGCTCCTACCTGGACGGCATGCTGCTGCCCGAGGTGATCCAGGCCAACCGGCTCTCGCCCGCCCTGACATTCGGCGGGGCGAACTTGAACTTCTTCCCGATGGGCACCTGGGCCAAGCGCACCGGGATGATCTTCATCCGCCGCCAGACCAAGGACATTCCCGTGTACCGGTTCGCGTTACGTGCCTACGCCGCGCAGCTGGTGCAAAACCATGCCAACCTGACCTGGTCGATAGAAGGGGGCCGGACCAGGACCGGCAAGCTGCGACCGCCGGTGTTCGGGATCCTGCGCTACATCACCGACGCCGTCGACGAAATCGACGGCCCCGAGGTGTATTTGGTGCCGACCTCGATCGTGTACGACCAGCTGCACGAGGTGGAAGCCATGACCACCGAGGCCTACGGTGCGGTCAAACGGCCTGAGGACCTTCGCTTTCTGGTCCGGCTCGCGCGTCAGCAGGGCAAGCGGCTCGGACGGGCCTATCTGGACTTCGGCGAACCGCTGCCGCTGCGCAAGCGCCTCGAGGAGCTGCGCGCCGGCGAGTCCGGCGCCGGGACCGAAATCGAACGGATCGCGCTGGACGTCGAACACCGGATCAACCGCGCCACGCCGGTCACCCCCACCGCGGTGGTCAGCCTGGCGTTGCTGGGTGCGGACCGGTCGTTGTCGATCAGTGGGGTGCTGGCCACGGTGCAACCGCTGGCCAGCTACATCGCGGCTCGGAACTGGGCGGTGGCCGGTGCGGCAGACCTGACGAATCGCTCCACCATCCGCTGGACTTTGCACCAGCTCGTCGCCTCCGGCGTGGTCACCGTCTACGACGCCGGCACCGAAGCGGTCTGGGGTATCTGTCCGGACCAGCACTTGGTCGCGGCGTTCTACCGCAATACCGCCATCCACATCGTGGTGGATCGCGCCGTCGCCGAGACGGCGTTGCTGGCCGCCGCGGAAAACGCGGAAACCTCCGGGGACGGCGCGGTGCTCCCGGCGACTGTGCGCGACGAGGCGCTGGCTCTTCGCGAGTTGTTGAAATTCGAGTTCTTGTTCTCGGCCCGTGCGCAGTTCGAGAAGGACCTGGCCGACGAAGTACGGCTGATCGGGCCGGTGGAAGACACCACCGCCGCCGCCAGCGCAGCCGAGGTACGGCGGCTGTTGGGACAGGCCGACCTGCTGCTGGCGCATCTGGTGTTGCGGCCGTTCCTGGACGCCTATCACATCGTCGCCGACCGGCTGGCCGGCTACGAGGACGAATCGTTCGACGAGGAAGCGTTCCTCGGCGAGTGTCTGCAGGTGGGCAAGCAGTGGGAGCTGCAGCGCAGGATCGCCAGTGCCGAGTCGAGGTCGATGGAACTGTTCAAGACCGCGCTGCGGCTGGCGCGGCATCGTGAACTGGTGGACGGCGCCGGCGACCCGGATATCGCGCGGCGACGACGCGAATTCGCCGACCAGATCGCCACGGCCATCCGGCGCGTCAATACCATCGCCGAGCTGGCCAGGACGCGGTGAGCTCGGGGGTTGCCTCGGCGCCGTGACCCGTTCCGAGGTCGCGGGTTGACCTAAGGTGGTAGGTATGCCGCTCACAGGTGAATACGCACCCAGCCCCTGGGATTGGTCCCGCGAACAGGCCGACACGTACGCCGAATCGGGGGGAACCGAGGCCGCGGACATGAAGGGCAAGCCCATCATTCTGCTGACCACCATCGGGGCCAAGACCGGCAAACTCCGCAAGACGCCGCTGATGCGCGTCGAGCACGACGGCCAGTACGCCGTCGTCGCCTCACTGGGCGGGGCGCCGCAGAACCCGGTCTGGTACTACAACGTCACGAAGAACCCGCGGGTCGAGCTGCAGGACGGCAGCGTCACCCGCGATTACGACGCCCGCGAGGTGTTCGGCGACGAGAAGGCCGAGTGGTGGGAGCGCGCCGTCGAGGCCTTTCCGGACTACGCCGAGTACCAGACGAAGACCGACCGTCAGATTCCGCTGTTCGTGCTGACCCCGGTGAGCTGACCTCCGGGTTGGTTGGCATGGCACCATTGATCGGTGTCCGCCGAACTGAGCCGAAGCCCGAGCACGTCACCGCTGTGCGCGGCTGACATTGACGCCGCGGCGCAGCGAATCGCTTCGGTGGTCACGCCGACCCCCTTGCAATTGTGCGATCGGTTGTCGGCGATCACCGGCGCGCAGGTCTACCTCAAGCGGGAAGACCTGCAGATAGTGCGCTCCTACAAATTGCGCGGCGCCTACAACCTGCTGGTGCAGCTGTCCGATGAGGAGCTGGCCGCCGGCGTGGTGTGCTCGTCGGCGGGCAACCATGCGCAGGGCTTCGCCTACGCGTGCCGGGCGCTGGGTGTGCACGGCCGCGTCTATGTGCCGGCCAAGACCCCCAAACAAAAGCGGGACCGGATCGGCTACCACGGCGGGGAGTTCATCGAGCTGATCGTGGGCGGGGCGACCTACGATCTCGCCGCTGAGGCGGCGTTGGCCGACGTCGCAAGGACCGGTGCCACGCTAGTGCCGCCGTATGACGACCTGCGCACCATCGCCGGGCAGGGCACCATCGCCGTGGAAGTGCTTGCTCAACTCGACAGCGAGCCGGACCTGGTGGTGGTCCCGGTGGGCGGCGGCGGCTGCATCGCCGGCATCACCACCTACCTGGCCGAGCGCACGATGAACACGGCGGTGCTGGGTGTCGAGCCGGCCGGCGCCGCGGCGGTGATGGCCGCGCTGGCCGCCGGCGAGCCGGTGACGCTGGACCATGTCGACCAGTTCGTCGACGGTGCTGCGGTGCGACGGGCGGGAACGCTGACTTATGCGGCGCTGGCCGCCGCCGGTGACATGGTGTCGATCACCGCGGCAGACGAGGGAGCGGTCTGCACCGCGATGCTGGACCTGTATCAGAACGAGGGCATCATCGCCGAACCGGCGGGCGCGCTGTCGGTCGCGGGCCTGCTCGAATCCGACGTCGAGCCCGGGTCGACCGTGGTGTGCCTCATCTCGGGGGGCAACAACGACGTCTCGCGCTACGGCGAGGTGCTGGAGCGCTCGCTGGTCCACCTCGGGCTCAAGCACTACTTTCTGGTGGACTTCCCGCAGGAGCCCGGTGCGCTGCGCGGGTTCCTCGACGAGGTGCTCGGGCCCAACGACGACATCACGTTGTTCGAGTACGCCAAGCGCAACAACCGGGAGACCGGCGAGGCGCTGGTGGGCATCGAGTTGGGATCGGCGGCCGATCTCGACGGCCTGCTGAGCCGGATGCGGGCTACGGACCTGCACATCGAAGCCCTGGAGCCCGGGTCAGCGGCCTACCGGTATCTGCTGTAGTAGCCGCTGACGTGTCACGTCCTGCGGTAGGGCGCCAGATAGCGCGGCCCCGGTACGGCGGGATCGAGGTCGCCGGCCGGCACCGGTGTTCCGGCCGTCAGGGTCAGCGGCACCACGCCCGCCCAGTAGGGCAGCACGCGGTCATCCGGATCGTCAACCGGGCCGCCGGTGCGCACCTTCGCTGAGACTTCGACGAGATCGAGGGCGAGCACCCCGGTTGCGGCGAGCTCACGCGCGTTCGGGGTCCTGCAGTCCGCGGCGCGCCCCGGTGCGACATGGTCGAGCAAGCCGTGTAGCGCCCGCATTTTCTCTGCCGGACCGTCGACCACGCGGGCGGCGCCCAGCACCACCACCGAGCGGAAGTTCACCGAATGGTGCAGTGCGGCGCGCGCCAGCACCAGGCCGTCGACCAGGGTGGCGGTGATACAGACGGGCAGCCCGGACGGAGTCGCCCGGGCGGCCAGCATCGGGCCACTGCCGGTGGAACCGTGCAGGTAGAGGGTCTCGCCGAGGCGGGCGTGCGTGGTCGGCAACACCACCGGCCGGCCGGCGCTGAGGTAGCCCAGATGACAGATCAGGGCCTCGTCCAGGATGGCGTGCACGGTTTCGCGGTCGTAGTGAGCGCGCTCCCGGTAGCGAGTGGGGGTGGTGCGCGGCGTGGGGAGGTACGCCTCTGCGCTGGTTGCGGCTGCCATCAAGTTGTCCTTTTATATGTACTAGTACATAATATATTGCGTGCCAGTACAATACAACATAGCCGGGGCGGGCGCGGAGTCCATCGCGGCCAGCATCGAAGCGGCGATCTCGTCCGGCGCCCTGGCACCCGGTGCTGCGTTGCCGCCGGTTCGGGACCTGGCCGCGCAGCTCGGCGTGAACGCCAATACCGCCGCGGCGGCCTACCGTGTGCTGCGCGACCGCGGCGCCGTTGAAACCGCCGGTCGGCGCGGCACCCGCGTGCGGCACCGCCCGGCGACCACCCCCCGCTCCCTGCTCGGGCTGGACGTTCCCGCGGGCGTGCGGGACCTCTCGACCGGCAATCCGGATCCGGCCCTGTTGCCCATCGCGGGGGCCTCGCTGACCGCTGCGGACCGCCCGGTGCTGTACGGGGAGCCGGCCATGTCGTCGCAGTTGGTGGACTTCACGCGCGCAGCCCTGACCGCAGACGGTGTTCCGGCCGATCATCTGGCGGTGACCAGCGGGGCACTGGATGGCATCGAGCGAGCCCTCACCGCGCATCTGCGTCCCGGTGACCGGGTGGCGGTCGAGGATCCCGGCTGGGCCAACGTGCTCGATCTTCTTGCCGCGCTGGGACTTTCGGCTGAGCCGGTGCAGGTTGACGACGACGGGCCGCTGGTTGCCGACCTGGCCCGGGCGCTGGGACGCGGTGCGCGTGCCCTGGTCATCACGAATCGCGCGCAAAACCCAACCGGTGCGGCGCTGTCCGCGGATCGCGCCGGCGCGCTCCGTGAGCTGTTGACCGGTCGGGACGATGACCTGCTGCTCGTCGAAGACGACCACTGCGCAGGCATTTCCGGCGTGCCACTGCACACCTTGGCCGGATCGACCAGCCATTGGGCTTTCGTGCGGTCGGCATCGAAGGCCTACGGCCCCGACCTGCGGGTCGCCGTGCTGGCCGGCGACCACCGCACTGTCGAGCGCGTGCACGGCCGCCTGCGGCTCGGGCCGGGCTGGGTGAGCCACCTCTTGCAAGATCTCGCCGTCAGGTTGTGGTCGGACGAAGCGGCGGCGCGCCTCGTCCGCACGGCCGAGGGGCAATACACCGGCGCCCGTACCCGGTTGTGCGCGGCGTTGGCCGAGCGCGGCGTCGCCGCGCACGGGCGATCCGGGCTCAACGTGTGGATCCCGGTTCCCGACGAAACGGTCGCCATCACCCGGTTGCTCAGCGCGGGTTGGGCCGCGGCGCCCGGAACACGGTTCCGGATTCGCACGCCGGCGGGCATCCGCATCACCATCGCCGACGTGACCGCCGGCGAGATCGTTCCGCTCGCCGACGCCGTCGCCGAGGCAGTGCGGAGCATCGGCCGTGCCAGCGTTTAAGTGGCCCCGGATTCACGGCGCGAATCGGCTCTGGTTGTGCTGCGGCCGGCTTAGATCTGCGCGCTGGGGTCGTAGATGCGCGTGCGACCGGCTTCAATCTGCGCGTTTAGGCTGATGTTTTGCTCGCACGTGGTGGCTGGATGCTGGTTAGCATGAGCGACATCGATCCGCGCGCGGATGACGCCGCTGGTGGACTGGAGCGATCTTGGCGTGAGCGGGCTTTTGCCGACGGGCACGGTGACGCTGCTGTTGGCTGACGTGGAGGGTTCGACGCGGCTGTGGGAGACCCAGCCCCAGGTGATGGCGGCAGCGATTGCGCGTCTGAACCAGGTGGTAGGTGATGTCGTGGCCGCCCATGACGGGGTGCGCCCGGTCGAGCAAGGTGAGGGTGACAGTTTTGTGGCGGCGTTCGCCCGCGCGTCCGATGCGGTGGCCGCCGCCCTGGAGTTGCAGCGGGCGCCGTTGGCTCCGATCCGGTTGCGCATCGGGGTGCATACCGGTGAGGTGCAGTTGCGCGATGAGGGCAACTACGCGGGTCCGACGATCAACCGGACCGCGCGGCTGCGCGATCTGGGCCACGGCGGTCAGACCGTGCTGTCGGGGGCGACCGAACCGCTGGCGGTCGACCGGCTCCCTGCGGGCGCGTGGCTGACCGACCTGGGCGCTCACCCGTTGCGGGATTTGCCCCGCCCGGAGCGGGTGGTGCAGCTGTGTCATCCCGACCTGGTCAACGAGTTCCCGCCGCTGCGGGTATCGAGCACCGTTGCGTCTACTCGTCTTCCGGTGCAGCTGACCAGTTTCGTGGGCCGCGACGCGCAGCTGACCCAGCTGCGGGAGCTGCTGGCGCACAACCGGGTGGTGACGTTGACCGGCGCGGGCGGGGTGGGCAAAACCCGGCTGGCGATCCAGGTCGCGGCCCAGCTGGGCGACCAGTTCAGCGACGGCGCGTGGTATGTGGATTTGGCGCCGCTCACCGACCCCGAGCTGGTGGCAGTGACGGTGGCCCGTGCACTCGGGCTGCCCGACCAACCGGGCCGCTCCACCATGGACAGCTTGCTGCGGTTTGTTCGCGACCGCCGGCTGCTGGTGGTGCTGGACAACTGCGAGCATCTGCTGGATGCCAGCGCCGAGCTGGTTGTCGCGCTGCTCACTGGGGCGGCGAGGCTGACATTGCTCGCCACCAGCCGGGAGGCGATCGGGGTGGCCGGTGAGGTGAGCTGGCGGGTGCCGTCGCTGTCGCTAGACGGTGAAGCGATCGAATTGTTTACCGACCGGGCCCGCCACGCCCGCCCCGATTTCACCGTCACTGATGACAATGCCGCGGCGGTGGGCGAGATCTGCGCGCGCCTGGATGGGGTGCCGCTGGCGATCGAGCTGGCCGCGGCGCGGGTGCGGGCCTTATCCCTTGCGGAGATCGTTGACAGCCTGCATCACCGGTTCCGGCTGCTGACCGGTGGTGCGCGCACCGCGGTGCGCCGCCAGCAGACATTGCGCGCCTCGGTGGACTGGTCGCATGCGCTGTTGACCGAACCGGAGCGGGTGTTGTTCCGTCGGTTGGCGGTATTTCTGGGCGGCTTCGACCTCGACGCTGCCCAAGCAGTCGCTGGCGGTGGTGACGTAGAGCGCTACCAGGTGCTCGATCAGCTGAGCCTGCTGGTCGACAAGTCACTGGTGGTCGCCGACGACAGCGGGGGCCGAACGCGCTACGGGCTGCTGGAGACGGTGCGCCAGTACGCGCTGGAAAAGCTCGGCGAATCCGGCGAGGCCGACGCCGTGCGGGCGCGCCACCGCGACCACTACACGGCGATGGCCGCCGTGCTTGATGCGCCGGCAGGCCGTGATCATGAGCAGCGTCTCGAGCAGGCCGACACCGAGATCGACAACCTGCGGGCCGCGTTCGGGTGGAGCCGGGAAAACTCCGCTATCGAGCTGGCGTTGGCGCTGGCGTCCTCGCTGCAGCCGCTGTGGCAGGCGCGGGGCCGCATCCGGGAAGGGCGGACCTGGTTCGACGCTGCCCTGGCCGACCTCGACGCGCAGCATCCCGGGGTGGCGCCCGCGGTGCGGGCGCGGGCGCTTGCCGACCGGGCCCTGCTCGCCATCCGGGTGGACGCCGCCGACAGCCTCGATCAGGCTCAGCAGGCCCTGGCGATCGCCCGCGAACTCGATGACCCGGCCCTGCTGGCCCGGACGCTGACCGCCTGTGGCTTCATCGCCGACCAGGGCTATAACGTCGAGCTGGCCCGGGAATGCTTCGCCGAGGCGATCGGCCTGGCCCTTGCCGTGGACGATCAGTGGCGGCTCAGCCAGATCCTCACCCTGCAGGCGATGGGCGCCCACACCGCGGGTGACCCGCGCGCGGTACGCGCAGCCGCCGAAGAAGGACGCGACCTCGCCGACGCGATCGGTGACAGGCCCAACTCGCGCCAGTGCCGCTTTAATCTCGGGTCGGCGCAGATGATGAGCGGCGATTTAGCCGGAGCCGTCA
Source organism: uncultured Actinomycetota bacterium (assembly GCA_963848535.1). GTDB lineage: Bacteria > Actinomycetota > Actinomycetes > Mycobacteriales > Mycobacteriaceae > Mycobacterium. Next base: position 11,919 of record CAWKEM010000021.1, read on the forward strand.
CACAGTTCGGCGAGGTGGCCGCCGAGGCCCAGGCGGCTCACGACGAGATCTCGAGGGTGACCAGCCTCGCCGGCCAGAGCCTGGCACTGGCATACCGGGGTGAGGCGGCCGCGGCCCGAGCGGCGGCCGAGGCGGTCCTTGAGGGCGGCGCGAAGCTTTCCGAGAGGTACGCGGCATTCGGGCACGCAGTGGTGGGATTCGCGGCCCTGGCCGCCGGGGATCGTGCAGCGGCGCACGAGGCGCGCGAGGCCGCCAACCAGCACATGACTGTCGTGACTGGTAGCACGGCGCTATTTGTGCGCATCTGGAATGCCGAGGCCGCGCTGGCAGACGGGGATCTCGCTGCCGCCGGTCGCTGGGCCGACGAGGCCGTCTCGATTGCAACCGGCTGGTACTCGGCGATGGCGTTGACGGTCCGCGCTCGTGTGGCGATCGCGGCGGGTGAACCGGAGCAGGCCGAGCGCGACGCCCACGACGCGCTGACGTGCGCCGCCGGAATCAAGGCATACCTGCTCATCCCGAACGTCCTCGAGTGCCTGGCCGCTCTGGCGGGCGAGACCGGCAGTCACCGCGAAGCCGCCCGCCTCTTCGGCGCGGCACACGCCATCCGGCTCCGCATTGGCGCGGTGCGCTTCAAGGTCTGGGACGCCGGCTATGAGGCCTCGGTGGCGGCGGTTCGTGATGCCTTGGGAGAGCAGGACTTTGACTCCGCGTGGGCCGAGGGCGCTGCCCTGTCCACCGAGGATGCGATCGCCTACGCCCAGCGTGGCCGCGGCGAACGCAAACGCCCGACCAGCGGGTGGGCGTCGCTCACCCCCACCGAGCGCGACGTCGTGCGACTCGTCAGCGACGGGCTGGCCAACAACGACATCGCCACCCGGCTTTTCGTCTCACCACGCACCGTGCAAACCCACCTCACCCACGTCTACACCAAACTCGGCCTCACCTCGCGCGTGCAGCTCGCCCAGGAAGCGGCCCGTCACGCCTAACCTCTGCGCTGCGACCGAATCGCAATGCGCGTCAACGTTCTGACTGCGCGGGGTCACGTTCCAGGACGTACCAGCCCCAGCTTTTCCATATGCCGCCGGTCGTGCCGATGACGCGCTCTCGATCGCGGTTTCGATCATTTAGAACCCATTGGGCCGGATCCCAAGAATTGGTCCACGTCCTTGCGAGAGTCGATTATTGGTGCATGCGTCGGCAGCCCACCCGGCTCGTGGCTGTTCGGAAATTCAGTGTCCGGCGTCGAATGTGATGGGCAGCGTTCTTGGTCCCGTGATCCCGACTAGTGGCTTCCAGGGGGCGGGGCCGCCGCTGTGTGGGTTGGGCATGCGGCGTGTGATGACGGTAAGGGCTTCGGCGAGTTCGAGTCGGGCGAGGTGTGCTCCCAGGCAGTAGTGAATGCCGCCGCCGAACGTAAGCATGGTCGCCGGCCCCTCGCGGGTGATGTCAAGGCGGTCGGGGTCGTTGTAGACGGCGGGGTCGCGGTTGGCCGAGGCAATGTTGGCCAGCACGAGCGTGCCGGCGGGAATAGTGACCTCCCCAAGTTGGACATCTTCGGCAGCCATGCGCATGGCGGCGAAAATGACCGGGTTATGGCGCATGAGCTCTTCGACTGCCTGCGGTGCGAGCTCGGGATGCTCAGCCAGCAGGGCCCACTGCTGGGGGTGATCGCACAACGCGGCCACGGCGGCAGCCAGCTGATTGCGGGTGGTGTCGGTGCCCGCCATCAGCAGGGCTTCGGCGAGCATGACCAGCTCGTCGGCGCTGAGTCGGTCCCCGTCGTCTTCGGCGCGGATCAGCTGCGAGATCAGGTCGTCGGTGAGGTTGCGGCGCCGCTGGGCGACCATGTCGTCGATGTAGGTGTCGAGTTCGTCGAAGGCCGCCATGATGACCGGCAGCGTCGTTGGCGACGTTCCAGGTAAAGATCTTGAAGATGTCCTCGGCCCAGTCGGAGAACAGTTGCCAGTCACGGCGCGGTGCGCCGAGCAACCGCAGATGATCGGAATCGGATACCGGCGTGCGATGTCGGCGACCACGTCGCAGCGCCCCGTGATGGTCACCGGGTCGACCAGCTCGGTGATGACGTCGGCGATCGTCGTCTGTAGTCGTGCGGTGGACCGTGGTGTGAACGCCTGGGCAGACCAGTCGGCGCAGCCGATGGTGATCGGCGCCGTCCCGGCTTAACAGGCCCGTGGTGGCCTTGTCCCACAGCCGCCCGGACGTAATGCCTTGTGCCGCAAGCGCACCTCCCTTCGGCATGCAAAACCGGGGATCGCGCAAAACAGTCCGCACCAGCTCGTAGCTCAAAACTTCGGGCCCATGTGGCCCCAGCGCAATCGGCCCCTGCAGACGGGCCTGCCGAATGAGCTGGTGCGCCTCTTCGGGGTTTTGGGCGTGCTCATAAGCGATGGCCGGCAGCCCGGCATCAAAGACGGTGGGGCTGCTAGTGCCGACGGTGTGCACGGTCATGGTGGCCTCCTCGGATTCGACCAAGTCGACTATCCGAGATCGCGAGAGTAAGACCATCGGTCAGAACGCGTAGATACGGGGGGCCGGGGGTCGTAGATACGCGTTTGCGCTGATGTTTTGCCGCTCGTGGTGGCGGCATGCTGGCTAGCATGAGCGACATTGAGCCGTGTGCACAGGCGCCGGTGGTGGACGGGAGCGAGCTGGGCGTGAGCGGGCTTTTGCCGACGGGCACGGTGACGTTGCTGTTGGCTGACGTCGAGGGTTCCACGCGGCTGTGGGAGACCCAGCCCGAGCAGATGACGGCAGCGTTTGCCCGGCTGGATCACGAACTGTCGGATCTGGTCGCCACGCACGGCGGGGTGCGCCCGGTGGAGCAGGGTGAAGGCGACAGCTTTGTGGTGGCATTCGCGCGCGCCTCGGACGCGGTGGCGGCGGCTTTGCAGTTGCAGCGGGCGCCGTTGGCCCCGATCCGGTTGCGCGTCGGGGTGCACACCGGCGAGGTGCAGTTGCGCGACGAGGGTAATTACATCGGGCCCACGATTAACCGCACGGCGCGGCTGCGCGATTTGGGCCATGGCGGGCAGACGGTGCTGTCGGGCACGACGGAGGCATTGGTTGTTGATGCGCTGCCCGCCGATGCGTGGCTGACCGATCTGGGCGCTCATGAGTTGCGTGGTGTTCCCCGCCCGGAGCGGGTCGTGCAGTTGTGTCATCCCGATTTGCGCAACGACTTCCCGCCCTTGCGTACGTCGAAAAGCATTGCAGCAAGTAATCTTCCGCCGCAATTCACCAGCTTCGTCGGTCGCGGCGCACAGATCGCCGAGGTGCGGAATCTGTTGGCCGGCTACCGGGTGGTCACCCTGACGGGAGCCGGCGGGGTAGGCAAGACGCGCCTGGCGGTGCAAGTCGCAAACCAGGTGGCGGGCGAATACACCGATGGTGTCTGGTATGTGGATCTGGCTCCGCTCACCGACCCCGAGCTGGTGCCGGTGACGGTGGCCCGCGCACTCGGGCTGCCGGATCAACCGGGCCGCTCGACGATGGACAGCCTGCTGCGGTTTGTTCGCGACCGCCAACTGCTGGTGGTGTTGGACAACTGCGAGCATCTGCTGGATGCGTGCGCCGAGCTGGTGGTCGCGCTGCTCAGTGGAGCGCCCCGGCTGACTGTTGCTGGCGACCAGCCGTGAGGCGATCGGCGTCGCGGGTGAGGTGAGCTGGCGGGTGCCGTCGCTGTCGCTGGCCGATGAAGCCATCGAGTTGTTCACCGACCGCGCCCGCCACTCTCGACCCGATTTCACCCTCACCGACGACAACACCGCCGCGGTGGGCGAGATCTGCGCGCGCCTCGATGGGGTGCCGCTGGCGATCGAGCTGGCCGCAGCGCGGGTGCGGGCGTTGTCGCTGGCCGAGATCCTCGACAGCCTTCATGACCGCTTCCGTCTGTTGACCGGTGGGGCGCGCACCGCGGTGCGCCGCCAGCAGACCCTGCGCGCCTCGGTGGACTGGTCGCATGCGCTGTTGACTCAGCCTGAGCGGGTGTTGTTGCGCCGGCTGGCGGTGTTTTTTGGGCGGGTTCGATCTCGACGCCGCCCAAGCCGTCGCCGGCTCCGGTGACGTGGAGCGCTACCAGGTGCTCGATCAGCTCACCCTGCTCGTCGACAAGTCGCTGGTGGTCGCCGACGACACCGGGGACCGAACCCGCTACCGGCTGCTGGAGACGGTGCGCCAATACGCGCTGGAAAAACTCGGCGAGTCCGGCGAGGCCGACGCCGTGCGCTCACGCCACCGCGACCACTACACGACGATGGCGGCGCCGCTCGACGCGCCGGCAGGCAATGATTATGAGCAGCGCATCGCGCAGGCCAACATCGAGATCGACAACCTGCGGGCCGCATTCGGGTGGAGCCGGGAAAACTCCGATATCGAGCTGGCGTTGGCGCTGGCGTGCTCGCTGCAGCCGCTGTGGTTCGCGCGGGGGCGCCTCCGGGAAGGGCTGGCTTGGTTCGACACGGTCCTCACCGACGACACCGCGCAGCACGTCGAGGTGACGGCCGCGGTGCGTGCGCGGGCGCTGGTCGACAGGGCCATGCTCGCCGCCATGATGGGGGCCGCGGACAGCCTGGATCAGGCTCAGCAAGCCCTGGCGATGGCGCGCGAACTCGATGACCCGGCCCTGCTGGTCCGGGCGCTGACCGCCTGCGCCCCTATCGCCGTCTACATCACCAATTCTGAGGTGGCCGGGCCGTACTTCGCCGAGGCGCTCGGCCTGGCCCGGGCCTTGGACGATCGGTGGAGGCTCAGCCAGATCCTCGGCTGGCAGGCGCGCGGAGCAGTCGTGGCGGGTGACCCGATCGCGCTGCGCGCACCCGCCGAAGAGGGACGAGACCTCGCCGAGGCGATCGGTGACGGGCTCAACTCGCGCCAGTGTCGCTACTGCCTCGCTGCGGCACAGCTGTACGAGGGCGATCCGGGCGGGGCCGCCGCGCAGTTTGGCGAGGTCGCTGCCGAGGCCGACGCGGTTCACGATGAGCTCTATAAGGCGGATAGCCTCGCGGTCCAGGGCTACGCACTCGCATGCCGGGGTGAGACGGCTGCGGCCCGGGCCGCCGCCGATGCGGCCGTCGAGGCGGCCGCCGAGCTGGGCGGGGCTGCTACGGCCGTCGCCTACTTTGGGTGGGCCGTCGCGGCCCTGGCCGCCGGCGATGCTGAGACGGCCCAAGACGCGAGCGAGAAGGCCTGGCAGCACTGGAGTGGGCTGCCCGCGGCCGCGGCGTTGCCTCGGGTCGTCGGTGCGCAGGCCGCGCTGGCGGGCGGGGATCTGCTCTTGGCCCGCCGCTGGGCCGACGACGCTGTCGCGACCACGACCGGCTGGTGGCTGATGGGGGCGCTGAACACGCGCGCCCGGGTGGCGATCGCCCAGGGTGAGCCGGAGCAGGCCGAACGCGACGCCTTCGACGCGCTCGCGCTCGGCGCCGAAATCAAGACGTACCTGCTCATCCCCGACATCCTGGAGTGCCTCGCCGTTCTGGCCGGGGATGCCGGCGGTCACCGCGAAGCCGCCCGCCTCTTCGGCGCGGCACACGCCATCCGGCAGCGTATGGGCGCGGTCCGCTTCAAGGTTTGGGACGCCGGCTATGAGGCCTCGGTGGCGGCGGTTCGTGATGCCTTGGGCGAGCAGGACTTTGACGCCGCGTGGGCCGAGGGCGCGGCTCTGTCCACCGAAGAGGCGATCGCCTACGCCCAGCGCGGCCGCGGCGAACGCAAACGCCCAGCCAGCGGCTGGGCCTCCCTCACGCCGACCGAGCGCGACGTCGTCCGCCTCGTCAGTGAGGGGCTCGGCAATAAGGACATCGCCACAAGGCTTTTCGTCTCACCGCGCACCGTGCAAACCCACCTCACCCACGTCTACACCAAACTCGGCCTGAGCTCCCGCGTGCAACTCGTCCAAGAAGCGGCCCGTCACGCCTGAACGCTGCCGGCGAGACGGCAGGAAGATTAAACCGCCAATTCCATTACGCAGGAAAGGGTTTGAGAAAATGACTAAAATGAAGGTATCCGACCTGACCATAGAGGTCCGCAATCCCGCCGACGGGAGGGTTGCTGGCGAAGTGCCCAACGAGACGGCTGATGCGGTCGCCGCCACCGCCCGGGAACTGCGCCTTTTTCAGCCGGAATGGGAAGCGATCGGCCCGAAGGGCCGCAAAACGTGGCTGCTGAAGTTCCAGGACTGGGTGCTCGACAACGCCAGAGCGCATCGCAGACATCGTTCAGTTGGAGAGCGGCAAGACCCGCGCCGACGCGCTCACCGAACCTGTCGCTGTCGCCGACCTTCTCAACTACTGGGCCGGCAACGCCGAGAAGTTCTTGGCCGACGCCCACCCGACGCAACTCCATCCGATGGCCGCCACCAAGAAGCTCACCACCGTCTACCGGCCCTATCCGTTGGTCGGCGTGATCACGCCGTGGAACTTCCCGTTCGCGATGCCCGGGCTGGACGTGGTGCCCGCGCTGGCGGCCGGTGCCGCGGTGCTGCTCAAGCCATCCGAGGTGACCCCGCTTTCTGCGGTCGAGTTCGTCCGCGGCTGGCGAGAGGTCGGTGCGCCCCCGGTGCTCGCCGTGGCGACTGGCTACGGCGAAACCGGCGCCGCCGTGATCGACGCTGTCGACTATGTGCAGTTCACCGGCTCGACGGCCACCGGCAGGAAAGTCGCCGTGCAGTGTGCGCAACGGCTGATCCCGTACAGCCTCGAGCTGGGTGGCAAGGACCCTGCCATCGTGCTCGCCGACGCCGATCTGGAGCGCGCCACCAACGGCATCGCATGGGGCGGTCTGTTCAATTCGGGACAGGTCTGTCTCTCGGTGGAACGCGTCTACGTCGAGGAGCCCGTGTACGACGAGTTCGTCGCCAAGCTCACCCGCAAGGTGGCAGAGCTGCGGCAAGGCCAAGACGACGACAGCTGCAAGCACGACGTAGGGGCGATGGCCACCCCCGCCCAGCGCGACATCGTGCAACGCCACGTCGCCGATGCGGTGGCGGCGGGCGCGACGGTGGTCACCGGTGGCAAACCGACCGGGACAGGCACGTTCTTCGAACCGACAGTGCTCGTCGACGTTGAGCACTCGATGACTTGCATGACCGAGGAGACCTTCGGCCCGACGCTGCCGGTGATGAAAGTGGCCGACGAGGCCGAGGCGATCCGGCTGGCCAACGATTCGGCCTATGGCCTGTCAGCCACCGTGTGGACCGGCGACAAGGAGCGCGGCGAACGGGTAGCCCGCCAACTGGAAGTGGGAGCGGTCAACATCAACGACTTTATGGCAAACATGTTCGCGTACACGGTTCCGATGGGCGGCTGGAAGCAGTCCGGCATCGGTACGCGAGCCGGCGGCGCCGGCGGAATCCGCAAATACTGCCGTCAGCAGGCCATCACGTCGCCGCGAATTCCCACAGCCGCAAAGGAGCTGCTGTGGTATCCGGCCTCACCGCGCAAAGTAAAGGTTGCACTCGGCGTCTTGCGAGCGGGCGCCGCCCGCGGCCGACGCCGATTCGGCATCACGCCACGCACGAAACGAACCGCACGATGAAGATCAAACAACGGTGTCCGCAATAAACAACCGCTCGACGGCCGCCGTGGTCACCAGATGCAAGCTGCCGTCGGAATGGTGACTGGCCGACCCGAGGATGGCTCAGCTTGCCGGGCACCCCATCAGCGCCACAGCTGAATACACCGCATCAGTAGCGGTGTCGATGGCCGGGATCGGCGAAAGGCCTCACCCGCAGGACCGCTAATCAGTTATGCACAGCGCAGAATGGCGAACGAATGGCCTTCCAGCACCGTGCTGTCGGCATCGACCGTCGGCTCATCCCAGGCGAGCACCACGTCGCCGGCGACCGGCACTTTCACCGGCTCGGCACCCAGGTTGCACACGATGTGCAACCGGCCGCGGCACATGGTGATCCAGCGTTGGTCCTCGTCGTAGTCGACGGTGAGGTGCTCGAGCCAGGGGTCGGCCATGTCGGGGTCGCTGTGCCGCAGGGCGATCAGGCCGCGATACAGCTGGTGCAGGCGGGCGTGTTCGCCGGAGTCGACTTCGGCCCAATTCAGTTTGGAACGCGCAAACGTCTGCGGGTCTTGCGGGTCGGGGATCTCGTCGGCATCCCAGCCGTGCTCGGCGAACTCGGCTTTACGCCCCTCCGCGGTGGCCCGGGCCAGCGCCGGTTCGGGATGCGAGCTGAAAAACTGGAACGGGGTGGACGCCCCGTACTCCTCACCCATGAAAACCATTGCGGTATAGGGGGATCCGAGCGCCAGCGCCGCTTTGATCGCCAGCTGGCCACCGGTCAGGTTCTGCGACGGGCGATCCCCGAGAGCCCGGTTGCCGACCTGGTCATGGGTGCAGGTGTAGGCGACCAGCCGGGTGGCCGGGATTCCCGACTTCTCGGTGGTGTCCAGCGGCCGCCCGTGCCGGCGGTGCCGGAACGACGAATAGGTTGCGGCGTGGAAGTAACCGTGCCGCAGCGTCTGCGCCAGCGTGGCCAGTGACCCGAAATCGGCGTAGTAGCCTTGGCGCTCGCCGGACACCGCGGTGTGGATGGCGTGATGGATGTCGTCGGCCCATTGCGCGGTAATCCCGTAACCGCCGCGCTCGCGCGGGGTGATCAGCCGCGGATCATTGAGGTCGCTTTCGGCGACCAACGACAGCGGACGCCCCAGCTGCTTTGACAGCCAGTCGGTTTCGGTGGCGAGCTCTTCGAGGATATCGATGGCCGTCGTGTCCACCAGCGCGTGCACCGCGTCCAGCCGCAGGCCGTCGGCGTGGAAGTCGCGCATCCAGCGCAGCGCGCACCCGATGATGTAGCGGCGCACCTCGTCGGAGTCGGCGTCGGCGATGTTGATGCCTTCGCCCCACGGGTTGCTCGCCGACGACAGGTACGGGCCGAACCGCGGCAGGTAATTCCCCGACGGGCCGAGGTGGTTGAACACCGCGTCGATCAGTACCCCCAAACCACGTGCGTGGCAGGCGTCGACGAACCGGACCAGGGCGTCGGGGCCGCCGTAGGGTTCGTGCACGCTGTACCACAGCACGCCGTCGTATCCCCAGCCGTGCGTGCCGGCAAAGGAGTTCACGGGCATCAGCTCGACGAAGTCGATCCCGAGATCGACCAGATAGTCCAGCTTTTCGATGGCGGCGTCGAAGGTGCCGGCACCGGTGAAGGTGCCGACATGCATTTCGTAGATCACCGCGGCTTCGACCGACCGGCCCCGCCAATCGCCGTCGGTCCAGCTGGCCTGTGCAGGGTCCCATAACTGCGAGCGGGCGTGGACGCCGTCGGGTTGACGGGCCGACCGCGGGTCGGGCAGCACGGTGGGATCGTCGTCGAGCAGGTAGCCGTAGCGGGCGTCCGGTGCGGTCTGCACCGTCGCGTGCCACCAACCGTCATCCGATCGCGTCATCGGGTGCACCCGGCCGTCGACGTCAAGGCGTACCAGCTCCGGTTTGGGTGCCCAGACCCGGAATTCAGTCATGCTGGCGCTCCAGCAGGACGACGGGCAGGTCCGAGAACAATTCGGCGGCCGACGTCGGTCCGGTTGCCATGGCGCCGGTGAGCGTGTCGGTCCACGAACCGTCGGGCAGCGGCACCACGGTGTTACCCCAACCAGTTTCGGCCAGCCGCACCGTCCAGCGGGTCACCGCGACCAGGATGTCATCGCCGCGGCGGAACGCCACCACATGATCGTCGGCCTCGCCGTCGGCGAGCACGGGAACGTAGTCGCCGCCCACGAAGCTGTCCGGGTGGGAGCGGCGCAGCCGAAGCGCCGTGGTGACGACCCGAATTTTCGGGTGCTCCAAGTCGTTGAGGGCGGCGCGCCGGGCGGCGTAGTCGACCGGCCGGCGGTTGTCCGGGTCGACCAGGCTGTCGTCCCACAGCTCGGTGCCCTGGTAGACGTCCGGTATCCCGGGCACGGTCAGCGCGAGCAGCTTCTGGCCCAGCGCGTCACTTGCGGCATGCGGGTGGAGTTGGGCGACGAGTTCGGTCAGCTGTCCGGCCACCGGGCCGTCGAGCACGATATCCAGCCACCGGTGTACCGCGTCCTCGAACGCGGCGTCCGGATCGTTCCACGAGGTACGCCAGCCCGCCTCCCGGATGGCCTTTTCGGCGTAGCCGTGCAGCCGGTCGCGCAGCTCGGTGCTGACCTCGCCGCTCACCGGCCAGACCCCGAAGATGTTCTGCCACAGGAACTGTCCGGTCGCCGGATCGGGAGAGGGGGCGTGGACTTCCCAGCGTGCGACGAACTCGGCCCATAGCGACGGGACCTGAGACAGCACACCGATCCGGGCCCGCACGTCCTCCCCGCGTTTGGTGTCGTGGGTGGTCAGGGTGGTCATCGCCTGAGGCCATAACCGGGCGCGGGTGGCGGCGCTGTGGTGGAACTCGGCTGCGCCGACACCGAAACGGTGCGGTTCGCCACCCACCTCGTTGAGCGACACCAGCCGGGCATCGCGGTAGAAGTAGCAGTCCTCGCTCGCTTTGGCGGTCACCGCGCCGCAGAGCTGCTGCAGCCGGGTGGCCGGTTCGCCGCCATGGGCCAGCGCCGCGGCGACCACCTGTAGTGCAGGGCCCAATTCCGGTGCCGCCGACTGTGTTTGGGCCAGCGCCGTGGACATTGTCGCGGCCAGGCCCGGGTAATCGCATCGGTAGACGCCGATATGGGTGAGCAGCGCGGCCACTGCCTCGGGTAGTTGCGGGTCGTCAGTGCCCGCCGTGGCTGCGATGCTGTGGCGCAGCCTGCGCAGTTCGCTGGCCAAAGTGTCGGTGGCCGTGCGGATTTTGAGTTCCGCCAACATCTGCGGCATCGCGGCATAGTCCACTCCCGCTGATTCGACCAGTGCGGTGAGCGCTGGGGCTCCACTCGGGTCGACGAAGACTCCGCCCACTTCCCGCAGCACGTCGTAGCCGGTGGTGCCGGCCACGGGCAGGGTGGGTTCCAGCGCCTCATCGACTGCCAGGATCTTCTCGATCACGATCCAGGCTTGCGGGCCGAGCAATTCGCGCAGCCACGCCAAATAGCCGCATGGATCGGGCAAGCCGTCGGGGTGGTCGATGCGGACGCCGTCGACGAGTCCTTCGGCGAACCACCGGGCGACTTCGGCATGGGTGGCATCGAACACCGCGCGATCTTCCTGACGCAGTCCGGCCAGCGAGGTGATCGAGAAGAAACGGCGATAGCCGCAGACTCCGCGGCGCCAGCCCACCAGTCGGTAGTGCTGGCGGTCGTGGACCTCCGCGCCGGTGCCCGCTGCGGTACCGGGCGCGACGGGCAGCGCCAGATCGCCCAGCCGCAGCAGGTCGCCGTCGACTTTCAGGTCGGCGACGTCGTCGTCGGAACCCAAGATCGGCAGCACGATTCGGCCGTCCTCGTCGAGATCCCAGTCGATGTCGAAGTAGGTGGCGAAGACCGAGGAACGGCCGTGCCGCAAGACGTCCCACCACCACGCGTTCTGCTCGGGCTGGTCGATCCCCACGTGATTGGGCACGATGTCGACGATCAGGCCGATGCCGCGCGCCCGGGCGGCCGCCGACAGCCGCGCCAGCCCGTCCGGACCGCCGAGCTCCGGCGACACCGTCGTCGGGTCGGTGACGTCGTAGCCGTGGTTCGACCCGGCGGCCGCGGTCATGATCGGGGACAGGTACAGGTGCGACACCCCGAGGTCGTCGAGGTAGTCCAGCAGGTTTTCGGCGTCGGCGAAGGTGAACGCGAACCCGCTGGATTCACCACGCAGCTGCAACCGGTAGGTCGACAGAATTGGTGACGCCATGCGTCACAACGTCTTACGAAGTACCAGTAGCGAACGTGACGGCAGCAGAGACCGTCTCTTCGGCGTTCACCACCTGGTCCGCGTCGCCGACCTGGATGGTTGGTGTCCAGCACCACGGTCCACTCTCGCGCGTAGTCGCCGTGCGGCATCACGAACTCCACCGGTTGGTCGTGGGCGTTGAAGCACAACAGGAATGAGTCGTCGACCACCCGCTCACCGCGGGCGTTCGGCGCGGTGATGGCGTCGCCGTTGAGGAACACCGCCACACACTTGTGCAAGGGCTTGCCCCAATCCTCGTGTGTCATCTCCTGGCCGTCCGGCGTCAGCCAGGCGATATCGCGCACTTCCTCGCCGGTTCGGATCGGCTCACCGTCGAAGAACCGGCGCCGGCGAAACACCGGATGCTTCTTCCGCAAGGTGGTCACCTTGCGGGCGAAAGACCAGCAAATCGGCATTCTTGTCGACCAATGACCAGTCCATCCAGGACAATTCGGAGTCCTGGCAGTAGACGTTGTTGTTGCCATTTTGGGTGCGCCCGATCTCGTCGCCGTGCGTGATCATCGGCGTACCCTGGCTGACCATCAGGGTGGCCCAGAAGTTGCGCATCTGCCGGCAGCGCAGCGCCACGATGTCGGGGTCGTCGGTGGGGCCTTCGACGCCACAGTTCCACGATCGGTTGTGGCTTTCCCCGTCGCGGTTGTCTTCGCCGTTGGCTTCGTTGTGTTTTTCGTTGTAGGAGACCAGGTCGTTGAGTGTGAAGCCGTCGTGGGCGGTGACGAAGTTGATGCTGGCGCTGGGGCGCCGGCCGGTCGCTTCGTACAGGTCCGACGACCCGGTCAGCCGGGACGCGAACTCGCCCAGGGTTGCGGGCTCGCCCCGCCAGTAGTCACGCACAGTATCGCGGTATTTCCCGTTCCACTCGGTCCACAAACCCGGGAAGTTGCCGACCTGGTAGCCGCCCTCGCCGACATCCCACGGCTCGGCGATCAATTTGACCTGACTGATCACCGGATCCTGCTGCACGATATCGAAGAACGCGCTCAGTCGGTCGACGTCGTGCAACTCGCGGGCCAGTGTGGCGGCCAGGTCGAAGCGGAATCCGTCCACGTGCATCTCGGTCACCCAGTAGCGCAGCGAGTCCATGATCAGCTGCAGCACGTGCGGGTGGCGGGCGTTGAGGCTGTTGCCGGTGCCGGTGTAGTCCTTGTACAACCGCAGGTCGGTGTCGACAAGCCGGTAGTAGGCGGCGTTGTCGATGCCGCGGAAGTTGATGGTCGGGCCGAGGTGGTTGCCTTCGGCGGTGTGGTTGTACACCACGTCGAGGATGACCTCGATGCCGGCTTCGTGGAACGTGCGCACCATGGATTTGAACTCGGCGACACTGGCCTGGCGGTTGGCCGCGTACTGGTTGTGTGGGGCGAAGAAGCCAAAGGTGTTGTAACCCCAGTAGTTTCGCAGGCCCAGATCCAGCAGCCGCGAATCGTGCATGAACTGGTGCACCGGCATCAGCTCGATGGCGGTGACATTGAGCGACCGCAGGTGGTCGATGATCACCGGGTGGGCCAGCCCCGCGTAGGTGCCGCGCAGTTCTTCGGGGACGCCGGGATGGGTCTTCGTCATGCCCTTGACGTGCGCCTCGTAGATGACCGTCTCGTGGTACGGGGTGTTCGGCGACCGGTCGTATGCCCAGTCGAAGAACGGGTTGGTCACCACGTTGGTCATGGTGTGGCCCAGGGAGTCGACCATCGGCGGGGTTCCCGGGTCGGCCCCGTCGCTTTCGGAGTCGACGGCGTTCAGGTCGTAGGAGTACAGCGCCTGGGTGAAGTCGAAATCGCCGTGGAAAGCCTTCCCGTACGGGTCGAGCAGCAGCTTGCTCGGGTCGCACCGGTGGCCGGCCGCCGGGTCGAAGGGCCCGTAAACACGAAAACCGTAGCGCTGGCCAGGGGTGATGTTCGGCAGATAGGCATGCCAGACAAATCCGTCAACCTCGTCGAGGGCGATCCGCGACTCGCTGCCGTTGTCGTCGATCAGACACAACTCGACCTTCTCGGCGATCTCGGAGAACAACGAGAAGTTGGTGCCGGCGCCGTCATAGGAGGCACCGAGCGGATACGGCGTACCCGGCCAAACCGTGGCGAGCTTGGGCCGTTTGCTGTCGGCAGCGGCCGCGGCAGCGCCGGTTTCCGAGGCGGTATTGTTCGTCGGCACCACATGACCTTATCCGCGGCCGGGGCCGCCCACGAGCGGCCCATGCCCTGCTCCCACTTTCCGGCAAGCACGGGCCGAGGGCCGACCGGAAGGTTCGGGGTCGCCGGGAACCGTTACCACCACCCGGTGTTGGCGGCGATCTGGCGGCCCAATTCAGTGGTCATGGTCCGCACGTAGGTGGGGGACAGGTGATGAGCGCCGTGGTAGATCAGCACGTTTCCTTCGACCGCATGGCAGACATCGGCGCGGCAGATCGCATCGGACATATCAAGCGCCTTGAGCATCGGGAACTGCCCGACGAAATCCAGCGTGGGATTGTGGTCGGCCAGCACGTCGGAACGCTTGACGCCGCACGATTGCGGGTTGCCACCCTTGGCCAGACAATCCGCGGGGTCGAGCGGCTTGCCATTCTTGACCAGCCACGGGGTGTCCCGCATGGCCAGGATGGGAATATTGTTGTCGGACAAAGTTTGCCAGATCCCGATGTAGGTCGCCGGCATCACGTCGCCGGCTTTGATGTTCCACGGTCGAGTCGACGTGGTGAACACATAGTCGGGGCGATCTTCGACCAGCTTGGCCATCGTCCGACGCACCCACTCCCGGCACTGCGGGTATGGGGCGTTGTTGCCCATGATCAGCGGCACCTCTTCGGTGGACAACGGGCAACCCATTTTCAGATACGTCACCACTTTGAAGTGGTGCAGATTGCCGAGCAGGTCCAGCGCGGGCAGCCAGTGTTCCGCGTGCGACCCGCCGGCCAGCGCGATGGTCCGGGAGGCGGACAGGTCGCCGTAGCTGCAGTTGACCACGGCCGGGTTGACGAAGTCACCGATGCAACCGTCCCTGGTGGTGGCGGGCAGGTCTTGCTTGATCTCCAAAACCGTGGGCCGCATCGGCAGCGTGGGCACCCGCACGTGTTCGGTCAGGGCACGCGCGCCGGGATAGTCCTGCGGGTTGAGCACGCTGAGCTCCTTACCGGCGGCCCGCAAGACCGTGACGTGCTGACGCCACGTGAACGAGGTGGCCGTCAGCGTGACACCCAGCAGCACGATCGCCGATCCCAGCGCCATCGTCGGCCTGGGCAGGCGCGCCAGCCAGGGAACCGTCGGGACGGGCGCCAGGGATGCGGCCCGGGCGGATGCGCGGTAGCGCAGCGGGTCCTCGACGAGCCGGGTGGTCACGTACGCCAGCAGCCCGGATAGCAGCAGCACTGCCGTTCCGTCGACAAAGTTGGCGTGCCGGTGGCCCGTATAGGACAGCCAGAAGATGAGCAGCGGCCAGTGCCACAGGTACAGCGAGTACGCCATCGCGCCCAGCGCCACCAGCGGCCCGGCCGCCAGCAGCCGATTCGGCAACGGCATCCGGTCAGCGGCGCCGGCATGGCCCGGCAGGTTGGCCCCGGCGAGGATCATCAGCATGGTCGCCCCGACGGGCACCAGTGCCCACGGGCCGGGGAACTCTTTGACGCCGTCGATCAGGGCACCGCAGGACAGGATCGCGGCCAGCGCGACCGTTGCCGCCGCGGTGCGCAGCCACATCGGCCAGCGCAGGTACGGCACCAGCGCACCGACCAGCGCGCCCAGCAACAACTCCCAGGCTCGCGCGAAGCTGTTGTAGTAGGCAGTCGTCTGGTCGTCCAGATGCGCGACGATCGCGTAGACGAATGACGCCACCGTCAGCGCGGTCAACACCACCAGGAACAGGGTGCGCAGGTGAGCGCCCAGCGGGCGCCGGAACAGGTAGGCGCACCCGGCGACCAGCAGCAGGAAACCGAGGTAGAACTGACCCTGCACCGACATGGACCAGATGTGCTGCAACGGGCTGACGGCTTCACCCGCCCGCAGGTAGTCGGAGGCCGTGTTGGCCAGCTCCCAGTTCTGGTAGTAGGCAAGGCTGGAAAGGCTCTGGTCGGCGAAGGTCTCCCAACGAGTCTCCGGCTGCACCAAAATCGTCACTACCGCGCAGCCGGCCAGAACCACGACCAGGGCCGGAAGCAGACGGCGGACCAGCCGGATCACTTCGGTGACCGGCGACAACGAGACAGCCGGGTTCAGCGCGGCGCGAATGATCTTGCCGCCGAAGAAAAACCCGGACAGTGCCAGAAAAACGTCCACGCCGCCGGAAACTCGGCCGAACCAGACATGGAACATCGCGACCAGCGCGATCGCGATACCGCGCAAGCCATCGAGGTCGTGCCGATAGAAACCCGTGGTACGCGCATCCATCACGACCGGTTTCGCCGTGGCGACCGGTGCAGGAGGCGATGACAGGGTCTGCATGATCGACCGCCAATTTACCGAAAACCGCCACCTGCTCCGGACATGCTCGCTTCGGGTGAGCCTGCTCAGCGGCCCGCTGAGCATCAGCGCCGTCGGCGAGGGAGCAAGTGGCGGTGTCGGGTGGCCGGGAAACTACCGGGAAATCATCGCGTGGTGCCGACCGTCCCCGGCAGCACCGGCGCTTGCTGCGCGGGCAGCTGCTGCACCGGCGCCTGCTGGACCGGCGCCTGCTGGGCCGGCGCCTGCTGGACCGGGGCCTGCTGGGTAGGCAGCTGCTGGACCGGCGCCTGCTGGACCGGCGCCTGCTGGGTGGGCACCTGTTGCACCGGGGCTTGCTGGGTGGGTAGCTGCTGGACCGGGGCCTGCTGGGTGGGTAGCTGCTGGACCGGGGCCAGTTGCGCCGGTGCCGGCTGCATCCCGATAACCCGGACCAGGTAGGGCGCCATGCCGGTGGTGCGCGCCGGCGAAACCTGCACGGCGTCGCCTACCTCCAGCATCTGCCCGTTACCCAAGTACATCGCGACGGCTTGCGTGCCTTCCGGGCCGTAGAAGATCAGGTCGCCCTTGCGTGCTTGCTGCGGCAGGACCTTCTGGCCGACCTTGTACATCTCGCCGGAGGAACGCGGCAGCTTGATCCCGGCGCCGGCGTACGCGTACTGGATGAGGCCCGAGGCGTCGAATCCGACGGTGTTGATACCGGTTCCGGTGCCGCGAGTGGGGCCGTTGATACCGCCGCCACCCCAGGAGAACGGAACTCCGCGCTGCGAAAGGCCGCGCGCGATCACGACGTCAGTGACCTGCTGGTAATCCATCGACCGGGTGCCCGGGTCCGCGGCCGCCAGGCCAGGGGCGACCGCCATCGGGGCCATCAACATGGCCACACCGACCGCGAAAGAGTAGATGCGCTTCATTGGGTTCCAACCTCCTGGGCCCCCCAGGCCCTTCATGCCTTCGCGCGGTGACTTCGCGCGTCGGCCGGTGTTCCATGGATCGCGATGGCCCCGCATCGGGACCTGACGCCGCCCCATGGCAGTTCGACATGAACCGGACGGTTTAGGCCGTCTTATTCACACCAGTCACTACAGCCACTTTGACAACACAATTCAGTTACCGCCAGGTGCACAGAGGATTTTTTGTCGTACCGTGACCCGACGGTGACTGGCGAGCCCAATTCCGTGTCCGCAGTTGTGATTTCGATCTCAAACCGGTACGCGGAAGCGCACCTTGCCGAACGGCCGCAGTGGCGGGCTCAGAGCCAGTAACGTGCGCTGAAGGTGGTCAGTATGGAGCCGGCCACCGAGCTGACCATGATGAGCGTGAGCGCCAGGACCGGCCAGAAGGACATGTACCAGCCCTTCAGAATGGAAACGACCGGGCCGATGACGGCCGCGGCGACCGCCGCACCGATCCCGCCCCATACCACCGGGTAAATGTACATATCGACCCCGAAGGGCACCGGTCCGCACGTTTCCCCCGTGCACACATCGGCGAGGAAGCCGAAAAGCCGCGCCGGCCAGGTCGTCGCCGTGGCCAGCACGATGAGCAGCGTCGACAGTCCGACGGTGCAGAGGATGTCCCAGGCGGCCACCCGCACCCGAAGTACCCGGGGCGCTTCGTCGTCGTAGTCCACCGGCGGGGAGTCGGCCAGCCCGGTCGGGTGGGGGCCGGCGCCCGGGTCGTCGGGCTGATGCGGCAGGGCCATGCCGTCCCATGCTTCCCGATGGTCGGGAATTGTGCGACCCGGCTGCTTTACCCTCGTTCACTATGCCTGCGGCGAGGGCCGGGTTGACGCCCGAGCAGATCAGCGCGATCGACGCCGCGCATCTGTGGCATCCCTACAGCACCATCGGCAGCGAATCCGTGGCACCGCTGGTGGCGGTCGCCGCCCACGGCGCCCGGCTGACGCTGATTCGCGACGGCACGCCGATCGAGGTGCTCGACGCGATGAGCTCCTGGTGGACCGCGATCCACGGTCACGGCCATCCGGTGCTGGACGCGGCGCTGACCACCCAGCTGGGCGAGATGAACCACGTCATGTTCGGCGGGCTGACCCACGAGCCGGCGGCCCGGCTGGCGCAGCTGCTGGTGCAGATCACGCCGACAGGTCTGGAGACGGTGTTCTTCAGCGACTCCGGATCGGTGTCGGTCGAGGTCGCGGTGAAGATGGCGCTGCAGTACTGGCGCAGCCGCAGCCGGCCCGGCAGGCGGCGGTTGATGACCTGGCGGGGCGGCTACCACGGGGACACCTTCACGCCGATGAGCATCTGCGACCCCGACGGCGGCATGCACTCCCTGTGGACCGACATTCTGGCCCGGCAGGTGTTCGCCCCCCAGGTGCCGCGGCACTACGACCCCGCCTACAGCGCGGCGTTCGAGACGCAACTGGCGCACCACGCCGCCGAGCTGGCGGCGGTGGTCGTCGAGCCGGTCGTGCAGGGGGCGGGCGGGATGCGCTTCCACGACCCGCGGTATCTGTCCGATCTGCGTGACATGTGCAGCCGGCACGACGTGCTGCTGATCTTCGACGAGATCGCCACCGGCTTCGGCCGCACCGGCGAGCTCTTCGCCGCCGACCACGCCGGTGTCAGCCCGGACATCATGTGTGTCGGCAAGGCGCTGACCGGCGGATACCTCAGTCTGGCCGCCACCTTGTGCACCCGCGACATCGCGGACACCATCAGCGCCGGCGAGGCCGGTGCGCTGATGCACGGGCCCACCTTCATGGCCAATCCGCTGGCCTGCGCGGTATCGGTGGCCAGCCTCGAGGTGCTGCTCGGACAGGACTGGCGGTCACGGGTCGCGCAGATCGCCGCCGGGCTGGCCGACGGGCTCGAACCCGCGCGGTCCCTGCCCGGGGTGACCGACGTCCGGGTGTGCGGCGCCATCGGCGTCATCGAATGTGACCGGCCGGTCGACTTGGCCGTCGCCACCCCGGCGGCGGTGGACCGCGGCGTCTGGCTGCGCCCGTTCCGCAACCTGGTCTACGCCATGCCGCCCTATATCTGCCCGCCGGCCGAAATCTCCCAGATCACCGCGGCAATGGTCGATGTCGCACGGCTCACCGGCTCTCGTAGGCTCTGAGTCGATGAAAGTACCGAGTCGATGAAGGCGCCGATCGAGACTTCTCCGCTGGCATGGCTGGAGGAGGTGGAGAAGCAGCGGCGCGAGGCCGGGCTGCGCCGCTCGCTGCGGCCTCGTCCTGCCGTCGCCACCGAGCTGGATCTGGCATCCAACGACTACCTCGGTTTGTCACAACATCCCGACGTGATCGACGGCGGCGTCGCCGCGCTGCGCCTGTGGGGCGCCGGCGCGACCGGTTCGCGCCTGGTCACCGGCGACACCGAACTACACCAGCAATTCGAGTCCGAGCTCGCCGAGTTCGTGGGCGCGTCCGCAGGGTTGCTGTTCTCCTCGGGATACGCGGCCAACCTCGGGGCCGTCGTCGGCTTGTCGGGTCGGGGTTCGCTGCTGGTTTCCGACGCTTTGTCGCACGCCTCCCTGGTCGATGCCTGCCGGCTGTCGCGGGCGCGGGTGGTGGTGACGCCGCACCGCGATGTCGGCGCCGTGGACGCGGTGTTGCGGTCGCGTGACGAGGAGCGCGCCATCGTCGTCACCGAGTCGGTGTTCAGCGCCGACGGCGCGGTGGCCCCCCTGCGGCAGCTGCACGAGGTGTGCCGGCGGCACGGGGCGCTGCTCATCGTGGACGAGGCGCACGGCCTCGGTGTGCGCGGTGGCGGACGCGGCCAATTGCACGAGGTGGGGCTCGCGGGTGCGCCCGACGTGGTGATGACGACGACGTTGTCCAAGGCGCTGGGCAGCCAAGGTGGTGTGGTGCTCGGGCCGGCGCCGGTGCGTGCTCATCTGATCGATGCGGCCCGCACGTTCATCTTCGACACCGGACTGGCACCGGCGGCGGTGGGCGCTGCGCGGGCCGCGCTGAACGTGCTGCGGGCCGAACCGTGGCGTCCGGAGGCGGTGTTGCGTCATGCCCGCGAGCTGGCCGCGATCTGCGGAACGGCCGGGCTGCCGGAGTCGGCGGTGGTGTCGGTGATCCTGGGCGATCCGGAAGTGGCACTGGCCGCCGCGACCGCCTGCCTGGACGCCGGCGTGAAAGTGGGATGCTTCCGGCCCCCCACCGTGCCCGCCGGAACGTCGCGGCTGCGGCTGACCGCACGCGCGTCGCTGGATGCCGCTGAACTCGAGATCGCGCGCCGGGTGCTGACGGACGCGCTTGCTGTGGCCCGCCGTTGACCGTCCTGGTTGTCACCGGTACCGGTACCGGGGTCGGCAAGACGGTCGTCACCGCGGCGCTGGCCTGTCATGCCCGTCAGGCCGGCATCGACGTGGCGGTGTGCAAACCGGTTCAGACCGGCACCGACTCCGGTGACGATGACCTCGCCGAGGTGGCCCGGCTGTCCGGCGTCACCGAGCTCGCCGGGCTGGCCAGATATCCGCAGCCACTGGCGCCGGCCGCCGCGGCCGAGCAGGCCGGGATGACACTGCCCACCCGCGAGCAGCTGCTGCGGCTCATCGCCGGCCTGGACCGCCCGGGGCGCTTGACGTTGGTCGAAGGCGCGGGCGGGCTGCTGGTCGAACTCGCCGATGCGGGCGTCACGTTGCGTGATCTCGCCGTCGAGCTGGGTGCGGCGGCGCTGGTCGTGGTCAGCGCGGAATTGGGTACCCTCAACCACACTGCGCTGACCCTGGAAGCGCTTGCTGCACAGCGGGTTTCGTGTGCGGGATTGGTAATCGGCAGCTGGCCGCGGCGGCCCGGGCCGGTGGAAACCTCGAATCGGTCCGCACTGGCCCGCCTGGCTCCGGTGCGGGCCGTGCTGCCCGCGGGCGCCGGATCGATGGACGCCACGACATTCGGCGACACCAGCGCGGCGGCTTTCCACCGAGACTGGGTAACCGCGTTGGCCCGCTGATGGTGCATTCGATCGAGCTGGTCTTCGACCGCGACACCGAGGCGGCGATCCGTGGCATCTGGGACGCGCTGGCCACGGCCGGAATCCCCAGCCAGGCCCCGGCCAGCCGGCCACACGTGACGCTGGTCGTTGCCGACCGGATCGCCGCCGACGTCGACGAGCTGCTGCGCCCGGTGAGCAGGCAGCTGCCGTTGGGCTGCGCGGTCGGCGCGCCGGTGTTGTTCGGCCGGGGGAACGTCGTGTTCGCCCGGCTGGTGGTGCCCACCGGCGAGCTGTTGGCCCTGCACGGCGAGGTGCACCGGCTCTGCGCTCCGCACCTGTCGCCCGGGCCGATGCCGAACAGCCTGCCCGGACACTGGACCGCGCATGTCACGTTGGCCCGCCGGGTCGGTCCCGCCCAACTCGGTCGGGCGTTGCGTATTGCGGACCGGCCGGCGCAGATCGACGGTCATTTTTCGGGTTTGCGCCGCTGGGACGGCACCAAGCGCGCCGAATACCCGATCAGCTGACGGTCATCGTTCTCCCGCGCGACTCTCCCACTTCGGGTTTGTGCGTGTGCGCACCGCTGGCCTACGTTGAAACCCGTTGAATTCAGGGCGCCATGACCATGTGGTGGATGTGTGCCGACGAAGATGCAGGGGAGTACCTGGTGACTCAAGCGCCGACTCGACCGATGACCGACCCCGACAACGCGAACAACGCAGACATTCTGGCGCAGGCTCGGCAGCAGGTGCTTGCGCGCGGCGAGGGACTGAGTCGCGAACAGGTGCTGCAGGTGCTGCAGTTGCCCGACGACCGGCTCGACGAACTGCTGGCGCTGGCCCACGAAGTGCGGATGCGCTGGTGTGGCCCCGAGGTCGAGGTCGAAGGCATCATCAGCCTGAAAACCGGCGGCTGCCCGGAGGATTGCCATTTCTGCTCCCAGTCCGGGCTGTTCGCTTCGCCGGTGCGCAGTGCCCGGCTGGACATACCCAACTTGGTCGAGGCGGCCAAACAGACTGCCAAGTCCGGGGCCACCGAGTTCTGCATCGTGGCCGCGGTCCGCGGACCCGACGAACGGTTGATGGCCCAGGTCGCCGCCGGTGTCGAGGCGATTCGCAACGAAGTCGAGATCAACGTCGCCTGCTCGCTGGGAATGCTGACCGATGCGCAGGTCGAGCAGCTCGCAGCGATGGGTGTGCACCGCTACAACCACAATCTCGAGACCGCCCGCTCGTTTTTCCCCACCGTGGTGACCACCCACACCTGGGAAGAGCGCTGGCAAACGTTGTCGATGGTGCGCGACGCCGGCATGGAGGTGTGCTGCGGCGGCATCCTCGGCATGGGGGAGACGCTGGAGCAGCGTGCGGAATTCGCCGCCGAGCTGGCCGAACTCGGGCCGGATGAGGTGCCGCTGAACTTCCTCAACCCGCGGCCGGGTACGCCGTTCGGCGACCTGGAGGTGATGCCGGCTACCGAAGCATTGAAGTCGGTGGCCGCTTTCCGCCTGGCGCTGCCACACACCATCTTGCGTTTCGCCGGGGGCCGCGAGATCACCCTGGGCGACCTGGGCGCCAAGCAGGGCATCCTGGGCGGCATCAACGCTGTGATCGTCGGGAACTACCTCACCACGCTCGGCCGCGCGGTAGAAGCAGACCTGGAACTGCTCGGTGACCTGCAGATGCCGATCAAGGCGCTTAATGCCAGTTTGTAGGCCGGCTGGTAGCGGCTAGGGTAGGAAACTCGTGGATCGGGATCCGGACGCTCCGGTCGGCGCCGGCGTCTACAACGTCTACACCGGGGAATTGGGGGGCACCGCAGTGTCGACGGCCGCCCGGTTGGGCCTCGAACCTCCCCGCTTCTGTGCGGCCTGCGGACGCCGGATGGTGGTGCAGGTTCGCCCCGACGGCTGGCGGGCGCAGTGCTCGCAGCACGGACCGGTGGACTCCGCCGATATCGAGGCACAACGGTGACCGAGTACCCAACGCCTGAGACCGTCGAGCCGGCCAGGGACCGCCGCACGTCACGGGTGCGCACGCTCGTCGTTGCCGGGCTGGGTTCGGCGGTGATCGGTGTGTTGATCGGCGGCCTGTGGGCGTGGATCGCCCCGCCGATCCACGCCGTCGTGGCAATCACGCGCAAAGGTGAGCGGGTTCATGACTATCTGGGTAGCGAATCCGAGCACTTCTTCGACGCGCCCTGCCTGATGTTGGGCCTGTTGACGGTGCTGGCGGTGGTGGTGGCGGTCGTGGCATGGTACTGGCGCGAGCACCGCGGGCCACGGATGGTTATCGGGCTGTCGGTCGGTATGGTGACCGCTGCCGCCGCCGCTTCAGCGGCAGGGGCGGCGCTGGTTCGGCTGAGCTACGGCGCGTTGGATTTCAACGCGGTACCGCTGTCGGGAAAACCATCGGTGGCGTACGTGATCCAGGCGCCGCCGGTGTTCTTCTCGGATCGGCCGCTGCAGGTGGCGATGACCCTGATCTGGCCCGCCGCTATCGCCGCGCTGGTTTACGCGCTGTGTGCCGCTGCCGATGCCCGCGACGACCTGGGGGCCCTCCCGGTGGCCCAGCAGTCGTCGGACGCAGCCGGTAGGAGCCGCAGGCTCCGCAGAAGCAGCCGTGTCATAGCGGACGGCGGTGTATCTTCCTGCCGGTGATGACCTTGGCCGCGATCCTGGCCAGTCGCGTCATGCCGATGTAGGTCATCGGATGGAACATCGTCGGCCACGTGGTCCTGATGAGGTGCTCGGTCAGCGGTCGACGGGCGAACCGGTCGGTGAGCCAGCGCAGCGCCATCGGGGCCGACAGCGGGTGTAAGAGCATGTGTTCGTTGAACGCGTCCCGGTGGTAGGTGACCCGGGCGCCGCCGGCCGAATAGGCGTCGGCCAGCGCGTCGATGTCGTTGACGTCGATGAGGTAGTCGTGCACGGCCTGCACCAGCAAGACCGGCGGCGTCGGCACCGCAGCGCCCAGCTTGATGTTGTCGAAGACATACGCCACCTCGGGCGTCGAGAGGATGTCCTCGAGCGGCTCGTCGAGGTAGTCGCCCATGTCCTTGCCGGCCATCCGCAGGACCGCTTCGACGGTCGTCATCTTTTCCAGCGCCTCGAGCACGGCGCGTCCCTCGTCGTTGGTGTGTTCTTTGATCACCCGATCCAGGTCGGGATAGGTGTGGGACAGCGCGGCCACCACCAACGCGGGCAGACCGGCCAGCAAGCCGCCGTTGAGCCTGCGGAAAGTGTGCCCGAGATCGCCGACGGGTGATCCCAGCACCGCCCCGACGATGTCCAGCTCAGGTGCGTAGTGGCCAGACATTTCGGCAGCCCACGCGCTGGCCAGTCCGCCGCCGGAGTACCCCCACAGCCCGATCGGCGCCGACGCGGACAAGCCGATGCGTTCTGAACTCAGGGCTGCCCGGATCCCGTCCAGGACGCGGTAGCCGGGCTCATACGGTGCGCCCCACATACCCCGGACACCTTCGTGGTCGGGCACCGAGACGGCCCAGCCCTCTGCGACGGCGGAGCTGATCAGCAAAAACTCCAACTGGCTCAATGCGCCCAGGGCCTTTGCCCGGCGCCGCAGCGCATAGGACGGGAAGCAGCGGGATGTCATCGCGTCGATCGCGCACTGGTACGACAGCACCGGGCACGTCTGTCCCGGAGCCAGCTCGGCCGGCACGATCACAGTGGTCGCCGTCGCCTCGGGCTCGCCGTTCCTGTCCATCGTGCGGTACAGCAGCTGAACAGCCTTGACGGGCTGCGGGATCAGGCCCAGAAACGCCAGCTCGACGTCGCGCGAGCGCAGCACCGTCCCGGGCTCGGCGTGTTGGTAGCCCAGCGGCGGCTGGTAGAACGGGTCGTCCGAAGGGAGCAACGGGCGCACCTTGCGCTGCAGTTCCTCGTGCGGCGGCCGGCCGACCCAGTCCGCGCCGGGCGTGCCTGCCAGATTGCCGAGCTTCGCCATTGAGGCTCCCTTCATGGCCATGCGCATTGTTGCGCAACGGCCCCGATAAAACGTCGAATACACCTGATCGCCGCACGGTCAGCCGGTCGTCGTCAGCTGGCACCTACCGGTGCCGGGTGTTTTGGCTCAATTTACCGGCAGCAGTGACCTGCCAACGCGATACGGTGCGTGCGGCCGGTCACATCGGGGGCCCTGGTGAGACCTGGGTCGCGATTTCTTGTCGCATCAGCGCCGTTCAAGGCTGCCCGGGCGGCCTGAGTGCGGCGAATTCATCCGTGACCCGCAGCCGCGAGTCGGTGAAGTGGTACAGGGCCGCGGGTCGCCCGCCGCTGCGACCGGACTGCGCGATGGTGCCGGTCTGGGAGATGACGCCGCGACGGGCCAGGACCCGCTGCAGATTCGTCGCGTCGACCTGGTAGCCCAGCGCTGCGCCGTAGATGTCGCGCAGCGTGGAGAGCGCGAATTCCTTTGGCGCCAAAGCGAAACCGATATTTGTGTAGGACATCTTGGCGACCAGCCTGGTGCGGGCGTGGGCCACCATCGGGCCGTGGTCGAAGGCCATCGGCGGCAGCGAGTTCACCGGATGCCAGCGGGTGTCCGGCGGCAGCTCGGGAGTGGCGGGGAAGGGCACCAGGCCCAGGAAGGTCGACGCGATGATCCGGGCGCCCGGCACCCGGTGCGGGTCGGAGAACACCGCCAGCTGCTCCAGATGGGCCAGTTCTTTGAGGTCGACTTTCTCGGCCAGCTGGCGCCGGACCGAGGTGATCATGTCCTCGTCGTTGCGCAGCCGTCCGCCCGGCAGCGACCAGGCGCCGCGTTCCGGATCCTGTGCACGTTGCCATAACAGCACGTTAAGCTGCGGTTTCCCTGGCCGAGGTCCCGTTGCAACGTGGCGGACCTGGAACACGACCGCGAGCACTTCGTGGGCGGTGTTACCATGGGCCATGTTTTCGATTGTAAGTCGAAAACCTGTGCGCCGAAAGGAGCCGCCATGACGGTGCTGAATCGCATGGACACGCTCGCCGAAGACATGATCGCCGACATCACCGATACGCCGACCGGCTACACCGGTGTGGACTCGGATGCGCAGTGGGCCGCCGAGATTCGCCGCCTGGCTACGTTGCGCGGCGCGACGCTGCTCGCGCACAATTACCAGCTGCCCGCCATCCAAGACGTCGCCGACCACGTGGGGGATTCGTTGGCGCTGTCGCGGATCGCCGCCGAAGCACCCGAGGACACCATCGTGTTCTGCGGCGTGCACTTCATGGCCGAGACCGCCAAGATCCTGAGCCCCGACAAGACCGTGCTGATTCCGGACCAGCGGGCCGGCTGCTCGCTGGCCGATTCGATCACCCCCGACGAACTGCGCGCCTGGAAGGACGAACACCCCGGCGCCGTCGTCGTCTCCTACGTCAACACCACGGCCGCGGTGAAGGCGCTCACCGACATCTGCTGCACGTCGTCCAACGCGGTCGAGGTGGTCGAGTCCATCGACCCGGACCGCGAGGTGCTGTTCTGCCCGGATCAATTCCTCGGAGCCCATGTCCGTCGGGTGACCGGTCGCACGAACCTGCATGTGTGGGCGGGCGAGTGCCACGTGCACGCCGGCATCAACGGCGACGAGCTCACCGACCAAGCCCGCGCACATCCCGATGCCGAGCTTTATGTGCATCCGGAATGCGGTTGCGCCACTTCGGCTTTGTACCTCGCCGGTGAAGGTGCCTTCCCCCCGGACCGGGTGAAGATCCTGTCCACCGGCGGCATGCTCGAGGCCGCTAACCGGACAAACGCGGGCAAGGTGCTGGTCGCCACCGAGGTCGGCATGTTGTATCAGCTGCGCCGGGCGGCACCCCACGTCGATTTCCGCGCGGTCAACGACCGCGCGTCGTGCAAGTACATGAAGATGATCACCCCTGCGGCCCTGTTGCGCTGCCTGGTCGAGGGGGCGGACGAAGTCCATGTCGACCCGGAGATCGCCGCGGCGGGCCGGCGCAGTGTCCAGCGGATGGTCGAAATCGGGCAGCCGGGCGGCGGCGAATGAGAGCGGCTCCGGTGTGGACGGATACCGCCGACGTGGTCGTCATCGGCACCGGTGCCGCAGGATTGGCCGCCGCGCTGGCCGCCCATCGGGCCGGTCGCAGCGTCGTCGTGCTCAACAAGGCGGACCAGACCCGCGGGGCGACCGCGACCCACTACGCGCAAGGCGGCATCGCGGTGGTGTTGCCGGACAACGACGACTCGGTCGAGGCGCACGTCGCCGACACCCTGGCCGCGGGCGCGGGGTTGTGCGATCCCGACGCGGTGTGCTCGATCATCGCCGACGGCTACCGCGCGGTATCTGAATTGGTCGGGGACGGAGCGCGTTTCGACGAATCGGTGCCGGGCCGGTGGGCGTTGACCCGTGAGGGCGGGCACTCGCGGCGTCGCATCGTGCACGCCGGTGGCGACGCCACCGGCGCCGAGGTTCAGCGCGCCCTCGACCACGCCGCAGGCATGCTGGACATCCGCACCGGCCACGTGGCACTGCGCGTGCTGCACGACGGCGCGGCGGTGACCGGGGTGGCGGTGGGCAACCGGGACGGGTACGGAATTGTCAGCGCGCCGTCGGTCATCCTGGCCTCCGGCGGGCTTGGGCACCTCTACGGCGCGACCACCAACCCCGTCGGCTCCACCGGCGATGGAATCGCGTTGGCCTTGTGGGCCGGTGTGGCGGTCAGCGATATCGAGTTCATCCAGTTCCACCCGACCATGCTGTTCGCCGGCGGCGCCGGCGGGCGGCGGCCGCTGGTGACCGAGGCCATTCGCGGCGAGGGCGCGATATTGCTTGACAGGCAAGGTAATTCAGTGACGGCCGGGGTTCACCCGATGGGCGATCTGGCGCCGCGTGATGTCGTCGCGGCAGCCATCGACGCGCGGCTGAAGGACACCGGCGACTCGTGTGTTTTCCTCGACGCGCGGGGCATCGAAGGTTTTGCGACCCGCTTCCCGACCGTGACGGCTGCGTGCCGGGCCGTCGGGATCGACCCGGTTCGCCAACCCATCCCGGTCGTTCCGGGGGCGCACTACAGCTGCGGCGGCATCGTCACCGACGTGCACGGCCACACCGAGCTGCCCGGACTGTTTGCCGCGGGCGAGGTGGCCCGCACCGGCATGCACGGCGCGAACCGCCTGGCGTCCAACAGCTTGCTGGAAGGATTGGTGGTCGGTGGCCGGGCCGGAAAGGCGGCTGCCGCGCATGCCGCGGCGGCCGGGCGGTCCCGCGCAACGGTGCCCGAGCCGATCGCCCACACCGCGCCGGAGCGCGGCGAACTGCAACGCGCGATGAGCCGGGACGCCTCGGTGGTGCGCGACGCCGCCGGGCTGAACCGGTTGTCCGGCATGCTGTGCGAGGCGCGGCTTCGCACTATTGCGGGCCGGCGCGATTTCGAGGATGTCGCGTTGGCGCTGGCCGCGCGGGCGGTGACCGCCGCGGCGCTGGGCCGCACCGAAAGCCGAGGGTGCCACCATCGTGGGGACTACCCCGACGCCGCACCGGAACAAGCCCGCGGCAGCGTGCTGCGACTGGCCGACGACCAACGCTCGGTGCTGGTGAAGGCGCTGGCGGCGGTGGGTTGACGATGCTGTCCGACGGCGAACGCAGCGCCGCCGTAGACACCATCCGGCACGGTCTGGACGAGGACCTGTGCTACGGGCCTGACATCACCACGTTGGCGACGGTGCCCGCGGGCGCGGTGGCGACGGCGTCGATGGTGTCCCGGGAAGCTGGCGTGATCGCCGGGGTGGATGTCGCGTTGCTGGTGCTCGACGAGGTGCTCGGGGCCGGCGGCTATCAGGTGCTCGACCGGGTCGAGGACGGCGCCCGGCTGCAGCCCGGTGAGGCGCTGCTGAGGGTGCAAGCCGATACCCGCGGCCTGCTGACCGCGGAGCGGACCATGCTGAACCTGATCTGCCACCTGTCGGGGATCGCCACCGCGACGGCGGCCTGGGTCGAGGCCGTGCAGGGCACCAGGGCCAGGGTCCGCGATACCCGCAAGACGCTGCCCGGCCTGCGGCTGCTGCAGAAGTACGCGGTGCGAGTCGGTGGCGGCGTCAACCACCGCCTGGGGCTTGGCGATGCGGCGCTGATCAAGGACAACCATGTCGCGGCCGTGGGTTCGGTGGTCGACGCGCTGCGGGCGGTGCGCGAGGCTGCCCCCGAGCTGCCATGCGAGGTGGAAGTGGATTCACTCGAGCAGCTGGATGCGGTGCTGGCCGAAAAGCCGGAGCTGATCCTGCTGGACAACTTCCCGGTATGGCAGACACAGATGGCCGTGCAGCGGCGGGATGCCCGCGCACCCGCCGTGCTGCTCGAGTCGTCCGGTGGGCTCAGCCTGCAGAACGCGGCGGCCTACGCCGCCACGGGGGTGGACTACCTGGCTGTGGGTGCGCTGACGCACTCGGTGCGGGCGCTCGATATCGGGCTGGACATGTAGGGGCAGCCCCCTTCAACCGTTTGGGTGTGCGTCTTCAACCCTTTGGGTGTGCGTCCTGGGCGGCAAAATCGCCCGAATCCCGCCCTGAGCGCACGCCGGACGCCGGCAGCGCACACTCGATCGGGCGGTGGGGTCGGCTCAGGCGATGTCGCCGACGAAAACGCCGATCCGCCGCAGCTGCACCCGCGCCATGAACGGCAGCCCCTTGGCGTCGGAGCCGGCCGGCAAAATCCGTGGGTTGGTGATGTGCGCCTGCCGGCGGCCACTGAATTGCACGTCGGCTTCGCCGGCGGCCAGCACGTTCTTGACCCAGTCGGTTTTCCCGTGTCCCAGCGCGATCGCCAGCACGTTTCCTTTGCGGTAGGTGGCCACGATGGTCTCGTACGGCTTGCCCGACGTGCGGCCGCGATGCTTGATGGTCGCGGTTCCGGGCAGGTAGCGCACGATCGGTTTGAGCGCCGGATTGAAGTATTTGATCTGGAAGTTCTCGAACCAGGGCGGGAACACCATCGGGACGCCGGGGGCGTTGTTGGGGTGATCCTTTGCGGACATGGCGGCTCCCTGAGTTGCTGATGCGGATCGTGCGCCGATATCGGCACTGTACCGGTCGGAAAACAACTTGAGTTGCTCTGGGACAATGGGGAGCGTGACCACCACTCACCCGTCGCCGATGGCCCGTATCGATTTGCGGGGCACGGAGCTGACGGCTGCCCGATTGCGGGCGGCGCTGCCGCGCGGTGGCGCCGACGTGGAGTCCGTGCTGCCCGCGGTGCGGCCGATCGTGCAGGCCGTCGCTGAGCGCGGGGCCGAGGCGGCCCTGGAGTTCGGTGCGTCGTTCGACGGCGTGCGGCCCCCGGCCGTCCGGGTGCCCGACGCGGCGCTGGACGCGGCGCTGTCCGCGTTGCAGCCCGACGTCTCCGAGGCCCTGCAGGTGATGATCGAACGCACCCGCGCTGTGCACGCAGCCCAGCGTCGGACCGACGTCACCACCACACTGGGCCCCGGCGCGACGGTCACCGAGCGGTGGGTTCCCGTCGAGCGCGTCGGCCTGTATGTGCCCGGTGGCAATGCGGTGTACCCGTCCAGCGTGGTGATGAACGTGGTGCCCGCGCAAGCCGCAGGTGTCGACTCGCTGGTGGTGGCCAGCCCGCCGCAGGCCCGCTTCGAAGGCTTGCCGCATCCGACGATCCTGGCCGCAGCCCGGCTGCTGGGGGTTGACGAGGTGTGGGCCGTGGGCGGTGCGCAGGCGGTGGCGCTGTTGGCCTACGGCGGCACCGACACCGACCGCAGCGAGTTGGCGCCGGTCCACCTGATCACCGGCCCCGGCAACATCTACGTCACCGCCGCCAAGCGGCTGTGCCGCTCACACGTGGGTATCGATGCCGAAGCAGGGCCGACCGAGATCGCCATCCTGGCCGACCACACCGCCGATCCGGCGCACGTGGCCGCCGACTTGATCAGCCAGGCCGAACACGACGAGATGGCGGGCAGCGTGCTGGTCACCCCGAGTGCGGACCTGGCCGCCGCCACCGACACCGAACTGGCTGCCCAGCTGCAAACGACGGTGCACCGCGAACGGGTGACCGCCGCGCTCAGTGGACGCCAGTCGGCGATCATCCTGGTCGACGACCTGGACGCCGCCATTAAGGTCGTCAACGCGTACGCCGCCGAACACCTGGAGATCCAGACCGTCGATGCGTCGCAGGTTGCCGGCCGGATACGTTCGGCCGGAGCCATTTTCGTCGGCCCGTACTCGCCGGTGAGCCTCGGCGACTACTGCGCCGGATCCAACCATGTGTTGCCCACGGCGGGCTGCGCCCGGCATTCCAGCGGCCTGTCGGTGCAGACGTTCCTGCGCGGCATCCATGTCGTCGACTACACCGAGGCGGCGCTCAAAGACGTCTCCGGACATGTGATCACGCTGGCCAAAGCCGAAGACCTGCCGGCACACGGCGAGGCGGTACGGCGGAGGTTCGAGCGATGACGACATCCGAAGAGCGGCCCATGCTCGGCGACCTGCCGCTGCGCGATGATCTGCGTGGTAAATCCCCCTACGGGGCACCGCAATTGACCGTTCCGGTGCGGCTGAACACCAACGAGAACCCGCACCCACCCAACAAGGCACTGGTCGATGACGTCGTGCGGTCGGTGCGCGAGGCGGCCATCGACCTGCACCGCTATCCCGACCGCGACGCGGTAGCCCTGCGCCGCGATCTGGCCGGCTACCTCACCACGCAAACCGGCATTCCGCTTGGCCCGGCAAACATCTGGGCCGCCAACGGTTCCAACGAGATCCTGCAACAGCTGCTGCAGGCGTTCGGCGGACCGGGGCGCAGCGCGATCGGCTTTGTCCCGTCCTACTCGATGCACCCGATCATCTCCGGCGCCACCCGCACCGACTGGCTCGAAGCCGCCCGCGCCGACGATTTCAGCCTCGACGTCGATGCCGCCGTCGCCGCCATCGCCGACCGCAAGCCCGACGTGGTCTTCATCACCAGCCCCAACAACCCGACCGGGCAAAGCGTTTCGCTGCCGGATTTGCGGCGGCTGCTCGACGTGGTGCCGGGCATCTTGATCGTCGACGAGGCCTACGGTGAGTTCTCGTCGCAGCCCAGTGCCGTGGCGCTGGTGCAGGAGTATCCGACCAAGCTCGTCGTCACCCGCACCATGAGCAAGGCGTTTGCCTTCGCCGGCGGCAGGCTCGGGTACTTGATCGCCACGCCGGCGGTGATCGACGCGATGCTGCTGGTGCGGCTGCCCTATCACCTGTCGTCGGTCACTCAAGCCGCGGCCCGGGCCGCGCTGCGGCACGCCGACGATACCCTGAGCAGCGTCGCAGCGCTGATCGCTGAACGCGAACGCGTCTCAGCAGCGTTGAGCGGCATGGGATTTCGGGTAATCCCCAGCGACGCAAACTTCGTGCTGTTCGGCGAATTCGCCGATGCGCCGGCCGCCTGGCAGCGCTATCTGGACGTCGGCATCTTGATC
Organism: uncultured Actinomycetota bacterium; assembly: GCA_963848535.1. Classification (GTDB taxonomy): domain Bacteria; phylum Actinomycetota; class Actinomycetes; order Mycobacteriales; family Mycobacteriaceae; genus Mycobacterium. The sequence goes on from CAWKEM010000021.1 coordinate 44,531, forward strand.
CGCGACGTCGGAATTCCCGGCTACCTGCGCGTCACGATCGGACTGGGCAACGAGAACGATGTGTTCCTGCGGGCCAGCGCCCAGGTCGCCGCCACCGAACTGGCCCCAGCCGCCCCCAGCCCCGTAGGAGCGCCGTGACAACCCCCGCGACAGGTAGAGCGACCCGCCGTGCCCGCATCGAGCGTCGCACCCGCGAATCCGACATCGTCGTCGAACTCGACCTCGACGGCACGGGGCAGGTTCACGTCGACACCGGTGTGCCGTTCTACGACCACATGCTGACGGCGCTGGGCAGTCATGCCAGCTTCGACCTGACCGTGCGCACCGAGGGCGACGTCGAGATCGAGGCGCACCACACCGTCGAGGACACCGCGATCGCGCTGGGTCAGGCACTCGGGCAGGCGCTGGGCGACAAGAAAGGCATCCGCCGGTTCGGGGACGCCTTCATCCCGATGGACGAGACGCTGGCCCACGCCGCGGTGGACGTGTCCGGCCGGCCCTATTGTGTGCACACCGGAGAGCCGGATCACCTGCAGCACACCACCATTGCCGGCAGCTCGGTGCCCTACCACACCGTCATGAACCGGCACGTGTTCGAGTCGCTGGCCGCCAACGCCCGGATCGCGCTGCACGTCCGCGTGCTGTACGGGCGCGACCCGCACCACATCACCGAGGCGCAGTACAAGGCCGTGGCGCGCGCGTTGCGTCAGGCGGTCGAGCCCGACCCCCGCGTGTCGGATGTTCCATCCACCAAAGGCGTTCTGTGACAATACGATCGGTCGTGGTCCTGGACTACGGCTCGGGCAATCTTCGGTCGGCCCAGCGTGCCCTGCAGCGGGTCGGTGCGTCGGTCGAGGTGACCGCCGACGCGGATGCTGCGGCATCGGCCGACGGACTGGTGGTGCCGGGCGTCGGCGCTTTCGAGGCCTGCATGACGGGCCTGCGGAAAATCTCCGGCGATCGCATCATCGCCGAGCGGGTCGCCGCCGGACGCCCCGTGCTGGGGGTCTGTGTCGGGATGCAGATCTTGTTCGACCGCGGCGTCGAATTCGGGGTGGAGACGAAAGGTTGCGGGCAGTGGCCGGGAGCCGTCACGCGACTGGAGGCCCCGGTGATCCCGCACATGGGCTGGAACGTGGTCGATCCCGGGCCCGGCAGTGCCCTGTTCAAGGGGGTGGACGCCAACACCCGTTTCTACTTCGTGCATTCCTACGCCGCACAGCGCTGGGAGGGTTCGCCCGATGCGGTGTTGACGTGGACCACCCATCAGGTGCCGTTTTTGGCCGCGGTGGAGGAAGGGCCGCTTTCGGCCACCCAATTTCACCCGGAAAAGAGCGGTGATGCCGGTGCGGCCGTGTTGAGCAACTGGGTGCAGGGATTGTGAAGAGTTCCGCGAAAGTGCATTCCGCTAGGCAAACGCCGAGAAAGCGCGTCGCTGGTTGCACTTTCGGCGCACAGGAGGCGACGTGCTGATTTTGTTACCCGCAGTCGACGTGGTCGAGGGCCGTGCCGTGCGCCTGGTGCAGGGCAAGGCCGGCAGCGAAACCGAGTACGGCTCGGCGCTGGACGCCGCGCTGGGCTGGCAGCGCGACGGTGCCGAGTGGATCCATCTGGTGGACCTGGACGCCGCGTTCGGCCGCGGCTCCAACCGCGAACTGCTCGCCGAGGTGGTGGGCAAGCTCGACGTGCAGGTGGAGCTGTCCGGCGGGATCCGTGACGACGACTCTTTGGTGGCGGCGCTGGCCACCGGCTGCGCGCGGGTCAACCTGGGGACAGCGGCCCTGGAAAACCCGCCGTGGTGCGCGCGGGCGATCAGCGAGCACGGCGACAAAGTCGCCGTCGGGTTGGACGTCCAGATCGTCGACGGCCGGCACCGGTTGCGTGGACGCGGCTGGGAAACCGATGGCGGCGACCTGTGGGAAGTACTGGAACGCCTTGACCGTCAAGGATGTTCGCGGTACGTCGTCACCGATGTCACCAAGGACGGCACGCTGGGCGGCCCCAATCTCGACCTGCTGGCCCGCGTCGCCGATCGCACCGAAGCCCCGGTGATCGCCTCCGGCGGCGTGTCCAGCCTGGACGACCTGCGGGCGATCGCCACCCTCACCGGCCGCGGCATCGAGGGCGCCATCGTCGGCAAGGCCCTCTACGCCGGGCGGTTCACCCTGCCGCAGGCACTGGACGCGGTTCAGGAGTAGACCTGCATGGACCTGGACGCGTTGGTTGAGCAGGCGTCGGCAATCCTGGACGACGCCAGCGAGCCTTTCCTGGCCGGCCACCGCGCCGATTCGGCGGTCCGCAAGAAGGGCAATGACTTTGCCACCGACGTCGACCTTGCGATCGAGCGGCAGGTGGTCGCCGCGCTGGTTGCGGCTACCGGAATTGGCGTGCACGGCGAGGAGTTCGGCGGCGCGGACCTCGATTCCCCGTGGGTATGGGTGCTGGATCCGGTCGACGGCACCTTCAATTACGCGGCCGGATCTCCGATGGCCGGGATTCTGCTGGGCCTGCTGCACGATGGCGACCCGGTGGCGGGTCTGACCTGGCTGCCGTTCGTCGATCAGCGCTACACCGCGGTGGTGGACGGCCCGTTGATGAAAGACGGGGTAGCCCAGCCGTCGTTGGGCACCGTCGAGCTGGCTGACGCCCTCATCGGTGTCGGGTCGTTCAGCGCCGACGCCCGGGGCCGGTTTCCGGGACGCTATCGGATAGCGGTGCTGGAGAATCTCAGCCGGGTGTCGTCGCGGTTGCGCATGCACGGTTCCACCGGCTTGGACCTGGCTTACGTCGCCGACGGGATCCTGGGCGGCTCAATAAGTTTCGGCGGCCACGTGTGGGACCATGCGGCCGGGGTCGCGCTGGTGCGAGCCGCGGGGGGCGTCGTCACCGACTTAGCGGGCGAACCGTGGACTCCCGCCTCGCAGTCCGCGCTGGCCGCGGCGCCCGGCGCGCACGCCGAGCTCCTCGAGATCGTGCGCAGCACAGGAAAACCGGAGGACTACTGAGATGCACCCGAGCCCCCCGTCCACTGGCCTCGCGGTCCGGGTGATCCCGTGCCTGGACGTCGACGACGGCCGGGTGGTCAAGGGAGTCAACTTCGAAAACCTCCGGGATGCGGGTGATCCCGTGGAGCTTGCCGCCGCCTATGACGCCGAAGGCGCCGACGAGCTCACCTTTCTCGACGTGACCGCGTCGTCGTCGGGACGGGCCACCATGCTGGACGTGGTGCGCCGCACGGCGGAGCAGGTGTTCATCCCGTTGACCGTCGGAGGCGGGGTGCGTGCGGTGGCCGACGTCGACATATTGCTGCGCGCCGGGGCCGACAAGGTATCGGTGAACACCGCCGCGATCGCCCGGCCCGACCTGTTGGCCGAAATGGCAAGGCAGTTCGGCTCTCAATGCATCGTGCTGTCCGTCGATGCCCGCACGGTGCCCCCCGGTTCAGCGCCGACACCGTCGGGCTGGGAGGTCACCACGCACGGCGGTCGTCGTGGGACCGGGATCGACGCCGTCGAGTGGGCCGCCCGCGGCGCCGAGCTGGGAGTGGGGGAGATCTTGCTGAACTCGATGGACGCCGACGGCACCAAGGCCGGGTTCGACTTGGCGATGCTGCGCGCGGTGCGCGCGGCGGTGACGGTCCCGGTAATCGCCAGCGGCGGCGCCGGGGCAGCCGAACACTTCGCGCCCGCGGTTGCCGCCGGCGCCGATGCGGTGTTGGCGGCCAGTGTCTTTCACTTCCGGGAGCTGACCATCGGGCAGGTGAAGGCCGCCATGGCCGCAGCAGGGATCACGGTGCGATGACGCTCGACCCGGAGATCGCGGCGCGCCTGAAGCGCAACGCCGACGGTCTTTTCACCGCCGTCGTGCAGGAACGCGGCAGCGGCGACGTGCTGATGGTCGCCTGGATGGACGACGAGGCGTTGGCCCGGACGCTGAAAACCCGTGAGGCCACCTACTATTCGCGGTCACGTGCCCAACAGTGGATCAAGGGGGCGACGTCCGGTCACACCCAATACGTCCACTCGGTGCGGTTGGACTGCGACGGTGACACGGTGCTGCTGATGGTCGACCAGGTGGGCGGCGCCTGCCACACCGGCGACCACAGTTGCTTCGACGCCGACGTGCTGCTCGAACCCGAAACCTAGCCGGGCGCCGCATCCAGTCCGTTGGCCGCGGCGATCGCCGCGCGCGTCCATTCCCGCCGCGCCACGGCCGGCTCGATGCGGTCGCGGCGGATGACCTCCATGTCGCCGGCCTGCCCGTTGGTCACCGCGCCCGGCACCCGGAAGGAAAAGGATGGTTCATCGGTGGCGATGGCCAGCATGGCATCGGTGTCGGTGAATCCGTTGGCGCGCATGGTTTCCTCGGCCCATCGGAACGACTTGAGGCCGCCGAAATTCTTGACGTACACCACCCAGAGCCGGGTGCCGCGCCCGTTGTACAGCTTGTTGACTGCTCTGTCGACCGCGAGGTGTTCGGCCGGGGTCAGCACGCCCGACTCGTCAGTGACTTGGCTGGACAGCTTGATTGCCGGCCTTGACGGCGGCGCGGCGGCGCGGCTGGTCGGCGGCGCCACCGACTTCGTCGCGGTGCCGCCATTGGGCTGGTTCGATTGACCGCGGAGCAGGTGGATGCCGACCACCGCGGCCACCCCGACCAACGCGACGGCGACGAGCGCTGCGACTACGGTGGCCGGCCCACGCCAGCTGGTGTGCGGCTTCGGTGATGTGGGCGCCAAGCCGGTGGGCGCCAAGCCGGTGGGCGCCAAGCCCATGGGCGGCGCGATTATTTCGGTCGGTGCGGCGATGAAATGCGTGGGGCCGGCAGCGTCGCGCGGTGCGGTGTCGGGCCGGCCGGCAAGTGCGGCCGCGAAATCCGCACACGTCGCGTAACGGTCGGCGGGATTCTTGGCGAGCGCTTTGGCGATGACGGGGTCGAGTTCTGCCAAGTCGGGTCGCCGCTCGCTGAGCAGCGGCGGTGGCGCCGACAAATGGTGGCTGATGACCACCGCCGGGTTCGAGTGGTGGAACGGGGCGGATCCGGTCAGCAAGTTAAAGGCGGTGCATCCCAGCGCGTATTGGTCGGCTCGCGCGTCGAGATCCGAACCCTGCAGTTGCTCCGGCGAGCAGTACCCAGTGGTTCCCACCAGCATGTTCGTCGCGGTCAGGCCGCTGATCTCACCCAGCTCGCGGGCGATACCGAAATCGGCCAGCAGGATCCGGCGCCGGGGGCCGGCATCGCCCAGCAGGATGTTGGCGGGTTTGACGTCTCGATGCAGCAATCCGCGCGAATGGGCGTAATCGAGCGCGTCGGCGACCGCGGAGACGATTTCGACGACCGCCGCTTTGGGCATACCGGACGGGTACCGGCTGCGCAGCAGCTGGGCCGCGTCGGTGCCCTCCACGTAGTCCATCGAGATCCACAGTTGCCCTTGATGTTCACCGCGGTCGTGGATGCCGACGATGTGCTCGTGGTACAGGCTCGCGGCCAGGTCGGCCTCTCTGTTGAAGCGTTGCCGAAACTCGACATTCCCGGTCAGCTCGCCGGGCAGAATTTTGAGGGCGTCCCGGCGGGGCAGTCGCGGGTGCTGCGCCAGATACACGTGACCCATGCCTCCGGCACCCAGCGACCGAACGATGGTGTAACCGGCGAACACCTCTCCTTCGCGGAGGCCTTCGCGTTGCGGCATGTGAGCATGCTACTGAGGCCGTAACTGCGGCAACGGGGTAATCACCGGTAATTGGGGGCCCCGTGGACGTTCGGCACCGACGCCGGTGCGCCGCGCGGCTACGTTGTGGTGACGGCCAAGGTCTGAACATGGCCTGACTCCGCGGTCGTCCGCCAGGCGCTGGCAGATGCCTTCCATGAGAATGGTGGTCGATGTCGAAACGGGTGTCCTGGACTGCGGTGGTGCCGCTGCTGGCCCTCGTCGCGCTGGCACTGACGTGGGGAGAGCGGACCGGGCCGGTACTTGCCGCGCTGGAGGCGGTATTTCTTGCCGGTGCCGTCCTGGCCGCGGTACACCACGCGGAGGTGGTCGCCCACCGGGCCGGTGAGCCGTTCGGGTCGCTGGTGCTTGCCGCCGCGGTGACGACCATCGAGCTAGCCCTTATCGTCACGCTGATGGCGTCCGGCGGGAACGAGGCGTCGACGTTGGCCCGCGACACCGTGTTTGCCGCGTTGATGATCACCACCAACGGGATCGCCGGCCTGTCACTGTTGCTCGGTTCCCAGCGCTATGGCGTGACCTTGTTCAACGCCCACGGCAGCGGGGCGGCGCTGGCCACACTCACCACGCTGGCGACGCTGAGCCTGGTGCTGCCCACGTTCACCACCACCCACGGGGGCCAGGAATTCTCACCCGGCCAGTTGATCTTTGCCGCGGTCGCCTCGCTGGGGCTCTACCTGCTGTTCGTCTTCACCCAAACCGTGCGGCATCGCGACTTTTTTCTGCCGGTCGCCCAGAAGGGCCAGAAAAGTCTGTTCGAGGACGAAAGCCATGCGGAGCCGCCGAGCAACGGGGCGGCGCTGAGGAGCCTGGGGCTGCTGTTGGTCGCGCTGCTGGCGGTGGTGGGTCTGGCCGAACAGGAGTCGCCGGCAATCGAGCATTTGGTGTCAGCGGCCGGATTCCCGCCGTCATTCGTCGGTGTGGTGATCGCGACCATGGTGATGCTGCCGGAGACACTGGCGGCGACGAGGGCGGCGCGGCAAGGCCGCATCCAGACGAGCCTCAACCTGGCCTATGGCTCGTCGCTGGCCAGCATCGGGCTCACCATCCCGGCCATCGCACTCGCCTCGATCTGGCTCAAGGGACCGCTGCTGCTCGGCCTCGGCGCCACCCAGCTGGTGCTGTTCGCGCTGACGGTGGTGATCAGCGTGCTGACGGTGGTGCCCGGTCGGGCCACCCGCCTGCAAGGCGAGGTGCATTTGGTGCTGCTCGCCGCTTACGTGTTTCTGGCGATCATCCCGTGACAGGGTGTCGCGCTAAGACCGCGCCCGCAGCGTCTGTAACGCCTTGTCGGCGTGGGTGTCCATGTTGAATTCGCTGGAGATGACGTCGAGCACCTTGCGATCGGTGTCGATGACGAAGGTCGTGCGTTTGACCGGCATCAGCTTGCCGAGCAGACCGCGTTTGACGCCGAACTGCGCGGCGACGGTGCCGTCGGTGTCCGACAGCAGCGGGTAGTCGAAGTTCTGCATGTCGGCGAACTTGGCCTGCTTTTGCACGGGATCGGCGCTGATGCCGACCCGGTTGGCCCCGACCGCGGCGAATTCCGCTGCCAGGTCGCGGAAGTGACACGCTTCCTTGGTGCAGCCGGGCGTCATCGCTGCGGGGTAAAAGAACAGCACGACGGGTCCGCCGGAAAGCAGGTCGCTGAGCTTGCGCGGCGTGCCGGTCTGATCGGAAAGTTCGAAGTCGGCCACGGTGTCACCAGGTTTCATGGCCGTCAGGCTACGCCAGGTCAGTCGCGACGCCCGCGAGCGTAACGCCACAGTGAAAAACCGGCCCGAAAATCGCAGTGGCGTTACGCTCGCGGGCGGTGCCCCCAGCTCGCGGGCTGCTTTCCCGGTATCTGGGAGGATGGTCCGGTGCACGACCACCTCGCCGCCACCACCTCACGGGAGGACTTCCGGCAGCTGGCAGCAGAGCACCGTGTGGTTCCGGTGACCCGCAAGGTGCTGGCTGACAGCGAGACGCCGCTGTCGGCCTACCGCAAACTCGCCGCCGATCGCCCGGGCACGTTTCTGCTGGAGTCCGCCGAGAACGGCCGGTCCTGGTCGCGGTGGTCGTTCATCGGTGCGGGCGCGCCGTCGGCACTGACCGTGCGCGACGGCCAAGCGGTCTGGCTGGGCGCGGTGCCGCAGGACGCCCCCACCGGCGGGGACCCGCTACGGGCGCTGCGGGCCACCCTCGAGCTACTGGCGACGGCCACCATGCCGGGGCTTCCGCCGCTGTCGGGCGGCATGGTCGGCTTTTTCGCCTATGACCTGGTGCGGCGCCTGGAACGGCTCCCTGAGCTGGTCGTGGACGATCTCCACCTGCCGGACATGCTGCTGCTCCTGGCCACCGATGTGGCGGCGGTCGACCACCATGAGGGCACCATCACGCTGATCGCCAACGCCGTGAACTGGAACGGCACCGACGAACGCGTCGACGAGGCCTACGACGACGCGATCGCCCGGCTGGATGTGATGACGACGGCCCTGGGCCTGCCGCTGCCGTCGACGGTTGCCACGTTCAGCAGGCCCGAGCCGCGGTACCGGGCGCAGCGCACCGTCGAGGAATACGGCAAGATCGTCGATTATCTGGTGGATCAGATAGCAGCCGGCGAAGCCTTTCAGGTAGTGCCCTCGCAGCGCTTCGAAATGGACACCGAGGTCGATCCGATCGACGTGTACCGGATGCTGCGGGCAACCAACCCCAGCCCTTACATGTACCTGATGCATGTGCCGAATAGCGATGGGGCAACCGACTTTTCGATCGTCGGATCCAGTCCGGAGGCGTTGGTCACCGTCGCCGACAGCTGGGCGACGACGCATCCGATCGCCGGGACGCGGTGGCGCGGGCAGACCGACGAAGAGGATCAGCTGCTGGAAAAGGAGCTGCTGGCCGACGACAAAGAACGTGCCGAGCATCTGATGCTGGTCGACCTGGGCCGCAACGACCTCGGCCGGGTCTGCACGCCGGGCACCGTTCGCGTCGAGGATTACAGTCACATCGAACGCTACAGCCACGTCATGCACTTGGTGTCGACGGTGACGGGGATGCTCGCCGAGGGCCGGACCGCCTTGGACGCGGTGACGGCCTGCTTCCCGGCCGGCACTCTCTCGGGCGCACCCAAGGTGCGGGCCATGGAGCTGATCGAAGAGGTGGAGAAGACGCGCCGTGGTCTCTACGGCGGTGTGGTCGGTTACCTCGACTTCGCCGGCAATGCCGACTTCGCGATCGCCATCCGCACCGCGTTGATGCGCGACGGCACCGCCTATGTTCAGGCCGGAGGCGGGGTGGTCGCCGACTCCAACGGTCCTTACGAATACACCGAGGCGGCCAACAAGGCGCGAGCGGTGCTCAACGCGATCGCTGCCGCCGAGACACTGACCGCCCCGGATCCGAGCCGTAATGGCTGATGCCCGGCCGGACCGGCGCCGCCGATTCACCGGCCGGTTGATGATCGGGGTGGCGCAGCTGTTGCTGGTGGTTGCCGCCGGCGCGCTGTGGGTGGCGTCGCGGCTGCCGTGGGTCGTCGTCCGGTCGTTCGACGGGCTGGGTCCGCCCAAGCAGGTGACCTTGTCCGGCGCGTCGTGGTCGACGGCGCTGCTGCCGTTGGCGCTGCTCACGCTGGCTGCCGCTGTCGCGGCGCTGGCAGTGCGCGGCTGGCCGTTGCGGCTGCTGGCGGGGCTGCTGGCCGCGGCCAGCCTGGCGGTCGGCTATCTGGGGATCGGTCTGTGGGTGATCCCCGACGTGGCCCTGCGCGGAGCCGATCTGGCGCGTATCCCGGTGGTGTCGCTGGTGGGCAGCGAGCGGCACTACTGGGGGGCAGGGCTCGCGGTGGCCGCGTCGGTGTGCACGTTGACCGCCGCCGTCTTGTTGATGCGGTCGGCTTCGGATCCCCGGTCGGCACGCCTCAGCGCACGGAAGTATGCGGCGCCCGCGACGCGCCGGTCGATTGTGCGACACGACGACATGCAAGGGGCGATGCTGGAGGCGCCGGGGACGGCGGAGATGTCGGAGCGGATGATTTGGGATGCGCTGGACGAGGGTCGTGACCCGACCGATCAGGCGTGCGAGTCTGACAACGAGGGTCGGTGACGGACCGCGGGCCGACGGTCGCTACCCTTCATTGACGTCGCCGCGATCGGCTGGGGGCGACTGGGTGGCCGCAGGTGACGGTGAGAAGGGAAACGACAGGCATGAGTCCGGCAACCGTGCTTGACTCCATCCTCGAGGGAGTCCGGGCTGACGTTGCCGCGCGCGAAGCCCTGATCAGCCTGTCCGAGATCAAATCCGCGGCCGCGGCTGCGCCGCCACCGCTCGACGTGATGGCCGCCTTACGCGAGCCCGGTATCGGCGTCATCGCCGAGGTCAAGCGCGCCAGTCCGTCGGCGGGCTCATTGGCGACCATTGCCGATCCGGCAAAACTGGCCCAGGCGTATGAGGATGGCGGTGCCCGGATCATCAGCGTCTTGACCGAGGAGCGACGTTTTCACGGCTCGCTCGACGACCTCGACACGGTGCGGGCCGCAGTGTCGGTACCGATATTGCGCAAAGACTTTGTCGTGCAGCCGTATCAAATTCACGAGGCCCGCGCGCACGGTGCCGATATGTTGTTGCTCATCGTTGCCGCCCTGGACCAGCCGGCATTGGCGTCGATGCTGGACCGCACCGAATCGCTGGGCATGACAGCTCTCGTCGAAGTACACACCGAACAAGAAGCCGACCGGGCGTTGAAGGCCGGGGCCAGGGTGATCGGCGTCAACGCCCGCGATCTCACGACGCTGGAAGTGGACCGGGATTGCTTCGCGCGCATCGCTCCCGGCCTGCCCAGCAACGTGATCAGGATCGCCGAGTCCGGCGTGCGTGGCACCGCGGACCTGTTGGCGTATGCCGGTGCGGGTGCAGATGCCGTATTGGTCGGTGAAGGTCTGGTCAAAAGTCATGACCCACGTGCCGCGGTTGCCGACCTGGTCACCGCGGGCACTCACCCGTCCTGTCCGAAACCGGCTCGTTAGTCACCAAATCGCTGAAGAGCCCCGGCGCTGAAACGTTGAACCCGATGAGCCTTCCGCGCGTTGAGCCTTGGTGATGGTAAACCTGTCTCGCCCGGACCTTCCGCTTCCGAGTGCCGCCGTCGCCGAACCCACCCGCCACGACCCCGATTCGGGTGGCCATTTCGGCGTCTACGGTGGTCGCTACGTCGCCGAGGCGTTGATGGCGGTGATCGAAGAGGTCACCGCCGCCTACGAGAAGGAACGCGTCAACCCCGACTTCCTGGACACCCTGGACTACCTGCAGGCCAATTACGCCGGTCGTCCGACACCCCTGTATGAGGCCACCCGGCTGTCCGGGCATGCCGGCTCGGCGCGCATCTTCCTCAAGCGAGAAGACCTGAACCACACCGGTTCTCACAAGATCAACAATGTGCTGGGTCAGGCGTTGCTGGCCCAGAGCATGGGTAAGACCCGGGTGATCGCCGAGACCGGGGCCGGCCAGCACGGCGTGGCCACCGCCACGGCGTGCGCCTTGTTCGGCCTGGAGTGCGTGATCTACATGGGTGCCGTGGACACCGCGCGTCAGGCGCTCAACGTGGCACGGATGCGGCTGTTGGGCGCCGATGTCGTCGCGGTCGAGACCGGCTCGAAAACGCTGAAAGACGCCATCAATGAGGCGTTCCGGGATTGGGTGACCAATTCCGACAACACCTACTATTGCTTCGGCACCGCGGCAGGGCCGCATCCCTTCCCGATGATGGTGCGTGATTTTCAGCGCATCATCGGCCTGGAGACACGCGTGCAGATTCAGGCCCAGGCGGGGCGGTTGCCCGACGCTGTGGTGGCCTGTGTCGGTGGCGGGTCCAACGCCATCGGTATTTTCCACCCGTTCATCGACGATCGCGGCGTACGGCTGGTCGGATTCGAGGCCGCCGGCGACGGCGTCGAGACCGGCAGGCACGCCGCGACATTCGCCGGCGGCTCGCCCGGGGCGTTTCAGGGATCGTTCTCCTACCTGCTGCAGGACGAGGACGGTCAGACCATCGAATCTCATTCGATCTCAGCGGGTCTGGATTACCCCGGGGTAGGCCCGGAACATGCGTGGCTCAAGGAAACCGGACGTGCCGAATACCGGCCCATCACCGACTCCGAGGCGATGGACGCGTTCCGCCTACTGTGCCGCACCGAAGGCATCATCCCGGCCATCGAGTCCGCGCACGCGGTGGCCGGTGCGGTGAAGCTGGGCGTTGAGTTGGGCAGCGGCGCGGTCATTGTGGTGAACCTGTCGGGTCGCGGCGACAAAGACGTCGAGACGGCTGCGAAGTGGTTCGGTCTGTTCGGGCCCGGCGAACAATGACCGTGGAACAGAGCCAGGCCAGCAGGCTCGGGCCGGTCTTCGATTCGTGCCGTACCGGCAATCGCGCGGCGCTGATCGGTTATCTGCCCACCGGTTACCCCGATGTGCCGACTTCGGTGGACGCGATGATCGCGCTGGTCGAATCCGGTTGCGACATCGTTGAGGTCGGTGTGCCCTATTCGGATCCCGGCATGGACGGCCCCACCATTGCCCGGGCCACCGAGACGGCGCTGCACGGGGGAGTGCGCGTCCGGGATACGCTCGCCGCGGTCGAGGCCATCAGTTCGGCGGGCGGACGCGCCGTGGTGATGACGTACTGGAATCCGGTACTGCATTACGGGGTTGACGCGTTCGCGCGGGATCTGGCGTCGGCCGGCGGGCACGGTCTGATCACTCCCGACCTCATCCCCGACGAAGCTGGGCAGTGGCTGGCGGCATCTGAGGAGCATCGGTTGGATCGCATATTTCTGGTGGCGCCGTCATCGACGCCGCAGCGGCTGGTGATGACGGTCGAAGCATCTCGCGGATTTGTCTACGCGGCTTCGACGATGGGGGTAACCGGGGCGCGCGACGCGGTGTCGCAGGCCGCACCGGAATTGGTGCGCAGGGTGAGGGCGGTGTCGGACATACCCGTCGGCGTCGGCCTGGGGGTGCGGTCGCGCCAGCAGGCCGCGCAGATCGCCGGCTACGCCGACGGTGTCATCGTCGGCTCCGCGCTGGTGACAGCGCTGGGTGACGGTGGCTTGCCGGCACTGCGCGCACTGACCGAGGAACTCGCTGTCGGTGTTCGCCAGAAAGCGTCCGCCCGATGACGATGTTGCCCACGTATTTCCCCAGCCCGCCGCAAGGCGTGTGGCACCTGGGGCCGTTGCCCCTTCGCGCCTACGCGCTGTGCATCATCACCGGTATCGTGGTCGCGCTGCTGATCGGCGACCGGCGCTGGGCGGCGCGTGGCGGCCAGCGCGGCGTCATCTACGACATCGCGCTGTGGGTGGTGCCGTTCGGATTGGTCGGTGGCCGGCTCTACCACCTGGCCACCGACTGGCGGACCTATTGGGGCCCGGGCGGCGCCGGGTTTGGCGCGGCGCTGCGGATCTGGGACGGCGGCTTGGGCATCTGGGGCGCAGTAGCGCTGGGCTGCGTCGGCGCCTGGATCGGCTGCCGACGTCGCGGAATTCCGTTGCCGGCCTTCGCCGACGCGGTTGCTCCGGGAGTCATCCTGGCGCAGGCCATCGGTCGGCTCGGGAACTATTTCAACCAGGAGCTCTACGGCCGGGAGACCACCCTGCCGTGGGGCCTGGAGATCTTCTACCGCCGCGACCCCTCGGGATACGTCGACCCCCATTCACTCGACGGCGTCTCGACCGGGCAGGTGGCGCTCGTCGTACAGCCGACGTTCCTTTACGAGTTGATTTGGAATGTCCTGGTTTTCGTCGCTTTGATTTATGCCGACCGGCGGTTCAGGTTGGGCCACGGGCGACTGTTTGCGCTGTATGTGGCCGGCTACTGCGTTGGGCGTTTCTGCGTGGAGCTGCTGCGCGACGACACCGCCACCCACATCGCCGGTATCCGAATCAATTCGTTCACATCGACTTTCGTGTTCATCGGGGCCGTGGTGTACCTCATCTTGGCGCCGAAGGGCCGCGAGGACCCCGAGAGCCTGCGTGGTACCGAGCACGTTGCCGAGGAATCGGAAGCGTCTGAGCCAGAGCCCGCGGACGAGGGGGAGACCGTGGCGTCGGCGCAGGCAGCGACAGCGGCGGCTCCGGTAACCGCCGGGGAAAACGACAAACCCGAGGTGCAGGAAGCGGCCGAAGACACGGCCGTCGCCGAGGCCCCATCCGAAGAACCCGCTGCGGCCGACGAACACGACGCGGGAACCCGCAGGCGATGGAGGCTGCGGCCGGGGAAGGACCGCTAGCAGCCGAGGGCGGCGCGCTGCATCTGGCATGCTGAAAAGCGTGACCGTTCCCCGGTGGCCTGGTGCCGCTGACTCCGGTGCGTCAGCATCGCCGCGGCCGGGTTACCACGCGGAATATCCGCCTTGTCATCAGCACGGCCCGCGTCGTCGTCGTCGTTACACCGCGGCAGGAACGGGCCTGCTGCTGGCCGGCGCACTCGGCTACGTCGGACTGGTCGACCCGCACCGGACGGATTCGGTGTATCCGCTGTGTCCGTTCAAATGGCTCACCGGCTGGAATTGCCCCTTCTGCGGTGGGCTCCGGATGACGCACGACCTGCTGCACGGTGACCTGGTGGCCGCCATCGACGACAACGTTTTGCTCCTGTTCGGTGTCCCGATGCTGGCCGGATGGGTGCTGATACGGAGCCGTCGCGGTAAGTCATCGCTGCCGGCACCGGCTGTGCTGACCATCGCGCTTGCGGCAATGGTATGGACGGTGGTGCGCAATCTGCCCGGTTTCCCGCTGGTTCCGACCGTCCTGGGCGGATAGCCGTGGCCGCGCCGCACCGGCTAGGCGGGCCGAGGTGCCCCCCCGCGACTATGCTGGGGCGTCGTGACGAGACGCGGGAAGATCGTCTGCACCATCGGCCCTGCTACGAATTCCGACGAGCTGATGCTGGCACTCGTCGAGGCCGGAATGGACGTCGCCCGAATGAACTTCAGTCACGGCGACTACGCCGATCACAAAGCCGCCTACGAGCGGGTACGGGCGGCGTCGGACGCCACCGGCCGCGCGGTCGGTGTGCTCGCCGACTTGCAGGGTCCGAAGATCAGGTTGGGGCGCTTCGCCACCGGGCCCACCTACTGGGCCGACGGTGAAACCGTGCGGATCACCGTCGCCGACTGCGAAGGCACGCACGACCGGGTATCGACCACCTACAAGAGGCTTGCCGAGGACGCCGCAGTCGGTGACCGGGTTCTGGTCGACGACGGCAAGGTCGGCCTGGTGGTCGACGGCATCGAAGGAGACGACGTCATCTGCGTCGTCACCGAAGGCGGCCCGGTCAGCAACAGCAAGGGCATCTCGCTACCCGGCATGAACGTGTCCGCCCCTGCCCTGTCGGAGAAAGACATCGAGGATCTCACCTTCGCGCTGGACCTCGGCGTCGACATGGTTGCGCTGTCTTTCGTGCGCTCGCCGTCCGACGTCGAGTTGGTCCACGAGGTGATGGATCGGGTCGGGCGGCGGGTACCGGTGATCGCCAAGCTGGAGAAGCCGGAAGCCGTCGACAATCTGGAAGCCATCGTGCTGGCGTTCGACGCCATCATGGTGGCCCGTGGCGACCTGGGCGTCGAGCTGCCGCTGGAAGAGGTTCCGCTGGTGCAGAAGCGGGCCATCCAGATCGCCAGGGAGAACGCAAAACCCGTCATTGTGGCGACCCAGATGCTCGACTCGATGATCGAGAACTCGCGGCCGACACGGGCCGAGGCCTCCGACGTCGCCAACGCCGTGCTGGATGGCGCCGACGCGCTGATGTTGTCCGGGGAGACCTCGGTGGGGAAGTACCCGCTGGCGGCCGTCCGGACGATGTCGCGAATCGTGTGCGCGGTTGAGGAGAACTCCACGGCCGCCCCGCCGCTGACGCACGTGCCGCGCACCAAGCGCGGAGTGATCTCCTACGCCGCCCGCGACATCGGCGAGCGGCTCGACGCCAAGGCCCTCGTCGCGTTCACCCAGTCCGGCGACACCGTGAAGCGACTGGCGCGCCTGCACACACCGCTGCCGTTGCTCGCCTTCACCGCCTGGCCTGAGGTGCGCAGCCAACTCGCCATGACCTGGGGCACCGAGACGTTCATCGTCCCGATGATGACCTCCACCGACGAAATGATCCGGCAGGTCGACAAGTCGCTGCTGGGACTCGGTCGCTACAAGCGCGGTGACCTGGTGGTCATCGTCGCCGGTGCACCACCTGGCACAGTAGGCTCGACCAACCTGATCCATGTGCACCGGATCGGGGAGGACGACGTTTAGCCTGCCTGGCGGCGATGCGGGCCGCGAACCGGCGTGAGGGGGAGGCCAGGCGATCAGGCCCGGCCTGCCAGAGCCGGGGGGAATTGACCGAGCCCAGAGGGGCGTACAGCCCAGAGGAGAGCCCGTGCCGGCTGGCGATGAGCCGAATACGCGAGAGGAAGCCGTGACGAGCGGCAATTCCGATTTCGAGGAACTGCTGGCCGCACTCGACCTGAACCGCGTCGCCGATGACGTGTTCATCGGATCTCATCCCAGCAAGAACCCGATGCGGACCTTCGGTGGTCAGCTGATGGCGCAGTCGTACGTCGCGAGCAGCCGCACGCTGATCCGGGGCGACCTGCCGCCCAGCGCGCTGTCGGTGCACTTCATCAATGGTGGAGACACCGCCAAGGACATCGAATTCCACGTGACACGACTACGGGACGAGCGTCGCTTCGCCAATCGGCGGGTCGACGCGGTGCAGGACGGCATGCTGTTGTCCTCGGCGATGATCTCCTACATGTCCGGCGGTCCCGGCCTCGAACACGCTGTCCAGCCGCCGCCGGTGGCGCAGCCGCACACGCAGCCATCGATCAGCGAGTTGTTGCGTGGCTACGAGGAGACCGTCCCGCACTTCGTCAACGCCCTCCAGCCGATCGAATGGCGCTACACCAACGACCCGGCCTGGGTGATGCGGGCTAAAGGGGATCGGCTTCCCTACAACCGGGTCTGGGTCAAGGCGCTGGGTGTGCTGCCCGACGACCCGGTGCTGCACACCGCGGTAATGGTGTATTCCTCGGATACCACGGTGCTGGATTCGGTCATCACCACCCATGGGCTGTCCTGGGGGTTCGACCGCATCTTCGCCGCCTCGGCCAACCATTCGGTGTGGTTCCACCGGCAGGTCGACTTCAACGACTGGGTGTTGTATTCGACGTCGTCGCCGGTGGCCGCGGATTCGCGCGGTTTGGGCACCGGGCATTTCTTCGACCGCTCCGGGCAACTCATCGCCACCGTGGTGCAGGAGGGCGTGCTGAAATACTTCCCGCGCTCGCGCCGATAGACAGTTCGCGGGATACCTGCGGGATAACCGTCGGATTTTCGGCCGGGCACGGCCGCGATCAGGCGTAAGTTCCTCTTAGGCGGGTATTCGGTGCAGCGGCGGCCAGTGGGCCGCCCGGCTGAGAAATCAGGGCATCGGGAGGTGGATGTGAACGGGTCGCCGGTCGACATCGCAGCAAAGCCTCGCGCGCGCGAACGTGTGGTCGTTCATGTCGATTCGCCGGCAGCCCGCTGGATCGGCGCCGTGGCCCTGCTGTGCGCAGCGTGTTGGCTCATCGTGATCCTGGCCCGCCATCACCACCACCCGGACTGGCACTACGCCGATCGGCTGGGCTGGTCGCTGACCGTTCTGGGGGCGGTGGCACTGATCGCCCGCGGCATCTTTCTGGGCCGTCCGGTGACGGCCATGCACGCGACCGGCGCTGCCTTGTTCGTGTTGGTGGGGCTGGGCTCACATGTGCTGTCCTTCGACCTGCTCGGCAATTTGCTGATTGTCGGGTCGGGGCTGGTGTTGATGTGGCCGACCTCGTCGCGCCCGCGGTCCGAGGACCTGCCTCGGGCGTGGGCGTTGATCGATGCCACCAGGAATGACCCGCTGGCGCCGTTCGCCATGCAGACGGGCAAGTGCTACCACTTCACCGCGGACGGTGCGGCGGCGCTGGCATACCGGACACGTTTGGGGTTTGCCGTGGTCGGCGGGGACCCGATCGGCGGCGAGGAGGAATTTCCCGGGTTGGTCGCCGACTTCGCCGCCACGTGTCATGCCCACGGCTGGCGCATCGCGGTGGTGGGTTGCAGCGAGCGTCGGCTCGAGTTGTGGAACGACCCGGCGGTGATCGGACAGTCACTGCGGCCGGTGCCGATCGGCCGCGATGTCGTCGTCGGGGTGTCCAGCTTCGACATGACGGGACGCAAGTTCCGCAACCTGCGTCAGGCGGTGAAGCGCACCCACAATTCCGGCATCACCACCGAGATCGTGGCAGAGCAGGAGCTCGACGATGAGCTGTTCACCGAGCTGACCGACGTCGTGCGGGCCTCGCCCAGCGGCGCCCACAGCGATCGCGGCTTCTACATGAACCTGGACGGCGTGCTGGAGGGCCGGTTTCCCGGAATCCGGCTCATCATCGCCAGGGACGCCTCGGGGCGGGTCCAGGGCTTTCATAGGTACGCGACTGCCGGCCGCGGTAGCGAGATCACCCTTGATGTCCCGTGGCGCCGTCGCGGGGCCCCGAACGGGATCGACGAACGGCTCAGCATCGACATGATCATGGCCGCCAAAGAGGCTGGCGCGCAACGGGTATCGCTCTCATTCGCGGCGTTCCCGGAGATCTTCGAAGACAAGAGCCGCGGTCGGGTCCAGCGGGTGTTCTACCGGTTGATCCATGTCCTGGACCCGTTGATCGCGCTCGAGTCGTTGTACCGGTACGTGCGCAAGTTCCACGCACTGGATGCCCGGCGCTACGCGCTGATATCGCTGCCCCAGCTCGTTCCCTTGATTTTCGTGTTGTTGACGCTGGAGTTCACGCCGCGCCGGCGACATCTCTGAGCGGATGACGTTCCGCTTACCCGATGCGCAATTCGCGACAGCGAATGCCTTCGGGTAAGTGGTGAGTCGCCACCACGACCGTCCGGTCGGCGGACAGCAGCGCCGAATCCGGGTCCAGCAGATCGCGCAGGATCCGTTCGGCGTCGGTCGCGTCGAGGTGTTCGGTTGGCTCGTCGAGCAGCACGATCCGGGCGGGTGCGACCATGGCCCGGGCCAACAACAGCCTCCTGCGCTGGCCCGCCGAGAGCGCTTGCGCGCCACCGGTCAGCACCGTCGACAGGCCCTCGGGCAAACCGGCGAGCCACCCGTCGAGCCCGACCGCGGCCAGCGCCGCCGTCAGTTCGTCGTCTCGGCAGTCGCCGCGGGCCACCAGTAAGTTGTCGCGGACGGTGGTGGCGAAGATATGCGCGTCCTCGGCGAAAAAGCCGACAGCGCGGTGCAACTCATCTTCGCCGAACCGGCTCAGGTCGGTGTCGTCGAGCATCACCTGCCCGTCCAGCGGCGGCACCAGTCCGGCGAGTGTCATCAGCAGCGTCGTCTTACCGGAGCCGCTGGGGCCGGTGACGGCCAGCCGGGCACCTGGCGGTAGGTCCAGCGCCACCTGGATGGCCAGCGCCGTATCCGGGTGGCCGGACCGGATGTCGAGTGATAACCGGCCGGTGCCAACGGGTTTGGTTGGTTGCGCTGCCGGCGTGCGGGACTCGGCAGTACGGCCGGTGGCAGTCAGGTCGAGCAGCCGCCGCGCGGCGATCCGCGACCGTGTCAACTGGACGGCGGCAGCCGGCAATGGCGTCATCGCCTCGAACGCCGACAGCGGCAACAACATCAGGATGGCCAGTGTGGTCGGTGCGACCGTGTGTGCCAGCCCGATCCCGGCTACCACCGCGCCGAGCACGCTGGCCCCGATCGCCGCGGTGGGCATTGCCTCGGCAATAGCGGCCGGTCTGGCCGCGGCGTCGAGGGCAGCACCCCAAGCATGTTGTCGGCGTTGCGATTCGGCGACGACATCAGGAAGTGCGCCGGCGACCCGAAGCTCCGGGGCATGTTCGAGCGCGATCATCGCCGACGTGTCTCGCTCGGAGTGATGCTGACGGGCGATCTCTTCCTGCGTTGCGGCGGCCTTGCCGGCAAGCCGGGGCGCAACGAAGCCGGCGATCAGCAGACAGATCGCCAGTACCGCTGCGGCGGGCAGCGAGATCGCCGCGATAACCGCGGTTGCCGCCAGCGCGAGTACCGCCGCGACACCGATCGGTACCAGCGCGCGCACCAGCACGTTGGCCAGTTCGTCGACGTCAGCGCCAACGCGTGCCACCACCTCGCCGCTGTGCAGCCGGACGGCGGCTGCTGCCGGTCCGTGGGCCAGCCGTTGATAGATCTGTGCCCGGGCGGTGCCGGCCGCACGCAGCGCGGTGTCGTGCGTGACCAATCGCTCGCAGTAGTGCAGCACGGCCCGCGAGATCGCGAAGGTGCGCACCGCGACGGCCGCGACAGACAGGTCCAGCACGGGCGGCATCTGCCAGGCCCGGGTGATCAGCCACGCCGCAACACCGGCCAGTGCCAATGCACTGCCCAGTGACAGCACCCCGAGCGCGATGGCCGCCAGTATGCGGGTCAGCCGTGGGCGCAGCAGGTTTGCGGCGGCCCACAGTGGACCGGCGCGACGCGCACCCGGCGCGCCGGTGCGATCGCGCGGTCCTCTGGCGGCGACCCGCTGCACCCGGCTGCGCCGCGCTTGCGATCGCCGCGGGGTCAGACCGGCGCATAACGCACCCCGGGGTCAGCGGCCACTTCGACGACCTGGTCACCGATGGCGAGAACCGTTTCGCGGTGGCCGACGACGACCACGGTCGCACCGGCGCGGGCACGCTCGGCGATGGCCCGCAACACCCGTTCCTCGGTGTGAGCGTCCAAGTGTGCGGTGGGCTCGTCGAGCAGCAGCACCGGCGCCGTCGACGCGAGCGCTCGGGCGAGGCCCAGCCGCTGCCGTTGCCCCAGGGACAGTCCGACGCCTCCGCGCCCGAGCATGGTGTCCATCCCTTCGGGCAACCCGGCCAGCACGGTGTCGAACCCGGCTGCGGCGCAAGCCGTTTCGGGATCGTCCAGATCGCCGAACAGGGCCAGGTTGTCACCGACCGTGCCCGGGACGAGCACTGGGCGCTGCGGCAGCCAGGACAACTGCCGCCACCAAGCGGTCGGCTCCAGGTCGGCGACGTCGACTCCGGCCACGGTGACCCGGCCTGATGACGGGACGGTGACTCCGGCGATTACCTGCAGCGTGGTGCTTTTGCCGGCGCCGTTCCGCCCGGTCAGCACCGTCACCACACCGGGTTCGATCACCGCGGTGAGGTCGCGTGGCGAGTGGCCGTCGCGGCCGGCCACGCTGAGACTCTCGAGCCTGATCTTCGCCCCACGCGCCACGACCGTCCGGTTTCGGAGCCTTGGGGCGGTGGGCTCGCCGATGAGGGCAAACGCCTTGTCGGCGGCGGTTTTACCGTCCTGAGCGGCATGAAACTCCACGCCCACCCGGCGCAGCGGCCAGTAGACATCGGGCGCCAGCAGCAGCACCGTCAAACCGGTGGCCAGCGTCATTTCACCGAACACCAGGCGAAGCCCGATACTGACTGCGATCAGTGCCACGCCCAGCGTGGCCAGCAGTTCCAGCACCAGCGCCGACAGGAACGCGATCCGCAGTGTTGACATGGCCGAGCGTCGGTGCGCCGCAGCGAGTTCGGCAATACGGTGCTCCGGCCCCCGGCTCCGTCCCAGTGCCCGCAGCGTGGGGATACCGGCGATCAGATCCAGCAGTCGCGCCTGCAGGGTTGTCATGGCGGCCAACGCTGCCGCCGACCGCTCGGCTGTCGCCAACCCGATCAGCACCATGAACAGCGGGATCAGCGGCAGGGTGACCGCCACGATCACCATCGATTTCAGGTCGTAAATCGCGATCACGGCGACGGTCGCCGGTGTCAGGATCGCGGCAAGCAGCAATGTGGGCAGGTATCCGGTGAAGTAGGGACGCAACCCGTCGAGGCCACGGGTGACGACCACCGCGGCGGAGTCCCGTTGTGCGGCGACTTCACTTGGCTGCCGGGCGGTCACCGCAGCCAGCACCTGACTAGACAGATCGGCGATGACCGCGCTGGCGCCCCGTTGGCCCAGTCGTGCCTGAAGCCAGTGCGTCACGGCCCGAACGACCCACAGCGCCAGCAGGATTGACAGGGGTCCCAGCCACATTCGCAGTCGGTGTGGCGAGGGATCGCCCACTACGCGTGCCACGATGCCGGCCAGCACGATCGCCGAAGCGATCGCACAGCCGGAGATCACCAGTCCGCAGCCCACCGTGGCGACCAGATAGCGCCGCAATGCGGTTGATGCCCGCCATAGCCGCGGGTCCAGCGGGGCCCGGGTCGTCGAGTCCGCTGCGCTCAGGACGTACGCCTCGCCAGGCCGATGGACGGAGGTATCCGTTCAGCCGAAATCCGTTGCCGGAAGACCCAATATGTCCAGGCCTGGTATACCACCGTCAGCGGCGCCATGATCGCGGTCACCCAAGTCATGACTTTGAGGGTGTATGGGGTCGACGAGGCGTTGTAGATCGTCACGTTCCATTGCTTGTTCAGCGTCGAGGGCACCAGGTTCGGGTAGAGAGCGCCGAACAAAAGGACAACGACCGCCGCCACTACCACGGCGGCGCACGCGAACGCCCAGCCGTCGGATATGCGCCGCCACACCAACAGCACCGCCGCGAGCTGCGCCACCACCGCGACACCCAGCACCAGCCAGGTCCAGCCCTTGCCGTACGCCAGTTGCGTCCAAAGCCCGAAGCCCGCCACCAGAGCGGTTACCGGAATCGACAACCACACCGCGAATCGGTGTGCGTCGTCGCGGATCGCGCCGGAGGTCTTCAACGCGATGAAGACCGCGCCGTACAGCAAAAACAACCCGGCGGTGGCCAAACCGCCCAGCAGGGTGTAGGCGTTGAGCACATCGGTGATCGACAGGTTGACGTGGCCTCTGGCGTCCACCGGGAGGCCGCGGACCAGGATGGCGAACACCACACCCCACAGCACCGCAGGCAACCAGGATCCCGCCGCGATACCGAAATCGGCCCAGGCCCGCCATTTCGAGTCGTCGACCTTGCCGCGCCATTCGATCGACACCGAACGCAGGATCATGCCCACCAGGATCGCCAGCAGCGGCAGGTACAGGGTCGAGAAAACGGTGGCATACCAGCCGGGAAATGCGGCGAACATCGCTGCGCCGCCGGTGATCAGCCAGACCTCGTTACCGTCCCAGACCGGTCCGATGGTGTTGAGCACCGTGCGGCGGTGGGGTTCCGGTTCGCCCATACCGACGCGGGCGAGCGGTTCCATCAACATGCCCACGCCGAAGTCGAAGCCCTCCAGGATGAAAAAACCGAGGAACAGCACCCCGATGATGCCGAACCACACCTCTTGCAGTCCCACCGGGATCTCCTTTCCGGGCCGGTACGCCTGAATCGGCTTTCTGGGCCTCAGCGCCTAATAGGCGAATGACAGCGGCGCCACTTCGTCGTCGCTGGGTGCCTGTGGCGCAACCGGTTCCGCGTCGTGTTCCTGCGGTCCTTCGGCGACGTAGTGCTTGAGCAGCCAGAACCAGATGACCGCCAGCACCGCATAGACGAGGGTGAACGTCACCAAGGAGGTGATAACCATCCCAGACGCGTGGTCGGAGACGGCTTCACCCACGGTGAACCGAACCTGCGGGTCGCCGGTCGGGTTGGGGGCCACGATCCAGGGCTGACGGCCCATCTCGGTGAACACCCACCCGGCGATGCCGGCCAGGAACGGTGTGGGAATAGTCACCAGTGCCAGCGAGGAGAACCATCGCTGATCGGGGGTCCGGCCGCCGCGGGTGAGCCACAGCGCCGCCAGCGCGAACAGCACCGGAATCGCCAGCAGCCCGATCATCGCGCGGAACGACCAATAGGTGACGAACATGTTGGGCCGATAGTCGTTTGGCCCGAATCGCTCTTGGTAGTTCTGCTGGATGTCGCGCACACCCTGCAACGTGACGTCGTGGGTCCGGCCTTGGGCAAGGAACGGCAGCACGTAGGGCACCTCGATGACACCCTTGACGCCGTCACAGTTGTTGTGCCTGCCGACCGTCAGGATGGAGAACTGCGGATCTGTTTGGGTGTCGCACAGCGATTCCGCCGACGCCATCTTCATCGGTTGCTGAACGAACATCAGCTTGCCCTGGCGGTCACCGGTGAAAAACAAGCCGATTGTGGCGAGCAGCACGACCCAGCATCCCAGGATGGTCGCCGGGCGAAACACGGTGCGGGCGTCCGGCGCGGCGGATCCGGTATTGCGCGAACGCACCAGCCACCACGCGCTGACGGCGGCAACGAACGTTCCGGCCGTCAGCAATGAATCGGTCACGACATGGGTAAAAGCCCATCGCGCAGTGTTATTGGTGAGCAGTGCGACGATGCTGTTCAACTCGGCGCGCCGGGTCTCGGGATTGTAATGCGCGCCCACCGGGTGCTGCATGAACGAGTTCGCCACGATGATGAAGAACGCGGACACGTTGACACCGATAGCGACTATCCAGATGCATGCCAGGTGAACCAGCCGCGGCAGTCGGGTCCAGCCGAAAATCCACAACCCGATGAAGGTGGATTCGAAGAAGAAGGCGAGCAAACCTTCCATGGCCAGCGGCGCGCCGAAGATGTCGCCGACGAACCGCGAGTACTCGCTCCAGTTCATGCCGAACTGGAATTCCTGGACGATCCCGGTCGCCACCCCGATGGCGAAGTTGATCAGGAACAACTTGCCGAAGAATTTGGTGAGGCGGTACCACGCGGTGTTACCGGTGACCACCCACACCGTCTGCATGACGGCGAGCAGGGGGGCCAGACCGATCGTGAGCGGCACGAAAATGAAGTGGTAGATGGTGGTGATACCGAACTGCCACCGCGAAATGTCGACGACATTCATCGGTCATCTCCCAATGCTCGGGGCCCTACTCGACCGGCTACGACGAAGTGTAGTAGACGGGTTGGGGACGCGCTAACCGCGTCGGCCCTACCCGCCGAGCCTTTGAGACGCTTTGCGGATGCCGAAAGACGACACGATTTCGAACACGCCGATGACCACGAACCAGACGCCGACCACGATCGCCAGGGTGACGATCGATGCGAACGGCGACGCCAGGACGACGATGCCGGCGAGCAAGCTGATCACGCCGACGAAGATCGACCACCCGCGTCCGGGCAGATTCGGATCACTGATGGCCGAAATCGTCGTGGCGACACCGCGGAAGATGAACCCGATGCCAATCCAGATGGCCAGCAACAAGATTGCGAGCAGCGGGTCGGTACCGAAATGGCGAAACGCCAGCACGGCCAGAATCAGTGACGCTGCTCCACTGATGAACAACAAGATCCGGCTTCCCGCCGAAACATGCAGCGCGAACGCGAAGATCACCTGCGCGATACCAGTGACCAGCAGATAAACGCCGAAGGCGATGGCGGCGACCAGGATGGAGATTCCCGGCCAGGCGATCACCACGACGCCGAGGATCAGCGACAGGATCCCGGATACCAGCGTGGACTTCCATAGATGCGGCAACAAGCTTGGAACGGGGGCGGTTCCAGGAGTGGTTTGCATGGCCGCAGTCTGACACAAACGCCCGTCCGGGTACAGGGCATTTTGGCTCACACGTGGGCCGTGTGCGATTCCTCGGCACGCAGATTGCTGGATTCTTCGGCTGCCTTGTGGCCGAGCAGGTACCACGTGCGCATGAGGCCTTTTCCCTTGACGTCGATGCGCCCACGCTCCTGCAGCACAAACTCGTCTTTGAGGCGCTGGTACATCGCCTCGGGCAGTTGAATCCGTCCCACCGAGTCGGTGGATTCCATCCGGGAGGCGACGTTGACGGCGTCGCCCCATACGTCGTAGAAAAAGCGGCGAGAACCCACGACACCCGCAACGACCGGGCCGGTGGCCATACCCACTCGCAGCGGGACCGAGTGGCCGTGCGGATCCTTCAGCCCGGCTGCAACATTGGCCATGTCGAGCGCGAAATCTGCCAGCGCCTGGGCGTGGTCGGGACGCGGGCGCGGAACGCCGCTGACCACCATGTAGGAGTCGCCGCTGACTTTGATCTTCTCCAGTCCGTGCTTGTCCACCAGCTCGTCGAAGGCGCCGTAGAGGCGGTCCAGAAACCGCACCAGGTCAGCCGGCGTGGTGCTGCTGGCGCGCTCGGTGAAGCCGACGATGTCGGCGAACAAGATTGACGCCTCGTCGTATTTGTCGGCGATGACGTTTCGTTCGGACTCTTTGAGCCGCTCGGCGATGCTGGCCGGCAACATGTTGGCCAGCAGGGCCTCGGACCGCTCGTACTCCGATTCCATCATCGCCTCGGCGCGCTTGGTGTCACGCAGCGCGAACCACACCGCCACGACCACCACCACGCAAGCGGAGATGGTCGTGATGACGAAACCCATCGACTGGGCCCAGGCCGGCTGAAGCCCGGTGTCGCGCGGGACCAGGAACTGCAGTGCGATGACCAGGGCAGCCGCGACCGCCGCCAGGCTTGCCGCCAACACGATGTGCTCGATCCCCAGCAGCAGCACCACCAGACAGGCGCCCACCAGCAAGAAGAACTGGGAGCCTGAACCGGTGCCCACGTCCCAGCAGCTGGCGAAGACCGAAACGTAGGTTGCGCCGATAAACGTAAGCGGCGCAACCAATTCCCCGAAGCGCTTCAGCCACGGCACCATCGCGAAAATCATCACCGCACAGACGTTGATCGAGAGGATCTGCCAGGACCATGATCCGGTGACGATTTGCATGAGCGTGAAGCTCGCGACCACCACCACGGCCAACCAGGCGGTGATGGAGAGCACCCGGGCCCGGCGGGCGGCGCTGTCGGCGTAGTGCTGATTGCGCTCGCGGGTTTGAGCCCGCACCGCCGCTACGCAATCCGGGCGCTTCCACGAGCCATCCGACCGTCTCGGTGGGGCACCGCACTTCTTGGCCGCCACGATCAAAGCCTAACCGCTGAGCTGGATGTTTACCCAGCGCAACGGTGAAAACCGCGGTTACTGGCATGGCGCGCCGCGCGATGCCCTCGGTGGGATTCGAACTCTATTTCGCCACCAGTCAGTACGTCGAAAACGCCTCTAGCTGGTAAATAGCGTCACGGTGGTTCATCTGAGTTATGTGTAACTGTGGGCAACGTGTGGGCACGACTGGGGCACGTCATGAGGGAACTTCGAGAGCGCTGATCGTCGTCCTGTTGGTGGTCGGGGCTTCGTCGGCATATTGGTGGTGGATCGCCGCCGCGATCGGTATTGCAGTGCTGTTCGCTGCGCTGCTGTGGTGCCATGACGGCTGAGTTGTGTGTCACACTGGTCGAGTGGACCCTGCGCGATTAGGGTTTGCACTGTGGCTCCAGGGACGCCGCGATGAGTACCGTTCTGATCGACACCGAGGATCTCAGTGAGGCTGAGGCTCTCTTGGGGGCGGCGTATAGCAGGATACGTCTCTGCCCACGTTCCGGCGACGCGGCCATGCACACTCGCTTGCGGCGGACTTGTGTGGGTCCACTGTCCGTCGATCACGTCGAGTTCCGCTTCGGCTTGACCTATGAAACAGACCCAGTCGACCAGATCCATTTGTGTCGGACCTTCTCCGGTGTCGTCGAAGAGAGAACTCCGGGGCGCGACAACGTCTTCGGGCGCGGCAGTGCGGGGGCTTTGGGAGTGTGTGAGGGGGAATCCGTTGCCGGCGCTGTTAACGACGCCCGGTACTGCTTGATCGGGATCGATCGGAACCTACTCAGTGAGGTAGCCGCGGGGCCTCCCACGCACAGCTTTGTCCCGGTTGCCTTGACCTCAGGCGTTCCGCGGTCCTCGGCCGCCAACCAGCTCCTGGTGGATGCCATCGACTATTTGCGTCGCGGCGTGGTTGCCCATCCCGACGCCGCTCGGGAACCGCTAGTGGCGGGGGCCGTGGCCCGTTATCTGGCGGCGTGCGTGCTCACCGCATTTCCCCACACCGCGCTGCTGGATCCGACCGTCGAGGACCGCCACGACACCACGCCGGTTCTGCTGCGGAGAGCGATCGCGTTCATCGACGACAACGCTCATATCGATATCACCCTGAAAGACATCGCGGATGCGGTCCACGTAACGCCGCGGGCGCTGCGGCACATGTTCCGCAAGCACCGCGACTGCACGCCGATGGAATACGTTCGGCGGGTTCGACTGCACTACGCACACCTCGATCTGGTGTCGGGTAGCCCCTTGACGACCACGGTCGGCAAGATCGCGCGTCGGTGGGGATTCGGCCATCTCGGCCGATTCGCCGTCTGCTGGAGGCAGCATTATGGTGAAAGCCCTCATGAGACCCTGCGCCGGTAGATCATCTAGACCAGGACCGCCGATCTCCAGCCAGTCGCCGCCCGCGCGTGGCGCGTAGCTCGCCGTCGAAGACTCGTGCGTACAGGTCGAGCACCCGGGCTGCTTTGACGACAAAGTGCGGGTCACGTGGGGAGATCCAGGACCGATGCTGCCAGGGTTTGAGCGTGTCAGCGGCCAGCCAGCGGCGCACCGTGGAGGCTGACACCGAGTCGACGACGCCGCGCCGCGCGGCCTCGACCGCCGGGTCCGGACAGCTCCACTTGGCCAGTGGCACATCGCGGTTGGCGGGCAGCTCGCAGGCCAGGGCCTTCACTTCGGCCACCACCGTCGCCGAGAACCGGCGGGGCCGTCCGGTACGGGGCCGGTCCCGCAGACCGTCGAGGCCATGTTGGCAGAACCGGCGCCGCCACTTACGGACCGTGTCGTCACAGACACCCAGGGCTCGGCCGATTGCGGCGTTGGAAGCGCCGTCAGCGGCGGCCAGAACGATCCGGGCGCGCAGTACGTCGCGATGCTCACCGCTGACTCGACCAGCCCGGGCCCGCAGCAACCGCCGCTGCCTATCACAGAGAACAATCTGATCACAGTTTGATGTAGGCATGAACCGTTTGTCGCCCGGCACCAGTCGGTGCCGGCAACGACACGCCGGGCACCGGTTCGAGCATCATGGACACCGTGCCCACACCACCGGAGTCGACTAAGACCTCGTTGCGGCAACGGCTGCGAGCCAGGGCCAACGAACGCTGGCCACAGCTGGCCGACCTGACCATTCGTCACCACGGCGGGTTCGCCTACGTCAACGGTCAACTGGCCGACGGCACCACACTGCCGCTGTTCCGCCTGCGCTACGGCGGCTCAGCCAACAGCTGGGGCTTCGCGATCCATCTCGCCAGCCGCAACGGCTACGAAGACACCGTCTTGCCCAGCGGATACCCCGTCGGCACCCCCTGAAGAAGCCCTCGACTGCGCCTGCGGCCTCTACCTCAACGACCCCACCGCCTAGGCCCAACCCCCGACGAACTAACGGGCGTGACCACTAGTCCAGGGATTCGCGAAGCTCAGCGCCCATGAAAAGCCCGGCGGCGGGACCGCCCCTGACCTACTCGATGCGAACGATGCCACCTTGGCGTTTGCGTCTGAGGACGCTGCTGGAAATGCTTAAAATCGCAGGTCATAGCGTTGAAGCTGCTTGGGAGCGGTGAGGCAGACGTGGAGTATTGCGGACTGCCTGCGGACTGCGGTGGAGGGGACGGGCTTAGTCCGGCAGCGCGGCGAGACTGGCCGCTGGTTCAATCCCAACTTGTTGAATGTGGCCAGGAGGGCGTGGTCTGCAGTCCATGCTCTTCTAGGCGGTGATCGGGTGTGGCTCGCTCAATCCCTGTCGCCTGCTGGCTGACTTCTTACTGGCTTGCCAGCCCGGTCACCGCCGCCCCCGCGGGGAGTGGCTGAAGAGAGGCCTGCGTTGCCGAAAGTTGGTGTGCCCTCCTCGCTTTCAAACTGCAGATCGAGCAAGGAGAGGTTAGTGCCGGTTTCGGTGACGAGAAAATCCGATGATCGGGTCGTGATTGCGATTGATCCGCACAAGGCGTCGTGGACCGCGGCCGCGGTGGATGGTTCACTGCAGCCATTGGCCAGCGTGCGTGTGCCGGTTAGCCGCGACGGCTATCGGGCGCTGCGCCGGTTCGCGCACCGCTGGCCGCACGCCCGCTGGGCAATCGAAGGGGCCGCCGGTCTGGGGGCACCGCTGACTACGCTGCTGCGTACCGATGGCATCGAGGTCATCGACGTCCCGGCGAAGCTGGCCGCTCGGGTGCGAGTGTTGTCGAGCGGGCACGGCCGCAAAAACGACGACGCCGACGCGCTGTCGGTCGGTATCGCTGCGCTCACGTCACATGCGCTGGGCACTGCCGAGATCGATGCTGCTACCACGGCTTTGCGCGCTGTGGTCGAGCACCGCGATGACCTAGTGAAGACCCGCACCCAGACCATCAACCGACTCCATGTCGTGCTGACCAGGCTGGTTCTGGCTGGTGCCAGGCGCCACCTGAGCGCCGATCATGCCGCCGAACTTTTGCGCGGCGTGCGACCCCGCGACGCCGCCGCCAAGACGCTGCGCGCCCTAGCGATGGATCTGGTCAGCGAGGTGCGCCAGCTCGATCGCCGCATCGCCAAGGCCGCCAAGGACATCGATGCTGCCGTTAGCGCATCCGGCACCACCTTGACCGAGTTGCATGGTCTGGGCGCGCTGACCGCCGGCAAGATCCTCGGCCACGTCGGTGATGTTAGTCGCTTCCGCTCGGCCGCCGCGTTCGCCAGCTACACCGGCACCGCCCCCATCGAGGTGTCCTCCGGCGAGGTGGTACGCCACCGGCTTTCCCGCGCTGGCGATCGCCAACTCAATTTCTGCCTGCACGTCATGGCCCTCGCCCAAGTCCGCCACGATACCCCCGGCAGGGGCTACTACCTGCGGAAACGATCCGAAGGCAAAAATCACAACGAAGCCATGCGCTGCTTGAAACGCCGCCTGTCCGACGTCGTGTACCGACAGCTGATCGGCGACGCAGTCAAACAAAAGGCGGGCCCGGGAGGACACTCGGGGGCGGCTCTATCGTCTCGCGCGGCCAGCTGATACCCCGCACACCGGCTCTTCAGACAAGTCACTTCCCGAGCCCGCCCCCACACCCTACAACCCGGCAAAAACCGACTACTTGACATAGAGAGGCGCCAGTATCGCGCACCAGCATCACCGCAGCTCAAAGGCTATTTTTCAACCGGAAGACAAGGGGCGTGCACGCAACGTGCACAACGCCAAAAACCTCCTGCCAATTGGCAGGAGGTTAATCACTTTTAGGGGTCCCCCTCCGGCGCCCGGTGCGCAGGTCGCAGCGGCCGCCCAGGCGCAGAACGAGTGCCACGCTCAGCTCGACGGCGATGGCCAGGACGCTGTAGGTCAGGATGGGGTCGGTCATGGCGCGCCTTATTGTGTCGGATGGGGTCGCCTGTGCAGTCGTGCTAGCTGGTGCTGTAAGCCCACCAGTCGTACGCACCGGGCACCGGGCACAGGTTCTTGTACGCGGCGACAACGAAACGCTTCGCCTGATTAGCGGTCAGCGTCGGGTAGTTCTGCTGCATGCCCGCGGCCGCCCGGGCGCCGGTGTAGTGGCCGTTCCAAATCTCCCAGCAGACGTTGTAGCCGTTCTCTAGCATCGCTGGGTCTACACCGGTGATGCCTGCCGCGTGCACCGCCGCCAAGAAGCTCTGCGCCGAGTTCGGTGCAGGGGCGTGCGAGGTCGCGCTGGCCGGTGCCGCCAGCCCTACGGCAACGACAGCCATACACGTGCCGGCCAGGATTTTCTCAATCGAGCGGTGCGGGCTTTCCCGCATGCCTTCAAAAGTACGCCGCTTTTTTGCCTACATCGACGGCACCCACGGTGTCGTTCACGCGTCCTCTGCGCAATCGATGTGGCAAACCTCGTCGTCGCAGTAACACGCCAACTCGCCCACCTCGATGTCGTCGTCGCACAGGCCGCAACGCGTCGGCTGCACCTCGAATTCCCTACTGTGGCGCGCCATTGTCGCTGAGCCGGAATTCGCCGCGGCCTACCAACACGCTCACCATCACCGGCCTAACTCTGCTCCGC
The DNA here is from genome assembly GCA_963848535.1 of uncultured Actinomycetota bacterium. GTDB lineage: Bacteria > Actinomycetota > Actinomycetes > Mycobacteriales > Mycobacteriaceae > Mycobacterium. The sequence goes on from CAWKEM010000021.1 coordinate 76,173, forward strand.
CAGCACGCGGTAGACGGTGGCGCGACTGACACCGAGGGCGGCGGCAATGGTGCCGGCCGATTCGCCCCTGGCGTGCATCCGCTGTGCGAGCGCGGCTTTGGACTTGTCGAGTGCCTTCGGTCGACCGATTGCCTGGCCACGTGCCCGCCGTGCTTCTCGTGCTGCGGCGCGTCGTTCACGGCCAAGTTCCAGTTCAAGCTCGGCCAAGCTGGCGGGTACGCCGGCGACTATCCGGCCTGTGGCGTTGCTCGTGTCGATCCCCTCGCGCAGCGACCTCAAGACAATAGCCCGGTCACGCAGTTCCCGAATCGTCGTCATGACCTCGGCGGCGTTGCGGCCCAGTCGGTCGATCCCGACAACCACAATCGCGTCACCGGGCCGCGCATAGTTCAGAAGTGCGCCGAGGCCGGGCCGTTGCTCCCGTGTGGAGGTTCCCGAAAGCTTGTCGCTGTAGATCCGCTCGGGGTTCACCCCGGCTGCGGTGAGTGCGTCGATCTGTTGGTCGAGCGACTGGTGTCCGGTGGAGACGCGGGCGTAGCCGATTTGGATTCCGGTGAGGGCGGGGGCGGTTGCGGTGGTCATGGCTCAATTGCGTCTCAAATGTCTCATAAGCACAAGTATTGCGACGATGGTTTTGAGGCAACTTTTGCGACGGAGCGACGTGGGCCTTCCTGTGTTGCTTGGTAACCTACCCAGCCTGTCTCACAACGTTAGTTCTAAGACTATGCGGACTATGGTCCCGCCACCCCGCGGATTTGGCGGCATGGTCTCGCGACCAACCACCCCATCACGCTGCCAGTGGCCGCGACCCAGCCCCCACCACCCCCGTCGCCGTCTCGCGCGTCACATGGTTCCTACGCCGCGGACAAAACCTGGGTGAGTTACCGATCGTCGATGTGTACTCGGCGCTGAGAGGCTCGGCGTGGAGATCGCGATGACGCCATACCGCTCATGCGCGCCGCCGTCGATCATCTGTTCCGCGAGGGACGGCTGCTGATGTGGGGCATTCCAGCGACGGGCGTTCTGGTGGAGACTGCTCGATGGGTGACGTGGTCGAAGCCGAGGCCGCGATCGAGCGGTCACAGCGAGGCCGACCGACGACGGTTTAGCTGCGCGCGACATCTGGCTGTTGCGGCTACAGGCTCTATTGGCACGGGCTCACGGCGATGCCGCGGCTTACGCGGACTTCCGGGATCGCTACCGCGACATGGCGAGAACGCTTGGCTTCGAGGGACATATCGCGTGGGCTGAGGCGATGCAATGACGGGCGGTCGTTCAGTACCGTGTCGATCGTTTAGGCCAGCATCAGGTGAGTGGCGACGGAGGTGAAGACGCGATCCAGGGTGCCCGCCATCATGTCTTCCTTTGGGCTGCGTTGCGTGAGCCGGGGGCTGTCGCTGCTGGTCGTCGAATGGGGGTGGCGGCCACTACCGTACACGCGCGACCACGACAGCAAGCTCATGAACTCTACGAGGCATCGTTGACTGCCCTAGATTGCGTTCACGCTCAGCGCCTCGTCGTTAGTCAAGCAGGTCATCGGCAACCGGCGCCTGGACAGCAGTGACTCCATGTCTTCGCCTGCCACGGGGCGCGAGAACAGGAAACCCTGCGCCCGGTGACATCCATGCTCTATCAAAGTCATTGCGGCAGCTAGTGTCTCAACGCCTTCAGCGACCAGTTGCAGGCCGAAGGCCTCAGCGAGTACGAGGATGGAGCGAACGATGGCGAGGTCGTTGGTGTTGGTGCCCAAGTCGCGGACGAACCCGGCGTCGATCTTGAGCGCATCGACAGGAAGCGATTTCAGGTGCGACAGGACGGCGTAGCCGGTACCGAAGTCGTCGATGGCGATCTGGACCCCCACCTCCTTCAACTTCGCAAGGGTTCTGCGAGTGGTTTCGATCTCGCGAACCAAAGCACGCTCGGTGATCTCCAGGCACACCGAGTCGGCGTTGATGTCGAACTCGTCGATGATCTCCGCGACAGTGCGGACGAAACCGGGGATGACCAATTGACGAGGCGAGACATTGATGCGCAGTGTGACGTTTCGTCCCACACCATGCGATCGCCACCGGCTGAATTCGGCGCAGGCGTTTCGCATCACCCACCGGCCCAACTCTCCGGCGAGGTTGCTCGATTCGGCTATGCCGATGAACGAATCCGGTAGCAGCAGCCCGCGCGTCGGGTGCCGCCAACGGACCAGCGCCTCGGCTCCCAGGATCGCGCCGGTCACTAAGTCGACTTCGGGCTGGTAGTGCAGCAGCAGAGCGTCGCTGTCGATGCCCGCTTGCAGATGGAGTTCGATATCGTTGCGGAAGACGACGTTGCGGGAGATGTCATCGGTGCATACTGCAACCTGGTTGCCGCCCCCGCGCTTGGCCGTCAGGGCGGCCTCATCGGCGCGACGGAGTAGATCGGCGGTGTCGTCGCGTCCCGGTCTGCCCGCCGCCATCCCGATGCTGGCGGAGGGAGTGATCACAACGTCGCCGATCTGCAGGGGACCGCGCAACGTCGTCTGAAGCCAGTGCGCGAGTGATTCCGCAGTCTCAGTTAACATTGCCCGGTCCGGAACGACAAGGAACTCGTCCCCGCCGATCCGACCGACCGTGCCCAGCCCTCGCATGCTCGCCTGAAGCCGTTCGGCGAATACCCGGAGGTAAAAATCGCCGGCGGCGTGGCCGAAGTAATCGTTGATCAACTTCAGTCGATCGAGGTCAAGATACAAAACCGCGACGGGTCCGGTGCATCCCGCCGCGAGTCTGGTGGAGAGGTGCGCAATAAGCGATCGACGATTGTGCACACCGGTCAAATCGTCACGCTCAGTCAGGTAGCGAAGCGTTTCCTCGGCGGCGAGGCGGGCCTGGAGCTGTGCAAACAAAGAGGCGACCGCCCCAAGCATGCGCACCTCGTCCCGCTTCCACTTCCTGCCACGAAAGTTAACGAAGCCAAGCACACCGGTGGTCACCCCCTTTGAAACCAGCGGTGCAGCGGCCACCGAGGGCGTCGCAATGCGGCGCCTTCCCGTGATCTGGCGTCGGTGAACCTTGTACGCATAGTTTGTCGAGGCCGGCGGCCGAATCACAACGGGTTCCGCGGGCTGAATCACCAGCGGTTCCTTGCCATGCACGCAAGGGGCGAAGACGTCGTCGGCGCTAGTGAAGTGGACAATCGGCAGGGGATCCGGGTGTGGACGGTTGGGTCGCGGTGGCCATTCGGCGATCAACTTCGAGGCCTCGATGGTTTGGTCGTTGTGGCGTAAGAAGCCGGTGTCCGCGTCGAACCGGTGGACGAGCCTCGCCAGTACCTGTTCGCTCACAGCGGTAGCGGTGGATGCGTCAGCCTCCATCAGTTGGGTGGCAACAGAGGCGACGAACCTTAGGCCACGCGGCACGGTACCTCGATTGCCGCGCTGCGGACGGTCTCAACCGATTCAAGCACGTCATCAGAAAATTCGGCCCACGCCGGCCCGGTCTTGTGCGGTGTCTCGGTCATCGTTGGATTCCTCAAACATCCAGGTGGTTGCCGTTGTTCGCAAGGCCCGGAGACCAACCTTTTTACGCGGGCGGCTAACACGAGTGTCAACCAGCCAGGCACCAGTGACTAGTGATTATAGCCCCTTCATCGCGCGATCGCTTGGCCCCTCAGCATCGGTGGTCTGCGCGTTGAAACTCCGGATTTCGCGGCGCCCAGGATCAATTCGCTTAGTCTCCCAGGGAACTCCCAGCTGCCATCGAACGAATATGGGGATAGATGACGACTCCGCCTCCACCGCCAAGCACACCAGCCGGGGTACCCAGATCCGAGCGGAGGAAGGGGCCAGCGGTACTGGAATGGAACAAGCTGGACGGAGCACAGGACAGATCAGCCAGCCATGCCACCTCCCGCGTGCTCTTCCTGTTTGGCGCCTTCTCAGGGGGCAGGCACAACAGCGGAACGTCGTCCTCGACGTCGAGCGCCGTTAACTCGCACCTGCCGGATGCGACTAGGACGGCCACACCGATGGCCGGCATAGGGCAAGAAGCCCGAGACGGCAAGTTCGCCTTCACGGTGACCGGCATGGACACCGCCAAGACCACCGGCGACCCGTCCAATCCCTACGAGCAGGCGACCGCCCAAGGCGTGTACGTGATCGTGTGGATGACATTCGAAAACATCGGTGATAGGTCGCAGTCGTACTTTGCCGCCAACCAGAAGCTCACTGACAGTGCGGGCCGCTAATACTCTCCCGACTCCAAAGCCGACATGTGGATCAATAAGGCGATCCAGACCGACATCAACACCGGTAACCGAGTCGAGGCTAAGGTGGCATTCGATGTGCCGGAGGGTACTCAGCCCAGCACCATCGAGCTACACGATTCCGCGTTCTCTGGTGGCGTGAAGGTCAGACTGTCATAACGGGCACCGAGAGCATCGCCAGTGCCGGGCGCGTGTGTACATGCCAAGTTTTGGAAAGATCTCTGAGACCCTGAGAACATTACAAACGAGACAGCTGCGCCGGATGCTGTCGGCAGCGAGTGCCAAGTCATAACTGGACTTGACGCTCAACACCCTGACACGGGGGCTGCATGCGATCAGATCGAGGTGACGGTGTCGCGCCCAGCTCGTTTCGCCTTGTACATCGCCGCATCGGCGCGGGTAGTTACCGCAGATACCGATTCACCACGAGCGGCCAGGGTCGCGCCGATACTCAATGTTGTGTAGATCGTCCGTCCGAGGTGGTGGATTGGTTCGGCGGCACGACAGCGGATCTTCTCGGCGATAAGGACCACCTCATCGATACTGTGGACGCCGGGTAACAGAACCAGCATCTCGTCACCTCCCACCCGGCCCACGGTGTCGCCATCGCGTACACAGTCGCGGATGCGCCCTGCCACGGTGGAGAGCACAATGTCACCAACGGTGTGTCCCCAGGTGTCGTTGATGGCCTTGAACTGATCCGTGTCGCAGAACAACACGCCCAGGTATGAACCGTGGAGACGTGGGTGCCCGAGTGCAGCTTCGAGACGAGCGATCGTTTCGGCGTGATTCACCAGCCCGGTGCGGGTGTCGATGAGAGCCAATCGCTCCAGTTCCCGCTGCGTTTCGATCAGCTCTTCGTGCTGGAGGCGTAACCGTTGTTCATGCTCGCGGCGCTCAGTGACGTCACGAATCGCCGCCGACACGCACAGGCTTTGTTCGATTCGCAGCGGGCTCAGACTGATGTCGACTGGGAACTCTGTCCCATCGCGCCGCAACCCCCACAATTCCAGACCACCGCCCATCGGTCGCAGCATCGGGCCAGCGAAGAAGTCCGTGCGGTGTCGGATGTGCTTCCCCCGGAGGCGCGGCGGAAGAAGCATTTCGAGCTCACTGCCGACCAGATCCTCGCGCGAGTATCCGAACATCCGGTCGGTTTGGGCGTTGGCAAGCGTGATGCGTCCATCAGGCCCCACGATGACCATGGCGTCAGGGGCCGCTTCCAATAGGTCACGGAATATGGGGTGCGCCCGCTGCTGATCGACGGCCACATCCCTCATCACTTTGACGAAGCCTGTGAGTGAGCCAGCCTGATCGCGGACCGCGCTGAGGACCACACCGGCCCGGAAGTGGTGTCCCCCCTTACGCACTTGCCAGCCCTCGACCTCAAAGCGATCAAACTCCTGGGCCGCGGCCAGCTCACGCTCGGCCGTCCCGCCGGCCCGATCGTCATCGGTGTGAAACATCGATACATGCCGCCCCAGAACCTCAGCGTCCGAGTAGCCAAACAAGGCTTGCGCTCCCGCACTCCAGTGGACAACCTTGCCCGTGGAATCGAGCTTTACGATCCCGCGATCGGTGACCGCGTCAAGCAGTACGTCAGCTTCACTGAGCCCCATGCGCGGGCCGTCCCCCAATTTGAACCCCCCGGTGAGTCCGGAGACTTGCTGTTCTGAGAACTCAGCCGGCGGCTGGTCTGTGGGTTTGAGCGTAGTGGGCGGTCTCCATTTCGACGGGTGGGATGTCGCCGCAGTATTCGTGGAGGCGGTGGTTGCATATCCAAACCAGTCGACCCATTCGGCCGTAGCGTACTCGACTTCCTCGACGGTGCGCCAAGGCTTGCGTGGTTTTATCAGACCTACAACAGTGGATTACCGGCCTGTCCACCACGGGGGCACCCGCAAAGGCGGTACCGGCTTATCGGCGTCACGGGTAAGACAAGCTCACCAGGTGATTTTCGGGGTGCTGCGATACGCGATCCGCACCGACCGCCTGGTGAAGAACGTCGCGCAAGATATCGACCTGCCGGCTAAGCAGTCGGCGCCGCGCCGGTACCTCTCACACAAACAGCTTCAGCAGGTAGCGGCCAAAACGGAGCGCTTCGAAGCGTTGACGCTTGTCCTCGGCTACTGCGGTTTACGTATCGGTGAGGCTATCGCGCTGCGGCGCAAAGACATTGGGGATCGGACGATCACTGTGCGGGCATCGGTCACCAGCGTGACCGGTCAGGGACAGGTCCAGGGTGACACTAAGACGCACCGCAGCCGTGAGGTACCGGTGCCGGCGTTTGTGTGGGAGCGGCTTAAGGGGGGGTTACCCGACAATCCCGAAGCGCTGGTGTTTCCATCCCGCAGGGGCGGTCTGCTGACCATCGGCGAATACCGCTGGGTGTTCGACAAGGCGGCATCGAGGAATAGTCAAGACTTGTGGATCGGCGTGTCACGCTACTTTCTGATCACGACGTGTGGATCGCAATGGCCTTGATCGCGCTGCCCGCGAACCACGGTGTTAGGCCCGAAGACTGAGCCGCCATTGTTCAAAGCATTCGGCAAGGTCGGATCGGCCGGCGGCGATTAGGCGGGTCTGGTGGTCGGCGATGAAGTGCATGTACAGCGGGATGAGATCGCGGGCGAGGAGCGCCAGTGCCTGACTGGTGTCGGTGGGTGGCGCGAGTCGCCAGCCCAGCGCAGCGGTGACCAGTTCGCCGGCGGGCGCCTGCGGGTCCGCAAGATAACGCGTTACTGCGATCGCGTTTGTGCCGACTTGGCCGGTCTGCGCGGTGTACAGGAATCGAACCGGGAAGAGCACGATCTTGGTTAAGCGGCGGGCTCCCCGCAATATCAAGAGTGCCGGGCTTCGGATCTCCGCTAGGACGCTGTCGTCGCCCGGCGACATCGAGCCCAGGCTCGGTGAGCCCGAGATCTGTGCGTCTCGGCGTCCGCCAAGATAGTCGAGGGCGAACTCCGCCCCCACGGTCAGCAGCTCTGACCGGCTGGGGCGGGCGATTCCCTCGCGTACGTCGCGTCCAGAAAGTAGGCGCCCGTGTTCGAGTAGGTCGAGGCGATCCAACGGCGGGAAGCGGCCTCCAGTGGAGCTCCCTCCGAGGATCGCCGGCGTGCCCCAGAATATCGAGAGGCGTTCATGGAGGTCGGAACCTCCTGTTCTCACAGCATCGGCCACCTTCTGGATGGCCGCGTTGTCGGACTGCTCGACCGGATCGCTGAGAACAACGCCCAAGTCGACATCGCTCACCAAGGAACTGAAGCCACCATGTGCGAGGCTGCCTAGCGCATAGGCAGCAATTAAGCGTTCGCCAAGATCTTTCTTGCAAACTGCGACGGCCTCAGCGAGCACCGCCTCGCCCGCTGTGACGCTAATCTGCCTGTCCGGCACCGGCTGAGCATATTTCCGACCGAGGATTAGTCAAGACCTGCGTGGATCGGCGTGTCACGCGACTTGCCGATCACCTCCTGATTCATCGGGTCGTTCGACGAGTTTCCCGTTCTTGAACCTGGCGCCGGCACGGACGAGAGCCACGAGGTGGGGTGCGTTGACGGCGCGCCAGCGTGCTTGTGCGGACTCGATGAGCTTGAACGCCATCGCGACTCCGGCCGCTCTTGAGCCTGGACCCTTGGTGATTCGCTGCCGAAGCCTGACGGTGGCGAAGGTCGACTCGATCGGGTTAGTAGTTCTCAGGTGGATCCAATGCTCGGCGGGGTAGTCGTAGAACGCGAGCAGCACGTCCACATGCTCGGTGATCTTCGCGACCGCCTTGGGCCACTTGGCGCCGTAGTCGGCCTCGAATGCTTTGACCGCGGTCAGGGCGTGGGCTTTGTCCTCGGCGTTGTAGATCTCGGCGAGCGCGGCTTTCGCTCCTGGGTGCGCCGATTTCGGCAGGGCGGCAAGAACATTGGAGCTGGCGTGGAACCAGCACCGTTGCTCACGGGTGGCGGGGAACACCTCCCGCACGGCCTTCCAGAACCCCAACGCGCCGTCGCCGACCGCCAGCACCGGTGCGGTCATCCCGCGCCGGCGGCACGACCGCAGTAGATCAGCCCACGACTGTGACGACTCGCGGAACCCGTCGGCCAGAGCCACGAGTTCCTTGGTGCCGTCGGCGCGCACGCCGATCATCACCAGCAGACACACCTTGTCCTGCTCCAAGCGGACCTTGAGGTGGATCCCGTCGACCCACACGTACACATAGTCGGTGTCCTTTAACGAGCGCTTGTTGAACGCCTCGGCCTCGTCTTGCCATTGGGCAGTAAGCCGGGTGATCATCGCCGCGGACAGGCCCGCGGCCGACCCGAGGAACTGCTCCAACGCCGGGCCGAAGTCGCTGCTGGACAGGCCATGCAAGTACAACAGCGGCAGCACCTCGGCCACCTGCGGCGACTTCCGCGCCCACGCCGGCAGGATCGCCGAGGAGAACCGGCGACGTTGCCCGGTCTCGGCGTCGATGCGCTTGTCGTTGACCCGCGGCGCCCGCACCGGAACCGCACCTGCCGCCGTGACCACCTCCCGCGGCTGGTGGAAGCCGTTGCGGACCACCAGCCGATGGCCCGTTTCGTCGACCTCACCCACGTGGGTGTCGATGTAGGCAGCGACCTCGGCCCGCAACGCCGCCGCGAGCATCGCCCGGGCACCGTCACGCACGATCTCGTCAAGCAACGACCCGCCCGCCGCGCTGTTGTGATTGGACGCATCGTCGTCGTGGTGGACTACCTTGAGTATGGGCGTACCTTCCCGAACCAGCGCGTCAACGCCGGCTCTTGATCAGGACTACTTGGACTTTCAGATCATCCTCGGGAAGGTGCGCCCCTTCACGTCATCAGGCCGAGGGCCATCCACAGACCTCCGATTCCGCTAATTGTCAAGCTGCAGCCGCTTCCGGCGGTGTGGTGCACGGTTGTCCGAAGGCCTTCTGAGCGTCGAAAGTTTGGCGGGTTTGTAGGCAGTGGTAGAGCTGGCCGATCATCTTGTTGAACAGGTGTCGTAGGGCGGCGGCGTGGCGGTCGCCGTGGTCGCGGCGCCTGCGGTAGTGGGCGCGGGCAGGGCCGGGGTTGATCGATGCGTAGGTGGCCCAGACCCAGCCGACAGCGGCGAGCCGGTCGTTCTTGATCCGCCGGTGGGTGATGGAAGTGACCTTGCCGGACGCCCTGGTGACTGGTGCGGATCCGGCATATGCCTTCAGTGCGCGATCGTCGGCGAACCGGTCGCGGTCGTCACCGATCTCGGCGAGGATGCGGGCGCCGGTCACCTCGGCCAGGCCGGGAAAGCTGGCGATGACGGCATAATCGGGGTGCTTGCGGAATTCCTCGGTCGCGGCCTGTTCCAGATCGTCAGCGCCGGCGCAGGCGGCATCGAGCATCGCCAGCAGGGCCATCGCCTGGCGGCCCATGGCTTTGTCGACCAGGTCCGGTTGGCGCAATTGCGGGATCCGCAAGTGGTGCAGGATGTCGGTGGCCAAATCGTCGATGCCGCGTTTACGACCGGCGCGCCGCAGCGCGGCACCGATGCGGGCCTTGGTGAGCCGGGCGGCGTGCGCGGGCGTGGGCGCGACGGCGAGGATCGCGCGGGCTTCCGGTTTGGCCAGGTTGGTGGCGGACTTGCCGGCGAAAGTGTCCAGGAATGCCGGATAGTATTCGCGCAGGATCGATCGCAGTTCATTGCCAGCCTTGGTGCGTCGCCACACCGCATCCTGCTGGGCGCGCGCTAAAACTGCTATGGCTTGGGCTAATTCGCTGTCTGCAGGCAGTTGTCGATGGATGTGGGCATCGACGCGAAGAATGTTCGCCAGGGTCATCGCATCGGCGTGGTCGGACTTCGCGCGGGCCACCGAGTGCCGCTCCCGGTAACGCGCCACGGCCATCGGGTTGATCGCGAACACCGGCCCTACTTACGAGCCTCTCGGGCTTGCCTCCGATGAGCTGTTCGCGATCCCAGCGCGCCGGGCCAAGCTGGCGAACGGTGACCGGCAGCTCAGCACCGGGCCTGTGGATAGACCTACCAACAGTCCTGTTCTGATCAGGTGTCCGTGCCGCTGGTGCACCGTTCACTGATAAGTAAGTTCTGATCATTGCTCGGCGGCATCGGATATCGGGCTGAGCGGCCTTGTGCCGCACGAACTACGCCACACCTGCGGCCCTCTCTAGCCATCTCGGCCGGCGCCAACGTCAAGGCCGTACAGACGCTCCTGGGGCATGCCTCGGCCGTGATGACTCTGGACCCCTACGGGCACCTGCTGTCGGACGACCTGACACGGGTGGCTAAGGGCCTCGAGAGGGCCGCGCGTAGGGCCGCTGCCTAATTGGGAGTTATGGCTGGTTGTGGGTGAATACTGGCGGTTAGCGCGTACGTTTCGCGTACGATTTCGGCTCATCCGGATGGCTGGTCCTAGCCGATTTATGGCTTTACCTGCGGTTTCTTGGTGCCCTCGGTGGGATTCGAACCCACACTGGACGGGTTTTGAGTCCGTTTCCTCTGCCAGTTGGGATACGAGGGCTTGTCCGGCGTCCTACCTTAAAGCAGCCTCCCACCATAGAGGATTCGGTGTGGTCCTGCGCCTGGCCGCCCCCGAGGTCGGTGGTCTCAGGCAGCCACGACACAATGTCCGTCATGACAGGCCCAACGACTGACACCGACGCCGCTGTGCCGCGCCGGGTCCTGATCGCGGAAGACGAAGCGCTCATCCGACTGGACCTGGCCGAGATGCTGCGAGAGGAGGGTTACCAGATCGTCGGTGAGGCCGGCGACGGCCAGGAGGCCGTCGAACTAGCCGAGCGCCATAGGCCCGACTTGGTGATCATGGATGTGAAGATGCCGCGCCGTGACGGCATCGACGCGGCGTCGGAGATCGCCAGCAAACGCATCGCGCCGATCGTGGTACTGACCGCATTCAGCCAGCGCGACTTGGTCGAGCGCGCCCGCGATGCCGGTGCGATGGCCTACTTGGTGAAGCCCTTCACCATCAGCGACCTGATCCCGGCCATTGAACTGGCGGTCAGCCGGTTCAGCGAGATCACCGCGCTCGAACACGAAGTGGCGACGTTGTCCGACCGGCTCGAGACCCGCAAGCTCGTCGAACGGGCCAAAGGCCTGCTGCAGGCCAAGCAGGGCATGACCGAGCCCGAGGCGTTCAAATGGATTCAGCGTGCCGCCATGGACCGGCGGACCACCATGAAACGGGTGGCCGAAGTCGTCCTGGAAACCCTCGACACTCTCGACGACGCCTAGCAGCTCACGGCGTCGAGTGTGCGCCTAGGGCGACGACACGCCGGGAACGGCCGCCCTGGTTACACACTGGGCGTACCGAGCCGCCTAACGGGCCACGATCACCGACGAACCGTGCCCGAACAGCCCCTGGTTGGCAGTGATGCCGACGGTGGCGTTCTCCACCTGTCGGCCGGTGGCCTGACCGCGCAGCTGCCAGGTCAGCTCGCAGACCTGAGCGATCGCCTGGGCGGGGATGGCCTCGCCGAAGCACGCCAGCCCGCCCGACGGGTTGACCGGGATCTTGCCGCCGATCGTGGTGGCACCGCTGCGCAGCAGCGCCTCGGCTTCCCCCCTGGCGCACAGGCCCAGGTGTTCGTACCAGTCGAGCTCCAGCGCGGTGGACAGGTCGTACACCTCGGCCAGGCTCAGGTCGTCGGGCCCGATACCGGCCTCCGCGTAGGCCGCGTCAAGAATCTGATCCTTGAAAACCCGGCCAGGTGCGGGCACAACAGCGGTGGAATCCGTTGCGATGTCGGGCAATTCGGGCAGATGCTGGGGATATTGCGGGGTCACGGTGCTGACCGCGCGCACCGAGGGCACCCCGTTGAGTGAGCCGAGGTGCTCGCGGGCGAACTTCGCGCTGGCCACGACCAAGGCCGCCGCGCCGTCGGAGGTGGCGCAGATATCCAGCAACCGCAACGGATCGGCCACCACCGGGCTGGCCAGCACGTCCTCGACCGAGTTCTCCTTGCGGAAGCGGGCGTTCGGATTCTGCAGTCCGTGCCGGGAGTTCTTGACTTTCACCTGGGCGAAGTCCTCGAGCGTGGCGCCGTAGAGGTCCATCCGCCGCCGCGCGAGCAGCGCGAAGTACACCGGGTTGGTGGCCCCGATCAGGTGGAAGCGCTGCCAGTCCGGATCGCTTTTGCGCTCGCCCCCGACCGGTGCGAAGAATCCCTTCGGCGTGGTGTCGGCGCCGATCACCAGCGCGACGTCGCAAAAACCCGCCAGGATCTGCGCCCGGGCGCTTTGCAGTGCCTGCGAACCGCTGGCGCACGCGGCATAGCTCGAGCTGACCGGCACGCCGTTCCAGCCGAGTTTCTGCGCGAACGTCGCGCCGGCGACGAATCCCGGATACCCGTTGCGGATGGTGTCCGCCCCGGCCACCAACTGGATCTGACGCCAGTCCAGCCCGGCTTCGCCGAGGGCGGTGCGGGCGGCGGCCACCCCGTATTCGGTGAAGTCGTTGCCCCATTTGCCCCAGGGGTGCATTCCGGCGCCGAGGATGTAGAGCGGTTCGGGCGTGCTCATGCGACCCTCCACGCGTGCACGACGCGCTCGACGCCGTCGTCGTCGGTGAACAGGGGCATGGTGGTCAGCTCCATCTCCATGCCGACCTTCAGGTCAGCGGCCAGCGTGCCTTCGACCACCTTGCCCAGCACGATCAGTCCCTCGTCGGCCAGCTCCACCGCGGCGACGGCGAACGGCTCGAAGGGGTCCGGGGAGGGATACGGCGGGGGCGGGGCGTAGCGGTTTTCGGTGTAGCTCCACAGCGTTCCCCGCCTCGACAACGCGACCGACTCGAGTGTGTCGCCGGCGCACGCCGGATTGGGGCAGTTGTTCTCCCGAGGCGGGAAGACGTAGGTGCCGCATTGGGGGCATTTGCTGCCAACCAGATGCGGGACGCCGGCGTCATCGGTTGCGAACCATCCATCGATCGCCGGTTCTTGGCGGGTCAGCTCTGGCACCGGGCCAGCGTACCCAGCGGATGGGCAAAACTGAAACGTGTTGCAGTTCTGCCGCGGGTCTGGTCACAGCGCATACCTCGTCACACCGGGTGCATAAAGTGAGAGCCGTGACTGTCGCAACATCAGCTATCGGGGCCAGCCAGGATCAAGCCAAGCCGACGCTGATGTTGCTGGACGGCAATTCGCTGGCTTTCCGGGCGTTCTACGCACTGCCCGCCGAGAACTTCAAGACCCGCGGCGGGCTGACCACCAACGCGGTGTACGGCTTCACCGCCATGCTGATCAACCTGCTGCGTGACGAGTCCCCGACACATATCGCCGCGGCGTTCGACGTGTCACGGGAGACCTTCCGTTCCGAGCGTTACCCGGAGTACAAGGCCAACCGGTCCGCAACGCCCGACGAGTTCCGCGGCCAGATCGACATCACCAAGGAAGTGCTGGCCGCATTGGGCATCACGGTGCTCGCGGAGCCGGGATTTGAAGCCGACGACCTCATCGCGACGCTGGCCACCCAGGCCGAAAACGAGGGTTATCGGGTGCTGGTCGTCACCGGTGACCGCGACTCCCTGCAGTTGGTCAGCGACGACGTGACGGTGCTGTACCCCCGCAAGGGCGTCAGCGAACTCACCCGGTTCACCCCCGAAGCCGTCGTCGAAAAGTACGGCCTGACGCCCACGCAGTACCCGGACTTTGCCGCCCTGCGTGGCGATCCCAGCGACAACCTGCCCGGCATTCCCGGGGTGGGAGAGAAAACCGCCGCCAAATGGATTGTCGAGTACGGCTCGCTGCAGGGCCTGGTCGACAACGTCGACTCGGTGCGCGGCAAGGTGGGCGACTCGCTGCGCGCGAATCTGGCCAGCGTGGTGCGCAACCGCGAGCTCACCGACCTCGTCAAAGATGTGCCGCTGGCGCAGACGCCGGACACGCTGCGGCTGCAGCCGTGGGATCGCGACCACATCCACCGGCTCTTCGACGACCTGGAGTTCCGGGTGCTGCGGGACCGGTTGTTCGATACCCTGGCCGCGGTCGAGCCGGAGGTCGACGAGGGTTTCGACGTACGCGGCAACGCGCTGCAGGCCGGCACGGTCGGGCAGTGGCTGGCCGGGCACGCAAGCGACGGGCGCCGCTGCGGGCTGGCCGTGGCGGGTACCCATCTGCCCCACGGCGGGGACGCCACCGCGCTGGCCATCGCCGCCGCCGACGGGGACGGCGGCTACCTCGATACCGCGGCGTTGACGCCCGACGACGACGCAGCGCTGGCGGCCTGGCTGGCCGACCCCACCAAACCCAAAGCGCTGCACGAGGCGAAGCTGGCCATCCACGACCTGGCGGGCCGCGGCTGGACGCTGAACGGCGTCACCTCCGACACCGCGCTGGCCGCCTACCTGGTGCGGCCGGGGCAGCGCAGCTTCACCCTGGACGACCTCTCACTGCGCTACCTGCGCCGCGAACTGCGCGCGGAAAAACCTGAGCAGCAACAGCTTTCGCTTCTCGATGACATGGACGGGGTGGACGAGCAAGCCATCCAGACGCTGATCCTGCGGGCCCGGGCGGTGGTCGACCTCGCCGACGCGCTGGACACCGAGCTGGACCGCATCGACTCCACCGCCTTGCTGGGGGACATGGAGCTGCCGGTTCAGCGGGTGCTGGCGGACATGGAAAACGTTGGTATCGCTGTCGATTTAGCACTGTTGACCGAGTTGCAAAGCCAGTTCGGCGACCAGATCCGCGACGCCGCGGAGGCCGCGTACGCCGTGATCGGCAAGCAGATCAATCTGGGCTCGCCCAAGCAGTTACAGGCGGTGTTGTTCGACGAGCTGGGAATGCCGAAGACCAAACGGACCAAAACCGGCTACACCACCGACGCCGACGCCCTGCAATCACTCTTCGACAAGACCGGGCATCCGTTTCTGCAACACCTGCTCGTGCATCGCGATGTCACCCGGCTGAAGGTGACCGTCGACGGGCTGCTGAACTCGGTGGCCGACGACGGCCGCATCCACACCACGTTCAACCAGACGATCGCGGCGACCGGCCGGTTGTCGTCGACAGAACCCAACCTGCAGAACATCCCGATCCGCACCGACGCGGGCCGCCAGATTCGCGATGCCTTCGTGGTCGGGGACGGCCCCAATGGGCCATTTGCCGAGCTGATGACCGCCGACTACAGCCAGATCGAGATGCGGATCATGGCGCACCTGTCCCGGGACGAGGGCCTCATCGAAGCTTTCAACACGGGGGAGGACCTGCACTCGTTCGTGGCCTCGCGCGCGTTCGGGGTGCCGATCGAGGAGGTCACCGCCGAGTTGCGGCGCCGGGTCAAGGCCATGTCATACGGGCTGGCCTACGGGTTGAGCGCCTACGGGCTGTCCACCCAGCTGAAGATCTCCACCGAGGAGGCGAAGGTCCAGATGGACCAATACTTCGCCCGATTCGGCGGGGTACGTGACTATCTGCATGCCGTCGTCGAGCAGGCCCGCAAGGACGGCTACACCTCGACTGTGTTGGGCCGCCGCCGATATCTTCCCGAGTTGGACAGCAGTAATCGTCAGGTGCGCGAGGCCGCCGAGCGGGCGGCGCTCAACGCGCCCATCCAGGGCAGCGCGGCCGACATCATCAAGGTGGCGATGATCGAGGTCGACAAGGCGATCAAAGCCGCCGGGCTGACATCCCGGATGCTGCTGCAGGTACACGACGAGTTGTTGTTCGAAATCGCGCCCGGTGAGCGAGAACAGGTCGAAGCGCTGGCGCGCGAGAAGATGGGCGGTGCCTACCCGCTCGACGTCCCGCTGGAGGTTTCGGTGGGTTACGGTCGCAGCTGGGATGCTGCTGCTCATTAAGGCACATCAACGCCCGCGCAAAGCGCCGGGCACTGAAGCTCCGTCCTCTTATCCGCCGGCTTCACCACCGCTCGGTGGCAACGCCGATAACCGGGGTGGAAAGTCGGCGAACGGCTGATGAAGCCGCGAAGAAATCCGGGGGACCGGTCGAGTTCGGTTCGCCCGTTCGACCTGGTGAAATCCGGCTGTCGACAGGGGCACCGCGAGGGCACGCTGCGCAAACGCCGGCCGGGCCGGACGACTCGGCAGCTGCCGGGCCATCCGGTCCCCGATTGGTCAACCACGACCGAGTTTGTCCAGCGTGTGCCCTGTCGAGTAGCCTCGATGGGTAAATCCCAATTTGTCCCTACGACCAAACCTGTCCGGAGCAACCCAACAACATGTCGAGTCCCGCCGTCACCTCGCCGCAAGTAGCCGTCAACGACATAGGCTCCAGCGAGGATTTTCTCGCCGCAATAGACAAAACGATCAAGTACTTCAACGATGGCGACATCGTCGAAGGGACGATTGTCAAAGTTGACCGGGACGAGGTGCTCCTCGACATCGGCTACAAGACCGAAGGGGTCATCCCCGCCCGCGAGCTCTCCATCAAGCACGACGTCGACCCCAGCGAGGTCGTTTCCGTCGGCGATGAGGTCGAAGCCCTGGTGCTCACCAAGGAGGACAAAGAGGGCCGGCTGATCCTCTCCAAGAAGCGCGCGCAGTACGAGCGCGCCTGGGGCACCATCGAGGCGCTCAAGGAGAAGGACGAGGCCGTCAAGGGCACCGTCATCGAGGTGGTCAAGGGTGGCCTCATCCTCGACATCGGGTTGCGTGGCTTCCTGCCCGCATCGCTGGTGGAGATGCGGCGGGTCCGCGATCTGCAGCCGTACATCGGCAAGGAGATCGAGGCCAAGATCATCGAGCTGGACAAGAACCGCAACAACGTGGTGCTGTCGCGGCGGGCCTGGCTGGAGCAGACCCAGTCCGAGGTGCGTAGCGAGTTCCTCAACCAGCTGCAGAAGGGCGCCATCCGCAAGGGTGTGGTCTCGTCCATCGTCAACTTCGGCGCCTTCGTCGACCTTGGCGGGGTGGACGGCCTGGTGCACGTCTCCGAGCTGTCTTGGAAGCACATCGACCACCCGTCCGAAGTGGTCCAGGTCGGCGACGAGGTCACCGTCGAGGTGCTCGACGTCGACATGGACCGCGAACGGGTTTCGTTGTCGCTCAAGGCGACTCAGGAAGACCCGTGGCGGCACTTCGCCCGCACGCACGCCATCGGCCAGATCGTGCCGGGCAAGGTCACCAAGCTGGTTCCGTTCGGTGCGTTCGTCCGTGTCGAGGAAGGCATCGAAGGTCTGGTGCACATCTCCGAGCTGGCTGAGCGGCACGTCGAGGTACCCGACCAGGTGGTCGCCGTCGGCGACGACGCAATGGTCAAGGTCATCGACATCGACCTGGAGCGCCGCCGGATCTCGTTGTCGCTCAAGCAGGCCAACGAGGACTACACCGAGGAGTTCGACCCGGCGAAGTACGGCATGGCCGACAGCTACGACGAGCAGGGCAACTACATCTTCCCCGAGGGCTTCGACCCTGAAACCAACGAGTGGCTCGAGGGATTCGACAAGCAGCGTGCCGAATGGGAAGCGCGCTACGCCGAGGCCGAGCGCCGGCACAAGATGCACACGGCGCAGATGGAGAAGTTCGCCGCGGCCGAGGCGGCCGGGCATGGCGGTGGTGACCAGTCGGCCCCGGGCAACGGCGCGCCGTCGGAGAAGGCCGCGGGCGGGTCGCTGGCCAGCGATGCCCAATTGGCTGCGCTGCGGGAGAAACTCGCCGGCAACGCATAATCGCGTTCAGGCATGCTGCGTATCGGGCTGACCGGCGGCATCGGCGCCGGCAAGTCGGCGCTGTCGGTCACCTTCGCGAAATGCGGCGCGATCATCGTCGACGGCGATGTCATTGCCCGCGAGGTGGTGCAGCCGGGAACCGAAGGGCTGGCGGCGCTGGTCGAAGCGTTCGGTGACGACATCCTGCTTCCTGACGGATCGCTGGACCGGCCGGCTCTGGCTGCCAAGGCTTTTGCCGACGACGACGCACGCAACGTACTTAACGGGATCGTTCACCCATTAGTGGGTAAGCGCCGCGCGGAGATCATCGCGTCAGTGCCCGACGATGCGGTTGTCGTCGAGGACATTCCGCTGCTGGTGGAATCCGGAATGGCGCCGCTTTTCCCGCTGGTTGTTGTGGTGCACACCGACGTCGAGGTACGGGTGCGACGGCTGGTCGGCCAACGCGGCATGCCCGAAGAAGACGCCCGCGCCAGGATCGCCGCACAGGCCAACGACGAGCAGCGCCGCGCTGTCGCCGACGTGTGGCTGGACAACTCGGGCAGCCCCGAGGAGTTGGTGGCCCGGGCCCATGACGTGTGGAACAACCGGATCTTGCCGTTCGCCCACAACCTCAGTGCGCGGCAGATCGCTCAGGCCGCAGCACGACTGGTGCCACCCGACCCGAGCTGGCCGGATCAGGCGCGGCGGATCCTTGCCCGGTTACAGACCACGTGCGGCCACCGGGCGTTGCGCGTCGACCACATCGGTTCGACCGCCGTGCCCGGGCTCTTGAATTTCCCAGCCAGGGACGTTATCGACATCCAGATCACCGTCGAATCACTTGCGGTCGTCGACGAACTCGCCGAGCCGTTGCTGTCGGCGGGCTACCCGCGCATCGAGCGCATCACCGAGGACGTCGTGAAGGCCGATGCCCGCAGCACCGTCGACCGCTTCGACCATGCCGACGATCCATCGTTGTGGCACAAGCGTATTCACGCCTCAGCGGATCCAGGGCGACCGACCAACGTGCATATCCGGGTCGACGGCTGGCCCAATCAGCAGTTCGCCCTGCTGTTCGTTGACTGGCTGGTGGCCAACCCCGATGTGCGCGCCGACTACTCATCCGTCAAGCGGGCAGCCGTAGAGCGCGGCGACGGCGACACCGCAGCCTATGCCGCCGCCAAGGAGCCGTGGTTTGCCGACGCGTACCGGCAGGCGTGGGAGTGGGCCGACTCGGCCGGCTGGCGGCCCTAGCCGGGAATTGGTGCCCCGCAAGCCAGGACACCGTTCATCGGGCCGGCGTTTCCGGGTGTTGCGGGTCGGACGAATTGATCAACCTGGGCGAAAACGTTGTCGTCCACGTCGACCTCGCAGTGCACGTTCGCCGAATAGGGCCGATGAAGCACAATCTGCATGCCGGCTTGCTGCGGGTCCGGCAGCACCGTATCGGCCTCGAATACGTTGCAGGGCATCGAACTCAGGCCGGCAGTGTTCGTCTGGCCGCCGTTGATCACGAAGGTGGCCTGGCTATCGGTTGTCGCCCCGTCGATCCTGGCGCGGTAGGTGATGTTGTGCAGGTCTGCGTGCGCGGTTGCGGGAGCAAGCTGAGAGCCAACCACAAGCGCCGTGATGGCGGCGATCGGCGCCCAGTCGCGGCCGTCGGTGCGCATAGTTGCTGAGATTACGCCCAGCGTCACGGCTGACCAGGGTATTCAGCCGCGAAGTCTCGCCAGCCGCCGCAGCGGACCGGTCAATGAACGCGCGTGCTGAGACATGCCCGCCCACGGATCGGGTTGGCCGGCAAGCCTTTTCGGAACATCACGGATTGTGAATCGGTCCGCCCGTAAGCCGGTGGTGTCCAGCTCATCCCACTCCAGTGGGGTGGCCACCGGGGCGCCGGCACGGGGCCGGACCGAATACGGCGCAACGGCCGTCTGGGCGTAGGCGTTTCGCATAATGTCGAGATACACCCGGTCGTCTCTTTTGTCTTTGCGGACTTCCAGGGTGCGGTGGGTGGCGTCGTCGGCGACCACCACTTCGGCGACGTCGCGGGCGAACTGGCGGGCGGTGTCGTAATCGGTGTCGGCGCGTATCGGCACCACGACGTGCAGCCCACGCGACCCGGTGGTCTGTACGTAGCACATCAGGCCGAGGTCATGCAGGACCCCGGCCGTCGCGCGGGCGGTCGCCCGCACCACCGCGAAGTCGCTGTCGGCTGGGTCGAGGTCGAACACCAGGCGATCGGGACTGTTCAGCCGGCCCTGCCGCGACAGCCATGCATGCACTGTGATGCAGTTCTGGTTGGCCAGCCAGCGCAACGCCTCCGGGCGTTCGGCCAGCGGATGAACCACGGTGCCGTCCTCCTTGGCAACCTCGACGCGGCCCATCCAGTCCGGCAGCGAATCGGCGAAATCCTGTTGCAGGAAGCCCCCTTCGCGGATGCCGCGGGGAAACCGCTGCACATTGAGCGGCCGGCCCCGCAGGTGCGGCAACATGGTGTCGGCCACCTCGCCGTAGTAGTCGACGAGATCGCGCTTGGTGATCCCTTTTTGAGAGGAGGGGTCGGGAAACAACACCCGGTCCGGGTGGGTGATCTCGACGTCGATGCGGGCCATCAGCGCGTCTCCCGCACCACGTCGGCGGGGACCTTGTCGGTACGCAGGCCAAGGTAGCGGGGGTGGCGCAGTTTTCCGTCGCGGGTCCATTCGGTGAATCCGATCTGGACCACCATTTCCGGGCGCACCCAGTGGGCGCTGTTCTCGCGCACCAACCCCCGGCTGAATGGTGGGGTGTCCCGCGTGATCGCCGACAGCCGCTCGTGCAGGCGGTGCAGCGTGGCGTCGTCGAACCCGGTGCCCACCTTGCCGGCGTAGACCAGGTCGCGGCCTTCGTAGTAGCCCAGCAGCAGTGCACCCAACTCGACTCGGCTGCCTTGGGGGCTGGTGTAGCCTCCGACCACGAACTCTTGGTCGCGGACGCACTTAAACTTCAGCCAATTGTTCGAACGGCGACCGTCGTACGTCGAGTCGGCCAGCTTGGCGATCACTCCTTCGTCGCCGCGCTCGCAGGCGGCTCGGTAGGCGGCGATCCCGGCCTCGACCCGGTGCGGGGTGTACCGCAGCGGACCACCGAACTCAATAGCACTGCGCAGCAGCTTTTTCCGCCATATCAGCGGAACGTCGACGGTCGACTTGCCGTCGAGGTGCAGCAGGTCGAACAGGTAGTAGCAGACGCGGATTGGCGATGCGCGGGCGACTTCTGGGTTGGTGATGCCCAGGCGACCCTGCAGCCGGGCGAAGCTGGTACGTCGTCCCTCGAACGCGACCACCTCGCCGTCCACGACGAACCGGGTGGTGCGCTGGGCGTGGAGCGCGTCAACCAGCTCCGGGTAGGTTCCGTTGAGTGGCTGGCGATTTCGCGACAGTAGTCGCACCCGGTCGCCGTCGCGAAAGGCCAGGCAACGCATCCCGTCGAACTTGCGCTCGAAGATCCAGTGCGGATCGGAGAACCGCTTCTCGGTCAAGGTGGCCAGGGTGGGGGTTCGCCAGTCGGGTACCGGCTCGTCGTGCAGCGCCTCGCGGACCCGGCCGGGCAGACCGGCGAAATCCGTCATGACAATTCGTCCACCTCGCCGGTCCCGTTGCCGTCGTCGTGCTGTGCGCCGGGCATGCCAACAAGGTACCCGTCCACATGACGGTAGAAACGGGGCCGGCTACGTCGCTGCGCTTTATCCGTGCGTCGATGGCGTGCTGGGCTCAGCGGTGGTGTCGGGCAACAGATAGCGCTCGTCCAGCGTGCGCACGAGTTGGTGGCGTATGCGCTCTAGGTCCGCGGCGCGGCGGGCCAGTACCTCGTCCTCCCAGGCCGCCACCTGCTGTGCGAAGTCGCTGTCGGCGATGGCGCCGTCCAGCCAGCGGGAGAAATCCCCGCGGTCGAGATGGTATTGCAGTGCGCGTTGATCGAGATGGCATAGCGCAGTGCGGAATTCCTGCATCGTCGCGGCGGGGCGGACGTATTGGCCGTCGGTTGCATGAAAGTAGAACCGGCGCTCGTTGGGCAGGCGCACATCGGCATATTTGTGGCGGTGCCGCACGTGTTCGGTCTGGCGGTCAGCGATGGTAAACGCGCGCGGAGGCCCGGAGCCATAACTCACCGTGGCCCGCCATACCAACGCCACGTGTGCCCCAAGGTCGTTACTGGTGAGCGTCAACACCACGTCACTGCTGTCGATCTCGTGGGCCGGCAGTGACGCCGGTGCGAACGATGACAACACGTAGCCGCCGCGTCGCGCCCAGTGTGCTTCCTCATCGGTGCCGAGGAGTTGCGCCTCGTCATAGATCACCCAGTGCGGGAATCCGTGTTGTTCGCGGTGCGCTTCGGCGGTCGCCCGGAGTCGATGCAGATACTCCGCCTTGGCCGGCCCGGCGACCCCGGACATGTCCACCACCATGCTGGACTGCGGTCTCAGCCTATTGACCAGTTCGGTGGGTTCGGGCAGGTGGTCGCCGCCATCAATCACCTGCACCTCGTCGAGCTGCTGCAATTGAACGTGGTCGCCTTCGGGGTCGATGACCAGGACACAGTAGTGGGCCAGTATCCATCGCTCGGCCATCAGGCCAACCAGGTGACTCTTGCCCGATGCGGCCGGTCCGGTAACGAGGATGCGGCCCTGACTTCCCGGTATCCGGGTGGGGGTCTGGTCAGCGAAGGTGCCGATGTCGATCCACCGCCGCGGCGGGCACCAGCGTTGTGTCCCACTGAGATACGGGCCGGCCAGCAAGTCGGCGACGCCGGTGCCGTCTGGTTGGTCGAGGACGAGATCGGCGTGCCGCCGCACCGATGCGATGGCATCGGATACCGCGACGCCGATCTCCGCAACGCTGAACATCGACAAGTCGTTCTCCGCATCGCCGACCGCGATGGTGTTGTGCGGGGACAGATTTACCTCGGCCAGCACCGCCTGCAGGCCGGTCCCTTTGGTGACGCCGGCTGGCAACACCATCAGGGCAGTCCGGTTTCGGATGATCTGGCAGTCCAATCCAAGCTCGCCGATCACCTCGACGACGGTCGCCGCGTGCTCGCCGTCTATGGCCACCAGCACCTCGCCGCGACGGAATGGCACCCCACGCTGGGCGAGCGCATCGTCGAGGCCACGGTCCACCGGCTCTGCCAGCGCGCGTACGTGTCCCTTGACCACTGTCACCGCGCCGTTTTCCAGGACGAGCGCGTCGAAGTGGTCGGCGATGTGGCGGAACTCGGCCTGCAATTCCGCTCCGATGCGGCCGGTGACCAGCGCAACTGTCAGTCCCTGCTGTCGGGCTTGGTCCGTTGCCTGCACCGCCCGCGGTGCTAGCTGGCCGTCGGAGGCCAACGTGCCGTCGAAGTCGACGGCGATCGCTTGGAAAAACGTCACAGCCTTTCTCCAATCACTTCGGCTGTCGTCCAAGACTAGCGGTGAGCCCTCGTCGCATCGCAGCGGTGAGCGCTCAGCAGAGGCATCCGGTCCGCGGATGCGCCGAGGAGCGGCACTGTTGTCGTGCGCGAGTCAGCGGCTTCCCGACGCCAGCGCGCCCGGGCGGAGGGTATTCGGAGCACGTTGGGCAGCAATGTATTTGATCCCGCTTTCACGGTCAGCGTTTAGCACCGGCCGGTACAGGTGGCGCCGGCGTGCATAAGCTTGCGCGCAGTGGTCATGACTTCTCTCCCTGACAACGTGCTGAAGTGTCACCATCCCGATGCCGTCGAAGCTAGGGTGCCGGCCCGCTGATCTGTAGGGTCGTTAGACCTCCGTTCGAAACGAGTTTCGGCCCATGCCGATAATGGTCCACACCGGCCTCAGCGTCGACTATGTGCTGCGCCAGGTGAGCTTCATGCCCTTGCCGGCGAGCCAGCGGGACAGGTCATAGCCGTTGCGGGCCAGCCCCTCGACGGCGTCCACGGCACGGCGCACCGCCTGTTCGGCGACCTCCGGAGTCAGCAGGCCGTGGCGGACGGCATCCAGCAACTCGCCGACATCGGCCAGGTCCACGCCGGTGCCGGTGCGGACCTCGATGTCCAGGTAATGGTCTTCGGAGTGCCACACGTCCGGGCCGGGCGTGTATTCGCCCACATCCAGGTAGTAGTTGTGGTCGCGTTCATAGCCCGGGTTGAAGTGAAAGACCGTGGCCCGCAGGCCCAGTGACGGCAACAGCCACGACTCGAGGTAGTAGAACTGGGCCCGGCCGGGAGTGGGCCGGGCTACGTACAGTCCCCACGGGTGTAGTACGTACTCGTCGACGGCCCGCACAATGCCCTTGGGATCGGTGTTGGTGCGGGCGAGCAAGTCGAACGTTTCGTGCTTCGGTGGATGGATGATGTCACCCTACCGGCCCCTGACGACCCCGTTAACGGCGTAGCCGGATCTTCCACCGCACAAAGCCACCATAGAACAGCGACAACGCTGCCAGCATCCCCATGTCGAGCAGCCAGATCTTGGATGTGTGCTGCCAGAACCGGTCCTGGGGGAGCAGCGACTCCGGTACCAGGTGCCGTACGTCGACCGTTGCCGACGCCGCAGCGTAGCCCCAGCGCGCGGGCATCACCCAGGACAGCTGGTCGAGCGCCAGCCGGCCGGTCACCGGGACCATCCCGCCGCACAGCACCAGCTGGGCCATGATCGACACCACGAACAGCGGCATGATCTGCTCGCTGGAGCGAACCAGCGACGAAATGGCCAAGCCGAGGATCGCCGAGGCGACACAGGTCGCGGCGACCGTCGCAAACAGCTCGAAGGTGGCGTTCCCCAGCAGCACGGCGCCGCGGGTCGGTGCGCCCTTGCCGATCACCACGATCGTGGTGGTGATCGCCGACTGCAGAACGGCGAAGCCGCAGAACACCGCGGTCTTGGCGAGCAGGTAGGCCGAGGTCGACAAACCCACCGCCTGTTCGCGTTGGAAGATGGCACGTTCGCCCACCAGGTCGCGGATGGTCAGCGCGGTGCCCATGAAGGCCGCGGCGAGCAGCAGCAGGTTCAGGATCTGCGCGGATTCGTCGGGCGTTCCGGCGTTCGGGCCCGGTACCCGGAATCCGCTGTTGCCGGGAACGGTCAGGGACAGCACACCCAGGATGAACGGCAAGAGCGCCAGGAAGATGAAGTAGGCGCGGTCGGCGATGACCAGGCGGACCTGGCGGCGAGCGATCGTCGAGATCTGGCGGCGCACGCTGGTATGCACCGGTTCACCCAGGTCACCCGGCGCCTCATCCTTGGCCGGCATCAGTTTCTGGGGCCGCTTCTCGGCCTCGCGCTGGGCCACGAAACGTCTGTTGGCTTCTTCGGGGTCGGCGCCCACCCGGGTGAAGATCTTGGCCCAGTTGGTGGTTCCCATCGCCTCGCCGATCTGGTCGGGCGGGCCGCAGTAGGCCGTCTTGCCGCCCGGGGCCACCAACAGCAGCTGGTCACAGGTATCGAGGTAGGACAACATGTGCGTCACCACGATCACCACCCGACCGGCGTCGGCCAACTGGCGCAGCATCGTCATGACTTGGTGGTCCAGCGCCGGGTCCAGACCCGAAGTCGGCTCGTCGAGGATCAACAACGACGGCCCGGTGAGCAGTTCCAGGGCCACCGACGCGCGCTTGCGTTGACCGCCGGACAGCTTGTCGACCCGGGTTTCGGCGTGTTTGGCCAGATCAAGCTCGTCGAGGACCTTGGCGACCACCCGGGCGCGGTCGGATTTGCTGGTGTCGGGAGGCAGTCGCAGTTCGGCGGCGTAGCCCAGTGCCTGGTTCACCGTGAGCTGGCGGTGTACCACGTCGTCTTGCGGGACCATGCCGATCCTGCTGCGCAACGACGCGTATTCGGCATGGATGTCGTGGCCTTCGAAGCTGACCGAGCCCGACGTGGGGCGGGCGTAGCCGGCGATCAGCCGGGCAAGTGTGCTCTTTCCGGCACCCGAGCCGCCGATCACGGCGGTCAGGGTGCCGGGCCGGGCGGACAGTGAGATCTCGTCCAGCAGCTGTTTGCCGTTGTCGACGACGTATCTGACCCCGCGCACCTCCAGACCGCCGGTGCGCGCCGCGGCCTCGCTGCTCGGGATCAGCGTGCCATCGCGGAACACCAGATCGACGTTGCCGATGGTGACGACGTCGTCCTCGGTCAAGATCGCGGAGCCGACCCGGGTGCCGTTGACGAAGGTTCCGTTGACGCTGACGTCCCGGATCTCGGTGCCGAGCGGTGTCTGCACCAATGTCGCATGCTGACGAGAGGCCAAGACATCGGAGACGACGATGTCGTTGTCGGCGGCGCGACCAATCGTGACGGTGCCAGTTTTGTCGGCCGGCGACGACGTGCGCGGCGTAAGGAACTTCACCATTCGGGTCGCGAGGTTGGACACGTCGCCCGTCCTGGCATCGATCACGGTGAATTCGGCGGATGACGTCGAGTCCGGCTGAGATGGCGCCCCGGTGTCAGTGTCGGCGTGCGACCCGGCCCCCGACCCCGCCCCCGAACCGGCATTGACCACGGTGGGCGGGTCGGGCGGGGTGTGTTGTGACCGCATCCCCGAGGTCGGCATCGGCGGCGGCGGTGGCGCCTGGCGCGGCTGCGAAACCGGTTGCCGCGGTGGTGGATTCGTCGGCCTCGTGGGCTGTTTGGGTGGCATCGGCCGCGACGGTGCGGCCCTGGGACCGCTCCGGCCAGGGTTCGTGGTCTTGCTCCCCGACTGGCCTCGCGGCGCCAGCGGCGGCTGGGTGGGATTCGTTTGTTCTGCGAGCACCGACCAGGTCAGCGTGGGTGGCCCGGAGTCCTGCATCGGCCGCGTCCGGCCCGGTCGGCTGGCGTGTCCCTGCGCCGGTCCGATGGCGAAGGTCAGCCGCGGTCCGTGCGGATTCCCGACGTTGATGCTCTGGCCGTCGTGGATGTCGATGACCGGCATCCGGTAGCCGTTGAGGTAGGTCCCGTTCAGCGAGCCGTTGTCGATCGCCAGCCATCGGCCTTGATCGAACTGCACGATCAGGTGCGCGCGGGAAATCCGCGGATCCGCGATGCGCACGTCGGCGTGCACGTCGCGTCCGATGACCACCTCGTGGCCTGCCGCGAAGGAACGTTCGGACCCGTTGAGCCGAACTGTCAGGACGGGCGGGGCGGGTCGAGTCACTACTCAAGTATCGGTCCGCGCGGCGAGTGAGCTCTATTGGACTCGCCTGTGACTTCGCTATGTGTCGATTCGCCACTCATAACTGTTTCATAGGTTGCTGAGACGAATCGCCTACTGCGATAGGGCATTATTCGAAGGCGGGGGTGCAAGAGCTTCTGTCCGGACACGCCGGGAACGCGGCCGTGCCGGGCAGCAGTACTACAGACGACGCTACGGGCTCCGATCCGAAGCAAGCGCCCACCATGTTGCGCGCCGCATCGGGTTGCGGCAATACCCGAAGGTAGTGCCGAGATTTGAGGGGGAACCGCAGATGGACGAGGACAAGGGAGCCACCCGGCGTCTTGATGCCGGGCGACGGCTGCTGAGCAACCCGCGTCTGGCCCGTGAGGCGCTGCGCGCGGGCTTTCCGTTGCCGCCCTCGGGGACCGTCGCTCAGCTACTGCGCCGCCGCGTTCCAACAGTAGGCTCGTCCCCGGTCGCGGAGTCTGAGCCGGCACAGCAGCACAGCGAGGCCAGTGGGGCGCGCCTTGCCATCAGCAACGGTGCGCCGTTCGCCGGCTACACGATCTTGCGGAAGCTGGGCGCCGGCGGCATGGCCGAGGTCTATCTGGCGCTGCATCCCAGGCTGCCGCGTCGCGACGTGATCAAAGTCCTCGCCGAGGCGGTGACAGCGGATGGTGAGTTCCGCGAGAGGTTCAACCGGGAGGCCGATCTTGCCGCAACGCTTTGGCACCCGCACATCGTGGGGGTCCACGATCGCGGCGAATTCGACGGTCAGCTCTGGATTTCGATGGACTACGTCGAGGGCACCGATGCCGCCCGGCTGGTCAAAGAGCGCCACCAGAGCGGAATGCCGATCCACGAGGTGTGTGCGATCCTGCACGCCGTCGCCGGCGCGCTCGACTACGCCCACGATCGCGGCCTGCTGCACCGCGACGTCAAACCGGCCAACATCCTGCTCACCCATCCCGAGGATGGGGCACGCCGAATTCTGTTGGCGGACTTCGGTGTCGCGCGTCACCTGGGTGACATCAGCGGGATCACCGAGACCAACGTCGCGGTGGGAACGGTGGCCTACGCGGCGCCCGAACAATTGACCGGGTCCAATATCGATGGGCGGGCAGACCAATACGCTTTGGCCGCTACGGCTTTCCATCTGCTCACCGGTGCGCCACCGTTCCAGCACTCCAACCCGATCGCGGTGATCAGCCAGCACCTGCACGAGGCACCGCCCCGGCTCAGCGATTACCGCCCGGATCTGGCCCGCCTCGACGAGGTGTTCTTCAAGGCCCTTGCCAAACAGCCCGAAGACAGGTTCGAGCGGTGCCGCGCGTTCGCGGCCGCCGTCAGCGAGCAGTTCGACGGCGTCTTCGATGTTGACCGCGGCGCGCAGTCTGGTAGCGCGGTGTTCATGCCGCCCCGACGGCGTGGAGTCCGCGGCGTGGTCGCCGCGATGAAACACAAATTCTCGTCACGGACCCGGTGGGCGACCGCGCTGGTCTGCGCGGTGCTGATCGCGGTGGCGGCGACCTGGTCGGTCCTGTACTCCTTCCAGCCGGTAACTCCGCAGGCCAACCCCGCGCTGGCGTCGAAACCCTCCGCCCCGGCGGCCAGCGTCGCACCTGCCACCTCCGGCGGGCCGGTGCTCAACGGCACCTACAAACTGGATTACGACCAAACCCAGCGGACCACCAACGGCATCCCGATCCGGAACGACGGAGTCACCACCAGCTGGTGGGGTTTTCGTTCCGGGTGCACCACCAACGGGTGCGCGGCCACCGGGACTCAGCTGGACGATGCCACCCACCAAGTGGCCAGCACCACCAATGGAGGCCAGACCGACACGTTGCGTTTCGTGGGTGGCTATTGGCAGGGCACTCCTGCGCAGGAGCGGGTGGGCTGCCTGCTGCCGAACGGACAGGTCCGAGCCACCCAGCAGGAGACGGTCGCGTGGTCGTTGGTGCCGCAGGCCGACGGCACGCTGCGCGGCACGCAGACCGAGACCGTGCTCAGCAATGAGTGCGGCGCCCAGGGAGCGGTGGTGCGGGTGCCGGTGGTGGCCACCCGGGTCGGCGACGTGCCGGCCGGCGTGACCTTGGCGGATCCCGCCCAGGTGGCCGGCACCGCGGACGCGCCGTCGACCCCGTCGTCGCCGCCGGTGCTGGGCGGGTTGTGCACCGACGTCGACAAACTCGCCTACGACCCGACCAACAGCGAGCAGATCGTGTGCGAGGGCAGCACCTGGGCCAAAGCCCCTATCACGACCGGAGTTCACGCCTCCGGTAGCTCATGCGACCGGCCGGGCGTCTCGGTGTTCGCCATGTCCACCTCGAACGACGGCTACCTGCTGCAATGCGATCCGGTCGCCCGGACGTGGACCCGTCCCGCCGGATAGCCCGGGACGTCCGGCACCGGCCCACTTGTCGGTGCCCGGCTCTACTCTGGTGGCATGGCTTTCGCCACTGAACATCCGGTAGTCGCTCACTCGGAATACCGCGCCGTTGAGGACATCGTGCGTTCCGGCGCGCGCTTCGAGGTGGTCAGTCCGCACGCTCCGGCCGGCGATCAGCCGGCGGCCATCGACGCGTTGGAGCGGCGGATCAAAGCGGGGGAGCGTGACGTGGTGCTGCTGGGCGCCACCGGCACCGGGAAGTCGGCCACCACCGCATGGCTCATCGAGCGGCTGCAGCGGCCCACCCTGGTGATGGCGCCCAATAAGACGCTGGCCGCCCAGTTGGCCAATGAGCTCCGAGAGATGTTGCCGCACAACGCAGTCGAGTACTTCGTGTCGTACTACGACTACTACCAGCCGGAGGCCTATATCGCGCAGACCGACACCTACATCGAAAAGGACAGCTCCATCAACGACGACGTGGAGCGGCTGCGGCACTCCGCGACGTCGTCGCTGCTGTCCCGTCGCGACGTGGTGGTGGTGGCCTCGGTGTCGTGTATCTACGGGCTGGGCACCCCGCAGTCCTACCTGGACCGGTCCGTCGAACTGCAGGTGGGCAGCGACGTGCCACGCGACGGCCTGCTGCGATTGCTGGTCGACGTGCAGTACACCCGCAACGACCTGTCCTTCACCCGCGGTTCGTTCCGGGTGCGCGGCGACACCGTCGAAATCATCCCGTCCTACGAAGAGCTGGCGGTTCGCATCGAGTTCTTCGGCGACGAGATCGAAGCCCTGTACTACCTGCACCCGCTGACCGGCGAGGTGATCCGCAAGGTCGACTCGCTGCGGATCTTCCCGGCCACCCACTATGTGGCCGGTCCCGAGCGGATGGCTCACGCGATCTCCACCATCGAAGAAGAACTCGCCGAGCGGCTCGCGGAATTCGAGCGGCACGGCAAGCTGCTGGAAGCCCAGCGACTGCGGATGCGCACCAATTACGACATCGAGATGATGCGGCAGGTCGGGTTCTGCTCGGGCATCGAGAACTACTCCCGCCACATCGACGGCCGAGGCCCGGGTTCGCCGCCGGCGACCTTGCTCGACTACTTCCCGGAAGACTTTCTGCTCGTCATCGACGAGTCGCACGTCACCGTGCCGCAGATCGGCGGCATGTACGAAGGCGACATGTCCCGCAAGCGCAACCTGGTGGAGTACGGGTTCCGGTTGCCGTCGGCGTGCGACAACCGGCCGCTGACCTGGGAGGAGTTCGCCGACCGGATCGGGCAGACGGTGTACCTGTCGGCCACCCCCGGCCCGTACGAGCTCAGCCAGTCCAGTGGCGAGTTCGTCGAGCAGGTGATCCGCCCCACCGGCCTGGTGGACCCGAAAGTGGTGGTCAAACCGACCAAGGGGCAGATCGACGACCTGATCGGCGAGATCCGCAAGCGTGCCGACGCCGACCAGCGGGTGCTGGTGACGACGCTGACCAAGAAGATGGCCGAAGACCTCACCGATTACCTGCTGGAGATGGGTATCCGGGTGCGCTACCTGCACTCCGAGGTCGACACGTTGCGCCGGGTGGAACTGCTGCGCCAGCTGCGGCTCGGTGACTACGACGTGCTGATTGGCATCAACTTGCTGCGCGAGGGCCTGGACCTGCCCGAGGTGTCGCTGGTGGCGATCCTCGACGCCGACAAGGAAGGCTTCCTGCGGTCGTCGCGGAGCCTGATCCAGACCATCGGCCGCGCCGCCCGCAACGTCGCCGGCGAGGTGCACATGTACGCCGACAAGATGACCGACTCGATGAAAGAGGCCATCGACGAGACCGAACGGCGCCGGGCCAAGCAGGTCGCCTACAACGAGGCGCATGGCATCGACCCGCAGCCGCTGCGCAAGAAGATCGCCGACATTCTCGACCAGGTCTATCGCGAGGCCGCTGATACCGAAGCCACCGAGTCCGTCCCGGTCGGCGGGTCGGGACGCAACGCGTCCCGTGGCCGGCGGGCCCAGGGCGAGCCCGGCCGCGCGGTCAGTGCCGGTGTGTTCGAGGGCCGCGACACGGCGCACATGCCGCGCGCCGAGCTGGCCGACCTGATCAAAGACCTCACCGAGCAGATGATGGCCGCCGCCCGTGACCTGCAGTTCGAGCTGGCCGCGCGGTTCCGCGACGAGATCGCCGACCTCAAGAAGGAACTGCGCGGGATGGACGCGGCCGGCCTGAAGTGACGCACCCTGCCAGCACTGCCGGCAGCTGGCGCGAGCTGCTGGGCGGCAGGTACCTGGGCACGTCGGTGGTGCTGGCTGGCGGCGTCGCGCTCTACGCCACCAACGAGTTCCTGACCAGCAGCCTGCTCCCGAACACGGTCGCCGAAATCGGCGGCAGCCGTCTATATGCCTGGGTGACGACCCTTTACCTGGTCGGGTCGGTGGTCGCGGCGACCATGGTCAACCCGATGCTGCTGCGCGCCGGGGCACGGTCGTCGTACCTGATGGGACTGGCCGTGTTCGGCGTCGCCAGTCTGGTCTGCGGGGCAGCGCCCAACATGGAGATTCTGATAGCCGGACGCGCCCTCCAGGGCGTGGCGGGGGGCCTGCTGGCCGGCCTCGGCTATGCCGTCATCAACGCCGCGTTGCCGCGCTGGTTGTGGACGCGGGGTTCGGCGCTGGTGTCGGCGATGTGGGGCGTGGCCACGCTGGTCGGG
The DNA here is from genome assembly GCA_963848535.1 of uncultured Actinomycetota bacterium. Lineage (GTDB taxonomy): Bacteria > Actinomycetota > Actinomycetes > Mycobacteriales > Mycobacteriaceae > Mycobacterium. The sequence goes on from CAWKEM010000021.1 coordinate 108,245, forward strand.
CCCGCGACGGGTGGCCTTTTCGCGCAATACGGGTTGTGGCGATTGGCCTTTGTCGCGATGGCGGCGCTGACCGGTCTGATGGCCATGTTGGTGCCGGTCGCGTTGGCCACGGGGCGGGTCGACCCGGGTGCCAACACGCCGGTGATGAAGGTGCCGGTGTGGTCGCTGGTGCTCATCGGTGCCGCCGCGCTGGCCGTGAGCGTCGCGGAGATTCCGCGCAACCTCCTCGCGACGGTCGGTCTGCTCGCCGCCGGCATCGTGCTGGTCGGCCTATTCGTGATCGTCGACTGGCGGATGCACGCAGCGGTGTTGCCGCCCAGCGTATTTGGTGCTGGACCCCTGAAGTGGATCTATCTGACCATGGGTGTGCTGATGGCCGCGGCGATGGTGGACATATACGTGCCGTTGTTCGGCCAGCGACTGGCGCATCTGAGTCCCATGGCGGCCGGATTCCTGGGTGCGGCACTGGCGGTTGGGTGGACGGTCAGCGAGATCGTCAGCGCATCCGTGGAAAACCCCCGAGCGATCGGACGGGTGATCACGGCCGCACCGTTGGTGGTGGCGTCGGGTCTGGCGCTGGGCGCAGCCGCCCGGCACGCCGACGCGTCGGACTGGACCGCCGCACTGTGGGCGGCGGCGCTGCTGGTCGCCGGAACGGGCATCGGGATGGCCTGGCCGCATCTGTCGGTGCGCGCAATGTCCGCCGTCAACGACCCGGCCGAAGGCGGGGCCGCGGCCGCGGCGATCAACACCGTCCAGCTGATCTCCGCGGCCTTCGGTGCCGGTCTGGCCGGTGTTGTGGTCAACACCACCGAGGGCGGCGACGTGATGGCGGCTCGCTGGCTGTTTGCGGTATTCACCGCGTTGAGCGCCGCCGGGGTGGTGGCGTCTTACGGCGCGACCCGCGGCACTCGCCGGCCGCGCCGGGCCGCCAGCCTGCGCTGAGCTCCGTCCGTCTCGTCCGAGGCCCGGAGGACGGCCACGACGCCGTCGACACCGACGGAGGCGTCTGTTGCGCTGGCGATCCTGGCGCCCGCCAATATCATCGTCGCCCAAACCTCGCCGTTGTCGATGTCGTGCGGGTCCGCGTCGAGTTCGGTGAGCTGCCAATCGCGCTGCCCGCAGATCCGCAGTAGCTCGCGCAGCACACCCCGGCCGTTTTCGTAGAGGATGTGCAGCCGGACGGTTCCGCGCAGCCGCGCATTGAGTTGTCGCTCCACCGCATTGAAAGCGAGCGCGCTGACGAAGTGCAGGGCCACGACGGCGACCGCGAGCAGCAACAAGCCGGCGCCTGCCGCCACGCCGATTGTGGCCGATTCCCAGACCGCCGCCGCTGTGGTGAGCCCGTGCACCGCGCCCCGCCGGGTGATGATGATGATGCCGGCGCCCAAAAAGCCGATGCCCGAGACGATTTGGGCCGCAGCGCGGGAGGGGTCCAGCACAATTGTCCCCGCGGACAAGACGTCGCCGAAGCCGTATTTGCTGACCAACAGGATCAACGCCGACGACGTGCCCACGAAGGTCTGGGTCCGCAGTCCGGCGACTTTGCCCTGGATGGTGCGTTCCAGGCCAATGAGTGCGGTCAGCCCGAACGCGGCGAAAAGCTCGATCATGTGTCGGCCGCTCTGCACCGAGCCGCCAAACAGCGGATCGGATAGCCAGATCTGCATATTTCTCAAATACCCAGCAGTCGGCACTTCACGCGGCCGGGAAAGCGGAATTCACCGCGTCGATTTGACGACCTGCGAGTAATGGAATTGCCAACGCTCGACAATATGGAATCCGAGGTAGCTCGGGAATCGATACGCCGGGGTACGCCCGAATACCCCCGGCGGCAAAGATGGTCCGGATTGATGATCGGGCAGCGACTTGTCTTTATCGGTGATGGTCCAGATGGTGGAGCATTTGTTGATCTTGGCGGTCACCAGCCACACGGCGACGTGGCCGTCCCACAGCCATCCCACCTTGGGTCCGTAGGCGCCCCGCCCGACGTCGATCAGCGGCCGATAGGCCGCCGGCCGTGCGGCCAGCACGGCGCGGACCGGCCCGGGCTTCCAGGGCACGGTGTTGTCCATCATCAGACAGTCGCCGGGCGCGGCGTGGGAGCTGATCACATCGGCGACTTGGCTGTAATCCCAGCCCTCTTTGGCGTACGGCCAGCGTTGGACGAAGAGGTAATCCGGCAACGCCGCGACGGCGAACAGCAGCACGACACCGGCGATGCGCCACGGTTTGCGGGCGATCGTCACGATGCAGACCGCCAGCAGGATGGCCATCGCGGGCGTGGTGAGGATCAGGTAGCGCGGGTAGTACATCGGTTCATTGATGGCCGAATAGATGACAACGACGGCAGTGGGAATGACGATCCACGCGGCGCACATGATCACCAGGCGACGCAGGTCGCCCGCCGGGGCCCGCGCGCCGATCAGCCGGGCCACGACCGCCGCGACGACGGTGACGGCGGTGAGGACAGCGAAGGGAACGCTGTGGTCGAAGTACTGCCGCAGGATGATGTCGAAGGCGTAATGCCAGCTGACGGGGTAGATCCAGTTGACCTGACCGACCTGGCCATGGGCGAAGACGATGAACGGCATCATCAGGCCGATGGCGACGGCCGAGGTGGTGGCCCACCAGATCACCGGGGATTTTCCTCGTGCTGCCAACAACGGGAGCATCACGGCGTAAACCGGCACCAACAGGACCAAATTGAGGCTCAGCAAGATCGACAGCATCAATCCCAGCGCGTAGCACAGCCACAATCGCGGTCTGTTGCGCCGGACAGCGCCGACGAGCAACACCGTCAGCCAGATGGCCGCGGCAGCCGCGAAGGCGTACGGGCGTGCTTCGATGCCCGCCCAGGTCGTGCGGGGCAGAATGGCGAAAACGGCGCCCGCGCACGCCGCCGTCGGTCGTGCCGAAAACCGCCTGGTGAACACGGTGACGCCGGCCGCCGCGGCTCCGATCGCCAGAGCGCTGGGGACCCGCGACCAGAATTCGGTCGGCGGAAATATCGCGAACCAGCCGTGCATCAGCAGGTAATAGAGCCCGTGCACGGCATCGATATGGCTCAGCAGTCGCCACAGCTCGGGCAGCGTCCGGCTCGCTGAAGCCGATATCGTCGCCGCCTCGTCGAACCACAGCGAAGGCCGACTGGCCCAGGCGCCGCTGATCACGGCAGCGACCACGGCGATCACCCACGGGTCGAGCAACCTGCCGGGCGGGCGGGTGGACGCCGCCTCGTCAGCGACGTCCGCGGCGCGCTGCTCAAGAATGGGCATGGACATGGTGATTGTCACTGTAGGAGCAGCCGATGAAGCAGGTCACAAGCCGTCCCGCATACGAGCGCCGAGCGGGGCGGTGCCGGCACAGCAAATTCGCGTTCCGTGCCTGAATTTCACGAAAAGCTCGGTAGTGCAAAGCTTTCCGCCTTGGACGCGGGCATTCGCTTGTTTTATCATCGGAGATATTGTCCGATGCTGCCGGGTGGCCCCGCAAATGCTGGTCGCGCCACGCCACGCGGTATCGCTAATAGAACTCCTCAGCACCCGGCAAACGCGATACTGTCATGGGTTGGCTGACCAACCGAAACTGGGAGGGTGAATGGGCGCCTATCAGACCGTGGTGGTAGGAACCGACGGCTCGGACTCGTCGATGCGTGCGGTAGACCGGGCAGCGCAGCTTGCCGGGGCGAACGCCAGGCTGATCATTGCCTCGGCGTACCTGCCCCAGCATGAGGACACCCGGGCCGCCGACGCTCTGCGAGAAGAAAGCTACAAGGTGTCGGGTACCGCGCCGATTTACGCGGTTCTGCGCGACGCCAGGGACCGGGCCGTCGCGGCCGGTGCGGCGAACATCGAAGAGCGACCCGTCATCGGTGCTCCGGTCGATGCGCTGGTGCAGCTCGCCGAGGAAGAAAAGGCCGATCTGCTCGTGGTCGGCAACGTCGGTCTGAGCACGATCGCGGGCCGGCTGCTGGGATCGGTACCGGCCAACGTGTCGCGTCGGGCCAAGACCGACGTGTTGATCGTGCACACCACGTCGTAGGTCGCCATGGCGGGAGGCTGAACTCCGGTCATGGCATGTCTTCTGCCCACCTGCTCACCGACAGCGGTGTGACCCCGCGCGCTCAAGCCGATTTCACCGGCGATGACCGCACCGATTACCAGCGTCGTTCGCGCCACTCCTCGAGATGGGGGCGCTCGGCACCCAGCGTGGTGTCGTCACCGTGGCCGGGATAGACAACCGTCTCGTCGCCGAACCGGTCGAACACCCTCGCCTTGACGTCTTGAAACAGGGAGTCGAACTCTGCCGGCTTTGTTGTCCGCCCAAGACCACCGGGGAACAGGCAGTCGCCGGTGAACAACTGGGTGACTCCGCCGGTCGCGGGCCCGTCGAGGGCCAGCGCGATCGATCCGGGCGTGTGCCCGCGCAGGTGAATGACGTCGAATGTCAGCTCGCCGACTTGCACGGTGTCGCCGCCCGCCAGCAAACGGTCCGGCCGGACCGGCAGCGGTTCGGCGTCGATCTCGTTGGCGGCGGTCGGCGCACCGGTGGCGGCGGCCACGGCCTCCAGCGCCTGCCAGTGGTCGAAGTGCTGGTGGCTGGTCACGATCAGCGACACTTTCGGGGCATACCGTCGGATGAGGTCGATGAGGACATCGGCGTCGTTGGCGGCATCGATCAGCAGGGTGTCTCCGGTCGCGGAACACGTCACCAGGTACGCGTTGTTGTCCACCGGGCCCACCGACGCCTTGAGAATCGTGGCGCCGGGAAGCGTGCGGCGGGCCGCGGTACCAGGGTCGACGTGGCCGGTGTAGGTGTCGTCCAGGACTGTCATAGCGGCCACGTTACTGGTCGCCGGTTGGCTGTCGGTATGGGCACATAGCATGGAATGGGCCGTGCGCAATTCTGCTTGAAGAACCGCTGTCGGCTCGTAAGAGTTTCACTGAGAGGGGCAGCGTGGCTGACCGCCTGATCGTCAAGGGCGCCCGTGAGCACAACCTGCGCGGCGTCGACCTCGACCTACCCCGCGACGCCCTCATCGTGTTCACCGGGCTGTCCGGATCCGGCAAGTCGTCACTGGCCTTCGACACCATCTTCGCCGAAGGCCAGCGCCGTTACGTGGAGTCGCTGTCGGCCTACGCCCGCCAATTCCTGGGGCAGATGGACAAGCCGGACGTCGACTTCATCGAGGGTCTTTCCCCGGCGGTGTCGATCGACCAGAAGTCGACCAACCGCAACCCGAGATCCACGGTAGGAACGATCACCGAGGTGTACGACTACCTGCGGCTGCTGTACGCCCGCGCGGGCACACCGCACTGCCCGATCTGTGCTGAGCGGATCGCCCGCCAGACCCCGCAGCAAATCGTCGACCAGGTGCTGGCGATGCCGGAGGGCACCCGATTCCAGGTGCTGGCCCCGGTGGTGCGCACCCGCAAGGGCGAGTTCGCCGACCTGTTCGAGAAGCTCAACGCCCAGGGCTACAGCCGGGTCCGGGTCGACGGCGTGGTGCATCCGCTGACCGATCCGCCCAAGCTGAAGAAGCAGGAAAAGCACGACATCGAGGTGGTGGTGGACCGCCTCACCGTCAAAGCCACCGCTAAGCAGCGGCTCACCGATTCGGTGGAGACCGCGCTGAGCCTGGCCGACGGCATCGTGGTGCTGGAATTCGTCGACCATGAGCCGGGGGCGCCGCATCGTGAGCAACGGTTCTCCGAGAAGCTGGCCTGCCCCAACGGGCACGCGCTGACGGTCGACGACCTGGAGCCGCGGTCGTTTTCGTTCAACTCGCCCTACGGTGCCTGCCCCGAGTGCACCGGCCTGGGCATCCGCAAGGAAGTCGACCCCGACCTGGTGGTGCCCGATCCGGAGCGCACGCTGGCCGAGGGCGCGGTGGCGCCGTGGTCGACGGGTCACACCGGGGAGTACTTCATCCGGATGATGGCCGGCCTCGGCGACGCGCTGGGATTCGACGTCGACACGCCGTGGCGCAAGCTGCCGGCCAAGGCCCGCAAGGCGATTCTCGAAGGATCCGACCAGCAGGTGCACGTGCGTTATCGCAACCGGTACGGCCGCACCCGGTCGTACTACGCCGATTTCGAAGGCGTGCTGGCGTTCCTGCAGCGCAAGATGGCCCAGACCGAGTCCGAGCAGATGAAGGAACGCTACGAAGGCTTCATGCGCGACGTGCCCTGCCCGGTGTGCGAGGGCACCCGGCTCAAGCCGGAGATTCTGGCGGTGACGCTGGCTGCGGGGGAGCGCGGTGTGAAGTCCATCGCCGAGGTTTGTGAGCTATCGATTTCGGACTGCTCGGATTTTCTCAACGCACTGACCCTGGGTCCGCGCGAGCAGGCGATCGCCGGGCAGGTGCTCAAGGAAATCCAGTCGAGGCTGGGGTTTTTGCTCGATGTCGGTCTGGAGTATTTGTCGCTGTCCCGGGCTGCGGCCACGCTGTCCGGCGGTGAGGCCCAACGCATCCGGCTGGCCACCCAGATCGGCTCCGGCCTGGTGGGCGTGCTCTACGTGCTCGACGAGCCGTCCATCGGGCTGCACCAGCGCGACAACCGTCGCCTCATCGAAACCCTCATCCGCTTAAGGGATTTGGGGAACACGCTGATCGTCGTGGAGCACGACGAGGACACTATCGCGCATGCCGACTGGGTCGTCGACATCGGCCCGGGGGCCGGCGAGCACGGTGGCCGCATCGTGCACAGCGGCACCTACAGCGACCTGCTGGCCAACAAGGACTCGATCACCGGCGCCTACCTGTCGGGCGCGGAGAGCATCGAGATCCCCGCGGCCCGGCGCGCCGTCGACCGACGGCGTCAACTCACCGTCGTCGGCGCCCGCGAGCACAATCTGCGCGGCATCGACGTGTCGTTTCCGCTCGGTGTGCTGACCTCGGTGACGGGCGTGTCCGGCTCCGGCAAGTCGACGCTGGTCAACGACATCCTGGCCGCGGTGCTGGCCAACCGGCTCAACGGCGCTCGGCAGGTCCCGGGTCGCCACACCCGGGTGACCGGGCTGGACCACCTGGACAAGCTGGTGCGCGTCGACCAGTCGCCGATCGGCCGCACGCCGCGCTCCAATCCGGCCACCTACACCGGGGTGTTCGACAAGATCCGCACCCTGTTCGCGGCCACCACCGAGGCCAAAGTCCGCGGGTATCAACCCGGCCGATTCTCCTTCAACGTCAAGGGCGGTCGCTGCGAGGCGTGCACCGGTGACGGCACCATCAAGATCGAGATGAACTTCCTCCCCGACGTGTATGTCCCGTGTGAGGTCTGCGGCGGCGCCCGCTACAACCGGGAAACCCTGGAGGTGCACTACAAGGGCAAGACCATCTCCGAAGTGCTGGACATGTCGATCGAGGAAGCGGCGGAGTTCTTCGAGCCGATCACCGGCATTCACCGCTACCTGCGCACCCTGGTCGACGTCGGGCTTGGCTATGTCCGGCTGGGTCAGCCCGCGCCGACGCTGTCCGGCGGCGAAGCGCAGCGCGTCAAGCTGGCCGCCGAACTGCAGAAGCGTTCGACCGGGCGGACTATCTACATCCTCGACGAACCCACCACCGGACTGCATTTCGACGACATCCGCAAGCTGTTGAACGTCATCAACGGCCTTGTCGACAAAGGCAATACGGTCATCGTCATCGAACACAACCTGGACGTGATCAAGACATCGGACTGGATCGTCGACATGGGCCCGGAGGGTGGGGCCGAGGGCGGAACCGTTGTCGCCCAAGGCACTCCGGAGGACGTCGCCGCCGTGCCGGAAAGCTACACCGGGAAGTTTCTCGCCGAGGTCGTCGGCGGCGGCGCGTCGACCGGCGCACCGCGGCGGTCAAGCCGGCGGCGCAAGGTCACCGCCTGAGTCGAGTCGGGGTGAGCAGCTCAGCCCTCGTCGGACCGCATCGACTCGCGGATCTCGGCCAAGCGCTCAGCTGCGGCGCGCCGGCGCTCGTCGTACTGCTCCTCGACCGACCGGCCCTGAGAGGACTCGGCGTCGAGTTCTGCGGCACCTTGCGCCGTCGAGTAGCGGGATTCGATTTTCTCCCGGACGGACTCGAAGGTCGGCACACCGGCGCTGTCGTACCCGCGGTCGGCTCGGGCGGCGTCCGGCGTTGTCGGTTCGTTGGGCATGCCGCCACGTTACTGCGGCTCTGAGCCTTCACGGATTGCCATGCCGTGCGAAGGTCGCGCGCCGAACGCGCGCAACGGGTAGCACCCGGGGCCTACTTGGTCGCGGCGGTGGAATGCTGGGCCGAGACCACGACCGGGCCGGCAAGCACGGCCGCAGCGGATTCACCCGGCAATGCGGTCCGCGCAACTCCCGGAGTGCCCAGCCGGCCGGCCAGCCACGGCAGCGCGGCCGCGAAGGCTCTGTCCGCGAATGGCCAGTCGTGCTTGCCCGGCTGGGGGAGCACTTCGCAGTCGATCCCGTTGGCGTGGCCCAGCGCGCAAAGCGAATAGGCCGCGGCGGTCTGGTTGCCGGGGTTGGCGGCGGCTTCACTAGCCGCGAGATGGATTGCGCCGGTGTCGGCCATCGCAAAGTCGCGCCGTGGTGCCGGCGGGCCGTCTGAAGAGATCGCGAACCAGCCGGCCACGTCTCGGTACGGGCCGTGCCGGTTGATCACCGTGGTCGGGTCGAATGCCGCCCAGGCGTTGGCGTTCCCGCCGAACAGCCTGGCGATGGTTTGCCCCTTGGTCCCGGCATTCGGGAAGAAGTCGCCGGCGACGTCGACGAACGCGCTGAACATCTCGGGATGTATAACGGTGAGGTCCAGGGCGCAGGTCCCGCCCATCGACCAGCCCACAATGCCCCAGTTGGACCGGTAGCGGCTGACGCCGAATTTCGACATCATATAGGGCACAACGTCTTTGGTCAGATGGTCGGCCGCGTTGCCGCGAACTCCGTTGACGCATTCGGTGTCGTTGTTGAAAGCGCCTCCGGAGTCCACGAACACCAACACCGGCGCCTTGCCGTCGTGTGTGGCCGCGAAGTCGTCGATGGTCTTGACCGCGTTGCCCGCGCGCATCCAGTCCGCGGGTGTGTTGAACTGCCCGCCGATCATCATCACCGTCGGCAACGGCGGCGGCGGGCTGCTGGCAAACCATTCCGGAGGCAGGTACACCAACTCACCGCGGTGCTTGAAATGCGACGCATCCGAGGGGATGACCACCGGTACCACGCTGCCGTGCGCCGGCCGGGTTCCTTTGGAGGCCATCGCGGTAACAGTGGCCTGGTCGGTCTGATCGGGTAGCGGGCCGGAGGTCAGCTGGTTCCAGGCGGACTGCACTGTGGGGAAGTAGCCGACCCACAGGTTGAGTACCAGCGCCGTGCTGAGCGCGCAGGCCGGTACGGCCAGCAGCGCCGCGCCGCGGCGCCAGCGGCGTGCGCTACGCCAGCCCAGAACCAGCACCGCCACCGCCGTGCCGGTCGCCGCGATCCAGAGCCACAGCGTCAACGGCGCAGGATCCTCCGAGAGACCACGGTCGACGATGTACCAGTGCGTCAGATAAGCCGCGGCACCGCCGACCAGGGCGGCCCCCGGCAGCCACACGGCCCGCCAGCGTCGCGACCGCCAGCCGACGGCCAGCATCAGCACGACCGCGGAGATGACCTGGGTCGTGGTCGGCACCCAGCCGTGCATCAGGGAGGTGTGACCACTTGCCAGCAACTGCACCGTGGCATGGTTCGTCGACGCTGTCACGAGATTCATTGTGATCCATTGTTAACCAGCCCGGAACATGTTTACCTAATGTTCGCTGTGGAGCAGCTGAAAGTCCCGGCCCCGGGCTAGTGGGGCTTGGCCAGCGGAAATGGCAGCGTCTCGCGGATGCTGCGGCCAGTTATGAGCATGACGAGCCGATCGATGCCCATCCCCAGCCCGCCGGTCGGCGGCATCGCGTATTCCATGGCTTGCAGGAAGTCTTCGTCGAGCTCCATCGCCTCGGGGTCGCCGCCGGCCGCCAACAGCGACTGCTCCTGGAGGCGGCGCCGCTGCTCCACCGGGTCGGTGAGTTCGCTGTAGGCGGTGCCCAGCTCGACACCCCACGCCACCAGGTCCCACCGCTCAGCGACGCCACGTTCAGTGCGGTGCGGCCGCGTCAATGGCGACACCGACGTCGGAAAGTCGATATAGAACGTCGGTTGCTCGGTCCGGTCCTCGACCAGGTGCTCATACAGCTCCTGCACCACCGCGCCGGCATCCCAGTGTGCCCGATAGGGAATGTGCGCGGCGTCGGACAGCTTGCGCAGCGCGGCCAGCGAGGTGTCCGGGTCGATCTGTTCTCCCAGCGCTTCGGATACCGCGTGGTACACCGGCTTGACCGGCCAGGCGCCGGAGATGTCGACCGGTTCGAAGCGGGTGTCGGCACCGTCGTGGTCAGTGCGGGGTCGCAGCACCATCTGCTCACCGTGAGCGGCTTGGGCGGCGTTCTGGATGAGCTCGCGGCAGCCATCGATCCACACCCTGTAGTCGGCGTGCGCCTGGTAGGCCTCCAGCAAGGTGAACTCCGGGTTGTGACTGAAGTCGACGCCCTCATTGCGGAACGCACGGCCCAGTTCGAACACCCGCTCGACCCCGCCGACGCACAGCCGCTTCAGGTAGAGCTCCGGCGCGATACGCAAAAACAGGTCCATGTCATAGGTGTTGATGTGGGTGACGAAAGGCCGGGCAGTGGCTCCGCCGTGAATCTGCTGCAGAATCGGCGTCTCGACTTCGATGAACCCCTTGGCGAACAGCGTTTCCCGGACGGAACGCAACACGCTGCTGCGGGACTTGAGCAGCTCACGCGACTCGGGGTTGACGGCCAGGTCGACGTAGCGGGTCCGCACTCGCGCTTCCGGGTCGGTGAGCCCCTTCCACTTGTTCGGCAACGGCCGCAAGCACTTACCGATCATCCGCCAGTCGCCCACGATCAACGACCGGGTTCCGTTTTTGCTGAAGCCCATGTGCCCGGTCATCTCGACCAGATCACCAAGATCGATGGCCGCGGTGAAGTCGGCGGTCCGGCCGTTTTCGAGGCGTGAATTGTCCAGCAGCACTTGCATTTCGCCCGACCAGTCACGCAACTGGGCGAACAGCACCCCGCCGTAGTCGCGTATCCGCAATATCCGCCCGGAAACCGAGACGGTTTCCCGGTCGTCGGCGTCTAGCGCGCGGGCGATTGTGTGGCTGGGCGGCGATCCCACCGGATAGGCGTCAATGCCTTTGCGCCGCAGGATTTTCAGCTTGGCCAGGCGAACCCGCACCTGTTCGGGCAGACGGGATCTGGACTCCTCCGCCTCGGCGGCCTCTTGGCGTTGAAGCCCGCTCACGTCGGGCGCCGACCCGTCGTGATGCAGCAGTCCTGACTCCGCCAGCCGGGGTGGCACAGCGGGGTGGTGGCCGGTGTGCAATTTGTCCCGCCGGCTGAACGGCAGGACGAGGAAACCCTCCGCGATCACCGAGGCGACGCCGACCCGGGGAATCAGCCGGGCGTCCTCGTAGCAGGCGTATCGGGGAATCCATTCAGGCTGGTATTTCATGTTCGAGCGATACAGCGTCTCCAGCTGCCACCACCGGGAGAAGAACAGCAACAGCCCCCGCCACAACCGGGCAATCGGGCCGGCGCCGAGTTGGGCGCCTTGTTCGAACGCCGACCGGAACATAGCGAAATTCAGTGAAATACGAACGATTCCGAAGTTTTCCGCGTTCAGCGCGAGTTCGCTGATCATGAGTTCGATGGTGCCGTTGGGGGATTGCGGGGAACGGCGCATCAAGTCCAGGGAGACGCCGGTGGTTCCCCACGGGACCAGCGACAGCATCGCAACGACTTTGCCGTCGCGGTCGATTGCTTCGACCAGCAGACAGTCCCCGTCGGCCGAATCGCCGAGCCGGCCCAGTGCCATGGAAAAGCCGCGCTCGGTTTGGGTGTCGCGCCAGGCGTCGGCGCGCGAAACGGTGTCGGCCATCTCCTCGGCGGAGATGTCGCAGTGCCGCCGGATGCGCACTGTCAGCCCGGCTCTGCGGGCTCGCGTCACGGCTTGGCGCACCCCGCGCATGTCCGGGCCGGACAGCCTGAAATCAGAGGTCCGCAAGATCGCCTCGTCGCCCAGTTCGAGGGCGTTGAGGCCGGCTTCACGAAATGCCTGCGCCCCTTGTGAACTGGCGCCCATGACGCCCGGCGCCCAGCCGTAGGTCTTACACAGGCCCAACCACGCGTCGATGGCCTGCGGCCACGCTCTCGGGTCGCCCACCGGGTCGCCGCTGGCCAGGCAGACGCCGACTTCGACTCGGTAGGTGATGGCGGCGCGGCCGCTAAGTGCGAACACCACCGACTTGTCGCGGCGGGTGGCAAAGTAGCCCAGGGAGTCGTGCTTGCCGTACAACTCGAGCAATCCGCGGATGGCGGACTCGTCCTCACCGGTCAGCGCGTTTTCGGCGCGCTGCGATTGGAACAGCACGATCGTCGCCACGATCAGTGCGAGCGCACCGAACAACCCGAAGATTGCGTTGAGGAACACGTGCGGCCGGCCGGTGAACAGGTCCGGGTCCGCGACGGCGAATCCGACCACGCGGTTGACCACATAAGGTAAGCGGTCCTGGCGCGCCAGCGACCCGGGGAACATCTCGACCAGACCCAGCGACAGCAGTATTCCGATGACATCCCCGGCGACCAGCACCGCGGCCGCTTTGAACAGCGCGCCTTTGCGGACTTTGGCCCAGAACTCCCGATAGGCCAAGAGCAGCAGAATTATCGCGGCGATGTGGACGGCGAGTCCGAGGTTCTCACCGAAGGTCTCGGCCGGGGTGTTGTCGCCGGCGGCGATGTCGGCGGCGTTCAAACCGGCGGCAAGGACCATGTTGCCCAGCAAAAGCAGCCAGGCAATGCGTTTGCGCGCGGTCAACGCCGCGGCCAGCAGTGCCAGTATGAACGACCACGCGATGCTGGTGTCGGGGAAGTTGAACAGGTAGCTGTTGATGAATTCCCGCGGCACCTTGATCAGCCATCGGATCAGCGGTGACACGCTTGCCAGCAGTGACAAAGTGGCGATGACGCCTACGGTCCAGCCCGCAGCCGCCGGTACCCAGCGATACCGGGATTTCGACCGGCTGCTCAAGCGAGGCCCAGAAGGAGGCGTAGCGAGTGTCACAGACCGCGAGGATATGCCCTCAACCCATGAAATGCCTGGCGAAGCGCTAAGAGTCGGCAACCGTGGCGAGCTTCGTTTGCCGAGCTGGGGTAACCCGGGGCAGGGGCCCGACCGGCCGCGGGAATGCTGGAAGGCACCGGATGGCTGCTAGACTGGCTGCTGCGACCATCCCGGCGAAGGCCAGGAACAGTAAGTGGAGTCCCACTCCCACCGCGAGCCGCGGGTTTCCTTCAGGCTTGGCGGTCCGGTCACAGGCATCGATTATGTATGCCTGTTCCGCGGCTAGCGCGGGCGGCTCGAGTGGTATCGGGCCGCGATCGGTCGGCATTGGGCCCTGCTTGTGCAGGGCTTTTTTGCTGGTGGTGTGGTATTCCCACCGCTGAATCCGGACGGGCCCGAGAACTGGTCGTGACTGAACGATCTACCAGCCCAACAAGGGAGGCCCCATCAGCACTGAGACCCGCGTCAACGAGCGCATCCGCGTACCTGAAGTCCGATTGATTGGCCCAGGGGGGGAGCAGGTAGGCATTGTGCGCATCGAAGACGCACTGCGCGTCGCCGCGGACGCCGATCTCGACCTCGTCGAAGTTGCCCCGAACGCCAGACCGCCGGTCTGCAAAATCATGGATTACGGCAAGTACAAGTACGAGGCGGCGCAGAAGGCGCGCGAATCCCGCCGGAACCAGCAGCAGACCGTCGTCAAAGAGCAAAAGCTGCGACCGAAGATCGACGATCACGATTACGAGACCAAGAAGGGCCACGTGATCCGCTTCTTGGAGGCGGGATCGAAGGTAAAGGTCACCATCATGTTTCGCGGACGTGAGCAGTCGCGGCCCGAGCTGGGTTATCGATTGCTGCAGCGGCTGGGCGCGGATGTCGCCGACTACGGGTTCGTCGAAACGTCCGCCAAGCAGGACGGCCGCAACATGACGATGGTGCTGGCACCGCATCGGGGCGCGAAGACCCGCGCCAGAGCGCGGCATCCCGAGGCACCCGAGGCCGGGCCGGCACCGGATTCCGATGTGGCCGGCGACACCACACCTTCACCGAACTGACGAGAACAGCAGAAACTGAGAACGAGGGGAAACATGCCCAAGGCCAAAACCCACAGCGGGGCGTCGAAGCGGTTCCGGCGCACCGGGACCGGAAAGATCGTCCGCCAGAAAGCCAATCGCCGGCATCTGCTCGAGCACAAGCCGACGAAGCGAACCCGGCGGCTGGACGGCCGCACGACGGTTTCATCCAACGACACCAAGCGCGTCAATTCGCTGCTGAACGGCTGACCACCGCGCCGGCACCTGACCATTTACGTCTGAACGAGAGTAGGAACATCCATGGCACGCGTAAAGCGGGCAGTCAACGCCCACAAGAAGAGGCGCACCATCCTGAAGGCCTCGAAGGGCTATCGCGGCCAGCGGTCCCGGCTCTATCGCAAAGCCAAAGAGCAGCAGCTGCATTCGCTGAACTACGCCTACCGGGACCGCCGTGCGCGCAAGGGCGAGTTCCGCAAATTGTGGATCGCGCGGATCAACGCGGCTGCGCGCGCCAACGACATCACCTACAACCGGCTGATCCAGGGCCTGAAGGCCGCGGGTGTGGAAGTGGACCGCAAGAACCTCGCCGACATCGCCATCACCGACCCGGCGGCGTTCACCGCACTTGTTGACGTCGCCCGGGCCGCACTGCCCGACGACGTCAACGCCCCCTCGGATTCCGGCGAGGCTGCCTAGCCCGGCGACGATGCAGGCCGAGTCGGTACTCACCGAGCGTTCGGCCAGGGTGGCCGCGGCGGTCAAACTGCATCGCCATGTCGGCCGTCGGCGGGCAGGACGATTTCTCGCCGAGGGCCCTAACCTGGTCGAGGCCGCATCCGCCCGCGGCCTGGTCCGCGATGTATTCGTCACCGAAGACGCCGCGCAGCGGCACGCGTCGTTGCTGGCCGCCCAGCAGTTCCCGATCCACCTGGTCAGCGAGCGGGCCGCAAAAGCACTCTCCGACACCGTCACCCCAACCGGGTTGGTCGCCGTGTGCGAAATGCCGGCGACCCGGCTGGACGACGTGCTGGCCGGTTCGCCGCGGCTGATCGCGGTTGCTGTCGAAATCAGTGAGCCGGGCAACGCGGGCACGGTGATTCGCATCGCCGAGGCCATGGGCGCCGGGGGCGTGATCCTCGGCGGCCACAGCGTCGACCCGTACAACGGCAAGTGTCTGCGCGCGTCGGCCGGCAGCATGTTCTCGATTCCGGTCGCCGCCGCGCTGGACGCCCACGCGGCCGTCACCGCGTTGCGCGCCGCAGGCCTGCAGGTGCTGGCCACCGCGGCGGATGGCGAGACGCGTCTTGACGAGGCCGACCTCACCGCGCCGACGGCCTGGTTGTTCGGGCCCGAATCACACGGTCTGCCAACCGAAATCGCCGAGCTGGCCGACCACCGCGTGCGCATCCCGATGTCCGGCGGTGCCGAAAGCCTGAACGTCGCCGCCGCCGCGGCGATCTGTCTGTACCAGAGCGCGCAGGCTCTGGGTGTGCTCAAGCGGTCCTAGCCGGCGTTCTCACGCCGCCTTACGCAGCTTTACGCAGCTTTTCTACGGCCCCGCGCGGGCCGCAGGCCGGCCAGCGAAAGCGTGGTGTGCACCAGCGACCCGGCGCGTTCCATGACAGCCTTGGCGGGGTAGGAGCCCCCGGGAAAGTAGTGCATGGGCAGCCCGCGGCGGTCACGCGGCGGTGCCATGAATGCCGGTGCCTCGACCAACGGCGCGTCGCCGGGAATCCGTCCCTCGGCGCGGTGGTAGGCGGCCAGCGCGCGCGGGTGCAGCCGGATTTCGTCGGGAACCGCCAGGAAGACCAGCTCGACCAGCTTGCCGAACAGCCGCAGCAGCACCTCGTCGCCCGGTGTCCAGTGCATTCCCGCCTTCTCGCGAACCGCAGGCTCGAATAGTCCTGCCGCGATCCAGCGCTGGCCGGCCACCAACGGCTTGAACAACTGGTCCCAGATCGGTGTGGGCAGCAGAACGAACTTCGGCTTGGGAATTCGCATCTGGAAGATGTCCAGGGTCGCCTGGTTGATCTCCAGCACCTCGCGGCCGACCCGATCCCAATACTGCTGGAATTCCTCCCAGGATTCGGGCACCGGCCGCATGCTCATCCCGTACATCCGGTACCACTGCACGTGCTCGTCGAACAGCTGTTGCTTCTCGGCTTCAGTCAGCCCTCCGCAGAAGTACTCGGCCACCTTGACGACGAGCATGAAGAACGTGGCATGCGCCCAGTAGAAGGTCTCCGGGTTCAGCGCGTGATAACGGCGCCCGGCCGTGTCCACGCCCTTAATGGTCGTGTGGTAGCTCTTGATCTGCCGGCCCGTCTGCGCGGCCCGGTCGCCGTCGTAGACCACGCCCATGATCGGGTACACCGACCGGGCCACCCGCTGCAACGGCTCGCGCAGCAGGATCGAATGCTCCTCGACGCCCGCCCCCAGCTCCGGATACATGTTCTGGATGGCGCCGATCCACACACCCATCATTCCGGTACGCAAATCGCCGAAGTACTTCCAGGTGAGTGAATGTGGTCCGAGCGGATCCGCGGATGTAGTGGATGTGGCAGTCATCACGGCCTCCTACTCCTGATTGCGCTCACGATAACTTTGACAACGCACGTTGTCTACGATTTCGGAGCCGGCGCGCGATGCTGTTACCGAGCTTCCATATCGGTGTGGCAAGGCCGTGATCAGGCGCTTTGTTGCGAGGTGTGACACAACCGACGTGGCCGTCGTTGCCTGCCTTCGCCGCCACCAAATAACCTGGCCAGGTGGAACCCGCGCCTCGCGATCCGGAACCGGGCGAGCCCGAACAACCGGTGACTACGGTGGCGCCGCCGGCTCCACCTCCCAGCTCCGGAAGGCGTTCTCCGGTGTCGGTGCACACCGCGACGCAGTGGTGGCACAGCAGAAATCACAGCCCCGGGGCGGTGGCCTTCATCCGGCGGGCGCGACGGCTGTTGCCCGGAGATCCCGAGTTCGGCGACCCGCTGTCCACCGCGGGCGACGGAGGCCCGCGCGCCGCCGCACGCGCCGCCGACCGGCTGCTGGGCGATCGCGATGCGGTGTCGCGGGAGGTCAGCCTCGGTGTGCTGCAGCTATGGCAGGCGCTGACCGAGGCGGTTTCGCGACGGCCGGCCAATCCGGAGGTGACGCTGGTATTCACCGACCTGGTCGGCTTTTCGACCTGGTCCTTGCAAGCGGGTGACGAGGCGGCTCTGACCCTGCTGCGCCAGGTGGCGCGGGCCGTCGAGCCGTCGCTACTCGACGCCGGTGGGCAGATCGTCAAACGGATGGGCGACGGGATCATGGCCGTGTTCGATGATCCGACGGTCGCGGTGCGGGCCGTCCTGGCGGCCATGGAGACGCTGAAGGCGGTCGAGGTGGCGGGCTATACACCGAGGATGCGGGTCGGGATCCACACCGGGCGGCCGACCCGTCTGGCCGCGGACTGGCTCGGTGTCGACGTCAACATCGCCGCCCGGGTGATGGAACGCGCCACCAAAGGTGGAATCATGGTGTCGAGTTCGACGTTGAATCTGATACCGCAGAGCGAACTGGACGCGTTGGGCATCGTCGCCAAACGTGCACGTAAACCGATATTTGCGCACAAGCCCGCCGGGATACCTGCGGACCTCGCGATATATCGCCTCAAGACTCTTAAGGAGTTAACAGGCTTTGATCACACTTCTGAAACAAATGCATCGCCATAATGGGTGGCAATGATCGGGGGCATCTTTTCCCGGCTGGCCCGGGTCCAGTTCACGCTGGCTTACGCAGCGGTTCTCCTTGCCATCAGCTGTGCCATCCTGGTGCTCGGCCCGCACGCGCACGACGTCATCGTGCAGCGCGCCAGCACCAACCTGCACAACCTGGCCCACGGACGCGTGGGCACCTTGTTGGGTAGCGCGCTGGTCGTCGATGCCGGTCCGCTCTATTTCTGGCTGCCCTTCCTGACCTGCCTGCTCGCCCTGGCGGAGCTGCATTTGCGCACCATCCGGCTGGTCGTGGCGTTCCTCGTCGGCCATATCGGCGCGACGCTGTTGGTGGCCGCTGCCCTTGCCGGGGCGATCGAATTCGGCTGGATGCCGTTGTCGATCGCCCGGGCCAGTGACGTGGGGATGAGCTACGGCGCCCTTGCGGTGCTCGGGGCGATGACGGCGGTGATTCCCCGGCGCTGGCGCGCGGCCTGGGTCGGCTGGTGGATATCGGTGGGCATCGCTTCGGCGGTCATCGGCGGTGATTTCACCGATGCGGGTCATACCGTGGCCGTGGTCCTGGGCCTGCTGGTGTCCGCCCGGTTCCGGCAGCCGATCCACTGGACACCGGTGCGGTGTCTGATGCTCGCGGCGTCCTCCGGGTTCGGGTTCCTGCTGCTGGCTCACCACTGGGGGACAATGGCGGCCGCACCGGCGTTCGGTGTCCTGGGCGCGTTCGTGGCCTACAAGTTCGCCCAGTTCCGCGCCGCCCGCAGTTCTCTGCCGGGTTTGCCGCCCGAGGACGAGGACGCTCTGACCGGTCCGCAGCCGGTCATGGCCGGCTAACCGGCACCTCAGCCGGCTGGGGGCCAGCTGGCCGGGCAAACTCCGAAGCGCCCGCCGGGGCGGCATGCATAGACTCACTATGATCAGCACGTGCCGGGTAAATCCAGTCGGCAGCCTCGTCAGCAAGGAGAACGTCGCCGCGTGGGTGATCAAGTGGGTGATCAACCCGTCGACCTGTCGCCGGAAGCCTTGGCCAAGGCGGTCAACGCTGCCCGGCAGGCCATCGCACTCGCCGACGATCTCGACACGCTGGCACGCGTCAAGACCGAGCACCTCGGTGACCGCTCACCGCTGGCTTTGGCACGCCAGGCGCTGGGCACCGTTGCCAAGGACGAGCGCGCCGATGCCGGCAAACGCGTCAACACCGCACGCGGCGAGGCCCAGCACAGCTACGACGAACGGCTGGCGGCGCTGCGCGCCGAGCGCGACGCGGCGGTGCTGGTCGCCGAAGGCATCGACGTCACCTTGCCGTCGACGCGGCAGCCGCCCGGCGCCCGGCACCCGATCACGATATTGGCCGAGCACATCGCCGATACCTTCATCGCGATGGGATGGGAATTGGCCGAGGGACCCGAGGTCGAAACCGAGCAGTTCAACTTCGACGCTCTCAACTTCCCCGCCGACCACCCGGCACGCAGCGAACAGGACACCTTCTACATCGCGCCGGAGGATTCCCGGCAGCTGCTGCGCACTCACACGTCACCGGTGCAGGTGCGCACCCTGCTGGCCCACGAGTTGCCGGTCTACGTCATCTCGATCGGCCGCACGTTCCGCACCGACGAACTCGATGCCACCCACACCCCGGTCTTCCACCAGGTCGAAGGCTTGGCGGTGGACCGCGGCCTGTCCATGGCGCATCTGCGCGGGACGCTGGACGCGTTCGCCCGTGCCGAGTTCGGTCCCTCCGCGCGCACCCGGATCCGGCCGCACTTCTTTCCGTTCACCGAACCGTCCGCCGAGGTCGACGTCTGGTTCGCGAACAAGAAGGGCGGTGCCGACTGGGTCGAGTGGGGCGGCTGCGGAATGGTGCATCCAAACGTGTTGCGAGCCGCGGGAATCGACCCGGATATCTATTCGGGCTTCGCCTTCGGGATGGGCCTCGAGCGCACCCTGCAGTTCCGCAACGGGATTCCGGACATGCGCGACATGGTCGAGGGAGATATCCGGTTCTCGTTGCCGTTCGGGGTGGGTTCCTGATGCGCATTCCCTACAGCTGGCTGCGCGAAGTGGTGGCGGCCGGCGCTCCGGGCTGGGATGTCGCCCCCGGCGATCTCGAACAGACGCTGGTACGGATAGGTCACGAGGTCGAGGAGGTCCTCAGCCTCGGACCGGTCGACGGCCCGCTGACCGTGGGGCGGGTGACCGACATCGAGGAGATCACCGGCTTCAAAAAGCCGATCCGGGCCTGCCTGGTCGACGTCGGCGAGGATTTTCAGCGCGAGATCGTCTGTGGCGCAACTAACTTCGCGGTCGGTGACCTGGTTGTGGCGGCACTGCCCGGCACCACGCTGCCCGGCCGGTTCGCCATCACCGCACGCAAGACCTACGGCCGCAACTCCGACGGAATGATCTGCTCGACAGCCGAACTCGGTTTGGGCGCAGACCAATCCGGAATCCTGGTGCTGCCGCCCGGGACCGCCGAACCGGGAGCCGACGGCGCGGCGGTGCTCGGGCTCGACGACGTGGTGTTTCACCTGGCCATTACCCCGGACCGTGGTTACGGCATGTCGGTGCGTGGCCTGGCCCGTGAGATCGCGTGCGCCTACGACCTGGACTTCGTCGACCCGGCCGGCAACCAGGTGGTCAAGCCGTTGCCGGTCGACGGAGCGGCCTGGCCGCTGACGGTGCAGGCCGAAACGGGCGTCCGCCGGTTCGCGCTGCGGCGGGTCACCGGGATCGACCCCGCCGCCGTGTCGCCCTGGTGGCTGCAGCGCCGGCTGCTGTTATCCGGCGTCCGCGCGACCTCCCCGGCGGTGGACGTGACCAACTACGTCATGCTCGAACTCGGCCACCCCATGCACGCCCACGACTGCAACCGCATCACCGGGGGCCTCAGCGTGCGGTTCGCCCACCCCGGCGAGACCGTTGTCACCCTCGATGACGTCGAGCGCCGGCTCGATCCGGCCGATGTCCTCATCGTCGACGACGTGGCGACTGCGGCGATCGGTGGTGTGATGGGTGCGGCGACCACCGAGGTGCGCGCGGATTCGACCGACGTGCTGCTGGAGGCCGCGGTGTGGGACCCGGCCGGGGTATCGCGCACCCAGCGCAGGTTGCACCTGCCCAGCGAGGCCGCCCGTCGTTATGAGCGTGGCGTGGACCCGGCGATCTCGGTGGCCGCGCTGGACCGGTCCGCCGTGCTGCTCGTCGACATCGCCGGGGGAGCGGTGTCGGACAGCCTGACCGATTGGCGCGGTGACCCGCCGTGCGATGACTGGTCGCTACCGCCGATCCGGATCGCCGCCGACCTGCCGGACCGCTTCGCCGGGGTGGCGTACGCTCCGGGCACGACCGCCAGGCGTCTGGCGCAGATCGGGGCGGTGGTGGTCCAGGAGGGCGACGCACTGAGTGTCACGCCGCCGAGCTGGCGACCCGATCTCCTGCAGCCTGCCGACCTCGTCGAGGAGGTGCTGCGGCTGGAGGGGCTGGAGGACATTCCGTCGGTGCTGCCGTCGGCTCCCGCGGGTCGCGGGCTCACCGCGGTACAAAAGCGCCGCCGCGCAATCGGCAAGTCGCTGGCCCAGTCCGGGTACGTCGAGATTCTGCCGACCCCGTTCCTGGCCGCCGGAGTATTCGACCTCTGGGGACTGCCGGCCGACGACCCGCGCCGCACGACGACGCATGTGCTCAACCCGCTGGAAGCAGACCGTCCGCATCTGGCCACCACGCTGCTGCCCGCGTTGCTGGAAGCATTGGTGCGCAACGTATCCCGGGGCCTCGTCGACGTCGCCCTGTACGCCCTGGCGCAGGTGGTCCAGCCGACCGGGCAGACTCGCGGTGTCGAGCTCATCCCGGTGCACCGGCGGCCTACCGATACCGAGATCGCCACGTTGGACGCATCGTTGCCCCGGCAACCGCAGCACGTCGCCGTGGTGATGGCCGGCCTGCGGGAACGGCGTGGTCCCTGGGGGCCCGGCCGCCCCGTGGAAGCCGCCGACGCGTTCGAGGCGGCGCGAATCATCGCGCGCGCCAGCGGGGTCGACGTGCGTCTTCGGGCGGCCCAGTACCTGCCGTGGCATCCGGGTCGGTGCGCCGAGGTGCTCGTCGGGGAAACGCCCGTCGGGCACGCGGGGCAGCTGCATCCTGCCGTGATCGAACGCTCGGGCCTGCCCAAAGGGGCCTGTGCGGTCGAGCTCAACCTCGATGCGATTCCCATCGTTGAGGCGGTGCCGGCTCCCCGGGTGTCGCCGTTTCCGGCCGTGTTCCAGGACGTCAGCCTGGTGGTGTCGGCGCACGTACCGGCCCAGGCGGTGGCCGACGCGGTCCGGGAGGGCGCCGGCGAGCTGCTGGAAGACATTCAATTGTTCGACGTTTTCACCGGTCCGCAGATCGGCGAGGATCGCAAATCGCTGACATTCGCCCTGCGTTTCCGTGCGCCGGACCGCACGCTGACCGAAGACGACGCCAGTGCGGCCCGCGATGCCGCGGTGCGACGTGCCGCCGAGGCGGTTGGCGCCGTGCTACGCGCCTAGGGCGCATCGGAATGAATTTGCAAAGCATTGCATAACCATGCAGAATCATTCGAATGGCCGATGTCGTGAAGGTAGCGGTTGCCGGTGCCACCGGCTACGCGGGCGGTGAAATCCTACGGCTCCTGCTGGGGCACCCGGCCTGCACCGAGGGCCGCCTCACCATCGGTTCGGTGACCGCGGCAGCCAGCGCCGGCAGCATGCTCGGCGAACACCATCCGCACCTGACTCCCTTGGCCCAGCGCGTGGTCGAGCCCACCGAGCCGGCGGTGCTCGCCGGCCATGACGTGGTGTTCCTGGCCCTGCCGCACGGGCATTCGGCTGCGCTGGCCGAGCAGCTGAGCCCGGAAACACTCATCATCGACTGCGGCGCCGACTTCCGGCTCACCGACGCCGCCGCCTGGGAGCGGTTCTACGGGTCTCCGCACGCCGGCAGCTGGCCGTACGGCCTGCCGGAACTGCCCGGCGGACGAGAGCGGCTGCGCGGCGCCCGGCGCATCGCGGTCCCGGGCTGCTATCCGACCGCGGCGTTACTGGCGTTGCTACCGGCGGTGGCCGAAGACCTCATCGCGCCCGCCGTCACGGTGGTCGCCGTCAGCGGCACCTCCGGAGCCGGTCGTGCGGCCAAGACCGACCTGCTCGGCTCCGAGGTCATCGGATCGGCGCGGGCCTACAACATCGCCGGAGCGCACCGCCACACCCCCGAGATCGCTCAGGGCCTGCGAGCCGTCACCGACCGCGACGTCACGGTGTCGTTCACCCCGGTGCTGATCCCGACGTCCCGCGGCATCCTGGCCACCTGCACCGCGCGCACCCGATCGCCGTTGTCGCAGCTGCGGGCGGCCTACGAAAAGGCCTACCACGCAGAACCTTTCGTTTACCTGATGCCCGAAGGGCAGCTACCCCGCACCGGCGCGGTGATCGGCAGCAACGCGGCGCACATCGCCGTCGCGGTGGACGAGGCCGCCGAGACGTTCGTGGCGATCGCCGCGATCGACAACCTGGTCAAAGGGACGGGCGGCGCCGCAGTGCAGTCGATGAACCTGGCGCTGGGTTGGCCGGAGTCGGAAGGCCTTTCGGTGGTCGGGGTAGCGCCGTGACCCAGACCGAAGCGGTGCGGTTGCTGCGCGGGCAGGGCGTCACCGCCCCGGCCGGGTTCCGGGCCGCCGGCATCGCCGCCGGGATCAAGGCTTCGGGGGCCCGCGACCTCGCCCTGGTCTTCAATGAAGGACCCGACTACGCGGCCGCCGGAGTCGTCACCCGCAACAAGGTCAAAGCCGCGCCGGTGCTGTGGACCCAGCAGGTGCTCACCACCGGACAGCTGCGCGCGGTGATCCTGAACTCCGGTGGCGCCAATGCCTGCACCGGACCCGGCGGCTTCCAGGACACCCACGCCACGGCGGAGGAGGTCGCGGCCGCGCTGTCGGACTGGGGGACCGAGACCGGAGCCATCGAAGTCGCGGTCTGCTCCACCGGGCTGATCGGTGACCGGCTGCCGATGGACAAGGTGCTTGCCGGTGTGCGGGATATCGTGCGGACGATGGCCGGCGGGCTGAGCGGCGGCGACGACGCAGCCCACGCGATCATGACCACCGACACAGTGCCCAAACAGGTTGCGCTACACCATCTGAACGAGTGGACAGTCGGCGGGATGGCTAAAGGCGCGGGGATGCTGGCGCCGTCGCTGGCCACCATGCTCTG
Organism: uncultured Actinomycetota bacterium; assembly: GCA_963848535.1. GTDB lineage: Bacteria > Actinomycetota > Actinomycetes > Mycobacteriales > Mycobacteriaceae > Mycobacterium. The sequence goes on from CAWKEM010000021.1 coordinate 132,350, forward strand.
TGTGCTCACCACCGACGCGGCCGTCGGGCCGGCCGCACTCGACCGGGCGCTGCGCCAGGCCACCGCCCGCACCTTCGACCGGCTCGACATCGACGGCAGCTCTTCGACCAACGACACGGTGCTGCTGCTGGCCTCCGGGGCCAGCGGAACCACCCCGCCGCAGGCCGATCTCGACGAGGCGGTGCTGCGCGTGTGCGACGACTTGTGCGCCCAGCTGCAAGCCGACGCCGAAGGCGTCACCAAACGCGTCACCGTGACCGTGACCGGCGCGGTCTCCGACGACGAGGCGCTGGCCGCCGCACGGGTGATCGCCCGCGACAGTCTGGTCAAGACGGCGGTGTTCGGGTCGGACCCCAACTGGGGCCGGGTGCTCGCCGCCGTCGGCATGGCACCGGTCACCCTCGATCCCGATCGAATCACCGTGTTGTTCAACGGCTCCGCGGTGTGCATCGACGGGGCCGGAGCTCCGGGGGCACGCGAGGTCGACCTTTCGGCGGCCGACATCGACATCACCGTCGACCTCCGCCTCGGCGACGGCCGGGCCACGATCCGGACCACCGACCTGTCGCACGCCTACGTCGAGGAGAATTCGGCCTACAGCTCATGACCATCAACACCGACGCATTGCCCACCCAGGCCAAGGCCCAGGTGCTGGCCGAAGCCCTGCCCTGGCTCAAGCAGTTGCACGGCAAGATCGTCGTCGTCAAATACGGCGGCAACGCCATGACCGACGACACGCTGCGGCGCGCCTTCGCGGCCGACATGGCGTTTCTGCGCAACTGCGGCATCCATCCCGTCGTCGTGCACGGCGGCGGACCCCAGATCACCGCGATGCTGCGGCGGCTTGGCATCGAGGGTGACTTCAAGGGCGGCTTCCGGGTCACCACACCGGAAGTGCTCGACGTGGCGCGGATGGTGTTGTTCGGACAGGTGGGCCGCGAACTGGTCAACCTGATCAACGCGCACGGACCCTACGCCGTCGGCATCACCGGCGAGGACGCGCAACTGTTCACCGCGGTGCGCCGCAGCGTCACTGTCGACGGGGTGGCCACCGACATCGGTCTGGTGGGCGACGTCGAACATGTCAACACCGCGGCGGTGCTCGATCTCATTGCGGCGCGCCGCATTCCGGTGGTGTCCACGCTGGCCCCGGACGCCGACGGTGTCGTCCACAACATCAACGCCGACACCGCCGCGGCGGCGCTGGCCGAAGCCCTGAAAGCCGAAAAGCTATTGATGCTCACCGATGTCGAAGGCCTGTACACCAGCTGGCCGGATCGTGGTTCGCTGGTGAGCGAAATCGACACTGCCACACTGGCGCAGCTGCTACCCATGCTGGAGGCGGGGATGATTCCCAAGGTCGAAGCGTGCCTGAGGGCCGTCACCGGCGGGGTGCCCAGCGCACACGTCATCGACGGGAGGGTCAAACACTGCGTGCTGGTTGAGCTTTTCACCGATGCGGGCACCGGCACCAAGGTGGTGAGCGCATGACTGCTACAGACGTGATGCGGCAGCGGTGGGAAGCCGTGATGATGAACAACTACGGCACTCCCGCGGTGGCGCTTGCCGGCGGTGACGGCGCCGTGGTCACCGACGTGGACGGCAAGAGCTACCTGGACCTGCTCGGCGGCATCGCGGTCAACGTCCTCGGTCATCGCCACCCCGCGGTCATCGAAGCCGTCACGCACCAGATGGCGACGCTGGGCCATACCTCCAACCTGTATGCCACCGAAACCGGTATCGCACTGGCCGAAGAATTGGTGGCGCTGCTAGGGGCGGACGCACCGGCGCGGGTGTTCTTCTGCAACTCCGGCGCCGAGGCCAACGAGGCGGCGTTCAAGCTGTCGCGGCTCACCGGGCGCACGAAACTGGTTGCGGCACAGGGATCTTTCCACGGCCGGACGATGGGATCCCTGGCGCTGACCGGTCAGCCGGCCAAACAGGAGCCGTTTGAGCCGCTGCCGGGTGAGGTCACGCATGTGCCTTTCGGGGACACCGACGCGCTGGCCGCCGCGGTCGGTGACGACACCGCCGCGGTGTTCCTCGAACCGATCATGGGGGAGGGCGGTGTGGTCGTCCCGCCCGAGGGCTATCTGGCGGACGCCCGGGACATCACGGCGCGGCACGGCGCCCTGCTGGTGCTCGACGAGGTGCAGACCGGAATGGGCCGCACCGGCGCCTTTTTCGCCCACCAGCACCACGGCATCACCCCGGATGTGGTGACGCTGGCCAAAGGGCTCGGCGGCGGGCTGCCGATCGGTGCGTGCCTGGCCGTGGGACCGGCGGCCGAACTGCTGACGCCCGGCCTGCACGGCAGCACCTTCGGCGGCAACCCGATCTGCACCGCGGCGGCCCTGGCGGTGCTGCGGGTGCTGGCGGCCGAGGACCTGGTCCGGCACGCCGAGGTGTTGGGCAAGTCGGTGCGGCACGGCATCGAATCGCTTGGCCACCCGTTGATCGACCACGTGCGCGGCCGCGGATTGCTCTGGGGCATCGTGCTGACCGCGCCGCGGGCCAAGGACGCCGAGGCGGCCGCGCGGAACGCCGGGTTCCTGGTCAATGCCGCCGCACCCGACGTCATCCGGCTGGCGCCGCCGCTGATCATCACCGAAGCCCAGATCGACGACTTCATCGCCGCCCTGCCGGGCATCCTCGACTGTGCCGGGGCGCGCGCATGACTCGGCACTTTCTGCGCGACGACGACCTGTCGCCCGAGGAACAGACCGAAGTGCTCGAGCTGGCGGCCGAACTGAAGAAGGCCTCGTTCAGCTGCCGTCCCCTGGAGGGGCCGCGCGGTGTCGCGGTCATCTTCGACAAGAACTCCACCCGTACCCGGTTCTCGTTCGAGCTGGGCATCGCCCAGCTCGGCGGGCATGCCGTCGTCGTCGACGCCCGCAGCACCCAGCTGGGCCGCGACGAGACCCTGGAGGACACCGCACGAGTCTTGTCCCGTTACGTCGAGGCCATCGTGTGGCGGACGTTCGGGCAAGACCGGCTGGAAGCTATGGCCGCGACCGCGACAGTGCCGGTGGTCAATGCGCTCTCCGACGAGTTCCATCCCTGCCAGGTGCTCGCCGACTTGCAGACCATCGCCGAACGCAAGGGATCGCTGCCCGGCCTGAAGCTGTCCTACTTCGGCGACGGCGCCAACAATATGGCTCATTCGCTGATGCTCGGCGGCGCCACCGCCGGCATGCACGTCACCGTCGCGGCTCCTGACGGCTTCGCGCCCGACCCGGCGCTGGTGGCCGCGGCCCGCCGGCGCGCCGAGGCCACCGGCGGCTCGGTCACCGTGACCGCCGACGCCGACGCGGCCGCGGCCGGCGCCGACGTACTGGTGACCGACACGTGGACGTCGATGGGTCAGGAAGACGACGGGCTGGACCGGGTCAAGCCGTTTCGGCCGTATCAGGTCAACACGCGACTGGTGGCGCTCGCGGACCCGGAAGCCATTGTGCTGCATTGCCTTCCGGCCCACCGCGGGCACGAGATCACCGACGAGGTGATGGACGGGCCGGCCAGTGCGGTTTGGGACGAGGCCGAGAACCGGCTGCACGCCCAAAAGGCGCTGCTGGTGTGGCTGCTGGAGTGGTCACGATGACCCGCAGCGGTTCGAAGGCCGCAGCCGAGACCACCCGCGCCGGCCGGCAAGCGCGTATCGTGGCGATCCTGTCGTCGGCCTCGGTGCGCAGTCAGAGCGAACTGGCGGCGCTGCTGGCCGACGACGGCATCGATGTCACCCAGGCCACGTTGTCGCGGGATCTCGAAGAGCTCGGCGCGGTGAAGCTGCGCGGCGCCGACGGCGGCGTCGGGGTCTACATCGTTCCCGAGGACGGCAGCCCGGTGCGCGGGGTCTCCGGCGGCACCGCACGGCTGTCCCGGCTGCTGAGTGAGCTGCTGGTGTCCGCCGACGCCAGCGCAAATCTCGCGGTGCTGCGCACCCCGCCCGGCGCGGCTGACTATTTGGCCAGCGCAATCGATCGCGCGGCGCTACCGTACGTGGTCGGCACCATCGCCGGCGATGACACCCTCTTCGTGGCTGCCCGCGAGCCGATGACGGGCGCGGAGCTGGCCAGGGCTTTGGAAAAGCTCACGTAAGCCTCACCTCAACGTAAGGAGATTGGTTCATGTCAGAACGCGTCATCCTGGCGTATTCCGGCGGTCTGGACACCTCGGTGGCGATCAGCTGGATAGGCAAGGAGACCGGCCGTGAGGTCGTCGCCGTGGCGATCGACCTCGGTCAGGGCGGCGAGGACATGGAGGCCATCCGCCAGCGGGCCCTGGACTGCGGCGCCGTGGAGGCTGTCGTCGTCGATGCCCGCGACGAGTTCGCCGAGGGCTACTGCCTGCCGACCGTGTTGAACAACGCGCTGTACATGGACCGCTACCCGCTGGTGTCGGCGATCAGCCGGCCGCTGATCGTCAAGCACCTGGTCGCGGCGGCCCGCGAGCACGGCGGCGGCATCGTCGCGCACGGCTGCACCGGCAAGGGCAATGACCAGGTCCGGTTCGAGGTCGGGTTCGCGTCGCTGGCACCGGACCTCGAGGTGCTGGCGCCGGTGCGCGACTACGCGTGGACGCGCGAGAAGGCGATCGCGTTCGCCGAGGAAAACGCCATCCCGATCAACGTGACCAAACGCTCGCCGTTCTCGATCGACCAGAACGTCTGGGGCCGCGCGGTGGAAACCGGCTTCCTGGAACACCTGTGGAACGCGCCGACCAAGGACATCTACGCCTACACCGAAGACCCCACCCTCAACTGGAGCACACCCGATGAGGTCATCGTCGGGTTCGAGCGCGGGGTCCCGGTGTCCATCGACGGCAAGCCGGTGTCGATGCTGCAGGCCATCGAGGAACTCAACCAGCGCGCCGGCGCGCAGGGCGTCGGGCGTCTCGATGTCGTCGAGGACCGGCTGGTGGGTATCAAGAGCCGTGAGATCTACGAGGCGCCAGGGGCGATGGTGCTCATCACCGCGCACACCGAGCTCGAACACGTCACCCTCGAGCGCGAGCTGGGCCGGTTCAAACGCCAGACCGACCAGCGCTGGGCCGAGCTGGTCTACGACGGACTGTGGTACTCGCCGCTGAAGGCCGCGCTGGAGAGTTTCGTCGCCAAGACGCAAGAGCATGTCTCCGGAGAAGTCCGAATGGTGTTGCACGGCGGCCACATTGCCGTGAACGGCCGGCGCAGCGCGGAGTCGCTCTACGACTTCAACCTGGCCACCTACGACGAGGGCGACAGCTTCGACCAGTCGGCCGCGAAGGGCTTCGTCTACGTGCACGGGTTGTCGTCCAAACTGGCCGCCCGCCGGGACCAGCGGTGACCCTGTACGCGCGCGCAGACGCAAAAGTCCCCGACACGCCGGGCGCAAAGGGGCTTTTGCGTCTGCTCGCGGAAGAAAAGTGAGCACCAACCGGGGATCGCTGTGGGGCGGGCGGTTCGCGGAAGGCCCGTCCGACGCGCTGGCCGCGCTCAGCAAGTCCACCCACTTCGACTGGGTGCTGGCTCCTTACGACATCATCGCCTCGCGGGCCCACACCGTGATTCTGTTCCGGGCCGGACTGCTCACCGAAGAGCAGCGCGACGGGCTGTTGGCCGGGTTGGACAGTCTTGCCGCGGACGTCGCCGACGGCAGCTTCGGCCCGCTGGCCAGCGACGAGGACGTGCACGCCGCGCTGGAGCGCGGACTGATCGACCGGGTCGGGCCCGACCTGGGCGGCCGTTTAAGAGCCGGCCGGTCCCGCAACGACCAGATCGCCACCCTGTTCCGGATGTGGCTGCGCGACGCGGTGCGCCGGGTTGCCGCCGGAGTGCTGGACGTCGTCGGCGCACTGGCCGCGCAGGCCGCCGCGCACCCGAGCGCCATCATGCCCGGCAAAACACATCTGCAGTCGGCCCAGCCGATCCTGCTGGCCCACCATCTGCTCGCGCACGCCCACCCATTGCTGCGCGACGTGGACCGGATCGTCGACTTCGACAAGCGCGCGGCGGTGTCCCCGTACGGCTCGGGAGCGCTGGCCGGCTCGTCGCTCGGCCTGGACCCGGAGGCGATCGCCGAAGAGCTGGGTTTCGCGGCCGCCGCCGACAATTCCATCGACGCCACCGCCGCCCGGGATTTCGCCGCCGAGGCCGCGTTCATCTTCGCCATGATCGCCGTCGACCTGTCCCGGCTGGCCGAGGACATCATCATCTGGAGCTCGACGGAATTCGGCTACGTCAGGCTGCACGATTCGTGGTCCACGGGCAGCTCGATCATGCCGCAGAAAAAGAACCCCGACATCGCCGAGCTGGCCCGCGGCAAGTCCGGGCGGCTGATCGGGAACCTGGCCGGGCTGCTGGCGACGCTGAAAGCCCAGCCGCTGGCCTACAACCGTGACCTGCAGGAAGACAAAGAGCCGGTGTTCGACTCGGTGGCTCAGCTGGAGCTGGTGCTGCCCGCGATGGCAGGACTGGTGGCCAGCCTGACCTTCAACGTGGAACGGATGGCGGCCCTGGCCCCGGCCGGCTACACGCTGGCCACCGATATTGCCGAATGGCTGGTGCGCCAGGGAGTGCCGTTCCGGTCTGCACACGAGGCCGCCGGTGCGGCCGTGCGTGCCGCCGAGCATCGCGCCGTCGGACTCGACGAGCTGACCGACGACGAGCTGGCCGCCATCAGCCCGGAGCTGACGCCGCAGGTCCGTGAGGTGCTGACCATCGAGGGCTCGGTGTCCTCGCGTGACGCCAAGGGTGGCACCGCGCCGACTCGGGTGGCCGAGCAACTCGATGCGCTGCTGGCCGGCTGCGCCGAGCTCAGGGACCGGTTGCACGCCGGCGAGTGAAGATCCTGTGCCGGGCAGTTCCAGGCCGACTAAACTTCCACCTCGAGGGGATCGGTCGAACCCGTCGGCCCAGATCTTCGTCACCAAGGGGTGGGAGCAATGAGCGTCATCGCCGGAGTGTTCGGGGCGTTGCCGCCGAACCGATACTCCCAGCGCGAGCTCACTGACTTCTTCGTCAGCATTCCCCAGTTCGAAGGTTACGAAGACATCGTGCGGCAGCTGCATGCCAGCGCCAAGGTCAATAGCCGCCACCTGGTCCTGCCGCTGGAAAGATATCCCACACTGACCGACTTCGGCGTGGCGAACCGGCTCTTCATCGAAAACGCCGTCGATCTTGGCTGCGCGGCGCTTTCCGGCGCCCTTGACGAGGCGGGCCTGCGGCCTACCGACCTCGACGTACTGGTCACGACGACCGTTACCGGCCTGGCGTCGCCGTCGCTGGATGCCCGCATCGCCGGGCGGCTCGGGCTGCGCGACGATGTGCGCCGGGTGCCGCTGTTCGGCCTGGGCTGCGTGGCCGGGGCGGCGGGTGTGGCCCGCGTGCACGACTACCTGCGTGGCGCGCCGGACGGCGTCGCCGGCCTGGTCTCCGTCGAGCTCTGCTCACTCACCTACCCGGGATACAAGCCGTCGCTGCCCGGCCTGGTCGGCAGCGCGCTGTTCGCCGACGGCGCCGCGGCGGTGGTGGCCGTCGGCGAGCGTCGCGCCGAGCAGGTCGCTGCCGGCGGGCCCACCATCCTCGATTCGCGCAGCCATCTCTACCCCGACTCGCTGCGCACCATGGGCTATGATGTGGGCGCCGCCGGGTTCGAGCTCGTCCTGGCGAAGGACCTGGCGACGGTGGTCGAGAAAAATATCGAGCAGGACGTCACCACATTTCTCGCGGCGCACGGCCTGAGCACGACCGACGTCGGCGCCTGGGTCAGCCACCCCGGCGGTCCTAAGATCATCGACGCGATCACGGCGAGCCTCGACCTGCCACCGCAGGCCCTCGAACTGACCTGGCGTTCGCTCGGCGAGATCGGCAATCTGTCGTCGGCTTCGGTACTGCATGTACTGCGTGACACCATCGCCAAACCGCCGCCCAGCGAAAGCCCCGGGTTGATGATCGCAATGGGTCCAGGATTTTGTTCAGAACTGGTCTTGCTGCGCTGGCACTGATGCCGCGCCCGTGGACTTCCCGTCGCACCGTAAGGCCCGGTCTTATGGGTCTTTCCGGGCCTTGCGGAAGTATCGCCGTGAGTGACATGAGAGGCCGCGTCGGATGAACAGCACTCGGGACGAGCTCATCAAGGCCCTCCGGGAATCTCTGAAGGAAAACGAGCGGCTGAAGCGCGAGAACCGCCAGTACCTTGCCCTGGCCACCGAACCGGTGGCGGTGGTGGGGATGGGTTGCCGGTATCCGGGTGGGGTGGATTCCCCGGAGGCCTTGTGGGAGATGGTGGTCGAGGGCCGCGACGTGGTCTCGGATTTTCCGGCGGACCGGGGCTGGGATCTGGCGGGGCTGTTCGATCCGGATCCCGACGCGGTGGGGAAGTCGTATGCCCGCTGCGGCGGGTTTCTGGCCGACGTGGCCGACTTTGACGCCGCGTTCTTCGGGATCGCACCCAGCGAGGCGCTGGCAATGGACCCGCAGCAGCGCTTGTTGCTCGAAGTGTCGTGGGAGGCGTTGGAACGGGCCGGGATTGATCCCTTTGCGTTGCGCGGTTCGCCGACCGGTGTGTTCGCCGGGGTGTTCCACGGCTCGTATGGCGGCCAGGGGCGGGTGCCCGGAGACCTGGAGAGGTACGGGCTGCGCGGTTCGACGTTGAGTGTGGCATCGGGCCGGGTGGCGTACGCGTTGGGGCTGGAAGGCCCGGCCGTGTCGGTGGATACGGCATGTTCGTCGTCGTTGGTGGCGATTCATTTGGCGGCGCAGTCGTTGCGCTCCGGGGAATGCGATCTCGCGCTGGCCGGTGGGGTGACGGTGATGGCGACGCCGGCGATGTTTGTCGAGTTCAGTCGCCAACGAGCCCTGGCCGCGGACGGCCGGTGCAAGGCATACGCGGGTGCTGCCGACGGGACCGGATTCTCCGAAGGCGTCGGCGTGCTGGTGCTGGAGCGGCTGACGGATGCACGGCGGTTGGGGCATCCGGTGTTGGCGGTGGTGCGTGGGTCTGCGGTGAATCAGGACGGCGCCTCCAACGGACTGGCGACGCCCAACGGGCCATCGCAGCAGCGGGTGATCCGGGCCGCCCTGGCCAATGCGCGGCTCAGTACCGCCGATGTGGATCTGGTGGAAGGGCACGGGACGGGCACCACGCTGGGGGATCCGATTGAGGCCCAGGCGCTGCTGGCGACGTATGGCCAGGACCGGCCGGTGGATCGGCCGATGTGGTTGGGCTCGATCAAATCGAACATGGGGCATACCTCGGCCGCGGCAGGCGCCGCCGGGGTGATCAAGATGGTGCAGGCGATGCGGCACGGGGTGATGCCCAAGACGTTGCACGTGGATGTGCCTACGCCCCATGTGGATTGGTCGGCCGGCGCGGTGTCGCTGTTGACGGCGCCGCGGCCATGGCCGGTGCAGGACCGGCCGCATCGCGCAGGGGTGTCGGCGTTCGGAATCAGCGGCACGAATGCTCATGTGATCGTGGAACAGGCTCCGGCGCAGCCCCCCTCGGAGTCGGAAAGCCCCACGGCCGCAGACGATGACGCGGTGGTGCCGTGGGTGTTGTCGGCCCGATCGGCTGACGCGCTGGCGAACCAGGCGGCCCGGCTGCTCGCACATGTCGGTGCTGATCCGGGTTTGCGTGTGGTGGATGTGGGGTGGTCATTGGTCTCGACGCGGTCGCGCTTCGAGCACCGGGCGGTGCTGGTGGGTGCCGATCGCGCACAACTCATGGATGGCTTGGCCGGATTGGCTGCCGGTGAGCCCGGCGCCGGTGTGGTAGTGGGCCGGGCGCAGCCGGCAGGCAAGACCGTGTTCGTGTTTCCCGGCCAGGGCTCGCAGTGGGCCGGTATGGGTGCGGAGTTGCTCGATACTCCCCCGCAAGCGGGCGGTACCCCCACAGCGGTATTCGCCGAACACATGCACCGATGCGACAAGGCCCTTGCCGAGCACGTGGAGTGGTCGTTGATCGACGTCGTCCGCGGTGCGGAAGGTGCGCCGGGGCTGGATCGGGTGGACGTGGTGCAGCCGGCGCTGTGGGCGGTCATGGTGTCACTGGCCGAGTTGTGGCGCTCGGTGGGCGTGGTCCCCGATGCGGTGATCGGCCATTCGCAGGGCGAGATCGCCGCGGCGTATGTGGCGGGAGCGCTGACGCTGGAAGATGCCGCCCGGGTGGTAGCGCTGCGAAGCCGGCTGCTGCTGCAATTGTCGGGGGCGGGCGGCATGGTCTCGCTGGCATGCGGGTTGGCGAAAGCTCAGCAGCTGTTGGCCCCGTGGGCCGAACGGCTGAACGTCGCTGCCGTCAATGGCGTTGCAGCGGTGGTGGTGTCCGGTGATGTGGATGCCCTCGCGGAGCTGATGCGACAGTGTGAAGCCGACAACGTTCGTGCCCGCAAGATCGATGTCGACTACGCATCCCACTCCGTGCAGGTCGACGCGATCCGCGAGCCTCTCGCCGACGCGCTGACCGGCATAGAGCCACGTTCCTGCTCGGTGGTCTTCTTCTCAACCGTGTCGGGTGAGGTGATGGACACCGTGGGTTTGGATGCCGACTACTGGTTCCGAAGCATCCGGCAGACGGTGCAATTCGAACAGGCGGTACGCAGCGCGTGCAACGCGGGATACCGGGTGTTCGTCGAATCCAGCCCGCATCCGATTCTGATCGCCAACATCGAGGAGACCTGCGCAACC
>CAWKEM010000022.1:0-86290 GCA_963848535.1 uncultured Actinomycetota bacterium
GACGTCGGGGGGACATTACGAGCAGCTGGTCCGGCGCCAGCGTGCCGAATTGCAAGATGCGTACTTGAAGGGGGTGCGCCGGCTGCGATGGGACGCAGGGCGTCTCGCCGCAGAACGCGAACGGCGTCTTCGGGAGCTGCTGGCGTGGGCCGCCGATCGTTCGCCGTTCTGGCGGGAACGACTGGCAGGCCGCGATCTGGCGAGTTTCACCGAGTCCGACCTCCCCTCTCTGCCGGTCCTGACCAGAGCCGAGATGATGGAGGAGTTCGACCGGGTGGTCACGGACCCCGGGTTAACACTTGCCCGGGTCCAACAACACCTCGATCAGTTGAACGGAGAAGCGGGTACCTGGACGACGAGTACCGGGCAATCGTCACGTCTGGATATATAGGAACCGAAGCATTCCATGTCTACGGCTGGGACGCGTTCGTCACCTTCGTGATGCAGGGCTCGCGCTGGACCGGGCGACGCGGCGAAGACCCGGACGCGGTGCTGGCGCAGGTCTTCGCTTGCAGCGCCAGGCATGAATCGGGGGCGTTTCACGCCTTTAGCACCTTCGAAAGCGGAGGGCCAGCATCGCACTGCTTCGCCGGCACGCTCCCCCTGGACGAGATTGTCGACGGTCTCAATAACGCCCGTCCTACGGTGCAGGCTCTCCAAGGGTGGCCGAGCCTCATCCGGGAGCTAGCTTTAGAGGCGATACAAGGACGACTCACCATCACACCGACCTGGGTTAGCGTCGCGGGAGAGGTCTGCACCGCGCCCGTGCGAGAGGCAGTTCGGTCCGCGTGGGGGGTCGAGGCTTCGGAGTTCTGGGGCTGCTCAGAGGGGACCTATGCCTTTCCATGCGGCGTTGGAGAAGGCATGCACATCGCCGACGATCTGGTAATTCTCGAGCCGGCGGATGCTGATGGCAACGTCGTACCATATGGGCAACCTGCGGATCGGCTGCTGTTGACCAACCTGTACAACCTGGCGCAGCCGCTGATCCGCTATGACCTCGTAGACGCGGTGACGATCTCCGACGAGCCGTGTCCGTGCGGTTGTGCTCATCGCCGCATCACAGCGGTCAGCGGTCGGATCGACGGAGCCTTCCAGTACGAAAGCGGTGCTCTGGTGCCCCGGGCGGCCTTCGAGCAGACTGTCCTTGCCACCCCCGGCGTCGCCGACTTCTTCGTGGGCAAGACGCAACGTGGTGTCGACCTGTCCGTGGTGACCGACGGTTCATGCGACCTCCAGCATCTGCGGATGGAACTGATCGACGTGCTCCGCCGGCACGGCGGGCCGGAGTCGGACGTCGGTGTGCAAGAGGTCGGTTCTATAGACCGACTGTGGTCGGGAAAGTCGAAGCAGTTCGACGCCAGGTGATCTAGCGGGCCGCACACCCCGGCGGGTGGCTCAGCCGGCTCGGCCGGCCATGGCCTTGTCCAGGGCCTGGTCGATGTCGTCGATGATGTCGTCGATGTGCTCGATCCCGATGGACAGGCGGATCGTCTCCGGCCGGATACCGGCCTTCACCAGCTCCTCGTCGGACAGCTGGCGGTGGGTGGTGGAGGCCGGATGGATGGCCAGGGTCTTGGCGTCCCCCAGATTGAGCAGCCGCTTGACGAGCTGGAGCGCATCGAAGAAGGCCAGTCCCGCGTCGTAGCCCCCCTCGGCCCCGAAGGTGACGATGGACGGCACGCGCCCGTGGAGGTAGCGCTCGACCAGGTGGTGGTAGGGATGGTCGGGGAAGCCGGCGAAGCTCACCCAGGCCACCCGGGGGTCGGCGGCCAGGTAGTCGGCCACGGCCCGGGCGTTGGCCTCGTGGCGCTCGAGCCGCACGGCCATCGTCTCGAGGCCCTGGAGGAGCAGGAAGGCGCTGAAGGGGGAGAGGGTGGCGCCGCTGTTGCGCAGCTGGGTGGAGCGGGCCCGCACGGTGAAGGGCCGCTCGGGGAAGTCGCGGGCGAAGACGACGCCGTGGAAGGCGGGCTCGGGCTGGTTGAACATGGGGAAGCGGTCGGGATGGTCGGCCCACGGGAACCGGCCGCCGTCCACGATGGCCCCACCGAGGGTGGTGCCGTGGCCGCCCACGAACTTGGTCAGCGAGTGGACGACCACATCGGCCCCGTGCTCGAAGGGCTTGAGCACGAGCGGCGTGGCCACCGTGTTGTCCACGATGAGGGGCACGCCGGCCGCATGGGCCACGGCGGCCACGGCCTCGAGGTCCACGATGTTGCCGGCCGGGTTGCCGATGGTCTCGCAGAAGACGGCGCGGGTGTTCTCGTCGATGAGGGGGGCGATCGACTCGGCTCGGTCGTCGACGGCGAAGCGGGCCTCGATGCCCAGGGTGGGCAGCACGTGGGCGAAGTAGGTGAAGGTGGCCCCGTAGAGCTGGGGGGCCACCACGAAGTTCGAGCCGGCACTGGCCACCGTCAGGATGGCGTAGCTGACGGCGGCCATGCCCGAAGCCACCACCAGGGCCGCCGTCCCCCCTTCGAGGGCGCAGATGCGCTGCTCGAGGACGTCGCAGGTCGGGTTGTTGAGCCGGTTGTAGTGGAAGCCGGGCGTCTCCAGGTCGAGCACGGCACCGGCGTGGGCGGCGTCGATGAAGTCGTGGGCCACCGTCTGGTAGATGGGCACGGCCACGGCCCGCGTCCCGTCAGGTGTGTAGCCACCGTGGATGGCGATGGTCTCGTCGTGCATGGCCTCAGGCGCTCCTCTTCTGGATGGTGCCCAACAGCCTCTTCGGGATGGTGTCCAACAGGTTGGCGTACAGACGCAGGGCCGCGCCCCGCCACGGCCAGGGGGCGCGGGCGCCGACCTCGTCGAAGGGGAAGGCGGCCACCAGGGCCGGGTCCCGCTCGCCGCCCACCACCCGCTCGTGCAGCCGGCGGAGCCCGTCCCAGTCCGGGCCGGCCACGCAGTCCCGGGGGAGGCAGGGCAGTTCGTCGCACTCGTGGCCGGCGTAGCGCCGCACGTCCCGACCGTACTCGCGCACGAGGCTCGAGGGATCGTACTCGGGATGGCCCTGGACCAGCACGACCTCGGACCGGCCCACCGTCCTCGTGACCACGCTCCACCCTACCTCCTCCGACTGCAGGGCCACCGCGTAGCCGGCGGCGGCCACCGCCTCTACGGGCACGGCGTTGAGCCGCGAGTGGGGCAGGACGACGGGACCGTCGAACCCGGCGGCCAGAGGGTGGGTCGGGTCGGCCTCCTGGGCGAAGACGCCCGTGCACTTGACCGGCAGGGTGGTCCGTTCGACGCCGTCGAAGACGGCCAGGGCGGCGTGGGCCGTCAGGCAGGACAGCACCATGGCCGGCACGTTCTCGCTCCCCCACCGCAGCAGGCCGCACAGATCGGACCAGTAGGGCTCGTCCTCGATGCGGGACTCGATCGGGTTGGAGCCGGTCACTACCAGCAGGTCGGGGGGGTCCGAGGTGATGTCCTCGAGGGGACGGTACTCGGCGGCGATACGGGCCCGGATCCGCTCGCCCCGGGGCACCCCGGCCATGGTGTGGCGGGTCAGGACGACCGTCTCGCACCCGGACCCGGCGTCCAGAAGGCCCACGAACTGTCGCTCGGTGGCGCCGAAGGCGGCGTCGGGCATGTTGTTGACCAGGGCGCACGTCCACCCCACGGGTCCCTCGGCCCCGTTCCGCGCCGCCCCCGGGTCGAGGGCCCCGGCCAGTCGAACGCCCATCGCCGCTCAATGCCTCACGTCGGTGTAGGTGACCGTGACCTCCTGGTGGAGGAGCCGGTAGGCTGCCTGCAACTGCTTCTCGTCGTCGGTCGAGCCGACCACGGCCACGATGTGGTTGCCGGAGCCGTCCCGCCAGTCGAGGGCGGCCCCCGGGCCCTGGTGGACGCTCACCGTGTCCACCCTGGCGTGGTCGGTGAAGTCGTTGATGCCCTCGATGGCCGTCACCGTGGCCGAGACGGTCGGCGGCTGGAGGAAGAAGCGGTAGCCGATGCGGTCGGTGGCCACGGGCCCGTCGACGGACACCGGCTCGCCCAGGGCGACCCGCAGGGTGAGGTCGAGCAGGCTGACGCCGGCGGCCCGCTCCAGCATCTCGGGCACACCGCCGCCCACCCGTCCGTTGACCTCGATGATGCGGGGCCCGTCGGGTGTGAACTTGACCTCGGTGTGCAGGCACCCAGTGCGCACCCCGAGGGCCTCGATGGCCCGGGTGGCCAGGTCGAGGACCGCCGAGCGGCTCCCGGCGTCGAGGGCGGCGGGGATGAAGAACCCGGTCTCACGGAAGTTTTCGGCCGGCGGGAAGCGCCCGGTCAGGGCCAGGTGGCTGATGGCGCCGTCGGCGACCACGCTCTCGACCGACACGTAGCCGGCGTAGGGGTCGCCGTCCCGGGCCGGATCGTCGGGCAGGTAACCCTCGAGGACCATGTCAGGGCGGCCGGGGCCGAGGGCGACGAGCAGCTTCTCGAGCTCGGCACGGTCGCGGGCCAGGAAGGTGTAGCGGCTGCCCTGGGCCGAGCGGGGCTTGAGGACGGCGGGCCACCCCACCTCGGCCTTGACGGCCAAGAGCTCGCGCGCGGACTGGTAGGGGCGGACGAGGTGGAAGGGGGGCATGTCGAGGCCGGCCGCGGCCAGGGCCCGGCGCTGGCGGGCCTTGTCGGTGAGGGCGGCGGCAGTCGCCGGGCTGTGGAACGGGAGGCCCAAATCCTCTGCCACACAAGCCAGTTCGACCATGCCGGCGTCCAGGTAGGTGGTGATTCCGTCGGGCTCCCAGTCGGCCAGGGTCTTGACCGCCTGCTCGGTGCTCATGCCTTCGAGGTCGACAACGGCGCCGAACCGGTTGAGGAGATCGGCCATCTCGCCCATCCCCGGCACGGACGTGTCGATCATCCACAGCAGGTCGCAGAGGCCGGCGGCCGCTTCGGCCAGCTGCATCACGGGAACGCAACGCGGCCCGTAGCCCACCGCCACCAACGGCCGAGCCCGTCCGGTCGTGGAATCCGTCATGTGCTCAGCCGATCACGGCCTCGACGCAGGCCTGGGCGTCGTAGACGGCCCGGAGGCGGCTGCGGGGCGAGGGCAGGTAGTGGGTGAAGTAGCGCACCCCCTCGGTGAGCACGCCCAGCAAGGAGAGGTTGGGCTGGAGCCGGCCCTCGGTGTCGTACGGGTGGAAGTCCTCATTGATGGCCACGCTGCCCACGGCCGTGTCACCGTAGCTGAGCTGGGTCAGTCTTCCCTTGGCGTAGAGACGCTTGAGCAGGGGCGAGCCCGACCGGGCCAGCGAGGGCAGGTCGAGATAGCCCCGCACCACCCCGTCGACCGTCACGGCCGCCGGCTCGTCGAGGGCCGTCGAGCTCAGGCGGACGCCGTCGGGGCAGGCGGCCAGCTCCGGGTTCGGTCCGAGCGGGATGCGCACCACCCCGGCGTCGAGCAGCCCCAGCAGCTGCTGGGAGCGCATGGGTGGACAGCCCGCCTCCAGGCGGTTGATACGGGGCCGGATGTTGGACTGGAAGTCGACGTAGGAGTCGAGGGAGAGACCACCGAACTCGATGACCGAACGCAGCTGGTCCCGGAGAATCCGCAGCACCTCCTGGGCCGCCTTGACCGGGCTCCCCCCGGGTCGCAGGGCCTCGGTGAGGTCGGCCTCGATCATGTCGTAGACCTGGCCCTGGTAGTCGGCGGCCGACGTGTAGTGGCGGTCTGACCCGGCGAAGAGGTGGCTGGCCGGGTCGAAGCGCCCGTAGCGCGGCTCGAAACCGTCGACGACCTTCTCGTAGTGCCCGTCGACCCAGCCTTGGCGGAGTACGGCGCGGACCTCGGTCGACTCGACGTCGCCCCCAGCCAGCAAGGCGGCTTGTATGTAGTAGCGCGCCTGCATCTCGGCGAAGATGAGGGGGAGAAGCTCGGCGCGGAAGTCCACGTGCCGCCGCACCGGCGACCCGCCCGGATTGGTCAGCGCCGCGAACTCCTCGGGGGTGCACACCACCGGCTGGTACTGGCCGTAGGGGTCGACGCCGTGGGCCGCCTTGGCGAGGTAGGGCGCGCCCGAGCGCGAGTAGAGGGTGATGGTCGGCTCCCGGCCCGAGGGCACGTACCGCTTGCGGTCGGCTCGGTCGCACCGGTCCTCGAAGGTCCCGCCTCGTCCGATGGTGAGGGCGGTGAGGACGTCGAAGCAGGCCAGGCCCATGCCGGCCATGGCCACCGAGGATCCGGCCGGAGCACTCTGGTCGAAGTGCTCAACGGGGTAGGGCGGCAGGTAGTGCACGCCCCCGCCGGCCCCGGGCTCGTCGTTCCAGGTGTGCCCCGAGGTCAGCACCACGTGGTCGACGGTGAGGGTGGTGCCGTTGTCGAGCAGCACCGCCTCGCGCCCCTGGAGGGCCGGCGAGATGTCGACGGCCGCCGTGTAGTGCCGGACGATCTCGAGGTTGGGCGGGGCGTCGGTCACCAGCGTGTCGTAGAACCAGCCCAGGTACTCACCCATCAACCGCCGGGGCAGGTAGTCGGTGGGCAGGATGGGGTCACCCCCGGCGCCGATGCGGCACTCGTAACCCACCCAGCGGTAGCCGCGGACGACCGCCCACGCGTGCAGGCCCACGGCGTAGGGGGGGAGGCCATCCTCGTCGGGGGCGGCGTAGAGGGAGAGCTGACCGCAGGCGTTGTTGAGGACCAGGAAGTCGGGCTGCTCGGCGGTGTAAACCCCTCCGAGCTGAGAGGGCTCGATCACGTGCACCCGCACCGGTGTCCCTACCCGCCGGGCCAGGTTCACCGTCCGCTCCAGGACACACAGACCCCACGCGCCGAGCCCCACGATGGCCATCTCGATCATCGGACGCGTCCCACGTTTTCAGGCACCTAAATGGCTCCTTCCCGTATTCCCGGCGACCACTGCAGACCCAACGCCCTGCAGGTCTCCAGCCGTCAACGCCAGCATTTCCGCCTGTGTGGTCACCAACGACATGTGTGCTCCTCATGACGGAAGCAGGCCTACCCGTAGGCCGGTCCGCGCTTACCGCGGCGGCTGAGTGCAACGTTAGAAATACCGGCGATGCACCTGAGCGAGAAGGATACATACTTTTGGATCGGCTGCCAAGCTATAGCCAACTTCTGGTTTCTTTTTGGGCTGTAAGCATCTATATGCTCGGGACAGCTGCTAGAGAACAGACCGCGCGCCCATGTGCCAGTTCGTCGAGAGGTACCGCCTGACCTGCGTGAGCGCGCGGTGCGGATGGTTGCCGCGAGCAGCGATCAGCACGAGTCGGGAGTGGGCGGCGATCGGCGAGGTTGCCCCGCTGTTGCTAGCTGCCGCCCCCCGAAGGCCCCTCACCTGCGGATTCACACCATCAATACGAATCGATTAACCGCACTGATCCCTCGACTGTCGTCGGGTGTCGTTCGTCGTCCCGCTCCATGTGATCGACGCGTTCGATCTGGCGGGCCGTGACTTGATCGGCGAGCATCACCGCAAAGGTTCTGAAGCGGGCGCACCCACACCACGAAACCCGCCGGTGCGCTTCTCATTCCCACCCCGCCCGCTGCCCACCGCGGAACCGCCGCCGCCCGTACGGCGCCAGGCACCCCATCGTCGGGCGACGACGCCGCAAACGCAGGCGCACCAAGGCCGCCGACCTCCGGTACCGAATCGAGGCCGAACGCGGCGAGAATCAGCGCAGCAGCGCCCGCGACAATGACCACGCGCTGAATCCGATTTGTGCCTTCATAGATCCGGTTGATCGTGGCGTTGCGCATCACCGGCTCGACTAGGAAGTCCTGGGTGTAGCCGTAGCTGCGAACGGTTGCAGCGCGTCGGTGGTGACTTCCATCGCGACATCAGACGTGAAGCAGAAGGTGCACGCCAAGGGCAAGCTGACCGCCCGCGAGCGCATCTATGCTCTGTTGGACGACAATTCGTTCGTCGAACTCGACGCGCTGGCCAGGCACCGCAGCAGCAACTCCGGCCTCGCCGAGAACCGTCCGCTCGGCGACGGCGTGGTCACAGGCTACGGCACCATCGACGGCCATGACGTCCGCTTTGCTGACCGGTCGCGCTAGATGGCAGCGGCATTAGCCTAGCGGGCGTTGCGCCTTCGTCGGCGCCTCGGCGATCGCCGCATCAACACCGCTCCACCAGACACCTTGCGGGTCACCAGCATCACTGGCGCAGCCTCTCTATCGCCGTCACCCCAGAATCTCGGGTTAGATGCATTTCCCGATCTGCACGATAGTGGAACCGATGCGATGCGGCGACGCCAGCGACGCGTAAGGCGTTCGCGACGGGCCATCGGTCCTCGTTGAAGCGTCTTTGGTGCCGAGACCCAGTGGCCAGCCATGACACGGTTCCCGAATACCACGCCGGGACAATCCGGTGGCCGTGATTTGACGATGCAGCGCCGATACCATCCTCTTGATCGGTTGGTGTACTACAAGTTTGTTTTATGATTCTGATCATATCAAAAGTATGTACGATAGCCTTTAGCTGAATCATTCGTTTGTACAGTGCCAGCCAACGATCGCTGCGGCCGGACGTCACCGCAGCCGCTGCGGTCGCTTTGCGGGTCGGTCCGGTGTCCGTGAGGAGGAGCGCATGTCTTTCGCGTCCACACAGCCGGAACCGCCGACCGCGGCGGCCGGCACCTGCAAGGGATCTTCGTGAACAAGTTGGGGACTAGCGCCGGGTCATATGTGGCTACCGAGGCCGCCAACGCGATCGCGGCCGACCGATTCCACGGCAGTTAAAGATGCTCGATTTCGCGGCGTTACCACCGGAGATCAACTCCGGCCTCATGTATGCGGGTCCGGGATCGGGACCGATGCTGACCGCTGCGGCAGCCTGGGACGATTTGGCCGCGGACTTGTACTTGACGGCATCGTCCTACGGCTCGGTGATTTCGAACCTGACCAGTGGGTGGTTGGGTCCGTCGTCGGGCTGCGATGGCGGCCGCCGCCGCGCCCTATGTGTTGTGGATAGTCACCACTGCGGGGCAAGCCGAGGAGACTGGCGCGCAGGCCAAGGCGGCCGTGGCCGCCTACGAGGCGGCGTTCGCGATGACGGTGCCCCCGCCGGTGATCGCGGCGAATCGGGCGTTGTTGATGGCGTTGATCGCGACGAACTTCTTCGGTCAGAACACGCCGGCGATTATGGCCACCGAGGCCCAGTACATGGATATGTGGGCCCAGGACGCCGCGGCGATGTTTGACTATGCCGGTGCGTCACAGACGGCGTCGATGTTGAACGTTCACGCCTCCGCCGCTGACCACCAACGCGGGAGGGTTGGGCGCGCAAACCACCGCGGTCGCCCAAGCCGCTGGCACCTCTGCCGGCACAGGAGCTCAGACGGTGTCACCGCTGACCACAGCGATGTCGACCCCGCTGAGTTCCGCGGTGTCTACACCGCTGACCACTGCTGCGGCGCCTAATGCGCTACCGGGACCCGCCTCGACCGCCTCGTCGATGTCATCCTCATCGTCAACGTCGCCGCTGATGACCCTGACTTCGTCGTCCATGGCACTCACGTCGGGTACGAGCCTGGCGTCGGGTACGGGCTCGTCTGCGTCGATGTCGACTTCGGGCATATCGATGATCGGCTCGGCGGGTGCGCTCATGCGGTCTGTGAGCCCGGTGGCCAGCGTCTTCGGCAATCAATTCCAGGCGTTGGGGTCCGCGCTAGGCAGCGGGGCCGGTTCGGGCACGGGCCTGTTCGCCTCACCCGGCATGGGCAGCGCCGCCGTCACCGCGGGTGTGGGTCGGGCGGCCTCGCTCGGGGTTTTGTCGGTGCCGCAGAGCTGGGCCACGGCCGCCCCGGTATTCAGCCAGGTTGGCTCGGCGTTGCCGGTCACCAGCGCCAGCGCGGTTCCGGCGGTCATGCCGGGCGGGCCGGGAGGCACGCTCGGCGGGATGCTGATGCTAGCCAACGCGACACGCGGTACGGGCAGTCCTATGCCTCCTCCACTCAGAATCGGTTTCCGTCCCACCGTTGTGCCGGACCCGATATACGGCGGATAAGGGAAGGAGGACCATCCGAGTGTTTTAAGCCGGCGGTTATGCGACCGCATATTCGCCCGGCTTGTCAGCGTCCATCACGTCCAATGATTTGAAGTTAAGGAGGCAGTCAGATGCCTACGCGTTTTATGACTGACCCGCACGAGATGCGGGCGATGGGGGGCCGTTTTGAGATGCACGCTCAGACGGTGGCGGACGAGGCTCGCAAGATGTGGGCGTCCTCGCAGAACATCGCTGGCGCCGGCTGGAGCGGGCAGGCCCAGGTGACCTCTTACGACACGATGGGTCAGATGAATCAGGCGTTCAACAACATCGTGAACATGCTGCATGACGTTCGTGACGGCCTGATCCGTGACGCCAACAACTACGAGACTCAAGAGCAGGCCTCGCAGCAGCTCCTGAGCAGCTAGCCGCTTTCTCACGTTAGGAGAACGAAGATGACTATTAATTACCAGTTCGGCGACGTCGACACGCACGGCGCTACCATCCGCGCGCAGGCCGCGTCGCTGGAGCAAGAGCACCAGGCCATCGTTCGCGATGTGCTGGCCGCCGGGGACTTCTGGGGCGGCTCAGGTTCGGTGGCCTGCCAGGAGTTCATCACCCAGTTGGGACGCAACTTCCAGGTGATCTACGAGCAGGCCAACGCCCACGGCTCCAAGGTGCAAACCGCTGGCAGCAACATGGCCAGCACCGACAGCGCGGTCGGCTCCAGCTGGGCCTAACAGCCTTTTCGGGTGCAGCCGGCACAACTTTGAGTACGGTGTGCTATCGCGTCTCGATGGGCGCGACACTCCGACAGATGAGGAGTCCTATGCGGCGATGGCCGGATCAACACCGCTTCACCAAACACCATGCCGGCCATCAGCAGCACGGGCACATCCTCTCATCGGCTAAGAGTTAACAAGTCACGACTCCACTGACTCACGAATCATCGTTGCCTTGGGCAGATCGCGTGCAGGGTCAAAGGCTTTGTCGTGATCAAAGAAAGTCATGGGTAGCCGGCGCGCGGACAGCAGTGACGCCATGGCGTCGGCTGCGACGGGGTGCGACAGCAAGAAACCCTGCGCACGATAACACCCATGCCGCATCAAAGTCAGTGCGGCAGCCGTGGTTTCGACCCCCTCCGCAACCAATTGAAGATCGAAGGCTTCAGCAAGTCCGATGATCGCCCGGACGATCGCCAGATCGCCGGCATTGGTGCCTAGTTCACGCACAAATGTCCTGTCGATCTTGAGCATGTCGACGGGAAGGGACTTCAGGTGCGACAGGACGGCGTAGCCGGTGCCGAAGTCATCGATGGCGATCTGGACTCCCACTTCCTTCAGGCTGGCGAGAGTTCGCTGGGTGTTCTCGATGTCGCTAACCACCACGCGTTCGGTGATCTCCAGGCACACCGAGCCGGCATCGATGCCGAACTCATCGATGTTGTCCGCGACAGTGCGGATGAAGTCATTGGCGACCAGCTGGACCGGCGAGACGTTGAGCCGCAACATGACATTTCGTCCCAGGCCATGCGATCGCCACCTGCTGAACTCAGCGCAGCCTGTTCTGATAACCCATCGGCCCAACTCTCCAGCGACATTGATCGATTCGGCTATGCCGATGAACGAATCCGGCAACAGCAGCCCGCGCGTAGGGTGCTGCCAACGGACCAGCGCCTCGACGGCCAAGATCTCGCCAGTCCGCATGTCGACCTCGGGCAGATAGTGGAGCAGAAGGGCGTCGCTGTCGATGACACCCCGGAGATGCAGTTCGATATCGTTCTGGAAGGCTCCCTTGAGCGACATATCCTCGGTGAACACCGCGACCTGGTTGCCTCCGGCACGCTTGGCCGTCAGGGCGGCCTGATCGGCCTGGCGGAGGAGATCGGAGGCGGTGTTATGCCCTGGAATACCGACCGCCACTCCGATGCTGACGGTGCGGCTGACCAGTTCGCCGCCGATCAACACACTGTAGTGCATCATCATCTGAAGCTTGCGAGCAAATGATTCCGCATCATCGGCGGACATCGGCTGGTTCGGAACGAAGACGAACTCGTCCCCGCCGATCCGGGCGATCAGGCCAGGACGTCCGACTTTCACACGCAGCCGCTGGGCGAATACCCTGATGAACCAATCGCCGGCGCTATGGCCGAGGCAATCGTTGATGGACTTCAGCCGATCGACGTCGATATACAAGGCCGCGACGGGTCCAGGTCGTCCCGCCGCGAGTCTGTCGTCAAGGTGCGCCCAAAGCGCTCGACGATTGTGCAGATCGGTCAGATCGTCGTGTTCAGCCAGATACCGAAGTTTGTCTTCGGCAGCAATGCGGGCCTGGAGCTGTGCAAACAGGGCCGCGATCGCCTCGAGCACGTTGATTTCTTCTGGCGCCCACGCCCTGTCACCGTATTTAACGAAGCCGAGCACCCCGGTGGTCACCGCCCCGCCCCAGACCAGGGGTGCGGCAGCCACCGAGGGCAGCACCTCCTGGCCATCCGCCGCGACCGGGCATGGGTAACCGTAGGTCGTCGGGTCTGGTCGAACTACGGCAGGTTTCCTGGCGTGCTCGGTACGCGCGAAGAACGGGTCGCCGTCGGCGAAGTAGACAACCGCCAGGGGGTCGGGGTCTCGACGCGCGTGTCGCGGTGGCCATTCCGCGACCAACTTCGAGGCCCGGATGTTGTGGTCGTTGTGGCGTAAGAAGCCGGCGTCCACGTCGAACTGCTCGACGAGTTGCGCCAGCACCTGTTCGCTCACTTCGTCCGCCGTGCATGCGGTGGCCAGCATCAGTTGAGTGGCAACGGAGATGACGACGCGATCCAGGGTGCCCGCCATCATGCCCTCCTGTACGGGCGCGTTGCGTGAGCCGGGGCTGTCGCTGCTGGTCGTTGAATGGGGGTGTAGAGCGTTTGTCTACGGGTATTCGGCGTCAGCCAGGTCACAAATGCATACCAGTCGAAAAAGGTTAAGGTACAGGACGCTCGCCTACCCGGGGGCAATTTCTCCGATGTCGCCCTAAAATTCACCCACCCGTCAACTTCGACTCCCGACGATGTTCCGCAGCTGCCTTACACCGTGCAGGTGTTGCGGGAGGCGCTGCGGTTGTGCCCACCGACTCCGACCGGATCACGGATGGCGACGCGCGATGTCGAGGTCGCCGGCTACCGAGTCGAAGCCGGAACGGCGCTCGTGTTCGGGCGGCTTGCGGTGCAGTGGAATCCCACGTTGTGGGAAGCTCCGCTGACGTTTGACCATGACCCTTTCATTGGGGCAATGTCAAAAGTCGCGACCGCTGGCAGTACTTCCCATTCGGCGGTGGCCCGCGGTCGTGCATCGGGGATCATTTCGCAATGCTGGCGGCCACCTTGGACCTGGCCACGTTCATTCGGCACGCCGAGCTCTATACGCTGAACGACGAGTTCCCGTTAGCGGCATCGTTCACCATGGTGGCAGGCGGTCCGATCTGGGCACTCATTCGTTGACGTGGCTGACCAACGAGGAGATGACCATAACTTCCTGCACCGCTCAAGTTCTCGACGCCGCAGACCCCACACACAATGCGGTATTGGAGCAGCTGCGCGCCGATCCCGTCATCGAATTCATCGACCATCGCGAGGAACTACTCGAGGAATTGCGGAGGCTTAGGCCGCCACCCGACCCGGAGCTGGTTGCCGAACCCTGCCGATGGTCGTACTACCCCTGGCGGAGGGCCGTCGTCGCGGTGCTGGGCCCCCGGGCGTTTCGAGCGGTGCGGTTGGACCGCAACAGGAATCTGATCACCGCCGAGGAACAGGCCCGCCTCGGTGCGCTGCGCATCGGCATCGCTGGTTTGAGCGTCGGCCATGTCATTGCGCACACCCTGGCAGCGCAGGGCTTATGCGGCGAGCTTCGCCTGGCAGATTTCGATCGCATTGAACTGTCCAATCTCAACCGGGTGCCGGCGACTGTACTGGACCTCGGGTTGAACAAGGCAGTGGTGGCTGCCCGCAGGATCGCGGAATTCGACCCGTATCTGCCGGTTAAAGTCATGGACGTCGGGTTGACGTTCGACACCGTCGACGAGTTCCTCGACGGACTGGACATCGTTGTCGACGAATGCGATTCCTTGGACATGAAGGTCATCCTGCGGGAGCGTGCCCGCGCCCGTCGGATTCCGGTGCTGATGGCGACGAGCGACCGAGGCCTGCTGGACGTGGAACGTTTTGATCTGGAGCCGCAGCGCCCGATTTTGCACGGTCTACTGAGCGAATTGGACGTTGCTCTGCTTTCCGGCATGAGTAGCCGGGAAAAGGTTCCGCACATGCTGCGTTTCCTCGAGGCCGAACAGCTGTCACCTCGCGTTTTGGCGTCCGTGGTCGAAATCGACCGCACGCTGTCGACCTGGCCGCAGGTGTCCGGTGACGTTGTATTGGGAGCGACCGCGATCGCCGAGGCCGTGCGCAGAATCGGATTGGGTGAAGACCTGCGGTCGGGTCGGACCCGCATCGACATCGGCTGGGCGCTCAATCAGCTCGACGAGCCGCAGATGGCCACGGATCGCCCCCCGCCGCCAGCCGAGTATCCCCATCCTGTGCTGCCGGGCGTGTCGGGCGTCATCGCCGCCGCCGCTATTCGGGCGCCGTCTGCCTCCAACGCGCAACCCTGGCATGTGGAGGCCGGCTCCGATGTCATCACCATCCGGCTTGCTCCCGAACGCACCTCGACACTAGACATCGGTTTACGCGCCAGCGCAGTCGCGCTCGGAGCGGCCCTCTTCAACGCCAAGGTAGCCGCTGCCGCCCAACAGGTGCTGGGGCCGGTGAGCCTGCTGAATGACGTTGGCGGTGTGCCGTTGCAGGCGACGCTGCACCTGTGTGACGGTGGTGATCCCGAACTCGCCGCACTCTATGAACCCATGCTGGCGCGTGAAACCAACCGCCGCCTCGGGACGTCGCGCCCGATTCCCGCCCACACGATCGAACTGCTACACACCATCGCCGAGCGCGAGGGAGCCCAACTGTACTTCGTGACCGAGCCCGACGACATCGCCCGTGTGGCAACGGTTTTCGCCGCCGCCGACCGCACCCGCTACCTGACGCCGCGACTGCATGCAGAGATGGTTTCTGAGCTCCGCTGGCCCGGTAACCCGTGTCCAGACACTGGTATCGACGTTCTTAGCCTCGAACTCGACCCCGGCGATCTCGCCGTGATCGACATCTTGAAGCGCCCGGACGTGATGGCTCAGCTGGCGCAGTGGAATGCCGGAACCGCATTGGGCGCGGACACTCGCCCTCGCGTGTCGGCCAGCTCTGCCATAGCCGTCATTTCGGTGCCGGGGAGCACCTTGACCGACTTTGCGCACGGCGGATCTGCTGCGGAGGCGGTATGGATTGCCGCACAGCAACACGGGTTGGCTGTTCAACCCATTTCGCCGGTCTTCTTGTACGCCCACAATGTCGACGAGCTCACCGAATTGTCGACGTCGTTTGCCGACGAACTGGGGGAACTACAGAAAGAGTTCCGGCAGCTTGCCTGCACACCCCCCGACACTTTTCCTGCACTCGTGTTGCGATTCACCTTCAGTGGCCCGCCTTCGGTGCGGAGCCGTCGCAGTTTCGATCGTGTCAGCTTGCTGTAGCGCCAATACCCGCTACCGTGGAGGAGATGGTTCGCACACTGGATGAGGTGGTCACCGCGGCGGCCGCCAAGTTGATGGCAGCCACCGCGGGCAACTCTGCCGCGATCAGTGAACGGGTGCTCGCCGACTTGGTTGGCCACTTCGGCGTAGACTTCGGCTTCCTGCGCCACAATGACCACACAATCCATGCGACAGTGCTCGTCGCTTCTTGGCCGCCACGCGAGAATGTTCCCGACCCTGACCCTATTGGTGTGGTCTATTTCGCCGACGCCGACTCGGTCTTCGCGAGGGCCGAACACCTCAAAGTGCCCGACGTTTTGCGTCCCGAGCCTGCGAATGCCGACTACCAACACAATATCGAAGAAGGCACGGGAGTTCCTGCCAGCTCCCTCGCGTGCGTGCCTCTTCTCTCCGGGGATGTGACTACCGGCATCTTGGGCTTTGTCAAGTTCGGCGACCGGGAATGGCTGTCGGAGGAACTGAATGCGCTGCAGGCGATTGCCACACTCTTCGCTCAGCTGCAGGCTCGCATCGTCGCCGAGGAGCAAGTCCGCTACCTCGCTGAACATGATGACCTCACCGGCCTGCTGAACCGCAGAACGCTGATCGCCCAGCTCGACGAGCGACTAGTAGCGGGTAAGCCGGGCCCGGTATCGATTTTGTTCTTTGATTTGGACCGCCTGAAGGTAGTAAACGACCACCTCGGCCAGAACCCCGGCAACCGATTCATCAAGGCCTTCGCCGACTTGCTGTGTGAGGCCGTTGACATTCCCGCTGTCGTCGCCCGCTTCGGCGGTGACGAGTTTGTCGTTGTGCCGGCCGCGCCAATGAACCTCGACAGCGCCGCAGCCTTCGCTCAGCGGCTGCAAAGTCAAGTCCACAAGCGAGTCGTAATCGACGGCGAGATGCTCGCCCGTACCGTCAGTATCGGCGTCGCCACAGCCATACCAGGGCACGACAGCACCTCCGACCTGCTGAGCCGGGCCGATCAGGCCACCCGGTCGGCCAAGAGTTCCGGCGGGGCCAAAGTCGCAACTTTCAGCCCGCAGATGGCCGCAAAGGAAGCTATCCGCAACGACATCGAACTGCGCCTGCAAGAGACCATTGATAGCGCGAGCGGCGACTTGGTACTGCATTACCTGCCATCGTTCGACATGGAGACCGGTGAGGTCCTGGGCGCCGAGGCGCTTGTCCGTTGGCAACACCCCACTCGAGGGCTGCTAATGCCTAATACGTTCATCGACGTAGTCGAATCGGTCAACCTCGCCGGAAAACTCGGCCGTCTCGTACTGCACTCAGCCTGTGCGCAGTTCGGACTCTGGCAATCACGCGGCGTGGGGCACGGTGCGGTGCTAAGCATCAACGTATCGCCCGTGCAACTCGTTGCGGACGGAATTATCGACACGGTTGCCGCAACTCTCGACGAGTTCGGTCTCGATCCGAGTGCGATATGTCTGGAGATTACCGAAAGAGTCGTGGTCGCGGACATCGATGCCACACGCAAAACGCTCGCCGGATTGAAGGACATCGGCGTAAAGATCGCCATCGATGACTTTGGTACTGGCTACAGTGCGTTGGCATACTTGAAATCTCTTCCAGTCGACACAATCAAGATCGACAAAGGATTTGTCCTTGATCTCGGCAGTAATGCGCGTGATCTGGCGATCGTGCAGTCGATCGTGGCCTTGGCAAACGCCTTCGGGCTCGACGTGGTGGCCGAGGGCGTCGAAACTGCAAGCGCGGCCAGAGCACTGCTTGCTTCCGGATGCAGGCGTGCACAGGGCTTTCTGCTGTCCCGTCCCCTCGATAGCGCGGCGATGGAGTCGCTGCTTTCCAGGGGCGTCGTGCCAATGGACTTCTCCAGCGTGGGGGGTTTCGGCGCCCGACAATTCGTCCGCATCGAACAACGATGAGACCGGCAAGTCCCCGCCGCGGGCCTCGAACCACATTGGGATTCGATCGCTTCAGTGATTTACCACTGGATCCTGCCGCTGTGTCGAACAGGCCTCAGAAAACGGCTGACAAGACACATAACTGCACATAACCACCGCGGCGGGGTCGGCCTTGGCTTCGTCGAAGGTCCGTCGGTGTTGCAGGCATTAGTCGAGCTGGCCAAGGAGTTTGCTGAACAGGTGACGGTTTGGGGCGGCGTGGCGGTAGCCGTTCACAACTAAGCCGATACAACAGCCAGCGCCCGCTCGACTGGCATCATCGTGATGCGCAGTCACGCTCCACCGACAAGACAGGCTTCGGTCTCATACCGGCGGTAATAATCTTGAGTCAGTTGCTGCGTTTCCCTGAGAATCTTGGCAACCTGGTCTGGTTCTGCATGATTCACGAAGTCGCGTCGGTCCCACCACATCATTTTTGTTTGGTAACGCTCGTCGGGGTAGGGAGCTGCGGGAATGCCCGCTACCACCCCTCCGGACGAGCGCCACTTGTTCAGCACGTAAGCGGCGGCTGTCGCCATGCAAAATTGAATGTCAAGTAGAGCCATTATATGGAAACCGCTGCGGGCCAAGACGTCGGTAAGACGACGAGTCTGGTCGGGGTCGTCGGTCACCCATGCCGATTTCATTTCCAGAACGCCGAACGGCACCCGGTCGTTGATCATATCGCGTACAGCCCGCTGGCCCGGCTGCCCCGCCCACTCAACGACCGCATGCGAATCGTCGGCCGACTGCAGTGGTCCCTTGGCTCGAACACCGGCCACCATCTTTCCGGTGGGGTCGATCGCGGCCAAAAACATGATAGTGTCGGCACCGGTGCGTAGAGCATCGACGTCTAGAGCACACTCCACACCGTGTTTGCGGTAGCTGCGTTTCGCGCCGAGTGTATACTCGGTCCATAAGTCCGGGTCAGCCAACGGTTGCGAAACTACCAGAGTGCAGTTGACGTCGGGATCATGCCAGGCAAGACCCTCGCGGAGACGAAATCCGTCGACGGTTGCGGCATCCAGTGTGACAGCGGTCATCAGCGTCCTTCGTGTCGCGGCGCCGTATCGCGGCGCCGACCTCTAGTTTGCGATTGCGGCACCTTGGGTACATACAGGATGGATTTATAGGATATTACAAACCTCTTCCCTGCCAGTCACAAATGGCCGTTCTTTTGACCTATCTAATCATCGAAATCCAGACTCGGGGAATGTAATCGGCGAGTGGTCCGAGGGTTAGCATATCTTACGAATCGCTAGAAGTTCACCCTCCAAAGTGGCGTTTTTCTAAGCCGAAAAGAAGCGCCTTGGTCAATGCAGCAACCATCATAGGGTTTTGTTACTCTCCGGTAATATGCAGCTAGGCGGAGAAGTCAAGCCCTTGAACAGTGGTTAACCAATCCGTAGATGGCCGCCGACCGGTGATTCGTTAAATTTCGCGCCAACATTTTGGTGACTGTGTAGCAGTCCGATTGAGGTTCTTAGCGGAATCACTACTTCAGCAAAAACTTGAAGAATACGGGCAGCAGCGATCTATTGGCTCGTAGCAAT
This sequence comes from uncultured Actinomycetota bacterium, assembly GCA_963848535.1. GTDB lineage: Bacteria > Actinomycetota > Actinomycetes > Mycobacteriales > Mycobacteriaceae > Mycobacterium. The sequence continues at coordinate 19,036 of CAWKEM010000022.1, forward strand.
GAAAGACGGCAGTAGGTAGTAATGCTTGGACCGGAAAACATAATCGCGCTGGCACTATCGGAGTGACAAGACCAGGTTGAATACGTCATGGAAACCAAAGCGAAGGCCGCAGACCGCTCGGTGTGCCCAGCGCAGGTCTGGCCGGGTGGCTGCATCAGCCGTACTTCGCCGAAGGATCTTTACTTACCGAGCCCAGACCACGGCCAGCGACAGCGTAGGGTCGCGGGCGGTCTCGGCGTATCCGCTCGCGGGAGCAGATACTATGGTCCGCTGCAATTCGGGAACCCGTAGCGGTCACGAAACGCGGTGGTGCATGAAACTCGGGACACTTCGCGCATTCAGGTCCTTGACGGCTATCGTTGTGCTCCACAAACCGCACAGGAGGACTTCGCAAATTCCTGAAACTATCTCAGCTAAACGTTGGCTGGCGTTGCGGCAAAGATTATCACACGCCCCGATTCTGGCGGCGCAAATATGGCGTCCTAAAGCGCTTCACGAATCCGACGCCGAGATTATGGTCCGCTCGATCTGCGAACCAGGCCGTGTCTCGTTGAAATCAGAACCGACGTTGGCGATTTCACGATCGCCATTTTGGAATCGTCGCGGTCGGTGATTGCGTTCGAAGCCCGGGCGATGCAAGCCCGCACGCTGACACGATGTTCGGCACAACTGGCGCCGCCGTGCGAGTCGGGGGCGGTGGCGTTGTCGTACGGCGTCAACACCGTAGCGGGCGTCTGGGTGTCAGCCGAGGTGAATGTCAAAGCGGTTCTGAAGACGCTCGGCCGATGCCTCGGCGGCTGTGGTGTTGGAGATCTTGGACGACCTATTCGACGACGATTTGGATGCCCTGTCGCGACCGCCCTTCACAGCGCCCGCACTGGGAAAGTGGGCACGGGGTGGCGAGCCGACCGACCTGTAGGCCACTGACCCTGGTGAGCTCACCAACGATTAGGCCGGTGAACTGCGCGTTTGGCAGCCCTAGTCCTCGTCGGTGGTGACGACGGCCTTATGAATGACATACGACGACCCGGAGCTGGAGAAGTCATCCGCTCCAACACCGTGTCGGCGCGCGGGCGTGCGTCTCGTTGTTCTTGCCGCACCAGCAGCAGACGCCATAACCTGAATCGGATCGCACCGCGACATGGGCCGGGTGCCTGTCACGGATGAGACGAGAACAGGGCGGGTTCATGGCAGAGCGGGCACCGCGAGTTCCCGTCTGGTGCCGAAACTCCGCGGCTTGCGGGAGGGCGCAGTGGCCGAGTTGACCGACGCGCGGGCGGAAGAACTCGCGACCATGGACATCTTCGACGGTTACCCCGCTGCGGACCTGGTGCCGTTGGCGGCCTGCCTTCAGCCGCTGCACGCCGCTGCCGGCCAAGTGCTGATACAGCAGGGCGAGCATGCCGTGTCGTTCCTGCTCATCTCGTCGGGTACCGCCGAGATCAAACACGTCGGAGAGGACGGCGTGGTGATCATCGAGTGGGCATCGCCCGGCATGATCGTCGGAGAGATCGCCCTGCTACGTGACATCCCGCGGACCGCCACCGTCACCACTGCCGAACCGCTGACCGGCTGGATCGGCGACAACGACGCCTTCACCCAGATGTTGCAGATCCCCGGGATCATGCAGCGGCTGCTGCGCAAGGTGCGCCAGCGTCTGGCCGCATTCATCACGCCGATCCCGATACGGATTCGCGACGGAACGCAGCTGATGCTGCGCCCGGTCCTTCCCGGCGACGACGAGAGGACCGTGCACGGACACATCCAATTCTCCAGCGAGACGCTGTATCGGCGCTTCATGACGCCTCGCCTTCCCACCCCGGCATTGCTGCACTACCTGTCGGAGGTGGACTACGTAGACCACTTCGTCTGGGTAGTGACCGACGGGAGCGACCCGGTGGCCGACGCGCGCTTTATTCGCGACGAGAGTGATCCAACCGTTGCCGAGATCGCGTTCACTGTCGCCGACGCCTATCAGAGCCAGGGGATCGGAACGTTTCTGATCGGCGCGCTGTCCATCGCCGCCCGGGTCGACGGCATTGAAAAATTCTCCGCGCGAATGCTTTCCGACAACGGGCCGATGCGCGCGATCATGGACCACTACGGGGCGGTCTGGCAGCGTGAAGACGTCGGCGTCATCACCACCGTCATCGAGGTGCCCCGCCGGCGTGACCTGACCTTTCGGCGTGACGTGATAGATCAGATCAAGCGCGTTGCCCGCCAAGTGATCGAGGCAGTCGGTTGATCGCAGTCGTGGTCGCACTGCCAGCCGGCGCGCCATTGGCGACAAGCTACCGGATGCCCACTCGCTGTGCTATGAACGCCGGATGCGGCCGTTCTGGATTGGCCCGTTGGCAACTTTCGTGCTCACACTGACGGCGGCCGCATGTGCTCATCCGCCCGCGCCCCCACCATCGGCCGCGCCCACAAAATCCCCGTCGCCGCGTGGCACTGACGTCCACCCCGCCAACATCAAGCGGGTCGTCAGCGACCTGCCGCCCGGTTATGAGGTCACCACAGGAATCCCCAGCGCAGCCTCACCGAGGGTGATCTGGAGCCTGGCAGCCGATGTGACGGCCCAGCCATCCCGATGCGCCACACTCGCCGACCCCGGCAACGGCCGCGACCAGTCCGCGCAGGGCGTCTCCGGGTCGGGTAGCGGCGGCATCATCGACGCGGTGGTGGTGGCTTTGCCCGGGCCGGTGGACTTGGACCACAACCTCGTTGCGGCGTGTGGCCAGTGGACGATGACCGCCGGGCACACCATGGCCAGTGTTCGCCTCACCGACGCCCCGCACGTCGAGGGTGCCGAAACGCTGGGCATGGTGGTCGACATCAAGTCATACGTCGAGTCGGGATCCGAAATAGACTCGCGCGCATATACCTTCACCGCGTACCTGGGCAACTACTATGCGTTCACCACGCTGACCACGGACCCGGGTTCGGCGCTTCCCGCACTGCCATCGCAATTCGCCGCTGATCTGCTGGTCAAAACGGCGTCCACGTTGCGCGGCTGAGCGTCTGCTTTGGGTAGATTGGCCACGATGTGCAAGGTGCTGCTCGCGATCGCAGCTGTATGCGTGCTCGCCGGCTGCTCATCGGGTTCAGACACCTCCTCGGCGAAGGTCGACATCAGCAAGGTTGCCGAGGTCAAGTCGGGCTTCGGGCCCGAATACAAAGTCACCGACATCACTGAAAGGGCGATCGACCCCAAACTGCTGTCCCCCCGGAAGCTGCCCGATGGGCTGATTTTCGAACCTGCGAACTGCGCGAAAGTGGCGGCGGGGCCGGACATGCCATCGGATTTGCAGGGCAATATGGCCGCAGTCTCCGCCGAGGGCAACGGCAACCGGTTCGTGGTCATCGCCGTCGAGACCTCAAAAGCTTTGCCCTTCAACGACGACGGGAAGGATTGCGGCAAGGTGGCATTCTCCGGGGCGCAAGTGCGGGGCGGCATGGAGGTGGTGGATGCACCGCACATCGATGGCACTCGCACGCTGGGCGTGCACCGGGTCCTGCAGGCGGCGGTCGCCGGGGGCGCCCGCACCGGCGAGCTCTATGACTATTCGGCTCAATTCGGTGATTACCAGGTGATCGTCATCGCCAACCCGTTGGTGGTCCCGGGGCAGCCGGTTGTGCCGGTCGATACCCAACGTGCCCGCGACTTGCTGGTCAAGGCGGTGACGGCGGTTCGGAGCTGACGGCGGCAGTTGCTAACGCACGCCGCGTGGCCGGAACTGGATGCTGACGCGCGGGCCGGTGGGTGCCGACGTCTTGGGGACGGCGTGCTCCCAGGTGCGTTGGCATGATCCGCCCATCACCAGCAGATCGCCGTGTGCCTGCGGCAGCCGTAACGACGGGCCCCCGCCGCGCCGCCTCATGGCGAAAGTGCGGGTGGCGCCGAGGCTGATGATCGCCACCATGGTGTCCTGAAAGCCGCCCTGGCCGATGGTGTCGCCATGCCAGGCGACGCTGTCGGAGCCGTCGCGGTAACAGCACAACCCCACCGTGGTGAAGGGCTCGCCGAGCTCGCCCGCGTAAATGTCGTTCAGCCGCCGCCGCAGCCGTGCTAACAGCGGGTGCGGCGGATCGTCGATCGTGAGATCGTGAAAACTCACCAGCCGCGGCACGTCGACCACCCGGTCATACATCTGGCGGCGTTCGGCCCGCCACGGCACCGTCGACAGCAGGTCATCGAGCAGCTCATCAGCATCCGTCAGCCAGCCCGCGCGGATCTCGACAAAAGCGCCGTCACCGAGGTGTCGGCGTTCCGTGTGCTGGAACAGGGAGCCCTGTACCGCGATCTCCACGACGCTCAGTCTATCGCACATTCGTTCGATGACAGGGCCGAGCGGCGGGCGTGTGACGCGACCGCCGAGTGCGCGCGGCTACGGTTTAGCTGTGGGTGTTGTTGAGCTGGGCACCAATTCCGAAGTGGGGACGCTACGGGTCGCCATCCTGCACCGCCCCGGCGCCGAGCTGCGGCGGCTCAATCCGCGCAACATTGACCAGTTGCTGTTCGACGGGCTGCCCTGGGTCGCTCGCGCGCAGGAGGAGCACGACCAGTTCGCTGAGCTGCTGCGTTCGCGCGGCGTGGAGGTGCTGCTGTTGTCGGACCTGCTGACCGAGGCGCTCCACCACAGCGGAGCCGCCCGGATGCAGGGTGTCGCCGCGGCGGTCGATGCGCGTCGGCTCGGAGTGCCGTTGGCGCAAAAGCTTTCGGCCTACCTGCGGGGCCTGGACCCGGGCAGGTTGGCTCAGTTGCTGATGGCCGGTATGACTTTCAACGAGCTGCCGTCGGACACCCAGACCGACGCGTCGTTGGTACTTCGCATGCACCATGGGGCGGACTTCGTCATCGACCCATTGCCCAACCTGGTGTTCACCCGTGACTCGTCGATATGGATCGGGCCGCGGGTGGTGATCCCGACGCTGGCGCTGCGGGCCCGGGTTCGCGAGGCGTCGTTGACCGATCTCATCTACGCCCATCACCCGCGGTTCACCGGTGTCCGGCGCGCCTACGAGTCGCGCACCGCCCCCGTCGAGGGTGGCGACGTGTTATTGCTCGCGCCCGGTGTGGTCGCCGTCGGAGTCGGGGAGCGGACCACCCCGGCCGGCGCGGAAGCCTTGGCGCGCAGCCTTTTTGACGACGAGCTGGCGAACACGGTGCTCGCCGTGCCGATCGCCCAGCGGCGCGCGCAGATGCACCTGGACACGGTGTGCACGATGGTCGACAACGACACCGTGGTGATGTACGCGAACATCGTCGACACGCTCTCGGCATTCACCATCCAGCGCACCCCCGACGGTGTCACCATCAGCGATGAGACGCCGTTTCTGGAGGCCGCGGCCAAGGCGATGGGGATCGACAAGCTGCGCGTGATCGACACTGGTTTAGATCCCCTCATCGCCGAACGCGAGCAGTGGGACGACGGCAACAACACGTTGGCATTGGCGCCCGGTGTCGTGGTCGCCTATGAGCGCAACGTGCAGACCAACACCCGCCTGCAGGAAGCGGGTATCGAAGTGCTGACCATCGCGGGCTCCGAACTGGGCACCGGCCGCGGCGGTCCGCGCTGCATGTCCTGTCCGGTCGCCCGCGACCTTGTGCCCTAGCGCCGAGATTGCCGCCATGGTCGTGCTCGGCGCGGGCGTGCACCACAGCCATCACGGCAATCTCGGCGCCGACCGGCGGGCCCGCGCGTCGCGTGCCCGTTGAACAACGACGTTCGGCCGATCCTCGTTTATCACCTTGATGACCTGCCAACCAAGACGATCGACCATCTCAGCTCGGCGAATGTCTTTCACGTACTGCCGTCGATCGTTGCGGTGTTGATCGCCGTCATATTCAAGGGCCACCAGCGGCCGTTCCCAACCCATATCGAGGTGGGTCACCTGATGGCCGTCAGTGACTTTGATCTGCGTGACTGGCCGCGGGAAGCCGGCATCGATGAGAACGAGCCGCAACCAGCTTTCTTTCGGCGACTGTGCGCCACCGTCCATGAGAGACAGCGTCTTCAGGCACTGGCGGACGCCCCTGGCTCCCTTGTGGCGAGCAATCATGGAGCCACTTCGGCGGCCGTCAGGCCGGTCGCGGCCGACAGCGCGTCGAGATTGGCCACCGCAACACTGCGCGGCAGATGCCGGGCCAGGTCGAATGCGGTATGCGCCGGGTTCGTCACAAGTAGCCCACCCAGCTCGACGACATCCTCAACGCCCATCCGCTCCCGGCGAACGATGATGCCGGGCGGTGGATGATTGAACGGCCCGACGACCTCTATCGGGGTGAAATCGTCGACCCATTTGGCTCCATGGAGCGCGGCGGCAGCACGACCGGCGATGATCCCCCGACTGCCCGACCACAACCACGTCGCGTGGATCTCGTCCCGCAGCGACCTGAGCGCGTTTTTCGGCAGGTACACGTCCCGATGGATTTGCCGGTAGTTCCAACGTAATTGGCCGCGGGCCAGCGTGCCGCCCGCTATTGCTTCGCTTCCACGAAAGACCCCGGCCACGCGCTCATGATGCTGGCCAGCACCGACATCTCAGCGAGATTGCCGCCATGGTCGTGCTCGGCGCCTGCGCCACAGCCGTCACGGCAATCTCGGCGCCGTGACGTCAACGCCAGCTGGGCAGCCAGATCTCCATGTTCCACATTTGCTGTGAGATGGGCAGGCCGGTGAGCACCGGGAACAGCCACGCGAAGTTGGTCACCACCAGGGCAACGTAAAAGCTCACGACGATCAGTCCCAGCGTGCGTCGTTCCGAACTCTGAGTTGGCCCTCGACCGCGGGCGTGCAGAATATCGCCGCAAATCAAAGCGATGGCCATGACCAAGAACGGCGCCATTGTCGCCGCGTAGAAGAAGTACATCTGCCGGTCGATGTCAGCGAACCAGGGCAGCCACCCAGCGCAGTAACCAGTCAAAACAGCCGCGTAGCGCCAGTCGCGGCGAATGACCATTCGCCAAGCCGCGTATGCGAGGACTAACACCGACAGCCACCACATGGCGGGAGTGCCCACCAGCATCTCCGCTTTGACGCACGACTGCGCGCCGCAGCCGGACACGTTTTGCTGGTCGATGGCATAGAGAACCGGCCGCAACGACATCGGCCAGCCCCAGGGTTTGGATTCCCACGGGTGGTAGTTGCCGGCCGAATTCGTCAGCCCCGCATGGAATTGGAACGCCCTCGCGGTGTAGTGCCACAGCGAGCGAATGGCGTCGGGCAGCGGGACAACGCTGTGGGGACCGATCGAGAGGCCGACCTCGTGCCGGTCGATCGCGGTCTCGGAGGCGAACCAAGGTGCGTAGCTGGCCAGGTAGACCGCGACCGGGATGAACGTCAGCGCATACCCGGTGGGAATCAGATCTCGCCGCAACACCCCCAGCCATGGCCTGGGTACCTGGTACTGACGCCGGGCCGCCACGTCGAAGGCCAACGACATCACACCGAAGAACGCCACGAAGTAAAGGCCGGACCACTTCGTCCCGCAAGCCAATCCGAGGAGAACTCCCGCTAAGAACCGCCACCATCGCACCCCCAGCCGCGGGCCCCACACGGTTTCCGCGCTGCGGCCCTCCAGGAGCGCGACGTGCATTCGTCGGCGAACCTGATCGCGGTCGACGATGAGCGCGCCGAATGCCGCGACCACGAAGAAGGTGAGAATGCCGTCGAGTAGCGCGGTCCGCGCAGCGACGAAACTGACGCCGTCGCAGATGACCAGTACGCCCGCGATCGCGCCGGCCGATGTCGAGCGGCTGATGCGCCGGACGATCCGCATCACCAGCGTCACCATCACCACGCCCAGCAAAGCGCCGGTGAAGCGCCATCCGATTCCGTTGTAACCGAAGATCGCTTCACCGACCGCAATCAGTTGCTTGCCGAGCGGCGGGTGGACGACCAGACCGAACCCGGGATTGTCTTCCACTCCGTGGTTGTGCAGGACTTGCCAGGCCTGCGGCGCGTAATGCTTCTCGTCGAAGACGGGTGTGCCGGCATCCGTCGGTGAGCCCAGGTTGAGGAATCGGGTCACCGTTGCCAGCAGCGTGATCACGCCCGTCACGACCCAGCCGCGGATGTGATCGGTTGGCCCGAAATCGGCCACCGGAACCAGCGGTCCGGGGCTGACGACGGGCACGACGCGCTCCTGGACGGCGACGGAGATTTCGCGGGGCGGGGCGGTCATCACGTCGATCGTAGGCTGTCCGTCATGACCTCTGGTCGCCTGTTGCTGGGCGCGACCCCGTTGGGCCGGCCGTCGGATGCGTCGCCCCGACTGATCGACGCCCTGGGCCGTGCCGATGTGGTGGCGGCCGAGGACACCCGGCGGGTGCGAACGCTGGCGAAAACCCTCGGCGTTGCCATCACCGGCCGGGTGGTCAGCCTGTTCGACCAGGTCGAGGCCGCGCGGGTGGACCCCCTGATCGCCGCGATCGAAACCGGTGCCACGGTTCTGGTGGTCAGCGACGCCGGAATGCCGGTGATCAGCGACCCGGGCTACCGGCTGGTCGTGGCATGCGTGGCTGCCGGATTGCCGGTGCAGTGCCTGCCCGGGCCGTCTGCGGTGACGACCGCGCTGGCCGTATCCGGTCTGCCGGCGGAGAAGTTCTGCTTCGAGGGTTTCGCTCCGCGCAAGACGTCAGCGCGCCGAACATGGCTGGCCTCGCTGGCCGGCGAACGGCGCACCTGCGTGTTTTTCGAGTCGCCGCGTCGGCTGGCCGCGTGTCTGCGCGACGCTGTCGACCAACTCGGCGGTGCACGTCGGGCGGCGATCTGCCGGGAACTGACCAAGGTGCACGAGGAAGTGGTGCGCGGATCGCTCGAAGAGCTGGCGACGTGGGCGGCCGACGGAGTGCTCGGCGAGATCACCGTCGTGCTGGCCGGCGCGACCCCGCGCGCCGACCTGCCGTCTCTGCTGGCACAGGTGGAGGACCTCGTCGCGGACGGTGTCCGGGTCAAAGACGCCTGCGGCGAGGTGGCCGCCGCGCATCCGGGGGTGCGCTCGCGCGAACTCTACGACGCGGTGCTGCGGTCACGCCGCGAGTGACTTCGGCCGATGGTCTGGCCCACCCCCGCGGGTGTGCGCGTCAACCGACCGACGCCGCGGTGGCGATGCACGGCACCCCGACGATGGGCGCCGCCTTGTGCAGGCATTCCTCCCATTCGGCGGCGGGATCGGAGTCGGCGGTGATTCCGGCGCCGACGCCCAGAACGGCGCCACCCGTAGCGTCGAACTCGACGGTGCGAATCGCGACATTCAGCTCGCATCCGGCGATAGGGGAAGCCAAACCAACCGTGCCGCAATATATCCCGCGACGGCTCTGTTCCCACTGCGAAATCAGTTGCCGAGCACGTGGTTTGGGAGTCCCGGTGACCGAACCCGGCGGAAAGGCGGCGTCCAGCAGCGCCGACGTCGGTAGCTCGACCGGGACCCGCGCCGACACCGTGGACACCAGGTGCCACACGCCCGGCGCACGCCGTACGACCAACAGCTCCGGCACGGTGACCGTGCCGGTGATCGCCACCCGGCCCAGGTCATTACGCACCAGATCGACGATCATGATGTTTTCGGCAACCTCTTTCGCCGACGCGCGCAGCGCCGAAGGCCAGGCGTCCAATGGCAGCGTCCCCTTGATCGGACTGGACGTCACGACCGCTGCACGGCGCTGCAGGAAAAGCTCCGGAGACAGCGACGCCACCGCACCCCAGTGCCCGGCAACATAGGCCGCCCGGGCCGGCGAGGTCCGTGCGACGGCGTCGATGAAGAAGTCCAGCGGGGCCCCGGTGACTGTCCCGGTGAACTGCGTGCACACGCACGCCTGGTAGACCTCGCCGGCGCGGATGGCCTCCAGACAGGCCAGCACCCCGTCGCGGTGTGCCGCCCGGTCGGCGGCATCCCAGTCGATCCGGCAGTCGCGCGCCGTCGGCGGGGTCGCCGCCAGGGCGGCGGTCAGCCAGTCCGGCATCGGTGCACCGGACAGGCTCTCGTAAAACCACTGTCCGTCCCGGTCACGGCGCAGCAGGCAGTCGGTCCAGCCGCCGGCGGCTTCCGGGATCCGGTTCGGCCGGCCGCCGGCCGCAGCGTCGGGGTAGGACAGATAGCCGACCCAGCCGCCACCCACCGCTGCGGAATCGGACAGGTCCCGTTCAGGTGCGCCAGACCCGACTGCGAACACGTCATCGGTGTCAACCGGTTGCATCGCCACACTCGGTGCAATCACCGCCAGTGCGCCGAACCACTCGCCGGTCAGCGCGGCCGGCGGCGGCAGCCCGAGGCGGCCGGCGGCGTCACCGACGGCGCGCAGCACCCGAGGGGCTGCACCAAGGTCGCCGAGCCGGTCGATCCGCACCGCCCTAGCTTGACAGAACGGCGGAATTTCGCTGCGCAAGCGTCGGTAGAGACGGTTAGTCCCGGCCGATCTCGCGTGCGGTCGCCAGGGCCGCCAGCTTGTCGGGGTTGCGCATCACGTAGAAATTGGTGATCTTCTGCTCGACGATCTCCAGCGTGATCACCCCTTCGAGGCATCCGTCGAGGTAGAGCAACACCGCCGGAGCGCTGTTACAGGTCACCATTGCCACGTCCAGCTTCGCCGCGGCTTTTCGGATCAGCCCGGCGATGGCCGCAGCAACCCGCGCCGCGCCCACCACCGGCCTGCGGTCCGCGGACACCTTGCCGCCACTGTCGGCGATCCAGGTGACGTCCGGGGCGAGTATTGCCATCAGCGCCTCCACGTCGCCGCCGGCCGCCGTCTCCAGGAACTGGGCGGTGATTTGGGCGTTACGTTCCGGGTCGACGGTGCCGAACCGCTTGCGGCGTGCCCGCACGTGCTCGCGCGCCCGGTGCGCGACTTGGCGCACGGTCGGCACCGGTTTGCCGACCGCCTCGGCAATCTCGCCGTAGTCGAAACCGAACACCTCCCGCAGCACGAACACCGCCCGCTCGTCGGGGCTCAGCGTTTCCAGCAGCACCAGCATTGCCATCGAAACCGATTCCGCCAGAACGACATCGGCTGACAGGTCCTGGTCGTCGAGCAGTAGCGGCTCGGGCAACCACGGCCCCACGTACTGCTCACGGCGGCGGGCACCGGTCCGCAGGGTGTTGAGTGCCTGTGACCGGCCGGGCCAGGTAGGACTTGGTGTCGCGCACGGTCGACAAATCGACGTCGGCCCACCGCAGATAGCTGTCCTGCAGCACGTCGTCGGCCTCGGTCGCCGAGCCGAGGATTTCGTAGCCGATGGTGAAGAGCAATGGGCGCAGCAGCGTGAACCGTTCGGCGTGCTCACCGGCGTCGATCATCGCAACAAGACCCGCTGATCGGCCGACCGTTGCGCGTGCCGGTCGCCGCCCTTGAGCCAGCGGTACGAACCGGGTTCGGCTGCTTCACGCCGAATCGCCCACAGCGTGCCCTTGCAGATCGCCTCCTTGATGGACGCCGCGCTTCGGCCGCCCACGGCCACGTTCACCGGGGTGTCGTCGGTGCGTACCAGCTGGAAAACGCCGTGAGCCCGGCCCAGGCTGATGCACTGACCGACAAACGCCTGGTTCAGCACCGCGGGCGCGTTTCCGGCGATGCGGCTGAGCACGGTGTCGGCGGCCTGGGCCCCCAACGGTCCGGCGGCTTGGCAGCTCATCCGCAACGGCCGGCCGGACGGCGCGGCCGCGTCACCGGCGGCGACGATGCGGTTGTCGTCGACGCTGGTCAGCGTTTCGTCGGTGAGCAGCCGGCCCAGGCCGTCGGTGCTGAGCCCGCTGCGCGCGGCCAGATCCGGCACGGCAAATCCCGCCGTCCACACCATCGCAGCGCTGCGCAGCACGGTGCCGTCAGTGAGCACCACCGCGTCCCACCGCACCCGGTCGGCGGCGACGGATTCCAGCACGTTCACCCCGAGCTTGCGTAGCCGCTTGGCCACCGACCGCCTGCCCCGACTGCTCAACGACCGCCCGAGGACGCCGCCGCAGACCAGGGTGACCGGACGTCTGCGCTCAGCCAGCTCGGAAGCCGTTTCGATGCCGGTCAGTCCGCCGCCGACCACGGTGACGGGAGCGCCGACGGGCAGATCGGTGAGTGCGTACCGCAGCCGCTGGGCGCTTTCCAGATCGGCCACGGAATAAGCGAATTCGGCCGCGCCGGGCACCGTCAACGGTGCCGCGCCGGTGCTGCCCACCGCATAGATCAGATAGTCGTAGTGCAGCTCGGCGCCCGAGTCCAGCAGCACCCGCCGGTGGCCGGCTTCAACGTTGGCGACGGTGTCGACGATCAGCCGGATTCCCTCGCCCAGCAGCGTGCCGTAATCGGCGGTCGCGGCGCCGGTGTCGGCCATCAACTGATGCAAGCGGATTCGCTCGACGAACACCGGACGGGGGTTCACCAAGGTGACGGCAATGTCCGGACGCTGCCGCAGGTGGTTGGCGGCCAATGTTCCGGCATATCCGCCGCCGACTACGACAACGCGAGTGCGCTGGTCGGTCATTGGTGTCTCCTCATCCTCGCGGGTGGTGTGCCCTACTGACACCGCAGGCCGGCCGCGCGTGACAATCTGGGCTGCGGTTGTGAGCTGACTCACAACGCCACTGATCCGTGCCGGCTCAATGCCACCTGCTCCCAAGTCCCTTTGGGGAGGAAGACGAAGTCGTTGACCTAGCCACCGTCGGTGGACCAACCGTCTTTCCAACCACCGATGTTCGCTGTGGGTTGGTGCGGTGTCGAACTCCTCGATGGGCTGATGGTCGTTGTCGATGGTGAAACCACCCGTGTAACCGAGGGTCAAGAATTCGGTGATCGCGGCTACGGCGGACTCCGGCACCCCCATGACCGTCATGCCGGGCTCGTCCGATAAAGCCACCGCCTCGACCCGCACCGAGGCAACGACCGCGTCGAACATCGATGCCAAATCGCGGGCCTGAGCTTTCCGGGGTTCGAACGCAATCACCGATCGCGACGGCGCCAACGTCGCGACCGTGAATTCGCCGACATCGGCCCCAATGTCCTGCGAGACATCGGTTCGGAATCGCACCAGGGCCAACCTGTTGGATGTCCGGGCAGAATTCGCCAAGGCGCTGCAGAATGTGCGACTTGCGGAGCTATTAGCCTGACCGAGGCTGACGCGGGCAACGTTGCTCGGACGAAATTACCGCCAAGCCCGACCGCGTTGGGCATGTTACGCTGCGTTACACCAATTCGTGACTTGCCCCGCCGAATATACCCACCCTACAAGCCGCGAAGTATGGGGCTAAATGTGCATCGATGCTCGTTGGTAGAAGCAACTTTGAAGATGACCATCCTGGGCCAAGTGCCCAGCTGGGACATATGCCCCATATCGGAGGAGCCCGTGCCGCGCAGCCTGGACGTCGTCCTCACCTCCGTCGCCACCCAGCTGATGGAGGCTACGGCATCCACCGCGACCCAGGTGAGTGAAAAGGTGCTCGCGCAGCTTGTCGGGCAGTTTGATGTGGACGCCAGCTTCTTGCGCCATCACGATGACGAAATGCAGGCCTCGGTGCTGGTTGCGGAATGGCCACCGGGAATCGACATTCCGGACCCGGATCCGACAGCCATTGTTCACTTTACCAGTCCTGACCCGGTGCTCGCACAGTGCGAACACGGCAGGAAACCGGTGGTGATAGGGCCGGACCAGACGAACCGTTTCTTGCAGCGCTGGGTCGGCGGGGCCAAACACCCCACCTCGCCCTCGGTGGCCGCCGCACCACTGGTCTCGCGCGAGACAACCACCGGCGTGCTCGGGTTCGTAAAGTTCGGCGCCCGGAAGTGGAAGCGAGAAGAGATCAGCACGCTCGAAGCGGTCGCCGCTTTGTTTGCGCAGCTTCAAGCCCGTATCGCGGCCGAAGAAAAGCTCCGCTATCTGGCCGAGCACGACGATCTGACCGGCCTTTACAATCGTCGGGCGCTGATCGCTCATCTTTCCGAACGGCTCGCCGCGGGAAGCCCCGGACCCGTTGCCGTCTTGTACCTCGACCTCGACCGGTTGAAGTCGATTAACGATTACCTCGGCCATACCGTAGGCGACTGGTTCATCAGGGTCTTCGCCCAACGCCTTCGGACCTGCGCGGGTCAGAGCATGATCGCCCGGCTGGGTGGTGACGAGTTCATCGTCATCCCCGACGAGCCGATGTCGAGCGGGACCGCAGAGTCGCTGGCCCGTCGCCTGGGAGCGATGCTCTGCGAGCGCTTGGCCATCGGCGGTCACATCGTCAGCCGCACCGTCAGCATCGGGGTGGCCGTGGGTATGCCGGGGGGTGATAACAGCACCGATTTACTGCGTCGTGCCGATGAGGCCGTGCTGACAGCCAAGCGCGGGGGCGGCAACCAGGTTGCGGCGTCCACCGATGACATGTCTTTGAAAGGCGCCTTCCGCAATGACATTGAGCTTCATCTCCAAGGCGATATCGACAGCGAAGCTTTGCTGCTGCACTATCTGCCTGAGGTCGACTTGTGGACCGGTGCCATCGTGGCGGCGGAGGCACTGGTCCGCTGGCGGCACCCGATATGGGGGCTGCTGCCGCCGGATTCGTTCATCGGTGTCGCCGAATCTACCAACCTCGCCGGGGAGTTAGGCCGGTGGGTGATGCGAAGTGCCTGCGCCGAGTTCAGTCGGTGGCGATCCAACGGGGTGGGACTAAGCGCCATATTGCGCATCAATGTGTCGCCCGTTCAACTGATCACCTGTGGTTTCGTCCGTAGCGTTGCGGACACCATCGAGGAGTTCGGTATCGATAGCAGATCGGTATGCCTGGAGATCACCGAGCGCGCCGTGGTGCGCGACATCGAAACCACTCGTAAAACCTTGGCAGAGCTCAAGGAGGTCGGGGTTCAGATCGCCATCGACGACTTCGGCACCGGCTATGCGGTTTTGTCGCACTTGAAGTCCCTCCCGGTCGACATGCTCAAGATCGATACCGGATTCGTACGCGACTTGGGCAACAACGCCGGTGACCTGGCCGTTGTTCGGGCGATCATCGGGCTCGCTGAGGCCTTCGGCCTGGAAATAGTCGCCGAGGGGGTCGAGACACCCGCTGCCGCACTGACTTTGCTGCAACACGGATGTCACCGGGCGCAGGGATTCTTGTTGTCACGGCCCGTGTCGGGCACTGCGATGGAGGAGCTGCTTTCCGCTCGCTGGATGCCGATGCCGTTCCTCGCCGACCGCGAGCGTTGTCGTTAGGCGCAATCTAGCCTCGGTGACGATGTTCCGCTTATTCAGGAAAAGCACGCTGGCCATTGTTGCGTGCACGGCACTGGCGGTGAACGGATGTGGTGGTCAAAGTACCCCCGGGCCGCTGTCCGCGATGGTCAGTCCGGCCATACCGCCCACCGTTCAGGAGATACCCAATCCGCTGCGTGGCCAGTACGAGGATATGTTGAATCCGCTTTTCCCGCAGGGCAATCCCGCACAGCAGCGGTATCCGGCGTGGCCTGCGTCATATGACGCCAGTTTGCGTGTCTCGTGGCGGCAGTTACAGCCCACCGATTCGCGCACGCTGCCCGCCGATGCTCCTGACGACCGCAAGTTCGACTTCAGCGTGATCGACGACGCGCTGACGAAGCTGGGGAACCGGAACATGCGGCTGACTCTAGGTGTATACGCCTACAAGTCCTGTTGCAGCGACTCCTATCCGGACAACGCGAACATCGCGATTCCCGACTGGATGCGCTCCGCTGCAACCAGCTACCCCGGGCCGCCGAACAGTTCCACACCGGGCGTAACGCAGGTGGTACCGAACTGGAATGACCCCGATTACCTGAACGCTTTCGGACAGCTGATCGCCGCGGTCGGGCGCCGCTATGACGGCGACGAGCGGCTCAGTGTTTTCGAATTCTCCGGATACGGAGATTTCAACGAGAACCACCTCACGTATTTGCGCGACGCGCTGGGGGCGCCGGGCCCCGCGCCGGACAACAGCCTCGCGACCCTGGGGTATTACAGCCAGTCCCGCGATCAGAGCATCACCATCGACTCCATTCGGCAGCTGGTCGCGGCCAACGTCAACGCTTTCCCCCACACACAAGTGGTGGTCACTCCGCAAAACCCGGAGATCGTGCGCGAACTCCTCGCCGCCGACGTCACCAAAAAACTGTCCGCACCGGTAGGTATTCGCTCAGATTGCCTCGGTGTCCAGGCGCCGTTGCCGGTATGGGCCGAGTCGAACGATTCTCATTACGTGCGGTCCAACGATGCGGTCGTCAACGCGATCAAGCAGCGGCTGGCCTCGGCGCCCGTGATCACCGCATGGTGCCAGTTGCCTAACGGAACCGATCCGCGGTCCTACTACGAAAAGGGCCTGCACGACGTCGTCAGGTATCACGTGTCGATGACGTCGAGTGCCAACTTCCCGGACCGCGATTCGACTTCGGCGATGGATCCCAAGCTGTATCTGCTGTGGGCCCAAGCCACTGCCTCCGCCGGCTATCGATACTCGGTCGAAGCGCGGCCGGGATCGCAGTCGACACAGGGCAAGGTGGCGACCATCTCCGTCGTCTGGACCAACTACGGTGCCGCCGCCGCCACCGAGCAGTGGACACCGGGCTACAAGCTGGTGGATTTCTCGGGGGCGGTGGTTCGGAGCCTGCCGGCGACGGTCAACCTTAAGTCGCTGGTCCACGACGACTCCAGCCAATCACGTGAGGAGGCAGTCCCGACCTCATCCACCGAGTCGGTTCACATCGACCTGAACGGCTTGGCGCCGGGGCACTACACGCTGCGCGCATCTGTGGATTGGCAACAGCACAAGCCGGACGCCTCACACGTGGTGAACTATCTGCCCCTGGCGTTTTCCCGCGATGGGCGCGACGGCTCGGGGCTGTATCCGATTGCAACGCTTGATATCCCGCGCGACTCAACGACGACGACCAAGGGTCAATGACGTGTCGCAGTCCCACCGACCCGCGCTCGGCAGATCGGTCCACAGCCGGGCCAGCGACTGATACCAGCGCTCGAGCCCGAAGTCGATAGCGCGATTGCGTGCTGCGGTGCCCAGCCGGTCCCTAGGCTTCGTCGGAGACGAGCGCGGTCAGCGCGTCGGCGATCTGGCTCACGTACTCATCGACTTGGTGCTCGCCGGTGATCGGCGACCAGCATCCGGCGAACCTGATCGGCGACGGCAACCGGTCGAATTGGCCGCCGAAGTCACAGCTGTGCCCGCGTAGCTCCTCGACCATCACGCGACCAATGTCCGCTCAATTGAGTGAATGAACGCCGAAGGGACCCAGGACTGTCTTCTCGGCTACGAAGGCTTCGGCGTAGCGAGCCCGGCACTGCACGCCGCGGACTCGCATCAAGCCAAGGAACGCTTCATCGTCGAACCAGTCGCGATCCGATTGAGAAGGATAGGATTGCGCGAGAAGTCGCGTCTTCTGATGTGCCGTCGTGTCCGGAATCGGCACGTAGAGAGTGGGATTGGGCAAGTCCGACTCCCATTTGAGGATTTCGTAGCCCAGCACAAGATGCGTACGAAACTCGGTCGGGATGACCTCCGCGATCACGCGGTGATCCTGGTGAGAGTCGCCACGTTGCGGTCCCAGCACCAGATCGGGCTCGCAGGTGCGGCGAAACCGGCCGAGATGGTATTTGACCAGTCCCCAGTAGTCTGGCAGATGGCTATCGGGTAGGTCGGCCACCGTCAACCGTACATCCGCCTGCGGAAACAACGCCGCAAAGGCGTTCTTCTCCTCGATCTCGCGCTCGGTGCCAGCGCCGGTTAACACCAGCGCGTGCACGACGACGTCCGGATAGTGACGGGCGATCTGCAGCAACGTGGCACCGGCGCCGATGATGATGTCATCACAGTGCGCTCCGATGACGACAATCGAACTGATGCCACCTGTGATCAGGGGGATCATCCCGAACGTCCCGCCGATTGAGACTGCGCCCATACCGACGCGCCGCTCGCCACAACAGCGGTCGGGGGCCGGGCGGTACGGCGCGTGGCGCGATCCGGCCACCCCGGCAGGGTTGGTGACTCGCGGCGCAAACGGTGCCGCCACCGGTGATCGCGGCCAACCGAGCCCTGCTGGTGGTAATCGCTGTGTTGTGGAGCTGGCAGCGGCTTCAAAGACCACCCCGAGCCGGGACCTGCGTACATCCTCGTGGAGTTGATCTCCGGTATTAGAGCGCCAAAAATCATCGCTTCGAACCCCTGCCCGTCAGCGGGCCGCGGCTGCGTTTCCGGCGTCTACCGCGGAGCCGAGGCATCGCAGCTTGCCGACCGAGATCGCCCGTGCATCCGGATGAGTGGTCTCGAACGACATGTGCTTCTCCTAACGCGACAGATAGACCGGAGCGGCTGTGGCGGTTGAGGCGGCGCCGGTGTCTAGGCGTGGACGCAACAAGCTAAATGACAGCCATATCATTGAACGGTATGCATACTGCGAGTATGATAAGCAAACTATACACCAACTTCAAGTATCAATCCGGTCATGTTTGGTCATGCGCGTTTGGAATTACGGAGGTCGAGAACATACTGCTCAGAAGCGACCCAAATGCCGTCCGAGACAGGCTGGTGAATGCTCGCCTGATCGAAGTTTGCACCCCGCTCGAGGAGGGCATCGTGAAGGTCAAGGCGATCGACCTGGACCACGGTGCGGGCCTGGAAACCAAAACCCGCGTCGCGGCTGTCGTGATAGCCAACGGCGATCGCAATCACTCGACGGCTGGCGTTTCAGCCCTTGGTTCCGATGACGACCAAGTCGACTGACGGAAGCGCAGATACGACGCGCCAACAGATTTTGCGGGCCGCCTCACATCAGTTCGCTCGACGGGCCTACCACGACGTCGGCCTTGACGACATCCTGGCCGAAGCCGAACTGACTAAGGGCGCAATGTATTTTCATTTCCGTTCGAAGCATGCCTTGGCGGTCGCGATCATCGAGACACAGATCACCGCGGGTACCGTTGCTGTGGAAGATCTGCTTTCTCGAAATCTTTCGGGCCTGGAGACGCTGATCGACTTCTCTTACCTGATGGCAGCCCGGGACATCCGGACGGATCAGGTCAGAGCAGGACTCAACCTGCTTGAGTCGGTCGGGCGTTCGGAAGGGCTGCAAGAGAGGCTATTAGACGGATGGATCCAAGCCCTCGCCGTGGTTGTCGAGAAAGCCATCGCCGATGGTGACATCGACAAGCGGTGTAGTCCGCGGGATCTGGGACGCCTCATCGTGTCGCTGCATATGGGGTTGCGACAGACTAGCAATCTTGACGACCCAGAGCGGTTCGTGCTTGACCTCGAGAAGAGCTGGGCGCTGGTGCTGACCGGTATCCTGCAACCGGACCGGATCGATTACTTCAGTCAATTCGTCAGGCGCCGCACGGCACTCGCGATTAGCGCCGGCACGACGGGCATTGACTCCTATTGAAAAGAACGACAGGTCGGACGATCGGGACCGCTGTCGGGTGGAGTTGTTAGGCTTGGTTCCCGTGCCGGGAACAGACGAGACTCCGAGATCCGGAATCTGGGCAGATCCACGGAATCCGGAGGTGTAGGAGAGATGGCGCGCCAGGTTCGATCCGAAGTCACCCGGCGGAAGATCCTCGATGCCGCGATTGATGTATTCGGTGAGTTTGGTTATGCGGCCGCTGCGTGGGGCGCGATCATCGAGCGGACGGGGATGACTAAGGGGGCCCTATACCACCATTTCGATTCGAAGGAATCGCTGGCGTCCGCAATCATCGACGAAGGATTGGACACGCTCCTCGTCGCCTTCCGCAACGTGTGCGGGTCGTCTTCGCCGGCGCTAGAGAACATGATCCACGGCACGTTCGCGATCGCAAACGTGCTCGGGTCGGACAAAATGGCGTGCGCGGCTGAGCAATTAACCGCTGCCTTAAGCGGATTCAATGAAGCGGCCGCGCGCTTCTGTGCAGGCTTAGTGGAGCTGATGGCTGCACAGGCCCACCGCGCATGCGCCGAAGGAGACCTCCGACCAGACCTCGATCCGGCAATGGTTAGCGAGTCGATCGTCGGTGCTATGCTCGGAATGCGATTGCTGTCCAACGCGAATCCCGTTGGAGGCCTCACCGGGGACCTCATCGTGCGAACGGGTCAAGTATGGGAACTTCTGCTCGCCGGCATCGTTACCGATGCCTCGATCCCGTATTTTCGCCAATACCTTGCTCGCGAGGCTCTCCGACACGCCCGGCCCGCCACGTCTCCCCGTACTGACGCTGTCATCGCGCCAGAGGTCAACTAGTGTCGTGAGTTGGCCGGATTTGGCTTCATGCCAAGGGTTTCGGCGGTTGGCGTAAGGACCAGGACTTTGCGGTGGAGATGCGGCTTAGTTCGTAGCCCGAGCGCTGGTGCGTGGTTTCGAACTGCCGTTTGAGTGGTGTCGTGAAGTCGGCCGGCCAGGTTTGCCGATAGCATGCGCAGCAGGTAGACGCCGCAGCTGATCACCTCAACGAAGGCCGGCGCCACCACTGCACGTTCGTTTTGCTCGTTCGACTTCCCGACTTGGGTTAATTTAGTACACACCGTCGGGTCGATTGATCTTGTCGAGGGCTCGGCGGAGGTGGTCGGGTTGCGGGTCGGCGGCGGTGAGGACCTGTTGTCCAGCGCGGACCTGCACCGTCCGGCAAGCGGCGTGCGGTGTGCACGAATTTCTTGATGCTCCAGCCGGGTTTGGTGCTCGATCCAGTGACTGACCGCCATCCGATTCACTGCAGCCGCCTGAAGAACATCCGCCGGCACTACGCGCGCGCTGGCCCAGGGGAGGGCCAAAGGGACCACATCGTCAGGTATGCCAGCCCGAAGAAGGCCCCAACCGCGAGCGCCACACCGGTCGGCTGGACGTGGGCGAGCGGCGAACGCACCCAATCGAGCGTCGTCGCCGCCACCGCGCCCGGCTGCGTCACCAAATCCCAGGAGTTCCACCGCTGGAACCGCCCGATCACCACACCTACCGCGCACAGGCCGACCGAGACGACTACCGCGATCCATCCGGTCACCGCACCGAACTCGCGCTCGATCCGCTGATGCACCAGATGCATCGACATCACCCCGAGCATGACGCCGGTCCACGCCGCGACCCCGTATTGCATGACGTGCCGCCACAATTCGATGACGCTGCCCAGGTGCACCAGGTCGGTCACCAGATACGGGGCGTTGGGCAGGAACGCCAGCCACCCCAGCCCCAGTGGAATCAACCAGATCCGCCGGCGTACCACGGCGAAACCGGCCGCAAAGAACACCGGGATACATGCCAACACCAGATTCCACACGAAGAACCGGGTCGGGTAGATCAGGGGCGGGGCCGGATCGTTGACACCCAGCACCAGCGTCAGCCCGGTGGTGGCCACCAGCGATGCGATCAGGACCACACGGCGTGAATAGGTCATGAGTGCAGTTTGCCAGCCGTGTGCAGCGGCCCAGAAGGACGACAAGCAAGACACCAGCCT
This sequence comes from uncultured Actinomycetota bacterium, assembly GCA_963848535.1. Lineage (GTDB taxonomy): Bacteria > Actinomycetota > Actinomycetes > Mycobacteriales > Mycobacteriaceae > Mycobacterium. Next base: position 40,443 of record CAWKEM010000022.1, read on the forward strand.
GGGCGCGACACGGCAAGGGTCGACAACCGTTCTAAGCTGCTGTGCGTTGCAATTTCCGCTTGCATCCTGCGGCGCCTGCTGCCGGCCATCCCGGGTAGGCCGGCAGCGTGGGGTAGTCCAAACCCGGATGCACCCCGCTGCGGAGAAACTCGCGGCGCTGCAGCGGGTCGGGTTCTTTGTCCGAGCATGCTTGATAGTCGGACGCCGGCCCCAACCCGGCGTGCGCGGCGCATGCTGCCGACAATGCGTGCCGCACCACTGGTTTGGCGATCAATGGCAGCCGCCGCGTGACCGTCCGATAGGACACTGACTCGACTCCGGTCTCGGCGAGCACCCGCAAGGCGTCGGCCTTGCTGGTCGGCTCGATGATCCTGGCCAACACCAGATCCCGCAGCCCCTCATCACCGTCGAGTGCACGATCGAACCCCAGCGCCTGATATGCCCGACACCGGGCCTCGCACAGATGCCCAGCCCGCGAGCTGACAATCTCCAACGGACTTCCGCCGGTGCCGGTTGCATCCAGGCGCCGGTCGAGTGCACCTTGGCCCCCGGCCAGTTGCTGCTGGGCCGCCGCCTTGAGCGCTGCTACTTCCGCCTCGTCATGCACCGACCCCAGGTGCTCGTTGCGGTGAGAACCGCGCCGTGACGACCACACGATCTGCACCGCGATCGCCCCCGACGCCGCCTTCACGGTGCGCACATACGCCACCACCGCACCCTGCGAGCCCAGATTTAGTGCGCACACTCCGACCCGACGCCGAACAAAACCCCAGATCAGCGACTCGCAATCAAGGCAACACCGAAAACGTGTCCCAAGTAAGGTCTCGCTCCCGTCGCTTACTGCGTTCGTTCCGCTCACTCGGCTTCGGAAACCGGCTGATAGCGGGGGAACACGCCGGTGGGCGGCGGCAGCACAGTGCCGGGCGCCAGCCGCACGCCGACGGCGGCAAACGCCCGTCGGTCGTCGGGCTGGCCGAGCAGGTCCAGCAGCTTGCCGGCCGACTCGGGCATGACGGGCTGCGCCAGCAACGCCGCGATGCGGACCGCCTCGCAGGTGGTGTACAGGACGGTACGAAACCGCGTCTGGTCCGCCTCGGACTCGCTCTTGCGCAGGACCCACGGTTGCTGGGCGGAGAAGTACTTATTCGCTTCGCCCAGCATCAGCCAGATCGCTTCCAAACCCAGGTGCATCGCCTGCCCGTCAAAACTGGCGCGCACCCGCTCCATCAAACCGTCGGCGAGGGCCAGCAACGCGGTGTCGGCAGCGGTCAGCTCACCCGGTTCCGGCACGACCCCACCCAGGTTCTTGGCCACCATGGACAACGACCGCTGGGCCAGGTTGCCGAGCTCATTGGCCAGGTCGGTGTTGATCCGGGTGACGATAGCCTCTTCGGTGTAGTTGCCGTCCTGGCCGAACGGGACTTCGCGCAGCAGGAAGTAGCGGACCTGGTCCACGCCGAACGTTTCCACCAGCGCTACCGGGTCGACGACGTTGCCCACCGACTTGCTCATCTTTTCGCCCCGGTGGTGCAAGAAGCCGTGCGCGAAAACCCTTCGTGGTAGCTCGATTCCGGCTGACAGCAAAAACGCCGGCCAGTAGACGGCATGGAATCTGATGATGTCCTTGCCGATCATGTGTAAATCGGCGGGCCAGTAGCGGCGGAAGAACTCCGAGTCGGTATCGGGGAAGCCGGCCCCGGTCAGGTAGTTGGTCAGCGCGTCGACCCATACATACATGACGTGGTCCGGATTGTCGGGTACCGGAACTCCCCAGTCGAAGGAGGTGCGCGAGATCGAGATGTCTGCCAGGCCCGAGGAGACAAAGCTGATCACTTCGTTGCGCCGCACCTCGGGGGCGATGAAGCCCGGATTGGCGTCGTAGTGGGCCAGCAGCTTGTCGGCATACGCCGACAGCCGGAAGAAATAGGACTGCTCCTCGGTCCAGGTCGCCTCGGCGCCGGTTTCGACGGCCACTCGGGTCCCGTCTTCGAGGAGCCGAGTCTCCGATTCGAAGAAGAACCGTTCGTCGCGCACCGAATACCACCCGGAGTAGTTGTCGAGGTAGATGTCCCCGGCCGCCGACATGCGCCGCCAGATCTCCTTGGACGCCTCATAGTGGTCGGGGTCGGTGGTCCGGATGAACCGGTCGAAGGAGATGTTCAGCGCCTCCTGGACGCGCTGAAATACGTCCGAATTACGCCGGGCCAGCTGCGCGGTCGGTACGCCCGCCGCCGCGGCGGCCTGTGCGACCTTCAGGCCGTGCTCGTCGGTTCCGGTCAGGAAGCGCACGTCAAAGCCGTCCAGCCGCTTGAACCGGGCAATCGCGTCGGTGGCGATGTATTCGTACGCGTGACCCACGTGCGGCGCAGCGTTGGGATACGCGATCGCGGTGGTGACGTAATAGGGCCTCATTGGGATTCCACCCTATTGTGTGCACGTGAGCTCCGATCGCCCCGGTAAACGAGAAGCGCCGCCCGCGCCCGAACCGTTGGCGCCCTTGGTCGATGCCCACACCCACCTCGACGCGTGCGGCGCGCGGGACGCCGAGGGTGTGGTCGCCATTGTCGACCGGGCCGCCGCGGTCGGCGTGCGAGCCGTGGTCACCATTGCCGACGATCTGGATTCGGCGCGCTGGGTGACCCGGGCCGCCGAGTGGGATCGGCGGGTTTACGCCGCCGTGGCATTGCATCCGACCCGCGCGGACGCGCTGGACGATGCCGCCCGTGCCGAGATCGAGAGATTGGCGACCCACCCCAGGGTGGTGGCTGTCGGTGAGACGGGTCTGGACCTGTATTGGCCCGGGCGCCTGGACGGCTGCGCCCGGCCGGATGTGCAGCGGGAAGCCTTCGCATGGCATATCGACTTGGCCAAGCGGTGCGGCAAACCGTTGATGATCCACAACCGGGAGGCCGATGCCGAGTTGCTCGACGTGCTCGCGGCCGAGGGTGCTCCCGACGTGGTGATCTTCCACTGCTTTTCCTCGGACAGTGCGATGGCTCGCCGCTGCGTGGACGCCGGGTGGCTGCTCAGCCTGTCCGGGACGGTCAGCTTCCGCAACGCTCGCGCTCTGCGAGAAGCGGTTCCGTTGATACCGGCAAAACAGCTTCTGGTGGAGACGGACGCGCCATTTTTGACACCGCATCCCTATCGGGGCTCAGCGAATGAGCCCTACTGCCTTCCCTATACTGTGCGGGCGATCGCTGAACTGGTAAATCGTCCTGCCGAAGAATTGGCGCGAGTGACCACGAGCAACGCCATTCGGGTCTATGGACTGGCCTGCGACTAGCTGGGTGGATTGGGTGATTTCTTCAACACGGCTGCGCCGGAGTTGCCCAACAGTGGCCGGTTCGTTACCGTCTTGTGATCGTAAGGGTTGGGCCGCTTGGCCCTATTTGTCACTTTCTGCTGGATAGGTCGTTTGAGTGGTTTCTGAGGTCGGGGTAGACGCGCGGTTGAGTGTACTGACAAAACTTCATCAAACCTCCTCGCCAATGCTGCGGCTCGTCGTCGGAGGGCTGCTGGTAGTGCTGGCGTTCGCCGGCGGGTTTGCGGTGTCTGCAGCCAAGACGGTGACGCTGACCGTCGACGGAATCGCGATGCGGGTGACGACGATGAAGTCGCGGGTGATCGACATCGTCGAAGAGAACGGCTTCGCCGTCGACGGGCGCGACGACCTGTATCCGGCCCGGGATGTGAAAGTCCACGAAGCTGACAACATCGTGCTGCGGCGCAGCCGGCCGTTGCAGATCTCGCTGGACGGCCACGACACCAAGCAGGTGTGGACTACGGCATCGACCGTGGACGAGGCACTGGCCCAACTCGCGATGACCGACACCGCCCCTGCTGCGGCCTCTCGCGGCAGCCGGGTTCCGCTGGCGGGGATGGCTCTGCCTGTCGTCAGCGCCAAGACGGTCCGGATCAACGACGGCGGAGCGGTACGCACGGTGCATCTGCCGGCACCCAACGTGGCCGGGCTGCTGAGCGCCGCCGGCGCGCCGCTGCTCGAGAGCGACCAGGTGGTGCCCAGCGCGACATCGCCGATCGTCGACGGAATGGAAATCCAGGTGACCCGCAACCGGATTCAGCAGGTCACCGAGCGAATCCCGCTGCCGCCGAACGCGCGTCGGATCGAGGACCCGGAGGTGAACATGAGCCGCCAGGTCGTCGAAGACCCGGGTAGCCCGGGCGCGCAGGACGTGACGTTCGCGGTGGTCACGGTCAACGGAGTCGAGACCGGCCGGCTGCCCATTGCCAACACCGTGATAGCGCCGGCCCGTGAATCCGTCGTGCGCGTGGGCACCAAACCCGGCACCGAGTTGTCGCCGGTGAACAACGGATCGATCTGGGACGCCATCGCAGGCTGCGAGGCCGGCGGAAACTGGGCGATCAACACCGGAAACGGGTACTACGGTGGCGTGCAGTTCGACCAGGGCACCTGGGAGCGCAACGGCGGGTTGCGGTTCGCCCCGCGCGCCGACCTGGCCACCCGGGAAGAGCAGATCACCGTTGCGGAGGTGACCCGGCAGCACCAGGGCTGGGGTGCGTGGCCGGTGTGCAGCGGAGGAGCTGGTACAAACTGACCATCCGGCTGCTCGGGCGCACCGAGATCAGGCGGCTGGCCAAAGAACTTGAATTTCGGCCACGGAAATCTCTCGGACAAAACTTCGTCCATGACGCCAACACGGTGCGACGGGTGGTTTCGACCTCCGGGGTGAGCCGGTCTGACCATGTCCTGGAGGTCGGTCCCGGCCTCGGGTCGCTCACGCTGGCATTGCTGGACCGCGGCGCCACCGTGACCGCCGTCGAAATCGACCCGGTGTTGGCCGGCCGGCTGCCCCAGACCGTCGCCGAGCACTCGCATGGTGAAAGCCACCGGCTGACTGTGCTCAACCGCGACGTCTTGACTCTGCGTCGCGACGATCTGGCTGCCGAGCCGACCGCCTTGGTCGCGAATCTGCCCTACAACATCGCGGTTCCGGCGCTGTTGCATCTGCTTGCCGAATTTCCGTCCCTCCAGGTCGTGACGGTGATGGTGCAGGCGGAGGTCGCCGAACGGCTTGCCGCCGAGCCGGGTGGCAAGGACTACGGCGTGCCCAGCGTCAAGATCCGCTTCTTCGGACGGGTTCGCCGTTGCGGCACGGTCTCGCCGACGGTCTTCTGGCCGATTCCGCGTGTCTATTCGGGGCTGGTTCGTGTCGATCGGTACGCGACATCGCCGTGGCCGACCGACGAGGCCTTCCGCCGGCAACTGTTCGAACTGGTGGATATCGCGTTCGCGCAGCGGCGCAAGACTTGCCGCAATGCGTTTGCGGAGTGGGCGGGCTCGGGCAATGAGTCGGCGATGCGGTTGCTGGCAGCCAGTGTCGATCCGGGTCGTCGTGGTGAGACGCTGTCCATCGACGACTTCGTGCGGCTGCTGCAGCGTTCCGCTGATCGGGCCGACAGCACCACCCCGACCGGCCCGGACGCAGCGCAGTCGCAGCCTTCTGCGAGCTGAAAGCGGGCGATGGCGGTGTCGTCGGGCTCCGTTGCGTGTGGTTGGCCCGTCGCAGCGATAGTCTGCTGCGGTGTCAGCGTCTGACGGCAACACTGCCGCGCAGTGGGTGCCCACCGGGTCGGTCACCGTCCGGGTGCCCGGAAAGGTCAACCTCTACCTCGCCGTCGGTGATCGCCGAGAGGATGGCTATCACGAGCTGACGACGGTATTTCAGGCTGTCTCGCTGCTCGACGAGGTGACGGTCCGCAACGCCGACGTGCTATCGCTCGAGCTGGTCGGCGAGGGCGCCGACGAGTTGCCCACTGACGAGCGCAACCTTGCCTGGCAGGCGGCCGAACTGATGGCCGAGCACGTCGGCCGGGCGCCCGATGTCTCGATCATGATCGACAAATCCATTCCGGTGGCCGGCGGTATGGCCGGTGGCAGCGCGGATGCGGCGGCGGTGCTGGTTGCGATGAACTCACTGTGGGAGCTCAACGTGCCGCGCCGCGATCTGCGCATGCTTGCCGCGCGGCTGGGCAGCGATGTGCCATTCGCGCTCCACGGCGGCACTGCGTTGGGAACCGGCCGCGGCGAGGAGCTGGCCACCGTTTTGTCCCGGAACACCTTCCACTGGGTGCTGGCGTTCGGCGCTGGCGGGCTGCGCACGCCGGCCGTGTTCGCCGAGCTGGACCGGCTCAGGGCGGCGGCGGATCCGCCCCGGCTGCCCGGGCCCGGGCCGGTGCTGGCGGCCCTGGCCGCGGGCGATGCCGAACAGCTGGCACCGCTGTTGGGCAATGAACTGCAAGCGGCTGCGGTGAGTCTGGAGCCCGGCCTGCGGCGGGCGCTGCGCGCCGGTATGGAAGCCGGTGCCCTGGCGGGCATGGTGTCCGGCTCGGGTCCGACGTGTGCCTTTTTGTGCGCCTCGCCGGCCTCGGCGGTCGACGTCGGCACCGAGCTGTCGGGCGCGGGCGTCTGCCGCACCGTGCGGGTCGCCATCGGACCGGTTGCCGGTGCCCGGGTGGTGCCGGCGCCCACCGGAGTGTGAAATAACTCAACTGCGCGGTGGTTTGGCGGTTCCCTAAGAGGAGTTTAAGATAGCTCGCGGTGACGAATAGTGGTAAGCAGGGCCATTTGATTTTGTCGTCCGCCGGGCGTTCCGGGGGACGGTTGACGAATGGGTGCCGGTCAGGTCGCTTGGGCCGGGTTTTCGCTGATCGTGCGGCCGAACGCGGAGTGGTTGAGTCATCACGGATTCGAGACCTAACCGCTGTCCAACTGTGCTCGCGCGCCTGCTTTCAAGAGGCACCCAGCGGGCGGAATATGAGATTACGGGCCATCGGGAATGCGCCGGAACCGAGGAGGTCTTTGTGAGCAGGTTTACCGAGAAGATGTATCGCAACGCCCGCACCGCGACGACGGGCATGGTCACCGGTGAGCCGCACGAACCGGTCCGCCACACCTGGGGTGAGGTTCACCAGCGCGCTCGTCGCATCGCGGGCGGCCTGGCCGCCGCGGGCATCGGCCCGGGCGATGCGGTCGGTGTGCTCGCCGGCTTCCCGGTGGAGATCGCACCGACGGCGCAGGGCCTGTGGATGCGCGGGGCCAGCCTGACCATGCTGCACCAACCCACACCGCGCACCGACCTGGGCCTGTGGGCCGAGGACACCATGACCGTGATCGGCATGATCGAGGCCAAGGCCGTCATCGTTTCGGAGCCCTTTCTGGTGGCCATCCCCGTGCTCGAGGAGAAGGGCATCAAGGTCCTCACCGTCGCCGGCCTGCTGGCGTCGGAGCCGATCGACCCGATCGAGGTCGGCGAGGACGACCTGGCGCTGATGCAACTGACGAGCGGTTCGACCGGATCTCCCAAGGCGGTGCAGATCACCCACCGCAACATCCACTCCAACGCCGAGGCGATGTTCATCGGCGCCCAGTACGACGTTGACCAGGACGTCATGGTCAGCTGGTTGCCCTGCTTCCACGACATGGGCATGGTCGGCTTTCTCACCATCCCGATGTACTTCGGCGCTGAGCTGGTGAAGGTCACACCGATGGATTTCCTGCGCGACACGCTGCTATGGGCCAAGCTCATCGACAAGTACAAGGGCACCATGACCGCGGCGCCCAACTTCGCCTACGCGCTGCTCGCCAAGCGGTTGCGGCGCCAGGCCAAGCCCGGCGACTTCGACCTGTCGACCCTGCGCTTCGCGCTGTCCGGTGCCGAGCCCGTCGAACCCGCCGACGTCGAGGACCTGCTCGACGCGGGCAAGCCGTTCGGCCTCAAGCCCTCGGCGATCCTGCCGGCCTACGGCATGGCCGAGACGACGCTGGCCGTGTCGTTCTCGGAGTGCAACGCCGGTCTGGTGGTCGACGAGGTCGACGCCGATCTGCTGGCCGCGCTGCGCCGGGCGGTGCCCGCCACCAAGGGCAACACCCGCAGGCTGGCCACGCTCGGTCCGCTGCTGACGGACCTTGAGGCCCGCATCATCGACGAACACGGCAATGTGATGCCCGCGCGCGGTGTCGGCGTCATCGAGCTGCGCGGTGAGTCGCTGACGCCCGGCTATCTCACCATGGGTGGCTTCATCCCGGCGCAGGACGAGCACGGCTGGTACGACACCGGTGACCTCGGCTACCTGACCGAGGAGGGCCACGTCGTGGTATGCGGCCGCGTCAAGGACGTCATCATCATGGCGGGCCGCAACATCTATCCCACCGACATCGAGCGGGCCGCCTGCCGCGTCGAGGGCGTCCGGCCCGGCTGCGCCGTGGCGGTGCGCCTTGATGCCGGCCACTCACGCGAGACTTTCGCCGTCGCTGTCGAGTCCAACGCCTGGCAGGACCCGGTCGAGGTGCGCCGTATCGAGCACCAAGTCGCCCACGAGGTGGTGGCCGAGGTCGACGTGCGGCCACGTAACGTCGTGGTTCTCGGTCCCGGGACCATCCCGAAGACGCCGTCGGGCAAGCTGCGCCGGTCCACCTCCGTCGCCCTGGTCACATAGATTTCGCGAACACGCGTCCTCGCGCGGGGCGAGCGGGCTACCAGGCGTGGACGCGGTTCTGCGCCGGCTCTAGCCCCAGTTCGATGAGTAACTCGGTCGCGTCGGCGGCCTGCTCGCAGATAGTGGGGACGTGCACCCGTTCGGCGGCGGTGAACGTCTCCAGCACGAACGCCGCGGGGTCTTTGCGTCCGGACGGACGGCCGATCCCGATGCGGACTCGCTGAAACTCTTTGGTGCCCAGCGCGGCCGCCACCGAGCGCAGCCCGTTGTGGCCGCCTTCGCCGCCGCCGATCTTGAGCCGGACACGGCCGAATTCGAGGTCGAGGTCATCGTGGATGACGATGATGTCGTCCGGTGCCACCGAGTAGAACTTCGCCAGCGGCCCGATCTGGCGGCCCGACTCGTTCATGTAGCAGCGCGGCTTCGCCAACAACACCGAGTGCCCGGCCAACCGGCCAGTGACAACTTCGGCGCCGGAACGCTTGTGCGCCTTGAATTTCGAACCCAGCCGCGCGGCGAGCAGGTCGGCAACCATGAACCCGAGATTGTGCCGGGTGCGCGCGTAGTTGTCTCCGGGGTTGCCCAGGCCGACCACCAAAAGCGGTTCGGCCACGTCGCGAGCCGCCTACTCGGACTCGGCTGCGGCGGCTTCGGCTTCGCTGGGCTCTGCTGCGGCTGCTTCGGCCCCGGCAACCTCGCCCGCGCCCTCTTCGGCGAGCTGCTCGGCCGTCGGCGCGTTCACTACGTTGACCACCAGCAACTCCGGGTCGGAAATCAGATTGACGCCCGACGGCAGGCTGATCTGCCCGGCGGTGAACTGGGTGCCGGGTTCGGCGTCCTCGACGGACACCGTCAACTGCTCGGGAATCGACAGAGCCTCGGCCTCGATCTCGATGGCGTTGGTCTCCTGGGTGACCAGGGTGCCGGATGCGGCGTCGCCCTCGATGACGACGGTGACTTCGACGACGACCTTTTCGCCGCGACGCACGACCAACAGGTCGGCGTGCTGAATGGTGCGGCGGATCGGATGGATATCGAGCGCTTTGGTCAGCGCCAGCTGTTCCTTGCCCTCGATGTTGAGGGTCAGCACCGCGTTGGTGCCCGAGTGCCGAAGCACGGCCGAGAAGTCGTGTCCGGGTAGCTCCAGGTGCTGTGGATCGGCGCCGTGACCGTAGAGGACGGCGGGAATCTTGCCTTCGCGGCGGGCCCGCCGGGACGCGCCCTTGCCGGTCTGGGTTCGTACGCTGACCGTCAGTTGGTTGACTGCAGACTTGGCCATCTTGTCGCTCCTGTGTGCTTGGTAACCCGGTTCGGGGCACGGCCAGGGTCGCGACAGTGAGTCGGTCTCCGTCGATAACGGTGCCGGCTGGTGTGCCGGCCACCCTCGCCGTGACGCCCGGTCAGGTTAGCGCATGTGCACCTCAGAGCGGAAATTGTCATTCGCTGACGTGCGGAAACCGTCACATCCGCCACAGTGGCCTCTGGCCAGGCCGGTGGGCCAGGTGTGACCGATGCGTTGTGGTCTGCGGAGACTCAGAGCGGAAATGTGGTGCCGGTGAGCTGTTCGGACAGCTCCCAGAGCGCGGAGGCGGTGGCTGCGTCTTGCGCGCGCCGGCTGCGCCCGACCGCTTGGGTGCGGCCGACATAGCCGAACCTGGGGCCGACGAACGTGTTGCCCGGCAGGTCCTGCGATGCCGCATACAACGTTTGCCGGGCGCCGAAATCGGCGTCGGTGGCCACCACCCGGGTGGCGGCCGACATCAGGGCATCGCCCAACTTGCGGCCGGAGGCCCCCTGCAGATTGGTGTGCGAGTAGCCGGGATGGGCTGCCAGAGCGCGCAGCGGGGAACCGACCGAATCGAGCCGGCGCTGCAGCTCGCCGGTGAACAGCAGGTTGGCGAGCTTCGACTGGCTGTAGGCCAGCCACGGCGAATATCGCCGGCTCTTCCAGTCCAGGTCGTCGAAGCTGATCCGCCCCGCCCAGTGCGCCACCGAGGACACCGTGACAACCCGGTCGGAGAGCTTGGGCAGCAACAGGTTGGTCAGCGCGAAATGACCGAGATGGTTGGTGCCGATCTGGCTCTCGAAGCCATCCACGGTCAATGCGTACGGGGCGGCCATGATGCCGGCGTTGTTGATCAGCAGGTCGACCGTGTCGATCCCGTCGGCGAACCGGCGCACCGACGACAGATCCTGCAGGTCCAGTTGGCGCACCTCGACGTGGCCGGTTTTGGGGCCGGCCATCTGCTGCGCGGCGGCCTGCCCTTTTCCCGTGTCGCGAACGGCCATCACGATGTTGGCGCCGTGTCGCGCCAGCTCGCGGGCCGTCACCGCGCCCAGGCCACTGTTGGCGCCGGTAACGATGGCGGTGCGCCCGGCGAACGACGGCAGCTCTGCGGCGGTCCAGCTAGACATGGTTGATTCAGCCTAGTACCGCTATTTCGCCGCGACGACAAAGCCGCGGATGATCGCCTCGATATCGGATGACTGCGCGACCGCCTGGTCGGCCAGACTGGTGATGGTCAGCTGAACCAGGTATCGCTGGTTGGCGGGCGGCGATCCGGTGGGAATGACGATCCGGTTCCAGCTGTGCAGCCGCGTGCCGTCCAAGTCGTAACTGCCCTGGATCATCGACGAGGGAAACCCGTTGAAGTCTGCCGTCGAAGCGTCCAGCTGCTTGAAGTTCTCGAACAGTTGGGCATCGTCATTGCCGTGGTTGATCACTTGGGCCGCATCGAAATTCCCGCGCAACCTGAACACCACCAGCCTTGCTGTCGGGTACTTGCCGCCTTTGGAGATCATCACCGTCTCCGGAGTGACGTGCGGACCGTGATACTGCGACCATCCCGGTGGTGTCGGTATCGACACAGTCAGATCGGTCAGCGTGCCTGGCGCCACCTGCTGCCCGGTCACGTCGATGCTTGCCAGATACTGCGACAGGGGGACCGGCTTTTCTCTCACCGTGGTGGTGCTGGGTGTCGGGCTCCTCGTCAAGATCGACTGGTAGTCAGGGGATTTCGGTCCACAGGCTACCGCAGACATAGTCAGCGCGACTGTCGCGACTGCGGCCGGGAAAGGTCTCACAAAATCTCGCGGACCGCGTCGACCGGCCGCGCCAGCCGGGTGCCCTTCGTCGTGACGACAAACGGCCTTTCGATGAGGATGGGGTGTTCGGCCATGGCGTCGAGCAGCTGCTCATCGGTCGCATCGGCGAGTTCGAGTTCGGCATAAAGCGCTTCACGCTTGCGCACGGCGGTGCGCACGTCGATACCGGCGTCACGGATCATTGTGACGAGTTCGCTTCGCGACGGCGGGGTTTTCAGGTACTCGACGATTGTTGGTTCAAAACCGTTGTCGCGCAACAATTCCAGTGTCTTTCGGGAGGTGCTGCACCTGGGGTTGTGGTAGATGACGGCGTGGCCCGGCTTCGCAGCCATCTATGCGTCTCCGTCGAACAGCCCTGTAACTGAGCCGTTTTCGAAAACGGCCCGAATGGTGCTGGCCAGCAGCGGCGCGATGGACAACACGGTGAGCTGGGGGAAGCGCTTCTCTTCGCCTATCGGGAGCGTATTGGTGACGATCACCTCCCGGGCGCCGCACCCGGCCAGCCGCTCGGCGGCCGGCTCGGACAGCACCCCGTGGGTGGCCGCGATGATCACGTCGGCGGCACCGTCGGCACGCAGCAGTTGCACCGCACCGGCAATGGTGCCACCGGTGTCGATCATGTCGTCGATCAGGACACATGTCCGGTTGCCGACTTCGCCGACGACGCGGTTGGAGACCACTTGGTTGGGCACCCGCGGGTCACGGGTCTTGTGAATGAAGGCCAGCGGTACGCCGCCTAACGCGTCGGCCCATTTCTCGGCGATGCGCACCCGGCCGGAGTCGGGGGAGACCACCACCATGTTTCCGTCCGGGTAGTTGTCCTCGATATAGCCGGTCAACAGGTTCTGGGCGCGCATGTGATCGACGGGACCGTCGAAGAAACCCTGGATCTGGTCGGTGTGCAGGTCGACGGTCACGATCCGGTCGGCGCCCGCGGTCTTGAGCAGGTCGGCGACCAGTCGCGCCGAGATCGGTTCGCGGCCGCGGTGCTTCTTGTCCTGCCGGGCGTAGGGGTAGAACGGCATGACGGCGGTGATCCGCTTGGCGCTGCCCCGCTTGAGCGCGTCGATCATGATCAGCTGTTCCATCAGCCAGTTATTCACCGGTGCCGGGCATGACTGCAGGACGAACGCGTCGCAGCCGCGCACCGACTCGTGGAAGCGCACGAAGATCTCACCGTTGGCGAACTCCCGCGCCGTCTGGGCGGTGACGTGGACGTCGAGTTCTTTGGCGACCTGCTCGGCCAGCTCGGGGTGAGCGCGGCCGGAGAAGAGCATCAGGTTCTTGCGATTATCGGTCCAGTCGTGGCTCAACGCACTGCCCTCGCCGTATCGGGATCGGAATAGGGAATGGAAGGCCCCATCGTACGCAGCCAACGGCCTGGGCGTGTTGCCGGGTTGGCTCGCGGGTTCACGGCGCCCGATCGGCTTCTGATGTCGGTTCGGACGGCCCGGTGGCCGGCTGGGAGGCTTTTTCCGCTGCTTGTGCTGCGGCGCTGCCCGGCCGCTTGCGCTGCACCCAGCCTTCGATGTTGCGTTGCGGACCGGCCGAAACCGCCAGCGCCCCCGGCGGGACGTCATCGCGCAGTACCGTGCCGGCGCCGGTGTACGCCCCGTCGCCGACCGTCACCGGGGCCACGAACATGGTGTCCGACCCGGTACGCACATGCGAGCCGACGGTGGTGCGCCGTTTGGAGGTGCCGTCGTAGTTGACGAACACGCTGGATGCGCCGATATTGCTGTGGTCGCCGATATCGGCGTCGCCGACGTAAGTCAGATGCGGAACTTTGGTGCCGGTGCCGATGGTGGAGTTCTTGGTCTCGACGAACGCGCCCAGCTTGCCGTCGGCCCCCAGCACGGTGCCGGGCCGCAGGTACGTGTAGGGGCCGACCGATGCGCCGGCACCGATCGACGACGAGATGCCGTGGGCACGTACCACCGACGCGCCCTCGCCGACGGTGACATCGGTCAGGGTGGTGTCCGGGCCGACGACGCAGTGACCGCCGACCTGGGTACGGCCCAGGAGCTGAGTTCCGGGGTGGATGACGGTGTCGCGGCCGATCGCCACGTCGACGTCGATCCAGGTGGTGGCGGGATCGACGATGGTGACGCCCGACATCTGGTGGGCGGCGACAATCCGGCGGTTGAGTTCGGCGCCCAGTTGCGCCAGCTGGACGCGGTTGTTGACACCGGCCACCAGCGCGCTGTCGTCGACGTGCCGAGCATGCACGGTCTGGCCGTCGCGGCGAAGGATCGCGACCACGTCGGTCAGGTAGAGCTCGTGTTGGGCGTTGTTGGAGCTCAGCCGGCTCAGCGCCGAGCGCAACGCCGCGATATCGAAGGCGTACACGCCGGTGTTGACCTCGCGGATCTCCCGTTGCGAGGGTGTCGCGTCGGCGTGCTCCACGATCGCCATGACTTCATTGTCCTGGGTGCGCAGGATGCGGCCGTAGCCGAAAGGATCGCTCAGCGTCGTGGTCAGCACCGTCACCGCGGGCGACGCCGCGCTGTGGGTCGCAACCAGATCGGCCAGGGTGTCGGAGTCCAGCAGTGGGGTATCGCCCGAGGTGACGACCACGATGCCGGCGTAGTCGTCGGGCAGCGCGGACAGGCCGCAGAGGACGGCGTGACCGGTGCCCAGTGGCCGGTCCTGCAGCGCGACGTCGATCGTGCGTCCCAGGGTGTCGGCCAGTTCGGCGACCACCGGTGCGATGCGCTGGTGGTCGTGGCCCAGCACCACGACCAGATGCCGGGGAGCCACGTTGGTCATCGCGTGCAGCAGGTGCGACAACATGCTGCGCCCGCCGATCGTGTGCAGCACCTTCGGGGTGTCCGACCGCATCCGGGTGCCGGGCCCGGCCGCTAACACCAGGACCGCGGTGTCACCACGAAACGACATCAACTCTCCTTCGTTGGCTTTGTCCCACGCCAAGTGTGAGTCTGAAGTGTCGACACGCCGTCCAGGGTGTCATTTCAGCTGCGCTGATGGCAAAAAACGGCGGTGCGAGGTCCCGGATTGAGCAACCGTCAAGCAACCTCAGCTCCGTCGCCAGGACTCGAACCTGAACTATCTGAACCAAAATCAGAGGTGCTGCCGATTACACCACGACGGATTGCGGACCACGGAGGTTAACCACCAACCGCGCCACCAAGACTTTAGACGGTGTGCGGGCCGGCTGTGGCCCGAGGGAAACAGGGACGGTTCGCCGACGCCGAAACGATACGCTGGTGGCGTGGCTGTGCTGGACAAAGAGCCGGACAAAGAGGTACGTGCGCCGCGCGCCCGGATGACCGGTACCGAGCGCCGGCAGCAACTCATCGGTATCGCCCGCTCGCTGTTTGCCGAACGCGGTTATGAGGGCACGTCGATCGAAGAGATCGCTCAGCGCGCCAACGTGTCCAAGCCGGTCGTCTACGAGCATTTCGGCGGCAAGGAGGGCCTGTACGCCGTGGTCGTCGACCGTGAGATGTCGGCGCTGCTGGACGGCATCACCTCGTCGCTGACCAACAACCGGTCCCGGGTGCGGATCGAACGGGTCGCACTGGCGTTGCTCACCTACGTCGAAGAACGCACCGACGGCTTCCGGATCATGATTCGCGACTCGCCGGCCGCGATCAGCTCGGGCACCTACTCGAGCCTGCTCAACGACGCCGTGAGCCAGGTCAGCTCCATCCTGGCCGGCGACTTCGCTCGTCGTGGCCTGGATCCGGATCTGGCGCCGCTGTACGCGCAGGCACTGGTGGGCTCGGTGTCGATGACGGCGCAGTGGTGGCTGGATACGCGGGAGCCCAAGAAAGAAGTGGTGGCCGCGCACCTGGTCAACCTGATGTGGAATGGCCTGACCCACCTGGAAGCCGACCCCCAACTGCAGGACGAGTAGCACGGCCTGCCAGCCGCTTGGTTACAGCGCAGCCGGCGATGGCGTACCGGCGTCCCGGTGCGCCCAGGCGCGCAGCGCCGCGGGCAGCTTCTGCCGGTCGGGCGAAGGGTCGATGCCCAGCGCGGCGAGCACGTTCAGCAGCATGCCGGTGGCCAGGAAGTCGGTCGCCATGGCGTCGTCCACCCCCTCGATCGAGCTGATGAACCGAAGCAACCTGGCCATCTGCTCGCGGGCAACGTGGCGATGCCGGGCGTCGCGGACCGCTCCGGCATACATCTGCAACTGAAACTGCGTCGACGTGGTGTCGGCGAGCAGTTGCCGGTAGCGCTGGCCCATGGCCGTAATGGCCGCCGCCCCGGCGTGTCCGGCGGCCGCATCACGCAACGCGGCTTCGGTTTCGGCGAACGCCTGTTTGACGCATTCGGCATACAACGCACTTTTGTCACCAAACAGTCGGAACAGGTAGGGCTGCGAGACCCCGGCTCCTCGCGCGATCGTCTCGGTTGACGTTCCGCTGTAGCCGCCGCGGGCGAATTCGGCGATGGCGGCGTCGATGACCTGTGCGCGTCGCTGCTCGGCACTCATCCTGGACCGCCCGCGGGGCGCGCCGTCAACGGTGCCGGCGTGTGAAGCCACCGGGCTAGTGCTGGGCTTCGCGCAACCGCTCGACGAGCGGTGTGGTCGCTTCGTCCGGAGTCCAGTCCGGGCTGAAGCCGGTGTGAACGACACCGTCGATTTCGATCGCGGCGTAGATCTCATCGCCCGCGTGCTGGGTGAACTCCACCCTGAGCAGCAACGGATCGATCCCGAGCACCTCCTCGGTGACCTTGAACAGGGCGGCGCCCAGCCGGGCGCGTTGCTCGGCGAGCCGGCCGCGACGGATGTCACACGACAACACCGCGGCCGGACGGGGTGGGTTTCCGCATCGCCATATGCCCCCCGGTAGTTCGCGGATGGTGACGTCGACGATGTCGGGGGTGGTTTGCATGGTCTCGGCGTAGGCCTCGCCGTAGCGGCGGGCGAGCTCTCGCTTGACCTCAGTCGGGTAGGTCCAGGCGGTGTCGAGCTGCAAGTGAGGCACCCGCCCGATATTAGTGAGTACTCAATAACTTAGCAAGGGCTAACCGCAGTCGCGGGCCAGCAAATCGACGATCGTTTCGCGGCGGACCAGTTCGCGGGCGCGGCCGCCTTTGACCGCCACCACAGCCGGCCGGCCGACCATGTGGTAGTTCGACGCCATGCTGTGGTGGTAGGCGCCGGTGCAGGCCACGGCCAGCAGATCGCCGGTGTGCACGTCTGCCGGTAGCTCGATATCGCGGGCGATCTCGTCGCCTGCCTCGCAGTGCCGGCCGGCGACGGTGACGCGCTGCCGGACGCCCAGCGGATGACGGTTCGCCAGCGCGACGGTGTACTGGGCGCCGTACAACGATACCCGCGGGTTGTCGCTCATCCCGCCGTCGACGGCGACGAAGGTGTGGCCACCCGATTGCGTCTGCACCGAGCACACGCGATACAGCGTCACACCGGCCCGGCCGCTGATGGCCCGGCCCGGCTCCACCACGACTCTCGGCCGCGGGAAATGTTCAGCGGCGCAGGCTTCGTCCAGCGCGTCCTCGATAGTGGCGGCCAGCTCGTCGAGGTTGAGTTCCCGGTCCCCGGTGACGTAGGGGATGGCGTGACCACCGCCGATGTTGAGCTCGGTGAGGATGCGGCCGTGCCGGTAGCGGATATCGGCCATGGCGGCGATCATCCGGCGAATCGCTTCGCCGTAGCGGGCCGCGTCGGTAACCTGCGAGCCGATATGACAGTGCAGCCCGACCAGGTCGAGGATGGGATGGGCCAGCACTCGCTTTGCCACCTCGGCGGCCTGGTCGCCGGCGAGGCGCAAGCCGAACTTCTGGTCGCTGAGACCGGTGGTGACCGCGCGGTGTCCGGGCATGTCCCGGATTCCGGAACAGTCGGGGGTCACCCGGATGAGTACCGCCTGGCGCCGGCGCGCCAGCCCCGCCAGGTAGGCGATCTCGATGGACGAATCCAGCACCACGCGCCCGACCCCGGCACGCACCGCCTCGCCCAACTCGTCGGGGGATTTGGCGTTCCCGTGCATGACGATGCGCGCCGGGTCCACTCCACCGGCGAGGGCAACGGCCAGCTCGCCGACTGAGCAGACGCCGATGCCGAGGCCCTCTTCGCGGGCCCAGCGCGCGACCGCGGTGGTCAGCAGCGACTTTCCGGCATACACGACTCCGACACCGCGCAGCGCCTGGCGGTAGCGGCGGGCGCGCCGCCGGAAGTCGGTCTCGTCGATCACGTAGGTCGGGGTTCCGAACTCGTCGGCGATATCGGCCAGCGGCACGCCGCCGACGCAGAGCTGGCCCTCCTCGTCGGAATGGGTTGTGACAGGCCAGATCGCGTGATCGAACCGCGGGTGAGCCGCCTGACCGATAGACGGCAGGATGTCGGACAATGTCATGATTCCAGCGTGCGCCCGGACAACGTCGGGTGCCGCTTTCCATACGATCCCTTGACGACGCCGGGCTCGATATTGACGAAGTTCAGTGCTTCTCGAGGGCCCCTAGAATGGCAACATCATGACCGCACCGGGGCCGGCTCGCCCAGAAACCCCGATGGCGGGGCTCGTCGAATTGGCGCTGACCGCGCCGACCTTCCAGCGACTGATCGACAGCGCGGCCGCTCGCCCCGCCGAATTGAGCCTGGTCGGCCCGGCCAGCGCACGGGTGTTCGTCGCCAGTGCGCTCGCGCGGCTGGGCCCCTTGCTGGTGGTCACCGCAACCGGGCGCGAAGCCGACGACCTGACCGCTGAACTGCGCGGCGTCTTCGGCGACGCGGTGGCGGTCTTCCCGTCCTGGGAGACCCTGCCGCACGAGCGGCTTTCACCGGGCGTTGACACCGTCGGCGCCAGATTGATGGTGCTGCGGCGGCTGGCTCATCCCGACGACGTGCGGTTGGGCCCTCCCCTGCAGGTGGTGGTGACCGCGGTGCGCTCGCTGCTGCAACCGATGACGCCGCAGCTGGGCCTGGTCGAACCGGTAACCCTGGCCATCGGCCGGGAGATCGCCTTCGAAGACGTGATCGGCCGGCTGGTCGAGCTGGCGTACACCCGGGTGGACATGGTCGGCCGGCGCGGCGAGTTCGCCGTCCGCGGCGGGATTCTCGACGTCTTCCCGCCGACCGCCGAGCACCCGGTGCGTATCGAGTTCTGGGGTGACGAGGTCAGCGAAATGCGGATGTTCTCAGTCGCCGATCAACGCTCGATTCCCGGAATCGAGGTCGACACCCTCGTTGCGGTCGCCTGCCGGGAATTGCTGCTGACCGACGACGTACGGGAACGTGCCGCCCTGCTGGCCGCCCGGCACCCTACGGGTGAGCCGGCCGTCACCGGCAGTGTCACCGACATGCTGGCCAAGCTGGCCGAGGGCATCCCGGTCGACGGCATGGAGGCGCTGCTTCCGGTGCTGCGGCCCGCCGACCACGTGCTGCTGACCGATCAACTGGCGCAAGGCACGCCGGTGCTGCTGTGCGACCCGGAAAAAGTGCGCACCCGGGCCGCCGATCTGATCAAGACGGGTCGCGAATTCCTCGAGGCGTCGTGGTCGGTCGCGGCCATGGGCGTTGACGAGAATCATGCGCCCGTCGACGTCGAGCAGCTGGGTGGGTCGGGGTTCACCGAGCTGGACGACGTGCGGGCCGCAGCGGCCCGGTCCGATCATCCCTGGTGGACGTTGAGCCAACTGTCCGACGAGTCGGCCATCGAGCTCGACATCCGGCCATCGCCGTCGGCCCTTGGGCGTCAGCATGACATCGACGGCATCTTCGCGATGCTGCGCGCACACGTCACGACGGGCGGCTACGCCGCGGTGGTCGCGCCCGGAACCGGAACCGCCCATCGAGTGGTGGAGCGGCTCGCCGAATCCGATGCGCCCGCCGCCATGCTGGAACCGGGCGCGGCGCCGCGACCAGGCGTCGTCGGGGTACTCAAGGGTCCGCTGCACGACGGAGTCGTCATCCCGGGCGCCAACCTGGTGGTCATCACCGAGACGGATCTGACCGGCAGCCGAGTCACCTCCGTCGAAGGCAAGCGGCTGGCGGCCAAGCGGCGCAATACCGTCGACCCGTTGGCGCTCACCGCCGGCGACCTGGTGGTACACGACCAACACGGCATCGGGCGGTTCGTGGAGATGGTCGAGCGCACCGTCGGCGGTGCCCGGCGGGAGTACCTGGTGCTGGAGTACGCATCCAGCAAGCGGGGACAGCAGGCCGACAAACTCTACGTTCCGATGGATTCTTTGGACCAGCTGTCGCGGTATGTCGGCGGGCAGGCACCGGCGCTGAGCCGGCTCGGCGGCAGCGACTGGGCCAACACCAAGACCAAGGCGCGCCGCGCGGTGCGCGAGATCGCCAGCGAGCTGGTGTCGCTGTACGCCAAGCGGCAGGCCTCGGCCGGGCACGCGTTCGGGCCCGACACGCCGTGGCAGGCCGAGATGGAAGACGCGTTCGGGTTCACCGAGACCGTCGACCAGCTCACCGCGATCACCGAGGTCAAGGCCGACATGGAAAAGCCGATCCCGATGGACCGGGTGATCTGCGGCGACGTCGGCTACGGCAAGACCGAGATCGCGGTGCGGGCGGCGTTCAAGGCGGTGCAGGACGGCAAACAGGTCGCCGTGCTGGTGCCCACCACCCTGCTGGCCGACCAGCACCTGCAAACCTTCGCCGACCGGATGACCGGCTTCCCGGTGACCATCAAGGGCCTGTCCCGGTTCACCGGGCCGGCGGAATCGCGCGCCGTGATCGACGGCCTGGCCGACGGCAGCGTCGACGTCGTGATCGGCACCCATCGGCTGCTGCAGACCGGGGTGCGCTGGAAAGACCTCGGGCTGGTGATCGTCGACGAGGAGCAGCGGTTCGGCGTCGAACACAAGGAACACATCAAATCGCTGCGCACCCACGTCGACGTGCTGACCATGAGCGCCACTCCGATCCCGCGCACCCTGGAGATGAGCCTGGCCGGCATTCGCGAGATGTCGACGATCCTGACGCCGCCCGAAGAGCGTTACCCGGTGCTGACCTACGTCGGCCCGCACGACGACAAGCAGATCGCCGCGGCGCTGCGCCGCGAGCTGCTGCGCGACGGGCAGGCCTTCTACGTGCATAACAGGGTCAGCTCGATTGACCAGACGGCGGCCCGGGTCCGCGAGCTGGTGCCCGAGGCGCGGGTCGTCGTCGCACACGGGCAGATGCCCGAGGAGCTGCTGGAACGGACCGTGCAGGGGTTCTGGAACCGCGAATACGACATCCTGGTGTGCACCACGATCGTGGAGACCGGTCTGGACATCTCCAATGCCAACACGCTCGTCGTCGAGCACGCCGATACCTTCGGGCTGTCCCAGCTGCACCAGCTACGCGGCCGGGTGGGGCGCAGCCGCGAGCGTGGTTATGCCTACTTCCTGTATCCGCCGCAGACACCGCTGACCGAGACGGCCTACGACCGGTTGGCAACCATTGCGCAGAACAACGAGCTGGGCGCGGGCATGGCGGTCGCGATGAAAGACCTGGAGATACGCGGCGCCGGCAACGTGCTGGGTGTCGAGCAGTCCGGGCACGTCGCCGGTGTCGGGTTCGACCTGTACGTGCGGTTGGTGGGCGAGGCCGTCGAAGCGTACCGGGCGGCTGCGGACGGCAAAACGGTCACCACTGCCGAGGAGCCCAAGGATCTGCGGATCGACCTGCCGGTGGACGCGCACCTGCCGCCGGACTATATCGCCAGCGACCGGCTGCGACTGGAGGCGTATCGCCGGCTGGCCGCGGCTTCGGGCGACGGGGCCGTCGACGCTGTCGTGGAGGAGCTCACCGACCGCTACGGGGAGCTGCCCGAACCGGCCCGGCGGCTGGTGGCGGTGGCACGGTTGCGGTTGCTGTGCCGCGCCTCCGGCATCACCGAAGTATCGGCCCCGTCGGCGGCCACCGTGCGGCTGTCGCCGATGACGCTGCCCGATTCCGCCCAGATTAGGCTCAAGCGGATGTATCCGGGCGCGCACTACCGTGCCACGACGGCCACGGTGCAGGTGCCCATTCCGCGGGCCGGCGGCATCGGCGCGCCACGCATCCGTGATGTCGAGTTGGTCCAGATGGTGGCCAACCTGGTGACCGCGCTTGAGGGAAAACCGCAGCAGGCAGTCGTCGGTAAGGAGCGGCAGGCGCGATGATCGTCGTCTTGTTCGACCCCCGCCGTCCGTCGCTGGTGCCGGTCGAGGCCATCGAACTCCTCGGCGGCGACGTGCAATACACCGAAGAGATGCCCGTTGCGGTGCCCTGGTCGCTGCCCGCGGCCCGTCCGGCGCACTCCGGAGACGACGCACCGGTGCTACTGTCGTCCGACCACGACCACCCCGCGGTCATCGCCCGATTGGCGGCCGGGGCCCGGCTGATTTCGGCACCGGAGACACCGCGCGGTGAGCGACTGGTCGACGCCGTCGCGATGATGGACAAACTGCGCACCGCCGGGCCGTGGGAAAGCGAACAAACCCACGACTCGTTGCGCAGATTTCTGCTGGAGGAGACTTACGAGCTCCTGGATGCGGTCCGCAGCGGCAACGCCGACCAGTTGCGTGAAGAACTGGGCGACGTGTTGCTGCAGGTGCTCTTCCACGCCCGTATCGCGGAGGACGCGGCGCAGTTCCCCTTTTCCATCGACGACGTCGCCGCCACCTTGATGCGAAAGCTGGGCAATCGGGTTCCGGAAGTTCTCGCCGGACAATCCATCTCGCTCGAAGACCAGTTGGCCCAGTGGGAACAGCGCAAGGCGGCCGAAAAGCCGCGGAACTCGGTGATGGACGATGTCCACACCGGTCAACCGGCGTTAGCGTTGGCGCAGAAGGTGCTTGCGCGGGCCGATAAAGCCGGGCTGCCTGCCGACCTGATCCCCGCCGCCGTCACCTCGATCTCCGTGTCGGCCGATACCGATGCGGAAAGTGCGCTGCGCACAGCCGTTTTGGAGTTCGTGGACACAGTCCGCAGCGTCGAGCGGGCGATTGCCGCCGCGCGTCGCGCCGAGAGCGTTCCAGAGGAGCTCGACGTGGTCCCGCTGGGCGACGTCACCGAAAAGGAGTGGCGTGAGCACTGGCCGTCCGCTGGGGACGCCGGCGAGGCTGCCGATGAGTCCACGGCCGGCGCGGTGGCCGACGACGCCTGACCGGCCCGACGATGAGACGGATTCGACCCCGGCTCGGACCGTCTCCTGACAGCGATCGCCACGATGTTTGCCGTTCGTGCCGGTTACCGCCCGGCGATGTCGCCGGTGAGGTCGTGAATCCGGTTGCCGGCATGGGCCTGACATTGCTAGCTGAAGTTGTCGGTAGCTAAGCGATAATTGGCTGAATTTGGCATCGTGTCCGCAAGCTTGGCCGCCCAGGCGACCGGCCAGTCCCAAAACCCATGGGACGATGGTGGTAGCTGATTTGGTCGAGAGAAGTTTAGGGGAGCGTGGTGTCGCCGAGGCGTTGGTTGCGCGCGGCCGCCGTGATCGGTGCGACCGCGGTGCTGCTCGCCTCCAGCTGCACGTGGCAGCTCAGCCTGTTCATCCCGGAAGGCGTCCCGCCGCCGGCCGGGGATCCGGTGCCGGCGGTGAACACCCACGCCAGCGGTCGGCCCGCGGATCAACTGCGTGGCTGGGCCGAGCAACGGTCGGCGGCGCTGGAAATTCCGGTGGTTGCACTGGAGGCCTACGCGTACGCCGCCCGGGTTGCCGAGGTCGAGAACCCGAAGTGCCATATTTCGTGGACCACCCTGGCGGGCATCGGCCAGGTCGAGAGCCACCACGGCACCTACCGGGGCGCGACGCTGGCCCCCAACGGAGATGTGAATCCGCCGATCCGGGGTGTTCGACTGGACGGCAGCGGCGGCACCCTGCGCATCGTCGACAGCGAGGAGGACGCGACGGACGGCGACGGAGTGGCGCGCGCGATGGGGCCGATGCAGTTCATACCGGAGACATGGCGGCTGTACGGTGTCGATGCTCACAACGACGGCCGCTTCAGCCCGGACAACATCGACGACGCGGCGCTTGCGGCAGCGGGTTATCTGTGTTGGCGGGGAAAGGATCTCGCGACACCCAGAGGGTGGATAACTGCGCTGCGCGCCTACAACAACTCCGGCGTGTACGCGCGGGCGGTCCGCGACTGGGCAACCGCCTACGCGGCGGGTCACCCGCTGTAGCAGGATGTATCGCTGACCCAGCCTTTACGCTAGAGGCGGCCCGGGGCCGACCCCAATCGAGTTCCCTGAGCTTGCTGCGGCGAGCCGGGCCGGCGAACGCAACGTGACATCCACGCATCGGCTACGACGCAAGGAGAACCCAGTGCCGATTATCGAGCAGGTCGGAGCGCGCGAGATCCTCGATTCCCGCGGTAACCCGACGGTCGAGGTCGAGATAGCTCTGATCGACGGGACGTTTGCCCGCGCAGCCGTGCCGTCCGGCGCCTCGACGGGGGAACACGAAGCCGTCGAACTGCGCGATGGCGGCGACCGCTATGCCGGCAAAGGCGTGCAGAAGGCGGTGCAGGCCGTGCTCGACGAGATCGGTCCGGCCGTGATCGGGCTCAACGCCGACGATCAGCGGTTGGTGGACCAGGCGCTGGTAGACCTCGACGGCACCCCCGACAAGTCCCGGCTGGGTGCCAACGCGATCCTGGGCGTCTCGCTGGCCGTCGCCAAAGCGGCCGCCGATTCTGCCGAGTTGCCGCTGTTCCGCTATATCGGCGGGCCCAATGCGCACATTCTGCCGGTGCCGATGATGAACATCCTCAACGGCGGTGCGCACGCCGACACCGCTGTCGACATTCAGGAGTTCATGGTGGCGCCGATCGGTGCCCCCAGCTTCGGTGAGGCACTGCGCTGGGGCGCCGAGGTGTACCACGCGCTCAAGTCGGTGCTGAAAAAACAGGGGCTGAGCACCGGCCTGGGTGACGAGGGTGGTTTCGCCCCGGATGTGGCCGGTACCACCGCGGCCCTGGATTTGATCTGCCGGGCCATCGAGTCGGCGGGTTTGAAACCCGGTGCCGACGTGGCGTTGGCGCTGGACGCGGCGGCCAACGAGTTCTACGCTGCCGGCACCGGCTACAACTTCGAGGGCGCCACCCGCACCGCGGACCAGATGACCGAGTTCTACACCGGCCTGCTCGGCTCCTATCCGCTGGTGTCTCTCGAAGATCCGTTGTTCGAAGGCGATTGGGATGGGTGGTCGGCCCTGACGGCGTCGATCGGCGACCGGGTGCAGATCGTCGGCGACGACATCTTCGTCACCAACCCCGAGCGGCTCGAGGAGGGCATCGAGAAGGGCGTGGCAAACGCGTTGCTGGTCAAGGTGAACCAGATCGGCACGCTGACCGAGACGCTCGACGCCGTCGCGCTTGCCCATCACAGCGGATACCGCACGGTGATCAGCCACCGCAGCGGCGAGACCGAGGACACCACGATCGCCGACCTGGCGGTGGCCGTCGGCAGCGGGCAGATCAAGACGGGTGCGCCGGCCCGCGGCGAGCGCATCGCCAAATACAACCAGCTGCTGCGGATCGAGGAGGCGCTGGGCGATGCCGCCCGCTATGCCGGCGATCTGGCGTATCCGCGGTTCGCGTCGGACCCGAAATAGGTTGAGTTGACAGCCGACCGGGAACGCGGCTGAACCTCCGATGCCCGAAGCGAAGCGGCCAGATCCGAAGCGGCGCTCCCCGGCCTCGCGTCCGGGGAAGGGCGGCGATTCGGTTCGGCGCCCTCGCGCCAAGAAGTCCGCCGCCAAGCCTTCCCAGACCGCGACGCACGCCAGCACGCGAACGCTGCAGGAGCACGTCGTCGAACCGATCAAGCGGCAGGTCGCCGAATCCGTCGAGCAGCGGTCCGACCAGCGGCTGGGCTTCACCGCGCGACGGGCGGCGGTGCTGGCCGCGGTTTTCTGCGTGCTGACGCTGACCATCGCCGGCCCGGTACGCACCTACTTTGCGCAGCGCACCGAGGTGGATCAGTTGGCCGCAAGCGAAGCCTCGCTGCGCCGTCAGATCGCCGACCTCGAGCAGAAGAAGGGCAAGCTCGCCGACCCGGCTTACATCGCGGCGCAGGCCCGCGAGCGCCTCGGCTTCGTGATGCCCGGCGACACCCCGTTCCAAGTGCAGCTGCCGCCGACGTCGGCGGTGTCCCCGCAGCCGGGATCGGAGACCGGTAAGCCGGCCAGCAGCGACCCGTGGTACACCGCGCTGTGGCATACCATCGCCGACGCCCCGCACCTGCCGCCGACCAACGTGCCTCCGGCAGAAGTCTCACCGTCCCCGCCGGAATCGGGACCACCCGGTCCGGTGCCGCCGGCTGCACCGAATCCCACGGCCCCCGGTGGTTGATCCTGCCGACCTGGAAGCGGTGGCGCGCCAGCTGGGGCGTGAGCCGCGCGGCGTGCTGGAGATCGCCTACCGCTGCCCCGACGGTGAACCCGGCGTGGTGAAGACCGCGCCGAAACTTGCTGACGGTACGCCGTTTCCGACGTTGTACTACCTCACGCATCCGGTGCTGACCGCGGCCGCGAGCAGGCTGGAGACGACGGGACTAATGCGCGAGATGACCGAGCGGTTGAGGCAGGACTCCCGGCTGGCGGCCGCGTACCGGCGAGCCCACGAATCGTATCTGGCCGACCGTGACGCGATCGAGCCGCTGGGGACCGCGTTCTCTGCCGGAGGGATGCCGGACCGGGTCAAGTGCCTGCACGTGCTGATAGCGCACTCGCTGGCCAAGGGACCGGGTGTGAACCCGCTCGGCGATGAGGTGCTGGCGCTGCTGGCGGTCGACACGGCGACCGCGGTCACCCTGGAGGCGGGGAAATGGGTCTGAGCCGGCTTGCTGGGATCGACTGCGGTACCAACTCGATCCGGCTGCTGATCGCCGACGTGAGCGGCGGCCGGCTGTGCGATGTGCACCGCGAGACGCGGATCGTGCGGCTGGGTCAGGGTGTGGACGCGACGGGCGAGTTTGCCGCGGACGCGATTGCCCGCACCCGGGCCGCGTTGGCCGACTACGCTTCGCTGCTGAGCGCGCACGGTGTCGGGCGGGTGCGGATGGTGGCCACGTCGGCCGCTCGCGATGTCGCCAACCGCCATGTCTTCTTTGCGATGACGGCCGATGTGCTGGGTGCGGTGGTCCCTGGCGCGGTGGCGGAGGTGATCACCGGCGCCGAAGAGGCCGAGTTGTCCTTCCGCGGCGCTGTCGGCGAATTAGACAGCGCCGGGGCGCCTTTCGTGGTTGTCGATTTGGGTGGCGGCTCCACCGAGATCGTGCTCGGTGGCCAGGACGGGGTAGTGGCGAGCTACTCGGCCGACATCGGCTGTGTCCGGCTGACCGAACGCTGCCTGCACTCGGACCCGCCGACCCCGGCGGAAGTGGCGGCGGCCCGCCAGGTGGTGCGCGAGCGGCTCGGCGTCGCGCTGGGCGTGGTGCCCGTCGAAGGTGCGCGGACCTGGGTCGGACTCGCCGGAACGATGACCACGCTGGCTGCGCTGGCCCACAATTTGACGACGTATGACTCTGCAGCCATCCACCATTCGCGCGTCGCCGGGCGTGATCTGCTGGCGGTCTGCGAGCGGCTGATCGGCATGTCGCGATCTCAGCGTGCCGCGCTGCCGCCGATGCATGAGGGACGGGCGGACGTGATCGGCGGTGGCGCGATCGTGGTTGAGGAATTGGCGCGCGAGCTGCGCGCCCGCGCCGGCATTGACGAGCTGGTCGTCAGCGAGCACGACATCTTGGACGGCATCGTGCTGTCGATCGCCGGGTAAGTAACACCGGTCCACCGTGGCCTGACGTTCGAGTGTGTCCCTAGGGCTTCCGGTGTGCGGTGGCGGCGAGGATTTGGCGAAATCTTCGCCTTGGACGCACACTCGACGCCCTAGATGCACGCTCAGGCCTCGAACCGGTAACCCATACCCGATTCGGTCAACAAGTGTTTGGGATGCGACGGGTCATCTTCGAGTTTGCGCCGCAGCTGGGCCAGATACACACGCAGGTAATGGGTTTCGGTGGCATACGCCGGACCCCAAACCTCTTTGAGGAGTTCCTCTCGGCCGACCAGCTTGCCACGGTTGCGGGCCAGCACTTCGAGCATTCCCCATTCGGTAGGCGTGAGGTGGACTTCGGCCCCGTTCTTGGTGACTTTCTTGGCGGCCAGATCGACGGTGAACGCATCGGTTTCGATAACCGGTTCGTCTAATTCGGACGCCGCTGCGCTGCGGCGGATCGCCGCGCGCAGCCGCGCCAAAAACTCATCCATACCGAAGGGTTTGGTGACGTAGTCGTCGGCGCCGGCGTCGAGGGCCTCGACCTTGTCCGACGAATCGCTGCGCGCCGACAACACGATCACCGGTGCCGTGAGCCAGCCGCGCAGACCCGCCAGCACCTCGATGCCCGAGATGTCCGGCAGACCGAGGTCGAGGACCACCACGTCGGGTTTGTGCTCCGCGGCGGCGCGCAGCGCGCCGGCTCCGGTCGAAGCCGTGATGACCTCATAGCCCCGCACGGTCAGGTTGATGCGCAGCGCGCGCAGGATGTGCGGCTCGTCGTCGATCACCAGGACGCGGGTCATTGGACCCCCTGCGGCGCAGCCAGATCGACCACCACGGTGAGTCCGCCGCCCGGCGTATCGCCGGCGGCAATGGTGCCGCCCATCGCTTCGACGAACCCGCGGGCCACCGACATGCCCAGACCTACCCCGGTGGTGTTGTCCTGATCGCCCAGCCGCTGGAAGGCTTCGAAAATCTGATCCTCGGTCCCGTGCGGGATCCCGGGACCCTCGTCGATGACGTTGATCAGGACGCGATCGCCCACTCGGCCCGCATTGACCCGAACGACGCAGTTGGGCGCGTAGCGCAGCGCGTTGTCGATCAGGTTGGCGAAGACTCGTTCGAGCAGCCCGGCGTCGGCTAGCACCACGGCGTCACCGACGTCCACCTTGACGCGGTCGATGGCGGATCGGTAGAACCCGGTCGCGCCCTTGCCGATGCTCACCAGCGCGCGTTGCATCGTTTCCTCCAGATACACCCGGCGCAGCTCCGGCCGCACCACGCCGGCGGCCAGACGTGAGGAATCGAGCAGGTTGCCGACCAGGGCGGTCAGCTGGTCGATCGACTCCTCGATGGTGGCCAGTAATTCCGCGGTGTCCTCCGGGGAGAAGGCGACGTCCTCGGCGCGCAGGCTGGACACCGCGACCTTTGCCGCCGCCAGCGGCGTCCGCAGGTCGTGGCTGACGGCCGAGAGCAGGGAGCGCCGCAAATCATCGGCCTGGAGGATCGCCTGGGACCGGCTGGCTTCCTCGGCCAGCTCGCGCTGTCTGATCAGGCCTGCGGCCTGTCTGGCCACCGCGCTGAGCACCCGGCGGTCACGCGCGGAGAGCTTCTTACCCGCCAGCAGCATCCAGAACTCATCGTCACCGACCTCGATCGCGGTATCAGCGGAATCAACAGTCGTACAAGGGTCATTGCCCACGCTGGCGACGATGTAGCTCTTCGTGCCGCCAGCGCGGTCTTCCTCGCTGGGCTCTCGCAGCATGCTGACCGCGCGCTGTGAGTAGGCTTCTCGCACGCGTTCGAGCAGCGTGTCGAGATCGGCGCCGCGCAGCACCGAACCCGCGAACAGCGTCAGCAGTTCGGCCTCCTGCGAAGCGCGCCGGGCCTCCCGGGTGCGTTTGGCCGCACCGTCCACCAGAACCGCGACCGCGACCGCGATCAACAGCAAAACCAATTCGGTGATGGCGCTGTTGGGTTCGGCGATGGTGAAGCTGTGGCGCGGTGGTATCAGGTAGTAGTTCAGCAGCAGTCCGGATAGCACCGCCGAAAGTGCGGCCGGGGCAACGCCCCCGAGAAGCCCCACCAGCAGCACCCCGACGAAGAACAATGCACTCTTGCCGCCGGTGTCCAGATACCGGTCCAGCGCCGTCACCGTGACCGCGCAGATGGCCGACGGCACGATGAAGGCCGCCAGCCACGAGGTGATCCGCCGCTCGCGGGGCGACAGCGACGCTGCCCGGAAGCCGCGTTTGGATTCTTCGTGGGTGACCAGGTGCACGTCGATCTTTCCGGACCGCTCGACGATCGTCGGGCCGATACCCTCGTCGAAGATGCGCGCCCACCGGGACCGGCGAGAGGTGCCGACCACCAGCTGGGTGGCGTTCATTTCACGGGCGAAATCAAGGAGGGCCGTGGGGACGTCGTCACCGACCACGGTATGCAGGGAAGCGTCGAGGCTGTTCGCCAGCTCCCGTATCTTGGTCATCCTGCGCTCCGACAGGCCGGCCAGCCCGTCCCCGCGTATGACATGCACCACCATGAGCTCGGCGCTGGACTTCGACGCGATCCGGGATGCCCGCCGTACCAACGTCTCCGACTCCGGACCACCCGTGACCGCCACCACGACTCGCTCGCGGGCCTCCCACATGTCGGTGATCTTGTTCTCCGCGCGGTACTTGGCGAGTGCCGTGTCCACCTGATCGGCCAGCCACAGCAGCGCCAATTCCCGCAGTGCAGTCAGGTTTCCGCGACGGAAGTAATTCGACAGCGCCGCGTCGATTCTTTCCGATGTGTAGACGTTTCCATGGGAAAGCCTGCGCTGCAGCGCTTCTGGTGTGATGTCGATGAGCTCGACCTGCGATGCCTGGCGTACGATCGAATCCGGGATCGTTTCCTGCTGTTCGATTCCGGTGATCTGGGCGACAACGTCGTTGAGGCTCTCCAGGTGCTGGACGTTGACGGTGGAGATCACCGTGATCCCGGCATCGAGCAGTTCCTCGACGTCCTGCCACCGCTTGGCGTTCTTGCTGCCCGGCGTGTTGGTGTGAGCGAGTTCGTCGACCAGGACGACCTGGGGGTGGCGCGCCAGGACGGCCGGCACGTCGAGTTCGGGAAAGCTGCTGCCGCGGTATTCGATATAGCGCGGCGGAATGAACTCGATGCCCTCAAGCAGCTCAGCGGTTTTCGCTCGTCCGTGGGTCTCGATCACGGCCGCCACCACGTCGGTGCCGCGTTCCAAGCGCCGGTGTGCTTCTCCGAGCATCGCATATGTCTTGCCGACACCCGGAGCCGCACCGAGGTAGATACGTAGTTCCCCGCGCTTGGGATGGTGGTCGGTGACGCTCACGTCAACCATCATCCCCCCTGGCGCTAGCTCGCGACCGGATACTTGTGGTCGAGTTGCAGGTTGAGCTGCAGTACGTTGACGCAAGCTTCACCGAAAAACCCAAGGGTGCGGCCGCTTCGGTTCTGTGCTACGACCTCACGTATCTGATCCGGGCTGACATGCCGGGCCTTGGCCACCCTGGCGACCTGGATGTCGGCATAGGCCGGTGAGATATTCGGGTCCAGGCCGCTGCCGCTGGCGGTGACCGCATCGGCGGGCACGGCCGGGTTGGCGGGTGCGGCGCCGCGGATGGGCACGATCTGGCCGATCGAGTAGTCCTCGCCGTACTTGGCGCACTCGACCCGCACGCCCTGGTAGATGACTAGGAACGGCATCTGCGTCGTCTGGCACGGCTCGTTGACGCTGACCACCCGGGTGGGGTGAATGACGTTTCCGCGGGCGTCGCGGGGGCCGATCACCGACAGGACCGCGCCCACACCGCCGCCGGTGCAGAACGGACGCGACCCGTCCACACCCTCCAGTTGGCCCACTGCGGCGCTGCGCGAGCAAACCTGGGTCAGCAGGCTCGGCTTGAAGCCCGCATCTGACGCGGACTTGCCGGCCGCCAGTTGGGACGGATCGGCGGGTGTGTCGACGATGCTTTCCGGACCGAGGTTGCTCGCACTCGACGAGAGCGGGTCGTAGCCGTTGCCGGCCGCCGAGGGGCGGCTCTGGAAGTACTGCGGCAGCGGGTTGCCGTCCTTATCGGTGAACAGCTGGCCGATCAGCCGGCTGCCGATCGGCTTGCCGTTGACGGTGAGAATCGACCCTTCGGCCTTGTCGTGCAGTCCGGGTAGCTGTGCGACCAGGTAGATGAACAGCGGATACGCGAGACCGGTGAGCACGGTCAGCACCAGCAGCGCGCGGAAGGCCGCCCAGTGCATGCGGACGAAATTGGAGAACTTCATGTCAGGACATCCCGGGGACGAATTGGACGATCAGGTCGATCAGCTTGATCCCGACGAACGGGGCAATGATGCCGCCAAGCCCGTAGACATAGAGGTTGCGGCTCAACAGTTTTGAAGCGCTGCTCGGTGTGTAGCGCACGCCGCGCAGCGACAAGGGGATCAGCGCCACGATGACGATCGCGTTGAAGATCACCGCGGACAGGATCGCCGACTGCGGGCTGTGCAGCCGCATGATGTTGATCATGTCCAGCCCGGGGAACATTGCGACGAACATCGCCGGGATGATCGCGAAGTACTTCGCGATGTCGTTGGCGATCGAGAACGTGGTCAGCGCTCCGCGGGTGATCAGCAGTTGCTTGCCGATCTCGACGATCTCGATGAGCTTGGTGGGATCGGAGTCGAGGTCGACCATGTTGCCGGCCTCTTTGGCGGCCGACGTGCCGGTGTTCATCGCCACGCCCACATCGGCCTGAGCCAGCGCCGGCGCATCGTTGGTGCCGTCGCCGGTCATCGCGACCAGTTTGCCGCCTTCTTGCTCACGCTTGATCAGCGCGAGCTTGTCCTCCGGCGTGGCCTCGGCGAGGAAGTCGTCCACCCCGGCCTCGTCGGCAATCGCCTTGGCGGTCAACGGGTTGTCGCCGGTAATCATCACCGTCCGGATGCCCATCTTCCGCATCTCGTCGAAGCGTTCACGCATGCCCTGCTTGACGACGTCCTTGAGGTGGATGACGCCCAGCACCGCGGCCTCGCCATCGATGCACTCCCCGACGACCAGCGGGGTGCCCCCTGCCGGCGGAGATGCCGTCGACGACCTCGCCGAGCTGGGCGGGAACCGTACCGCCCTGGCCGCGAACCCAATCCGCGACCGAGCTGGCCGCGCCCTTGCGCAGCATGTGCCCGTCGAGGTCGACACCCGACATCCGCGTCGCGGCGGAAAAGGCCACCCACTGGGCGTGCGCGAGCTCGCCCGGTGTGCGCGCGCGCAGCCCGAAATGTTGTTTGGCGAACACGACGACCGAGCGTCCTTCCGGTGTCTCGTCGGCGAGGCTGGACAACTGCGCCGCGTCGGCCAGCTGCTCAGCGGAGACGTCCTCGACGGGGACGAAGGCGGCGGCCTGCCGGTTGCCCAGGGTGATGGTGCCGGTCTTGTCGAGCAGCAGAGTGTTGACGTCGCCGGCCGCTTCCACCGCGCGCCCGGACATCGCCAGCACGTTGCGCTGCACCAGCCGGTCCATGCCGGCGATGCCGATGGCCGAAAGAAGCGCGCCGATCGTCGTGGGGATCAGGCACACCAGCAGTGACACCATCACGATCCCGGTGACGCCATTTGCGTTGAGCGCCTGCGTATCCGGGACGCCAGGGTTGTTCATCTTGGAGTAGATCGCCAGCGGCTGCAGGGTCGCGACGGCGAAGACGAAGATGATCGTCAACGCGGCCAGCAGGATGTTCAGCGCGATCTCGTTGGGCGTCTTCTGCCGATTGGCGCCCTCGACGAGCGCGATCATCCGGTCGATGAAGCTTTCTCCGGGCTTTTGGGTGATTTTCACGACGATCCGGTCACTCAGCACGGTGGTGCCGCCGGTGACCGCCGAGCGGTCACCGCCGGACTCGCGGATCACCGGCGCCGACTCGCCGGTGATCGCCGATTCATCCACCGAGGCGATGCCTTCCACCACGTCGCCGTCACCCGGGATTACCTGACCGGCCTCGATCACGACGATGTCGCCCTGTTGCAGCAGCGGCGCCGCAACTTCTTCCTCGACACCCGACGCGCCGGGTTCCCAGTTCCTGAGCCGCCGCGCCAGGGTTTGGGTTTTGGCTCGGCGCAGCGTTTCCGCCTGCGCCTTGCCGCGGCCTTCGGCCACCGCCTCCGCGAGATTCGCAAACAACACGGTCAGCCACAGCCAGACCACGATCAACCATGCGAACCAGGTCGGGTTGGTGATCGCCAACACGGTGCTCCAGGCGGCGCCGATCTCGACGATGAACATCACCGGGTTGCGCCACAGGGTGCGCGGGTCGAGTTTGCGCAGCGCATCCGGCGTCGACTTCCACAGCATCTTCGGATCGAGCAACCCGCCCTGGACCCGTTTCGTGCTTGCGCGCGTCGTGGGCTGCGTCTGCTCAGCCGAGTCGGCGGTGGTCGCGGTCATCAGTGGATTCCTTCAGCGAGAGGCCCAAGCGCCAGCATGGGCAGGAAAGTGAGGGCAACGAGAATCAGCGTGACGCCCGGCGACCATTCCGACGAACTGTGGCCGATGGGTGGGCAGTGTGCCCACCGATTCCGGCGTGTGGCCCTGCTTGGCCAGCGAGCCGGCCAGCGCCAGCACCAGCACCATCGGCAGGAATCTGCCGAAGACCATCGCCAGGCCGAGGGCGGTGTTGTACCAGTTCGGTGTTGACGCTGATCCCGGCGAATGCCGACCCGTTGTTGTTGGCCGCGGAGGTGAACGCGTACAAGACCTCCGACAGCCCGTGCGGGCCGGTGTTGAGCATGCCGGCGCGTTCGCCCGGCAGCGCCATCGCGATCGCGGTGCCGGTCAGCACGATCAACGGCGTGACCAGGAAATAGCTTGCGGCGAGCTTGATTTCGCGGGGATTGATCTTCTTGCCGAGGTATTCCGGGGTGCGCCCGACCATCAGTCCGGCGACGAAGACGGTAATCACCGCCAGGATCAGCATGCCGTACAGACCAGAGCCGGTGCCGCCAGGGGCGACCTCCCCGAGCTGCATGTTGAACAGCGCGATCATCCCGCCGAGGCTGGTGTAGGAGTCGTGGAACGAGTCGACGGCACCAGTGGAGGTGAGCGTTGTCGAGTCGGCGAACACCGCCGAGTTGGCGATGCCGAACCGCTGCTCGACTCCCTCCATCGCCGCGCCGATCGACGTCGGCACCGTGCCGTGGTGCTGCAACTGGAACCACAGCATGAACGTCACGCTGATCGCCATACAGCGTCGCCATGACCGATGCGATCGCATAGCCCTGCTTCGTGCTGCCCACCATGCGCCCGAACGTGCGCGGCAGCGAGAAGCTGATCGCCAGCAGCAGGAAGATCTCCAGCCAGTTCGTCCACGTCGTCGGGTTCTCAAACGGGTGCGCGGAGTTCGCGTTGTAGAACCCGCCGCCGTTGGTGCCGAGCTCCTTGATGACTTCCTGGCTGGCCACCGGGCCGCCGGTGATGGTCTGCTGGGTACCGCCAAGGGTGGTGACGACCTGGTCGTGCAGGTGGAAGTTCTGGATCGCGCCGCCGGCGATCAGCACGATGGCGCCCACGACCGCAATGGGCAGCAGGATGCGCAGCACCGTGCGCACCAGGTCGACCCAGAAGTTGCCCAGATCGCCGGTGCGCCTGCGGGCAAACCCGCGCACCAGCGCGATCGCCACTGCCATGCCGACGGCGGCAGAGACGAAGTTCTGCACCGCCAGCCCGGCCATCTGCACGAGGTGACCATCGGTGGACTCACCGGAGTAGGCCTGCCAGTTGGTATTGGTGACGAAGCTGACCGCGGTGTTCCACGCCAGCCCAGGGGTCATTTGTGTGGCCGGGTCATGCAGATGTAACGGCAACTTGCCCTGCACGAGCTGGAACACGAACAGAAAGAGAATGCTGATCGACGAGAACGCCAAGACGCTTCGGGCGTAGGCGCCCCATGTCTGCTCCGAGCGGGAATCAACACCGATCAGTCGATAGATCACCCGCTCGACCTGCAGGTCCTTCTCCGACGTGTACACCCGATACATGTAGTCGCCGAAGGGCACATGCACCACCACCAGTGCCACGACGAGAACGATGAGGAAGATGATTCCCGCTGTTGTTGTGCTCACTAGAACCTCTCCGGGAACAGCAGGGCGCCCGCGAGATACAGCGCAAGAAGGATGGAAAGCGCTAAGCCAACGATGTTTTCGTAGTTCATAGCCGCTCGACCAACTTCTGCACCAGGCCGAGCACGGCGAACACCGCCACCGTGAGGACGATGTACACCAAGACGCCCATCTTGTCTCCGTTCCGCGCCAATTACGTGCATACGAAAGGACCTCATCGAGTCAGCCGCAGCGCAGTCCTCGGAGGCAAGGTCAGCTTGAAGGTAGAGGGGACAAATCGGATAGGGCCTTTGGTTGACACTTTCCTAACGGCGCCGCGGTGCACCTTTACGCTTCCTTTACGCCCCTCCCCGAACCTGCCCACGCCCTCACCCAGTGATCGCTGCCTCCATCTGGTCGCCCATTCGTCTCCCCGCTCCACAACCTCGGCGTCGAACGGGTACAAGGGTCCGCCGGGTTCCCAATCACGAACCGCGACAAGGACTATGAAACGCATGTCATGAGTGCATTGTGAACACCATGAACCCTGGCGCGGGCTGCTTGGCTCATGCGGGCCGGTTTGCTGCCGGGGTCGATAAGGTCGCGTAAATGTTGGCGCCTCGAGCGTATGGATGCCGTTTGGGTTGCAGCCGGCGTCACCAGCTCGGCGTAGACGTGGATCCATGCGAAGCACCCAACATCGAAATGCTGAACCGGGTGTCCCTCAACCGACCCCAGAAGGACCGGCAGTACCGGCTTTGTGGTCTCGGCTGCTCGACGGCGCCCACCCGTGGGGATCCTTTGATGGCTTGGTCAGCCGGTACGGTGTTCGGCGCTATCGGTTGATCATCTACCCGCCAGGAACGGGTGCCGCCGATCGGCGGCTGGCGCGGCTGTGGCGGGGGTGGCCGGTAAGTGGCGCTGCGCTCATGCTGCTCGCGGTTATGCTGCTCGGCAATGCGGCGGCCCCACCCGATACGGTGCTGCCAATCGCCGTGGCCGCCTACGTGAGTATCGGCGCGCTGCTCTTCCTGCGGGCCGGACCCGCCCGCATGCGAGTCAGGTCCATGTCGATCATCCTCATGCCCGAGGCCGCCGACGCACGCGAACAACGTAAGTACACCGAATGGCGAACCCTGGTCTACCTGCTGACCCGGGCCGACCGTATGTTGGCGACTGGCGTGATCTCATCGGTCGAGCATGAAGCCACCTGGTGGGAAGCTTACGACCGTCTCGGGGCGATCACACATGTCTGACGCGCTTTCACAGATTCCCGAGGCCGTCGCCGCGGCAGCGGTCTTGCTGACTATCTATTACTGGGGTCGGCAGGGACATGGGCGATCCCGCTCCGAATCGTGGCCTGATCGGCGGCATTCGCAAAGCGCAAGGGTCAAACGAAAGTGATGCGGCGGATTCACGCTACATGTGTGGTCACAACAAACTTCGGCTCCTAGCAGGCTTGCCAAATCGACTGTGGCACAATGAGCTCGCCATGACGACGCACATCGCGGCGCCAAAAAACCATCAAGGAATGCTGCTGTCGCGTCAAGAAGTCGTAAGCCGCGTTGCCTGCATGCGTCGCGGCCTGCTGCGATGGATCTCATGACCCGCACCACCGTTATCGCCGCCGCAGTGCCTTCGGTGCTGGAGCGTTACGGTGCGGGCTGGGACGACGAACCGCCGTCGCGCAGGTGAATCAGCGGCTGAACCGGGCTTTTTAGCGCTCGACGGTTCAGACCTTCACTCGATTCGTTCCTATCTCTAACCGATTCCGGTTCCATTCGTTTGTCGCGTCGTAACGCGCGATCCCTCCAGTCCTACCTTCATTTTGCGAAAGTTACTATGTCCGAACCTATTTCGACCTCTCTTACAGTTCTCGTCACCGGCGCCACCGACGGCATCGGTTACGCAACGGCCCGCCGGTTTGTCGATGAAGGCGCGACCGTGTATTTGCACGCCCCGGATCAGGACAGCGGTGAAAAGGCGATGACGCGCCTGGTGAAAGACGGCGCGGAACCGCTGCGCCTGTACTTGGTCGTCGCCGACTTCACCCGCCTGGATGAGGTCGCCGGCCTCGCCGACACGCTCGCCGCGAGCCTGCCGGCGTTGGATGTGTTGGTCAACAACGCCGCAGTCGCCGCACCTGAGCGACGCACCTACACGCAGGACGGGCAGGAGCTGACCTTCCAGGTCAACTACCTCGCGCCGTACCTGCTAACCACGAAACTGGTGCCCCGGCTCGCCAGCGCCGGCGGACGAGTCGTCAACGTGTCTTCCGTGACGCACTCTGGGGCGAACATCAAATGGAAGAACCCGGCCGGCGACCGGTACTGGCCGCTGGCGGCCTACGCACAATCCAAGCTGGCCCTGACGATGTACACCAAGTCGCTGGCTGAGGCCGGCGGCGCGTCGTTCACCGCGCTCAGCGTTCATCCCGGCGTGTTCCAGACCCGGTTGCTGCCCATCTACGGACGCCTCGGCCAACCGGCCGAGGAGGCTGCCCCGATCCTGACCACGCTCGGGTCACCTGCCTATGCCGTGGTCGATGGTGGCTACTACGACGGCCTCACCCTTGCAAAGGCGGCAGCGCTCGTCGAGAACCCCCGCGCCCGCAGCCGCCTGGCGAAACTCAGCGCTCACCTCGTCGAGTCAGCGCTGCACTGACAAAGATAGGAGGCGACGCGATGTCCAAACGCGCCGACAAGAAGCGCGCCCGTCGGAAGAAAAACGCCAACCACGGAAAGCGGCCGGCGTCTGGAAAGCGCGCGAAAGCATAACGAGTGGAAGAGTGCACATACCGACCGGGGCGGCTAGCCGGTTTCGGCGATCGGATCCTCGATCATCGGAAGCCGCACGCGAAACACCGTGCGGCCGTCCGCGGATTCGGCGGTAACCGAGCCGTGGTGGGCCTTGACGATCGAACTCACGATGGCCAGGCCAAGCCCGATGCCCGAACCGTTGGACCTGGACTTGTCCGCCCGGACGAACCGCTCGAATAGCCGGGGGAGAAGATCCGGGTCGATGCCGGGCCCGTCGTCGGCAACGGTCACTTCCACGTAGGGCTGCTCGGGACCGCCGCGGTGGCAGGTGATTCCGGTGGTCACCGTAACTCCGGGCGGTGTGTGCACCCGGGCATTGGTGAGCAGATTGCTGACCAGTTGGTGCAGCCGGGCATGATCCCCGCAGACCCACACCCGTCCGTCGGGCAGGTGTTTGACCCAATGGTGTGTCGGCGCCGCGACCGCCGCGTCGTTCACCGCATTGATCACGAGTTCGGTCAGGTCGACGTCTTCGGTGTGCAGGTCTTGGCCTTCGCCCAGGCGGGAGAGCAGGAGCAGTTCGTCGACGAGCAAGGTCATGCGCCGTGCTTCCGACTCGATGCGGGCCAGGGCGTATTCGGTGGTCGGCGGCAGCGCCGAACTGTCCTGGCGGGTGAGTTCGGCGTATCCCTGAATCGCCGCCAGCGGGGTCCGCAACTCGTGGCTGGCGTCGGTGATGAACTGCCGCATCCGCAAGTCGGACTCGGCACGATGCGCCAGCGCACTATCCACGTTGTCCAGCAACCGGTTCAGTGTGTGGCCTACGATTCCGACCTCATTCTCCGGGTCGGTGTCCTGCGGCCGCACCCGGACGCTGATCCGGTGGTCATCGTCGGTCAGCGGCATGGCCGCGACTTCCGCCGCCGTTGCCGCGAGCCGGCGCAGCGGGCGAAGGGTGTAGCCGACCACCCAAACGGTGAGCCCGGCGGTCAACGCCAAAGCCGCCGCGACAAGCACGGTGGTGGTGACCTGTTTGCGGGCGACGATCCGGTCGGCGAGGTTCAGCGACACCCCGGCGACCAGCACGTCGGACCCGTCGACGCGGCTGTCGACCCGGTAGGAACCCAGCCTGCCGAGGGTTTCGGTCCGTGGCGGGGCGTCGGTCCACGGCTGCGCTTCGATGGCGCGGACCACGTCGGCCGGTGCGGGTCGCGCTTCGGCTTCGGAAAACACCGCCGAGCCGATGACGGCGCCGTTGTGCAGCACGGCAATCAGGTTTCCGGGCGTTTGATCGGTGAACTCCAGCATCGCCTGCGCGATCGGTCCGGTGCCGCGATGTGCCGAAGTATGTTCGCCGTTGCGGTACCTGGCATACGAGTTACTCAGGGCGTCAAGGGATTCGGCGACATCGGCGTCGCTCATCGCGGTCACGTAGCCGCGCAGGCTCA
Organism: uncultured Actinomycetota bacterium; assembly: GCA_963848535.1. GTDB lineage: Bacteria > Actinomycetota > Actinomycetes > Mycobacteriales > Mycobacteriaceae > Mycobacterium. The sequence continues at coordinate 80,045 of CAWKEM010000022.1, forward strand.
GCACGGAGACGATTCCGACCGTCACCAGCACCACGCTGACGACAGCCAGTACGCCCAACAGCAACTGGCGGCGCAACGAGCGGGGAAACCACCGCGGCAGGTCCCTGGGTGCCGTATTCGGGTCGCGAGTCATTCGGGCGGCCGCAGCATGTATCCAACACCGCGGACGGTATGGATCATCGGCTCTTTGCCGGAGTCGATCTTTTTCCTCAAGTAGGAGATATAGAGATCCACGATGCTGGTCCGCCCGGCGAAGTCGTAGTTCCAGACGCGGTCGAGGATCTCGGTGCGGCTCAGCGCGCGGCGGGGATTCCGCATGAGGAAGCGCAGCAATTCGAACTCGGTCGAGGACAGCGATACCGGCGTGCCGCCGCGGGTGACCTCGTGACTGGCGGTGTCGACTCGCAGGTCGCCGACTTTGAGGGTTTCAGCGGCCGGCGGGGCCTGCTGGCCGGAGCGGCGGAGTAACCCGCGCAGCCGGGCGACCAGCTCCTCGAGGCTGAACGGCTTGGTCATGTAGTCGTCGGCGCCCGCGGTCAAGCCGGTGACCCGGTCCATCACCGAATCGCGCGCGGTGAGAAACAACGTGGGCGTGTAGACGTCGGCTTCGCGGACCCGTTCCAGAATTCGCAACCCGTCCACGTCGGGAAGCATGATGTCGAGGACCAGCACGTCGGGGTTGGCCTTGTCGAACTTGGCCATGGCCTCGCGCCCGTTGTGGGCGATGTCGACGACCCAGCCTTCGTAGTGCAGCGCCATCTTCACCAGGCTGGTCAACGCCGGCTCGTCATCGACCAGCAAAACCCGGATCGGTGATCCATCGGCACGGTAGATGCGGGGCAGCTGTCCGAGGATGGCCTGCCGTGGCCGGTGGCTGCTCGCGTATCCCGACATTGCAGTCATGTTCCTACATTCTGACAAGCCACACACGCAATTGTCACGAAGTTCATAACAATCTCAAATGTAGCGGTGTTCCGTGGCTCACACCCGACGTCGCTCAAATATGTGTTTTATATGCATTGCATCAGTCAGCTTGAGATTAGTTGATCATCCAAAAATACTGGGATGCATAGATGTTGGTCTGGCAGACTTGAGCGGTGCCGCGGTTGGCCTCGCTAAATCGACAGCGCAAGAATGGATTTCATTGATTTCGAGACGCCGCACTTCAGCGGATGCCGTCGGTGCTCGACACGTACGCGCGACGGCAGAGGACGACGATGTCCTGACTTTCGTTAACGAGAAGTTACGTGATGTTACGAATATCGGTAAATTGAAATGTTTTTCGTAGCGCAGCCGGTGGGCGCGCCGTCCGGAATGCGATTGGCGGCGCTAACCGGTCAGTTGCGCGGTATCAATCCCGTGAGCTTTGCGACCGCCGTTGAACATGTAGCGGCTTGCTTTTCCGGCCTGCGGCTCACGTCAACGGACGCCGAACAGACGCCGGCGGGTATGGCGGCATCTTTCGTTGCACCTGCGGCTGTGATTCGGCACCGCGACACCCGGCCCGGCACGGCTCATGGAGTGTTCTCGCCCACATCGGTGGGCCGACGCGACCCGTGGCACCGATCCGCGCCCCACGTGACAGGGCCAGCAAACTCAACCAGGGAAAAGGGATAGCGATGGACTTTGGCGCGTTGCCCCCGGAAGTCAACTCCGGTCGGATGTATCTGGGACCGGGGCCGGCGACGCTGCTGGCCGCATCGGCGGGATGGGAGTCGGTGGCTGCCGAGCTGAACGCCGCCGCCGACGGCTACCAGTCGGTGATTTCCGGCCTCACCCAAGACTGGCTGGGCCCGACGTCGATGTCGATGGCGGCCGCGGTCACGCCCTACGTGTCGTGGATGAGGGCCATAGCCGAGCAGTCTGAGCAGGCGGCCATCCAGGCCACCGCCGCGGCGGCGGCCTACGAAACGGCGTACGCGATGACGGTGCCGCCGCCGCTCATCGCGGCCAACCGCGCTCAGCTCATGGCGTTGGTCGCGACGAACTTTCTGGGTCAGAACACGCCGGCGATCATGGCCACCGAGGCGGAGTACAGCGAAATGTGGGCCCAGGACGCTACGGCGATGTACAACTACGCCGCCAGTTCGGCTTCCGCCGCAACGTTCAGCACGTTCACGTCGCCGCCACAGACGACCAATCCCGGCGGGGTCGCCGGCCAAGCCGGCGCGGTCGCCCAGGCGGCCGGCACCCAGGCCGGCAGCAATGCCCAGACCGCGTCGGCGCACGTGATGTCCTCGGTGCCGCAAGCCCTACAGAGTCTGGCGACCCCCGGATCATCGTCCGGCGCGGGTCTGTCGCAGGCGGCGATGGGCACCGGGGCCTCACTGGGCTCGTCGGGAGCTTCCGCCCCGATCAGCGCACTGTCGAGCTTGAGCAGCGCGTCGGGCAAAGGCGCCACCAAGAGCGCGAGCGCAGGCCTGGGGTCCGCGTCGAGCCTGGTCTCCAGCCTCGGCGGTTCCTCTGGCGCGGGCGGTGCGGCCGGGCTGGCCTCCGATGGGATCGGCGTGGGCTCCGATATGGCCGGCCTGGGCGCCGATGGTGGAGGTTTGGGCGCCGACGGCGGCGGAATCGGGATGGACGTGTACGGCCTGTCGCTCGACTTCGCGGGCGCGGGTTCGATTATCGGAGCCGAAGGGGCCGGGGGGGTCCCGGGCTTGGGGGACTTGGGTGGACTGGGCAGCCTGGGACCGCTGGGTGGTTTGGGCGGTTTGGGTGAAGGCGCATCGGCGAGCCTGGGCCAAGGGGCCGCGCTCGGAACCCTTTCGGTGCCGCCGAGTTGGGCCGAAGCGGTGTCGTCGGTCACGCCGCTGCCCGCATTCGACGCGAACGTCATGCCGGGTGGATGGGGTGCGACGCCGTCACCGGCAACTGGCGCAGGCATTTCCAAGCTGCCGCTGGGCGGCATGGTCGGGCGCGAGTCGGCCGGCCCGGTTCAGCGGATCGGCTTCCGCCCCTCGCTGATTCCCCATTCGCCGGTAGCCGGGTAGCCGGGCGGAAATAATCCGAACGTGCTTGCCGTGCAAGGGTATTCGGTTTGGAGCGCAAATGACGGGGCCGCACACCAGTCGGTGTGCGGCCCCGGTCGCAAGGAGCGTTGTCAGGCCCAGCTGGACCCAACGGCGCTGTCGGTGCTGGCCATGTTGTTGCCGGCGGTCTGCACCTTCTGGCCGTGGGCGTTGGCCTGCTCGTAGATCACCTGGAAGTTGCGGCCCAACTGGGTGATGAACTCCTGGCACGCGACCGAACCTGAGCCGCCCCAGAAGTCGCCAGCGGCCAGCACATCGCGAACGATGGCCTGGTGCTCTTGCTCCAGGGAGGCGGCCTGCGCGCGGATGGTAGCGCCGTGCGTGTCGACGTCGCCGAACTGGTAATTGATTGTCATAACGGTGTTCTCCTAACGTCTGAAATGGTACGCAGCAGCGGTTTCGTGACTAGCTGCCGAGGATGTGCATGGAGGCTTGCTCTTGCTGCTCGTAGTTGTTGGCGTCGCGGATCAGACCGTCGCGCACTCCGTGCAGCATGTTCACGATGTTGCGGAACGCCTGATTCACCTGGCCCATGGTGTCGTACGAGGTTGACTGGGCCTGCCCGCTCCAGCCGGAGCCGGCGATGTTCATCGAGGACGCCCACATCTTGCGGGCCTCGTCCTCAACGGTCTGGGCGTGCACCTCGAAACGGCCTGCCATCGCCCGCATTTCGTGCGGGTCGGTCATAAAACGTGTTGTCATTTTGCCTTTCTCCTTTTCTTTCAGGCCTTCAGTTGAGTCTTAGTTGTGATCGGCGCGGTGGTGGCCGCTTAACGGACAGATTACGGCTCACCGGTCAACTGCTCTCCTCAAATGGGTGACATATCCCCCCTTTTCCCCACATCAGACAATCACCTGCTTGGGCATGACGATCGGCTTGAAGCCGTATCGCGGCCCGGCGTAGGCACCGGCGCCCTTGGCGGCCGCCGCCGCCCCGGGCATCCCGGGCATCGCCGCGACCGGCCCGGCCTCCTCGGCGGCGACGGTCCACCCCGAGCCTTCGAGCGGAGCGGTAGACGACGCCAACGTGGCCGGGGCGGCCGCAGACCAGCTGGCCGGCACCGATAGACCGCCGACCGCGGACGCCTCACCCAGAGCCGCCGTCGCCGCGGCCCCGCCGACGCCTGAGCTGGCTGACACGAGCGTTCCAGTGCCAATGCCAATGCCCAGACCGGCGCCGAGGGGGGTGACGTCGTCTATCGTGATGCCTAACGGAGCGCCCATAAGGAAGTGTCCAAGGAGCGGGAAGGTCGCGGTGAGCATGGCGACATTCCAAGCCGCAGTCACACCTATCTGCTCAACGAAAGTTTCGACCGGCGGAAGTGAGAGCCAATTGCCGAGCGTCGGGTCAGACGACGACGCCGGGTCCAGCAGGCCGTTGACAACAGAACCCAACCCCTGCGTGGCGGGGGACGTCGCGGCGTTGGCGTTCGCGGCGGTGTTGAAGCCGAGCGCGCCCGGGTTGGTGAACTGCGTCATCGGCGTTATCGGCGGAGGGACCCCGGCGGCCGTCGAGGCGGCCTGGTACGCGGTCATCGCGGCGACGTCTTGGGCCCAATATTCGGCGTACAGCGCGTCCAATGTCGCGATCTCCGCGGCGACGGTCGGGATGATGGCCATCGGCACTAACGACGCCTGCAAAGTTCTATTGGCAATGACCACTGATGGGGGCACCACCGCCGCGAACGCCATCTCAAAAGCGGCCGCCGACGCCGTGGCCTGGGCGCCCGCCTGCTCGAGCGCCGCCGCCGAGGTAGTCAGCCAGGACACGATAGGCGCTGCCGCGGCTGCCGCAGCTGCCGACCCCGCACCCGTCCACTGCTCGGTGGTCAGCGTCGTGATGATCGACTCCCATAGGGTCGCTGTGGTGCTCAGCTCGGTGGCCAAGTTGGCGTACGCCGTCGCGGCGGCCATGAGCGGCACCGAGCCCGGACCGGTGTACATGAGCGCCGAGGTGACCTCCGGAGGTACAGCTGCAAAATCGAAAACCATTTCTGTATCCCGTTCCTTTTCACCGAATTTGACTTCTTGTTGACTACCTGCAACCGCGTTGGTGCCCGCTGCCTAGACGGCCGCCGGTTTCGGCATGACGATGGGCTTGACGCCGTAGCGCGGCGCACCGAAGCCGGCGCTGTTGCGCGCGGCCGCGCCCAACCCGGGCATCCCCGGGATGATCGTCCCCGGGCCGGCTTGCGGCGCAGCGGCGGTCCAGCCCGCAGTCTGTAGCCCCATCGGGGTAGTACTCGACACCGTAGTGACCGTCCCGGCCCAACTCGGCGGCACCGACAACTTGCCGACCATGCTCGCCTGCCCCATGCCCATGCCCGCGGCGAGCGGAATCCCGCCCATACCAGCGATGCCGGAGCCGACGGCCGGCCCCGTCGTGCCCGCGAGGTCCGTTGCGCCAGCAAGCCCGGCGAGGTCGCCGCCGGCGCCAGCAGGAGCCGCTATAGCAGAAAAAAGACCGCCGCCCGCCACCCCGATGACGTCCGAGTAGGCGGAGGTCCAGTTCCCGACCCCCTCCTGACCCATAATGGACAAGCCGCCTGACCCGCCGAAAAGCCCGCTGCTACTGAGCCAGTTGTAGAGTCCGCCCAAGAATGACGGGTCTGCCGCGTTCGAGCTCGCGTTGGAGGCCTCGGTGGATGCATAGGTACCGGAACTCAGCTGCAGGGTGGTCGCATACTGCTCTTGTATAGTCTCAGCTTCGGTGGCGAGTTGCTGATAGAGAGTGCCGTACGCCGAGAAGATTCCCGCCTGCTGGATCGATACCGGGTCGGCGGCTGCGGGAACGATGGCCGTGGTCGCGGCCGCAGCGCCGGCGTTCTCCGAGGTCAGTGAATTGATGATCGCTGTCAGCTGCGCCGCCGCGGCGGCCAACTCTGTAGGCACTGTGGTCAGCGGCGAGGTCATCTATTGCTCCTAGTGTGTGAACCATGCCGACCCAGTGCGCTGAGCCGGCCCTGTGCGTTAGCGTAACGGCGCCTGTGTAATGGCGTAAGGCTAACGATCCGCTGCTCCACATTCTCGACCGAAAGGGCGGGGGTGACAGCTGTTTACGGCTTCTTAACGCCGACGTGGGCAGTTTTAACAAGCTCCTGTCGAGCGACATAGCGGTGTCATGTGGCCCTGGGCAGTAAACCGGGAAAAGGGCGCGCGGCCTGCGAATCCTACGCGAAGTGGAGTTCCGGCGCGCGTTCGGAAGCGAACCAAAATT
>CAWKEM010000023.1:0-60540 GCA_963848535.1 uncultured Actinomycetota bacterium
ACGGAATCACCAGTCCTACTTGTCTGGGCAGTACACGGTGATGGCGTCTTGCATGAACTGCCCCACCTGCGCAGTTGTCAAACCCTGCGATTGCAGTTCGGCGTAGAGATTTGACATGGCGACGCTGAACGGGCTTGGGTGCCCGCCGAAGCGAGGATTAAAGAAGCTGTAGTGAGAAAGACTGTCGTCGTCGCACCGTTCATGCGCAATGGCGATCATCTTATCCGGTGGGCCGACGTTCAAGCCGTCTTTCGACAGCAACCCCAAAAACTGGTCATCCGGGCTGTCGGCGTGAGCGATAGCTGCCGCTACCAGTACAGCTGCGGCGGCGGCGAAAACCGGACGGAACGGATCTACAGCCATGGTTGAGTTTGGCACCCATCGCTGACAACCGCGAGTCAAGGTAGCCCTAGCTAACTGTCCCTACCATCACCCATCCCTGAATCGCGCGGCTGAGTACGCGCATTCAGTCCAATAAGGGTGTAAGAATCGCACGTTCTTCGGCCGGGTTCCCCCCGCCGCCCAAGCGCCGGGCCTGCTCCTCCGGCCTGCAGCGTCCAGACCGCGAAGCCAGCGCCACCACCGCGTCCGCGATCCTCGCATAACGGCGCAGTTGCCCCACCGACGGCTGTGGCTGACCCGCCACGCCCAACTCCTCGACGCGTGCGGGCAGAGCTACGTTCCTAGCCCTGGTGGCTGTCTGACCCTCACTGCGGCGCTCCGCGACTTTGCGCCTGGTCTCTAGATCAGATTGCGCTCCAACGCTTGCCGGCTGACTGACCCGCTGACTCAATTCCCACTAACCATTCCTCTCGATGGTCGCGTGAAGAGCAGATACCGCTTGCAGTCGCATCATTCATCGGGGGGCGGGAAGCGCGTCAGGCAATAGGCCGAAAGTTCGAGCGTCAACTCGTCCAGCTCGCCCTGCCGAGGCAGTCCACGAGCACCGGCAGCAACCAGCGTCACAAGCAGAGCTGTGACGGTGACAAGATTCGTTTCCTTCGCAGCGTTTTCAAAGCTCTTGAGTATTTTGGCGATATCGCCGCTTTCTATCGCCGCCAACGCCATCATCTTCTCGACTCGTTCGGTGATTTCTGTTTCATTGGTCGACTTGCATATAGCGGAGCCGTGTAACCCGATCCGGTCGTACATGTCCCCCAGACCGTGCGCGTAAACCGTTTTGAGGCCATCGAGGTAACGCTGAAGACCCTCTGGATTGTGCGGGTCCGGTTTCTCGAGTTCCGCCAGTCGCTGCCGGATCAGGTCCCTCGGCTTGAGTGCGCTCAAGAACTCTTTAATGTGGGTTTCTAACGCAGTGTCGTGGGCTTCGCCGGTCATGGTTCCCAGGCTAGGTCTGATCGTTGTTCTGTGGTGCAATCAGAGGCTGCACAGATGAGACCTTGTCGCCGACTGATCTGATTGCCGGCGGGTCGGCTTTCCGGCAGCGGTCCACCGCCCGATAGCCACGAATCATGGGACGACGGAGATGGCAGGTCGCGGCAGGAACGGTGTTTATCACGGTGGCGGCCTGCTCGTCGGGCGCGTCGCCCCCTATGTCGCCCTCCCAGCCGGCGCAACCGGGTAACCCGGAATTGAGCACGACGACCGGGAAGGCTCTGACCATCTTCCCCGGGCCAGCTGTTGGCCGCCACCAACGGAGTGACACCGGTCGCGTTCGGCAAGCCCGCGCACGGCAGCATCGCACACGGCGCAGACGGGGCGATGATTTACACCCCCCGACGCCGGCTTCACCGGTACCGATCAGCTCCCGGTCACCGTCAGTCACACAGTCATGCTCTACGTCGAACCAGCCGCCGCTGACCGATCTACGGCATCACCGACCGTGGACCCAATGTCGAAGGGCGGACCCCTGACGAAAAGGTGCTTCCGATACCCGATTTTCACCCGCAGATCGCCAAGCTCAAACTCGCCGACGGCGTGGCGTCGGTGGAGCAAACCATCACGCTGACCGGGAAGGACGGGGCACCGTGGTCGGGCTCACCGACCCGCAGGCGAACACTGGCGAGACACTGGTGGACCTCAACGGCACGGTATTGGCGCCCTCCGATCACGGCCTGGACAGCGAAGGCTTGGTCGCCATGCCCGACGGTACGTTCTGGGTGTCCGACGAGTACGGCCCGTTCATCGTCCATTTCGATGCCAACGGTAAAGAGCTGGAACGTCTTTCGCCGTTCGATGGAACCCTGCCCACGGAGCTCTCGCTGCGCAGCCCAAATCAGGTGATGCAGGCGGTGATGGAGGCCGACGTAGCGGCGCCGATCGGGCATGGTCAGTGCCCGCCTTTCAGCGACCACCTGCGGGGCTCGACGACCCCGCGTGCTTCAGGCGGACGCTGGCGGCCTTTCTCGGCTGACCGCGTCGAGCAGCAGCGTCGCGGCCACCGTCGCCCCGTCGGTGCGGATTGTGCCGGCCACGGCGCTCGCTCGTGCGCGCGTCTCGGGAGCCAGGGTCTTCTCGAGCGCGGCTGACAGGGACTCGGTGGTCGCAGGCCGGCCGTCGTATGCGGTGCCGATGCCCAGGTCGGCCACCCGGCTGGCCCAGTATGGCTGGTCCGCCACCTGGGGTATTACCACCTGAGGCGCGCCGGCACGGGCGGCCGCTGTGGTCGTACCCGCGCCGCCGTGGTGCACGACGGCGGCCACCCGGCCGAACAGCGCCTGCTGGTTGACCTCGCCGACGGCAAAGCAGTCGTCCCGGTCGTCGATCAGGGCTATGTCGGCCCAGCCGCGGGAGAGCAGCGCGCGGCGGCCCTGCGCGCGGATCGCCTCGATGACCACCCTGGCGATGTCCTTCGACCCGCCCAGAGGCATGCTGCCGAAGCCCACATACACCGGCGGCGGGCCAGCGTCCAGGAACGCCAGCAACTCGGCGGGCAGTGGCCGTTGGTCCGGCAGGAGCCACGCGCCGGTTTGGACGACGTCGAGGTCCGCCGGCTTTAGCCACGGACCCAGGGTCGGATCCGCCGCCAGCCACGGGTGGCCGGTGAAGGCGTGGTCGCGGACGTTGTCCACCGGCGGCAGGCCGATCGCCGCCCGGTGACTGTTGAGCGTCGGGCCGAACAGCGCGTTCGCGTTCCGGGCGTCCAGGTCCCACAGCACGCGGTAGTCGGTCACGTTGGGTGGGAGCGGCCGGCCCGCATACGCCGGCGGCGGGTGGTGCGGCGACGGCAGGATAGTCGGGTGGTAGCTCGCGTATACGTAGTGGATGCCCAGTTTCTCGGTCGCCGACCGCGCGCCGGCCGCGGTCGCCAGAAAGCCGGTCGCCACCAGCGCATCACATCCCTCGGCCACGGCGGCGAGGGTGTCGAACTGCGCAGCGATCAACTCGTCCACGTGCCGGCGCAGGTCCGCCTCCGACGGCCTAGCCACGGTCGCCAGCGCGCGCAGCGAATCGCCGAATGGCACCAGCGGCACGCCGAAACCGGCCGTCCGCTCTGCGAACTCCTCGTCCGGCGGCGCACACACCCGCACCTCCGCGCCGAGTGTCCGCAGCTGCACCGCGAGTCCGACCAGCGGTTCGACGCCCCCGCGCGTGTCGTATGTCCACAACAACACACGCATTTCGCGTACTCCCATTTCCGCAGGTTCTGGTCTCGGCAAACTCTATCGTCCGCTGTGGACGGACAACCACCTCGCGCAGCGGCGACGCGCCGCGTGCGGCGGTACCGTCGGCCCACAAGGGGCTCCCATGGCCCGGATGCAGCAGCGGAACGAGAAGTTCTTCACCCTCTTCAGCAAGCCCTGGCTCGAACGTCGTCAAGAGCGCCGTAACCGTGTTGCCGTGGCGATGAGTATGTCGGTGGCTGTCGGCCGTTGGCGCCGTTCGGCCGGCATGGGAATCAAGTCAGTCTTTGCTGTGGTGGAGCAACCACCCGTGCAACATCGTATGCCGATAAGTCTGCATCGATCAGATCGACTGCCGCCTCAAGTAATTGGGCATATGGCTTATACGGCTAACTAACTATGGACTTACTGTTGGCCATAACATAACATTTGCTATCAGCAGGGTGAGGTAGGAGCGAGCTCCACCGCATCGTGGCACAGGGCCAGCGCGATGACGCGGGATACATGGCTACGAACTGTCCCATACCCGCAGGCAGTCGACGCATCGATCGAGCTCGAGGATATCTTCCAGGGCCTGCGGACTAATGACCGCACGGTCACGGTAGTTGGAGCCGACGCCAACCGGCTTATTGAGCTGCGACACAAATACGGCCACTCCGTGTGGGCCAGCATGAGCAAGTCGGCCACAGTGACCTCTTGCGGTCGCTGTCGGTAACGGTGATTTCTTCGGGCACGACAAGATCGAGGGCGTCGTCAGCCGGGACGGTGGAAAGACGTTGATCATCGCCAACGACAGCGATTTCGGGCTGGCCGGATTGGCTTCCGACACCCCGCCGTTCAAACTCAAGCCCAAGATACTGCCCAACGGCACTCAGGACAGCGGCGAGATCTTGGCAGTCGACATGACCAAGCTGCCCGCTACAACGGAATCGGTGACGGTGCCGATCAAGGCCGGCTGAGCGATACAGCGGCGACGACCCGGCGCGCCCTCAGGCGGCGATGGGCCGCAGGCGGAAGATCCTGATCTCGCGGGGCGCGCAGCTGAAGCGGTAACGCTCGTACCCGGCGTAGAAGTCGGCGGCCGTGGCCCATGCCGAGGCGCGGGCGTCGCCGGTGAGCAGCTTGGCCCGGTACTGCGCGGGCGGACCCATGAACTCGACCATGCAGTCGGGATGCGTCAGCAGGTTGGTACTCCAGGCCGGATGATCTGCACGTCCATGGTTGGACCCGATCGCGAGTAGGCCGTCAGAGTCGTCGATCAATGCCAGCGGATGCGTGCGGGGTGTCCGGACTTGGCATCGGTCGTCGTGACGAGCCCGACCTTGTCGAATCCCATCGGGCTCAGACGGCCGTTTGTCCGAGGGATCAACACCTTGTCGATACGCGGCGTTAGGTGGAGTAGGAACTGGTAGCCGGCCGGGCTCATGGCGAAGCGCTCCAACAGCGCCTCATCGAGCCGCGGCCGCCGCCCGCGAATCGGGCTGTCCCGCCAAAACGACACAGGTAGACGGTACTCGATTCGCGGTTTGCTCACGGGCCCTTTACCAATCCGTCCGCATTCGCCCCAACGCACTTCGGATACGTTGGTGTTCGGCGGGGCGGCCTTGGACCAGCCGCATGCGCTCCGCATCTGGTTGCGGCCAAACAAGGAGCATCGCGATGAACGCGTTCAGCGCCGACGCCATGCGTGCGGAGACGGTCACCATCGCCGGCCACGGCGGCGACGAGATCGAGGCCTACCGGGCGATGCCGCTCGCCGAGGGATCGCGCGGCGGGATCGTGTGGATTCACCACATGCCCGGACACGACCGGCAGACCAAAGAGTTCGTCCGGCGGCTCGCCGTCAACGGATATCACGCGGTGGCCCCGAACCTGTATTCACGTGAGGCTCCGGGCGCTTCCCCCGATGACGCCGCCGCGGCGGCGCGCGCGGCGGGCGGGGTGCCCGATGAACGACTGGTCGGTGATGTCGCGGGCGCGGTGGAGCACCTGCGCTCGTTGCCGGGCGCCAACGGAAAGTTCGGCATCATCGGGCACTGCTCGGGCGGGCGGCACGCCTACCTGGCGGCGTGCTCGCTGCCGTTCGACGCCGCGGTGGACTGCTACGGCGCATTCATCGTCGAGGATCCGCCGGAGGGGACGCCCAGCGCCATCAAGCCGATTCTCGACCTGGCGCCGAATCTGAGCTGCCCGCTGCTGGGCTTGTTCGGAATCGAGGACCAGTTCCCCTCACCCGGCGCCGTGGCCGCACTGGACGCCGAGCTGACCAGGTTGGGCAAGCCGCACCAGTTCCATTCCTACGAGGGCGCCGGCCACGCCTTCTTCGCCGTCGACCGGCCGGCCTATCGCGTGGCAGCGGCGCTGGACGGCTGGCGGCACATCGACGAGTTCTTCGCCACCCATCTGAAAGGCTAGGTATCTCAGCGCCATGTGCACCTATCTCACCGAACATGTCGAGATCGACGGCAGCGGCAAAAGCGCTACCGGATGGTTCGGCGCCAACCGCGCAACGGTGTACGTCGACCATCCCGTCCACGCGCCCTACGGTCACACGGTCAACATCGACGTGATCAACCCGCAGCTCGGCCCGTCGGCACGAGTGGCTCTGGAACTCACCGAGGAGAGCGCGCTGGCGTTGGCCGACGCCATCCGAAGAGCCGTCGCGCACGCGCCGGCCGGACTGGCCTCCAAGGACCAGTAGGTGGCCCATGACGACCAACCGTGACTACCCCCAAATGGCCGCCACCCGTGGAAGAATCGAGCCCGCGCCGCGTCGGGTCCGTGGCTACCTCGGCGACGCGCTGGTCTTTGACACCAGCGCAGCCCGTTACGTGTGGGAGGTTCCGTACTACCCGCATTACTACATCCCGCTGGCCGATGTCCGTGCAGAGTTTCTGCGCGACGAGAACCACGTGCAGAAAGTGCAGTTGGGCCCGTCGCGGCTGCACTCCCTGGTGGGCGGCGGCCAGACTTACCCGTCCGCCGCGCGGGTGTTCGACGCCGACAGCGACAGCCCGGTTGCGGGCACCGTGCGGTTCGAATGGAATCCGTTGCGGTGGTTCGAGGAAGACGAGCCGATCTACGGCCACCCACGCAACCCGTATTCGCGGGTCGACGCCCTGCGCTCACACCGGCACGTCCGGGTCGAGCTCGACGGTGTCGTGCTGGCCGACACCAAGTCTCCCGTGTTGCTATTCGAAACAGGTTTGCCCACAAGGTATTACATCGATCCGACCGATATCGCCTTCGAACATCTGGAAGCCAGCCCGACGCAGACGCTCTGCCCGTACAAAGGAGTGACGTCGGGCTACTGGTCGGTGCGGTCAGGCCCCGTTGCCAGGCAGGTCGTGCATCCGGACCTGGCTTGGACCTACCATTATCCGCTGCCGGCGGTCGGCCAGATTGCCGGCCTGGTGGCCTTCTACAACGAGAAGCTCGACATCGTCGTCGACGGTTCCGCTTTGCCGCGGCCGCAGACTCAGTTCAGCTAACCGGCGGCCCGGCTGCCGGCGCGGAACGAAATCAATATTTAAACCGCCGCACACGCCGTTGAAACATTCCCATTCGAGGCTTCATCCGTCTACGGCATCACTACGCATCGGAGCTGAACGTAAGCTCGATGGCTCGAATTGGGGTGTGTCTGAACCATGTTGCCCTATCCCCCTTGGCTCAATCCCGGAGACAACGCCTGGCAGTTGGTGGCGGCGACTCTGGTCGGCCTGATGAGCATTCCAGGCATCGCCGTGCTGTACGGCGGCATTGTCCAGAAGAAGTGGGCCGTCAACACCATGCTGATGGCCTTCACCGGATTCTCGCTGGTGCTGGTGGTGTGGGTGCTGTGGGGCTTCAAGATGGGCTTCGGCGAGCCGCTGAAGCTGGGCCCGGGCATTCTGCAATCGGCGGTCGGGAAGCCCAGGACCATTCTGAGCAGCAACAATCAGCAGATTGCCTATATCCCGCTGCTAGACGGCACCATGCCGTCCTTCCGCTTCTCGGAGACCACGCTGGCGTACTTCCAATTCGTGTTCGCCGCCATCACCCCGCTGCTGTTCCTCGGCAGCGTGATCGGCCGGATGAGCTTCAAGGTGTGGCTGATCTTCGTGCCGCTGTGGTCGACGTTTGCCTACTCGGTCAACGCGTTCCTGTTGTGGGGCGGGGGCTGGTGGTCACACGCGGGTGCCCTGGACTACAGCGGTGGGTACGTCATTCATCTGGCCGCCGGAACGAGCGGATTTGTCGCTGCCGCGGTGATCGGTCCGAGGCTGGCGCGTGACCGCGAACGCGCGGTGCCGAACAACCTTCCGCTGGCCGCGGTCGGCGCAGGTGTCCTGTGGCTGGGCTGGAACGGATTCAACGGTGGTGACCCGTACTTCTCTGGTGCTGACGCGTCACTGGCGGTCATCAACACCAACCTCACCACCGCCGTTGCGTTGCTCACCTGGGTGATCTGGGACATCTTCGCCAGTAAGCAGCGCAAGCCGACGTTCCTCGGCGCGATCAACGGCATGATCACCGGCCTTGTCGCGATCACTCCGGCGGCCGGCTTTGTCAACAGCTTCGGCGCGATGATCATCGGTGTCGTTGCCTCGTCCCTGGTTTGGATGTCCTGGAATTGGCTCGGCAGGACGAGGCCGTTCAAGAAGGTCGATGACACCCTGGGTGTGTTCCACACTCACGGCGTGGCGGGTTTGGCGGGCGGGTTGCTCGTCGGGGTACTCGCCGACCCGCACATCGTTGAATACCTGGGCGGCAGCACAGGGCAGGACGTGACCTTCTCCGGTTGGCTGTACGGTCACCATCCCAAACAGATCTTGATCCAGGCCGGCGCCGCCGCCACGGTCATCGTCTGGGATGCCCTCGTCACGTTTGTCATCTTGAAAGTCCTTGGCCTCTTTATGAAGTTGCGGTTGCCCGACGAGGTCCTGGAAACCGGCGACGTTGGTGTCCACGACGAAGAGGCTTACCCCGACGAATCGCTCATCACCGGCCGGCGGGTCGACTCGTTGGTGCAAACGCACGCTCAGGCGGGCGTCCCCAAGCCCGCCGAGCCGGTGGACTGACGCCATGAAGCTGATCACCGCGATCGTCCAGCCGTTCACACTCGATGACATCAGGCATGCTGTCGAGGCCGCCGGTGTGCTGGGGATGACCGTCACCGAAGTCCAGGGTTATGGCAGGCAACGTGGGCACACCGAGGTCTACCGCGGAGCCGAGTACGCGGTCGACTTCGTGCCAAAGGTCCGTATCGAGGTAGTGGTCGACGACGAGTTCGCAGAACGAGTCGTTGACGCAATCATCAGAGTGGCCCGCACCGGGAAGATCGGCGACGGCAAGGTCTGGGTTTCTCCGGTGGAGAGCCTGGTCCGTATCCGCACCGGGGACCGTGATCACGATGCGCTTTGACGGGCGCCGCAGCCACCAGCCGTCCGAGGCCTAATCGCCGCGATACCGCCCGTGGGTCGACAGTGCGGGCCGGTTCGGCCCGCTCAAGGGCCGGGAAATGGTGCTTGTCGGGGGAACCCGTGTCTCGTAGCCGCCCTCGGCGATAGCATTCGCCCGATTGGACATCAGGCGGTGCTGCGCCGCGACCCATAAGGCGGTACTTCGATGGACAGCACGATGCAGGACTTTCCGTTGACGATCACCGCGATAATGCGGCACGGCTGCGGTGTGCACGGGGCACGCACGGTCACCACCGCCACCGGCGACGGTTACCGGCGCAGCAGTTACCGCGAACTGGGTCAACAGGCGGCCCAACTGGCGAACGCATTGCGCGGCCTCGGCGTCACCGGAGACCAGCGGGTGGCGACGTTCATGTGGAACAACACCGAACACCTGGCCACCTACCTTGCGGTGCCGTCGATGGGCGCCGTCCTGCACACCCTCAACATCCGCCTTTTCCCCGAACAGATCGCCTATATCGCCAACGAGGCCGAAGACCAGGTGGTGCTGGTCGACATGTCACTGGCCACACTGCTCGCGCCCGTATTAGGCGAACTCAACACGGTGCACACGGTGATCGCGGTCGGGGAGGGCGACACGGCCCGGCTACAGGAGTCGGGCAAGACCGTGCTGCGGTACGACGACGTCACCGGTGGCGAGTCGACCGAATTCGACTGGCCGCAGATCGACGAGAACTCCGCGGCCGCAATGTGCTACACCAGCGGCACCACCGGCAACCCCAAAGGCGTGGTCTACAGCCACCGTTCGAGCTTTCTGCACACCATGGCGACCTGTACCGCCAACGGCATCGGCGTCGGGGCCAGCGACAGCCTGCTGCCGATCGTGCCGATGTTTCACGCCAACGCGTGGGGACTGCCGTATGCGGCGCTGATGGCAGGTGCCGACCTGGTGCTGCCCGATCGCCACCTGGACGCCCGATCGCTGATCGGCATGGTCGAAAACCTGCGGCCCACCGTGGCGGGCGCGGTGCCGACCATCTGGAACGACGTCCTGCACCGCCTCGAGGAGGACCCCGATCACGACATGTCGTCACTGCGTGTCGTGGTCTGCGGCGGCTCGGCCGTTCCGGTATCGCTGATGCGCACCTTCGAGGAAAAACACGGCGTCCAGATCCGGCAGTTGTGGGGCATGACCGAGACCTCACCGATGGCCACCATGGCCTGGCCGCCGCCGGGAACGCCTGAAGACCAGCACTGGGCATTCCGCGCGACCCAAGGCCGACCGGTGTGCGGTGTGGAAATGCGGATCGTCGATGACGACGGCCGGGTGCTGGCCAATGACGGCGACGCCGTGGGTGAGGTAGAAGTCCGCGGCCCGTGGATCGCCGGCTCTTACTACCTGGGGCGCGACGAGTCCAAGTTCGACTCCGGCTGGTTGCGCACCGGCGACGTCGGCCGTCTCGACGAGCAAGGCTTTCTGACGCTGACCGACCGGGCCAAAGACGTCATCAAGTCCGGTGGGGAATGGATCTCCTCCGTCGAGTTGGAGAACTGGCTGATCGCGCACCCGCATGTGGTGGAGGCCGCGGTTGTCGGCGTTCCCGACGAGCGGTGGCAGGAACGACCGCTCGCGGTCGTCGTGGCCAAGCAAGGCGCATCGGTCAGTGCCGAGCATCTGCGAACATTCCTCGCGGACAAGGTCGTTCGGTGGTGGTTGCCCGAGCGGTGGACGTTCGTCGACGAGATTCCACGCACCAGTGTGGGCAAGTACGACAAGAAAGCCATCCGGTCGCGATACGCCGAGCACGGCTATTGGGTGATCGAGGTCCGCGACTAACAGTCGACAACTCACGAGGAGGTAAGGGGCATGAGCCTGCGGGTCATTCAGTGGGCAACCGGCTCGGTCGGTGTGGCGGCGATCAAAGGCGTGCTCGAACATCCTGAGCTCGAACTCGTGGGCTGCTGGGTACATTCCGAGGCCAAGAGCGGCAAAGACGTCGGCGAGATCATCGGTGCCGCACCGCTTGGCGTGACGGCGACCAACGGCATCGACGAGGTGCTGACGTTGGACGCCGACGCGGTGATCTATGCGCCGTTGCTGCCCAACGTCGACGAAGTCGCCGCGCTACTGCGCTCGGGCAAGAACGTCGTCACCCCGCTCGGCTGGTTCTACCCGACCGAAAAGGAAGCCGCCCCACTGGAAGTCGCGGCGCAGACCGGCAATGCGACCCTGCACGGAGCCGGCATTGGGCCCGGGGCAGCCACCGAGCTCTTCCCGCTCCTGTTGTCGGTGATGTCCACCGGCGTGACTTTTGTTCGCGCCGAGGAGTTTTCAGACCTCCGAACCTATGGGGCGCCGGATGTGCTGCGCTATGTGATGGGCTTCGGCGGGACGCCGGACAGCGCGTTGACCGGGCCGATGCAAAAGCTGCTCGACGGCGGGTTCATTCAGTCCGTCCGGCTCTGCGTCGACCGGTTGGGCTTCGCCGCCGATCCCCAGATCCGGTCGTCACAGCAGGTGGCCGTTGCGACCGCCCCGATCGACTCGCCGATCGGGGTGATCGAGCCCGGGCAGGTCGCCGGGCGCCGCTTCCACTGGGAGGCGGTGGTCGGCGACACGGTGGTGGTCCGGATCACGGTGAACTGGTTGATGGGATCCGAAAACCTGGATCCGCCATGGTCGTTCGGGCCCGCAGGAGAACGCTACGAAATCGAGGTACGCGGAAACCCGGACACTTTTGTGACCATCAAGGGCTGGCAGCCGGAGAGTGTGGAAGAGGGCCTGGCGAGTAACCCGGGGATCGTCGCGACCGCCGCGCATTGCGTCAATGCGGTCCCGGCGACCTGTGCCGCACCGGCGGGCATTCAAAGCTTTTTCGATCTGCCGCTCATCACCGGCCGGGCCGCCCCCCGACTGGCGCGCTGAGGGTTGCCGGCCGTTTGCCGGTGCTGCCGACGGGCGGACACCACCGGCGTCTTCGGTACGGTCGAAACTATGTGCCGACTTTTCGGGCTGCACGCCGGGACGGATGTTTGTCACGCAACCTTTTGGCTACTGGACGCGCCAGACAGCCTGGCCGACCAGAGCCGACGCAACCCGGACGGCACGGGCCTGGGCGTCTTCGATGAGCGGGGCCGGCCGCAGCTGCACAAGCAGCCGATGGCGGCCTGGGAGGACGCCGACTTCGCCACCGAAGCGCACGAGCTGACCGGTACGACCTTCCTGGCCCACGTCCGTTATGCGACGACCGGGTCCCATGAGGTCCGCAACACCCACCCGTTTTTGCAGGACGGCAGGATATTTGCGCACAACGGCGTGGTCGAGGGGCTCGATGCCATCGACGAACGGCTGCGCGAGGTCGGCACCGCCGACCTGGTCCTGGGCCAGACCGACTCGGAGCGGGTCTTCGCGTTGATCACCGCCTCGATCCGCGCCCGGGACGGCGACGTCACAGCCGGTCTGCTCGACGCCATGCACTGGCTTGCGGCCAATGTGCCGATCTTCGGCGTCAACCTGCTGCTGAGCACGGCCACCGATATGTGGGCCCTGCGTTACCCGGAGGGTAATCGGCTCTACCTCTTGGACCGGCGCTACGAGCGCCAACCGGGGGTACCGGATCGAGAGTTTCATCTGCGCACCCCCCGGATTCGCGCGTGGTCGAAGCATCTGTGCACCCGGTCGTCAGTGGTGTTCGCCAGTGAACCGATGGACGACGACCCGCGCTGGTGTCTGCTCGAGCCGGGGGAACTGGTCCACGTCGACGCGGGGCTGCAGGTCACCCGCCGGGTGGTGCTACCCGACCCGCCCAGGCATCTGCTTCGTCAGGCGGACCTGAGCGCACCGGCACAGCAGGCGCAGGCGGTGTCGCCCTGACCCTGCCGTGCCGGCGCCCGGCCTCGGGCTGGCAGAGTGGTTGGGCGTGACAACCAGACGTGCGCTGGTGCTGGCCGGTGGAGGAATAGCGGGAATCGCCTGGGAGACAGGCGTTCTGCGCGGTATCGCCGACCAGTCACCGGCAGCGGCCCGGCTGCTGCTGACTTCGGATGTGCTGGTAGGCACCTCGGCGGGTTCGGCGGTCGCGGCGCAAATCAGCAGCGGCAGCACGCTCGAGGCGCTGTTCGACCGGCAAGTCGCCGAGTCGTCGGCCGAGATCGATTCCGGCGTCGACGTGGACGCCATCACCGACATGTTCCTGGCGGCCCTGCGCGAACCTTGTGACGCGTCGCACGACAGGACCCGACAGCAGCTGCAGCGGATCGGAGCCGTGGCGCTGGCGACCAAAACCGTTCCGGAACCCGTCCGGCGCCGGGTGATCGCGCAGCGCCTGCCGTCACACGACTGGCCCGGCCGGGCGCTGCGGCTCACCGCGATCGACGTCGGCACCGGCGAACTGGTCGTTTTCGATCGGGAATCAGGTGTCGACCTGGTCGACGCGGTGGCGGCCAGTTGCGCGGTGCCGGGGGCGTGGCCACCGGTGACGATCGCGGGCCGACGGTATATGGACGGCGGGGTGGCCAGCTCGGTCAACGTTGGCGTGGCCGGCGATTGCGACGTGGCGGTGGTGCTGGTGCCGTCGGGCGCAGACGCGCCGGCGCCGTTCGGCGACGGGCCCGCTGCCGAGCTCGCATCGTTCGCCGGCAGGACGTTCGCGGTGTTCGCCGACGACAACTCGCTGACGGCGTTCGGGCCCAATCCACTGGATCCGCGCTGTGGCATCGCGTCGGCCGTGGCCGGACGCGAGCAGGGCCGCCGCGAAGCCACAGCCGTCGCACAGTTCCTCGGAGTGTGATCGGCGTCGTCAGCCCTCGATCGCAGGCGGGGCGGTCTGGCCCGCCTCTGCTTCGAGGGCGTCCAGGGCTTGATCGGCCAGCGCCCGGCCGGCGGCGATCACCTCCACCGCCCGGTGAAACTCCAGGCTCCGGCACGTCGAGCGCGGAATTTCGATCAGCAGATCGGGCGGGTAAACCGCCAGCGTGTGGCGGGCCAGCGCGGATTGGGCGATGTCGATCGTCCGATTCATCACTTCGAAGCTGCCCAGTTTCGGAACTTCGGGTGCGTCGTCGGGTAGCTCACCGGTGTCATCGTGATCGGTGCCGGGCTGTTCGACGTCCGGGCTGTCCGAGCAGCTATCCGATTCTGTGACCGGCCCGCCGAATCTGCTCAGCACCGCCCGCGCGGTCGGCCGGTCGAGCAGCGCAGAGGTGCTGCGCATCATGCGGTTCAACCACTCGACGGTGGCGCCGGGTTCCGTGTCGCGCTTGCCGATCGCCTCGCTGCCGCTGAGGCTCACCGCGATGGTCAGGTCGGCGTTGACCGCCGAGAGCGGGGCCATCGGCAGCGGATCCAGGATGCCGCCGTCGGCGAGCAGGCGTCCGCCGACTTCGTAGGGGGCGATCACCCCCGGAATCGCGATGGACGCCCGGATTGCCTCGTCGATGGGACCGCGCTGGAACCACACCGACTTGCCGGCCAACAGATCGGTCGCGACCGCGGTGTAGGGAATGGGCAGTTCCTCGATGGTGACCGGGCCGAGGATGTCTCGCACCGTGTCCAAGATCTTCTCGGCCCGCATCACTCCCGCGGCGCCGATGGACGGATCCAGCAGGCGCAGAATGGTGCGCTGCGTCAGAGACTTCGCCCAGTCGGCGAACTCGTCGAGGCATCCTGCTGCTTGCAGGCCGCCGACCACCGCGCCCATCGACGAGCCGGCGACGCCTGCGATCTCATAGCCGCGCGCCCGCAGCGCCTCGATCACTCCGATGTGCGCGTAGCCGCGCGCGCCACCACTGCCGAGTGCCAGCGCCACCCGAGTCGGTGACGACCCGCGCGGGCGCGCAACCCCTACGCCAGGCATCCATTCATTCTGCCCGGGCGGCAGCACCGGCCGCCGGGGGCCGGGCCGGCACTTTTCCTACCCGTGATCTCAACTGCGCGGCAGTCCGAAACGCGGCGCTACCCACATTCGTCGTCGTCGGCCGCCGCGCGTGCGGCGGTGATCACGGCCGCACGCCGCGCCAGTGACAGATCCGCCCATCGCGCATTCCAGGTGCCCGGCGTTCCCGCCGGCGTTGCCTGAACCATCGCCAGATACGACTCGAACAGCGACTGACCGGTTCTGGGCTGGGTGCCCATCCACACTTTCGCGGCGTGACAGGCCTGGTAGTACTCCTCCTCGGTCGAATCCGCGGGGACATCGACTCGGGTGGTCACACCGGCCGGGGAGCGCCCGATGGCGTCCGGTGTCGGGGAACTGCGGCCGTTGGGGGTGGCCGGCGACTGCGCCGACGACGGTGTGGTCTTGCCGCCGTTGTGGGCGCCAGCTGAGCAACCCGTGACCGCCGACAAACCGGACAAACCGCTCACCACCACAAGCGCGCCCCACAGCAGGAGCCGACGACCGCACCGGCGCACGCTGTCAATCTATGCAACACTGGCTGCCGTGATCGAGCGCTTCGGATTTTGTGAGTGTTGTCGGCCGTAACCCGCCGCCGCTTGTCCGATCCGTTCTCCCTGGAGCTCTTCCGATGTCTTTGCCTGTCGCCAGTTTCGCTGCGTTGCGCCCGCAGACCCTCTCGTCCCCGTCGTCGGGACCGACCCGGCTGCGGGTACCCGACCTCCTGCACGCCACCGACCAGGCCGCCGACGATGTGCTCAGCGGACGTTGCGACCAGCTGCTGCCCCCGGGCGGTGTACCGGAGTCGCAGCGCTGGTTCACCCGCATCCACGGCGACGAGGAACTGGACATCTGGCTGATCAGCTGGGTTTACGGCCACCCCACCGAATTGCACGACCATGGCGGGTCACTGGGCGCGCTGACGGTGGTGTCCGGGTCGCTCAACGAATTCCGTTGGGATGGAAGGGGTTTGCGGCGCCGCCGGCTCGACGCCGGCGATCAGGCCGGATTCCCGCTGGGCTGGGTGCACGACGTGGTCAGGGCGCCCAGACCCGTTACCGGGTCCACTGCCGGACCGGCGAGCACGGGCCGGGAGCCGGAGCAGCCGACCCTGAGCGTGCATGCCTACTCGCCACCGCTGACCGCGATGTCGTACTACGAGCTCACCCCCCGCAACACGTTGCGCCGCCAGCGCACCGAACTGACCGACCAGCCGGAAGGACCGTAATGAGCCGCATCGACGTTGTTGTGAGATCCGCCCGGCGCCGGTATCGTCGCCTTCCCGCCGCCGAGGTGCCCGCTGCGCTGGGCCGCGGGGCAGTGCTCGTCGACATCCGGCCGCAGGCCCAGCGGCTCCGCGAGGGTGAGCTGCCCGGCGCCCGGGTGATCGAACGCAACGTGCTGGAATGGCGCTGCGACCCCACCAGCGATGCCAAGCTGCCCGAGGCCGTTGGCGACGACGTCGAATGGGTGATCGTGTGCTCGGGGGGCTACACCTCCAGCCTGGCGGCGGCTGCGCTGCTGGACATCGGCCTGCACCGCGCCACCGACGTCATCGGCGGCTACCGCGCGCTGGCGGGTGCCGGTGTGCTGGATCAGCTCGGTGGTGGTTCGGCCGATCCGCGTCGGGAACCGCTGGTGTACGCCGGCGCCACGCCTCGACGCTGGATCTAGCTGCCGCTTCCGCGCAGCAGCGGCCGGAGTCGGTCCGTTTTCTCCTGCGTCCACCCGGGCGGCGCCAGCACCGCCGCCCAGGCGTTGGCGACGTCGGCGACGTAGTGGTGGCCGTGCCCGTCCGGCACGTTCAGGGCGACCGCCATGTCAGCCGAGACCTGCAGGAACGTGACCACCGGAATCCAGCGGGTCTCGGGCAGCACGTCGTAGCCCCGCTTTTCTTGCAGCCAGTCCGGTTCCTTGAACAGTAGGTCGGGGGTCCACCAGGCGATCGGATCGGAGGCGTGCTGTAGATAGGCCACCCGCGGGTGGCCCCACGCAGCGTTGGGACGCATCAGATTGCTTGCGCGAGCGACGAAGCGGACGTTTTTGCCGTCGTGGTAGATCGGCAACCACTCCGGCGAAGCGGCGTCGCGGGTGGAGGTCAGGTCAGTCCAGATGGTGTTGTTGAACGTCGGTCCGCTGAACAAGGCGCCGTCGGTGCGGGCCAGCACGTTGTTCAGGGTCATGAACGGCGCCTCGCCGCCGAACGATCCGAGGCTTTCGCCGAACACGACAAGCTTGGGGCGTTGCCCTTCGGGCAGCTGCCGAATCAGCCTGTCGACGGCCTCGAAGAGCGCCTGCCCGGCATGCCGGGCATTCTCCTTGTCCACCAGGAACGACAGCCAGCTCGGCAGAAACGAATACTGCATGCTCACGATCGCGCTGTTGCCGTTGTACATGTACTCCAGCGCCGAGGCTTCCGCCTCGTTGATCCAGCCGGTACCGGTGGTCGTTCCCACCGCGACGACGGCGCGCTGCAGTCCGCCCGTGCGCTGCAGCTCCTGCGCCGCCAGCTCGGCGGTCGCCGTGATGTCGTCGGCGGATTTCAGCCCGGCGTAGGCCCGGATCGGCTCGACGGCCGGGGCTGCGTTGAAAGCGGTCAGTTCGACGACGCTGGGACCGCCCTCGACGAAGATGCGGCCCTCTTTGCCCAGCGATTCCCACGACACCAGCGACTGCGGGCCACCCGAACGCAGCGGAGTTTTCGGAGGCGCGGTATCGGGATTCATCTCGTTGTTGGCCGAGGCGAAGGTGTGGTTCATCGTCCGCATCGCGAACTTGAGCACGACGCCGTTGAGCACCGTGATGGTCAGCACCACGAGCAGGACCACCACGATGGTCGCCGAGAGGCGAAACGGTGCGATCCGGTCGACTTGTCCGACCAGGAAGCTGACCAGCCAGCGGATGAACTGGCCGATTTCGACCAGCGCGAACAGCACCACCAGCGACAGCCCGGCCGCCACCGGGTAGTCGTACCACTTCAGGTGTTCGACGCCCATCAGGTCGCGCACGTCGTCTTGCCAGACGTGGAACCAGATCGCCATGACCACCATGCCGACCGCGCCGATCGGTATCAGCACCATCCACGCCCAGCGCGGCGGGGGCGGGCTGAAATCCTTTCCGGCCATGTAACGGACCAGCCAGACGGCGAAGACGCCCAGCCCGTAACCGATGGCACCGGAGAACCCGCTGACCAGCCCCTGGAACAAGGCGCCGCGCGGCAGCAACGACGGCGTCATCGAAAACCACACGAAAATAAGGCCGACCGTGGTGCCGGTGAAGGTGTAATGGCGGGCCCACCACGGTCGGCCGGCGGGCCGCGCCTCCCGGGCCGGGGCGGGCTCGGGTGGTTGCGGGCCCCCGGACTGCTCAGACTGTTCGGGGCCGGCCGCTGGTTCGGGGCCGGCGGCGGTCTTCGCAGGACCCGGGTCGCTCATCGCAAGCGTCCTAGCGGTGGGTGAAGTTGGGAGCGCGCTTCTCGATGAATGCCGCCATCCCTTCGGCCTGGTCTTCGGTGGCGAAAGTCGAGTGGAACAGCCGACGCTCGTAGAGGAGCCCTTCGGACAGGGTGGATTCGAACGCGCGATTGACGGCTTCCTTGGCCATCCGGGCCGCCGAACGCGACATCTGCGAAATGGTGGCGGCGACGGCCTTGGCCTCGGTCAGCAAGTCGTCGGCCGGCACCACCCGTGAAACCAGACCGCTTCGGTCGGCTTCGGCCGCGTCGATGGTGCGCCCGGTCAGAATGAGGTCCATCGCCTTGGCCTTGCCGATGGCGCGGGTCAGACGCTGCGAACCGCCCATGCCCGGCAAGACACCGAGTTTGATCTCGGGCTGGCCGAATTTCGCCGTGTCGGCGGCGATCAGCACGTCGCACATCATCGCGAGCTCGCAGCCGCCGCCAAGTGCATGCCCGGCTACTGCGGCAACGGTCGGGGTGCGGACGGCGGCCAATTTGCCCCAGCTGGCGAAGAAGTCGGTGCCGAACGCGTCGGCGAAGGTCAGGCCCGCCATCTCCTTGATGTCGGCGCCGGCGGCGAACGCCTTGGCCGAACCGGTGATGATGATCGCCCCGATACCGGGATCATCGTCGAAGTCGGCTGCTGCGCTGGTGACTTCGTTCATCACCTGGCTGTTGAGCGCGTTGAGCGGCGGCCGGTTCAGCGTGATGATGCCAACGCGCTGATCGCGCTCGACGAGGATGGTTTCGTAAGTCATGTCTGTCACCAAACCGCCTTTCTAAAACCTCAAGTCGTCGTCGACGGGCGCGAAATACGCGTCGACGTCGGCCGCAGTGACTGCGGCCAGCGTCGCCGGCGACCACTTCGGGTTGCGATCCTTGTCGATCAACTGCGCGCGGATGCCCTCGACCAGGTCGTGTGAGCGTAGCGACGCAGACGACACCCGATAATCCTGAATCAGAACATCTTCCAGCGTCGCAAGCTTGGCGGCACGACGCACCGCCGCCAACGTCACCGACAGCGCGATGGGTGATCGGGTGGCGATCAGGTCGGCAGCGTCGTGAGCCGGTGCGCCGCCGGGACCTCGGCGGTCGCGCAATGCGGCAATGATATCGGCGACGCTGTCACCCGCATAGCACTCGTCGATCCAATCACGTTGTGCAGCAAGCTCACTCGGCGGTGGTTCGATGGCATATCTGGCCAGTGCGCTGTCTACGCCATCGGCAACGGTCATTCGGGTGAGTGCTTCGAGATCGCTATGTGGCACATAGTGGTCGGCGAATCCCAGCGCGATGGCGTCGGCTCCGGAAAACGGCGCGCCGGTCAGCGCGGCGTGCAGCCCCAGCCCGCCGGGTGCCCGGGACAGCAGAAACGCCCCGCCGACGTCGGGGATGAACCCGATACCCGCCTCGGGCATCGCGACTTTCGAGCTATCGGTCACCACCCGGGTGTTTGCGTGTGCACTGACGCCGACGCCCCCGCCCATCACGATGCCGTCCATCAACGCCACGTACGGTTTGCCGAACCGGCCGATCTGACCGTTGAGCAGATACTCGTCGCGCCAGAACCGCCGCGCCTCGGCACCGTCCGCCCGGGCACTGTGGTAGACGGCGACCACGTCGCCACCGGCGCACAATCCGCGTTCCCCGGCGCCGCGCAGCACCACCGCGCGCACCGCCTCGTCGTCTTGCCAACGGGTGAGTACGGCGCTCAGCGCGTCCACCATGTGCTGATTCAGCGAGTTGATCGCCTTGGGGCGGTTGAGCGTGATCAGGCCGACGCTTCCGTTCACGCGGGTCAGAACCTCATCGGATTCGTCGGTCACGCCCCAACCTCCCATCGCCGGCCCAGCCTCGATCAGCAATCTAGATCGTCACCGGTAAAGCGGTCACCGCGGGTAAGGTTTATCTTTGACGCGACGACAACATCCCGAGGCCGGAAATACCCAGAAACAGCAGGTGCATGGGAACTCCGGCGGGCCGCTGATCGTTGAGTATTTGTTCGCACAGCTCGAAGCCACAGTTATAAGAGAGGATCCGACGGTGCGGGAGACAAGCAACCCGGTATTTCGTTCGCTGCCCAAGCAGAGGGGCGGATACGCGCAATTCGGCACGGGAACGGCCCCGATGCCGGGCTACCAGGCCAATCCCTACCCGGCCCCCTACCAAGAGACCAAGGCTTCCCGCCCGCTGACCATCGACGACGTCGTCACCAAGACGGGCCTCACGCTCGCCGTGTTGGCGGCGACCGCCGTCGTCTCCTATTTCCTGGTGGCGTCCGATCGCGCCCTCGCGATGCCGCTGACCATGCTCGGCGCGCTCGGCGGCCTGGGGCTGGTGTTGGTCGCGACCTTCGGCCGCAAGCAGGACAGCCCGGCGATCGTGCTCAGCTACGCGGTTCTCGAAGGGCTGTTCCTCGGCGCGATCTCCTTCGTCTTCGCCAATTACACGGTCTCGTCCGCCAACGCCGGCATGCTGATCGGCGAGGCCGTCCTGGGCACCTTCGGCGTGTTCTTCGGGATGCTGGTCGTCTACAAGACCGGCGCTATCCGGGTCACGCCCAAGTTCACCCGGATGCTGGTTGCCGCGTTGTTCGGCGTGCTGTTCCTGATGCTCGGCAATTTCGTGCTGGCGATGTTCGGTGTCGGCGGTGGTACCGGTCTGGGCCTGCGCAGTGGCGGGCCGTTGGCGATCATCTTCTCGCTGGTGTGCATCGGCATCGCCGCGTTCAGCTTCCTGATCGACTTCGATGCGGCGGACCAGATGGTCCGGGCCGGGGCGCCGGAGAAGGCGGCCTGGGGTATCGCGCTGGGCCTGACCGTGACCCTGGTCTGGCTGTACATCGAGATCTTGCGTCTGCTGAGTTATCTGCAGAACGACTAGCCCGGCTTAACGGCAAAACCGGCACGCCGCCTGGCGTGCCGGTTTTTTCGTGCGATGACGACATCGAGTGTGCGGTGATGGTGCGGCCGGTCGGCGTGTCGCTGCCCTGGACGCACGGTCAACTCCACGCGTGCACACCCGGTGGCCCGGGTGGCGTCAGCTCAGCCGCTCGATCACCATCGCCATACCCTGCCCGCCACCGACGCACATGGTTTCCAGGCCGAACGTCTTGTCGTGCGTCTGCAGGTTGTTGAGCAGCGTCGTGGTGATGCGCGCGCCGGTCATGCCGAACGGGTGGCCCAGCGCAATCGCTCCACCGGATACGTTCAGCTTGTCCTCGTCGATCCCCAGCTCGCGGGCCGAGCCCAGCACCTGGACCGCGAAGGCCTCGTTGATCTCGAACAGGTCGATGTCGCCGACCGACATGCCGGCTCTTGCCAACGCCTGCTTGCACGCCTCGATCGGGCCCAGGCCCATGATCTCCGGCGAGAGGCCGCTGACTCCGGTGGACACGATCCGCGCCAGCGGTGTCAGGCCGAGTTCTTTGGCTTTGGTGTCGCTGGTGATCACCACCGCGGCAGCGCCGTCGTTGAGTGGGCAGGCATTGCCTGCCGTCACGGTGCCGTTGGGCCGGAACACCGGTTTGAGTTCGCTGATCTTCTCGTAGGTGGTACCCGGACGGGGACCGTCGTCGGTGCTCACCGTGGTGCCGTCCGGAAGAGTCACCGGAGTGATCTCGCGCTCGAAGAACCCGCTCTTGATCGCCTCCTCGGCCCGGTTCTGGCTGCGCACGCCCCAGTGGTCCTGGTCTTCGCGGCTGATGCCGGTCAGCAGGGCCACGTTTTCGGCGGTCTGGCCCATCGCGATGTAGATGTCGGGCAGGGTGCCGTCGGCGCGGGGATCGTGCCATTCGTCGGCGCCGGCGGCCGCGGCCGACGAACGCTCGCAGGCCGGGTCGAACAACGGATTCTTGCTGTCCGGCCACGAGTCGGCACTGCCTTTGCCGAACCGGGACACGGTCTCCACGCCAGCGGAGATGAACGCGTCGCCCTCGCCCGCCTTGATCGCGTGAAAAGCCATCCGTGTGGTCTGCAGCGACGACGAGCAATACCGGTTGACGGTGGTGCCCGGCAGGAAGTCATAGCCGAGTTCGACGGCGATGACGCGCGCCATGTTGAACCCTGACTCACCGCCCGGTTGGCCGCAGCCCAAGATGAGGTCGTCGATCTGATGCGGGTTGAGCGCAGGCACCTTGTCGAGCACGGCGCGCACCAACTGGGTGGCCAGGTCGTCGGGTCGCATGCTGACCAGCGATCCCTTCATGGCGCGCCCGATCGGCGAGCGCGCAGTTGCGACGATGACGGCTTCAGGCATGACGGTTCCCTTCCAGTCCCTTCTGATGGGAGCGGGTGCTTCATGAGCGGGTGGTGCGTCCACCCGGACGGCTAGGACAAATCTAGTCGCTGCTATCCGCCGGGCACGACGGGGCAGGCACTCCGGGCAGCGGGCGCCGCCACAGTCGCGACATCACGCTGACTGGTGTCTGGCGCTGATCGGGCGCGGGCGCGGCCAATGGTGCCGGCACGCCGGGCGCCGGGCGCTCCACCTGTTCGCCCAGCGCATCGCACAGGGCGAGCAGCAGTGCCTCGGCCGCCAGCGCGTACGCGGTCGCCGAGGGATGGTAGCCGTCGGCGGAGAACATCACCTCGGGCGTAGTCCGGAATTGGGGTGCCAGCAGCTGCGCCATGGGGACCGGCACACCGCCGGCCGTCCGGACAGCGGCGGTCTGGGCGCGGGCCAGCTGCGAAGTGCGCGCATGTGCCAGCGAGCGCAGCGGCTGCGGGATGGCGGTGATGACCCCCAGGTCCGGGCAGGTGCCGACGACCACCACCGCGCCGCAGGCGCGCAACTTACGCACGGTCAATTCCAGCCGCCGGGCAGACTGGCTGATGCCGTTGAGTGCCGTTATGTCGTTGGCGCCCAGCATCATCACCGCCGCATCCGGCGGCGGCCCGGCGACGAACATCGCATCGACCTGACCGGAAACACCTTTCGACGTGGCGCCGACGATGGCTTTGGTGCTCAGCCGGACACACTTGCCGGTCTGCTCGGCGAGTCCGCGCGCGATCAGCACGCCCGGCACTTCCTCCGCAGTGGCGCATCCGTACCCGGTCGCCGTCGAGTCGCCGAAGATCATCAGGTGCAGGTCGACCGGCATGCCGCGGCGCCACCGCTGCACTGCTCCGCCGCCGCGCCGGTACACGCCGTCGGCGCGCGGCGGAGTGTCCCAGGACTTCGGAATGACGGTGCGCGCGTGTGCCGCCTGGCCGACCAGCAGATTGCGTGCGCCCAGATAGGCCGTACCTGTCGAGGCGAGTGCGCCCGCTGTGGCCAGGGCGATCGTCGAACGACGTGGCACCCGTATGGTCACGGAATCAGTTTAGGTCGGCTCCGATGTTTGCGCGGACGGCTGACGAATAACGTGATCACGTTGTGAACCAAATGTGGTATCAAATTAGATTCTTCAAATGCTGTACACATACACGCCTGCCAAGCTAAGTCTATGGGGTTGGCTGAACGCCTCGTCGAACACCGTTGAACCAGACGCTTAGCTGCCTCGATTACATGCTGTATCGCACTACACAGGCGTAGGAAGTGTTGAGCATGACCGCACCCAGCAAAGTATCCGGTTCGCTCCGAAATACCGTTCGCCCACATGACGTCCTCAAGGCACGCAGGCTCGGGGCACGCAGATTCGCGATCAGCGACGGCGCACCGGTCGAGGTCCTCGAATCCGGGCCCAGCGTTGCTGCGCGGGTCGCCAGCCTGACGTCACGACTGACGATCCGACCGGTTCTGGCCGTCGGCAGCCACGTTCCCAACCTGCCGTGGCCCTGGGGGCTGATCGACCTGGCGGCGCGGGTTGTGCTGCCCGTGTCGGCCACCGTGCGCGAGACCGTGAACTTGCGCAATGCGTCAGCGCAATTGGTACGCGCACCCGGGGTGCTGCCCGCGGACGGCACTCGCCGGGTGGCCGTCTACCTGCATGGCGGCGCGTTTTTGACCTGTGGGGCAAACTCACACGGCAGACTGGTCGAAACCCTGTCGAAGTTTGCTGACTCGCCCGTCTTGGTGGTCAATTACCGGCTGTTGCCCAAGCACTCGGTCGGGATGGCGCTCGACGACTGTCACGACGGCTACCAATGGCTGCGCCTGCGCGGATACCAACCCGACCAGATCGTGCTGGCCGGCGACTCCGCGGGCGGGTATCTCGCACTCTCCCTGGCGCAACGCCTACAGCAGGAAGACGAAGAGCCGGCGGCGCTGGTGGCGATCTCGCCGCTGCTGCAGCTGGCAAAGGAATACAAGCAGGCGCACCCCAACATCGAGACCGACGCGGTGTTTCCCCCGAGGGCGTTCGACGCGCTCGTCGAGCTCGTTGCTGGCGCAGCCGAGAAGAACAAAGTCGACGGCAAGCCCGAAGAGATCTACGAGCCCTTGGAGCACATCAAACCGGGCCTGCCCCGGACGCTGATCCACGTTTCGGGATCCGAGGTGTTGCTGCACGACGCGCGGTTGGCGGCAAGCAGGCTGGCCGCGGTGGGTGTGCCGGCCGAGGTCCGGGTCTGGCCCGGTCAGGTGCACGACTTCCAGCTGGCCGCGCCGGTGGTGCCGGAGGCGATCCGTTCGCTCCGCCAGATCGGGGACTACATCCGGGAAGCCACCGGCTAGCGCAACGGCTCGTGCTCGGCCGGCCGCCGGGCAGGCAGACGACCGAGTAGGTGTGCGTTGCCCAGACCCGCCTGAGACGATGAATGCATGCGGATCGCGCAGCACATCAGTGACCTCATCGGCGGCACGCCGCTGGTTCGCCTGAACTCCGTCGTTCCCGACGGCGCCGGCATCGTGGCGGCCAAGATCGAATACCTCAACCCCGGCGGCAGCTCGAAGGACCGGATCGCGGTGAAGATGATCGACGCCGCCGAAGCCAGCGGGCAGCTCAAGCCCGGTGGCACCATCGTGGAACCGACTTCCGGCAACACCGGCGTCGGTCTGGCCCTGATCGCACAGCACCGCGGTTACAAGTGCGTGTTCGTCTGCCCCGACAAGGTCAGCGAGGACAAGCGCAACGTGCTGCTCGCCTATGGGGCGGAGGTGGTGGTGTGCCCGACGGCGGTGCCGCCCGACGACCCGGACAGTTACTACAGCGTCTCCGACCGGCTGGTCGCGGAAATCGACGGTGCCTGGAAGCCCGACCAGTACGCCAACCCGGAAGGGCCGGCCAGCCACTACGCAACCACCGGTCCGGAGATCTGGGCTGATACCGACGGCAAGGTCACGCATTTCGTCGCCGGCATCGGTACCGGCGGGACGATCACCGGCGCGGGCCGCTACCTCAAAGAGGTATCCAATGGTGCGGTACGCATCATCGGCGCGGACCCCGAGGGTTCGGTGTATTCGGGTGGCAGCGGCCGGCCCTACCTGGTCGAGGGTGTCGGCGAGGATTTCTGGCCGGACGCGTATGACCGCACCGTGCCCGACCAGGTCATCGCGGTTTCTGACTCCGACTCGTTCAATATGACCAGGCGGTTGGCCCGCGAAGAAGCGCTGCTGGTGGGCGGGTCGTGCGGGATGGCGGTGGTAGTGGCGCTGAGGGTCGCCGAGGAAGCCGGACCGGACGCGCTGATCGTCGTGTTGTTGCCCGACGGCGGCCGCGGCTACATGTCGAAGGTTTTCAACGACGCCTGGATGTCGTCGTACGGGTTCTTGCGCAGCCGCCTCGACGGGTCGACCGAGGAGTCCACGGTCGGCGATGTGCTGCGCGGGAAGTCCGGCGCGCTGCCCGATCTGGTGCACACCCATCCGTCCGAGACAGTGCGCGACGCCATCGGCATTCTGCGCGAGTATGAGGTGTCCCAGATGCCGGTGGTCGGCGCCGAGCCGCCGGTGATGGCCGGTGAAGTCGCTGGCAGCGTTTCCGAACGCGAACTGCTGTCGGCCGTCTTCGAGGGCCGGGCCAAATTGGCCGACGCCGTCTCCGAGCACATGAGCCCGCCGCTACCGATGATCGGCGCCGGCGAGTTGCTCAGTGCGGCCGGCAAGGCGTTGCGCGACTGGGACGCGTTGATGGTGGTCGAGGAAGGAAAACCGGTCGGGGTGATCACCCGCTATGACTTGTTGGGCTTCCTGTCCGAGGGGCCTCGTGGACTGGCAGGGCGGCGTTAGCGGGGCACGATCAAACTGCGCCGGCCCGGTTGACGCGGCGCCGATCACCGTGTGACGCAGGTCTCTCCTGGCCGCACCACCTACCGGGCACTCAGGTACTGTAATGCGGCCTAGTTCAGCCGAACCGCAGTGGAAGGTTGCCCATGACCGATCAACCGCCGCCCGGCGGCGCTTTTTCGCCCCCACCGTCGTCGCCTGAGCCATCCGGTGGGCATGAGCCGCCGGCTGGTGGGCAGGAATTCCCGCCCGCTCCTGCTACACCCGGCGGTTCCTACCCGCCGCCGCCTCCGTCGTCCGGCGGGTACGCGCCGCCACCTCCCGGACCGGCGATCCGTGCGCTGCCGACCCAGGACTACACGCCGTGGCTGACCCGGGTGCTGGCGTTCGTCATCGACATCCTCCCGTACGCGGTCGTGCACGGCATCGGCACCGCAATCCTGCTCGCCACGCAGCAGACCTCCTGCGTCACCGACGTCACGCAATACGACGTCAACCAGTTCTGCGCCACCCAGAACTCGACCATCGGCTTGCTCGCGCAGTGGGCGGCGTCGGTCCTGGGGCTGTTCTACTTGATCTGGAACTACGGCTACCGTCAGGGCACCACCGGATCCAGCCTGGGCAAAACGGTGATGAAGTTCAAAGTGGTCAGCGAGGTCACCGGCCAGCCCATCGGTTTCGGGATGTCCGTGGTGCGTTTCCTGGCGCACTTCGTCGACGCGGTCATCTGCTTCATCGGTTTCCTTTTCCCGCTGTGGGACGCCAAGCGGCAGATGTTGGCGGACAAGATCATGTCGACCGTTTGCTTGCCGATCCCAGCGGGTTGAGCGTCGAGCAGATAGTGCGGACGCATGACCACGCTCGTTTCGGCGGCTGTCACTAGGCTGATCGTCGATGAGCGCAGACCGTAAAGGACACCACGGGTTTACCGGGCTAGCCACCAAAGCCATTCACGCCGGCTATCCCCCGGACCCGGCGACCGGGGCGGTCAACGCCCCGATCTACGCCAGCAGCACGTTTGCCCAAGACGGTGTCGGGATGCTGCGCGGCGGCTTCGATTACGCGCGCACCGGCAACCCGACCCGGGCCGCGCTGGAGGCCTCGTTGGCGGCTGTCGAAGAGGGTGCTTTCGCGCGGGCGTTCAGTTCGGGGATGGCCGCCGGCGACTGCGCCCTGCGGGCACTGCTGCGGCCCGGTGACCACCTGGTCATTCCCAACGACGCCTACGGCGGCACCTTCCGGCTCATCGACAAGGTATTCACCCAGTGGAATGTTGAGTACACGCCGGTAGCGCTGTCCGATCTGGACGCGGTCCGCGCTGCGATCACGCCGCGGACCAGGCTGCTGTGGGTCGAGACACCGACCAATCCGTTGCTGACGATTGCCGATATTGCGGCTATTGCCGAGATCGGCAGGCAGAGCTCCGCGAAGGTGTTGGTGGACAACACCTTCGCCTCGCCCGCGTTGCAGCAACCGCTGACGCTCGGTGCCGACGTGGTGCTGCACTCGACCACCAAATACATCGGTGGCCATTCCGACGTGGTGGGCGGCGCATTGGTCACCAACGACAAAGAGCTGGACGGCGCGTTCGCCTTCCTGCAGAACGGGGCCGGCGCGGTGCCGGGCCCGTTCGACGCCTACTTGACGATGCGCGGCCTGAAGACCCTGGTGCTGCGGATGCAGCGGCACTGCGAAAACGCGGCCGCGGTCGCGGAATTCCTCGCCGGGCATGCGGCGGTGCGCACGGTGCTGTATCCGGGTCTGCCCAGCCACCCGGGGCATGAGGTCGCCGCGCGCCAGATGCGCGACTTCGGCGGCATGGTCTCGGTGCGCATGCGAGGCGGGCGGCGAGCCGCCGAGGACCTGTGCGCCAGCACCAAGGTGTTCATCCTCGCCGAGTCGCTGGGCGGGGTGGAGTCGCTGATCGAGTATCCGGCGGCGATGACGCACGCGTCGACGGTCGGCTCGCCTCTGGAGGTGCCCGACGACCTGGTGCGGCTGTCGGTCGGTATCGAGGATGTCGCCGACCTGGTGGCCGATCTCCAACAGGCGCTGGGCTGACCGCGCCGACTGTGAATCTGGCGACGCGACACGCCGTGAGGGCGTCGCACGATTCACGCTCGAGGCGCGAGGCCCCTAGGAGTGGTAAGGCTCCGCGCTGACCAGTGTCACCTCGACGGTGCTGCCGCTGGGCACCTTGTAGCTGCGGGTCTCACCCACCTTGGCGTCGATCAGGGCGCCGCCCAGCGGTGAGTTCGGCGAATACACCTCGAGTTTGCCGTCGTTGACCGCCTCCTGGCGGGTTGCGATCAGGAACGTCTCGGTGTCGGACTTGTCGCCGTTGTAGTAGACCTTCACCACCGAACCGGGCAGTGCGACGCCGGACAGCTTGGGCGCTTCGCCGACCTTGGCGCTGTTGAGCAGGTCTTGCAGCTGGCGGATGCGGGCCTCTTGCTGGCCCTGCTCGTCGCGGGCGGCGTGGTATCCACCGTTCTCGCGCAGGTCACCCTCCTCGCGGCGGTCGTTGATCTCCGCGGCGATGATCGGACGATTCGCGATCAGCTGGTCGAGCTCGGTCTTGAGTCGGTCATGTGACTCCTGGGTCAGCCAGGTCACCTGAGTGTCCGTCATCTCGTCGTGCTCCTCATATGGTCGTTCCGCGTACCCGCGTAAGCCCTTTTTTCCGCCGCCGCGAGCATCCGGGTGCCTCCCCGGGTGCTCTTCGCTCCGTTTTGCTCACGGCCTTAATGCAGCAATACACGGTCCCAGTAGGAACCGTGCATTTACCCATGTTACCACCGCGCAAACATTTGGTGACCCATTTTCGCAGTTCGGCCTTCCGCGTGCGGTCACCCGGGGCGCAGGTAGCCCGGTACGTCCGTGCCGCAGCCGTAGATGTCGGCCACCACCGGCGGTCGGGAGGATTTGACCGTCGTCGTCACCTGCACCGTGGTCGCCTCGGACGGCGGGACCAGCACCTCTCGTCTGCCTGTCTCGCTGCCATCTTCCGCCCGCACCCGCACGATGCAGTCCACGGGCCGTGACGGGTCAGATCGGGTCACGCTGATCGTTACCGACGCCGTCTGGTTGTCGATCACCCGGTAGCCGGCCAGCGAGCCCGCGACGTCACTGGTGCCAAGCCGTCGGTAGCCGACGACGGCGACGACGAGGCCGGCCGCGACGGCCAGCACAGCCAGGGCGATGACCACCCCACGCCGTGATACGCGCGACAGCCGGGGACGCCCGTAGCGGGCCGCGGGACGCGGAATGGGAGTTTCGGTCATGTCTGGGTACGCCTGGACTGTCGGCTGCCGGACCCTGGCCGGCGGCGTGCAACGATCTCAGAACTGGAATTATAGGGTCAGACGGGCGACCAGCCGACCGACAAGGGGGCACGTGAGCGAACTGCGGTTGATGGCGGTGCACGCCCACCCCGACGACGAGTCCAGCAAAGGCGCGGCCACCCTGGCGCGCTATGCCGACGAGGGCCATCGGGTGCTGGTGGTGACGTTGACCGGGGGGGAGCGCGGCGAGATCCTCAACCCTGCGATGGACTTGCCCGATGTACATGGACACATCGCCGAAATCCGGCGCGACGAGATGGCGAAGGCCG
Organism: uncultured Actinomycetota bacterium; assembly: GCA_963848535.1. Lineage (GTDB taxonomy): Bacteria > Actinomycetota > Actinomycetes > Mycobacteriales > Mycobacteriaceae > Mycobacterium. The sequence continues at coordinate 30,057 of CAWKEM010000023.1, forward strand.
CCGAGACACTCGGCGTGGAGCACACCTGGCTCGGCTTCGTCGACTCCGGCTTGCCCCAGGGCGACCCGCCGCCGCCGCTGCCCGAGGACTGCTTCGCGCTGATACCGCTGGAGATGTCCATCGAGGCGCTGGTGCGCGTGGTCCGCGAGTTCCGGCCGCATGTGATGACCACCTACGACGAGAACGGTGGCTATCCTCATCCCGATCACATTCGCTGCCACCAGGTTTCGGTCGGCACCTTCGAGGCGGCCGGCGATTACCGGCGCTTCCCGGACGCGGGCGAGCCGTGGGCGGTGTCCAAGCTGTATTACAACCACGGCTTCCTGCGCGCGCGCATGCAGTTGCTGCACGACGAAGCGGTCAAACACGGCCAAGAAGCCCCGTTCAAGAAATGGCTCGAGCACTGGGATCCCGAGCATGACCCGTTCGCCAACCGGGTGACGACGCGCATCGAGTGCTCGGCGTATTTCAGCCAGCGCGACGACGCGCTGCGCGCGCACGCCACTCAGATCGACCCCAACCACGACTTCTTCGCCGCTCCCATCTCGTGGCAGCAGCGGCTATGGCCGACCGAGGAATTCGAGTTGGCCCGCTCCCGGGTCCCGGTCCGACTGCCCGAGGACGATCTGTTCGCTGGAATTGAGGGTGGCCGGTGAATCATCTTTTTCTGGTAGTGGGCGACACCAGGTGGGCCGGCTGGCAGGCGGAGGGCGCGCCGCACCACACCGGGCCTGATTTCGGTAAGGCCAGCCCGGTTGGCTTGCTGGTCGTGGTGCTGCTGTTAGTCGCGACGCTGTTGCTGGTGCGGTCGATGAACCGGCAACTGAAGAAGGTGCCCGAGTCATTCGATCCCAAACACCCAGAGCCCGACCAGGACGCCGACGAAGGCACCGACACGGTAACTGCGGCCCCTGAGCAGGCCCCTGGGCAGGCGAACGGATCGGAACCGGCAGCAGAACCCGGCGATGAGCCCAGCTGAGCCTGCTCAGACCAACACGCTCGGGCTGGCCACCAGCCCGTACTTGCGCCAGCATGCCGACAATCCGGTGCATTGGCAGCAGTGGACGCCCCGGGCTCTGGCGGAGGCGGCCGCGCGCGACGTGCCGATCCTGCTCTCCGTCGGCTACGCCGCCTGCCACTGGTGCCATGTCATGGCCCACGAATCGTTCGAAGACGACGAGGTGGCCGCCGTGATGAACGCCGGATTCGTCTGCATCAAAGTCGACCGCGAGGAACGGCCGGACGTCGACGCGGTCTACATGAACGCCACCGTCGCGCTCACCGGCCAGGGCGGTTGGCCGATGACGTGTTTCCTGACTCCGGATGGCCGACCTTTCTTCTGCGGCACGTACTACCCGAAAGAAGGCTTTCTGCAACTTCTTTCGGCAGTTACCGCCACCTGGCGGGAACGCCGCGGCGAGGTCGAGGAAGCCTCCGGGCATATCGCCGGCGAGTTGCGCCAGATGGCGTCAGGACTGCCCGGCCGCGGCCCGGACATGGCACCGGCGCTGTGTGACCACGCCGTCGCGACCGTGCTGGCCGACCAGGACACGGTTCATGGCGGCTTCGGTGGCGCACCCAAGTTCCCGCCGTCGTCGCTGCTCGAGGCACTGCTGCGCAACTACGAGCGCACCGGGTCACCGGCGGCGTTGCAGGCGGTCTCGCGCACCGGCAACGCGATGGCCCGCGGCGGCATCTACGACCAACTTGCCGGCGGCTTCGCCCGGTACAGCGTCGACAACGCTTGGGTGATACCGCATTTCGAGAAGATGCTGTACGACAACGCGCTGCTGCTGCGCGCATATGCGCACTGGGCCCGGCGTACCGGAGATCCGTTGGCGCGCCGGGTCGCCGCGGCGACCGCACGCTTCCTGCTCGACGAGCTGGCCGCCGGCGACATGTTCACCTCGTCGCTGGACGCGGACGCCGACGGGCGGGAGGGCTCGACCTATGTCTGGACGCGAAAGCAGCTGACCGAGGTACTCGGCGCCGACGGCGGTCGTTGGGCCGCCGAGCTTTTCGCGGTCACGCAGTCCGGCACCTTCGAACACGGCACCTCGGTGCTGCAACTGCCCGCCGATCCGGACGACCCGCAACGACTGGAGAGCATCCGGACCGCGCTGCTGGCCGCCCGGCTCACCCGGGCCCAGCCGGGACGCGACGACAAGGTCGTCACCTCCTGGAACGGGCTGGCGATCACCGCGCTGGCCGAGGCCAGCGTGGCCCTTTACGAACCCGGGCTGGCTGATGCCGCGCGCCACTGCGCGCAAGCGCTGCTGGGCTTGCACATCGTCGACGGCCGGCTGCGGCGCGCCAGCCTGGGCGGGGTGGTCGGCAACAGCCCCGCCATCCTGGAGGACCACGCGATGCTGGCCACCGGACTGCTCGCGCTCTACCAGCTGACCGCCGACGAGGACTGGCTGACGGCGGCAACCGGGCTGCTGGACACCGCACTGCGGCACTTCGCCGACCCGCAGCGGCCCGGCCGCTGGTTCGACACCGCCGACGATGCCGAGCAGTTGATGCTCCGGCCCGCCGACCCGCTGGACGGGGCGACTCCGTCGGGCGCGTCGTCGATCACCGAAGCGCTGCTGACTGCGGCGCACGTGGTCGACGGTGACCGCGCCGAGCGATATCTGCAGGCGTCGGCCGACGCGCTCAGCGCGCATTCGGTGCTGTTGGACCGCGCGCCGCGCTCGGCCGCACATTGGCTGGCCGTCGCCGAAGCGGCGGTCCGCGGACCGCTGCAGATCGCGGTCTCGGGTAACCCGTCGCGGTCGCCGCTACTGGCCGACGCGCGCCGGCTGGCGCCCGGTGGGGCGATTGTCGTGGGCGGCGAGATGGACTCGTCGGCGCTGCTGGTCGGCCGGGGCCGGGTGGCCGGTGCCGACGCCGCCTACGTGTGCCGGGGACGGGTCTGCGATCTACCGGTAACCCGGGCAACGGAACTGGCGGCCGCCCTGGGTGTGCCCGGGTAGTAGCGTTGGGTCACATGCCGGATGCCACCCAAGCAATCACTGACACGGTCAACCGCTACATCGAACTGGTCGCCAAGGGCAGCGCTGACGACTTGGTCGAGTTGTACGCCGGTGACGCCACCGTCGAGGATCCGGTCGGGGGCGAGGTGCATATCGGTCGTCAGGCGATTCACGGCTTCTACTCCGCGGTCAACGATGTGCAGCGCGAATGCGAGCTGGTCACGCTGCGGGTGTGCGGGAACGAGGCGGCCTTCCAGTTCCGGCTGACCGTGACCGCCGGCGAGCACCGGATGGTGATCGAGCCGATCGACGTCATGGTCTTCGACGAGCGCGGCAAGATCACCGCGATGAAGGCCTACTGGTCCGCGGCTGACGTCACGCAGCTCTAGCAATCCGCCGCGAAAGTGCAATCAGCGACGCGTTTCACGAGTAACCGCGTCGCTGATCGCACTCTCGCGGGCAGGCTACGCCGGGTGGCCGACGTAGAAGACCGCGAGCCACATGGCGATGTAGTGGAGTATCGCCGCGATCGCGGTGAAGGCGTGGAAGAACTCGTGATAGCCGAACGTCTTCGGCCAGGGGTCCGGCCAGCGCAGCCCGTAAAACAGGCCGCCGATGCTGTACAACGCGCCGCCGACAGCCAGCAGCACCATCGCGGCCACCCCGGCGATGTGAATGATCGTGGGGGCGTACCACACCGCCACCCATCCCAGCAGCAGATATAGCGGCACGCCCACCCAGCGCGGCGCCGACGGCCAGCACACCTTCAGCAGGATCCCGGCCAGCGCACCGCCCCAGACGATCCACAGCACCAGTCTGCCGGTGTCCGGGGGCATCGCCAGCCGCGCGAACGGCGTATAACTGCCGGCGATGAACACGAAAATCATCGAATGATCGAGCCGCTTCATTCGCATCCGGGCGGCCGGCGACTTCCACTGCACGCGGTGGTAGGTGGCACTCACGGCGAACATCGCGACGGTGGCCGCGGCATAGATCAGCGTCGCGTGCCCGGCGCGAGGCGATGCGACCGCCCACGACACCGACACCAGGGTCGCACCGCAGATGATGGCCAGCCATGCGGAGTAGTAGTGGATCCAGCCGCGCATCCGGGGCTTGGTCAGCACCTCGGTGGCGCTCTCGATGAAGCGCTCGGCGCCCTTGCCCGCCTTCGACGGTTGCGATTCGTGTCCTGAATTGGTGGCCGTGCTGGTCTGGCTGCTCATGTCTGCTGTTGCCTTATGTGCATGTCGGGAATGTGCCAGGGGTACTTCGTGACCAAGAGTAGTCGGGAATCGTCACGGCGCGGCGTACTCGCGCTGAGATCGCCGGAGATGCAGACTGGAATTCGTTGCCGCTCCCAGTAGGGTGGAACTTCGTGGAAATTATCCCGCCGCGCCTCAAAGAGCCGCTGTATCGCGTCTACGAGTTGCGGCTGAAGCAGGGTCTGGCGGCCTCGAAATCCGAACTTCCCCGCCACATCGCAGTCCTGTGCGACGGGAACCGGCGGTGGGCGCGCAACGCGGGTTACGACGACGTCAGCTACGGCTACCGGATGGGCGCCGTCAAGATCGCCGAGATGCTGCGGTGGTGTCAAGAAGCCGGCATCGAAATGACGACCGTGTACCTGTTATCCACCGAAAACCTGCAGCGCGATCCCGACGAGCTGGCCGGGCTGATGGAGATCATCACCGATGTGGTGGAGGAGATCTGCGCACCGGCCAACCGCTGGAGTGTGCGGACCGTCGGGGATCTCAGGCTGATCGGCGAGGAACCGGCCCGCCGGCTGCGCGACGCGGTGGAGTCCACCCCGGCCGTGGCGACGTTCCACGTCAACGTCGCGGTCGGCTATGGCGGCCGCCGGGAGATCGTCGACGCGGTGCGTGCGTTACTGAGCAAAGAACTCGCCAACGGGGCGACCGCCGAGGAGCTGATCGACGCGGTGACCGTCGACGCCATCTCCGAAAACCTCTACACCTATGGGCAACCCGACCCCGACCTGGTGATCCGCACGTCGGGAGAGCAACGCCTGTCGGGGTTCTTGCTGTGGCAAAGCGCGTACTCGGAGATGTGGTTCACCGAAGCGCACTGGCCCGCATTCCGCCAGGTCGATTTCCTGCGCGCGCTGCGCGACTACACCATGCGGCATCGCAGGTACGGCAAGTAGCAGGCGGCCTCAGCAGGGGTAGCGGCGGGCCTTGTGCGCCGTTGATCCCACCAGTCACTGTGGTCACCAGCGGAACGGAGTGCGGTAGTGCCCGCCTCAGCGCGACAACTTGGGTCGCGCCGCGGCTGAGCACCCGGTTGTCGCGCTGAGGCGGGCAAAGCGGCATACCCGGGAGTTTCTGTGACAGCCGGGAATACCCATCCGCATGACGCGCGGGCAGACTCGCCGAACCGTCGGCCTGGGATACCCCTCACCCCGTGCGGGAATAGCCCGGCGACATACCTGGTCGTTCTATCCGTGGCAGTAGTTGGCAGTGCCACGAGTCGATCTGGCAGTGCTCCGGCGGCACGCTCAAACCTGTTCGACCCAATCCGCCATCGCTAGGAGTAATCACATGGCCGCTGTATCCGGTCTCACCACCCGACCCCTCTACGACTCGACCGACTCGCTGCTGCGTTTCGCCATGCGTGCTGATGCCACGTTGACGGGACTCTGCGGTTTGGCTGTCGCCTTCGTCGCCGACCCGCTCTCGTCGCTGACCGGCCTGACGTCCGTCCAGGAATATCTCATCGGCGTGCTCTTCGCGCTGTATGGCCTGGTGGTGTTCAGTCTGGCGGCGTTGCCCGACTTGCGCCGCGCCGGCATCGGCGTCACCGCGGCCAACATCGTTTTCACCGTGGCCGCCGTGGTGGCAGCCGAAGCGGTGCCCATGACGACCGCTGGGGTCGCGGCGACACTGGCCAGCGGTGTGTACACCGCGGCATTCGCCGGCCTGCAGTACCTGGGAGTACGCCGGCTGGCGACGTAACTTCCCTATCCGGCGACGCAGGGCCCCTCCGCGGCAGGTGGTGGCGGGGCCTCGCCCAGCGCGGTGTTACAGCTTGCGCAGGCGGAGCCGGTTGATGGAGTGGTCGGCGTCTTTGCGCAGCACCAGGGTGGCGCGGGGACGGGTCGGCAGAATGTTCTCGACCAGATTGGGGCGGTTGATCGATCGCCAGATCTCGCGCGCGGCGGCGACCGCCTTGGTGTCGTTCAGCGCCGCGTAGTGGTGGAAGTGCGACTCCGGGTCTGCGAACGCGGTGCTGCGCATCGCCAAGAACCGTGAGGTGTACCACTGCTCAATGTCTTCGATCCGGGCGTCCACATACAGCGAGAAGTCGAACAGGTCCGACACCATCAGGGTCGGGCCTGTTTGCAAGACGTTGAGGCCCTCCAGGATCAAGATGTCGGGATGGCGGACCACCTGCTTGGCCCCGGGGAGAATGTCGTAGTGCAGATGTGAATACACCGGTGCACACGCGTAGTCCGAACCGGACTTGACCGAGGTCACGAACCGCATCAGCGCCCGGCGGTTATAACTCTCAGGAAAACCCTTGCGGTGCATGAGGTTTCGCCGATCCAGCTCTGCATTGGAGTAGAGGAAGCCGTCGGTGGTCACCAGGTCCACCCGGGGGTGATGATCCCAGCGGGCCAACAGTGCCTGGAGCACACGTGCCGTCGTCGACTTGCCGACCGCCACGCTGCCGGCCACGCCGATGATGAACGGCACCGGCCGGTCCGGGTTTTGCTGAGGTTCACCGAGGAATTCCGCGGTGGCGGCAAACAGCCGCTGGCGGGCGGCGACCTGAAGGTGAATCAGCCGGGCCAGCGGCAGGTAGACCTCTTCGACTTCGAGCAGGTCGATCTGCTCGCCCAGGCCGCGCAGGCCGATCAGTTCCTCTTCGGTGAGGGCCAGCGGCGTCGACATGCGAAGCGCACGCCATTGCTTTCGGTCGAACTCCACATACGGGCTCGGCTCGCTAAGCCGCGGCATAGTGCCAGTGTTGCAGGGACGGGCAAACGCCCGACGATTGGGATGGCTAGAACGCGGCTGCACTGCGCACTGAGGCAGCCCTTATTTGCGCGGCGCCGCTAGATAGACTGGTGGCCGTGACCGCCGCACCTCGCACTTCCGCCTCCATAATGTCCGCCCCGCTCGCCGAGGTTGATCCCGATATCGCCGAGTTGCTGGATAAGGAACTGCACCGGCAACGCGACACCCTGGAGATGATCGCCTCGGAGAACTTCGCGCCGCGCTCGGTGCTGCAGGCCCAGGGCAGCGTGCTGACCAACAAATACGCCGAGGGGCTGCCCGGCCGGCGTTACTACGGCGGCTGCGAGTACGTCGACGTCGTGGAGAACATCGCCCGCGACCGGGCTAAGGCGCTGTTCGGCGCCGAATTCGCCAACGTCCAGCCGCATTCGGGCGCCCAGGCCAACGAAGCCGTGCTGCACGCGCTGATGACACCGGGGGAGCGACTGCTGGGGCTCGACCTCGCCAACGGCGGGCACCTGACGCACGGCATGAAGCTGAACTTCTCCGGCAGGCTCTACGACGCCGGTTTCTACAGTGTGGACCCGACGACGCATCTGGTGGACATGGACGCGGTGCGGGCCAAGGCCCTCGAGTTCCGCCCCAAGGTCATCATCGCCGGCTGGTCGGCCTACCCGCGGATCCTCGACTTCGCGGCGTTCCGGTCGATCGCCGACGAGGTCGACGCCAGGCTGTGGGTGGACATGGCGCACTTCGCGGGCCTGGTCGCGGTCGGTCTGCACCCGTCACCGGTGCCGCACGCGGACGTGGTGTCCACGACGGTGCACAAGACACTCGGCGGCGCCCGTTCCGGCATGATCCTGGGCAAGCAGGAGTACGCCAAGGTCATCAACTCGGCGGTCTTCCCCGGCCAGCAGGGCGGGCCGCTCATGCACGTCATCGCCGGCAAAGCGGTGGCGCTCAAGATCGCCACCACCCCCGAATTCGCCGACCGTCAGCAGCGCACGCTTTCCGGCGCCCGCATCATCGCCGATCGTCTGTCGGGCCCCGATGTCGCGAAGGCAGGTGTGTCGGTGGTCAGCGGCGGCACTGATGTCCACCTGGTGCTGGTAGACCTGCGCGACTCTCCGCTGGACGGGAAGGCCGCCGAGGATCTGCTGCACGAGATCGGCATCACGGTCAACCGCAACGCGGTCCCCAACGACCCCCGGCCGCCGATGGTGACATCCGGCTTGCGGGTAGGCACGCCGGCGCTGGCGACCCGCGGTTTCGGGGACACCGAGTTCACCGAGGTCGCCGACATCATCGCCACCGCGCTGGTCGGCGGTGGCGTTGCCGGCCCCGGCGTGGATGTGCCCGCACTGCGGCACCGGGTAACCCGGCTGGCCAGCGACTTCCCGCTGTACGAGGGGCTTGAGGACTGGACGCTGGTCGATCGCTGACCGGGCCGAGGACTAAAGTCACCATTTGGGCGCGACACGAGCCACGCAATTTCACGAACCTGTGTATACGGGTTACAGTTACTGCATGGCACAGAAACCTGTAGCTAATGCGCTGACCCAGGAACTCGAGCCGGTTGTCGAGGCGAACATGCAACGCCACCTCGAGACCGAGGACCTCTGGTTCGCCCACGACTACGTCCCGTTCGACCGCGGCGAAAACTTCGCCTTGCTGGGCGGACGCGATTGGGAGCCGTCCCAGGTGACGCTGCCCAAGACCATCACCGACGCGTGCGAGATCCTGGTGCTGCTCAAGGACAACCTCGCCGGCCACCACCGCGAACTCGTCGAGCACTTCATTCTTGAGGAGTGGTGGGGTCGCTGGCTGGGCCGGTGGACCGCCGAAGAGCACCTGCACGCCATCGCGCTGCGCGAATACCTCGTGGTGACCCGGGAAGTCGACCCAACCGCCAACGAAGAGGCGCGAGTCGAGTACGTGATGAAGGGCTACCGCGCCGACCGGTACAGCCAGATCGAAACCCTGGCCTACATGGCGTTCGCCGAGCGCACCCGCGCCGTTTTCTGCGGCAACCTGGCCGCACAGGTCGAGGAGCCCATCCTGGCCGGGCTCATCGACCGGATCGCCCGCGACGAAGCGCGTCACGAGTTGTTCTTCGCCAACCTCGTCGCGCACTGCCTCGACTACGCCCGCGATGAGACGATCGCGGCGGTCGCCGCCCGGGCAGCCGACATGCACGTCGTCGGCGCCGACATCGACGCCTATCAAGACAAGGTCGCAAACGTCGCGGACGCCGGCATTTTCGGAGATGTCCAGCTGCGCCAGGCCGTCTCCGACCGCATCACCGCATGGGGGCTCGCCGACGAACCCCAACTGCGGCAATTCGTTATCGGCTGAGCCGATCTTCGCGCGCGGCCGCCCACCTCGAGTGACGCCAAGCCGGCGTCGGCGCGCCTGCGCGGCGGGCGAGCGGCCACGAGAGTAGCGTCACTGTTGATGGCCAGCGACATGCTCTGCTGCCAGGGCGGCACTTCCCAGTACGACAAGGGCAGGACCGGCCCCGGTCCTGGTGCCCCAGTTCCCGCCGACATGCCAGCGCGGGTCCGCGCGGGCTTACCCCGCTCGAGGAGCGCTACGTGACCGATATTCGGACCTACGTGCTCGACACGTCCGTGCTGCTGTCCGATCCGTGGGCGTGCAGTCGGTTCGCCGAACACGAGGTGGTGGTTCCGCTGGTGGTGATCAGCGAACTGGAGGCCAAACGCCACCACCACGAGCTGGGGTGGTTCGCTCGTCAGGCGTTGCGTCTGTTCGACGATCTTCGGCTCGAGCATGGCCGGCTGGATCAGCCCATTCCGGTTGGCACACAAGGCGGTTCGCTTCACGTCGAACTCAACCACACCGATCCGACGGTGTTGCCAGCCGGCTTCCGCACCGACAGCAACGACTCCCGGATCTTGAGTTGTGCCGCCAACCTCGCCGCTGAAGGTAAGCGAGTTACGTTGGTCAGCAAGGACATTCCGCTTCGGGTCAAGGCCGCTGCGGTGGGCCTGCCTGCCGACGAGTATCACGCGCAAGATGTCGTGGCCTCCGGGTGGTCGGGGATGTGCGAGATCGAGACCGCTGCTGAGGATATCGACGCCCTGTTCGCCGACGGCGAGATCGATCTGGCCGAAGCCCGTGACCTGCCCTGCCACACCGGCGTCCGGTTGCTGGGCGGCAGCTCCCACGCGCTTGGGCGGGTCACCGCGGCCAAACGCGTCCAGCTGGTTCGCGGTGACCGCGAGGTGTTCGGGCTGCGCGGCCGTTCTGCTGAACAGCGGGTAGCGCTCGACCTGCTGCTCGACGAGTCGGTGGGCATCGTGTCACTGGGCGGCAAGGCCGGCACCGGCAAGTCGGCGCTGGCGTTGTGTGCGGGGCTGGAGGCGGTGCTGGAGCGGCGCACCCAGCGCAAGGTGGTGGTGTTCCGTCCGCTGTATGCCGTGGGCGGCCAGGAGCTGGGGTATTTGCCCGGTAGCGAGAGCGAGAAGATGGGCCCGTGGGCGCAGGCGGTCTTCGACACCCTCGAGGGCTTGGCCAGCCCGGCGGTGCTGGATGAGGTGCTTTCCCGCGGCATGCTCGAAGTGCTGCCCCTGACTCACATCCGGGGCAGGTCACTGCATGACTCGTTCGTCATCGTCGACGAAGCCCAATCGCTGGAGCGCAACGTTCTGCTGACCGTGTTGTCCCGGTTGGGTACCGGGTCGCGGGTGGTGCTGACCCATGACATCGCTCAGCGCGACAACTTGCGGGTCGGCCGCCACGACGGGGTTGCGGCCGTGATCGAGAAGCTCAAGGGCCATCCGCTGTTCGCCCACATCACCCTGCTGCGCAGCGAGCGGTCGCCGATTGCCGCGCTGGTCACCGAGATGCTCGAGGAGATTGCCGGACCGCACTGACGGCGCATTTCGGTAGGCTTTCAGCGTGCCGAAACGACCCGACAGCCAGGCCTGGCGCTATTGGCGGACCGTTTTCGGTCTGGTGGCGGCTGTTGCGGTGCTGGTGGTCGGCGGCCTCACCGGTCACGTCACGCGCGCCGACAGCCTCAGCTGCTCGATGGTCAAGTGTGTCGCGCTGACGTTCGACGACGGGCCAGGACCGTACACCGACCGGCTGCTGCAGATTCTCAAGGACGACGACGCCAAGGCCACGTTTTTCCTGATCGGCAACAAGGTGGCGGCCAACCCGGCCGGAGCCAAGCGCATCGCCGACGCTGGAATGGAGATCGGCAACCACACCTGGGAACACCCCAACATGGCGACGATTCCTCCAGCAGACATCGCCAGTCAGTTCTCCAAGGCCAACGACGCGATCAGCGGCGCAACCGGCCGGACGCCGACCCTGTATCGTCCCGCCGGCGGGTTGTCCGACGACACCGTGCGTCAGACCGCCGGCCGATTGGGGCTGGCCGAAATCCTCTGGGACGTCATCCCGTTCGATTGGGCGAATGACTCGAACACGGCGGCGACGCGGTACATGCTGATGACGTACATCAAACCGGGCTCGGTGGTGTTGTTCCACGACACCTACTCGAGCACCGTCGATCTGGTGTACCAGTTTATCCCGGTGCTCAAGGCCAACGGCTACCGATTGGTGACGGTCAGCGAACTGCTGGGACCGCGGGCGCCGGGCAGCAGTTACGGCAGCCGGGACAACGGGCCACCCGTCAACGCGCTGCATGACATCCCGGCCGGCGAGATCCCCACGTTGCCCAACACATCCTCACCCAAGCCGATGCCCAACTTCCCGATCACCGACATCCCCGGCCAGAACTCGGGCGGGCCGAACAACGGTGCCTAGCGCACGCGTTGGCCACCCGCAGCTACCTTTGTAGGGTGATCACCGCGGGCCGGCTTCGGTGTTGGCGCCCGCGGCAATCGTGTGGTTCAGCGGCGGGGCAACGAAAGTCCGCTCGCCGGTTGTCGATTCAATACGGGATCGATCTCGCCCTGGCCTACATCATCGGCCTGCTCGACGCGTCCGCCATATTGATCCCGCTCGGCAGCCATACTTCCGTTACCTTCACGGAGCAGAACGCGGCAGCAGTAGTGGCGCTGGGCGTGCTCGGCACCATCGGCGTCGCGGTAGCGGGCGCGCTGCACCTCGCTCCGACACTGCGGTGGTTCGTCGCCGGGGACGAACCAAATCCGGAGCAACGGCACGCCGCCATGAAACTCGCGCGCCACCAGGCAGCCATCCTGTTGGGGGCCTGGGCCGCCAGTGGCGCACTGTCGGTGTTGCTGAACCGTGCTGGCGGGGCTGCGCTGCTGCTATCCATTCTGCTCGGCGTGCTGTTCGGCGGCCTGGCTGCCGCGGGCACCGGCCTGCTGCTGACGCAACGCATTCTGCGACCGATCTTGGCGGCCGCCACCCGGGGCGGCGAGCCGCGGGTGGCGGTACCTGGCGTGTACGCGCGAATGATTCTGTTGTGGGTCCTGTGCAGCGCGCTGCCCATCGGTGTCATTGCGGCCTTTGTGGTTTTCCGTTCTTACGGCTGGCTCATTCAGAAGTCCGCATCGTTAGATGTGCCCGTATTGGTGGTGTCGCTGGCAGCGCTGCTGCTCGGGCTGCCGACGATGATTCTGACGTCGCGCTCCATCTCGGATCCGATCCGCGAGGTCGTCGACGCGATGGCCGAAGTCGAGCATGGCCGCATCGAGACTTATCTGGGTGTATACGAACGTTCCCAAATCGGGCGTCTGCAAGCCGGATTCAACCGGATGGTCGCCGGGCTGGCCGAACGTGACCGGTTGCACGACCTGTTCGGACGCCACGTCGGAGCCGATGTAGCTCGGCGCGCCCTCGAAGAGGGTGCAACGCTGTCCGGAGACGTGGTCGACGCTGCAGTGCTTTTCATCGACCTGGTGGGCTCGACGCAGCTCGCGGAAAGCCGCTCGCCGCACGAGGTTGCCGAGGTGCTCAACGACTTTTTCCGGATTGTCGTCGACGCGGTCGACGAACATCACGGGCTGATCAACAAATTTGCCGGCGACGCCGCACTGGCCGTCTTCGGAGCGCCGCTGGCGACGAGCGAGCCGGCGTCGGCTGCCCTGGCGACAGCGCGCGCGTTGGGCACCCAGCTGCGCCGGTTACCCGTGGTCGATTTCGGCATCGGCGTCTCGGCAGGCCGTGTCTTTGCCGGCAACATCGGTGCCGAAAACCGCTACGAATACACGGTGATCGGTGACGCTGTCAATGAGGCCGCGCGGCTGGCTGACCTTGCCAAAACCAGCGACCGGCGGATTCTGTGTTCGGCGGCGGCCATCGATCGAGCCGAGGAGACCGAGCGGGCGCACTGGGCCGAATGCTATTCCACCGTGCTGCGCGGGCGTTCCGAAGCGACCCACGTGTCGGCGCCGGCGGGCCCGGGCAGCCCCAATTAGCTACGCCGGCCAAAGCCACGTCAGGTTTTCGTGACCTTCAGCGCCCCAATGACGTGGCTGATGGTGGCCGCCGAACTCGCATCGCCGATCGGCGTTGCGGCCAAGAAGATGGTGACCGGCTTGGTGTCGACCGCGACGATGGTGACCGAGTCGCCCTTGACGTTGCGGGACGTGTCGGCGATCGCGATATCGGCGTCCACCCGGGCGGCTTTGATCCCGTCGACCGTGATCGACGACGTCTTCGTCGGGCCCAGGGTAGGCGACGAGTTCGCGTAGCCGGGGCCGTTGGCCACGCATTCCATCAACTTCGATGCTTGCGCACTGACGTCCATGCTGGGGACAAAGTTGGTCACCGCGACCTCAGCTTGCATCATCCACTGGTTGGCGCCGGGCACTTCCTGGCCGACGCCCACCGCGTCGATGAGGTTCGGAGTCTGGTCATCGGAGAAACCCGACCATCCGGGTGCCGCGCCGGCCGGGAACGACAGCTTGCCCGCGCTGATCGTGTCGCCGGCGGGCCGCTCCCCGCCCGACACATTGGGGGTGCAACCGGTCGCGGTCTGCCCGGAATTGTTCGGCTGCGACGTCGGAACGCCAGTGGTCGCGGAGGGTCCCGCTGTGGTCGACTTGTGGGTGCTGGTGAGGCCGACAACCAGCATCACGACCACCGCGATGACGCCAACCGCTGCGATACCGGCGAGGATGAGCCACGGCAGCTTCGAGCGTGGCCCGTTCGGCGGTGGTCCAGGCGGGTAGGGCCCGCCCGGCCAGCCGGGTGGAAACTGCTGGCCCGGTGGGGGGAATTGCTGGGGCGGATAGCCGCCCGGGGGGTAGGGATTCGGCCCGCCCGCAGGATTGGCGTACCAGCCACCCGGCGGGTAGGGGTAAGGACCTCCCTGCGGCTGGCCCCCCCAATATGGTTGCTGCCCATACGGATTCGTTCCATAGGGGTCCTGGCCATAGGGACCGCCGGGAGGAGTCGTCATCGCCGAACTGCCCTCACTCTCATCGACCACCGCCGTCCTTCGCGCCGTACGACGGCCGGTCTAGTGGTCCGGCTTGACCTTGTCATTTACCCGGGCCATCGCCAACACGTCCAGCCGGCGGTCCAGCTCCTCCACCGACAACTTGTCGCCGATCAGGCCGCGGTCGATGACGGTCTGGCGAATCGTCTTGCGCTCCTTGAGCGCTTGCTTGGCCACCGCGGCGGCCTCCTCGTAACCGATCGCCGAATTCAACGGGGTCACGATCGACGGAGACGATTCGGCCAGCTCGCGCAGATGCTCGACATTAGCGGCCAGTCCGGTAATGCAGCGCTCCGCGAACAGCTTTGAGACATTGGTCAGCAGCTTGAAGGACTCGAGGATGTTGCGGGCCATCATCGGGATGTAGACGTTGAGCTCGAAGGCGCCGTTCGCGCCGCCCCAGGCGACCGCGCCGTCATTACCGATCACCTGCGCGGCGACCTGCGTAACCGCCTCCGGGATCACCGGATTCACCTTGCCCGGCATGATCGAGCTGCCCGGCTGCAGGTCCGGCAGCCGGATCTCGGCCAGACCGGTCAGCGGGCCCGACCCCATCCAGCGGATGTCGTTGGCGATCTTGGTCAGTGACACCGCGATGGTACGCAGCGCGCCAGACGCCTCGACCAGCCCGTCGCGGGCCGCCTGAGCCTCGAAAGAGTTCTTCGCCGTGCGCAATTCGCTCAGACCGGTGGAAGCGATCAGCGTCTCGACCACCTTGGCGCCGAAGCCGTCGGGAGCGTTGAGCCCGGTGCCCACCGCGGTCCCGCCGATCGCCAGTTCGCCCAGCCGCGGCAGCGTGGCCCGGACCCGCTCGATCCCCGCCTCGATCTGGCGGGCGTATCCGCTGAACTCCTGGCCGAGCGTCACCGGAACGGCGTCCATCAGATGGGTGCGGCCCGACTTGACCACGGTGCGCCACTCGCGGGCCTTGGCCGCCAGAGCCTCGTGCAGCACTTCGAGCGCCGGGATGAGGTGACGTACCGCGGCCTCGGTGGCCGCGATGTGGGTGGCGGTCGGGAAGGTGTCGTTGGACGACTGGGACATGTTGACGTCGTCGTTGGGGTGCACCGCGACGCCGCCCGCGGCCACGATGCTGGCGATCACCTCGTTGGTGTTCATGTTGGAGCTGGTGCCCGAGCCGGTTTGGAACACATCGATGGGGAACTGGTCGTCGTGTCGGCCGTCGGCGATCTCAGCCGCCGCGGCGATGATCGCGTCCGCCTTTTCCGGTGCCAGCAATCCGAGGTCTTTGTTGACTTGCGCGCAGGCGCCCTTGAGCAGGCCCATGGCGCGGATCTGGCTGCGCTCCAGACCCCGGCCCGAGATCGGGAAGTTCTCTACCGCGCGCTGGGTTTGCGCACGCCACAACGCTTTTGCGGGTACCCGGACCTCACCCATGGTGTCGTGCTCGATGCGGTACCCGGTGTCTGCGGTGTTTTCAGAGCCGTCAGCGGCCATAGATCGGCTTCCTTGCGTGATGGGGTTGTTATGGCGGGTCAGGGCAGGGGATAGGCGGCGGAGCTGTCGCCGGTGAAGTCGATGGCGGAGTATTCGTTGAGCTTCGAGAGCCGGTGGTAGGCCTCGATCATCCGGACGGTGCCCGACTTCGAACGCATCACGATCGACTGGGTGGTGCAGCCGCCGGGGTAGTACCGCACCGCCTTGAGCAGATCGCCCTCGGTGACGCCGGTGGCGCAGAAAAAGACGTTGTCGCCGGACACCAGATCTTTGGTGGTCAGCACCTGGTCCAGGTCGTAACCGGCATCGAGCGCCTTGCGGCGTTCGGCTTCGTCGCGGGGCGCCAGTTGTGCCTGGATGGCGCCGCCCATGCAGCGGATCGCGGCGGCGGCGATGATGCCCTCCGGGGTGCCGCCGATCCCGGCCAGCATGTCGGTGCCCGACTCTGGTCGGCACGCCGAGATCGCGCCGGCGACGTCGCCGTCGGTGATCAACCGGATGCGGGCTCCGGTGGCCCGGACGTCTTCGATCAGCTGAGCGTGGCGGGGCCGGTCCAGGATGCACACGGTCATGTCCGGCACCGACAATGCCTTGACCCTGGCAACGGCCCGGATGTTTTCGGCGATCGGCGCGGTGATGTCCAGCACGTGTGCGGCTTCGGGCCCGACGGCGATCTTGTTCATGTAGAACACCGCCGACGGGTCGAACATCGCACCGCGATCGGCTACCGCCAGCACCGAAATGGCGTTGGGCATGCCCTTGCTCATCAACGTGGTGCCGTCGATGGGGTCGACGGCGAAGTCGCAGTCCGGGCCGTCGCCGTTGCCGACCTCTTCGCCGTTGTAGAGCATCGGCGCGTGGTCTTTCTCGCCCTCGCCGATTACCACCACTCCGCGCATCGAGACGGAGTTCACCAGTTCGCGTATCGCGTCGACCGCGGCGGCGTCGCCGCCCTCTTTGTCGCCGCGGCCCACCCAACGGCCGGCGGCCATGGCACCGGCCTCGGTCACTCGTACCAGCTCTAGCGCCAGGTTGCGGTCTGGGGCTTCACCACGCGACCGCGGCTGCGACGGGTCGCGGCCGGCGGTGGCGGTCGGCGACGAACCGGTTCCAGGCGAGCGGTCGCCGCCTTCAACTGTCATGGTTGCTGATTGTCCCAGAAGCACCTCGGCTGCGGGAACTGGGATACTCGGGGGATGACCGAGCAGCCGCAGTCGAATGCCGAGGTAGCCGGCGAGCCGGCTCCGGCACCCAGACCGGCCAAACCGCGGCTGCTGCAGGACGGGCGCGACATGTTCTGGTCGCTCATGCCGCTGGTGCTTGGCTGCATCTTGCTGGCGGGCCTGGTGGGGATGTGTTCGTTCCAGCCGATCCGGACGGACAAGGGGACTATCCCGTCCTACGACGCGGCGGCAGCCCTGCGGGCAGACGCCGCCACGCTGGGATTCCCCATCCGGATGCCGCAGCTACCCGCCGGATGGTGTGCCAACTCCGGCGGCCGCGGTGGTATCGAGAACGGGCGAACCGACCCCGCCACCGGTCAGCGGCTGCATGCGGCGACCTCAACCGTGGGATACATCAGCCCGACGGGAATGTATCTGAGCCTTACCCAGAGCAACGCCGACGAGGACAAGCTGGTCGGCTCGATCCATCCGTCGGCGTATCCGACCGGAACGGTCGACGTCGCCGGAACCGACTGGGTCGTCTATCACGGTGCCGGCCAAAGCGGTGCGGACGCCGAACCGGTATGGACCACCCGACTTGCCGGCCCGGCCGGTGCCACTCAGATCGCCATCACCGGTGCCGGCAGCACCGACCAGTTCCGTACGCTGGCGTCGGCGACGCAATCGCAGCCGCCTATGCCAAGCCGATAGTCGGCCCGCGCAAGCAAGGGAGCCCGTGGCGTGACTGCACCCGGAGTAGATCTGTCCGGATGGTCGGTGGCACCGTTCAGTGGCGGTGGGTACACCCACGACGTCTACCGCAAGGGCGCCGGCCCGGGGGTGGTGCTGATTCCCGAGATACCCGGGATCCATCCCGGTGTGCTGGGCCTGGGTAATCACCTGGTGGACAACGGCTTCACCGTCGCCATGCCGTCACTGTTCGGTGAGCCAGGCAAGCCGGCGACGGCCGGCTACGCGTTAGCGACCATCGCGCGGGCCTGTGTCACAAAGGAATTCGCGGGGTTTGCGACCAACAAGCAGCGGCCGGTGTCGTTATTCCTGCGCGCGCTGGCTCGTGATCTCAACGCGTCGACGCCGGGCAAGGGTGTCGGCGTGATCGGCCAGTGCTTCACCGGCGGCTTCGCGCTGGCCGCCGCGGTCGACGACAGCGTGCTGGCTCCGGTGCTTTCTCAGCCGACGATCCCGGTGCCGTTGGGCACGGCGCGGCGCCGCGATCCCGGCTTGAGCGAGTCCGAGCTGACCACGGTGGCCGATCGCTGCGCCAGCGAGGGCTTGTGCGCCATGGGCTTGCGGTTCAGCGAGGACAAGATGGCGCCACGGGAACGGTTCACGACGCTCAAGGAGCGGCTCGGCGACGCATTCGAGGTGATTGAGATCTACTCGGGACCGGGCAACGAATACGGTTTCGGGAAGATGGCGCACTCGGTGCTCACCGAAGAGGTCCGTGAAGTCGACGGCCAGCCGGCCTACGAGGCCCGCAAGCGGGTGGTCGAGTTTCTCACCCGCAGGCTCACCTAGGGGAGTTACGAGACGCATGGCGATCGACGACCCTGTGGTCGAAACCAGCTACGGCCCGGTCCGGGGCACCGATGACGGCCGCGTCAGGGCGTGGAAAGGCATTCGGTACGCGGCGGCGCCCGTCGGCGATCTGCGTTTCCGGGCGCCCGAGCCCCCGCCGCAGTGGACCGAGGTCGCCGACGCCATCTCCTTCGGGCCGGCCTGCCCGCAGCCGTCTTTCCCCAATATGCCGCTCGACGTGGGGGCGCCGCAGAGCGAAGACTGCTTGCGGCTGAACGTTTGGGCATCGTCTGACACCGAACCCGGTGACGGAAAACCGGTGATGGTGTGGCTGCACGGGGGCGCCTACGTCCTGGGATCCAGCAGCCAGTCGCTCTACGACGGTCGCCGATTGGTCGGCAGCGGCGAGGTCGTCGCGGTGACGGTCAACTATCGGCTCGGGGCGTTGGGCTTTCTCGACTTATCGTCGTTCAACACTGCGCGGCGACGTTTCGACTCGAATATCGGGCTGCGGGACGTGCTGGCGGCTTTGCGCTGGGTACGCGACAACATCGCGGCGTTCGGCGGTGATCCGGACAAAGTCACGCTGTTCGGTGAATCCGCTGGCGCCGGGATCGTGACGACCCTGCTCGCCAGCCCGGCGGCCGAGGGTCTGTTCGCCGGCGCGATCGCCCAAAGCTCACCGGCCACATCGGTGTACGACCGTGGCAGGGCCCGCCATGTCGCCGAAGGGTTCCTCGACAAGCTGGGAATCGTCCCGTCCGAGGTGGAGCGGTTGCTCGAGATGCCGATGGCAGCGATCCTGGCCGCCTCGCAGCAAGTGTTCGACGAAGTGCCTGTCCGTAATCCGGGCACGCTGGCGTTCGTCCCGATCGTCGACGACGATCTGTTGGACGACTACCCGGTCAAGCTGGCGCAGCAGGGCCGCTCACATCGGGTCCCGCTGATCATCGGCACCAACAAGAATGAGGCAGCGCTCTTTCGGCTGATGAGGTCACCGCTGATGCCGATCACTCCGCGCGCGATCACGTCGATGTTCAACGAGATCGCCGCCGAACAGCCCGACCTGCAATTGCCCACCCAGGAGGAGATCGTTTCGGCCTATTCGCGGTTGGGGCGCAAGGCAAGGCTTTTGAGCATCGCCACCGACGTGGGATTCCGGATGCCGTCGGTGTGGCTGGCCGAGGGGCACAGCAGGGTGGCGCCGGTGTATCTGTACCGGTTTGACTACTCGACCCCGTTGCTGAAGCTGCTGTTGGTCCGGGCCGCTCATGCCACCGAATTGCCTTATGTCTGGGGCAATCTCGGTGGACCCAAGGACCCCACATTGAAGCTCGGCGGCGCCAGAACCGCCAAGGCGGTCTCGAAGAGGGTGCGAACCAGGTGGGTCAATTTCGCTACCCAATCCAAGCCCGTGGGCCCTGCCGGCGAGCCGGACTGGACGGCCTACCGGGAGACCGATCGCGCCTGCTTGATCATCGACCGGCGTGACGCCGTCGCGCACGATGTCGATGCACACATCCGAGCCGCCTGGGGCAGCGAGATGGTGAGCTTCCGATAGCGCCCGTCTACCGCGGCCCGCTGACCGTCGGCTTGGCGGTTTTTGCTGCCAGCGCTTGGCTTTTCATCTGCCGGAACATGTCCACGTAGTAGGGCAGGCATTCGGACATCGCCTGCTCAGTGTTGAACAGGGGCTGATAGCCCAGATCCCGGGACGCCTTGGCGATCGAGAAGTAGTTGTCCAGATACAGCCGCTCGACGGCCAACGGTTCGAGCAGCGGCGCCGGTATCCCGAAGCGGAAATGCAGCCGCTGCCAAACTGTCATCGCCGCGTGGACCATGGGACCGTTGACCCGTACCCGCGGCCAGTGTTCGCCGCAGGCCTCTATCACCGGCCGGGCGAACTCGAACATGTTGATCGGCTCGGCGTCGTTGATGAAGTACGCCTGACCGGGTGCGGTGCCGCCGGGCGCCAGGTGCTCGGCGGCCAGGATGAAACCGTGAATCAGGTTGTGCACGTACGAGTTATCGAGCCGGGCCGATTTGCGACCGATCAGCACCTTGACGTGGCCGGCGATCACACTTTCGAACAGCCTGCGGAACATCGTCTGGTCGCCACGGCCCCAGATGCCGCTGGGCCTGATCGCACACGTCAGCATGCCCCTGGACCCGTTCTGGGACAACACGAATCGCTCAGCGAGCACCTTGGTCTCGGTGTAGAGGTCGTTGAACCGGTTGGTGTAGGGCAACGTCTCGTCGCCGCCTGGGATGGTTTGGCCGCCCATCACCACGCTGTTGGACGAGGTGTAGACGAATCGCTTGACCCCGGCTGCCTGCCCGGCGTTCACCAGGTTCTCGGTGCCGCCGACGTTGACCGCGAAGCTGCGCTGCCGGTATTGGTCGGTCACCGACGCGCCGCCCATCAGATCGATGATCGCCGCGGTGTGGAATACCGTGTCGATGCCGTCTACCGCCGCGGCGCAGTCGGCTGTGTTGGTGATGTCACCGTGGCGCACCTGCAGTTGCGGGTGCTGCGGCAGCGGCGAAGGGACGCGGTCGAAGGAACGTACCTGGTATCCGCGGTCGAGCAAGGTGGTTACCAGGTTCGCGCCGACAAACCCTGAGCCGCCGGTGACCAGGACGCGTCCCAATTCGGTCGTCACTGATGGATCACCCATGCGGCGAAGCATAACTGAAACGTGTTTCAGTTCGGGAATTGGTCAGGAAGCCGAATTCGCCACCCGGCCGGGGTTCAGCCTTCCTCGGCCTGGCCTGCGGCGAGCGCATCCTCGATTCGCTTACGGGCGCCAGCTAAGTGCTCCTCGCACCTTTTGGCCAGCTGTTCGCCCCTTTCCCACAGCTTCAGCGACGCATCGAGGTCGAGCCCGCCTTGCTCGAGAAGCCGTACGACTTCGATCAGCTCGTCCCGGCAAGCTTCATAGCCGAGCTCACTAGTAGCCGTAATCGGCTGCGCGTCCTGGGCGGCGAAGGTGTCGCCATTGTCGTCCCTAGCGGCCATCGGTCAGTCCTTCGCTTACCGCCGCCAGGGCGCCGTCGGCGACCCGCACCCGCAGCCGAGTGCCCGCCGGTGCGTCGTCAACCGAACGCAGCACCGTCGGAGGTCCCGCGTCAGGAACGGTTTGCACAATGGCATAGCCGCGGGCCAAGGTGGCCGCCGGCCCCAACGTCGTCAGCCGCGCGCTCAGATGACCAACGCGCTCGGTCTCGGCGGCGACCAGCCGAGTGATGTCGCGGCGAACGGCCGTCCGCGCGCGGTGAATCTCGTCGGCGCGCGCCGTCAGGGCGGCCAGCGGTTCGGCCAGCACCGGGCGGCTGCGCACGTGGGCCAGCGCCCGTTGTTCGCGGAACACCCAGTTGCGCAGTGCCTGTGCGCTCCGACGGCGCATGTCTGCGATCAGCCGCTGCTCGGCGACGCTGTCGGGAACCACCTTCTTCGCCGCGTCCGTGGGAGTGGCGGCGCGCAGGTCGGCAACCAGATCGCAGAGCGGGTTGTCGGGTTCGTGACCGACCGCGCTGACCACCGGCGTCCGGCACGCCGCAATGGCACGGCACAGCGTCTCGTCGGAAAACGGCAGCAGGTCCTCGACGCTACCGCCGCCACGGGCCAGCACGATCACGTCCACTTCGACGTTGCGATCGAGTTCGTACAGCGCTTCGACGATCTGCGCGACGGCGTTCGGCCCCTGGACCGCCGTGTTGCGCACCGCGAAACGCACTGCAGGCCAGCGCCCGCTTGCCACAGTCGTCACGTCGCGTTCGGCGGCACTGGCCCGGCCGGTGATCAGTCCGACCGTGTTGGGCAGGAAGGGGATTGGTCGCTTGAGTCGCGGATCGAAGAGCCCTTCGGCTGCCAGCAGCCGGCGCAGCCGATCGATGCGCGCCAGCAGCTCGCCGACACCGACGGCGCGAATCTCGCTGAGACGCAAAGAGAATGTGCCCCGCCCGGTGTAGAACGACGGCTTGCCGCACACCACTACCTGAGTGCCTTCGGCTAATTTCACCGGCGCGTTCTGCACGAGGTCGCGCGGACATGTCACGGTCAGCGACATGTCGGCAGCCGGGTCGCGCAGCACCATGAACACGGTCTTGGAGTCCGGCCGCATCGTGATCTGGGCCAGCTGCCCCTCCACCCATACGATGCCCAGCTTGTCGATCCAGCCCGCGACCCGGATCGCCACCGCGCGAACCGGAAAGGGGTTCTCGGCGGAGTTCGGTTCGGAATTGGCCGCTGGGGTCACTTGGCGTTCGCGCGGGTGATCCTGTTGGCGAGCAGTGTCTGGAACGGCGCGCGATCCTTGGTGGCCTGCTCGTAGGCCAGCAGTGCTTCGAGTTCGTCGACACTGAGCGACTGCAGCCGGGCCCGCAGCTGGGCCAGTGTCAACGTTGGATAGTCGAGTTCGGCTACCACCGCCGGTTGCGGAACCGTCGTGGTGGCCGTCGACGTCTTCGATTGCCGGGCGGGCTTTGCCGGTGGATCGGCGGGTCCGGTCGCATCGGCTATCGAGTACAGGGCGAACCGTCCCTCGGCGCGGCGATCGCCTTCGCTGCCATCTGGCAACGCAGCGGGAGGTCCGTCGCCGGCGTCGGCCAGGTCCTCGTCGAAGGTTGCCCACTCCGGCTTCTCGTCCTTCGGCGGGAAAATGGATTCCAGGGTGCTGTCACCCTTGATCACCAGCTCAGCGAGATTCTGCTGAAATCGCATCACAAGGTGCGCTGCCGTGCTGGCCAACGTCATCGGGTACATCAGGATGGATTTCGGCAGCTTCATCGTCTCCTCGACGGCGACTGTCGCCGCGCCGACCAGTAGCCGAACTCCATACGGTGCAGTAGCCATGGGTCCAAGATTGCCTGAAGCGGCGGCTAACTCCAAGCCCGCCCCGGTGAGCTGGCAGGCCGGTGTCGGGGGAACGTACCCTGGGTGTCATGCCGCCGACTGTCGACATGGGGATTCCCGGCGCTTCGAAGTCTGGGAGGTCGGTAGCCGACGACCCAACCCGTAAGAGAGTGCTCCTGGCGGAGCCGCGTGGTTACTGCGCGGGGGTAGACCGGGCTGTCGAGACGGTCGAGCGCGCGCTGGAGAAGAACGGCCCGCCGGTCTATGTGCGCCACGAGATCGTGCACAACCGGCACGTGGTCGACACCCTGGAAAAGGCCGGTGCGGTGTTCGTCGAGGAGACCGACGAGGTTCCCAAGGGAGCCATCGTGGTGTTCTCCGCGCACGGGGTGGCGCCGACGGTGTATGCCGCGGCCGCCGCCCGCAACTTGCACACCATCGATGCCACCTGTCCGTTGGTGACCAAGGTGCACAACGAGGCCAGGCGATTCGCCCGGAACGACTACGACATCCTGCTGATCGGTCACGAGGGCCATGAGGAGGTCATCGGTACCGCCGGGGAAGCGCCCGAGCACGTGCAGCTGGTCGACGGGGTCGCCGCGGTGGAAAACGTCACGGTCCGCGACGAGAACAAGGTGGTCTGGCTGTCGCAGACCACGCTGTCGGTCGACGAGACGATGGAGATCGTGGAGCGGCTGCGCCGGCGTTTCCCCAAGCTGCAGGATCCGCCCAGCGACGACATTTGCTACGCGACCCAGAACCGGCAGGTTGCGGTCAAGGCGATGGCGCCGGAGTGCGAGCTGGTGATCGTCGTGGGGTCCCGCAATTCGTCGAATTCGGTGCGGTTGGTGGAAGTGGCGTTGGGCAGCGGCGCTGCGGCCGCTCACCTGGTCGACTGGGCCGACGATATCGACCCGGCGTGGCTGGAGGGTGTCACCACGGTCGGTGTCACCTCTGGTGCGTCTGTCCCCGAGGTGCTGGTGCGAGGTGTGTTGGCGCGGCTCGCTGAGTGCGGCTACGACGTGGTGCAACCGGTGACGACGGCCCAGGAGACGCTGGTGTTCGCGCTGCCTCGGGAGATCCGGTCACTTCTCTGACGGACCGGCCTTCACTCAGGGCTCAGACGTCGTACTCCCAGGATTCCGCGGGCGGTCGTCCCTGAGACCGGCCATGCGTGCGTGGTCCACTCCGGCGTTCGGTGCGCGGGTCGACTCGGGGCTCGGCTCTCGGCTCGTCCACCGGGGGTGCCCCGCGGTAGCGGACCTGCGAGACGGGGTGGTGGGTCGGGTTGGCGCCGTTTGGTGTGGCGCGCCGGCGCCTCGGTTCGTAGGGCGGCTCGTGGCGGTCGTGCCGCTCACGGGACTCATGCCGACCGACATGCTCAGGCATCCCGGGCACGTCGTACATGTCGTAGCCGTCGAAACGGCTGGTGCGCGGCACGGGCCGCTCGTAGGGACTGCGCCGGGTGCGCGGCTCGCGACGGGCGTCCCGAGGCGGTTCGCCACGCAGGCCCGGATCGGCCTCCGGCCTGGGCCGGCGCTGCGGCCGCCGGGGGGGTTCCGCCGCGTCGTAATCGCGGGCAGGCGCCGGGTCTCGGCGAGTTGGGCGCCGCGGACGCTCGACCGGTGGTTCTGGCCCGTCGTCCAGCGACCGTCGTGCGTGCCGCGACCGGGTTCGGGCCGAACGGGCGGCCGACGTACCGTTGCGCGCCACCCGGCGGGATTTCGTGGCAGCACCGGCCGAGCGACCCCGCCGTGCTTCGGGAGCCTCGTCGGCGTCGTCCTCGTCCCCGTCGGGGCGCAGCATCGACTGCAGTTTCGCGGCGATGCCGCTGACGAAGGCCTTGGCATCGATGGTGGTAGGCGTAGCCGCGTCGTCGGACGTGTTCCCCGCCGTGGTTGCCCGCTGCGACATCGCGAAATACCACCTGGCCAGTCCGATCAGCAGTACGCCGCCGGCGGTGCCCAACATCAGTGGGAAGCGCTCGATGAGCGGGTAGCCGCAGTTGATCAGCAGGTCCTTGAGGTGGCCGATTTTGCCTCCGTGGAACAGCCAGTAGGCACCCGGCACCGCGCAGAAAAGGATCAGCGGTGGCTGGATGATCGCGGTGAACACACCGTCCTGACGCACGGCCAGCACCGCTGCCACGCAGCCGGCGATATAGCAGCCGGCGAAGACGTGGGTCAGCTCCTTGTGACCAGAACCGGCGTCGATCAGGTACCCGACGGCAGCCCCGGTCGTGGCGATGAGCAGGGCTGTCCACCAGGGCACACCTGGGATATCTGGGTGGATCGAGCGGTGAGCAACCGCCACGGTCGACCTGGCCCGCTGTTCTGGCACATGTAGACCGTACCGGCAATGAGCCCGAAGGCCCGTATATGCCTCGTCGTAACCCGGGCGTGCCATGCCCCATCGCGTACGAACGGTCCGTGGCAGCCAGCGCTGCCGCTGAGCCCTAGACTTGGCTCCCTGTGAGCCTGAGCCTGGCAATAGTGGGTTTGCCCAATGTCGGCAAGTCGACCCTGTTCAACGCGCTGACCCGGAACAACGTGGTGGCGGCCAACTATCCGTTCGCGACGATCGAACCGAACGAAGGTGTGGTTCCGCTACCCGATCCGCGACTGGACAAGCTGGCGGAGCTATTCGGATCCGAGCGCATCGTCGCAGCGCCGGTCACTTTCGTCGACATCGCCGGCCTGGTCCAGGGTGCGTCCGAGGGCGCAGGCCTGGGAAACAAGTTCCTGGCCCACATCCGTGAGTGTGACGCCATCTGTCAGGTGGTCCGGGTGTTCTCCGACGACGACGTGACGCATGTTGCCGGACGGGTGGATCCCCAATCCGACATCGAGGTCGTCGAGACCGAATTGATATTGGCCGACCTGCAAACCCTGGAGCGCGCCGTGGGCAGGCTGGAGAAGGAAGCGCGCACCAACAAAGAGCGAAAGCCGCTCTACGACGCCGCGATCACCGCTCAACAGGTACTCGACAGCGGGAAGACGCTGTTCGGCGCCGGCGTGGACAGCTCGGTGCTGCGCGAGCTGAATCTGCTGACCACCAAGCCGTTCCTGTATGTCTTCAACGCCGACGAGGCGGTGCTGACCGATGCCGCACGGGTCGCCGAGTTGCGTCGGCTCGTTGCGCCCGCCGACGCGGTGTTCCTGGACGCGGCTATCGAGTCCGAGCTGAACGAACTCGACGACGAGTCGGCCGCCGAACTGCTGGAGTCGATCGGACAGACCGAGCGTGGGCTCGACGCACTGGCCCGGGCGGGTTTTCACACGCTCAAGCTGCAGACGTTCTTGACGGCGGGTCCGAAAGAGGCGCGAGCGTGGACCATCCACCAGGGCGATACGGCGCCCAAGGCCGCGGGGGTGATCCACACCGACTTCGAGAAGGGCTTCATCAAAGCCGAGATCGTGTCCTACGACGACCTGATCGCCGCCGGCTCGATGGCGGCGGCCAAGGCGGCCGGCAAGGTCCGAATGGAAGGCAAGGACTACGTCATGGCCGACGGGGATGTGGTCGAATTCCGGTTCAACGTCTAAGAGGCGCAGGTCAGTGGCGGTTTAGCTACCTGCGGTACGCAGCGGGTACGCAGCCGCTGGCACAGCCTCGGCGAACATCGCGGTCGCAGCGTTACGGGTCCGGTCTTCAGCCTTTGGCCACTTGTGGCTGTACGTGTTGAGTGTGACCGTCGCTGACTTGTGCCCCATGGCCCGCTGAACCGTCACCGGATCACACCCGGCATAGATCAGCCCAGAAGCGTAGAAGTGCCTCAGGTCATGCAGCCGTGTCTCGACACTGCACACCGGCCTTGCGTCTTGCCTTGCGCCACAGGTAGCCCACCGAGTTTTGGTGCAGGGGATGCTCACCCTTTCCTGGGAACATCCACCGATCTGGATTGTCGCCTGGCACATGGACGCGAACGTGCTCACTCAGTAGCTCGATAAGTCCATCGGGTGCATAGACGGTGCGGTTGCTCCCGTACTTCGGCGGCCGGATTTCGACCTGCTTGCCATTGGCCCGCTGCACCTGACGATCCACGCGGATCAACTTGCGGATGAAGTCCACGTCCGAGACCTTCAGTGCCGCCGCTTCACCCAGGCGCAGGCCGCCGAACGCGCACAAAGCCGATGAAGGCCGCGAACTTGTCGTCGGCTTCGCGTAGCAGCGCACCCACGTCGCTTTGCCTCCGGGATCGTCAGGCCGTCATCATCTGCCCGTTCGGGTTTCTGTACACGTGGAAGACGGACCCCATCGTTGATCGTCACGTCAAACGGGATGGCCCGGTCCGCCACAGCCGCACGGATGACGGCCCGAACGTTGTTAAAGCGGGTCCGGATGGTGCTGGGCTGTACGGGCTTGTCCCTGCATCGCCTTTACCCAAGACTGCAGGTGGGAAGGCCGAGAACGTTCCAGCTCGACGTTGCCGAACGTGACGGAGTTGGCCGCGAGATTCATCGCCCGCACGGTGCCGGGCACCCATGGCTGACTGGTAGACCACTCCTTATAGAACTCTGTGAATGTCCTGCGCCCATGAGCATTTGCGACCTCACCACGCGCCACCGACTTCAGATGCTGCTTAGCTGCCTTCTCGTTGCTGAAGCTGGCCGACCGCTCCTTGCCATCATCGTCTACCCACCTGGCTCGGTATTGCTTGCCTTGCCCGTGCCTCGTTTTCGGGGTGCCGTCGGGCTTCATCGAGCGGTCCTCGATGTAGCCGAGGTCGGATGGGTTGCGCTTTGTCGTTGCCATGCCCCGGATAGTACGTCCTGACTCCGACCGTCGAACGGGGGTAAGCGGCACTCGTTCACGGGCGTCACTCGCTGCTTAAAATGGAAGAAACAGGCACAGGAGTGGACGGGTAACGGACAGTGCTGGGGGTTCTAGCTACATGTTGTGCCACAGAGACTCTCAACGCTACTGATCACGAAACCGTCTACAGCAAAAGGAGGATCATGGGGCACCCCGAGGCGATTGACCACCCAACAGGCAAGTGAGTGGCTCGTACTACCCGAGGCCACACTCCGCTGGTATCGCCACCGAGGCGACCGCGGACCTCTTTCATACCAGCTCGGCTCGCGAATCTTCTACGACCTAGTCGACCTGGAGCGGTGGAAGCAGGAGCAGAAGGCGAAGACGACCAAGGGCGGTGTGCTGTGAGCGAACTTACACACATCCCGGCACCACCGTAGCTGACACGGGTCGGTGAATGGCACTTCTTCGAAGGAAGCTGCGGTCACCAGTACTGGATACGGGTATTTCTGAAAGCCGCAGTTGGACGGTTGAGACAAGCTGTTCTGATCCGGTAGAAGTCGAGCTCGCGGGTTGCCAGTTCTCAGACGGATCTATCGAAATGTGGGTCTGCCTCGAAGGTGCTCTCGACCTGGACGCGGACGAGGCGGTGATGCTGGCAGCAACATTGTCGCGGGCAGCAGAAGAACTGGGACGCATCGAAGGCAGCAGACGGTGAGCAAGCACGACATTCGCAATCCGACTGCAACATCACCGACCAGACCATCCTGGACCAGCTGGCTCCGCTGGACTGGATGAATCCACCCACCAACACCGCAAAAACCATCATCCCTACCATCATCAACGCGGGCCAGATCGTTTCGATGGTTGGACAAGGTGGGACCGGCAAGTCCTTGCTCATGTTCGACATCGCAATGTCCTTGGCTACAGGGCATTCCGTCCTCGGGCATCCGCAGGCCGAACCGATGTCAGTTCTGTACATCGACATGGAGAACCCTGTCGGTGAGGTGTACACGCGCCGTACCAACCTCGGCTATCACGACGACAGTCTGAAAAGGCTGGTTTATTACCACATGCCGGATCTGCCCGCGCTGGACACTAAGTCGGGGCGGACAGTTCATCGAAGCTATGGTCGGAAGGCACTCACCGGACCTTGTCATCTTCGACACCATCTCCAAACTCGTTGCAGGAGAAGAGTCAAAGTCTGACACCTGGCAGGATCTGTACAGGTACTCGATGGTTCCGTTGCGCCAAGCCAACTGCGCCGCCGTGATCTTGGACCACCAGGGCCACGACGCCAGCAGAGGTGCCCGTGGCTGATCCCGCGAAGCGGACAACGTTGACCTGCAGTGGATTCAGCCATGTCAGGGTGACCTGATCACCCTGAAGCTGGACAAGTGCCGGACACTGCACGACACTGGGACGCTGAAGATCCGCCAAGGTGGCACACCGCTACGACACACCATCGAGATTGACGCCGTCCAAGAGTGCATCGCCTTCCTTGACAGCATCGGTTTTACGGGCGGTCGACCGGCAGCCCAGGGGGCGCTAACAGCCCATAGCAGGCACTGGCCAAGGGCTGTCCTCGAAGAGGCTTTGCGCCAGCGCAAGGCTGCCGAGATCGGAACTGCCCAAAATGCCGCATAACTGCCTGCCCAGGTCAGGGCATGTTTACTCAACTATTCGACCGCCTGCACATCCGGGCAGCTTTGATGCCTGAGCTATTTCCCCAAGGTCAGCCATGCTTTCGATCACGAACTGCCCAGGCACCCGTCTACTGCCCCGACACACACCCCTTTAGGGGTGTGGGCGGGCAGGCAATTGAGCTGATACAGACAGTCGCACAACACGAGACACCGAGACAGGGGGTTGTGATCAAGAGAACTGGGGCGTGACAGCAGCGTCAGACTTGTTGCGCGAAATGACGAGATGGTCCACTGTCCTCTTGAAACACGTTGTAAGTGTTTGTGTTTGCTTTGATAGGCTGCCGAAAATATAGCTGGGAATAATGGAAAATTGTGAGATACGTGGTGATGCAGCGCAATTCGCCCAACTTGTCAGCCGGGGCAAACGGAAGGAAACACATGATGAACCAGGCGGGCTACTCGCGAGCTGGCAACAGCGAGCCGCATCCGGGCGCTGATTATCCAGCCCGACGGCGACCACGAGGTCCGTGACATCCCGCAAGAGCTGCGCACCTGGCAACATCTCGTCGGCGGCCACCTCGAAGGCCGCCTGCACCGACCACTCCGCGCCCTCTAGTGCGACGAAGACGGCAAACGAAAATACGCCCCCACCAACGACCTTCACGACGCCGGGAACCGGTAATCACTTGGGTTTGAGGAACAACGTTG
>CAWKEM010000024.1:0-61175 GCA_963848535.1 uncultured Actinomycetota bacterium
GGCTTCGGATGGCTTTTTCCGTCTCCGCGAGTGGCAGGTGCGCTGCTTCAACGAACTGTCAGCCAGTCACAACTGGATCATAAATGCGCCAATGGCGGCGGGAAAGTCCTTTCAGATCTCCGCCATTGCAGCCGATCGCCTGAGACGCGATGACCGATTGAAAGTGATCATCGCTGTCCCTCAAACGGTCATTGCTGCTGGTTTTAGGCTGAACAGGATTGAATTTCCCGATGGCAGTCGCGTTGAGTGGGCGATTCAGCCCAACCTTGACCTGTGTAGCGAGAATGCTTCCCAAAGCACGAAGCACTTGCTGAAGTTCTTAAATGAAACCGGCATCCAGAGCCACATGACGGACCGAGTTGTCCTATGTACCCACGCCACACTCGTCCGCGCGTTTGAGAAGAGCCGCGCCTCGTTCAAGGACGTCCTCATCGTAATCGACGAAGCGCACCACATAATGTACGGCGGCGACGAGGACGCGGCAGTTCGGCTCGAGAACCGATTGGGTGCTTTAGTGAGGCACAGTCTGCAACGAAACTGTCCAATTAGGTTTGACCACCGCCACCTTCTTCCGCGGCGATAACGCACGCATCATCCCCGATTCAGCGCAGTTTAAACGATTTGAGTTCGCATATGACGAATACCTGGCCTCGTGCAAGTACCTACGAAGTGTTGCGTATGACTTTGTGCTTTATGGTACGTCTTTTGTTGACCCGCTCACACGTCTTTTCGATGCACGCGTTGGAAAGACCATCGTATATATTCCTGCTGTCAACAGCAGTTCCTCCCTGGGAGGCAAGGATGAAGACGTAAAGGGCGTTTTGAGGGCCATTGGCCAGACCGGTGAGCCAGTCCTCGCTGACACCGACCTGCCAGTCATGCGAGTGAAAAGGGGTGATCAGTGGATTAGGGTTGTGAATTTAGTCGACGAGACGGACCGGTTAGAAAAGATAGCTGCAATCACAGCCGCTCACGAGGCGACGGATTCGGACAATATTGATGTCGTCATAGCACTGGGCATGTTCAAAGAAGGCGCGAACTGGCGGTGGGCAGACCGGGAGGTCATCATCGGGCATCGTAGTTCGCTTACCGAAATTGTTCAGATGATCGGTCGCATGTTTCGGGATGTGACAGGCAAGAGCCGCGTTGATGTGCACCAGATGTTGCCCTTCACGCTGGACCAGACCGATAAGGAACGGACGCGGCAGAGCCTGAATGAATACCTGAAGGCCATATTGCTTTCGCTGCTTCTTGAGAACGTCATAGACCCCGCTCTATCCCCAGCGGAGCAGGACCACGGCAGTCGCGAAGGCGGAGGGAGGCGAGTCAATTACCTCAAAGAAGCGTTTTCTGATGACGGCGAAGCCGCCATCATCCTGGACGAGATCAAGACACGTGTCCTCGACGCCACCGCGGATGACTGTTCCGCGCCAGAACACAATCTGTTGAGAGAGGCGTTTCGGGACATCGTCTCGACGTACTTGGCGCCCGTGGTATTTGGGAGCATCACGACGAGATCGCAGAACAGATACTCAGAATGTTCAACCGACGCACGGTCGCGCTGGAAGGCCTCAATGTCGGGCGGGTTGATGTGGACCTCGTCAAGGAAAACCCTCTTGGTTGCTTGCTCCAGTACGCTTCAGACGCATGCGGCATCAAGACGTTCAGAGAGTTGAGAGCTGCTTCGCGCGCGCGGGCGTTTATGCCATTCGACAGAGCCAGGGCGTTCGTACATGGCCTTCAGCTCAAGTCCGCGGCGGAATGGAGAAATTACTGCGGTTCCGGCGGAAAACCCGAGGATATACCCACCAATCCGCATGCGGCCTATGAACACGAAGGATGGGTTGGATACGGGGATTGGCTCGGAACTGGGAGGACTCGTGATTTTCGCAGCTTCCCTGAAGCGCGGCTGTTCGTGCGGGGTCTTCGGTTGAAATCCGTGGTGGAGTGGAGAGAGTACTGCGCCTCGGGCAACAAACCTCCCGATCTGCCGTCATCCCCGAACACCGCGTATGAACACGAAGGCTCGGTCAGCTTCCCGGATTGGTTGGGCGCCGCTGTCATGCCAGAACCCACCGTGCGTTTCAGGAGGCTCGATGGTTTGTTCACGCTTTGGCCCTAAAGGCTCCCTCAGAATGGAAACAATACTGCAAATCGGGTGAGAAGCCCTCGGATATTCCATCGCAACCCGAGTGCGTTTATAGACACGACGGCTGGAGCAGTTACGGCGACTGGCTTGGGACAGGAAAGGCGAACGTCAGGACGGTTATCTGGCGTCCTTTCATTGAAGCGCGTGAATTTGCTCGCGGTTTAGGTCTCAAAGGCCAATTGTGGAATGGGTACAGTACTGCAAATCGGGGAACAGGCCACCCGATATCCCGACAAACCCCAACGTGGTGTATCGGGAGTTGGGCTGGAAGAACTATCAAGACTGGCTTGGCTTTAAGAAGACCGTCACGCTCTCGACAGCCTTCGACCGTTTTCCGGTGCGCGGGAGTATGTTCGCACGCTCGAGCTGAAGTCGTACACTGCTCGGTGCGAGTACGACTTCAGCTGGAGCGTGGAACATACCCACGCACCGGAAACAGTACGCTATCTGCAAGCGTGACGGTCTTCTTAAAGCCAAGCCAGTCTTGATAGTTCTTCCAGCCCAACTCCCGATACACCACGTTGGGGTTTGTGGGACATCGGGTGGCCTGTTCCCCGATTTGCAGTGCTCTTACCCCATTCCAATTGCACCTTCGAGCCTAAACCGCGAGCGCGTTCACGCGCTTCGGAGGAAAGAGACACCCGGGATAACCGTCCTGACGTTCGCCTTTACCTGTGCCAAGAGCACCAAGTCGGCCAGTAACTGCTCCAGCCGTCGTGTCTATAAACGCACTCGGGTTGCGATGGAATATCCGAGGGGTTCTTCACCCGATTTGCAGTATTGTTTCCATTCTGAGGGAGCCTTTAAGCCAAGCGTGAACAAACCATCGAGCCTCCTGGAACCGCACGGTGGGTCTGGCATGAACACCAGCAACGGGAAGCTGACCCAGCCTTCGTGTTCATACGCGGTGTTCAGGGGATGAGGGCAGATCGGGAGGTTTGTTGCCCGAGGCGCTGCACTCTCTCCACTCCACCACGGATTTCAACCGAAACCGGCACCGAACAGCCGCGCTTCAGGGAAGCTTCGAAAATCACAAGTATCCCAGTTCCAAGCCGAGATACCCCACTATCCAACCCATCCCTCGTGTTCATAGGCCGCATGCGGATTGGTGGGTATATCCCTCGGGTTTTCCGCGCCGGAACCGCAGTAATTTCTCCCATTCCGCCGCGACTTGACTGAAGGCCATGTACGAACGCCCTGGCTCTGTCCGAATGGCATAAACGCCCGCGCGCGCGAAGCAGCTCTCAACTCTCTGAACGTCTTGATGCCGCATGCGTCTGAAGCGTACTGGAGCAAGCGGGACGAAGAAATTGACGAGGTCCACATCAACCCGACCGACATTGAGGCCTTGCCAGCGCGACCGGTGCGTCGGTTGAACATTCTGAGTATCTGTTCTGCGATCTCGTCGTGATGCTCCAAATACCGCGGGCGCCAAGTACGTCTGAGACGATGTCCCGAAACGCCTCTCTCAAGAGATTGTGTTCTGGCGCGGAACAGTCATCCGCGGTGGCGTCGAGGACGCGTGTCTTGATCTCGTCCAGGATGATCGCGGCTTCGCCGATCATCAGAAAACGCTTCTTTGAGGTAATTGACTCGCCTCCTCCCGCCTCGCGACTGCCGGGTCCGCTCCGCTGGGGATAGAGCGGGGTCTATGACGTTCTCAAGAAGCAGCGAAAGCAATATGGCCTTCAGGTATTCATTCAGGCTCTGCCGCGTCCGTTCCTTATCGGTCTGGTCCAGCGTGAAGGGCAACATCTGGTGCACATCAACGCGGCTCTTGCCTGTCACATCCCGAAACATGCGACCGATCATCTGAACAATTTCGGTAAGCCGAACTACGATGCCCGATGATGACCTCCCGGTCTGCCCACCCCAGTTCGCGCCTTCTTTGAACATGCCCAGTGCTATGACGACATCAATATTGTCCGAATCCGTCGCCTCGTGAGCGGCTGTGATTGCAGCTATCTTTTGCAACCGGTCCGTCTCGTCGACTAAATTCACAACCCTAATCCACTGATCACCCCTTTTCACTCGCTTGACTGGCAGGTCGGTGTCAGCGAGGACTGGCTCACCGGTCTGGCCAATGGCCCCAAAACGCCCTTTACGTCTTCATCCTTGCCTCCCAGGGAGGAACTGCTGCTGACAGCAGGAATATATACGATGGTCTTTCCAACGCGTGCATCGAAAAGACGTGTGAGCGGGTCAAACAAAAGACGTACCATAAAGCACAAAGTCATACGCAACACTTCGTAGGTACTTGCTCGAGGCCAGGTATTCGTCATATGCGAACTCAAATCGTTTAAACTGCGCTGAATCGGGGATGATGCGTGCGTTATCGCCGCGGAAGAAGGTGGCGGTGGTCAAACCTAATTGGACAGTTTCGGTCTGCAGACTGTGCCTCACTAAAGCACCGAATGGTTCTCGAGCCGAACTGCCGCGTCCTCGTCGCCGCCGTACATTATGTGGTGCGCTTCGTCGATTACGATGAGGACGTCCTTGAACGAGGCGCGGCTCTTCTCAAACGCGCGGACGAGTGTGGCGTGGTACATAGGACAACTCGGTCCGTCCATGTGGCTCTGGATGCCGGTTTCATTTAAGAACTTCAGCAAGTGCTTCGTGCTTTGGGAAGCATTCTCGCTACACAGGTCAAGGTTGGGCTGAATCGCCCACTCAACGCGACTGCCATCGGGAAATTCAATCCTGTTCAGCCAAAAACCAGCAGCAATGACCGTTTGAGGGACAGCGATGATCACTTTCAATCGGTCATCGCGTCTCAGGCGATCGGCCGGGATGGCGGAGATCTGAAAGGACTTTCCCGCCGCCATTGGCGCATTCTATGATCCAGTTGTGACTGGCTGACAGTTCGTTGAAGCAGCGCACCTGCCACTCGCGGAGACGGAAAAAGCCATCCGAAAGCCTCCGTCGAGAGAGGTGTAACTGGGGTGGTCTGTACCACCATCGCCGGAGTGCGGATCGCGGCCGTCGGTTCTTCCTGGACCCTCCGAAGTTGTGCATCGAACCCCTGGGCGTTTCCGACCCCAATCGCGGTGACGGCGCGGTTGCGATTCCGTCATTGGGGCGCGACGATGGTGGGCTGCAACGGTTTTGGCTCTCGGCCGGCCAGGCCGACGTAACGGGCGTTGGAGTCGACTGGCGAGCCATCTGCGAAGGTTCGGGCGGCCGGCGGGTGGAGCTGCCGACATACGGGTTCGTGCGGCAACGGTTTTGGCTGCCGGCCGGATCGGTGGAGCCGGGGGATGTGAAGAGTCTGGGACTGGTGCGCGCCGAGCATGGGCTGTTGGGTGCGGTGGTGGAGCGTCCCGATTCGGGTGGAGTGGTGTTGACGGGCCGGATATCGACGGCCGCACAACCGTGGTTGGCCGATCATGCGGCGGCCGGGACGGTGTTGTTCCCCGGGTCGGGGTTCGTCGAGCTGGCTATCCGGGCCGGTGATCAGGTCGGTTGTGGGCTGATCGAGGAGTTGACGTTGTCGGCACCGTTGGTGCTGCCGGCGGCCGCTGGTGTGCAGGTACAGGTGGTGGTCGGTGCGCCCGGAGAGTCGGGGCACCGCGAGGTGTCGGTGTATTCCTCTGGCGCCCAGTCGGGTTCGGGGTGGATGTTGCACGCTCAGGGCCTGTTGAGCGCAGGGCCGGTGGCGCCGGCCGCGGACTTGTCGGTATGGCCGCCGGTAGGGGCGTCTACGGTGGACGTCGCCGGCGCCTACGAGCGGCTGGCGGAGCTGGGCTATGAGTATGGCCGGGCGTTTCGGGGTCTGCAGGCGATGTGGCGGCGCGGAGCCGAGCTCTTCGCCGAGATCGCTGTCCCGGACGACGGTGGAGCGCCGGTTGGCGGCTTCGGGATTCATCCGGTGCTGCTGGACGCGGCGTTGCATGCGATCGGTGTAGCCGGCCAGCAGACCCAGACGATGTTGCCGTTTTCCTGGCAGGGCGTTTCACTGCATGCCGCGGGTGCCTCGTGGGCGCGGGTCCGGATAGCACCGGCTGATGCCGGCGCGGTGTCGGTGGAATTGGCCGATGGGGCGGGGCTGCCGGTGTTGTCGGTGCGGTCGCTGGCAATGCGCCCGGTCTCGGCCGGCCAGTTGTCGGCCGCGGCTCCTGCCGAGGGCTTGTTGGAGGTGATGTGGTCTCCGGTGTCGCTGGACGGCAACGATATTGGTGCAGATGCCGTGGTATGGGAGCTGGGAACTGCCGGTCCCGGCGTGGTGAGGTCGGTGCATGCGGGCACCACTGAGGCGCTGGGAGTGTTGCAGTCGTGGCTGAGCGGCGACCGTCCCGGGGTGCTGGCGGTGGTGACTTGCGGGGCGGTTGCGCTTGCCGGTGAGGACGTCTCGGACTTGGCCGGTGCGGCGGTGTGGGGGTTGGTGCGGTCGGCGCAGGCTGAGCATCCGGGCCGGGTGGTGCTGGTGGATTCCGACCGGTCGGTGGACGTGGGAACGGTGATCGGCTGCGATGAACCGCAATTGGTCGTCCGCCACGGGGTGGTGTATGCGGCTCGGCTGCGGCCGGTAGCAGCGGGGCCGGTACTCAGGCTGCCGAGTGGGGACTGGCGGTTGACGCCCGGCAGTGGGGGCACGCTGGAGGACCTGGTGGTGGGCCCGTGTCCGCGGGTGGAACTGGCTGCCGGGCAGGTGCGGGTGGCAGTGGCTGCGGTCGGGGTGAACTTCCGTGACGTGTTGGTGGCGTTGGGGATGTATCCCGGCGGCGGGGAGTTGGGTGCCGAGGGTGCCGGGGTGGTGGTCGAGGTCGGGCCGGGTGTGACCGGGCTGGCGGTCGGCGACGCGGTGCTGGGGTTGCTGGGGGTGGTCGGTTCGGAAGCGGTGGTGGATGAGCGGTTGGTTGCGCCCGCGCCGGCGGGCTGGTTGTTAGCGCGGGCTGCCGGGGTGTCGGTGGTGTTTTTGACGGCGTGGTATGGGTTGTCGGTGTTGGCGGGGGTCCGTGCCGGTCAGCGGGTGTTGGTGCATGCCGCCACCGGTGGGGTGGGGATGGCCGCGGTGCAACTGGCCCGGTATTGGGGCGCCGAAGTTTTCGCCACCGCAAGCCGCGGCAAGTGGGATACGTTGCGGGCAATGGGATTTGACGACGATCATATCGGCGACTCGCGGACACTGGGATTCGAGGAGAAGTTTCTTTCGGCCACCGGCGGGGCCGGGGTCGATGTGGTGCTCAACTCGCTGGCCGGTGCATTTACCGATGCGTCGTTGCGGCTGCTGACCCGCGGTGGGCGCTTCATCGAGATGGGCAAAACGGATCCTCGTGATCCGCAGCTGATCGCCGAGCAGTATCCGGGGGTGCAGTACCGGGCGTTCGATCTGATGGAGGCCGGCCCGGACCTTACCGCGGCGATGCTGAGCGACGTGATGCGGCTGTTGCACGAGGGTGCCTTACAGCCGTTGCCGTGCAGGGCTTTCGACGTCCGGTGCGCTTCGGCGGCCTATCGGTTCGTCAGCCAGGCCCGCCACATCGGCAAAGTCGTTCTCACCGTCCCGGACGGGCCCGGCGCGGTGCTCAGTGGGTGCGGCGGTGGGTTGGCCGGCGGCAGCGTCGTGATCACCGGGGGCACCGGGATGGCCGGTTCGGCACTGGCTCGTCACCTCGTTGACCGCTATGGGGTGGCTCACGTGGTGCTGGTCAGCCGGGCCGGTGCTGATGCCGACGGGGTCGCGGAGCTGGTGGGCCGATTGCGAGACGCCGGGGCTGAGGTGTCGGTGGTGGGCTGCGATGTCGCCGATCGCGACGCGGTGGCAGCGATGCTCGCGCAGATACCGGCGCGATATCCGTTGCGGGGCCTGATTCATGCCGCGGGGATTCTCGATGATGCGTTGATCTCTTCGCTGACCCCGGATCGGGTGGATGCGGTGTTGCGGGCCAAAGTCGATGGGGCCTGGAATCTGCATGAGCTGACCCGGGATCTGGATTTGTCAGCGTTCGTGGTGTTTTCATCGATGGCCGGGATTGTCGGCACCCCGGGGCAGGCGAACTACGCGGCGGCGAACAGTTTCCTCGACGGGCTGATCGGGTACCGACGTGCCCATGGGTTGTCGGGGCTGTCGCTGGCCTGGGGACTATGGGAACAAGCCTCAGCGATGACGGCGCACCTGGGCGACCGAGACAAAGCCCGGATGAGCCGGCTCGGACTGGCGCCACTGTCGACCGAGCAGGCGTGCGAGTCGTTCGATGCCGCCATGCTGGTTGACCGTCCGGTGCTGGTCGTCGCGCGCCTGGACCGGGCCGCGCTATCCGACCACACCGCGGGGCTGCCGCCACTGTTGAGGGAGTTGGCGGCGCGCCCGACCCGACGCATCATCGACGACACCCGTACCACCGCATCGACGACCGGTCTGACCGCACGCCTGCACGGATTGAGCCCCGAGGCGCGCCGGCGCGAGCTGGTCGAGGTGGTCTGCGGCAATGCCGCCACAGTACTGGGACTGCCGACCACCGCGGACATCAACGCCGGCCGCGCATTTCAGGACCTCGGCTTTGACTCACTGACCGCCGTTGAACTACGCAACCGGCTCAAAACCGCTACCGGGCTTACCCTTTCGCCCACGCTCATCTTCGACTACCCTACACCAGCCGTCCTGGCCGAACACCTGGACACCCGATTGGCCGCCACAGCCACCCCCGATCAGCCCAATCTGATGACCCGCTTCAACGACATCACCCGTGAACTGCAAGCATTGCTCGACCAACCCAACTGGAACCCCGAGGACACACCGCTTTTGAGCGCCCGCATCCAAAACCTGCTCACCACGCTTACCGCTGCCGGCCCCGTTGACCGCGAACATCTCGACGACGACCTCGATGCCGCCACCGAAAGCCAACTCTTCGCGATCCTCGACGAAGAACTCGGCCTCTGATACCCACCAGGAGTAACAATGCCGAGCACCGACAAACATGTCGATTACCTGAAACGCCTGACGGTGGATCTCAGGCGGACCCGACGACGCCTCGCGGAGCTGGAAGGCAAGCTGTCCGAGCCGGTGGCAGTGGTGGGGATGGCCTGCCGCTATGCGGGCGGGGTCGATTCGCCAGAAGCCTTGTGGGCGATGGTGGCCGAAGGCCGCGACGCGGTGTCGGATTTTCCCGCGGATCGGGGGTGGGATGTCGAGGGGCTGTTCGACCCCGATCCGGACGCTCCGGGAAAGATGTACACCCGGCAGGGCAGCTTTCTACAGAATGCGGCCGACTTCGACGCCGGATTCTTCGGCATCGGGCCCAGCGAAGCCCTGGCCATGGACCCGCAGCAGCGGCTGATGCTGGAGATCTGCTGGGAAGCGTTGGAGCGGGCGGGGATTGACCCGCTCGGGTTGCGCGGCTCGGCGACGGGAGTGTTCGCCGGGGTCATCCACGCGGGCTACGGCGGCGAGGTGAAAGGCGAGCTGGAGGGCTATGGGCTCACCGGCTCGACATTGAGTGTCGCCTCGGGCCGGGTGGCGTATGTGCTGGGGTTGGAAGGCCCGGCGGTGTCGGTGGATACGGCGTGTTCGTCGTCGTTGGTGGCGATGCATTTGGCGGCGCAGTCATTGCGGTCCGGGGAGAGTGATTTGGCGCTGGCCGGCGGCGTGACGGTGATGGCCACCCCCGGGGCGTTCGTCGAGTTCAGCCGGCAGCGAGCGCTGGCCCCGGACGGGCGGTGCAAGGTGTATGCGGCTGCCGCGGACGGGACTTCGTGGTCGGAAGGCGCCGGGGTCCTGGTGCTGGAGCGGCTGGCTGATGCCCGACGGCTGGGCCATCCGGTGTTGGCGGTGCTGCGGGGCTCGGCGGTCAATCAAGACGGCGCCTCCAATGGTTTGACCGCGCCCAACGGTCCGTCGCAGCAGCGGGTGATCCGTGCGGCGTTGGCTAATGCCGGATTGACCGCGGCGGACGTGGACGTGGTCGAGGGGCATGGAACGGGGACGGTACTGGGGGATCCGATTGAGGTCCAGGCACTTTTGGCGACCTACGGCCAGGATCGGCCAGCGGATCGGCCCTTGTGGTTGGGATCGATCAAATCCAACATCGGGCATACGTCGGCGGCGGCGGGGGCGGCCGGGGTGATCAAGATGGTGCAGGCGATACGGCATGGGGTGATGCCGAAGACGCTGCATGTGGATGCGCCTACGCCGCAAGTGGACTGGTCAGCGGGGTCGGTGTCGCTGCTGATGGAATCGCAGCCGTGGCCGGACCGAGACGGGTTGCGGCGGGCGGGAGTGTCGTCGTTTGGGATCGGCGGCACGAATGCGCATGTGATTGTGGAGCAGGCGCCTGCGCAGCTGGAAACTCCGGTGGTTGAGCGCGATGTGGTGGTGCCGTGGGTGTTGTCGGCTCGGTCGGCTGAGGCGTTGGCGGGTCAGGCGGGGCGGTTGTTGGCGCGGGTGGGTGGCGATGCCGGTTTGGGTGTGGTTGATGTGGGGTGGTCGTTGGTGACGACGCGGTCGGTGTTTGAGCATCGGGCGGTGTTGGTGGGTGGTGGTCGCGAGGGGTTGGTGGCGGGGTTGGCGGGGTTGGCGGGGTTGGCGGTTGGTGAGCCGGGTGTGGGTGTGGTGGGTCGTGCCAAGCGGGTGGGTAAGACGGTGTTTGTGTTTCCCGGGCAGGGTTCGCAGTGGTTGGGGATGGGTCAGCAGTTGTATGGCCGGTTTGGGGAGTTCGCCCGGGCTTTTGATGAGGCGGTGGCGGCGTTGGATGGCCATTTGCGGGTGCCGCTCAAGCAGGTGGTGTGGGGTGGGGATGCGCGGGTTTTGGAGAATACCGAGTTTGCCCAGCCGGCGTTGTTCGCTGTTGAGGTGGGGTTGGCGGCGTTGTGGCGGTCCTGGGGTGTGGTGCCTGATGTGGTGATGGGGCATTCGGTGGGCGAGATTGCTGCGGCGTATGTGGCGGGGGTGTTGTCGCTGGCGGATGCGGCGCGGATGGTGGTGGCGCGGGGGCGGTTGATGGCGGGGTTGCCGGTCGGTGGGGTGATGGTGGCGGTGGGTGCTGGTGAGGCCGAGGTGGCTGCGTTGCTGGGGGAGGGGGTCAGTATTGCGGCGGTCAATGGGCCCGAGGCGGTGGTGCTCTCTGGTGAGCAGGTGGCGGTGGGGGTGGTGGTGGATCGGTTGGCGGGGCTGGGTCGGCGGGTGCATCGGTTGGCGGTGTCGCATGCGTTTCATTCGGCGTTGATGGAGCCGATGATCGCGGAGTTTTCGGCGGTGCTGGCCGAGGTGGTGGCCGGTGAGCCGCGGATGGGGTTGGTGTCCAATGTTTCTGGGCAATTGGCCGGTCCGGGGTATGGGTCGGCGGCGTATTGGGTTGAGCATGTGCGCCGGCCGGTGCGTTTTGTCGATGGTGTGGTGTTGGCCGAGTCGTTGGGCGCCGGGTTGTTCGTGGAGGTGGGTCCGGGTGCGGCGTTGACGGCCGCGGTGCACCAGTGTCTGACCGCCGAGCATCCGGTGTCGGTGGTCACCATGCCCAAGGAGCGCCCCGAAATCGAGGCGCTGCTGAGCGCGGCCGGACAAGTGTTCACCTGCGGGGTGGACCTGGACTGGCAGGCCGCATTCACCGGCACGGAAGCCCGACGCGTGGAACTGCCGACATACGCCTTTCAGCGGCGCCGCTTTTGGCTGCCGACCGAATCCGTGGGCTCGAAGGATGTGGGCGGTGTGGGGCTGGTCGGGGCTGAGCATGGGTTGTTGGGCGCAGTGGTCGATCGGCCCGATTCGGGTGGGGTGGTGTTGACCGGCCGCTTGTCGACGGCTACGCAGCCGTGGTTGGCCGACCATGCGGTGGCCGGGATGGTGTTGTTCCCGGGGGCGGGGTTTGTGGAGCTGATATTGCGGGCCGGTGATGAGGTCGGCTGTCCGGTGATCGAGGAGTTGACGTTGTCGGCTCCGCTGCTGGTGCCGGCGGCCGGCGGGATGCAGGTCCAGGTGGTGGTAGACGCTGCCGACGAGACAGGTTGTCGGGCGGTTGCGGTGTATTCCCATGGAGCTCAACAGGGTTCGGAGTGGATGTTGCATGCCGAGGGTGTATTGAGCATGCGGCCGGTCGAGCCGGTCACGGATTTGTCGGTGTGGCCGCCGGTAGGCGCGGCGGCGGTGGATGTGACCGGTGTCTATGACGACCTGACGGGGCGGGGTTATGGCTACGGTCCGGCTTTTCGCGGGCTGCGGGCGGTGTGGCGGCGCGACGCCGAGATTTTCGCCGAGGTCGAGGTCCCGCAGGACGCCGGCGTGACGATCGGCGGCTTCGGGATCCATCCGGCGGTGTTGGATGCGGCGCTGCATGCGCTGGGGGTGGTCGACGAGCAGGCCCAGACCGTCTTGCCGTTTTCCTGGCAAGGAGTGTGTCTGCATGCGGCGGGGGCGTCGCGGGTCCGGGTCAGGTTGGCACCGATGGGTACGGGCGCGATATCGGTGGAGCTGGCTGATCCGTCGGGCTTGCCGGTGTTGTCGGTGCGAGAGCTGCTGACACGTCCGGTGTCGGCGAAGCAGCTCTCGGCGGCCGCGGCTCGTCGCGACGGCGGTGAGCTGTTGGAAGTGGTGTGGTCGCCGCTGTCGTTGAACGGCAACGATGTTGCCGTCGAGGCCGTGGTGTGGGAGTTGGAGTCGGATGGCGCGGGCGCGGTCGCGTCGGTGTATGCGGCCACGCACCAGGTGTTGGGCAGGCTGCAGTCGTGGCTGGCCGGTGACCGCGCCGGGGTGTTGGTGGTGCTGACCCGTGGGGCGGTGGGGTTGGCCGGTGCGGACGTCCCGGATTTGGCGGGTGCGGCCGTGTGGGGGCTGGTGCGGTCGGCGCAGGCCGAACACCCGGGCCGGGTGGTGTTGGTCGATTCCGACGGATCGCTGGATATCGGCACCGTAATCGGCTGCGGTGAGCCGCAACTGGTGATCCGCGGGGGCGTGGTCTATCACGCTCGATTGAGACCG
Organism: uncultured Actinomycetota bacterium; assembly: GCA_963848535.1. Taxonomy (GTDB): domain Bacteria; phylum Actinomycetota; class Actinomycetes; order Mycobacteriales; family Mycobacteriaceae; genus Mycobacterium. Next base: position 13,056 of record CAWKEM010000024.1, read on the forward strand.
GTTGGCTCGCAGCCGTTGTTGCGGCTGCCCGAGGCTCCTTCGGTATGGCGGTTGGCCGCCGGCGGCGGAGGCACCTTGGCGGACCTGGTGGTGCAGTCGTGCCCGCGAGTGGACCTGGCGGCCGGGCAGGTGCGGGTGGCGGTGGCTGCGGTCGGGGTGAATTTCCGGGACGTGTTGGTGGCGTTGGGTATGTATCCGGGCGCCGCGGATTTGGGCGCCGAGGGTGCCGGAATAGTCACCGAGATCGGTCCGGGCGTGACCGGGTTGGCCGTCGGTGATGCGATCATGGGCATATTAGGGCTGGCAGGTTCGGAAGCGGCCGTGGATCAGCGGTTGGTGGTGCGGGTCCCGCAGGGCTGGTCGCTGGCGGAGGCCGCCGGAATGCCGGTGGTGTTTCTGACCGCGTGGTACGGGCTGTCGGTGTTGGCGGGGCTACGTGCCGGGCAGCGGGTGTTGGTGCATGCCGCTGCCGGTGGGGTGGGTATGGCGGCTGTCCGGCTGGCTCGGCATTGGGGCGCCGAGGTTTTCGCGACAGCCAGTCGTGGCAAGTGGGACACGTTGCGCGCACTGGGAATTGACGATGAGCACATCGCGGATTCGCGGACGTTGGATTTCGAGCAGAAGTTCTCGTCCACCACGGCCGGTCGCGGGATGGATGTCGTGCTCAACTCACTGGCCGGTGAGTTCATCGACGCGTCGTTGCGGTTGTTGGCCCCCGATGGGCGCTTCATCGAGATGGGTAAGACCGACCTTCGCGATCCGCAGGCCGTCGCCCGAACTCATCCCGGGGTGGGGTATCGGGCGTTTGATCTGATGGAGGCCGGCCCGGACCGCATCGCGGAGATGCTGGGCGAGTTGATGGAGTTGTTCGCCGCCGGGGTGCTGACGCCATTGCCGGTCAAGGCTTTCGACGTGCGCTGTGCCGTAGAGGCCTACCGGTTCGTGAGCCAGGCCCGCCATATCGGGAAAGTGGTGCTCACCCTGCCGGACGGGCCCGCGGGGCTGGCCGGGGGCACCGTGTTGATCACCGGCGGGACGGGCATGGCGGGTTCGGCGATGGCCCGCCACCTCGTCGACCGGTACGGGGTGCCCCATGTGATGCTGGTCAGTCGCGGCGGTGAGCGGGCCGACGGGGTCCCGGGCCTGGTCGCTGAATTGCGGGACGCAGGGGCCTCGGTGTCGGTGGTGGCCTGCGATATCGGCGACCGGGATGCGGTAGCGGGACTGCTGGCGCAGGTACCGGCGCACTACCCGTTGCGGGCGGTGTTTCATGCCGCGGGGGTGCTTGATGATGCGGTCATCGCGTCATTGACGCCCACGCGTGTCGATACGGTGCTGCGGGCCAAAGTCGATGGAGCCTGGCATTTGCATGAGCTGACCCATGATCTGAATTTGTCGGCATTCGTGACGTTTTCGTCGATGGCGGGTATCGTGGGCGCCCCGGGTCAAGGTAACTATGCGGCGGCCAACAGCTTCCTTGACGGGCTGGCGGCGCATCGACGGGCTCGCAGACTGCCCGGATTGTCGATCGCCTGGGGGATGTGGGAACAAGCCTCGGCGATGACACAACACCTTGGTGATCGCGACAAAGCCAGGATGAGCCGGGTCGGGCTGGCCGCGCTGTCCACCCAGCAAGCGCTGGAGCTGTTCGATACCGCTCTGCTGGGCGAGGACTCCGTGGTGGTGGCCACCCGCCTGGACACGCGCGCACTCGCGCTCAACAGCGGCGCACTACCGCCGCTGTTGAGCCAGTTGGCCAGTCGCCCAACCCGGCGGGTCATCGACCACACCGCCACCGTGTCGATGACGGGCCTGCGGGCGCGGCTGGAAGGCCTGACCCCCGAGCAGCGACGGCGCGAGTTGCTGGATCTGGTCTGTGGCAACGCCGCCACGGTCTTGGGCCACAGCGCCGCAGACGTCAACGCCGAGCAGGCTTTCCAAGACCTCGGTTTTGACTCACTGACCGCGGTCGAACTACGCAACCGGCTCAAAATCGCAACCGGACTGACCCTTTCGCCCACCCTGATCTTCGACTACCCCACGCCCACCGCCCTCGCCGAACACCTCGACGCCCAGCTCGCCGCCACGACCGGAACCACCGGCACCGATCAGCCCGGCGTGATCACCCGCTTCAACGACATCGCCCGCGAACTCGAAACGCTGATCGCCCAACACCACTGGAACCCCGACGACAAAATGCAGCTGAGCGCCCGCATCCAAACGCTGCTCACCACCCTGACCGCCCCGCCCCAGGCCAGCTACCCCGAACCTGCCGACGACACCTTTGACGACGACATCGAGACCGCCACCGACAGCCAACTCTTCGCCATCCTCGACGAAGAGCTCGGCCCCCAAACACCCACGTGATGAGTTGAGAAGATGCCTTGCAACCGACTGACGTAGCAATCATCGGGTTGGCCTGCAGGTACCCCGCCGCCGCCAACCCCCGCGACCTCTGGCATCTCATTCGCGACGGGCTCGAAGGTACCCAGTTGCCCGGTAACGGTGCCGAGTTCGACGCGGACTTCTTCAACCTCTCGCCACGCGAGGCCTGTGCAATGGACCCCCGGCAGCGATTGGCGCTCGAACTGACATGGGAACTTTTCGAAGACGCATTCGTCGTCCCGGAAACTGTTCGTGGACAGCCGGTCTCGGTGTACCTCGGCGCGATGACGGATGATTACGCCGTATTGACGCTACGCGATGCTGCGAAGAACCTCGATCATCACTCCTTTGCCGGCATCAGCCGGGGGATGATCGCCAACAGGGTTTCCTATGCCTTCGGTTTGCACGGACCCAGCCTGACCGTCGACTCGGGCCAATCGTCTTCCCTGGTCGCAGTCCATCTCGCCTGCGAAAGCCTGCGCAGAGGTGAGTCGCCGCTGGCGATAGCCGGTGGTATCCACCTCAACCTGGTCACCGAAACAGAAATGCTGGAAAGAGAATTCGGCGCGGTGTCGGCTTCGGGTCACACCTATGCCTTTGACAGGCGTGCGGACGGCTACGTGCGCAGCGAAGGCGGTGGGCTGGTGCTTCTGAAGCCATTACGCGCCGCCCTCGAGGACCAGGACCGCATTCACGGGGTCATTGTGGGAAACGCTGTCGGCAATGCCGGGCACAGCGCCGCCAGTCAGACGGTTCCCTCAGTTTCCAGTCAAGCTGACGTCATCCGGCGTGCGCTTTCCAGCGCTGCTCTGGACAGTAGCGACATCGACTACGTCGAGGCCCATGGCACTGGAACCAAAATCGGCGACTCGGTCGAAGCAAGGGCGCTGGGCGAAATTTTCGCGAAGTGCCGGCACCGTCCGGTGCACGTGGGATCAGTGAAGACCAATATCGGTCACGCGGGAAGCGCCGCAGGAATAGCGGGGCTGCTCAAGGCCGTGCTGGCGATCGAAAACTCCACGATCCCACCCAGTGTCAACTATGCCGGAGAAAATCCCGACATCGATTTGAAAAGCTACGGGCTGCAAGTGAACACCACGCCGGCGCGGTGGCCGGACCGAGACGGGTTGCGGCGGGCGGGAGTGTCGTCGTTTGGGATCGGCGGCACGAATGCGCATGTGATTGTGGAGCAGGCGCCTGTGCAGCTGGAAACTCCGGTGGTTGAGCGCGATGTGGTGGTGCCGTGGGTGTTGTCGGCTCGGTCGGCTGAGGCGTTGGCGGGTCAGGCGGGGCGGTTGTTGGCGCGGGTGGGTGGCGATGCCGGTTTGGGTGTGGTTGATGTGGGGTGGTCGTTGGTGACGACGCGGTCGGTGTTTGAGCATCGGGCGGTGTTGGTGGGTGGTGGTCGCGAGGGGTTGGTGGCGGGGTTGGCGGGGTTGGCGGTTGGTGAGCCGGGTGTGGGTGTGGTGGGTCGTGCCTCGCGGGTGGGTAAGACGGTGTTTGTGTTTCCCGGGCAGGGTTCGCAGTGGTTGGGGATGGGTCAGCAGTTGTATGGCCGGTTTGGGGAGTTCGCCCGGGCTTTTGATGAGGCGGTGGCGGCGTTGGATGGCCATTTGCGGGTGCCGCTCAAGCAGGTGGTGTGGGGTGGGGATGCGCGGGTTTTGGAGAATACCGAGTTTGCCCAGCCGGCGTTGTTCGCTGTTGAGGTGGGGTTGGCGGCGTTGTGGCGGTCCTGGGGTGTGGTGCCTGATGTGGTGATGGGGCATTCGGTGGGCGAGATTGCTGCGGCGTATGTGGCGGGGGTGTTGTCGCTGGCGGATGCGGCGCGGATGGTGGTGGCGCGGGGGCGGTTGATGGCGGGGTTGCCGGTCGGTGGGGTGATGGTGGCGGTGGGTGCTGGTGAGGCCGAGGTGGCTGCGTTGCTGGGGGAGGGGGTCAGTATTGCGGCGGTCAATGGGCCCGAGGCGGTGGTGCTCTCTGGTGAGCAGGTGGCGGTGGGGGTGGTGGTGGATCGGTTGGCGGGGCTGGGTCGGCGGGTGCATCGGTTGGCGGTGTCGCATGCGTTTCATTCGGCGTTGATGGAGCCGATGATCGCGGAGTTTTCGGCGGTGCTGGCCGAGGTGGTGGCCGGTGAGCCGCGGATGGGGTTGGTGTCCAATGTTTCTGGGCAATTGGCCGGTCCGGGGTATGGGTCGGCGGCGTATTGGGTTGAGCATGTGCGCCGGCCGGTGCGTTTTGTCGATGGTGTGGTGTTGGCCGAGTCGTTGGGCGCCGGGTTGTTCGTGGAGGTGGGTCCGGGTGCGGCGTTGACGGCCGCGGTGCACCAGTGTCTGACCGCCGAGCATCCGGTGTCGGTGGTCACCATGCCCAAGGAGCGCCCCGAAATCGAGGCGCTGCTGAGCGCGGCCGGACAAGTGTTCACCTGCGGGGTGGACCTGGACTGGCAGGCCGCATTCACCGGCACGGAAGCCCGACGCGTGGAACTGCCGACATACGCCTTTCAGCGGCGCCGCTTTTGGCTGAGAGCCGGACGAGATGTGCTGCCCGCACGGGTAACTCAGTCAGCTGACCTGGCCACCCAGCTGCACGGGCTGTCCACCGAGGAGCAACATCGCCGGCTGATGGAGTTGGTGTGCTCGCATGCCGCGATCGTGCTGGGACACTCAGGCGGCCATGACATCGATGCCGAGCGCGCCTTCGGCGACCTCGGGTTTGACTCACTGACCGGAGTCGAACTCCGCAACCGTCTCAAAACCGATACCGGGTTGGCGTTGTCGCGCACATTGATCTTCGACTATCCCACGCCCGCAGCGTTGGCCGATCATCTCCGTCAACAACTGTTCCGCGACGAGCACGAAGAATCAGACGATGAAAAGGTCTGGTCTGCACTGAGAAAGATTCCGCTGCGCGAGCTTCGACGAACCGGATTGCTCGACAAGCTATTTCTTCTCGCCGGCGAGCATGAAAAGTCCGTTCCTGATCCCACCCTCGGTGAGGACATCATCGACTCGCTAAGCCCTGACGCCTTAATCGCGATGGCGCTCAACCCGGTTGACGAGAAGGACATTCAATAACGAAATCGACTCTGGCGCAATTGATTATGACGGGAGGGCGAGCATAACTTGACAGATGTACAACAACGCACCACTTTGCGGGGCCGCAGCATACCGCCTAAGATTCGGGTATCCAGGCAATTCGGGTCGGAGCCAGTGAGCAGTCAAGAGGGTCGGGCATGAGCGTCATCGCCGGGGTGTTCGGTGCGTTGCCACCGCATCGTTACAGCCAGAGCGAGATCACCGACCAGTGTGTCCAGTTCCCCGGATTGCAGCAGCATGAGGAGATTATCCGGCGTCTGCACGCCGCCGCGAAGGTCAACAGTCGCCACTTCGTGCTGCCGCTGGACAGATACGCGTCGCTGACCGACTTCGGCGAGGTCAACGAAATCTTCATCGAAAACGCTGTGGAACTTGGTTGCCAGGCGCTGCTGGGTGCCCTGGACGAGGCAGGCCTGCAACCCCAAGACATCGACATGATCGCCACCACGACGATCACCGGCGTCGCGGTTCCGTCGCTGGATGCCCGGATCGCCGGGCGGCTCGGCTTGCGCCGGGATGTGCGCCGGGTGCCGTTGTTCGGTCTGGGTTGCATGGCCGGCGCCGCGGGGGTGGCGCGGTTGCACGACTATCTGCGTGGCGCGCCGGACGACGTCGCGGTCCTGGTGTCAGTCGAGCTTTGCTCGCTCACCTTCCCGGCGGTCAAGCCAACCGTGTCGGGCTTGGTCGGGACTGCGATGTTCGGCGATGGAGCAGCCGCGGTGGTCGCCGTCGGCGAACGTCGCGCCGAACAAGTGAACCCGAGCGGACCCAACATTGTGGATTCGCGCAGCCGTCTCTATCCCGAATCGCTGCACATCATGGGTTGGAACGTCAGTTCGGCCGGGCTCCAGCCGGTGCTGAACCCGGAGCTCACAAACGTGATCGAGCAGTACCTGGCCGACGACGTCAACCGGTTCCTCACCGCACACGGGCTGACCAAGGACGACATCGGCGCGTGGGTGAGCCATCCCGGTGGTCCCAAAGTCATCAGCGCGATCGGCAAGAGCCTCGACCTTCCCCCGGAGGCGCTCGAGTTGACCTGGCGCTCGTTGGGCGAGATCGCCAACCTCTCGTCGGCCTCGGTGCTGCACATCTTGCGCGACACGATCGCCAAACCGCCGCCCGGCGGAAGTCCGGGCCTGATGCTCGCGATGGGTCCCGGCTTCAGTTCCGAACTGGTGCTGCTGCGCTGGCACTGAGTCGGTGCCACCGGCGTCATTCGAGCACCTCCGACAGCTCCAGCCAGCGGCTCTCCGTCGCGGCAACCTCATCTTCCAGCCCGCGCAGCTCGTGGGTGAGCCGGGTAATGCCGACGTGGTCCGATTGGTCATGCTCGACGAGTTCGTGGTGCTTGGCGTTGATCCGGTCCGCCAGGCGGGCAAGCTGACGGTCGACAGCGGCCAGCTCTTTTTCGGCGGTCCGGCGCTGTGCTCCGGACATCGCTTGCGGCTCGGCGGGCGACGGTGCCGGCGGCTCGGCGGCTGCCGTGGACGTCCGGCGGGCGGCCAGCCGAAGATATTCGTCGATGCCGCCGGGCAGATGCCGCAACCGGCCGTCCAGGATCGCGTACTGCTGATCGGTGATCCGCTCGAGCAGATACCGGTCGTGCGACACGACGATCAGGGTGCCCGCCCAGGAGTCGAGCAGATCTTCCATAGCGGTCAGCATGTCGGTGTCGACGTCGTTGGTCGGCTCGTCGAGGAGCAGCACATTGGGCTCGGACAACAGCGTGAGCATCAGCTGCAACCGCCGTCGCTGGCCGCCGGAGAGATCATCGACCCGCGCGGACAGCTGGCCGCGGGCGAACCCGAGTCGCTCCAACAGCTGGGCCGGGGTGACCTCACGGCCGTCGACCTGATAGCCGCCGCGCAGTCGGCCCAGCACATCGGCGATCCGGTCGCCGGCGAGCGCGGCCAGCGCATCGCCCTGCTGGTCGAGCACCGCCAACCGGACGGTCTTGCCGCGCTTGACGAGCCCGGAATCGGGCGCAATGGTGCCGGCGATCAGTCCCAGCAGAGTGGACTTCCCGGCGCCGTTGGCTCCGACGATGCCGGTGCGTTCACCCGGCGCGATCCGCCATTCGATATCGCGCAGCACCGGGTGGTCGTCGAACGAGACCGACACGTCGAGCAGATCGATGACATCTTTTCCGAGCCGGGTGGTTGCCAGCTTGGCCAGCTCGACGGGGTTGCGCAGCGGCGGCACGTCGACGATCAGTTGGTTGGCGGCCTCGATCCGGAACTTGGGCTTTGACGTCCGCGCCGGAGCCCCGCGGCGTAACCAGGCCAGCTCTTTGCGCAGCAGGTTCTGCCGCTTGGCTTCGGCCGTGGTGGCCAGCCGGTCCCGCTCGACGCGTTGCAGCACGTAAGCCGCGTACCCGCCGTCGAACGGCTCGACGATCCCGCCATGCACCTCCCATGTCGTGGTGGCGACCTCGTCGAGAAACCAGCGGTCGTGTGTCACCAGCAGGAGCCCGCCGGTGTTGCGCGGCCAGCGTTGTCCCAGATGGCCGGCCAGCCAGGTAATGCCTTCGATGTCCAGATGGTTGGTGGGTTCGTCGAGTGCGATGACGTCCCATTCGCCCATCAGCAACCTGGCCAGCTGCACCCGGCGGCGCTGGCCACCGCTGAGCGTGGCAACCGTTGCGTCCCAGGCGATGTCGGACACCAGCCCGCCGACCACGTCGCGAACTCGCGCGTCACCTGCCCACTGGTGGTCGGCTTGGTCGCCGACCAGCGTCCAGCCCACGGTGCGATCTGAGTCCAGGGTGTCGGCCTGACTCAGCGCGCCGACCCGCAACCCGCTGCGCCGGGTGACCCGCCCGGAGTCGGGCTGCAGTTGACCGGTCAGCAGACCGAGCAGGCTGGATTTGCCGTCGCCGTTTCGCCCGACGATGCCGATGCGCGCACCGTCGTTTACTCCGAGCGTGACCGACTCGAATACCACGTGGGTCGGATATTCGAGGTGTACGGCCTCGGCTCCCAGTAGGTGCGCCATCGGCCCGACCCTAAAGCGTGTCGACGATGTGGCCCGGAGCGGGCCACCGTCGTAGCGGCATCATTCGAGAGTGAGCAGGGCCTCGTCGATTTGGCTTCGCGACTCCGGTGACGCCATGCTGACCAAAGCGTTCAGGAAGCGGTCAGCGAGCTCGCGCAGCTTGAGGTTGGTTTCTTGGGAACGCCAGACCAGGATGTCGAACGCGCGTTCCGGGGAGATGCCATAGGCGGCCATGAGCACGCCCTTCGCCTGCTCGATTCGTGCGCGGGCCTCCGCTACCGCCGAGAACATATTGCGGATGTCGGAGTTCAGTGAGTCGGTGACGTCGACGTAGAACCCGGATGTGCCGATCAGCGCACCGGTATCATCGAGCATCCGGTCGCCCACCACCACGACGCAGCGGGTGTTTCCGGCGGTATCGATGATCCGGTGTCGACTGCTGAACGGCTTCCCCTGCAGCACCCGGTCCAAGACGGTCGCCACGCGTTCGCGGTCTTCGGGATGCTTATGCTGCAGCAACAGGTCCGTGGTGGGCTCGACTTCTCCCGTCTCGTAGCCGTGCATGCGCGCGACCGCATCCGACCATTCCCAGCGCTGCCCATCCAGGAAGAACCGGAACCTGCCGACTTTCTGCGGCTCGCCGAGACCGAGGACCAAGTCGACCGCGCTGAGATCTTCCCCATCGACCACGTCGGACATGAGCGACCCGGACGCCGGCGAACCGTCGTCGGTCGGCCCGTCACCGGGACGACGAACAGCTTCGTCTTCGGAGTTCACGGTCATCGTGCGTTGCCTTTCCAGCTCGACCGCTCCATTGTCCAGGTTCCTTAAGCATCAATGCCCATTTTCGAACACGTCCATGCCTACGCCCAAACGAGCGCATTAGGAAGTGGCCTGCGGACCGGTGCTGCGGGTGGGGCAGTGCCGGCCGGTCAGGCTACCCGGTACCGCTCGGCGTCGCCGTGTTTGAATGCCAGGCCCAGCCCGGGCCGGTGCTGATCTGGCCGCAACACGCCGCCGTCGGGCGCCAGGGCGCCGTCGAAGAGCAACTGTTCGATGCGGTGGTGATCGTGAAAGTATTCCAGGTGCCGCAAGTTCGGGACCGCGGCGACGACGTGGGCATGCAGGTTGGGCGCGCAGTGCCCGGACACGTCGACGTTGTTGGCGGCCGCCACGGCCGCGGCCCGCAGCCAGTCGGTGATGCCGCCGCAGCGGGTGACGTCGATTTGCAGGCAGTCGACCGCTTCGGCGGCGAGCATCCGGTTGAAGTAGGCCAGGTCGTAGCCATATTCACCGGCCGTCACGTCTGGCTTCACCTGGTCGCGGACTTCCCGTAGCCCGCCGAGGTCGTCGGAAGAGACGGGTTCCTCGAACCACGTGACATCGTGCTCGGCCATGGCGTGGGCCACCCGGATCGCCTGTTTGCGGCGATAGCCGCCGTTGGCGTCGACATATAGTTCAGTGTCAGGTCCGATTACCTTGCGCGCGAGGGCAATTCGATCCAGGTCACGGTGCACGTCAGAGCCCCACGACTCGCCGATCTTGATTCTGACGCGCGGAATCTTCCAGGCGTCGACCCAGCGTTCGAGTTGGGCGCGCGTCGTGCGGTCGTCGTAGGTGGTGAAGCCGCCACTGCCGTAGATCGGTACCTCGGCATGCACCATGCCCAGTAGCCGGCATACCGGTAGGTCCAGGAGCTTGCCCTTGAGGTCCCACAGCGCGTTACTGTCTTGTGTGTCGGCGGCGACCGTGTTCTCCGATGAGCGGGCGGTCGAGTAGGCCACGGATATGGAGTGGGCTGCATGAAAGTTCCGGTGTTCGCCGCCGCAGGGCTGGGGACGGCATTCGCGGTCGGTATCGGATTGGCCGGGTGCAGTGGTGACAAATCGGCAGCGCCGCCGTCGACGGCCAGCCCGTCGACCGCGAGCCCGTCGGCGGATTACAGCGCTTTGCTGATTAAGGCGAACGACATCACCCAGCCCGCGGACTTCTTCACCAATGCGCCGCCGACGGGGTTCACCGCAGGAGCACCGACGACGAATCCGAACGGTAAACCCGGGGTCGCTGGCGTGTTCAAAAGCCGGGACGGGAGCCGACAGATCAGCGATACCGTCTTGATCTTGGCCGATGCGGCGACGGCCAAGTCGGCCCTGGATGCGGCTGTGGCCGGGGTCGGCAGTTCGGTCAGCTTCCCAACTCCGCAGTCGTTTCCGGTGGGCGATAACGGCACGCTGTTCTCGGGGTCCTCACCGGATCAATCCAAGACCGTCACGATTGTGATGTTCACCCAGGGTAAAGCGTTCATCACGCTCGAATTCGACGGCGCACCAAATGATCCCGTGGCCGCTGATTTCGCGAACGATGTGGGGCAGAAGCAGGACGCGGCCATCAAGGCCGGCCTTTCCAGCTAAGAGGTGAGGGCACTGGCGACTTCCGTTGGTTTGCGTGGCAACAGCCGATACTGCCAGGCGACCTCGCATAACTGCGGCAGCAGCGACCAGTTCCACTTGTCTTCTCGTCACAAGTTTCTGTAGCCCCTCTGTCAAGCGGCGGCGGGTGATGAACCGTCATGGGTCATCCGGGCGGTGCCGTATGCGTCACATGCTGCGTCGACGTCGGTGCGTATCGCCGCCGAGGCGGGCCGGATACGCCGCACGGCTGACAACCAACACCGACCCGCCGCCGTTCGAGCTGCCGACCCCCGCGCAGTCCAACAACCTGGTCAAAACCGCGACGCGCCCTGATGTGCCATGATGTCCAAGCTGTCAAGATTGAGGGAGCAGCGGTGGATCTCAATTTTTCGGTGGTCACGCGACCGGTCGAGCGTCTGATCGCGACGGCGCAGAACGGGCTCGAGGTCTTGCGACTGGGCGGCTTGGAAACCGGCAGCGCCCCGTCGCCATCCCAGATCGTCGAGAGCGTACCGATGTACAAGCTGCGACGGTATTTCCCACCGGACAGCCGACCCGGACAACCGCCGGTCGGCCCGCCCGTGCTGATGGTGCACCCGATGATGATGTCCGCGGACATGTGGGACGTCACCCGCGAGGAGGGGGCGGTGGGGATCCTGCATGCCGGCGGGCTGGACCCCTGGGTCATTGACTTCGGCTCGCCCGACAAGGTCGAGGGCGGCATGCGCCGCAACTTAGCCGACCACATTGTCGCGCTCAGCCAAGCGATCGAGACGGTGAAGAAAGAGACGGGCAACGACGTCCACCTGGTGGGCTACTCGCAGGGCGGGATGTTCTGCTACCAGGCTGCGGCATACCGGCGTTCGAAGAACATCGCCAGCATCGTGGCGTTCGGTTCCCCGGTGGACACCCTGGCCGCGTTACCGATGAACATTCCGGCGAACCTGGGTGCGGCCGCGGCGAATTTCATGGCCGATCACGTCTTTAACTGGATGGACATCCCAAGTTGGTTGGCGCGGACCGGTTTTCAGATGATGGATCCGCTCAAAACCGCTAAGGCCCGGGTTGACTTCGTGCGTCAGCTGCACGACCGGGAGGCGCTGCTGCCGCGCGAACAGCAGCGCAGATTCCTTGAGCGGGAAGGGTGGATCGCGTGGTCGGGCCCGGCGGTCTCCGAGCTGCTCAAGCAGTTCATCGCGCACAACCGAATGATGACCGGCGGTTTCGCCATCAACGGGCAGATGGTCACGCTGACCGACATCACCTGCCCGGTCCTGGCCTTTGTCGGCGAGGTTGACGACATCGGGCAGCCGGCGTCGGTACGTGGCATCCGGCGGGCGGCGCCCAACGCCGAGGTCTACGAATACCGGATCAGGACAGGGCATTTCGGCCTGGTCGTCGGATCCAAGGCGGCAGAGCAGAGCTGGCCCACCGTCGCCGAATGGGTGCGATGGCTTTCCACCGGCGGCGACAAGCCGGACAGCATCGACCTGATGGCCGATCAGCCGGCCGAGCGCACTGACAGCGGCGTCGCGTTGAGCTCCCGGCTCGCGCACGGCATCGGGGAAGCCTCCGAGGCGGCGCTGGCGCTGGCTCGCGGCGCGGCCGGCGCGGTCGTCACCGCCAACAAATCCATGCGCACCCTGGCCGTGGAGACCTACCGGACGTTGCCGCGGCTGATGCGGCTGGGACAGCTCAACGATCACACCCGGATCTCGCTGGGCCGCATCATCGACGAACAGGCGCACGAGGCCCCGCAGGGTGAATTCCTCCTGTTCGACGGGCGCGTGCACACCTACGAGGCCGTGAACCGGCGCGTCAACAACGTCGTTCGTGGTCTGATCGAAGTCGGGGTACGGCAGGGCGACCGGGTAGGCGTGCTGATGGAGACGCGGCCCAGCGCGTTCGTCGCCATCGCGGCGTTGTCCCGGCTCGGCGCGGTCGCGGTGGTGATGCGGCCGGACGCCGACGTGGCCGCGTCGGTCCGGCTCGGGGGAGTGACCGAGGTCCTCACTGACCCCACCAACCTCGAGGCGGTGCTGGCATCCGGGCGCCAAACGACCGGGCAGGTCCTGGTGCTCGGCGGCGGTGAATCGCGCGATCTGCACCTGCCCGAGGACGCCGACGTCATCGACATGGAGCAGATCGACCCCGACGCCGTCGAGTTGCCCGCGTGGTACCGGCCCAACCCGGGATTGGCGCGGGATCTGGCGTTCATCGCGTTCAGCGCGGCCGGCGGCGAGCTGGTGGCCAAGCAGATCACCAACTACCGCTGGGCGGTGTCGGCCTTCGGGACCGCCTCGACGGCCTCCCTGGACCGCCGAGACACCGTCTACTGCTTGACGCCGCTGCACCACGAGTCGGCGCTGCTGGTGAGCCTGGGCGGCGCGGTGGTCGGCGGTACCCGCATCGCACTGTCGCGCGGCCTGCAACCGGACCGGTTCGTCCAGGAGGTGCGGCAGTACGGCGTCACCGTGGTGTCCTACACCTGGGCCATGCTTCGCGACGTGGTCGACGATCCCGCCTTCGTGCTGCACGGCAACCACCCGGTGCGGCTGTTCATCGGCTCCGGTATGCCGACCGGGTTGTGGGAACGGGTCGTCGACGCCTTCGCGCCCGCCCACGTCGTCGAGTTCTTCGCCACCACTGATGGACAGGCAGTGCTGGCCAACGTGTCCGGTGTCAAGATCGGCAGCAAAGGCCGTCCGCTGCCCGGCGCCGGGCGGATCGAGTTGGGTGTCTACGACGCCGAGCAGGACCGGATCCTGGAGAACGACCGCGGCTTCGTCCAGATCGCCGAGGCCAACCAGGTCGGGGTGCTGCTCGCTGCGTCCAACGGACCGATCGATCCCGCCGCGTCGGTCAAACGGGGGGTGTTCGCTCCCGGCGACACCTGGATATCGACCGAGTACTTGTTCTACCGCGACGACGACGGGGACTACTGGTGGGTCGGCAGGCGCGGCGCGGTGATGCGCACCGCGCGCGGCCTGGTCTATGCCGAGCCGGTCACCGACGCGCTGGGCTTCATCAACGGCGTCGACCTCGCGGTGACCTACAACGTGCCGGTTGGTGGCCAGGAAGCAGCGGTGTCGGCGGTGACGCTGCTGCCGGGTGCCACCATCACCGCGGCCGACTTGACCGAAGCCGTCGCGAAGATAGCCATCGGGCGGGGACCCGACATTGTGCACGTGGTTCCGGAGATGACATTGAGCGCGACCTACCGGCCCACCGTCAGCGCCCTGCGCGCGGCCGGGATTCCCAAATCGGGACGGCAGGCCTGGTATTTCGACGCGGACAGCAACGAGTTCCGCCGGCTGACTCCCGCAGTGCGGTCCGAGCTGAGCGGCGCGCACTGATGCTCGACGATGCACTGCTGAAGATTCTGGTGTGCCCGGCTGACCGGGGCCCGTTGGTGCTGGTCGACGTAGCCGATGAGGGCGGAAACCAGTTGCTCTACAACCCGCGGCTGCGGCGTGCCTACCGCATCGAAGACGGCATCCCGGTGCTGCTGATCGACGAAGCCCGTGACGTCGACGACGACGAGCACGCCCGGTTCATGGCACAAGGCCGTCCGGCAGATCCTCAGTGAGGTAGCGCTGCAGGTTCGGCGCGATGGTTCGCGCGATCTGCTCGGCCGGCAACGACGCGAACGGCTCCAGTTGCAGGATGTAGCGGGCCATCACCACACCCACCAGCTGCGACGCGACGAACTGGATGCGAATAATCCCGCTGCCGACGGGATTGTCGACGCGGGGGCCCACTTCGACCGCGATCACTTCTTGGATGAACGAACGGAACAGATTGACCTCTGATCCAGCCAAGATCGACCGCAGCGTGGCAATGAAACCCGCACCTAGCTCGGAATCCCAGAGCGGCAACAACATTGACGGCAGCCGGTAACCGATTTCCTCGACGGGCACGTCGCGTAACGGGCCGATGATGTCCATCGGGTCGATCGGGATGCGAACGGCTGCGGCGAACAGCTTTTCCTTGGTGCCGAAGTAGTGATGCACCAACGCCGAATCGACGCCCGCTGCTGCGGCCACCGCACGTATCGATGTATTGCCAATCCCATGGCGGGCGAAGAGCTTTCGAGCACTCGCCAGGATCCGGTCCCGGGTATCGGAGCTCCCAGCCGGTCGGCCGGGCCGCCTGCGCGCGGTGTTGGTGGCCGTCATGCTAGGGCGTCCGTCGCCGCAGCGTCGCCGCGGCCAGGCACAGTGCCGCGATCGCGAAGCCGAGCACGGCGATAACGTCCCGCATCGTGATGCCGGTAAGTTCCGAATGCGTACCCACCTGCTGTACGGCCTCCAGCGCGTAGCTGGCCGGCATCGTGTTGCTGATCCACTGCAGCCAATGCGGCATCAAGGCTCGGGGCACGATGATGCCGGCCAGCAGCAGCTGCGGCACGATCACCAGCGGGATGAATTGCAAGGCCTGAAACTCGGTGCGGGCGAAGGCACTGAACAACAGACCGAGTGCGACACCCAGGATGGCGTTGACGATCGCCACCAGGAATACCCACGCCGGGCTGCCCGTGGTCTTGAAGCCGAGCAGCCAAAACGACACCAGGCACATCACGCTGGCCTGGGCCGCCGCCGCTAAAGAGAACGCAGTCCCATAGGCGCCCAACAGGTCGAACCGGCGCAGCGGCGTGGCCAGGATTCTCTCCAACGTCCCGGAGGCGCGTTCGCGCTGCATCGTTATCGACGTGAGCACGAACATCAGAAAAAACGGGAACAGGCCCACCAGAATCAGGCAGACGTTGTTGAACGGCGCCGGCGTGCCCGGCCGGTGCGGGACTTTCTCGAACATGAAGTACATCAGCGTGATGACCAAGACCGGCACCAGCAAGATCAATGCAACACTGCGGCGATCGGCGGCGAGCTGGCGCAGGATCCGGACCGTCGTCGCCACATAGCCCTGCAGCGTCAGCCGGCTGCGGGCGCGGTGGTGTGCCGGATGATGGACAGGAACGCTTCCTCCAGTGACGTGCATCCGGTGTCCTCTCGCAATCGGTTCGGGGTCGTGTGGGCCAGCAGTCGCCCATCGCGCATCAGCAGCAAATCAGCGCAGCGATCGGCCTCGTCCATCACATGGCTGGACACCAGCAACGTGGTGCCGGCCGATGCGAGCGCGGTGAACTTATCCCACAGGTCGAAGCGCAATACCGGGTCGAGTCCGATGGTCGGTTCGTCGAGCACCAGCAGGTCGGGGTGGCAGACCAGCGCGCAGGCCAACGACACCCGGGCGCGCTGCCCGCCCGACAAGTTGGCGCAGTAAGCGGTGCGTTGGTCCTGCAGGTCAACCGCCTCGATGGCCTCGTCGGCGGCGCGTCCGTCCATGCCGTACAGCGCGGCGAAGTAGCGGATGTTGTCGATCACCTTCAGGTCGTTGTAAATCGTCGCGTCCTGCGGCATGTAGCCGACCCGTCGCCGCAGCGGGGCCGATCCAGCCGGGTGGCCCAGCACCGTCACCGAGCCTCCGGTGATGATCTGAGTCCCGACGATGCAGCGCATCAGCGTGGTCTTACCGGATCCGGACGGGCCGAGCAGGCCGGTGATCGTGCCCCGGGCGATTCGGACGGAAAGATCCTGCACCGCGGGCATTTTGCCGCGGATCACGTGGAGATGCTCGAGGGCGATGGCCGGCTCCGTGCCATTGCGCAGTAATTCATCACTTGATGAACTCATCATGCGAGGAATATCCGCCCCCCGGTTCGGGGTTGTCAACACCCGGGTCTCGCTCCCGTCACTCGCTACGCTGAATTGTTCGTCTCCTTCGCGTCACTCACCGCGTTCGTTCCGCTCGCTCGACTCCCAGACAGGATTGGTCGTCTCGCTCCCGTCACTCGCTACGCTCGTTCCGTTCGCTCGACTCCCGGGTGCACAATCTGTGCGGTGAGCGCTGATCAACTGCTGGCCGACCCGGTCGCGGTCGCGCAGCGGCTACTCGGCGCCACCATCACCGGACGGGGTGTCAGCGCCACCGTCGTCGAAGTCGAGGCCTACGGCGGGGTTCCCGAGGGCCCGTGGCCGGATGCCGCGGCCCACTCATACCGCGGTCTCAGCGG
This sequence comes from uncultured Actinomycetota bacterium, assembly GCA_963848535.1. Lineage (GTDB taxonomy): Bacteria > Actinomycetota > Actinomycetes > Mycobacteriales > Mycobacteriaceae > Mycobacterium. Next base: position 30,017 of record CAWKEM010000024.1, read on the forward strand.
CCGTAACGCCGTGATGTTCGGGCCCCCCGGGCGGCTGTACACCTACCGAAGTCACGGGATCCATGTTTGCGCCAACGTCTCGTGTGGACCCGAGGGGACCGCTGCGGCGGTCTTGCTGAGGGCCGCCGCTCTCGAGGATGGCACCGACGTCGCCCAGGCCCGGCGCGGCGAAGCCGTCCGCACCGTCGCCTTGGCGCGCGGACCCGGCAACCTATGCTCCGCTTTGGGAATCACGATGGCCGACAACGGGATTAATCTCTTCGACCCGGACACTCCGGTGACGCTGCGGCTCAACGAGGCGCACGCCGCCGTCTCCGGTCCGCGGGTCGGGGTCAGCCAGGCCGCTGACCGGCCGTGGCGACTCTGGCTTGCGGGCCGACCGGAGGTCTCGGCGTACCGGCGCAGTCCCCGGGCGCCGGCACCGGGCGCCAGCGACTGACCAGGACGATTTGGAAGGATCGAAGCATGATCGTCGACGAGTTAGGCTGGCGCGGGCTGATCGCACAGTCCACCGATCTCGATGCGCTGGCCGCCGAAGTGCAGCGCGGCCCGATAACCGTGTACGCCGGCTTCGACCCCACCGCGCCGAGCCTGCATGCCGGAAACCTGGTGCCGCTGCTGGCGTTGCGCCGGTTTCAGCGCGCGGGGCATCGTCCCATCGTGCTCGCCGGGGGCGCCACGGGGATGATCGGTGATCCGCGTGATGTCGGGGAGCGCAGCCTCAACGAGGCCGACACCGTCGCCGAATGGACCGAGCGGATCCGCGGTCAGCTGGAACGCTTCGTCGATTTCGACGCGTCGGCCCAGTCCGCGACGGGCGCCGTCGTCGTCAACAACCTGGACTGGACGAGCCGGCTGTCGGCGATCGAGTTCCTGCGCGACATCGGCAAACACTTCTCGGTCAACGTGATGCTGGATCGCGACACCATCCGGAGGCGTCTGGAAGGGGAGGGCATCTCCTACACCGAGTTCAGCTACATGCTGCTGCAGGCCAACGACTACGTCGAGCTGCACCGGCGCCACGGCTGCACGCTGCAGATCGGCGGCTCCGACCAGTGGGGCAACATCATTGCCGGGGTGCGCCTGGTCCGCCAGAAGCTGGGCGCAACGGTGCATGCGCTGACGGTCCCGTTGGTGACCACCGCCGACGGCACCAAGTTCGGCAAATCCACCGGCGGCGGCAGCCTGTGGCTGGATCCGGAGATGACTACCCCCTATGCCTGGTACCAGTACTTCTTCAACACCGCCGACGCCGATGTGATCCGGTACCTGCGATGGTTCACGTTCTTGTCGGCCGACGAGCTGGCCGAGCTGGACCAGGCGACGACCGAGCGGCCGCAGCAACGCGCCGCCCAACGACGGCTGGCCCGTGAGCTGACCCTTCTGGTGCACGGCGAGCAGGCCACCGAGGCGGTCGAGCACGCCAGCCGGGCGCTCTTCGGACAGGGCGACCTGGATCGCCTGGACGCGGCGACGCTGGCGGCGGCCTTACGCGAGACGTCGGTGGCCGAGCTCAAACCCGGTGGTCCCGACGGGATCGTCGACCTCCTGGTTGCCAGTGGCCTGTCGGACAGCAAGAAAGCTGCGCGACGCACGATCGGTGAAGGCGGCGTCTCGGTGAACAACACTCGCATCGACAGCGACGAATGGGTGCCGCAGCCCTCGGACTACCTGCACGGCCGATGGCTGGTGCTGCGCCGCGGCAAACGGAACATCGCCGGCATCGAACGGGTCTAGAACGGGTGGCCGGCTCGCCCGCAGCTGCGAAACGCCGTAGTGCGCAAACCTTGATCTCACCGTGTCGTAAACGTGACTCGGAGGCACCACTGTTGTCACAGTGATTCGCGCGACGCGTGTGCCGTTGACCGCTCTGCGGATTCTGGGTGTGATCGCCGGCGTGGCCGCCGTCGCTGCGGCACTGCCGGCGCCGGGCCGCGCCGACATGTTGGGCAATGCATTCCTGTCGGCGCTCACGAATGCCGGCGTCTCGTACACCCAGCCGGCAAACACCCTGGCGCTGGGGCAGTCGGTCTGCCCGATGCTGGTCGCACCGGGCGGGTCATTCGACTCGGTCGCTTCCCAAATGGCCGACAGCAACGGCATGTCCTACCATTCGGCGGGCGTGTTCACCATCGTCGCGGTCGCGACATACTGCCCGGCGATGATTGCGCCGCTGCTGTCGAACCGGCTCCAGGCCTAGCATGGCCGGGCGCCGCGGGACTGCCCGTATCCTTTCCAGGTGGTCGACGACAGGCAGGGGCACAACGGCGCACGGCGACCGCGTCCGGCATCCGGCGGCCGGTCGGGCCCGGGCCGGGTACGACCGGCCCAGCCGCAGAGCACGGCCGGCCCAGATGCCCAAGACCATCGCACGTCACACGATGCGTCCGGTGGGCCCGCGATACCGCCCGGCGTCGAGGCCAGACAGCTGGCACCCGAAGTTCGGCGCGAACTGAGCACCCTGGACCGTGCCACGGCCGACGCGGTGGCGCGCCACCTGGTCGCCGCCGGTGAGCTGCTCGACGAAGACCCGGAAGCCGCCCTGACCCATGCCCGCGCGGCGCGGGCCCGGTCCAGCAGGATCGCGGCGATTCGCGAGGCCGTCGGGATCGCCGCTTACCGCTGCGGCGACTGGGCGCAGGCACTGGCCGAACTACGCGCCGCCCGCCGGATGGGCAGCAAGTCCTCCCTGCTGGCGCTGATCGCCGATTGCGAACGCGGACTTGGCCGTCCGGAGCGGGCGATCGAGCTGGCGCGCGGACCCGAGGCCGCCCAGCTCAGCGGTGACGACGCCGACGAGTTGCGCATCGTCGTCGCCGGCGCACGCGCGGATCTGGGGCAGCTGGAGCAGGCGCTGACCGTGTTGTCCTCGCCGCAGCTGGACCCGAGCCGCAAGGGCTCGACGGCGGCGCGGCTGTTCTACGCCTACGCCGACACGTTGCTGGCGCTCGGCCGCGACGACGAGGCGCTGCACTGGTTCCTGCGCTGCGCGGCCGCCGATATCGAAGGCGTCACCGACGCCGAAGAGCGGCTGAGCGAACTGGGCTGAAGTGACGGGCTCGACGTGACGGGGTCGGATAAGTGAAAAGCATTGCGCAGCAATATGACTGCCTCCTGATCGACCTGGATGGCACGGTATTCCGCGGCGCCGCGCCCACCACCGGCGCGGTGCAGTCGCTCGACGAGGTGCGCAGCCGCAAGTTGTACGTCACCAACAACGCCTCCCGCAGCCCCGACGAGGTGGCGTCGCACCTGCGCGACCTCGGCTTCACCGCCAGTGGGGAAGACGTCGTCACCAGCGCCCAGAGCGCGGCCCGCCTGCTGGCCGATCAGTTACCGCCGGATGCACGCGTGCTGATTGTGGGCACCGAAGCATTGGCCAATGAGATCGCCGCAGTCGGTCTGCGTCCGGTGCGTCGGTATGACGACAACCCGGTTGCCGTCGTCCAGGGCCTCTCGACCACCATCGGCTGGCCGGACCTGGCCGAGGCCGCGCTGGCGATCAGGTCCGGTGCGCTGTGGGTGGCGGCCAACGTGGACCTCACGTTGCCCACCGAGCGTGGCCTGCTGCCCGGAAACGGGTCCATGGTGGCCGCACTGCGGGCGGCCACCGGCGCCGAACCCCGGGTCGCGGGCAAACCGGCGCCAGGATTGTTGACCGATGCGGTGGCCCGGGGCGACTTCCGTGCGCCGTTGGTGGTCGGTGACAGATTGGACACCGACATCGAGGGCGCCAACGCCGCCAAACTGCCCAGCCTGATGGTGCTCACCGGGGTCAATTCGGCCCGAGACGCCGTGTACGCCGAGCCCGCACACCGGCCCACCTATATCGGCCACGATCTGCGCTCGCTGCACCAGGACGGCGAGTCGCTCGCCGTGGGGCCGCAGCCGGGCTGGCGCGTCGAGGTCGGCGAGAAGGCGATAACGGTCAGGGGTGACGGCGCGGACGACGGGGACGGGCTGTCGATCGTCCGCGCGGTTGCCAGTGCGGTGTGGGGTGCTCGCTTTGACGCGCGGCCGGTGCGCGTCGAGGCCGTCGACGAGCGGGCCCGCGCCGCGCTGCAGCGCTGGGCGTTGGTGCACAGCGACTAACGGATGACTAGCGTAGGAACGCGATGACCATTGATCCCGATCAGATTCGCGCCGAAATCGACGCCCTGCTTGCCCGGCTGCCTGACCCCGCTGACCCCGAGCACGAGCTGTCGCTCGCCGAGCTCGAAGAGATCGCACGCCGTCTTTCCGAGGCGCACGACGTGCTGCTGGCCGCGCTGGAGTCGGCGGAGAAGGGCTGAAGTGCGCGCATGTCCCGACGTGCCCGCGTTGACGCCGAACTCGTCCGGCGCGGCCTCGCGCGGTCTCGTCAGCAGGCCGCGGAGTTGATCGGGGCCGGAAAGGTGAGCATCGACGGCCTGCCGGCGCTCAAGCCGGGCACCGCCATCGCCGTCACTGCGGCCCTCACCGTCGCCGGCGACAGCGAGCGCAACTGGGTTTCGCGCGGAGCGCACAAACTCATCGGTGCGCTGGACGCCTTCGGGATCCCCGTCGCCGGCCGCCGTTGCCTGGACGCCGGCGCGTCCACGGGTGGGTTCACCGAGGTTCTGCTGGATCGTGGGGCCGCCGACGTGGTTGCCGTCGATGTGGGATACGGCCAGCTGGCTTGGTCGCTGCGCTGCGATCCGCGAGTGACCGTCGTGGAGCGGACCAACGTTCGTGACCTGTCGCCCGAGGCGATCGGGGGGCGGGTCGACCTGGTGGTGGCGGACCTGTCGTTCATCTCGCTGGCGACCGTGTTGCCCGCGCTGGTTGGATGTGCTTGGCCGAGCGCGGATATCGTTCCCATGGTGAAGCCACAGTTCGAAGTGGGCAAGGGCCAGGTCGGTGCCGGCGGAGTGGTCCGCGACCCCGGCTTGCACGCCGATGCGGTGCTGGCCGTCGCGCGGCGCGCCGCGGAGCTGGGCTGGCACACCGTCGACGCCACCGCCAGCCCGCTACCGGGCCCGTCGGGCAATGTCGAATACTTCCTGTGGCTGCGCGCCCAGACAGATCGGCCGTTGGCCGACGACGAGTTGGTGGATGCGGTACAACGCGCGGTACGCGAGGGTCCGTCGACGATGCGGGCCGAAACGGCCCGAGACGGGGGCACCAGCCGGCTGCGGGGGAGAGCGGGCCAATCCGAACGGGGTCCGCAGTGACCGCCCGCCGCACCATCCTGATGGTCGTCCACACCGGTCGCGACGAAGCCACCGAGACTGCGCGATGCGTAGAAAAGTTCTTGGGCGACAACGGAATCGCACTCCGCTTGCTCTCCAGTGAGGCCGTCGACAGGGGATCGCTACATTTGGCTCCCGACGAAATCCGGGCAATGGGGGTCGAGATCGAGGTCGTCGATGCCGACCCGCACGCTGCCGAGGGCTGCGAACTGGTGCTGGTACTCGGCGGCGACGGCACGTTCTTGCGGGCGGCCGAGCTGGCCCGGAACGCCGGAATTCCGGTCCTGGGGGTCAACCTGGGCCGGATCGGATTCTTGGCCGAGGCCGAAGCCGAGGCGATCGACCGTGTGCTGGAGCGTGTTGTCGCCCGCGCCTACCGGGTCGAGGAACGCCTGACGCTTGATGTCGTCGTGAGCCGAGGAGGTCGCGTCACCGGGCAGGGCTGGGCGCTCAACGAAGTCAGCCTGGAAAGAGGCCCGCGCCTGGGTGTGCTCGGGGTGGTCGTGGAAATCGAAGGGCGCCCGGTGTCGGCGTTCGGCTGCGACGGTGTGCTGGTGTCGACGCCGACCGGATCGACCGCCTACGCGTTCTCCGCGGGCGGCCCGGTGCTGTGGCCGGACCTCGAAGCAATCCTGGTGGTACCCAACAACGCTCACGCACTGTTTGCCCGGCCCATGGTCACCAGCCCCGACGCCACCATCGCGATCGAGATCGAAGCAGACGGTCACGACGCCCTGGTGTTCTGCGATGGCCGCCGCGAAATGCTGATACCGGCCGGCAGCCGGATCGAGGTCACCCGCTGTGCCACACCGGTGCGGTGGGCGCGTCTGGACAGCGCGCCGTTCACGGACCGCTTGGTGCGCAAGTTCCGGTTACCGGTCACCGGTTGGCGCGGGAAGTAACGGCGCCGGCGGTGCTGACTGAAATCCGCATCGAGTCGCTGGGTGCCATCAGTGTTGCGACCGCCGAGTTCGATCGCGGCTTCACGGTGCTGACCGGTGAGACCGGCACCGGCAAGACCATGGTGGTGACCGGCCTGCACCTGCTCGGCGGCGCCCGCGCCGACGCCACCCGGGTCCGGTCCGGGGCCGATCGTGCGGTCGTCGAAGGCCGTTTCAGCACAACCGATCTCGATGATGCTGCAGCCGCCCGGCTGGACGAGATGCTGGACGCGTCGGGCGCGGAGCGCGACGAGGACGGCAGCGTGATCGCGCTGCGTTCGGTCAGCCGGGACGGACCTTCGCGCGCCTATCTGGGTGGTCGCGGTGTGCCCGCCAAGTCGCTGAGCGGTTTCACCACAGAGCTACTCACCCTGCATGGGCAGAACGACCAACTGAGGCTGATGCGACCGGAGGAACAGCGCAGCGCGCTGGACCGCTTCGCGGCCGCCGGGCCCGCGTGTGAGCACTACCGGAAACTGCGTGACGCGTGGCTGTCGGCGCGGCGCGACCTCATTGACCGCCGTAACCGGGCCTGCGAGCTCGCCCAGGAGGCGGATCGGCTGAGATTCGCACTCAACGAGATCGACACGGTCGACCCGCGGCCCGGCGAAGACGATGAGCTGGTCGCCGACATCGTGCGGCTGTCCGAACTGGACACGCTGCGCGAGGCCGCCGTTGTGGCGCGCGCGGCGCTGTCCGGGGCGCTCGATGACGCGGACGTGTCCGGCGACAGCGCCGCCGACAGCCTGGGGCGGGCACAAGCCGCCTTGGAGTCGACCGACGATGCGACGCTGCGGGCGCTGGCCGGCCAGGTCGGCGAGGCGCTGACGGTGGTTGTCGATGCGGCCCGCGAACTCGGCGGCTTTCTGGGCGAGCTGCCAGTCGATGCCAGTGCGCTGGAATCCAAGCTGACCCGTCAGGCCCAACTGCGCACCCTGACCCGCAAGTACGCCGCGGACATCGACGGGGTGTTGCAGTGGGCGCGCGAATCGCGGGCACGGCTTTCCCAACTCGACGTCTCCGAAGAGACGGTGGCCGCGCTGGAACGCCGGGTCGATGAACTGGCACGCGAATTGTCGCAATCCGCAGTAGATCTCAGCAGGGTTCGCCGAAAGGCCGCCACGCGACTGGCTAAGGAGGTGACTGCGGAGCTGTCCGCCCTGGCGATGGCCGACGCCGAATTCACCATCGAGGTGACCACCGACCTCGCGCCCGACCGGGATGACCCCGCCGCGCTCACGCTGCCCTCGGGCGAGCTGGCCCGGGCCGGCGGCGACGGCATCGACCACGTCGAATTCGGCTTCGCGGCGCACCGCGGCATGACGGTGCTGCCGCTGGCCAAGAGCGCCTCGGGTGGGGAGCTGTCCCGGGTGATGCTGGCACTGGAAGTGGTGCTGGCGATGTCCCGAAAACAGGCGGCCGGCACCACCATGGTCTTCGACGAGGTCGACGCCGGCGTGGGCGGTCGGGCCGCGGTGCAGATCGGGCGGCGGCTGGCCCGGCTGGCCCGCACCCACCAGGTCATCGTGGTCACGCATTTGCCTCAGGTCGCCGCCTACGCCGATGTGCATCTGGTGGTGCACAGCGCAGCAGGGAAGGGCGCCAGCGGGGTGCGGCGCGTCACCGGTGACGACCGGGTGGCCGAACTGGCGCGGATGCTGGCCGGACTGGGCGACTCCGACAGTGGCCGTGCGCACGCCCGGGAACTGCTCGACGCAGCCCAGAACGACGAGATCTAACCGTTCGGAAGATTTTATGCGTCTGTGACAGATGGGACTCTAGATAACTTGTGAGGCTGATGTTACGGCGCGCCTCCCCGTCTGACCCCCGCTTCACCGACAGAATCGCCCCCATGAAGATGTCAGGCCTTCTATCCCGTACCCCCGCCCGGCCGGGCCTCGTCGGCACCGCCCGGGTCGACCGGAATATCGACCGACTGCTGCGTAGGGTTTGCCCTGGCGACATCGTGGTGCTCGACGTCCTGGATCTGGACCGCATCACAGCGGACGCGCTGGTTGAAGCCGACATCGCAGCCGTCGTCAACGCGTCACCGTCGGTCTCGGGCCGCTATCCCAACATGGGTCCGGAGGTGCTGGTCAACAACGGGGTCACCCTGATCGACGAGACCGGTCCCGACATCTTCAAGAAGGTCAAGGACGGCGCCAAGATTCGTCTCTACGAGGGCGGGGTGTACGCCGGCGACCGCAGGCTGGTCCGCGGCACCCAACGCACCGATCACGACATCGCGGACCTGATGCGGGAGGCCAAGAGCGGACTGGCTGCCCACCTGGAGGCGTTCGCCGGCAACACAATTGAGTTCATCAAGAGTGAAAGCCCGCTGTTGATCGACGGTATCGGTATCCCCGATGTCGACGTCGACCTACGCCGTCGGCATGTGGTGATCGTCGGCGACGAGCCGACCGCTACCGATGATCTGAGATCCCTCAAGCCGTTCATCAAGGAGTACCAGCCGGTGCTCATCGGTGTGGACAGCGGCGCGGATGTGCTGCGCAAGGCGGGTTATCGCCCCCAAATCATCGTCGGCGACCCCGACCAGATCAGCGCCGAAGCCCTCAAGTGCGGCGCCCAGGTCGTGCTGCCCGCCGATGCGGACGGCCACGCACCCGGTTTGGAACGGATTCAGGATCTCGGGGTCGGGGCGATGACCTTTCCGGCCGCGGGCTCGGCGGTCGACCTGGCCCTGCTGCTGGCCGATCACCACGGCGCGGCGCTGCTCGTGACGGCCGGACACACCGCCAACATCGAGACGTTCTTCGACCGCACGCGAGCGCAAAGCAACCCGTCGACCTTCCTGACCCGGCTGCGGGTCGGGGAGAAGGTGGTGGACGCCCAGGCGGTGGCCACCCTGTATCGCAACCACGTCTCGGCGGGCGCCATCGCGATCTTGGCGCTGACCATGCTGATCGCCGTCATCGTCGCCCTGTGGGTGTCCCGCACAGACGGCATGGTGCTGCACTGGGTCGTCGACTACTGGAACCACTTCTCGCTCATGGTGCAGAGATGGGTCGCCTAGTTTTTTCCGAGGACGGTGCGCTAAATGATCTCGTTACGCCAACATGCGTTCTCGCTGGCCGCCGTCTTCCTGGCGCTGGCCGTCGGAGTGGTGCTGGGTTCCGGCTTTTTGTCGGACACCCTGCTGTCCAGCCTGCGTGACGAGAAAAGGGACCTGTACACACAGATCAGCGGGCTCAACGACCAGAAGAACGTGCTGAACGAGAAGCTCAGTGCGGCAAATAATTTCGATACCCAGCTGGCCGGGCGGATCGTGCATGACGCGCTAGGCGGCAAATCGGTGGTGGTGTTTCGCACCCCGGATGCCAAAGACGACGACGTCGCCGCGGTCTCGAAGTTCATCGGCCAGGCCGGCGGTACGGTCGCCGGAACGGTGGCATTGACGCAGGAGTTCGTCGATGCCAACTCCGCGGAGAAACTGCAGACCGTGGTGAACTCGTCGATCCTGCCCGCCGGTCAGCAGTTGAGCACCAAGTTAGTCGACCAAGGTTCGCAGGCCGGCGACCTGTTGGGCATCGCCTTGATGGTCAACGTCAACCCGGCGGTCCCCCCGGTCGACGACACCCAACGCAATACCGTGATGGCGGCGCTGCGCGACACCGGTTTCATCACCTATCAGGCGAACGATCATCTGGGGCCGGCCAATGCCGCGCTGGTCGTTACCGGTGGCCCGCTGCCCCAAGACGCCGGCAATCAGGGGGTCAGCGTGGCCCGGTTCGCGGCCGCGCTGGCGCCGCGCGGCTCGGGCGCCCTGCTCGCCGGGCGTGATGGTTCGGCGACGGGAGGCGCCGCGGTCGCCGTGGCCCGCGCCGACGCCGGCATGTCATCGGCGATCAGCACCGTCGACGACGTCGACAGCGCGCCCGGGCGCATCACCGCGGTCCTGGGCCTGCACGACCTGATCAACGGCGGCCACACCGGGCAGTACGGCACCGGTCACGGGGCCACGTCGATCACCGTGCCCCAGTAAAACCTCAGTGAAGTCCCGGTAGGCCCGCCGGTCGGGCGTGTTCGCGGCGCCACAGCGCACCTGAGTGTTAGGGTGGGTTTCCGTGGGTCGGCAGGCCCAGCTGGTTGAGGCTAGAAAACTCGAAGCCCTGCCCGTCTTCACGGAGGTCGCCTGTGCGTAAGCACCCGCAAACCGCCACTAAGCACCTCTTCGTCAGCGGGGGTGTCGTTTCCTCGCTCGGCAAGGGACTGACCGCCAGCAGCCTTGGCCAGCTGTTGACCGCCCGCGGGTTGCACGTGACGATGCAGAAGCTCGACCCGTACCTCAACGTCGACCCGGGCACGATGAACCCGTTCCAGCACGGTGAGGTCTTCGTCACTGAGGACGGCGCCGAGACCGACCTCGATGTCGGCCACTACGAGCGTTTCCTGGATCGCGATCTGTCCGGATCGGCGAATGTCACGACGGGGCAGGTGTATTCGACGGTCATCGCCAAGGAACGACGTGGTGAATACCTCGGTGACACCGTCCAGGTGATCCCGCACATCACCGACGAGATCAAGCGGCGCATCATGGCGATGGCCCAACCAGACGCCGACGGCAACCGGCCGGACGTCGTCATCACCGAAATCGGGGGCACCGTAGGCGATATCGAGTCGCAGCCCTTTCTGGAGGCGGCTCGGCAGGTCCGCCACGACCTCGGCCGGGAAAACGTTTTCTTCCTCCACGTTTCGCTGGTGCCGTACCTGGCCCCGTCGGGGGAACTCAAGACCAAGCCCACCCAGCACTCGGTGGCCGCGCTGCGCAGCATCGGTATCACCCCGGACGCGCTGATCCTGCGCTGCGACCGTAACGTCCCCGAAGCGCTGAAGAACAAGATCGCGCTGATGTGCGACGTCGATATCGACGGGGTCATCTCCACTCCCGACGCACCGTCTATCTACGACATCCCGAAGGTGTTGCACCGCGAGGAGCTCGACGCTTTTGTGGTGCGCCGGCTCAACCTGCCGTTCCGCGATGTCGACTGGACCGAATGGGACGACTTGCTGCGCAGGGTCCACGACCCGCACGAGACCGTACGAATTGCGTTGGTAGGAAAATATGTTGAGCTTTCCGATGCCTACCTGTCGGTGATCGAAGCGCTGCGCGCCGGCGGCTTCAAACACCACGCGAAGGTCGAGATGCAGTGGGTGGCTGCCGACGACTGCCAGTCGGCCGCCGATATGGCGGCCGCGCTGGACGACGTGCACGGTTTGCTGATTCCCGGCGGGTTCGGCATCCGTGGTATCGAGGGCAAGATCGCGGCCATCCAATATGCCCGGTCCAGGGGGTTGCCGGTGCTGGGCCTGTGCCTCGGCCTGCAGTGCATCGTGATCGAGGCGGCGCGCTCGGCTGGACTCACCGAGGCCAACTCGGCCGAATTCGATCCGACCACACCGGATCCCGTCATCTCCACGATGGCCGACCAACTCGATATCGTAGCCGGGCAGGCGGATCTCGGCGGCACCATGCGGCTGGGCGCCTACCCGGCTGTACTGGAGCCGGATTCGATTGTCGCGCAAGCCTACGGGACGACGCAGGTGTCGGAGCGACACCGGCACCGCTACGAGGTCAACAACGCCTACCGGGACAAGATCGCCGAAAGCGGCCTGAAGTTCTCCGGGACCTCACCCGACGGCCACTTGGTGGAGTTCGTCGAATACCCGCCAGAAATGCACCCCTTCGTGGTCGGTACCCAGGCCCACCCCGAACTGAAGAGCCGGCCCACCCGTCCGCACCCGCTGTTCGCCGCATTCGTCCGGGCGGCCATCGACTTCAAAGCGGGCGAACTGCTGCCGATGGACATCTCCGAGCACTCGCCCAATGGCAACCAGCACCGAGAAAGCGCGGAGCGGCCGCTACCTCAGCCCGCGGCCCGTGGCTGAGCACGTTTTCGAGACGGCGTCATCCGAAACGCTGTACACCGGAAAGATTTTCGCGCTGCGCCGCGACCAGGTGCGGATGCCGGGCGGCAACGTCGTCACCAGAGAGGTCGTCGAGCACTTCGGCGCGGTGGCCGTGCTGGCGATGGACGACGATGGCAACGTCCCGTTGATCTATCAGTACCGGCATGCTCTCGGTCGGCGGCTGTGGGAACTGCCGGCCGGGCTACTCGACGTCGGCGATGAGGCAGCCCATCTCACCGCGGCGAGGGAACTCCACGAGGAGGCCGGCCTGCAGGCCGGCACCTGGCAGGTGCTCGTCGATCTCGATTCCACGCCGGGTTTCAGTGACGAATCCGTGCGGGTTTATCTGGCCACCGGATTGCGCGAGGTCGACCGGCCCGAGGCGCATGACGAAGAAGCCGACATGACGTTGCAGTGGTATCCGCTGGCCGAGGCCGTCGGTAAGGTGCTCGGCGGCGAGATCGTCAATGCCATTGCCGTTGCCGGGATTCTGGCCGCCCACGCGGTGAGCAACGGGTTCGTGCAGCCGCGTCCGGTGGACAGCCCCTGGGTCGACAAGCCGACGGCGTTTATCGCGCGAAAGTCCGCGCAGTGACGGCGCTGGCGCTGGAGACACAACTGCAGGGCTATCTCGACCACCTCACGATCGAGCGGGGCGTGGCGGCAAACACCCTGAGCTCATATCGCCGAGACCTGCGCCGCTATACCAAGCATTTGTCGGACCGCGGAATTCACGATCTGGGCAAGGTGGATGAGGACGACGTCAGCGAGTTCCTGGTGGCGCTGCGCCGCGGCGATCCCGAGTCGGGCGCGGTGGCGCTGTCCGCGGTGTCGGCGGCGCGGGCACTGATCGCGGTGCGCGGCTTACATCGGTTCGCCGCTGCCGAAGGGCTGGCCGAACTGGACGTGGCGCGGGCCGTCAGGCCGCCGACGCCGGGCCGTCGGCTCCCCAAAAGCCTGACGATCGACCAGGTGCTGGCGCTGCTGGAAGGCGCGGGCGGCGACAGCCCGGCCGACGGCCCGCTGACGCTGCGCAACCGGGCGCTGCTGGAAATGTTGTATTCCACGGGCGCGCGGATCTCCGAAGCCGTCGGCCTCGACGTCGACGACATCGACACCCAGGCCAGGTCGGTGTTGCTGCGGGGCAAGGGCGGCAAGCAGCGGCTGGTGCCGGTCGGGCGCCCCGCCGTGCACGCGCTGGACGCCTACCTGGTGCGGGGACGCCCGGAGCTAGCGCGCCGGGGCCGCGGAACGCCGGCCATCTTTCTCAACGTGCGCGGCGGGCGGTTGTCGCGGCAAAGCGCATGGCAGGTGCTGCAGGACGCCGCCGAGCGCGCCGGTATCACCTCGGGTGTGTCGCCGCACATGCTGCGGCATTCCTTTGCCACCCACCTGCTCGAGGGCGGCGCAGATGTCCGGGTCGTGCAGGAGTTATTGGGACATGCCTCGGTGACGACGACGCAGATCTACACGATGGTGACCGTGCACGCGCTGCGCGAAGTGTGGGCCGAAGCCCACCCCAGGGCGCAGTAATTCAGCCCGGCTCACGACCTCGGCGGCGAGATCGACGTTATTGTGCCGACACGCAACAGAGCACGACAACGTCGATTTCGACGTGCCCACGGCGTCGCTTCAGCCCAGATAATCGGACTCGAGCACCAGGTCGGACACCAGGGACTGGTATTCCAGGTGCGCCTTGTGCTCGACGGTGTTCCACATCCTGCCCTGCTGCCGGCGCATGTACTCGCGGTACTTCGGCGCGCCCGGCACCCTGACGTTGTCGGCGACCACGACGGTGCCCGGTTGCAGCCAGCCCCGTTCGAGGATGCTCGTCAAGTCGTCCAGGTAGGCATCCTTATCGTGGTCGATGAACACGAAATCGAGTGCCCCTGAGCCGAATCCGTGGTCATTCGCCAGCGCGTCCAGGGTCCGCCCGCCGTCACCGAGAGTGCCGACGACACACGTCACCCGGTCAGCGATGCCGGCATGCGCCCAGATCCGCCGGGCGTTGCCGGCGTTGGCCTCGGCGAGTTCGACGGAGTACACCTGGGCGTTCGGAGCGGCCCTGGCGATCCGCAACGCGCTGTAGCCACAGTAGGTGCCCAGCTCGAGCGCGAGTGTGGGGTTAGCACGCCGCACGGCGGCGTCGAGGATCAGCCCTTTCTCGTCGCCGACGTTGATCAGCATCGACTTTTCGTAGGCGAACTTGTCGATGGTGGCCAGCACATCGTCGATGTCGCCCGCCCGGGCGTTCTGCAGGACATAGTCCACCGCAGCAGCTTCGCGTCCGTCACCGATCTGGCCCGTGGTGCTGATATTGCGCAACCCCGCCGCCATCCGCCAGGTCGACCACCGCAGCAGGGGCATCCGTCGCTTGAGATCCATAGCAGTCACGATAGGCGAGGCTCGTCACCAGTTATGGTGCTGATGAGACTGGTGTGACTCAGTGGGCGATGGCGTCTCCGCTACTAGCGATATCCGCGCATATTGGCTGGTTATTGCCTGCGGGTCGCCCGGCTTAGGCGCGCGAACCGGTTACACTTTCCTCCGATGTTCACTTCCCGAACACCCCCGCCATGACCGATCAGCCGGACGGTGGCGTCGAGCTCGGCCTGACCGGGCGGCCGCCGCGGGCGATCCCCGAGCCGCAGCCGCGCACGTCGCACGGCCCGGCCAAAATCGTCGCGATGTGCAACCAGAAGGGTGGGGTCGGGAAAACCACGTCGACGATCAATCTGGGTGCCGCACTCGCCGAGTACGGCCGGCGGGTGCTGCTGGTGGACATGGACCCGCAGGGCGCCTTGTCCGCGGGCCTCGGCGTCTCGCACTACGAGCTGGACAAGACCATCCACAACGTGCTGGTGGAGTCGCGGGTGTCGATCGATGACGTGCTGCTCTCCACCCGGGTCAAGTACATGGACTTGGTGCCCAGCAATATCGACCTTTCGGCAGCTGAGATCCAGCTGGTCAACGAGGTGGGCCGGGAGCAGACCTTGGGCCGGGCGTTGCATCCGGTGCTGGACCGCTACGACTATGTGCTGATCGACTGCCAGCCGTCACTTGGCCTGCTCACCATCAACGGGCTGGCCTGCGCGGACGGCGTGGTGATCCCCACCGAATGTGAGTTCTTCTCGCTGCGCGGCTTGGCGCTGCTGACCGACACCGTCGACAAGGTGCGCGACCGGCTCAATCCGAAGCTGGAAATCAGCGGCATTCTGCTCACCCGGTATGACCCGCGCACCGTCAACGCACGCGAGGTGATGGCCCGCGTCGTGGAGCGGTTCGGCGACCTGGTTTTCGACACCGTGATCACCCGAACCGTCCGATTCCCCGAGACCAGTGTGGCCGGCGAACCCATCACCACCTGGGCCCCGAAATCGACCGGTGCCATTGCCTACCGCGCGTTGGCCCGCGAGTTCATCGACCGATTCGGCGCGTGAAGGGCGGCGTGAACGGTGAGGCCCCCTCCAAGAACGGCTTCCGGGTCCGGCTGACCAACTTCGAGGGGCCGTTCGATCTGCTGCTGCAGCTGATCTTCGCCCATCGCCTCGACGTCACCGAGGTGGCGCTGCACCAGGTCACCGACGATTTCATCGCCTCTACCCGGGAGATCGGTTCCCAACTGGGTCTGGAGGAGACCACCGCGTTTCTGGTGATCGCGGCGACGCTGCTCGATCTCAAGGCTGCCCGGCTGCTGCCGGCCGGGCAGGTCGACGACGAAGAGGATCTGGCGCTGCTGGAGGTCCGCGACCTGCTGTTCGCCCGGCTGCTGCAATACCGCGCGTTCAAACATGTCGCGGAGATGTTCGCCGAGCTGGAGGCCACCGCACTGCGCAGCTATCCGCGCGCCGTGGCGCTGGAGGACCGGTTCACCGACCTGCTCCCGGAGGTGATGCTCGGCGTCGACGCCGAACGGTTCGCCCAGATCGCCGCGATCGCGTTCACCCCGCGACCGGCACCGCGAGTGGCCATCGAGCATCTGCACGATGTGAGGGTCTCTGTTCCCGAGCAGGCCAAAAAATTGCTGGCGATGCTGGAAGCGCGGGGCAGTGGCCAGTGGGCGACATTTTCTGAGCTGGTCGCCGATTGTCAGGCGCCGATGGAGGTGGTGGGGCGCTTCCTGGCGCTGCTCGAACTGTTTCGATCCCGGGCGGTAGCATTCGACCAGTCAGAGCCGCTTGGCGTGCTGCAGATTTCGTGGACCGGGGAAAGTCCGACCAGCGAAGCCTTGGTAGAAGTGCGGGACGAATCATGACCCGCGCCGCAACGATGCAGAGCGAAGCGATGAGGAGGAGCGGCGCTCATGACCGAAGACCTGCCCGATGTCGATCTCGACGTCGGCATCCCCGACATCGCCGAGGCAGCGCCGATGGATGCCGACGAACTCGGCTCCGTGCTGGAGGCGCTGTTGCTGGTGGTGGACACCCCGGTCACCGCCGAGGCGCTGGCCGCGGCCACGCAACAACCTGTCTACCGGGTCGCCGCCAAGCTGCAGCAGATGGCCGAGGAACTCACTGAACGCGACAGCGGCATCGACCTGCGGAGAACCAGCGAGGGCTGGCGGATGTACACCCGCGCCAGGTTCGCGCCCTATGTGGAGAAGCTGCTGCTGGACGGCGCGCGGTCCAAACTCACCCGAGCAGCACTGGAGACGCTGGCCGTGGTGGCCTACCGCCAGCCCGTGACACGTGCGCGGGTGAGCGCGGTTCGCGGCGTCAACGTGGACGCCGTCATGCGCACCCTGCTGGCGCGCGGCCTGATCACCGAAGCCGGTGCCGACGAGGACACCGGCGCGGTGACGTTCGCGACCACCGAACTGTTTTTGGAGCGCTTGGGGTTGACGTCGCTGGCCGACCTTCCCGATATCGCCCCGTTGCTGCCCGACGTCGACACGATCGAGGACTTGACCGAATCCCTGGACAGTGAGCCCCGTTTCATCAAACTCGCGGGAGGCCCGGCGCGCGAGCAGGCACTGACGTTCGACGTGGACCAGGATTGATGGTCCAGCCCGAGGACTCGCGCCGAGTCCGCTTACAAAAAGTGTTGTCCCAGGCCGGAATCGCGTCGCGGCGGGCTGCCGAGAAATTGATCCTCGACGGCCGCGTGGAGGTGGACGGGCAGGTGGTCACCGAGCTGGGCACCCGCGTCGACCCGGACGCCTCGGTGATCCGCGTCGACGGGGCGCGGGTCGTCATCGACGACTCGCTGGTGTACCTGGCGCTGAACAAGCCGCTGGGTATGCACTCGACCATGTCCGATGATCGCGGCCGGCCGTGTATCGGCGACGTGGTCGAGCGCCGGGTGCGCGGCAACAAGAAGCTCTTTCACGTCGGGCGGTTGGATGCTGACACCGAGGGGCTGATCCTGCTGACCAACGACGGCGAGCTGGCGCACCGGTTGATGCATCCTTCCCACCAGGTGCCCAAGACGTATCTGGCGACGGTCACCGGGTCGGTGCCGCGAGGGCTGGGCAAAAAACTGCGAGCGGGCATCGAGTTGGACGACGGCCTGGCGCGCGTCGATGATTTCGCGGTTGTCGACGCTGTTCCAGGGAGGACGTTGGTGCGGGTGACGTTGCACGAAGGCCGTAATCGCATTGTGCGCCGGCTGTTGGCGGCCGCGGGGTTTCCGGTGGAGGCGCTGGTGCGTACCGACATCGGCGCGGTGTCGTTGGGGAATCAGCGTCCGGGCAGCATCCGGGCGTTGCGCCTCGACGAGATCGGGCAACTGTACAAAGCGGTGGGCCTGTGAGTGACGGGAGTGAAGCGAACCATCGTCCGGCGACAGACCTGGTGGTCGCCATCGACGGCCCGGCGGGAACCGGAAAGTCATCGGTGTCAAGGGGATTAGCGCGCGCACTGGGAGCGCGCTACCTGGACACCGGGGCGATGTACCGCATCGTGACGCTGGCGGTACTGCGCGCCGGAGTGGACCCGGCCGATGCCCGGGCCGTCGGCGATATTGCGGCCGCGGTGCAGTTGTCGGTGAGTTACGACCCCGACTCCACCAGCTGTTACCTTGCCGGAGAAGACGTTTCGTCGGAAATCCGCGGTGACGAGGTCACCCGGGCGGTATCAGCGGTGTCGTCGGTGCCCGCTGTGCGCGCGCAGCTCGTCGAGCTGCAGCGAGCCATGGCCGCCGGCCCGGGCAACGTCGTCGTCGAGGGCAGAGACATCGGGACCGTGGTCTTGCCCGACGCGCCGGTGAAGATCTTCTTGACCGCCTCGGCCGAAAACCGGGCCCGGCGGCGCAACGATCAGAACGTCGCGGCGGGCCTGGCCGACGACTACGAGGGTGTCCTGGCCGACGTGCGCCGCCGCGACCATCTGGATTCCACCCGTCCGGTGTCGCCGCTGCGCGCGGCCCCGGACGCGGTGGTCGTCGACACCAGCGACATGACCGAGGCGCAAGTGGCCGCCCACCTGCTGGAGTTGGTCACGCAGCGAAGCGGGGCGGTGCGGTGACTCAGGACGGCACCTGGAGCGACGAAAGCGACTGGGATTCAGGCGATTCCGACGAGGCCGGGGCGGGTCCCGCGCCGGTGGTGGCGGTTGTGGGCCGGCCTAATGTGGGCAAGTCGACCTTGGTCAACCGGATCCTGGGCCGGCGCGAAGCGGTGGTGCAGGACATTCCTGGCGTGACGCGCGACCGGGTGTCCTACGACGCACTGTGGACCGGACGGCGGTTCGTCGTGCAGGACACCGGGGGATGGGAGCCCGACGCCAAGGGCCTGCAGCAGCTGGTGGCCGAACAGGCGTCGGTGGCCATGCGGACCGCCGATGCGGTGATCCTGGTGGTCGATGCCATTGTCGGTGCCACCGCCGCCGACGAGGCCGCCGCCCGGATCCTCTTGCGCTCAGGTAAGCCGGTCTTCTTGGCTGCCAACAAGGTTGACAGCGAGAAAGCCGAAGCGGATGTGGCGGCATTATGGTCGCTGGGACTCGGTGAGCCGCACGCGATCAGCGCGATACACGGTCGCGGCGTCGCAGATCTGCTCGACGAGGTGGTGGCCGCGCTGCCCGAGGTGTCCGAACTGGCACCGGCGCCGGGTGGTCCTCGGCGCGTGGCGCTGGTCGGCAAACCCAACGTGGGCAAGAGTTCGTTGCTGAACAAGCTGGCGGGCGACCAGCGATCGGTGGTGCACGAGGTCGCCGGGACGACGGTAGATCCGGTGGACTCGCTCATCGAATTGGGCGGCAAGGTGTGGCGGTTCGTCGATACCGCCGGCTTGCGGCGCAAGGTCGGCCAGGCCAGCGGGCATGAGTTCTACGCCTCGGTGCGCACCCACTCGGCCATCGACTCGGCCGAGCTGGTGATCGTGCTGATCGACGCGTCGCAGCCGCTGACCGAACAGGATCAGCGGGTGCTGTCCATGGTTATCGAGGCCGGCCGGGCGCTGGTGCTGGCCTTCAACAAGTGGGATCTGGTCGACGAAGACCGCCGTGAGCTGCTGGAGCGCGAGATCGACCGCGAGTTGGCGCAGGTGCGCTGGGCGCAGCGGGTGAACATTTCGGCCAAAACGGGCCGGGCGGTGCAGAAGCTGGTGCCCGCAATGGAGACTGCGCTCGCGTCATGGGACACGCGGATAGCGACTGGCCCGCTGAATGCCTGGCTGAAGGAGGTGGTGGCGGCCACGCCGCCGCCGGTGCGCGGTGGTAAGCAGCCGCGCATTCTGTTCGCCACTCAGGCCACCGACCGGCCGCCGACGTTCGTGCTGTTCACCACGGGTTTTCTGGAGGCCGGGTACCGGCGCTTCCTGGAACGGCGACTGCGCGAGACGTTCGGCTTCGAGGGGACTCCGATCCGGATCAACGTGCGAATGCGCGAAAAGCGGGGAGCCAAGCGGCGCTGAGTGCGCTTCGCCGCTTCGCGTGTGCGGACACGGACTCCAGTGTGCGGTGGCGGTGGGAATTCGGCGAATTTTCCGCCCCTAGCGCACGCTGAACGCGTAGGCGATTAATCCCGCATTGCGGGTTGTAAAAGCTGTATCGCAGGAGTCAGTCGTTGACATTGGTTGATGCTGCCCCTAACGTCTCTCGTATAACGGGTTGATATACCCGTATCGCAGGATTTATTGGAGGCGAAGTGAAGACGGCACAGCAAGGGCCCCACGCCGCTCCGGCGCGGTTCAGCGTGCAGGACAAGTCGATCCTGATCACCGGTGCGACCGGGTCTTTGGGCAGCACCGCGGCGCGGGCGCTGGCCGATGCGGGGGCCCGGCTGACGCTGGCCGGCGGCAACGCCGCCGGCCAGGCCGAGCTCGTCGACGGGGCCGGCATCGACAACGCCGCGGTGGTCACGCGCCGCCCGGACACCCCGGCCGACGCCCGGGCCATGGTGGAGGCGGCCGTGGCCCGGCACGGCCGCCTCGACGGGGTCCTGGTGGCCTCGGGCATGAACCACGTCGCGCCCATCACCGAGATGGCCGTCGAGGACTTCGACAAAGTGATGGACGCCAACGTGCGCGGCGCCTGGCTGGTGTGCCAGGCGGCCGGAAGGGTTTTCTTGCAGCAGGGCACCGGGGGCAGCGTCGTGCTCGTCTCGTCGGTCCGGGGCTCCCTCGGTCACCCCGCCGGCTACAGCGCCTACTGCCCGTCGAAGGCGGCCACCGACTTGTTGGCCAAGAGCTTGGCGGCCGAGTGGGGTGCGACCGGCATTCGGGTAAATGCGCTTGCGCCAACCGTTTTCCGGTCCGAGCTGACCGAGTGGATGTACGCCGACGACGCAAAGGGACGCACCACCCGCGAGGCGATGTTCGCCCGAATCCCGTTGCGCCGCTTCGCCGAGCCGGAAGACTTCGTCGGCGCCTTGATCTATCTGCTCAGCGACGCGTCGAGCTTCTTCACCGGCCAGGTGATGTATCTGGACGGCGGGTACACGGCATGCTGACCTGCCCGGGGGGTTTCACGCGCGCCGCCGTCGTCGGCGCGGGGCTGATGGGACGCCGCATCGGCGGTGTGCTGGCTGCTGCGGGACTCGATGTCGTCATCACCGACTCCAACGCCGCAGTCCTCGGCACCGCGGTCGCCGAGGCGAGCGAGGTGACCGGTGCCGACCGCGGCTCGGTGACCGCGGTCGCCGACATGGGCGCGGCGGTGCGTGGTGCCGATCTGGTCATCGAGGCCGTCATCGAGAACCTGGCCATCAAGCAGGAGCTGTTCCAACACATCACCAGGCTGGCACCCGATGCGGTGCTGGCGACCAACACCTCAGTCCTGCCGGTCGGCGCGGTCACCGAGCGGGTCGACGACGGCGGCCGGGTGATCGGGATGCACTGGTGGAACCCGCCGGACCTGATCCCGATCGTCGAGGTAGTGCCCAGCCGGCGGACCGCCCTGGCGACTTTTGACCGCGTCGTGGCCCTGCTCACCCACGCCGGCAAGGTACCGGTGCGGGTGGGACGCGATGTCCCGGGCTTCATCGGCAACCGGCTGCAGCACGCGCTGTGGCGCGAGGCCATCGCGCTGGTCGCCGAGGGCGTCTGCGACGCGGCGACGGTGGACCTGGTGGCACGCAACACCATTGGGTTGCGGCTGGCCGCGCTGGGCCCGCTGGAAAACGCCGACTACGTCGGCCTGGACCTCACCCTGGCCATTCACGACGCGGTGCTGCCCGGCCTCAATGGCGATGCGCATCCCAGCCCGCTGCTGCGCCGGCTGGTCGCCGACGGCCAACTCGGCGCGCGCAGCGGGCACGGCTTTCTCGACTGGCCCGCAGGGGCCCGCGAGCAGACAGCCGCCCGGCTTGCCACGCACATCTCAACGTAACTGGAAATCGGACAAAAGGAACGAAGATGAGTATCACCTGGCCGCTGGGCGAAGCCGAATCAAAGCTGGAGTTCTACGACCTGTCCCACCCGTGGGGTCATGGTGTGCCGGCCTGGCCGTATTTCGAGGACGTCAAAATCGAACGCCTGCACAACATGGCCAGAAGCCGTGTGCTGACCCAAAAGATCACCACCGTCATGCATTCCGGAACCCACATCGACGCGCCCGCGCACGTGATCGAAGGCACGCCGTTTTTGCACGAGATCCCGCTCGGCGCGTTTTTCGGCACCGGGGTGGTCGTGTCGATCCCGAAAAAGAAGTGGGAGGTGGTCACCGCCGAGGACTTGGAGAAGGCCAGTAATGTCGGGCCGCAGATCCGGTCCGGCGACATCGTCATCGTCAACACCGGCTGGCATCACACCTACGCCGACAGCGCCGAGTACTACGCCTATTCTCCGGGCTTTTACAAGGAAGCCGGTGAGTGGTTCGCGGCCAAGGGAGTCAAAGCGGTCGGCACCGACACCCAGGCCCTGGACCACCCGCTCGCCACGTCGATCGGGCCGCACGGTCCCGCGGAGCATCTGGGCGGCCTGCTGCCATGGGCGGTACGCGAATACGAAGAGGAGACCGGCCGCAAGGTGCTCGACGACTTCCCGGAGTGGGAACCCTGCCATCGGGCGATCCTGTCCAAGGGCATCTACGGTTTTGAGAATGTCGGCGGCGACCTGGACAAGGTCACCGGCAAGCGCGTCACCTTCGCCGCGTTCCCGTGGCGCTGGGTGGGCGGTGACGGCTGCATCGTACGACTGGTGGCGATCGTCGACCCGACCGGCAGCTACCGCATCGAGAGTGGTTCCTGATGAACGTGACCCGGGTGTCGGGTGCACCGGCATACCTCGCCCCGTTGCACCACGGCGTGTCCATGGTGAGGCTGCAGGGCCATGAGGCCGGACCCAGCGAGCGGTTTTGGGTTGGCCTGTCCACGTACCAACCCGGCGGGGTCGCCGAAATAGCAGCAGTCCGAGAGGAGACCGTTTATGTCGTCCTGGACGGCGAACTGGCTATCGTCGCCGAGGAAACCGAAACGGTCATAAGTCGGTTCGACAGCGTGCATTTCGCCAAAGGCGAGGTGCGGTCCATCGAAAACCGTTCTGATCGGCAGGCACTGCTTTTGGTGGCCATTGGGCACCCGCAGGAGGCATCGTCGTGAGCGTCATCATCACCGTCGCTCCCACCGGGCCCATCGCGACCAAGGCCGACAATCCAGGGTTGCCCACGTCGCCGGAGGAGATTGCGAACGCGGTCGAGGGGGCCTATCACGCAGGTGCGGCGGTTGCCCACATTCACCTGCGTGACGAAAACGAGCGGCCCACAGCCGATTTGAATGTCGCGCGGCGGACCATGGACCTCATTGCCGAGCGGTGCCCGATCCTGATCCAGCTGTCCACCGGCGTTGGCCTCACGGTGCCGTTCGAGGATCGGGAAAAGCTGGTCGAGCTGCGCCCGCGGATGGCGACGCTGAATCCCTGTTCGATGAGTTTCGCCGACGGCGAATTCCGCAACCCGCCGTCGGCCGTGCGGCGGCTGGCGGGGCGGATGCGCGAGCTGGACGTCAAGCCGGAACTGGAAATCTACGACACCGGGCATCTGGAGACATGCGTGAGGCTGCGGCAAGAAGGCCTGTTGGCCGAGCCGTTGCAGTTCAGCATCGTCTTGGGTGTGCGGGGCGGAATGGCCGCCACCGCCGATAATCTGCTCACCATGGTGCGCCGGCTTCCCCCGGACGCGATCTGGCAAGTCATTGCGATCGGCCGGGCCAATCTGGAGTTGACCGCGATGGGCCTGGCGCTGGGCGGTAACGCCCGGGCCGGCCTGGAAGACACACTTTATCTGCGCAAAGGTGAACTGGCGCCGGGCAATCTGCCGCTGGTGTCGCGCACCCTCCGCTTTGCCGAAGCGCTGGACCTGCCGGTCGCCTCGGTCGAGGAGACCGAAGCCCTACTGCAACTTTCAGGAGATCGCCAGTGAGCGCCAACCCCGAAGACCAGGATGGCCGCGGCAGCGGTGTCCAGGTGATCGCCCGTGCGGCCGAGATACTGCGGCTGCTGCAGGCCCACTCCGGTGGGCTCAGTCAGGCCGAGATCGGCGAGCGGCTGGGGATGGCGCGTTCCACAGTGAGCCGGATCCTCAATGCGCTGGACGACGAAGGCTTGGTGGGCTCGCGCGGGGCGCGGGGTCCGTATCGGCTGGGCCCCGAGATCGCGCGCATGGCCGGCACCGTGCGACTCGGCGTCGTGATGGATGTACACCCGTTTATGGAGGAGTTGTCGCGCGAACTGGAGGAGACCGTGGACCTGTCGATTCTGGACGGCGATCGCGTGACCTTCGTCGACCAGGTCGTCTCGCCGCACCGACTGCGGGCCATCAGTGCGGTGGGGGAGTCGTTTCCGCTGCATTGCTGCGCCAACGGCAAAGCGCTGCTGGCCAATCTGCCGCCCGAGCAACAGGCCCAGGCGGTGCCCATTCGACTCGCGCGACTCACCGCCAACACCATCACGACCCCCGCGGCGCTGCGCAAGGAGCTCGAACGTGTCCGAGCCGAGGGCATCGCCTATGACCGCGAGGAGCAGACCGAAGGCGTCTGCGCGGTGAGCGCCGTGCTGACGGGAGTGACCGACCAGATGGTGGCGGTCAGCGTGCCGGTTCCCGCGCAGCGATTCTATCGCCGCGAATCCGAACTTGCTCAGGCGCTGCTGGCCTGGGTCGAGAAGGTCAATGCCTGGTTCAAGACTGGGGCGGAGAAATGACGAAATTGTTGCGCGACAAGCTCGTTGGGGCCTAGGAGCTGGTGTCCTATGTCGAGCGGGACAGTGCCGACGGCCCGGTCAGGAACCCTCAGGGTGAGGATGCGCAGGGCCTGATCATGTAGACCCTGGACGGTCATATGTCAGCAGATTCAGCCATCGGGCCGGCCCAACTATGACTGGGCGGTTGCCAGCGGCGGCACCACCGGGCAGGCGGCAGCCGCGGCATAGGGATATCTCGCTTACAGCGGACGGGACTTCGTCAATGAGCCGGCGGGCGACGTCCGTCATGAGGCAAAACTCTTCCGGGTATCCAACTACTTCGGCCAGTTCCATCCGCAGCACAGCGATCTCGACGGTGACCATTTGACCTTATCGTCGGAGCTGACCCTGCCCAATGGCCGGACGGTGTACTCGTCGTTGCTGTGGGCTCATGCTCGGCGTGCCGGCTCGCAGGTCGCGTAGGCCATAGCCGGGCGTGGGGTTCGTCTGCGGTAGGCTTCCCCCTGCCGCCGGTGGACTGACGGCGACGGGCTGTGGCGCAGTTTGGTAGCGCACTTGACTGGGGGTCAAGTGGTCGCAGGTTCAAATCCTGTCAGCCCGACAGACGAAAACCCGCTCTGACCAGTACCGGAGCGGGTTTCGAGTGTTTTGGTCACGTCGCCGAATCGCCCCGAGCTTGCCAAGAACTTGCCAGGCGTCGGGCAGCGGACGTGGGTGCTCCCGGGCGGCGCGCATTCGAACGCACTGTCAGCCTGTGATCGCTGGGTTGCTTCCCTACTAGTGGGCGCCCCTCGTGATGCTTCAGCTGTCCCGGTCTGAGGTCGAGTAATCGGTCCGCCACCGATCTCGATGAGAAACGCGGCTCTGATGTCGCTCCCTGGTTCGGGACGCCACGCAGGTCTACGTTGGTGGCCTCACGTCGAACCGACATCGTGGCTATGCCCAGACCGTAGTCGTTGACGGTATGCGGCGGCAGATTGTGGACGGCCGAAATCGGCCACGGCCCCCAAGACCGAAGCCCTATTACGTAACTTGCTCGGCAAGAGGACGCACGTCGAGCTGCGCAAGGCAGTACCGGTAACCCGCCATATTCCGCCGTATTCGTCCCGTCATGGGACGAGGGAGCAGCTTGCGAGGTCATCGTCATGGTCGGCACCATCGGGCGCAACGGCTTCCTGCGCACTGGCAATGGGCGTAGTTTCCGAAGTGTTGAATTTCCGCGCGGAAGGGAGTTGTGATGGATGTGCGACTCCGTGGGTTCGGGTCGATCGAGGTCGAGGGACAAGCGTACGAGCACGACGTCGTCATCGACCGAGGTACTGTGCGCAAACGGAGCAAGAAGCCCTCGAAGCCATACCGCGACAAGTTCGGACACACTCCGCTCTCGGCCGACGAGGAGCTCCCGGGGGCGGACCCGGGTTGATCATCGGCACCGGGGCCCACGGCTCGTTGCCGATCATGCCCGAGGTGGCGGCGGAGGCTGCGCACCGAAACGTCGAGCTTGTCGCTGTCCCGACGGAACAAGCCTGCCGGCTGATCACGGGCCTCAAGCGACGAGAGGTCTGCGCGGTCCTTCACGTCACCTGCTGATCCAGCGATCTGGAGCGCGGCGAATCAGCTCACGACGGGTTACCGGTAAGGCAGGCGACAGTGATGAGCAGCGCCTACACCGCCAGAACTGCCGCCTGGCCTTATGGGGCGGCTGATCACCCGATCACGCGATCTGGGGGTGGCTTTCATTACTTCTGATTGGGTTTCTTGGCAGGAGCCTTCTTCGCGACAGCCTTGGCCGCGGTCTTCTGGGCCGGGGTTTTCGCCCGGCTGGGCGTTTTGGCCGTCGTCTTCTTTGCGGCGGTTTTCCGGGCGCCGGGCGTGGCGGCTGTTGCCTTCTGCGCCGGGGCCTTCTTGGCGACGGCCCGCTTGATGGAAGTCCGCTTGGCGGCGGATCGGTTGCCGGCCGCAGCCTTCGTTGCGCCACCCTTCTTAGGTGCTTGCCAGCCAACGGCTTTCGCGGCGCGCCCGCTTACCGCGCGCGTCTGGCTCGCGACGTTGCCGAGCGCCTCTTTCACGTTGTCGATGAGACGCTGTCTAGCCATCACACTCCTCGGGCCGGATCGGTCTTCACCTACAGCATGCGCCTCAACATCCTCGGCCGGCGCCGATTCGCCGAAAAGACGGGGTAGCCGTGGCCGCACATCTCAGCCTGGCCCGCGCGATCGATGAGCTCGCATGCCGTCATGCGCAGCTGGCGGCCGCGGCGCCGGGCCGGCCCTGTGTCACGCCAGATGCGATTGATCGAAACTTACACTGCGACAGGCAATCCTGGCCGAACGTACCCACTGGTCCGTGGCGTATAGACGAGGGCCGAGCTGATTCATCAGATGCAAACGGAGACCTTTTTCGTCGATATCAGCGGTTATCCATGATCGGTGTCGTAATACGGGATGCTTTGTGGACGACCAGTTCGAGCGAGGGGACGGGTCTTGACTGGAACTCAATCAACGTCAGCTCGGAGTGTGGGGTGTACCGACCTGAGAGGTTAGGCCTCGTGGCAGTTACCAGTTTCCCTCGCGAGGGCGGACGTAGTTGCTCCTGCTGTGTTGTGAACGGATTTGTGAACGAAACGCCGCGCAACGCCATAGATCACATTGAACGGCGGTGACGGTAGAGACGTCGGACAGCGTGCTTTCCGGGTCAGCCGAACAGCACGCGGCGGCGGCGCGAAGTCGTCGGGCTGCGCGTCGCTCAGAGATCCTCAGCGACACCGCCGGGTCGTGGCCGGGCCAGGCCGCCACATGCGCACCGGGATGCCCGACGTGAGCATGAGGCTCACGCTGGTGTTCCGTAGCCCCTTGAGATGGATACGGCGCAGTCCGGCCCGTTCGCGTAACCGCTGGAACTTGTCGGAGTACCAATCGTGGCCGTACCGGTGTCGAGTCCTCGTGACCGCGATCAGGGGGTCATCCGACCACGCGACGCCAGGCGCCAGCGCCTCGGCCTTCTGGCACATCTTCAAGCGTGCGCAGCGCCTCAGCCAGCTCAGGCGGCGGTGGGAGGTCGCGACGGCTGCGCCGGGACTTCGGTAGCCCTTCCTCGGTCTCGCTGCCGACGGCGACCCGGCCTCGCCGCACCCGCAGCGCATGATCATCGAGCTGAGACCAACGCAGGCCCAGCACCTCGCTGCGGCGCAACCCGTAACAGCTCAGCAACCAGCACGCGAACAGGCGTTCATCGCGCACCGACTCGCGGAACGCCTCCACCTCGTCCACCGTCAGCGACTTCGCCGGGCGGGCGGCTTCCTCGTCGGCCGTCGCGTCGGGCGGTCGCTCGACAAGCGCAATAACGTTGCGAGGCAACATGCCCTGACCCCACCGAACCACTGCACCACCAGGCCGGAGGTGGTGAGGGTGGAGCGCACCGTGACCGGCTCGACGCGCGAGCGGCCGTTCGACCTCGGCGGGGTCGGCCAGGACGTACACCGCCCGGCGTGGCCGCGTGACTCGCGCGGCGCGCACCAGGCCGGATAGGCAGGTGTGTACGTCCTCACCAGGGAACGCGGCGGCCAGCGCCGACGCCGAGATGCCCTCGGGGCGTTGCCCGATCAGTTCGGCGACGCGGCTGGACAGGCTGCCGGGCTGGTAGTGCTTCGGTGACCTGCGGCCTTCGGTCAGCATCAATTCAACGAGGGCGTCACCGTCGGCCTTGACGATCTGTGCAGTTTCTTACCGCCGAGGTAGCGGCGTACCGGTTTGAGGTCGTTTCGGTAGCTCCTCCAGTGTCACGCGCCGAATGCCGCGCCGTCCGTCTAACCATTGGTCGCAGGCGTCGTCAACGGTGATGGCCGTCCGCCGGGTGTAGGTGCCCGCAGCCACCTCGCTGGTGATGCGCCGATACTCGCGGCGCGCCTCCGCCTTGGTGCGGTAGGTGAATCGTCGGCGGTCCCGGCTGCCGTCGGGCTTGGTGCCCACGTCGGCCTGGAACCAGTAGGACACGGTGCCGTTCTTGGCGATGTGCTGGGTTATCGGCTCAGCGCGACGGGTGCGGTTGGCCTGTTCGGACTTGGAAAACTGTGTGTCAGTGCTCATGTTGGTCGGTCTCCTCGGTTGCGGCGCTCCAGCCACGTGGCAACCACCTGGGACCCCGCTGGTACACCGAGCCTTTCACGAGGCTAGCTCACGAAGGCCGGCGGTCACCACGTAGACGCGACCGCCGAGCCGGCGGACCGGCAGGGCTCCGGAGGCCGCCAGACGGTAGGCCGCAGCCCGGCTGATTCCCAGCAGCTGCGCAGCTCGGGGCACCGCGAGCAGAAGGGGCAGATCGTTGAACACGTTGTCTTCCATTTTTATTCGACCACCCTCCGAAGAGTCGTGTCCGCCGAGCCGACGAACTCGCAGCTCGCCGGAGGCCACCGGGCGATACGCCGCGGCACGGCTGATTCCCAGCAGCTGAGCTGCGCGAGGTACCGCAAGCAGAAGGGGGAGTTCACTGAACACGTTATTTTCCAAGATAATTCACCACTGTTCGGTATGTTGAAGGATTTTTCTCTGGATGGATGTGCCCTGTGCAGCTGTGGGCTGCACCGCGGGCAAGACTGGCAGCTTCGGTTCCGTCGGGCGCAGTGACGGTGATGGTGCGAGAGTGCGTGTCTTCGCATTCACCAGACCACGGCACGGTTGGGGATGTAGGTCGTGTAGCTGTGGGAGATCGTTCAGGCGCCGGGCGACACCCGCACCGGATCACGCACCGGGTTGGGGTTTTGGATCAGGTGGTCGGTGAGTTCTGCCGCCGGCCATCCGTGCGCCAAGGCGGACTCGACGGCCGCTTGGAGACGACGAGCCTCGCGGGTGCCCAGCGTCCACGCTTCGGTGACAGCTCAAGATGCGCGCCGCGGCATCGCTTGGTTCGGATGGGGATTCAATTGATGGATTCAAGGGGTCCCGCTGTGGGACCCCCGGAAGGGCCCACTCTGGACACGGACCCCGTCCCGCAGTGGGATGGGGGGCGTTTCGCAGCGGGACCGGGGGGGCCAGGATCGGACGGGGGGTCCCAGATCGGGACGGGGGGGTCCCGGATCGGGACGGTGCGAAAGATGTGGTGCCAAGGGGTGATTCAGGTAGTAGCGAGTCGAGCGTTGCGCCCCGGAGTCGTGGAACTTGGATGGCGACTGATGAAGCCAACGCGTTTCCAGGTCTCTCAAGCGCGCAGGACCGTGCTTCTCCCGGCATTGGACTCAGCCATCAGAGTACGGATCGAGGGATAGCACGAGAAATTCTTATCCGCCTTATTCGCTAGGAGTATGAGGATGCGCTTCGCCGCCAAGGATCTGACGTCTAAGTCCGTCGCCCAGGCGAGCGCACCCCAGCTCATCTTTATGCCTGGGCTGAGGATCGCGCGTTGCGGAGAGTTTCGGCGGGTTCGTCCCTGCACTCACTCGTGAACGGTCGTTTCATATCTAGAACGCTAAGGGGTTATTGCGCTGCGCCACAGCCAGTCTGATAAATTTCTGGCGGGGTTTGCGTCGTCGTGTTTCCGTTTACCGCTATTGACCGAGCGCAGTGAAACATCGTGAAAGACAGAGCGGCTCGGCGGTTATCGACTGTGTCACTGGTCGCGGAGAAGGAGGGAGCAGCTGATCGCCACCAGGGCGGCAATCATGTCGGAGCACTAGTGCCGACATAACCCGACGATGGCCTACTCCCCGCTAGAGAAAGTCGTTGAGTGCATCGATGCGCAGTGCGGATGTAGTCGTTGTGCACCAGTAGTTCAAAATGTTTCCCGGTCGATCGGTACCTCGGCGAACAAAATCCGCCACGCCAGGCCGATCGCGCCCCAAACTGACGCGTCTGTACCGTCGCGTGGCCGTGGCCGGAGTCGTCAAGGTCAGAAGGCGGTGGGAGATACTGTTCCTGGGTTTGGTGCCGCTTCCTTGTGTGTGAAGGATGGCGACTATGGCCAAGCGTTACCCGGTCGAGCTGCGGGAGCGCGCGGTGAAGGTGGTGCTGGATCACCTTCAGGAGTATCGGTCGGTGTATGCCGCCTGCCAGTCGATCGGCCCGAAGGTCGGCGACGGTGCGGAATCGCTGCGGCGATGGGTGTTGCCGGCCCAGGTCTGGGGGGCCCAGCGGCACGGTGTCACAAGGTATTGCGAGTCGGATTGAAAAAACCGCAGCCGCCGAGCGACGCGTAACGCCGCCGCCGGCTGTATGTTTCAGCTGTAAGC
Organism: uncultured Actinomycetota bacterium; assembly: GCA_963848535.1. Taxonomy (GTDB): domain Bacteria; phylum Actinomycetota; class Actinomycetes; order Mycobacteriales; family Mycobacteriaceae; genus Mycobacterium. Next base: position 60,890 of record CAWKEM010000024.1, read on the forward strand.
CCAACCACTGCAGGCCTGAACGGAAGACTCAACGCCGCTTTTCTGGCCTCTCCCACGGTGATCGCCCGTTCCGCCCGTCCGTCTTATGCGAAAGGCAACTCGCAGCGACCACGCTTGACACCCGTCGAAACGGTGCCGCGGTAGCAGCACAAACCGGCGTTGAGCCTGCGCCTATGGACGACCTGGCACCGGCGGCCGGGCCCAGCGGCCAGTATGCAGGCCAACTCGCGTCTACCGGGGCGGCCGGCGATTAAGCCGCGGCTTGCGAGGGAAGCAGATCAGACCG
>CAWKEM010000025.1:0-43079 GCA_963848535.1 uncultured Actinomycetota bacterium
TGGTCGCGCGACCACACGAAGTCGAGGATCTCTGACTTAAACGTGGTTTATTTCAAGTTGTTCAATATTTCAAATAGTGGCACTATCGAATGGTATGAACTTCCGCGCGCAACTCGCGCAAGTTATCGCTGAAAACACCCCCCAGTCGCGCTGGCAAACCAGGTATCGCCGGTGAGCCGGCCGTCGCGGGTCGCGGACCTGGTCGTCTCCACAGTGATCGACCAGGGCACATCCCACGTGTTCGGTGTCGGTGGGGCCAACATTGAGGATCTCTGGAGACGATGCGGCCGCCGGGCAGAACAAATCACGGCGGTGGTGGCCAAGAATGCAGTTCTCAGTGGCACCAGATGGCCGATGGGTATTCACACGTGGTTCCGGACGGTTGGGTGGTGGTCATCGTCGACCTCCGGCGGCGGCGCCCTGGAACCTCGTCGCGGGGCTCGGCGAATCGCTCACCAGCAGGGTGCCGGCGTCGGCATTGGCGAGGTCAGCCGCCGACGTCTCTCTGGACGTCTTGGGATATCTTCGAGGACACAAGTGGTGGTGACAATGGCGCACTGGACGGCCAAGCGTTGTTCGCCGCCGTGTCACCGGATTGACCGTCGGCGAGTCGTGTCGCCCGAAGAGTTTCTTGAGGCGTTACCACGCTGGCGATCGCCCGCGCCCGAGTGCGGTGGTCCTTGGTGGTTCCTCGTCGCTTGCCGAAAGACATTCAAGTCGGCTGTTTTTGACTTCGAACTGGGTGACCGTCGGCGAAGTCGATCCTTCAATGAAGGCCGAACCTCTTCCTATCATGCAGCCAGCTCGCGGACTCGCGGCCGGTCACGATCATCGCCGGCGAGCAGGTCGCGCGTCATGATGCGCGGGCGGAGCTCGAAACCCTGGGGTCGCGGGCGGCGCCCGGATCGCCGTGGTGCCCGACGCCAAGGACGTGGCGGAATCGCCCGGCCACCGCGTCGTCTTCGCTGGGCGTCACCGGAATCATGGGTCATCCGGGAACGCAAGCGATTGCGGCAGGAGCGATATGTCCTCCTGGTCGGCACGAGGTTGCCGCCTACGGCCCGAGCCGGACACCAGCACGCCCTGGCGTCCACCCGGGCATTGTCTGTCGGGGCCGCCGCGCCATACGTGCCGTGCACTCATCCGCAAAGCGACGACCTGCGTGCGTCGTTGCCCCGACTGCACCGCGCACTGAGCGATCACGGCCGGTCTCATCTTTCGGGTGCCGCCTCGGGCGGTCCACCCCAGAGCTCCTCGCCGCCCCATTCATCTTGGGGGCAGGGTGCCCGTCTACAAGGAGGCGATGACCGCACTAACCGGGGCCTGCCGGCCGGGGCCGACATCGTGGTCGATGCCGGTAATACGGCGCGGCGGCGATCCATTATCTGCCGGCCTGCCGCGACGGCCGGTTCGTCGTGGCACTCGGCATGGGTGGCATGGGCTACAGCTTCGGAGCAGGCATCGGGCTGGCCTTCGCCCGCGGGCGCCGCACCGTGGTGATCGCCGGCGACGGTGCCTTTTTCATGCACGGTATGGAGTTGCACACCGCGATCGAGCACCGCCTGCCGGTGACGTTCGTCCTGTTCAACAACAACGCGCACGCGATGTGCGTGACGCGCGAGCAGCTCTTCTACCAAAACCTATACAGCTACAACAGATTTCGCCCGAGCATCCTCGGCGCCGGTCTTGCCGCCATGTTCCCCGGCATCTCGTCGGTCGACGTCGCCGACATCATCGACCTGCCGGCTGCGCTCGGCGCGGCGCTCGTCGCCGAGGGCCCGTCGGTGGTCAGCATCGACTGCTCGGCCGACGAGATTCCGCCGTTCGCGCCATTTCTCACGCCAACCAGCACGACAAAAGCCGCCTTCGATTCCATTACCGAGGAGGATCTTTCGATGTCCCTGCCAGCGCTTGACGACATCACCGCACACAGCGGTACCGCCGACCCGATCCCGGGGTGCACCGGATCGAGACCAGCCCGCGGGAGAAAGCGACGCCGATCATCCTGGAGATGATGAGGTCGTCTATCCGCACGATGAGGTGTTCGGGCAATTTTGCACTGTCAACGACTACGTCGACTGTCCGCCCGACGAGCTGTTCGAGTGGCTGTCGGACACGCGTTGCCTGGAGGAGTGGACCTACAGCTTGCGTGGGTTTGAGGAGACTGAGGAGCCCGGATTGTGGGTGGCATGGGACAAGCTGGGTTCGGAGACGAAGATCTACACCCGCACGGTCGCTGACCCGGCGTCACGCACCGTCGACTACCACTGCGCATGGGATCAGGGCAAGCACCTCTGGATGATCTACTTGATGCGGGTCATCGACGCACAGACGGTATTGGACAAGCCGGGCTCGGTGGTGCTGTGGACCAATTGCCACCACCCGTTCTATGACAAGAACCCCTACCCGGAGACGGCGCCGCCGGAACGACCGGTATGGGTGGGCGATTTCTGGGACATGTTCGGCGCCGGGCATCTGCTGGAGTTGAAGAACCTCAAGGCGATTGCTGAATATCGGCATCACAACGGGCTGCCGGTGACGCCGGACTGGATGAGATGAGTCCCGAGATGAACACGGTCAGTCTTGTCGACGTTTCGACGTACCTACCCGAAAACAGGGTGCCCTCCGAGTGGTATGCGAAGTTCGCAGGCACCGACGACCTGCGGGACAACCTGATGTTCCGGGCGCCAGAGTTCCGCCACCATGCGGCGTACGAGGAATCGAACGTCGACATGATGGCCAGGGCGGCCGAGGGTCTGGTGGCACGCCACGGACGTGAGGTTCTGGCGGATGTCGATGTTTTGCTTACTCATTCGCAGATGCCCGACCTTCCGATCGTCGGCGGTGGTGGTGAAGTGGCGCACCGGCTCGGGATGAACCCCGAGTACATCATCGATGTCCACAACGGTGGGTGTGCGGCGTTCGTGTTGATGATGAAGCTGGCGCGGCAACTGCTGGCGTCCGGCGCCGGTCGGACCGCGCTGATCGCGTGCGCGCAGAACGCAGCCGGGAAGATCTTCGAGCAAGAGCAGGTTCGCAAGCTGGCCCAGTCGTCGGTGCCGGGCGACGGTGCTGCGGTGGGTCTGCTTCGGGTGTCGGAAGAGTCGCCGATCCTGGACGTGGAGTGCCGGTACTACGGCGAGTACGCCGGTGACATGACGTTGGCTGCTGAGCCGCCCCGGCTGTGGTGGCAGGCAGGGGAAGGCGAGGGCTACGTCAGCTTCAACGAAGCCAAGATCATGAAGGTGCTGGCCCGGGGTAACCGGGAGGTTCCCGAAGTGGCCCTGGCGGTCTGCGACCGGATCGGGATGAAGTCCAAGGACATCGACCTGCTGGTGACCAATCAACCCAACCGGGTGTTCCTGCGCAACTGGAGTGAGGCGCTGGAGGTGCCGCGGGAACGTCACCGCCACACCTTCCACGAATGCGGGAACCTGTTCGCCGTCGGCATCCCGGTGAACTTCGATGCCGCGGTCAACGACAAGCAGATCAACCCCGGCGAGCTGGTGATGATGGCCGCGTTCGCCCACGCCGGTGACTTCGCCGGTGCCGCAGCTATCCGGCGGCAGACCGTAATGCAATCGCTGAACCTGTGCGCCACCGCGGCCACAGTGCTTCCCCTGTCGCAGGATCCACTGGCCTTGTCGCTCAACGAGAATCCATTTCCGCCGCTGCCAACTGTGCGCACCGCGATCGTCGAGGCGACAGCATCGATCAATCGCTACCCCGAGTTCCTGCCTCAGCAACTGCGCACGTTGATCGCGCAGCAACTCGGTTTGAGCACCGCTCAAATCGTCATCGGCGCCGGAGCCACCGGGGTGGTCATGGAGATCCTGCGGGTGCTTACCCGCCCCGGCGAACGCATCGTCATGGCGTTCCCCACCTTCGACGGCTATCCGATCTTCGCGCAGATCGCGGGGCTGGTGCCGGTACAAGTCCCGCTCGATGATTGTGGCCACCACGACCTCAACGCGATGGCCGACGCCGCCGGCGACGCGCGGGTGGTTGTGTTGTGCCGTCCCCACAACCCAACCGGGACTGCTCACGACGAGCGGGATATTCGACGTTTTCTCAGCCGGATCGCACCCGACACTGTCGTATTACTCGACGAAGCCTACGTCGAGTTTCTTGCGCCCCCTTTGCAATTGAACGTTGAGATGTTGGTACGCGATTTTCCGAACGTTGTTGTGGTGCGCACCTTCTCGAAAGCCTACGGACTGGCGGGGCTCCGAATTGGGTACGGATTCTGCGCAGCGGACATCGCCCGGCAAATCTGGGCCACCCATCCGCCGTTCGGATCCAGCTTCATCAGCCTGGCTGCGATAGAAGCATCTTTCCGCGCGGAGACCGAGTTGCGAAAGCGGATCACGGCCATCACCGTCGAACGGACATTTCTGCGAATACAATTACGCGCCTTGGGGTTGTGGACCGCGGAGTCGCACGCGAATTTCGTCTACCTTCCGAACCAAGGCCACTCGTGGGCTGCGGTGTTCGACGCGGCCGGCATTCGAGTCCGACCGGTCGGCAAGCAAGGCGTACGCATCACCGTCGGAGACCAGAGCTCCACGCGCGCCGTGCTGGCCGCAGTCAAACCGGCGACTCGGGTGGCGCTATGAGAGCACCGAAGCGAACCGTGGAGAGGTCGGTGGCACGTCCGCGCTTCACGCTGGCTCACCGCATCGGGGCATGGTACGACGCGGAAGGCTACCTCAGGCGGCGCGCGCACTCGCGCAGACCGTTCACCCATGCCGGTCCCCGGCATGGGTGAAGTGTTGTTCGCCGCAAAGCCAGAAGATGTGCGCGAATTCCTGACCATACCGGTGTCGGTGTTCGCCCCGCCGATGCCGAATCCTGTTGAGCCGGTGGTGGGAAGGCGATCGATCATTCTGCTGGACGGCCAGCCGCACAAGCGTGAACGGGCCCGCTTCCTGCCTGCCCTGCACGGCGAACGGATCCGACGCTACACGACCCTGATGGCCCGCGCCGCCGAGCGGGAAGTCGGCGCGTGGCAACCCGGCGACATCATTGATGCCCGTGATGCGGCGCAGTCAATCACGTTGCAAATCATTGTGCGAGCGGTGTTCGGCATTGACGACCACGACCTGTGCAGCGAATACGTACGGGTGGTCAAGGACATGATGCGCAATTACATTGCGCCGTTCATGTTCTTCCCGGCACTGTGCTGGGCTCCCTTCGGCCTGGGGCCGTGGCAGCGTTTCTCGCGACAACGCGTGACCCTGGATGCGATGCTGGCCGAGCAGATCGCGCGGCGGCGGAGCACCGGAACCGACGGCTACGACGACGTCCTGTCCATCCTGCTCTCGGAAAGTGACGGCGCCCGCGACGACGCCGAAGTGCTGCAACAGTTGCGAACCCTGCTGGTATCCGGGCACGAGACGTCGGCGACAACACTCGCGTGGGCACTCTTCCATATTCACATCGACGATGCTGTCCGAAGCACATTGCAGGCCGAACTGGCCGAGAACACGGCGTTGAACAATCTGCCGAAACGGCCGTACCTGGCCGCGGTCATCGCCGAGACACTGCGCCTTCACCCGACCGTTTCAATTGTGGTGCGTCAGCTCAAACAACGCCAACATGCCTGGGGGGGTCGACCAGTCGCCCGGAGACGTAATCGGAGTTGCCTTGCCTGCGCTTCATGCAGACCCGCAGGTGTGGCCCGATCCCCACCGCTTTGATCCTCAGCGATTCTTGACACGCAGACCCGGACCCACGGAGTACTCGCCTTTCGGTTACGGGCATCGCCGCTGTCCCGGGTCGGCTTTCGCCGCACAAGAACTGGCCATCGCGCTCGGGGTCATCCTGACTTCGGTGGAGCTGGCGTCGGTGGATCGCACGTCGCCGCGTTCCATCCCGCGTGGGGTTGCCGCCGTGCCGGGCAAACCGATCCGACTGCGGGTGGTCCGTCGTCTGAACAGTGCCATCGACCGCCAGGAATCGATTCCGTGAAGCTGCAAGAACGAATCCCGTTACTCCGCTGGTCGTTCTGGCGGATGACCGCCGGGATGCGCAACATCAACCGGACCGGCCAGATCGGGGACGGACGCGAACGTGCGGCGGTCCGTTACGTACTGGCACATGCACGCAAAGGCGACATCGCCGACGTGATCGCCACCATCGACCGGTTCGCCTACACGAAGTCATTTCTGGTCAACGTCGGCGACGAGAAAGGACGGCTCCTGGACGCGGCGGTGCGGCGCGCCGATCCGTCGTTGGCGGTGGAGCTCGGAACCATTGCGGATACGGAGTTTTGCGAATCGCCGCCGCCGCGCCGGCGGCGACCGTCTGCTCGGTCGAGTTGTCGGCGGCGAACGCCGAGAACGCCCGTGCGATCTGGTCGCATGCGGGCGTCGCCGATCGGGTGCACTGCGTGGTCGGAACAATCGGGGACGGCGGCCATACGCTCGATATGCTCACCACAGAGCACGGCTTCGGTCCGGGTGCCGTCGACTTCGTCTTCCTGGATCACGACAAGGATGCCTACGTCAGCGATCTGGCCAGCATTGTGCACCGTGGCTGGCTCCATCGCGGCAGCGTGGTGGTCGCCGACAACGTGAAGATCCCCGGCGCTCCGGAGTATCGCGCCTTCATGCGCGAACACAACGGTGCGGCGTGGCGCACCATCGAGCACAAGACGCACGGCGAATATTGGGTCGGTCTTCCCGGACCTGGTGCTGGAATCGGAGTACTTCGGCGGTCGATAACTGGCAGCCGGCGAGTTTGGCCGCTCATCCTGGCACGGCATGCGGGAACTCTGAAGCCGTTCCCGATGTGGCCCACCAAGGCGGCCGGTGACCTTGCCGCCCTCATCGCGCAGTCAACTGGTTGGTGATGTCGATGCTGTTGGTCTTCCCGTCGTGATGGTGGTCGGTGGTGTTGCGGCACTGGCCATACAGCATGATCTGCCCGTAACTGTGGTCGGACGGTACGAAACCCATGTTCGCGGTCACGCCGTCTTTGTTCAGCGTGGTGCCGTGGTAGTGCTGTCCTGGTAGGGCGCCGTCGTTCCAGCCATGAGCGATCATCGCAATCCGGACTTGTTGGAAGTACGCCTCAGGGTCGCCGTGCAATAGGAAGCTGATCGTGACGGTGCCCTGATAGGGCGGATCGCCCTGGTCGTTGCAGGAGGCAAACGAGAATCCTCCGCTGACGCTTTGCAGGCCGGCAGCGGCGGCGATCTGTTTGGCCGGGTCGACTACCTGGGCCATGGCTTGGTCGTCGGTCAGGGGGTGGGCGGAGTCCTCAAACGGGTTGCTCGAAGGACCCGGGGAATGGGGTTTGTGCGTCACCAGCGCATATCCTCCTAACAACATGACGGCGACTGTGATCACGGCGAGCAGAATCTGGCGCGGCCACCTGGGTCGACGGTCAGTGATGGTGTTGGGCATCGAAGACATGATCGTTGGTAATCGATTCTGGCGGGCGGCTCCACTCCGGATCAACGCTGGCCGGCGTGCCGGGTATAAAGATGTTGACCGGGCCCAGGCCCGGGATCTTGATCTCGACGCCTGGCTGATGGCGGGGTCGGGCGAGCATGCCGTCGGCGGCCAGCGAGCCGCCGTGGCCAGAGACGATGTCGGCCATGCTGTGCAGGGCTTCGCTACCGGGGTTGTAGTACTGCGAATGGGCGTCTCGGGCGTTGATGCCGTCAGAGCCGGGTATTTCCGCCCGGAACCGGATAGACCCGAATCCGTCGGCGGCAGGGTCGGTTCCGAGGCCGGGGTCGGTCCCCAGCAACTGACCACCGATGTCGTCGCCGAACAGGTACTTGCTCAGACCGTCGGACTCGCCGATCAAGCTGATCGGGTCTGTGGAGGCCGCGCCCACATAGACGTGGCCGCCGTCAAGGTGAAAGCTGGCGGCGTTGCGGGCCAGGTCGGTTCCGGGGCAGCCCAGTAGCACCGCGTCGTTGGCGTGCATGCCGTGCAAGGCGAAGGCGTCGGCCACGGTGGTCGAGCCGTAGGAGTAGCCCAGCACGGTGACGTGCCAGCCGCCGCCGAGGTGCGTTGCCCACAGACCGTTGACGTCCTGCGCCAGTGCCGCACTGCCGGTTCGGGCCAGCATCGGTGTGGCGATGCGGGGATCTTTGAAGTCGTTGGGCGCGTCGTAGCCCATCCAGGCGGTCACCGCCGTGGGGTTATTCGGATCGGCGGCGTTGGCCTGGGCGTAGAGATTGATCGCGTCGTTGGGGCCGTCGTGCAGCCAGCCGCCTTGCACGCTACTGCTGGTGCCCGGCACGATCACCGCGGTGTTCTTCGCGGTGTCTGGGTTGCCGATGGCGATCGCGGCGCGTCCTTTACCGCCGAACGCCAGCGGGTCATAGGCGAACAGATAGAGCGGGCTGGGGTGGCGTGGATCGTTACCCACATCGTGGTCAAGGCCCTGCTTGGTCTGATCGGCGTTCCGGTAGCGGGCGATATCGGTGGCCGACAGGCCGTATTTCGCCGGCTCACGGACCACCTCGTCCGCTGAGATGCCGTAGCGGCTGGCGATGTTGCGTATCCGGTTGAGGTCCTGTGTCATCACCGCGATATTGGCATCGCTGCGCGCACCGACCGGGACGCCGTTGCGATCGCCGATCTGATCGGGGTGTTCAGCGATCAGGCGTTGCCGTTCCTCTGGTGTCAGCGACGTCCACCACGTGTGCACGTCCTCTGCACTGGTGCCAGGCGGCGGAACCTGGATCGGCTCTTCGGGTTTGGCCGGTGTCGCGGGGCCGTCCAGCGCCTGGATTGCTGATGGGTCGTATCCGTCGGTGCGCAGGGTGGCCAGTGAATTCTGCAGGTAGTCGGAGTAGCCGTTGCGCAATGACTCGAGCAGTCCCAGGGCGGCCTTGGTGTCGTCTATGGCGTCCTGCTCACAAGCACCGATGAACGCATCGAGTGCCGCTCGACCGTCGGTGCTGAGTTGGGGGTTTTTCTCCAGTCCCACCGCTTGGCCGATTTCGTTGTCGAGCTGCTGCAGCTGACCCCCTAATCTTGCGATTTGCCAACCTGCGGTGCGTTGCGCCTCGGCCAGGGCGGCGGCGATGTTTTCCAGGTCGACCCCGATCTTGGGCAGTTGCAGGGACTGCGCACTCAGTGACGTGGTCACGCGTTGCGCTTCGGCGGAGTCGTTGATCGGGTGATCGCCATTCTGCTGGTTCCAGGCCGCGTCGAAGCGGCGACGGGCTTGCTCGAATGCGGTGTTGGACTCGGTGGTGCATCGGCCGGCAGCATGAAAGGCCTCGGCCAGGTCAGCAATCTGGGCCGGGCGACCAGCTTGCAGGCTTTGATTGATCGTCCAGGGATCGCCGCGGGCTTCGGCGATCAGCGCCGGGATGCTTATGTAGCGCAGCTGCATCGCACTGCGCGCAGTTTCGCGTCGTCGCGGTCATCCATGTCGGCGAAGCGTAGTGGCTCGAGGCGACGTGCGACCCCACCCCTGTTAGTACGTCCTCGCATTCGGTCTTCTTCAACTTCGCCCAATGCCGCACAACGGGTTGCTGTCGACGGTTCGATGGGCGCCGGGTTGTATCTGAGCTAGAAAGATTAGACGGAGGTCCGTCGGTGTCGGTTCCGGCCGAATGTTGCGCGGCTTCCTCCGGGTTGGTTTCCGGCAATTGGCGCCACACAAGCTAAGTGTGGAGGTTTGTGCGGTGTCACTTCGTGACGTCATCGAAGGCATAGTGCAGTAGAACTAGCTCAGCTAGATCTGCTGTATCATATGGATTCGGCGTTCGGCGAAGCTGCGCCGAAAGGGGTTGTACGTGGCTAGAAAAGAATCCTTCGTCCTAGCCGGAAATCACGAGCGTGTTCGTCCGATGAAGATGTCGGATCAGGTTGCAGCCCAGATCCGGCGGATGATCGCACGGGGTGAGCTCGTCGACGGTGACTGGTTGCCCACCGAGGCAGAGCTCATCGAGCGGTTTGGGGTTTCGCGCCCGACTCTGCGGGAGGCCTTTCGGCTGTTAGAAGGCGATTCTCTGGTCACCATCCGGCGTGGCCCACCCGGCGGCGCACGCGTCACCGTGCCGGGCCCGGATGCGGTAGCAGACTTATTCGGGATGATCTTGATGCTGTCGGGTACGACCATCGGGGATGTCTGGGATGCCCGGCTGACCATCGAGCCGCCGGCCGTTCGGCGTCTGGCCGAATCGGCCACCAAAGATGTGCTGAAAGAACTTGATGCCGAACTGGAAGGTGTCCGGGCCGCCATCGACGACCCTCGGGAGTTCAGCAAAGCCGGTGTCCGATACCACGTCAAACTCGTACAGCTATCCGGCAATCACACGCTTACCGCGGTGATCGGCATGCTCTCCGAGATCATCGAACGTGAGCTCACCAAGTCCCTGGCCGAAATCGGACCCGACAGCGACGAGATTCGTCGCGCGAACCGCCGGGCGCTCCGCGGGTATGAGAAGATCGCCGAGCTTATTCACGCCGGTGACGGCGAGGCTGCCGAACGTGCCTGGCGGGATCACATGAAGAGCGCACGCCGCTATGTCGCGAAGACGCAGAAACAGGACCGCGTCATCGACTTGCTCTACTGACGCGCGGCCTTGCGTTCTGCTCAGGTCTGGCTCCAAGCGATTTCGGCGATCTGGTGTTGGCGGAGAGCCTGCAGGGTGGCGGCGACAGCGCCCGCTATATCGCGGTTGATCTCGGATTGACCGACATCCCCGGCATGGCCGTCAACCGGCAATGTGCCTCCAGCCTGTCGGCGATAGCCGTCTGCGCCGGCCAGATCGCCGCCGGGATAAGCCGGGCGATCCTCGTCGGCGGCACCGAGTCGTGTTCCACTGCACGCGTTTCCGAAAGCGTAAGCCATTCACCGCGGGCAAGACAGGCGAGGACTACGACGAGTGGGTGCCGCTGTCGCATCCGCCCACCGCGGATGCTCCGGCGCTGGACATGTCAATCACGGTGGCACACAACTGCGCCGTGCAGTACGGCATCACCCGGGACCAGCAGGACGCGTGGGCGCTGCGCAGCCAGCGGCGCGCGGTCGCGTGGTGTCGAGAGGACTCGGCGCGGCGCTGATCGCAACGCCCTCGGTCGAAGCTGCCGCGACGAGAACATCGTCGCCGGCGACGATGGCGATGACATCGGCGTCAGGCGCCCCCAGCACCGCCGGGCACTGTCCTGTCGCGGTGCCGTCTGCGTCGACGTGCACACCGTCGCAAACTGCGACGGCTCCGATGGCGGCTCCGGCAGCCAGCGCGGGTAGGTACTTAGACCGCAGCGCGTCGGTGCCGCACGCGTTGAGTGTCGCGGCCAGTGCCACGGTCGGCAGGAACGGTCCAGGACACAGTTCCCGGCCCATCACTTCCAGCACGATCGCCAGTTCGGCCAGCCCGAACCCAGACCCGCCATACCGCTCGTCGACGGCCAGACCGTGCCAGCTTAAATGCGCTGCAGCAGTCCAGATCTCGGATTGATGAGCGCTGGCATCGTCGGCGGTGGCTCGTGCTGCGGCCAGCGCCTTGCAGCGCCTCAGTTGACCGAGCGCGGCTTCCGCGAGCTCGACATGCTCGTCGGAGATTGCCAATGCAGATGTCGCCACGTACCGAATCCTCTTCGCTGGTGCCGGGCCGACGGTTCGAGGTTGGGAATGCAAGAACCGATATCTAGTAAATATAGATAATACTTACCAAGTGCACTGTTGGCGCCAAAGGCCGCCAGTCGCGAATCCTGCTGGAGCGGTCGGTGCTGTGCTTACGACCTTGTCGCCTGCTTAGGTGATCGACCAGAACTCAAGTAGTGTCCGCAAGGTGGCAACCAGCGGTAGTGGCTGGTCCAGCATGGGGTGATGGCCGGCCTCGGCGAGTTCGACGAAGGGACCCCTGAGCTGCAGAATGGAACGGATCTGGTCGGCCATGGTGGGCGGAAGCAGACCGGATTCGCAGCGCAGATAGCCTATTCGGCAAGGCATTTGGGCCATCATGTCTTCCAGTATCTCTTGCTCGGCGGGCGTCTGTCGTTTGAGAAGCTCACCACCGAATATCGCCGGGTCGAACTTCCATATCCATCCCGTGTCGGTTTTCCGCACCGACTCGAATGCGATGTGGTGCCGAATGTACGGAAGAATCACCTCCTGGGACGGCACTGCCGTGAAACGGGCGAGGATTTCATCCCTACTTCGGTACCTGGTGTGTTTGCGGTCGCGCAGCCTGGCCTCCTCCGGCGCGCGATCCCGCAACGGCGAATCAATCACGGCGATGCTGTCGATCTGCTCGCCGTACAGGGTGGCCGCCTGGGCGGCCACCCAACCCCCGAGGCTATGGCCGACGATGGTCGGTTGTCCTGAGCCCCTTGCGGCCGCCGGCGCTGCCAGTACTTCCCGCGCCCAGGTGTCCAGGTGGTACGCCGCTCGGGATTCGCTGTCGCCGTGGCCGGACAAATCTGGCGCGATAACTCGATGCGTGCGGGAAAAGAATGGCGCGATGTGGTCCCACCACCCGGAATGCGCTCCGCCCCCGTGCACGAGCACCAACGGCGGCAGCCCCGCGTCGCCCCAGGCGCGCAGGTGGATGCGGCAGCCCTCGACTTCGACGTCGCCACGCTCGGGTTTCTGATCGAGAGCGGCCGTGAACCAGGATGGTGCGGTTACTGTCTCGGTATGCCGCGAACGGGGGAACAACATCGTTCACCTTTCTAGTTTCGATGCGGCCCGAGTCAGCGGATGTCCGAGTGCAACGGCAGCTCCACGAGCCCGGAAGCGGACGCGGGCCGGTCTTCGGCCACCGCCGTCGGGGGGATCCGGTAGTCCGGAATGCGGTTGTAACACAGTTCGATGGTGATCTCCGATTCGGGCGTGGCCGCGGTGTGCGTTCTGGTCGGACGTCAACAGATGGGTCGTAAGTCGGGGTGGGGACGATCGCGGTCAGAATATCGTCCGCTGGTGCCCAGGCGATGTTGTTGGAGCCGATCGCCGGAAAATCCGAAGATTTCACGCGCGCTGATGCGGCGCTGCGATGAGCGCCGCGGATTGCTCACGGACGCCCGAGCAATGTATTCGACTCAGATGCCGCGCTGGATCGTCGCTCCGCCGTCCACCTTGAGCTGCAAGCCCGTGACGTAACGCGACTCGTCGGAAGCCAGATACGGCACCGCGTAGGAAATGTCCGATGGCTAGACCCACGGGATCGGCATTGCCTGCATCGATCGGAAGCCGACTTCGGCCTCTTCGAGGGTGGGGTTGGCGAGATCGGGACGGAACGTTTTGTACATTGGTTCGCTCCGCAGCATCTCGGTGTTGCAGTTCGTCGGGTGAATGGCGTTGACGGGAATGGACTTCGGAGCCAGTTTCACCGCCAAGGTTGTGCTGTACTCGACGGTCACGCGCTTGGCCAGGTTGTAGCCGGCGCCACCGAGGCCCTGCGGCCCGGACCCCGACGACGCGCTCGAGAGCAGGCCGGCCACCGAGCCGGTCATGATGATCGATGCGCCCTCGCCGAGATGCGGCAACGCGACATGAACGGTGTTGATGACACCGACGAGATCGACGTCGACCGCGTCGACGAATGCGTCCACCGGTTGGCCTTCGCCCAGCGGGCAGATCCCTGCGTTCGCTACGACGACGTCGAGCTTGCCTAATTCGGAGATGCCTGTCTCCACCGCCGCTGCGAGCCCCTGCGATCCCGCACGTCGGCCTGAATGGGTACGATGCGCCGGCCGGTTTTCTCGACCAGCCGTGCGATCTCGTCGAGGTCTTCCGGGCGGGCAAGCGGATAGCCGTTGCTGGCGATGTCCTCGCAGATGTCCACCGCGATGATGTCGGCGCCCTCTTCGGCAAGATGCACCGCGTGACTGCGCCCCTGACCGCGCGCGGCACCCGTAATGAAGGCGACCTTGCCGTCGACGCGACCCATGCATTCCTCCTCGGTGATAGGCATTAGCCGCGATTTACGTTGTCTTGCAGCCGCGCTGCGATCAGCATGGTGATCAGCGGATGCGGCGAGACGACATCGGTCAGACCGGCGTCCAGCGCTGCCCGCACGCTGGCGTCGGTGTTGTCGTCCAGCGCGGGATGGTCGCCCGTAGCGTGTGCGCACAGTGGACTGCGCCGGCGCGCAATCCTGCCGAGCTCTGTCAGGTCGGGGGTATCGTCCTCAGACCACGCCGTCAGCTTCAGAATGCCTTCCCGGACTTCGCCGTTGGTGCCGTCGACCGTGATGTGCTTACCGGCCAGGGCCGCGGCGATCCCGGTGCCGCAGCCGACTACCGACGGCCGATGCAGTTCGCGCGACACCACAGCCGCGTGACTGGTGGCACCGCCGACGTCGGTGACGATGCCGCACGCGGCCATCATTCCGTGGATGTCATCGGGACTGGTGCTGGAGCGCACCAAGATGACGTCTTGGCCATCCTCGGCCGCGTCGATGGCTTCGTCGACGTCGGCGTAAGCCCTACCCGATGCCACGCCGGGACAGGCAGGAAGTCCCTTGGCCAAAAGTGGTGCAGCGAGGCGGGTCTCGGGCTGCAGCGAGGGCTGCAATAACGTTTCTATCTGCCCGGGATCGATCCGGCGCAGCACTTCGAAATCGTCGATCAGGCCTTCGTCGCGCAGCGCCAGGGCCAACCGCACCGCGGCCTGCGCCGACCTTTTGGCCACCCGGGTCTGCAGCAGCCAGAGCTTGCCTTGCTCGACGGTGAATTCGATGTCCTGGACATCTTTGGCGATGCGTTCAAGGGCGGCGGCGGCCGTCATCAACTCGTCGTAGACCGCTGGCTGCTCGTCCCGCAGGGCGGATACCGGCTCCACGTCGAAAGTGCCCGAAACGACATCCTCACCCTGCCCACCGGGCAGCCACTCACCGAATGGTTCGTCAGCGCCGGTCATCGGGTTACGCGAGAACAAGACACCGGTACCGGATTCAGACTCCATGTTGCCGAACACCATGGCCTGCACCACGACGGCGGTGCCACCGATGTCACTGAGCCCGTGGTGCTTTCGGTAGGCCATGGCGCGGGCGGAGTTCCACGAGGAGAACACCGCTCCGATCGCGCCTCGCAGCTGTTCGAACGGGTCGTCGGGTACTTTACCGTGCGCGTCACCCAAGACGATGCGCCGATACATGTGGCGGAAACGCTTCCGGGTGTCGCCGGCGAAGTCGGGGCTGTGCAGTTGGGCCAGCGCCGACTCGACGGCATCGTCGATGCCCAGATCCAGCACCGTGTCCAGCATGCCGGGCATAGACAGGGCCGCGCCGCTGCGAACACTCACCAGCAGCGGCCGTGGTCCGGCTCCGAACGTGCGCGAGGTCTCTGCCTCCAGCCAGCGCAGTTTGTCACGCACCTCGCCGCGGAGGGACTCGGTAGTGGCATCGGGCTCCTCGAAATACTGCGCGCATACTTCGGTGGTGATGCAGAACGCCGGCGGCACGGGCAGACCCTCGCGCCGCATGGCGTTGATGCCATAGCCTTTGTTGCCTAGTATCGTCCGAGGCAGCGTCGTGGTGCCGTCGAGTAATACCACGGGTGGATGCTGGAAAGGTGCAGAACTCGTCACTCCTGCCCACCCCTTTCGGCCGACCACAAGCTGTCCGCTCATCGCTTCACGACCTTAACGTCAGAGCCGTTGATGTTCCACGTGTTCTGTGTGGCCCCTCGTCACGCAGCTGGTGCTTCAAGACTTTGCCGGTGACGTTTCGTGGCAGTTCGGTCCGGAATTCGGTGTAACGGGGGACTGCGAAATACGGCAGCTTGTCCAGACACCCACGACACACTGTTCTTCGGTCAGCTCGGCGCCGTCGCGGCGCACCGCCGTCACCTTGACGTCGTCCTCGGTGAGGTCCGATGGCACTGCGTGGACGGCGACATCGGCGATGTCCGGGTGCTTACGGAAGGTGCGCTCGAGCTCGTAGCTCGAGATGTTCTCGCCGCGCCGCCGCAGGTAGTCCTTCTTGCGGTCGACGAACCAGAACCACGCGTCGGCGTCGAACCGTCCGATATCGCCGGTGTGGAACCACAGGTTGCGCAGTACCGACAGTGTTGCTTCGGGCCGGCGCCAATAGCCTTCGAACATCACGTGCGGCTTGCGTGGCCGCATGATGATCTCGCCGGGTTCCCCGTCGAGGACCTCGACGTCGTTGTCGTCGACGATGCGGACGTCGAAGTCGTCATTGCGGCGGCCGGAAGCGCCCAACGGCCCCGAGAGCCCGTGCGGGTTACTCGTGATGAACGACGCCTCGGTCAGACCGAAGACCGAGTTTCCGGCGCTGCGAACGCCGAATCGCCGGCGCCAGGTGGCAATCAGCTCCGGAGTCCACGGTGTGCCGCCGACGTGTTCGATCTGTCCGAAACACTCGGCCATCTCGGGAGTATCGGGCATCGTCGCAATGAGCGTGATCATGATCCCGAGGATCGAAACCTGCCGGGCGCCTGATCGTTTGATTTCAGGCCAGAAGTTCGACAACGAGAATCGTTCGGCCACGGACACCGTGGCCTGGTTCACTGCAGTCGCCAGCACCGAAGTGCCCGCGGCGTTCAGATGAAACAACGGCAACGGTGTCCACAGCGCAAAATTCGGGGTTGCGCATGGCTGCGGTATTCCTCGCGACATTGCAGATGTAGTTGTGGCTGATCATGCATCCCTTGGAGGGGCCGGTCGTTCCCGACGTGTAGATGAGCATTGCCAGATCGCGGGGAGCCACCGCCACCGGTTCGGCCAGTGCACCGTCCGGGGTGTTGGTATCCAGCGACGTGACCCGCACCGCCGGCGAATGCGGCACCGTTCCGCGCACAACCAGGTGCTCGAGGTCCGGAAGTTCATGGGCGATGTCGAGAATTCGCTGGGCATAGTCTGATTCGGCCAGCACCACCGCCGCCGCGGCATCACCGATCTGGTGACGCAGGTATTCGCCCTTGAGTGCGGTGTTGACCGGCACCCACACCGCTCCGAGGAAGCTGGCGGCGAACCACGAGACGACCGCGTCGACGTTGTTGTCGAGCATGCAGACCATGGTTTGGCCGGGACCCACGCCGAGCCGGCTGAGCCCGGCAGCGCGGCGCAGCGACAGTTCCCACACCCGCGAGTAGGTGTACTTGTCGCCGGCGAAGTCCAGGAACACTTTGTCGGGTGACTGCTCGACGGCGCATGACAGCACGCCGGTGACCGTGTCGGCATGCCCTGCCGACCATACCGGCGGAGCACCTGACTGCGCGCCTGCATCGGCGGGCAAGTCGGATGAGGTGGCAGCGATTGTCACCGGGTGCTCGTCCTTTCGATGGTCTGTTGGCCCTCTTGCGGCCGGCTGGTTACGGGAATTGCTCGTCGATCGGAACGAATTCGGGCATGGTGAGCCCGCGACGCAGCCAGTTTGCGCCATCGAGGACGAGGGTGTGACCGGTCAGGTATGCCGCATATGGCGAGCACAGATACGTTGCTGCCCAGCCCAACTCATGTGGCTGCCCGACTCGGCCGGCCGGAATTCGTTTGCCGTCGGTCTGGGGATCCTGGCGAGCCAGCAGCGCCGGCGGCAGGTCGCCGTGTGGGAACAGACCAGGGGCGAGGCAGTTGACGCGAATGCCCTTGGGCGCCCATTCGACAGCCAGAGACTGCGTCAGGTTGGTTACACCCGCCTTGGCGGCCGCGGAATGGGCGGTGCCGGGGCCACCGGTCCACGAATAGGTGGCGCCGATGTTGAGGATGGCCCCAGGTGCAGATCGCGCGATGGCCCGGCGGGCGAATTCCGTGCTGCACAGGAAAGTTCCGTTGAGCACGATATCGATAACGCTGCGCCAGGCGTTCGCGGACATGTCGACAGCCTGCGAAGGGAAATTACCCGCGGCGTTGTTGACCAGGACATCGGCGGCGCCCAACTCCCGTTCGATCTGGTCGAACGCTGCGGCGACGGCGTGTTCGTCGCGTACGTCAAGCTCGACACCGATCGCGGTGGCGCCAAGGGCTTCCAATGCCTTGACCCCGCTTTCGCGATGTTGGGCCTTGCGGCTGGCGACGGCCACCGCCGCACCGAGTCGAGCAAATTCGACAGCCATCGCCTTCCCCAGTCCGGTGCCACCGCCGGTGACGACGACGACCTGGCCGGCGTACGTGCCCGGTGGCAGCATGGCCGTGCCCACCCGAAGCGGCGCTGGTAATCGCATGTCAGAGCCGTCGCTTTCAGCGCTGTTGTGAGCCGTCGCGGCCCGGGTCGTCGTCGCGCAGCGCGCTTTCTCTGATACTGAGGTATTCCGGCGAACTGAACAACGCGGTCTGGGCGAGCAGTTCCTGATCGAGGCCGTTGCGGATATCACCGGCAGTGGCCTGGTTGACCAACATCTTGGCCATCGACACCGCCAGTCTCGGTTGCGTCGCCAGTTGCCGGCACAGTGCCATCGCGCGGTCGTGCAGCTGTTCGACGAGAACGACTTCCTCGGCAAGACCCCATGCATAGGCGGTATGGGCGTTAATGCGAGTACCGCTGAGTACCAGGTATTTCGCCCGAGCCGGGCCGATAAGCGCCGGCAACAGCTGTGTGCCGCCGGTGTCGGGCACCAGCCCCATTCCGACCTCTGGCAGGCCGAAGATGGCGTCCTCGGCGATGATGCGCATGTCGGCGGACAACGCGATCTCGAAGCCGCCTCCCAGCGCGGCGCCCTGCACGGCCGCGACGACCGGCTTTGTCGATTCGAGTACCTCCAGCCGTATCCGTTGGTGCTCCCTGACGAAAGTGAAGTCATCTTCGCCGTTGGCGCGCTTGCCCAATTCGGCCTTATCGCGCCCGGAACAGAACGACGGGCCCTCGCCACGCATCAACACACACCGGACCGAGTGGTCGCTGAGGTAACCCCGCAAGGCCGCGCACATCTCGTCGAAGAGCGCGTCGGTGATGGCGTTGTGACGGTGTGGTCGGTTGAACGATACGACACCGACGCCGTCGACGATCTCGGTCTCGAGCTCGGCCGTGGTCATGCTTCCTCACTTATTTGCTCACCGGGCAATCCGCCCAGTAGTTCTGCTGCCCGGTCGAAAGATTCCGTGACGCAAAGGGCATGGGTTCGCTTGACGAAGCGGTGGGCGCTGTCTTCGACAGTGAATCCCATCGCTCCATGGATCTGAATGTTGGCTCTGGCGTTCGCAAATGCCGCGCGGCGGCAACAGGTGGCGGCCGCCAAGGTGTGGTAATCGGATTCCGGTGCCGGTGTCATCTCGGTCAGTGCGGCGAAAAAGGTCACGTTGTCCGCGGCGAGTGCGTTGGTGGCCATGTCTGCGCACTTGTGTTTGATGGCTTGAAAGGCGCCGATCGGTTTGCCGAATTGGACCCGATTCTTCGCGTGTTCGGTCGCCAGATCTCGGGTGGCGCCGCAGATTCCGGCCAGCTGTGCGCATGTCAGGACGGACAACACACGTTGCAGTCGGTTGACCGTTTGGCGGTCCTCGTTGACGACCTCAGCCTGACCGAGGTTCGCCAGGCCGGTATGGCTTACTGACGTTCCGTCCTCGAGCCCAGGGCTCGGTTCCAGATGCTGCGGAGTGGTGTACAGGGCAACCCGGTCACCATCCACCAGCAGGGTCAGCGCGGAGTCTTCGGCGTCGAGCAACAACAGCCGGTCCTTGCCGCCGGGTAGTGCAATGGCCCGCGCCACTCGCGCCTGGCCGCCGATCAAGTCCGTCGACAGCGTCGTGCGCCCCGTCCATGCCGCCAACCGTGCGGCGACCAGCGTCGCCAGAATGGGTCCGGACACGAGTCCGCGCCCGATCTCCCGGAATACGAAGACTTCATCGAGCAGGGTCGCTCCGGCGCCGCCCGCATCCTCTTCGGTGGCCAGTCCCAGCCAGCCCAGTTGGGCGAATTCCTTCCACCGGATCTCGTCTGGCCGAGCGATCGAATCGGCCAGGGGCAGCCGCGATTCGATGTACCAGCGGGTCGCTTCGATTAGGGCGTCCTGGTCGGTGTCAGGAAGAAAATCCACGCTGACCCTTAGCGGTTCCGGGGCAGGCCGAGGATGCGCTCACCGACGATGTCGCGCTGGACCTCAGAGGTGCCGCCGCCCATTGTGGTTGCATACGAGTAGTACAAGTACTCGCCGATGTCGTAGCCGTACCTGCCGCCCCGATCGAGGCCGTGAACGCCGATGACGTCCATCCGGGTGCGGTGAAGCCGCTGTGCCAGGTCGGCATAGAAGACCTTGATCATCGATCCCTCGGGACCCGGGACATCCGTGCGCGCTGCCGAGGACACCGTGGCATAGGTCATCGCCCGCATCGCCAGCACGTCGGCCCGCAACTCCCCAAGCTTTGCGCGGACACCCGAATCGTCGAGCATTCCCAGGATCGCGGCATCCTCGACGAGGCGCTCCAGCGTCACCGACAATTCCGTCTCCAACTTCATGAAGCCGGTGCCCCGCTCGAAGCCCAGGGTTGACATCGCCACCGACCAGCCGTCGCCGATTTCGCCCACCACATTGTCGAGGGGAATGCGAACGTCGTCGTAGAACACCTCGCAGAACTCGGCCAAACCGTCCATCGAAACTATGGGCCGGACGGTGATTCCCGGACTGTGCATATCGCAAATCACCCACGTCAAGCCGTGGTGCCGGGACGACTCGGGGTCGGTGCGCACCAGTAATTCCTGGAAGTCGGCCATGTGGGCGTAACTGGTCCAGATTTTCTGGCCGTTGACTACCAGTTCGTCACCTTGGACGGAACCCTTGGTGGAGATCGCCGCAAGATCCGATCCGGCGCCGGGTTCCGAAAACCCCTGGCACCAGACTTCTTCTCCGGCAAGGATTTTCCGAAGATGTCGTCCCTTCTGCGCCTGGCTGCCGCAGGCGATGAGGGTCGGCCCGCCGTGATTGATGCCGACGAAACCGCAGCCGATGTCGGGTCCGCCCGCCCTGGCGTACTCCTCGAACCAGATGAGTTGTCGGACCAGGGGCAGCCCCTGGCCGCCGTATTCGGGCGGCCAGGCGATGCCGCCGTAACCTCCGTCGAACTGCCGGCGCTGCCAGGCCATGTCCCAGGATCGTGCGCCCTCGACGTCGCGTGGCCGCTCGGTTGCTGGAATATTCTCGCGCAGCCAGGCGCGCACCTCGCATCGGAAGGCGCCGTCCTCGTCGGTGAAGGACAGATCCACGTTGGTCTCCATGGCTGTAATGGTCGCAGCCGATAGTTTATATAGATAAACTGGACTAGATCAAGTTGCTTGTGCGGTACCGGCGGCCTTGCGCGATCGACCGCTGGCGGCCTGGCTTACCCGGTCACTATGGTGATCGAGTAATAGATCATCTATATGATCTATTACTAAGGCATGATGCTCTTGGTTATCGACCATCGATCCAGTGGGAGCCGGAGGGGCTTGCCAGGCAGGAACTTCGTTCCCACCGGATCCCAGCGACCCGTCCGGCCGTTGAAGATGTCGTATCAGGTTGCCGCACAAATTCGCCGGATGATCGCCCGCGGCGAACTCGTTGACGGTGACTGGCTGCCCACCGAGGCCGAACTGGTTCACCAGTTCGGAGTTTCCCGGCCGACGCTGCGTGAGGCGTTCCGCCTGCTCGAGGGAGACTCGGCTGGTCACGATACGACGGGGACCGCCGGGCGGGGCGCGAGTGACAGTACTGGAGCCTGATGCCCCGGCGGGTCTCTTCGGCATGGTGCTGATGCTGACCGGCACGTCCATTGGCGATGTCTGGGAGGCGCGGCTCACCGTCGAACCGGCTGCCGTACGGCGGCTTGCCGAGACCGCAACTGAGGAACGGTTGGTTGCTCTTGACCAGGAACCCGAACGTGTGCGCGCCGCCGCCGGTGACCCACTGATGTTCAACCGGGTCGGCGTGCGGTTTCACGTCAAGTTGGTAGGGCTGTCAGGCAATCAGACCTTGACCGCGGTGATCGCGATGTTGTCGGAGATCATCGAGTCGTGAACTGGCCAACGCGCTGGCCGAGATCGGATCAGATACCAACGAGATCCTGCGCGCCAATCGGCGGGCGCTTCGCGGTTACGAAAATATTGTTGCGCTGATCCGTGCCGGGGACGGCGCGGCGGCCGATGAGGCCTGGCGCGAGCACATGAACAATGCGCGCCGCTATGTCAGCAGGTCGTCGCGCGAGGACCGGGTCCTCGACGCGTTGTACTGACCGCATCCACGGTGTCTTGGGCCGCAGCCGTAGATTCGCCGCAACTCCGTGAGGGGTTCACCGCGTTTCGGCCCGGTTGAGCCACCTTCCTCGCCGGCACATCCGGGCGACGAATGGGCTGGGGTCCACGCCATGCGCCCCGCAGTTCCGATCGAAGGAGCCCGGGACCGATTGCGTCCTCACACTGCCGAGGCTCGAAAGAGCCGGAACATGGGGCGAATGTCGACATTTGACGCGTTTCCGGTTCGCTGCCACGGGTGGGAACCAGTCCATTGCGTCAGCTCGCGGGCCCGCCCAAGAATCTGGAGAATCTCTACTCAACACGTTAACATCGAGACGTGCCGGAGCCTAGATTTCCGGGTAATGGAAATCATGGCGACGGGCGACTTTGCATGCATGTGATGGTCACCGGTGCATCCGGCGACTTCGGTTCCTGCATCATTCCCGAAATCCTGGGGCGAGGCCATGACGTGGTTGAGGAGTTAAGTTATGCCGCTTTAGGATTGGATAAAGTTGGTGTCGGTGGACGATCATGCGATTGAGCCGCCGGATGTATGGACCAAGCGGATGCCTGTCAAGTACGACCGGACGGAGATTCCCCATGTGGAGGAGGTCGAGGTCGATTCGGCGCGGCTGCAGTTGGGGGCGACGGCGCATGGCCGGGTGCAGTCGTGGGTGTATGCGGGCAAGAATTATCCGTCGATCGGCCTGAACGCGGTGGCGGGCAAGGATCCACGGACCTGGGATGTGGAGCCGGCGCGATATGACGACATGCAGCCGGGGTGCTATGACCCGGTGGAACGGCTGAAGGACATGGACGAAGACGGGGTCTGGGCGCATTTGTGCTTCCCGAGTTTCGCCCGGTTCGCCGGCACCAGGTTTCTCGAAGGTGCTGACCGGGAGATGGCCCTGGACTGCGTGCGGTCCTGGAACGACTGGATGCTCGAGGAATGGTGCGGCACCGCACCCGACCGCTATGTACCGCTCTGTATCTTGCCGCTGTGATGCGCTGGGCATTGCTCGGCGTGACGGCCAGTGGTGGATTGTGAAACTGCGCGCTTGTTCCTCAGGAAGCTTCCTCGAATCCGATGCGCACTCGGCACGTTCAATCCGGGGCGGGTTACGCAGATCTGGGCGCACGCCTTGCCCACTGCTTCCGGGACGAAGGTTTACCCGAGGGATGACGCCGCTGCGGTCGTGATGGCGAAAGTTTCGGGTTCACGGGCACTCCGAGTCTGCGGCGACTGTCATCAGCTGCCGACACCCGGCGACCTAATGCGCGTGCCCGGCCTGCGCCTCGCTTTCCCGGGTGAGTCCGGCCGCGAGGATCAGTTCCTCGTGCAGCTCGAACCATACGGTGTGATACGAGTCGACGATCGGACGCGTCAGCCAGGTCGTCTCTCCCGATTGCACTTTCGCCAACGCGGCCGCTAACTTGTCCGAATAGATTGCCAGACGGGGCAGTTCGTTCGCGACGGCCGTGGTAATGGGCGTCACTCGCTCATGCACGTCAGCGAGTCGGGCCAACACCGCCGAGTCGTACTCTACGTCGTCGTGCATATTCGGTTCGCCGTTCTTGAGCTGCCAATCCGCCACCAACGCCTTGAAATCAGCATTGACGCCGCGGAACTTTTCGTAGGCGGCGCCGATAGCAGCCTGGTCTGCGTTCTCCCGCTCAGCTGCGAGCAGCTCGTTGAGTCGGCTACGACCCTCCGGGGAGAGCCGGACCGTCTTACCCTCGATGAGCAATCCTGCCTCGGTTGCCGCTCTAACGGCCGCGGCCACGGCGGTGGGGTCTTCAGCGGCGGTGGCTGCGATGTCGGCCGGATTGATTCGGCCTTTGAGGCGAACTGCTTGCAGCACCTTCAGCTCGATCATCACCGAATCCCTCCGACGATCCTCAGATCGCCACCGTGGCGAGGTCAGTTGCTAGGCGGCGAGCCAATCCCCTGACGTCCGAATGCATATCCTCCAGATGTATAGCAGGGATCGATCATAGTCACTTCAGGTGCTCGACCAGACCTGCGCCCTCACTACCAAGCGCCGTGGCGGCGGCTTCACTGCCCCCTGCACCGGAGAAGGAGACGGTAGATGGCCACCAGAACGGCCGTGGTAACGGGTGCTGCCAGCGGAATGGGCAGACTGACGACTGAGCGGCTCGCAGCAGCGGGATGGGCTGTGGCCGCTGTCGATATCCCCGAACCGCAACTGGACGCTGTCGCCGCCGAGACCGGTGCGATGCCGCACCAGTGCGACGTGTGCGACGACAGCCAAGTGACCTCCACCGCGCAGTCCATCGTGGAACGGTTCGGCGCGGTCGACCGATCGGTCAACGCGGCCGGCGTCGCGCTCCCGGGCCGCATCGAGGATTTACCTACCGGCGCCTTCGAACGTTAGATGAACGTCAACTACCTCGGGACGGTGCGCTGGGTGAAGGCCGTGCTGCCGGGCGTGTCCGCCCGCGGCGCCGGTGAGATGGTGCTGTTCGCGTCGCTGGCGGGATGGATGCCCACGCCCGGGATGGCCGCCTACACGGCCACCAAGTTTACCGTGGTGGGCTTTGCGGAGACCTTGGCGATGGAGCTGGAGGGCAGCGGTATCCGGGTGCGGTGCGTATGCCCCAGAGCAGTCCAGACGCCGATGCTCGACGACATCATGGTGCACGGAATGTCCGAGCGGCTGAAGAATCTGTCGCGGGCCGCGGCTCCAGAGCCGGTGATCCAGGCCGTCGAGGCGTCGTTGAGCCGGCGGCATGCGGGGATCTACGTCTTCCCCGGGGCCTCGACCAAAGTGCTGTGGCGCGCACGCCGGATGTCGCCACGGACGCTTGCCGGCGTGGTTCGCCGGCTCTCAGCCGTTAACTGATTGGCGGTCGTGCCGCTGTGGCCGGCGGTGCGCGGTGACCCGATCGTGAAGAGCCTTTGCCACCAACGGATTCCCCAACCTCGTTGTCTGCTTCGGGTGCCGCGCGTGCGACTGGCATCGGCCACTAACCTAAACCGTTCCGGTTCTCGGACTCGGGCCCAATCCCGTGGCACGACTCGGCAATCGCTGCGCGGCCCTCACGTCACCACGGCCGCCAGCAGCATGTCGACCAGTGCCTCCGTGTAGTCGTTGCCCTCCTTGACAAGTCGCCGCATGCGCGACGGCGGTGTCACCATGGAATGCATCAGCAGGCCACCGAACAGGGCATCCAGCATCAGGGTGACGGGCGTATTTTCTGGCAGATCGCCGCGGACGACCGCGCGCTGGGTGATAGCGTGCATCGCGGCCGCCTGAGCGCCCACGAACTCCGCCCAGCGCGGCGCCAGTTCCGGCACCGAGCGTGCTTCGGCGCTCAGTCGGACCACCACGTCACCGACATCGCTGACCGGGAGATCGAAGATGCTGCGGCTCAAGACAAGTAGATCGCTGCGCAGGCTACCGGTGTCAGTATCCAACGGCAGGGCGATGCGTGCCTCGAGCGTGTCGAGGAGCAACGCGGTCTGGTCAGCCCAGCGCAGGTATATCGATGACTTGCCGACTCGGGCTTCCCTGGCCACCGCGTCGATGCTGAAACCGGCCCAGCCGACGCGCCCATACAGCTCGCACGCGGCTTGGCGTACTCGTTGTTCCATGGTCGGGTCGCGGGGGCGGCCGGTGCCCGTGTTCGCAGCTGGCGTCATGACCGTCCTTGCCTGTTCGACTGCGCCACATCGCCACTTGCAAGTGCAAACTACTGGACCGCCATTATGGGCCGTGCGCCGGGAATCTGACGTACCAGGGTAGAGCCCGACGGGCTTGACGTCGGGAGCGCCTTGTCAGCGGTCGAGGAGACTGTCGGCGATGCGTTCACGGTGCGTCGACGGCGACCCGTATGTCGCCTCCAGCGCTTTCACCCGGCGCAAGTACAGGCGCAGGTCGCATTCCCAGGTCACCCCGATGCCGCCGTGCAGTTGAACGGCGTCGCTGACCACCGCGACGGCGTTGCCGGTGGCCGCGGCTTGGGCTAACCAGACTGACCGGGCGGCGTGGTCGCTTTCGGCCAGCGCCCAGGCCGCACCGTAGACCGCCGACCGCGCGTTCTCGACGGCCACGAGCATGTCCGCGAGGCGATGTTTGACGGCCTGGAAGGTGCCGATGGGAAGGCCGAATTGGTGCCGTTCGGTGGTGTAACGCGCGGTGGTCTGCAGGGCAGTCGCAGCCGCGCCGGCCGCCTCGGCCGCCGCGAGGGTCATCAACAGTTCGCCGGGCCGCTCGCTGGTGTCGGCGCCGGACAACAGTTCGGCGTCTGCGTCGCCGAATTCCGCGGCGGCTGCCGGTCGGGTGCGGTCTACGGTCGGCAGCGCGCTGACTCGCGCGGCCTCGGTCACGAACGATCGCACCCGCGCGTCCACCTGTGCAGGCACCAGGAGCACGGTTGCCGCACCGGCATTGGGAATAAGGGGAATCTGACCGTCGAGTCGCCAGTGCGTCCCGTCACGGTACGCCTCGACCCGCTCGAGATTGGCCGGGGTGGCCAGGACTATGGCGGCGACGGATTCGCCGCGAGCCAGCGGGACCAGCAGCCGCTTGCGCTGGTCGTGCGGGCACACGTCCGAAACTGCTATCTATACCGATTTCGGTTCCAAAGAGAAGTTGTTCAGCGCGGCCGTCGCTGAGCCGTTTGTCGAGTTCGTCGCTGCGTTCGAAGCACGCTTCGCGAGCACGCCGCGTGATGACGCGCACCTGACGGAGTTGTTCGTCAACGAGTTACATTCGAACCTTGTGCAACATCGCAACGCGGTGACGGCTTTTCTCATCTCCTTACAAGACCCTTCCGCGGCCGCGGCCACGGGGGAGGCCCGGGCACAACTAGAGGAGATGTTTGCAAGCCTGAACCGGATGGGCCGCGAGTGGGACAGGTCTGCGGGTCGCCGCAATGCCAAGGGCCGCGTACTGGTACAGCGACTGATGGTCGGGTTGATCGTGGCTGCAGTGACATTCGAAGAGTGGCTCATTCCGCCGCGCACTGATCCGTCCCAGGTGCGGCAGGCGTTGACCTCCTTATGACTCCACGGCGTGATCCCCGAAAGCCCCCTGATACCACCGGATGCCGGGGAGTGAGGGTCGGGCCTTCCCGCAGGCCGCCATGCTGATGGGCCATGCACCGCCGGTCAAAAGATGCGAGAGGCGATGGGCGCGCACCCTCACACCGTCCGCTCAGCAGGGCGGGGGATCGGCATCCCACTCGGTCAATTTCCAGCCGTCGGAAGGATTTCCGGTGACCACCACGCGGCCCATGTTCGGCAGCGGCTTGCTGGTCAGCAACGACCGGTCGGGGTTACGCACGTTCATGAGCGACCAGATCATGATCGCCCCGCCATGCGAGAACGCGACCGGGTTCTGTTCACCGCTGTCGTAAATGTGTTGGACGGCATCGTCGAACCTCACCTCGAATTCGTTGCCGTCCAGCGAACCGGGGATTCGTGCGCTGCGGTCGCCCTGTAACCACCTCATCGGGACGGCTAAGTAAGCCTTGGCGTTGGACTCGGGTTGGCCTTCGTACTGGCCCGCCTCAATCTCCCGCAGCCCGGGAAGCACGCTGACGGTTTCGCCCAGTGCCTGCGCCGTCGGCGTCGCCGTCTCCTGGGTGCGGATCATGGTGGAGGCGTAGATGCCGTCGTAGTGGTTGGAGCTCAGCTGCCCCGCTGCCAGCGCCGCCTGACACCACCCCTCGGGGGTGAGCTCAGGGCCGGGGGTTGAGGTATCGATCAGGCCCGACGCGTTGCCCGCCGACTGGGCGTGCCGCACCAGCGTCAACGTGATGGTGCGCGGGGCTGGCCGCCCGCGCCGATCCGCAGCCGGCGGCCAGCACCGCGACGAGGACAGCGGTAACGAAACACCGCACGATAATTGCAATTTCACCGGAGCGTTGCGCCACCCGCCGCGATACGGTCGACGACTCTTTCGGTACCCGCAGCTGCACGCGAAAGAGTCTAGATGATGTCGATCAACTATGCCGCACCAATCCGTGGGTCCCGCATGGGCCATCGCTTATTCATCGACAACATCGAGAATCAGCCTGAATTAGTGATGTCTGTTCGGTTAGCGAGCGGGATCAAGTTCCCTGCCGCACAGCCACTTACCGATCCTTTCGAACGGTTGACGAGAACCCTGAGTCGCGAATCCGTTGGTCACGGGTGCTAGCCCCGCCCACGCCGCCTCAGGAAGGTATGACCTCGGAGGGCTATCCCCGTTCCGGGAAGGACGCGCGTGGACGTTTAGCAAGCCTGGCGGCGACCAGCGATGGCGCCGATGCATCCGCCAATCCGCACCGCGAACGAGTCGACCAGAGCAAAATGATGTGCGCTGGTTTACCGGCTGGCTGCTTTGATGGTGCTCGGCCCCGAGGTGTGGTTCGGGTCCGGTCGTCCGCTGATATGCCGGTGCGTGTATCGAATGTCAACGAGCTGGTCGCTGTTCAGGAGGAGAACCGACATGACGGAGGCGAACGACGACGCGAGGTCGCCGATGAGGCATTTTCTATGGCGTTGCGCATTCGGTGCGTTGGCTCTTGTTTAGGCGGGATTGTCAGTGACCGGAGTCGCCGCGCCGGCGATCAGCCGGGCCGATGATGGTTGCGCCCCTGGCTGGTACTGGAACCCTGATTTGAATGAATGCGTGTTCTGGCTTCCGGCCGCAAATGGCCCCGGGGGACCGGGTGGACCCGGGCCGCGCTAGATGGCCTTTCTCACAACGTTGGCGGCACGTGCAGGCGGGCGACACGCGTCCGGTTGAAGTCGGCCCGCAGGTCGCCGAGCCCCGCGCCGTGCTGGCCAGCCGTATCGAAATGCTCCAACGATGGATGAAACCCTGACGCAACCGGGTGAAGCGCGGGGGAACTTCGCGCTCCCGCCGGTCGTTACACTGGCTAAGTATTGCTTTAGTCCGAGGGGAGCAGAGGCATGCCACGCACAGACAATGACAGCTGGGATTTGGCCACCAGCGTGGGCGCGACGGCCACGATGGTGGCAGCCGCCCGAGCGATTGCCACCAAAGCCGACAATCCGGTAATCGAGGACCGGTTCGCCGAATCGCTGGTTCGTGCCGTCGGTGTGGAATTCTTTACGCGATGGGCCACCGGCGACCTGGTTGCCGCGGACGTCGATGACGAGGAGTCCGGCTGGAAGCTCGAGCACATGCCCGATGCGATGGCCGCCCGGACTCGCTTTTTCGACTCGTTCTTTCACGACGCGACGCAGGCCGGAATCCGTCAGGCCGTAATCCTGGCGTCGGGTCTCGACGCGCGCGCCTACCGGTTGGCTTGGCCGGCCGAGATGACGGTGTTCGAAGTTGACCAGCCTCAGGTGATCGACTTCAAGACCGCCACGCTGGCAAGGCTGGGCGCCGCCCCGAAAGCCGAGTTGCGCACGGTCGCCATCGATCTACGGCAGGATTGGCCGAAAGCCTTAACGGACGCCGGTTTCGACCAGAGCCGGCCCACCGCGTGGATCGCCGAGGGGCTCTTCGGTTATCTCCCGCCGGCGGCTCAGGACCGCTTGCTGGACAACATCACCGCGCTCAGTGCCGACGGCAGCCGGCTGGCTTGCGAGGCCGTCCCGGACATGTCGCAGCTGGATATCGAAAAAGCGCGGGAGATGATGCGCAGGGTCACCGCGAAATGGCGAGATCACGGCTTCGAGTTGGAGTTTGCCGATCTTGGCTACCAGGGCGAGCGCAACGACGTCGCCACCTACCTGGAGAACCTGGGATGGCGGTCGGCCGGTACCCAGATGAGTCAGCTGTTGGCCGACAACGGTCTTGTAGCTGTCCCGCAGACGAGCGACTCGGTGTCGGTGGCCGACACCATCTACTACAGCTCGGTGCTGAGCAAATGACGCCAGCGCGTCGCCGGAGTTTCAACACCGCGATCACGCGGATATGGAGTTTCCTGGCTCCGGTCTACGATCTGCCTTCTCTGCAGCAGTGGGTTTACCGTCCGCCGCACGACGAGGTGATTGCGCAGCTGCGCGCCCACGGGTCCCGCAGGATCGCCGACATCGCTTGCGGTACTGGGATTCTCAGCGATCGTATCGAGCGTGAACTACACCCCGACGAGATCTACGGCGTCGACATGTCCGACGGCATGCTCGCCAAGGCTCGCGCCAGAACCGACCGGGTGCAATGGCTCCGCGGCCCGGCTGAGCAACTGCCCTTTGCCGACGGGGCGCTCGACGCCGTCGTGACGACCTCGGCGTTTCACTTCTTCGACCAGCCGGGGGCGTTACGGGAATTTCATCGCGTACTGGCGCCCGGTGGACTGGCGGCCGTCACGGCCCTGAGCGCGCGGCAACCGCTGTTGCAGGCACCGTCGGCTACTAACTGGAAACCGCAGCACCACGCGTCGCCGGCCGAGATGCGGAGTTTGTTCGAAGACGCAGGGTTCACCGTCACCGATCAGCACCGTATTCCGCGACCGGCGCGGACGCGGATCGTCTCCGACCTCGTTACCGTCGGAACCAAGAGCTAGGAGTGTGTCGGTCAAGCACGAGTGCCGCTTCAGGCGGCTGACCGGCTCACTGCGCGGGGTGCCGGGCGCGAGAAGTGCGCGCCTCTACCGATGAACACGACGTGGCAAGGATTGTGATCGGGGTAGGACCGTGCCGCCGGGAGTGCACCGCGGCGAGCGGCACGCTCGCGGTCGCGCTCGATCGTCCATTCGATGAAGTCGGCCGCGATCCATCCCACGCCGAACAACGCCAATGCGACACCGAACTCAAGCGGCGAGCCCGCGGCGAGCGCTGCCAGGGCACAGATGCCGGACAAGACTGCGATCGTAATTGCGCCGGCATGAAGAGCGGTCATGCGTGGGTCTCGGGCTCGCGGTGAGATACCAAGCGTGGCCATCGGCCCTCCTTTTTGCATCAGCAAACCTGTCGAAAACCAAACCGTGACCTCGATGTTTCGCTACCGAGACATCGCAAACGAGAGTCATACGGCACGGCAAGGGGCTGGCATAGGGCCCCGAAGAAGGGGCCAAAAGTCCCAAAACGAAGTCTGGACATTCAGCGTCCTAATCAGCCTGTAGACCAGGACAAAGCTGAGAAATACCGGCACCATCGGGGGCCGATGGTGCCGGTACCTGTTGCTCGGGCGTTGGGCCCCGGTGACCACGACGCCCGCCTCGCCAACCGGCGAAGCGGGCGTCGTGTGAGCTGTCTTTACAGCGGGATCCAGACCCCGAAGAAGTCGAAGCCCCACTGGTTGAACCCAGGATTCCACATGGGTGTTTCCTGGTAGCCCCAGTAGTTGATTGGGCCATCCGTCCACCGGCCCCCGGGCGGCGGGAGCGGCCGGTTCCATGCCGGCGGTGGTGGCGCGCCCGCTCCCCAGGGCGCGGGTCCGTCTCCCCACGGTGCCCCGTGGAAGTAGCCACGCTGCGCATCTCCATGCCATGGGCCGGGTCCGCCTGGCCCACCAGGTCCACCTGGGTGGTCGGGTCCGCCAGGGCCGCCAGGGCCGCCAGGGCCACCGGGATGACCGGGGCCACCTGGGCCACCGGGTCCCCCGGGGCCAGCCCCGCCTGGGCCACCCGGTCCGCCGGGTCCACCGGGGCCGCCCGGATCACCGGGCGCGTTCTTGGCGTGGAAGCCTCCGGGCGCCTGCCCGCCATGGTTCGCAGCGGGAGCGCCTGCGGGTGGTGCGCCATGGCCGGCCGGAGCCGGCGGTGGCGGTCCAGGAGCGGCGCTGGCCGCACCAGCGCCCACACCCAAGGCCGCAGCGCTCAGGGCACAGGCGATGGTCACCCCTCCGACCAGTTGCTTTAGTTTCATGGTCCTTCACCTATCTACTAGGGAAATGCTCGAAAACTCGACTCCCCGACACACCCAGACGCTAGATAGCGTGTCTATGGATACCCTGTGACGAGCCCATGCAAAACTTTTGTGCGGATTTTTCCCACACGCGTGTTTCCCGGTGCGGGAGCGAGGTGCCGCTCGAGGCGATGGCGTGCAACTGCCGCGGCCCCGGCACCGGACAGACCGAGCGCACGTTGACCTGACTGAAAGTAAGGGCAGGTCGTCTGGCCTTTGGCAAGGCTAAGTTGGCTAGTTCAGCCGGGTTTTGATGTATATCGTTGCGGCCGTGTCGGGTGCGTCCCATCCCGCCGAACCTCACGTCGGTTCGGTGTCGTCGAGGTTGAATTGGCTGCGCGCAGGAGTCCTGGGCGCCAACGATGGAATCGTCTCCACTGCGGGCATCGTCGTTGGTGTCGCGGCGGCAACAGTGGAACGCGGTCCGATATTGACCGCTGGAAGCGCCGGACTGGTCGCTGGTGCCGTGTCGATGGCGTTGGGCGAGTACGTGTCGGTCAGCACGCAGCGTGACACCGAGCGGGCATTGTTGACCAAGGAACGCCAAGAGTTGTTCGACGATCCGGCCGCCGAATTAGACGAGCTCGTCACGCTGTATGAGGCCAAGGGTCTGTCGCCGGCGACCGCGCGCACCGTGGCGGAGGAACTTACCGACCACAACCCTCTGATCGCCCACGCCGAGGTCGAGCTGGGTATCGATCCCAACGAGCTGACCAACCCGTGGCATGCGTCGTCTTCCTCGGCGCTGTCATTTGCGATTGGAGCCTTACTGCCGTTGATCGCCATTTTGGTCCCGCCGACGGCGTGGAGAATCCCGGTCACCGTCGTGGCGGTGCTGCTGGCGTTGGTGCTCACCGGGGCGGTGTCGGCTGGATTGGGCGGAGCGCCAAAGGTCCCCGCAGTGGCCCGCAACGTCCTTGGTGGCGGTCTTGCGTTGGCGATCACTTATCTGATCGGTCATCTGGTGGGCGCCGCCATCGCCTGACGGCCCGGCATTCTGCAGTCGACGGCAGTTTCGCCGGTGTGGCATCAGCTCATTTTGTGAGAGGCATCCGCCGGGCTGCGTCCAGTCAGGTAATCCATTGACCGACATGGATTGCCGCCGTCCGCCACCGGTTCGTAGGCGATTCAGCTGAGGGCAGGGACTTCGCCGGCGTTATGTCCCCGCTGCCCCTTGGCGACGACGGTCCTGGCGGACGTCACGGTTTGACGTGACCGGGCATGCCATGGCTGGAAGCGCAACTGTAATATCTACTGTTGCTAACCTCGTCAGAAGCAATTCCCTGAGAGTCCCGACCACGTGGAAAGCCATGCAGTGACCGAGCCGAACATCATGGGGGACGACGTTGATTTGGCGGCGCCGCTGCCCTACTTTTTTCGCGACGAAAGCCTTTACGTGCCAACCGAAATCGCGCGCGGGGGATGGGGGCCCTCGATCAGCGGCCACGTCGTCGGCGGCCTGCTGGGCTGGGCGGTCGAGCGCGCGGTCGATGACGTGCAACTGCAACCCGCGCGGCTAACCGTCGACCTTCCTCGGCCGACCGCGCTGGAACCAATCGAGGTGCACACCCGTGTGCACCACGACCGTCGGCGGTTGCGGCTCATCGAAGCTGTCCTCATCCAGCATGGTGAGCCGGTGGCGCATGCAAGCGCACTGTTTCTGCGGCGCGGTCCGCAGCCCGACGGACACGTGTGGTCACACGCGGTGCAGATGCCGCCGCTGCCAATCGAGCAGGACGCCGCCCATCGGACGCTTTTCATGCGAACCTACGGTTGGGGCTCCGAGATTCAGAATCCCGATCCCGCATGGGCCCACACATCTGGACCGAAGTACACGTGGTTGCATGAAGCGCGCTCGTTGATCGACGGCGAACCGCTTAGTGCCTTCACCCGCGCCGCGATGGCCGCCGACATCACGGCCTCGATCGCCAATTGGGGCACCAACGCGTTGCAATTCATCAACGTCGACTACACGCTCACGCTGAGCCGGCTGCCCGAAGGCCCCCACCTCGGGCTCGCCTCACTGACGCATCACAGCCACGACGGGGTGGCCACCGGCTCAGCGGTTCTCGTCGACCGCATGGGCCCGGTCGGCACCGCTGTGTCAGTCGCAATAGCGCAGTCCGGATTCCTTCCCCCATCGGCGAATTCGTCGGCTGGGTGATACCGGGAGGGTGGTAGCGCGTGTCGGACCGCAGGACGTTCTGGACGTTGATCGCCGGTGTGGCAGACCGCCGGCCGGACCGGCCGCTTCTCGCCGACGAGCATGGACGCAGCCTTAACGCGCGTCAGCTTCACGATGCCGCGTGCGCGACGGCAGCCGCATTCGCCGAACGCAGCATAGGCGCGGGAACTGTCGTGTCGTGGCAGCTGCCCACCACGCTGGAGACCATGGTTGTCATGGCAGCGCTCGCGCGACTCGGTGCGGCGCAAAACCCGATCATTCCGATACTGCGGGAACACGAGATCGGCTTCATCACCGGGCAGCTGGCAACGGAATTCTTTGTCGTGCCCGAACTTTGGGGTGGATTCGACCACGGTGGGCTTGCCCGGGCTTTGTCGCGGGAGCGGGGCTTCGAGGTCATCACCATTGATCTGGCGACACCTCCGGTCGGCGGTGAGCTTCGGTTGCCCCGCGCAAGCATCGACGCGCTCACCGCGCCAGCCGAACCCACCGACGACACCCGATGGATCTACTACTCGTCGGGGACCACCGCGGCGCCCAAAGGGATTCGTCATACCGATACGTCGGTGATCGCCGGCTCCGCAGGAGTGGTGGGTATGGTCGGAGCCAGCAGCAGCGACGTAGATCCAATTGCGTTTCCGATCGCGCACATCGGCGGGGCCGCGATGTTGGCCGCGGCCCTGCTGACCGGCATGCGGTTGGTGTTGTTTGAGCGATTTGACCCGGCTACCACACCGCATTCCATCGCAGCGCACAACCCGACACTCCTTGGCACGGCGACGCCGTTCTTTGTGGCATTCCTCGAGGCTCAACGAGCCCGCGGCGACCAGCCGTTGTTCGGTTCCCTGCTCGGCTGCCTGGCCGGCGGTGCGCCCATCACCGCCGAACTGGGACGTCAGGTCCGGGAAACCTTCGGAGTGGCCGGCATCGCCAACGCCTGGGGCATGACCGAATTTCCGGTGGCGACCTCACCGTCCCTAACCGCCGCGCCGGAAGTGCTCGACCACACCGTTGGCGCGCCGGTACCAGGGGTCAGCGTCCGGGTTGTCGGCAACCGGGAAATCGAGTTGCCCGTCGGGCGGGAAGGCGAGTTGCGGCTCAAGGGGCCCCAATGCTTCCTCGGCTATGCGGACGCCACCCTTGACGCCGACGCGTTCGACAAGGACGGCTGGCTGCGCACCGGCGATCTCGGGCTCATCGATGCAGACGGCAATGTCCGTGTCACGGGTCGAATCAAGGATGCGATCATCCGCAACGCAGAGAATATTTCCGCCCTCGAGGTCGAAAACGTGCTCGCCACCCATCCCGCGGTCGCCGATGTCGCGGTCATCGGAGTGCCCGACCTCAAGGCCGGCGAGCGGGTATGCGCCGTGGTGGTACCGAGGTCAGTCGATGCGGTGTCGCTGGAATTGCTAGTGCAGCATTGTCACTCGCGTGGGCTCAGTCGCTACAAACACCCCGAGCGCCTGGTGATCGTCGATGCGCTACCGCGCAACCAAGTCGGAAAGGTGATCAAGAAAGACCTTCGCGAGGCCTTCGGTTGAGACGGGACGTTGGAATCACCGCTGATTCGTCGAACCTGACCGAAAATCCGCAGGATTCTGCGGGCACCAGCTAGTACCAGCGCGGATAAACCACGTGCCGCCAACGAGAAACGAGACTACGCAGCAGGAGGCGGGAATCGGCTACTGAAAGTCACTGCGTCGTGGATTCGATTTTGTCATCGATTCCAGTCAGGCCGGTACGAAGGCTGTTGCCTCGACCTCGACCACCATCCCCGGCCAGGCGAGGCTGTTCACTCCGATCAACGAGTGCGGCGGCGGTTCGATATCGCCGAGCGCCTGACGCTGCTCGCTTTCGTAAGCGTTCTTGTCCCGCATGTCCGTCAGGTAAGCAACGATCCGAACCACATGACTCAGGTCAGCTCCTTGTGCAGCGAGAATGGCCTTGATCTTGTCGTATGCCATCCTGGTTTGCGCCGCGCAATCCCCCCGATGGTGGATATGGCCGTCGGCCGGGTCTTCTGCTGCCATGCCGGCGACGAAAATCAGACGCCCGGGACTATCCACAATCGCCGCGTCGGCGAAAAGATCCTTGCTCCACTTGCCGTAAACGTTAGTCATCGCCACGCAAACCCAGTCTTAGTGGTCGACTGATACTCGAGCCGGCTTGTTTGTTCCGGATTCAGTTGATTACAGCGGAATCCAGACTCCGAAGAAGTCGAAGCCCCACTGGTTGAACCCGGGGTTCCACGAGGGTGTTTCCTGGTAGCCCCAGTAGTTGATTGGGCCACCCGTCCACTGGCCCCAGGGCGGCGGGAGCGGTCCGTTCCACGCCGGCCGGGGGGGCTCGCCCGGCCCCCAGGGTGCGGGTCCGTCTCCCCACGGGGCTCCGTGGAAGTAGCCGCGCTGGTCATCTCCATGCCATGGGCCGGGTCCACCGGGTCCGCCCGGTCCGCCTGGTCCGCCCGGTCCGCCTGGTCCGCCCGGTCCGCCTGGCCCATGTTCGCCGGGTCCGCCTGGCTCGCCCGGTCCGTGTTCGCCGGGTCCGCCCGGTTGGCCGTGTTCGCCGGGTCCGCCCGGTTGGCCTTGTCCACCGGGTCCGCCCGGGCCGGGTTCGCCGGGGCCACCGGGTCCTCCCGGGTCACCGGGTCCCTCGGGGCTGAGGGGGGCGCCGGGAGCCAGGGGTGGCGCTGGCGGAGCGGCATTGGCCGAACCGACGCCCCCACCCAACGCGGCCGCGCTAATAAGGCCGGCGATGGTAACGCCCCCTGCCAGTTGCTTCAGTTTCATGCTCCTGCGCCTGTCTGCTAGTCAATTTTTCGAACACTCGTTCCCCGACATACACTACGTAGCCTGCCTACGCCCTGTTGTGAACCGCCCCGGCGAGTCTTCGAGCAGATCAGCTGCGGCTGTATCAGCCGGTTGGCGATGAATTCCCAGGGGCACAACGAACCAGAGAGCTCGGCCGGTTCTGTTGTCTCGTGTAAGAAAGCGGGCCCCAGAGCAGCAACGGCACGCATCTCGGTAAATTTGAACATCATGTCGTCGAAGGGAATCTCATGAACGCGGGTGTCGAGCAGTTGGAGTTTCAGGCAGAGGCTCGCCAACTGTTGGATCTGATGGTCCACTCAGTCTACTCCAACAAGGATTCGTTTCTGCGGGAGTTGATCTCGAACGCCTCCGATGCGCTGGACAAGCTGCGGCTGGAAGCGTTCCGTAACAAGGACCTCGACGTCGACACCTCCGACCTCCACATCGAGATCGAGGTGGATAAGGGTGCCCGCACCCTGACCATCCGCGACAACGGCATCGGTATGACGCGCGACGAGGTCGTGGATCTAATCGGCACGCTGGCCAAGTCGGGGACCGCCGAGCTGCGTCAGCAGTTGCGCGAGGCCAAGAACGCGGCAGCCTCCGAGGAACTGATCGGTCAGTTCGGTATCGGCTTTTACTCGAGCTTCATGGTCGCCGACAAGGTGGAACTGCTCACCCGCAAGGCCGGCGAGAGCGGGGCCACCAAGTGGGAATCGGGCGGCGAAGGCACCTACACCATCGAATCCGTCGACTTATCAGGCGGCGGGGCTCCGCAGGGAACGTCGGTCACCTTGCACCTCAAGCCCGAAGACGCCGAGGACGAGCTGCACGACTACACCTCGGAATGGAAGATCAGGAG
Organism: uncultured Actinomycetota bacterium; assembly: GCA_963848535.1. Taxonomy (GTDB): domain Bacteria; phylum Actinomycetota; class Actinomycetes; order Mycobacteriales; family Mycobacteriaceae; genus Mycobacterium. The sequence goes on from CAWKEM010000025.1 coordinate 37,780, forward strand.
CCTGGTCAAGAAGTACTCCGACTTCATCGCGTGGCCGATCCGGATGGAGGTCGAGCGACGTACGCCGGCTACCGAAGAAGGTGGCGAAGAGACCGTCACCATCGAAACCGAGACCCTCAACTCGATGAAGGCGTTGTGGGCCAGGCCGAAAGACGAGGTCTCCGAGGAGGAGTACAAGGAGTTCTACAAGCACATCGCGCACGCCTGGGACGACCCGCTCGGGGTCATCGCGATGAAGGCCGAGGGCACCTTCGAATACCAGGCCTTGCTCTTCATCCCGTCACACGCCCCGTTCGACCTGTTCAACCGTGACGCCCACACCGGGGTCCAGCTGTACGTCAAGCGCGTGTTCATCATGGGCGATTGCGATCAGCTCATGCCCGAGTACCTGCGCTTCATCAAGGGCGTTGTCGACGCACAGGACATGTCGCTCAACGTTTCCCGCGAAATCTTGCAGCAGGACCGGCAGATCAAGGCGATCCGTCGCCGTCTGACCAAGAAGGTCCTCGCCACCCTCAAGGATCTGCAGTCCGAGCGGCCAGAGGACTACCGCACCTTCTGGACCCAGTTCGGCAGAGTCCTCAAAGAGGGCCTGATGTCAGACCACGACAACCAGGACACCCTGCTACGTATTTCCTCATTCGCCTCGACGCATAGCGACGAGGAAGCCACCACCCTGTCCGAGTACGTCGAGCGCATGAAGGAAGGGCAGACGCAGATCTTCTACGCCACCGGCGAGACGCGTCAGCAAATCTTGAAGTCCCCGCACCTCGAGGCGTTCCAGGCCAAGGGCTACGAGGTCCTGCTGCTCACCGACCCGGTCGACGAGGTCTGGGTGGGCAGCGTGATGGAGTTCGACGGCAAACCGCTGCAGTCGGTGGCCAAGGGCGAGGTGGACCTCGACTCCGAGGAGGAGAAGACGGCGCACGAGGCCGAGCGACAGGAGCAGGAGAAAGACTTCGCCGACTTGCTGAGCTGGTTGGAGGAGACCTTGAGTGATCACGTCAAGGAAGTGCGGCTGTCCACGCGCCTGACCGAGTCGCCGGCCTGCCTGATCACCGACGCGTTCGGGATGACACCGGCGCTCGCGCGCATGTATCGGGCTTCCGGGCAGGCGGTTCCGGTCGGGAAACGGATTCTCGAACTCAATCCGAAGCATCCGCTCGTCACCGGTCTGCGCCAAGCGCACCAAGACCGCGGCGACGATCCCTCGGTCGCCGAGACCGCCGAATTGCTGTACGGCACAGCCCTTCTCGCCGAAGGGGGCGCACTCGAGGATCCGGCGAGGTTCGCTGAGCTGCTCGCCGACCGTTTGGCTCGCACGGTGTAGGCCCCGGCAACCGGACATTATTTGCGCACAAAAGCCGGCAGGCGGGGATAATCACATGTCATGGCTGAGTTTCGAGTTATCGACCCGCACGGCCGGGTCGTCGCGACGAAGAACTTTGCCAGCGCCGAAGCGGCACACGCCTGGTTGATCGACGCCATTGCCGGCAATTCGGAGCTGGGTTGGCGGATGGAGGTCAACGACGACGGGCAGTGGGCATTCTTCGATGACACGCAGGGCTTTACCGCCCCGTTGAGCCGCCGGCCAGCGCAGGGTTGATTCGCGGGAGGTGCGGAGCAGCCACATCCGCTGCGGTGTTTTCAGAAGCCTCCGGCGAAGTGCTCAACTACCAGCTCACCGGCCTGGGGGTAGCGCGCCACCGACTGCCCTGGCAGATGGGAATCTGCGCGCTACCTTGATCTGCCCGCCGCGAAAGCTAGCCGTGGCTGATCTGGATGGCTTTGACCACTAACAGCAGCGCGCCGACGATCAGGTAGCTGCGCAGGGCGATCATGCCGAGTCGGGTGCCAGGTGACCAGATGACCGGCTCGAGCAGGGTCAGCGGCGGCATGCGCCAGGTGTTGCGGTCGACCCCACGTGCCGGAAGTCGTACGGCCGGCGTCGCGGGCTGGCGGCGGGCCATCCAGCGCAGCACCGGTACCGCGGCGGCGGCGAGCATGACCAGGGCCAGGGCCAAGTAGCCGGCCACCGCGACGACGTTGAGGTGGGGGAACATGGTGGTGGCCATCAAGATCCCCGACAGCAGCAGCAGCGTGGCGACGATCAGCCCGGCGACCCAGTTCAGCCAGGACCGATTAACCCAGGGCCCCAACACTTCTCGATCGTTGCACAACAACAGTAAGAACACGCTGGCGCTGGGCAACAGCAGACCGGCCAGGGCCTGCACGGCGGTGGTGATCAACCCGAGCGGAGCGCCGGGGATCAGCACGACGGCCGCAGCCAACGCCACCATCGCGGTGTAGGACAGGTAAAACTGTTTAGCGTCGGCGAACCCGCGGTGCAGGGAGTGCTTCAAGCCGAACACGTCGCCGAAGGCGTAGCTGGTGGCCAGGGTCACCGCGGCGGCGCCGATGATCGAGGCGTCAATCAGCACGATCGCAAACACCGAGCCGAGCGCTTCGCTGTGTTGGCCGAGCAAGTGTGCGATGGCGCCGGCGTCGGTGAAACCACCCATGGTGTTGGTGGAGCGCGCAGCCCAGTCGCCAGTCATCACCAGCGCCGCGGCGCCGATCACCACAACGAAGGCCCCCAGCACGGTGTCGGCGCGTTCATAGCCCATGAAGCGCGGCGTTATGCGCTTGTCGACGACGTTGGACTGCTGGAAAAACAGCTGCCAGGGCGCCACAGTGGTGCCGACGATGGCGATGATCAGCAGCACCGCGTCCGAGCTGACCCCACCCGAGATAGCCGGCACAACGAACGACTTCGCCGCGTGCCCCCACTGCGGGTGCGACATCAGCAGCATCGGGATTTGCAGCAGGGTGATGGCGATGAAGACGAACATGGCTCGTTCCCACCGCCGGAAGCTGCCGGTGGCCATGATCGCGACCAGCGCTACCGCGGAGATCGGCACCACAACGTATTTGGAGATGCCGATGTAGTCGGCGGCCAGGCTGATGCCGATGAACTCGGTGACGATCGTCAAAAAATTGAGCAGGAACAGGTCGCCGACGGAAAACCAGCCCCAGCCGCGGCCGAAGCGTTCGTTGATCAGCCGGGCGTGTCCGACCCCGGTGACCGCGCCGAGCCGGACCACCATTTCCTGATTGACGATGAGCACGGGGATCAGCAGCAGCAGCACCCACAGCAGGGAGTAGCCGTAGTTCTGGCCGGCCTGGGCGTAGGTGGCCACCCCGCCGGCGTCGTTATCGCCGACCATCACGATGATCCCCGGACCGACGATGGCCAGCAGGGTCATCAGCCGGGTCTTCAACGTGCGGGGATGGTCGGTCTCGCCGACGCTGATGCGTCCGAATGCGCCCTCGATGTCGCCCAGATGCGCGGTGTCGAGCACAGCGCTGCGCCGTGGCTCGGCCGGCTCGGCCGGCGCCTCGGGGCGGGTGGCGTTGTCGGCGCCTGAGGTCACGGGCCTCACCTCCCGCCACCGGCGCGCTGCGGTCATCGTCGGATTGGGTGATTTCGCGGACCGGACGGGGGGCGGGTTCGCGGCGGCGCCAGTCCTCCGGGATGGTGGCCTCGAGCACGTCGTCGACGGTGACCACCCCGAGCACGCGGTCCTGCTCGTCGACGACGGGGATGGAGTAGAGGTTGAAGTCGGCCATCAACAGTGCGATGTCGGTCAGGTCGGCGTCGGCGCTGACCCGCACCGGGTCGGAATCCATAAGTGCCCCAACGCTTTCGCTGCGTTCGGCCTGCAACAGGGTGATCACTGACACCACACCGGCGAGGCGTTTGTCCTCATCGAGGACATGCACCTTGACCAGCGCCTCCGGCTGGATTGTGCGGGCCGCCGCGATCAACGCCAGCGCCGAGCCTGCGGTTGCGGCGGCGGCGCAGGAGACGAAGTCGACGTTCATCAGCCCGCCCGCGCTTTCCGGGTTGAAGCCCATCAAGGTGATCACCTTGGTGCGCTGCGGGGCCGGCATCAGGTCCAGCACGCGCCGGCGCCGCGATTGGCGCAGGTCGGCGATGGCGTCGGCGGCATCGTCGGCGCGCATCCGGCCCAGCAGCGCGGCGACCTCGTCGTCGGGCATGCCGTCGAGTAGTCGGCTTGCCTTCTCCGGGTCGAGTTCTTCGAAGACGTCGGCTTCCAATTCCGGGTCGCTGCGGACCCGATCGAGGATCTCGCCGCCCTCGCCTTGTCCGCTTCCTCGAGAAGATCGGCGATCTCGGCGGGTTTGAATCCGCCGAACCGGCCCGACAGGCGCCGTACCGCATGGACCGGGCGTGCCGATGAGCGGTTCGAATGCCTTCCAATCGCGGGGCGCGTGCCCGCCGGACTGTTTGATGAGTCCGAACAACCGCGGTGGGCGGCGGGTGTCGAGCCGCGCAAGCACCCATCCTGCGCCGCTGTCTTCCAGCTCGACGTCATAGGCGCGCACGAGCTCGACGGCGGCCACATCGATCAGCCGATGCCCCAGCACGTCGGCGCGCAGCAGCACCTCTCCTTCGCGGCGTTCGAAGCCGCGAAGGTCAACTTGTTCTTGGCCAACACAACTCGGTCTGTGGCGTACTCGTGAATGGGTTTGTTGCCGACAAAGACCTTCCGCCCGCCGACCCCGGCGACAATCCCGGTCACCAGCGGATACTCGTCGGCGCCGCGCAGCCGCACGATCACGTCCTCGACCCGGCCCACCGCATCGCCGGAGCGGGCCAGCACCGGCGAGCGCAACAGGTCCGAAAGATGGATTATCGGCAGCCCGCCGCCATGCTCGGCTGCGGTCTCTGGTGTGCTCACTTGTCCCTTTTCAACACTGTGCGATAGAACCCGGCGAGCCGGCTGCCGAGGCACATGCGTCGCGATGCCATGCCGGGTACGGCTTACAACCAGGTGCGGTGCTGGCGCAAGTATCATCGCTTAACCGGCTCGGCCGCCAGAGCGTACGCCACAGTCGCCGCGAGTAGCCAGAGATAGCAGGTGAACTGCGGGCGGCCATCCGGCAGACCGACGCCAGCGGGCCGGACCCCTGACGATCTGATATGTCGACGGTGGTCACATGCGTATATCGAGCAATGTTTTTATATGCGCTAAACGGTTGCTTACTACCATCGGTTGACGATCAGCGGATCGGCATTGGTGAACGGGAAGTTTGTGATGTAACTCCCTGTGGCGACGTTCGCCAGCGAACTTCCAGCTCGAAGTCGCTTTTCCCAGGCCAAGGATGCCCGTCGGCAAAACTGACTTGGTAGGGCCAAAGGTCCACAAACACCGAAGGCGCGAAGACGGCCGGATCGGGCTGCACGTGCTTATCCCGAATGCTCGCGAACACCT
>CAWKEM010000026.1:0-21802 GCA_963848535.1 uncultured Actinomycetota bacterium
AGCGAGTCACCAGGGCGCAGCTTACGCGGCCTGGTGTCGTCGTTGAGGGCGTCGGGAACGCCGTCCGGCAAGTCCTCGGCGACCAGCGGGTCGGCAAGCCAAACGATGCGTTCTTCGTCGGCATGGCCCACGACCAATGCCCGGTGGCCGTCGACGAGGACCTCGCGCAAAGTGGAGATCTCGCCGACGGATTCGAACGTGCCGGCCTCGACGACGGTCAGGGCCTCGTTCAGGCGGACGGTCTGACCCTTCCGCATGGATGCAACGTCGATGTTCGGCGAGCACGTCAGTCGCATCTTGCGACCCGATGTGAATACTTCGACCGTATCGTCGTCGTGCGTGGCCAGCAGAACGCCGTAGCCGCTGGGCGGCTGCCCGAGCCGGTCGACTTCCTCTCGCAGCGCCAGCAATTGCTGGCGGGCCTCTTTAAGAGTTTCCATTAATTTCGAGTTACGGGCCGCAAGTGAGTCGATACGAGCTTCGAGTTGATGCACATCGCGGGCAGACCGGGCGGTGCCGTGCGATTCCGCTGCATGCTCGAGCTGTTCGCGCAGCAACGCTGCCTCACGACGCACTGCTCCAGTTCGGCAGCATCGCCGCTGGACATGCTGGGATCACGGGGAGTACCGAATGCTTCAGAACGCTCTGAGTCACCCATGTTGCGCTCCTTTCCCGCCGCGAAATCACGCGGTGGATACTTCAACGCTACCGGCGATTGCCGTTAGATGTACGTAGTCAAATACCCACGAAAAGTTAAGATTTCTGTCCCGCTGGTAATCTCGGCCACTAATCGTGCTGATCGAAAGGGCCGCCGTGACCGCAAAATGCCTCGCCACAGGCCCGGCCGGCGTCGCCACCGTCGGCGCGGCAGCCGCGGGTGTGACTTCCATTGCACCTGTTGACCCAAGCTCAGAGCCGGCCCCGCCGCAGGGGCAGGCCCGGAAGCAGACCTAGCCGCACCGCCCGGCTGAACGACTGGATGCACCGACAACTGTCCGCAGCACTGACCGCCGCCACGGCCCTGGCGGCGTTCGGGCTCTCGGGCTGCTCACCGAGTCACCCGAAGGTTGCGTCGTCGGCAGTCGCCCCGGCGGTACCCGCCACGTCGAGTCCGGCCGCCGTTCCCCCGACTACTCCCCTGCCCGCACCCGAAGCCCTTACCGACGTGCTGAACCGGCTCGCCGATCCGAACGTTCCGGGCATCAACAAGGTGAACCTCGTCCAGGGCGCGACCGCCGAGGGCGCGGACACCCTGGACAAGTTCATCAACGCGCTCCGGGACAACGGCTACCTTCCCATGACCTTCACCGCGAAAGACATTGCATGGTCGGATAAGAATCCGTCCAATGTGACGGCCACCATCAGCGTCAACGCCGCTCAGGCCAACAAGGCCAACTTCACCTTCCCGATGGAGTTCACGCCCTCCCCGGGGGGTTGGCAGTTGTCCCGGCGAACCGCGGAAATGCTGTTGGCCCTGGGCAAGTCACCGGCAGCGACGACTCCGTCTCCAGCCCCGGCACCAGCACCAGCACCTAGCCAATCCCCACCCCGTTGACGCGCGGGATGTGGATCGGCTGGCTCGAATTCGACGTGTTGCTGGGCGACGTTCGATCACTCAAGCAGAAGCGGTCGGTGATTCGTCCCGTCGTCGCTGAGCTGCAACGCAAATTCAGCGTGTCCGCGGCTGAGACAGGAGCACACGAGCTGTATCGACGAGCGGGCATCGGCGTGGCCATGGTGTCCGGCGACCGTAGCCATGCGGTCGATGTACTGGATGCCGCCGAACATCTGGTAGCCGCCCATCCCGAGTTCGAGCTGCTGTCGGTACGACGCTCGCTGCTTCGCAGCGAAGATTGGCCCGGCAGCTAGCCGTCGCGTCCCACGCGTTTGCGGCCCAAAGGCGCCGGGGCGACGACGCCGGGAGCGAGCCGTCGCGTGGAAATCAAGAACGCGGTGTGCCCGCGCATCGAATGCTGCGGCCGAACGGCCAGGCCGACGACGTTCCAGCCGCGTTGCAGCGTCTCCCAGGCCCGTGGTTCGGTCCAGCATTGCGCGGCCCGCAGTGCCTCCACGGCCCGCGACAGCTGGGTGACGGTGGCCACGTAGATCATCAGCACACCGCCGGCCACGAGCAGCCGCGCCACCGTGTCCAGTACCTCCCACGGCGCGAGCATGTCCAGCACGGCCCGGTGGAAGGACCCGTCGGGCAGGTCGGACTCCGCGACGTCGCTCACGATGAGCTGCCAGTTCTCGGGTGGCTGGCCAGCGAACACCGATACGTTACGACGGGCGTGTTCGGCATGGTCGGCGCGCTGTTCGTAGGAGACCACCCGCCCCTCGGGCCCGACCGCACGCAGCAGCGAGCAGGTCAGCGCGCCCGACCCGGCTCCGGCCTCCAGCACGTGAGCGCCCGGGAAGATGTCGCCTTCATGCACGATCTGAGCGGCGTCTTTGGGGTAGATCACCTGGGGTCCGCGGGGCATCGACATCACGTAGTCGACCAGCAGTGGGCGCAGCACCAAGAAGAGGGCGCCATTGCTGGATTTGACGACGCTGCCCTCTTCCAGCCCGATGACCGCATCGTGTGCGATGGAGCCGCGATGGGTGTGGAACTCGGTGCCGGGCGTGAGCGACATTGTGTAGTGCCGACCCTTGGCGTCGGTGAGCTGGACGCGTTCGCCGACGGTGAACGGGCCGGTTGCGGACACGCGGTCTAGCGTGCCAGCCGACGCGCCGCGGCGGGTGCCCGGGGTTGTCGGCGCTGCGTCCTAGGCTGCGGGTCATGACTGACCTGCCGGGGGCATGCACGCCGCGGCCGGCGCTGTCACCGTCGCGGGCAGCGGACTTCAAGCAGTGCCCACTGCTGTATCGGTTCCGGGCGATCGACCGGTTGCCCGAGGCACCGTCGGCGGCGCAGTTGCGCGGATCGGTGGTACATGCCGCTCTGGAGCAGCTGTACGGGCTGCCCGCGGAACTGCGCGGCCCCGACACGGCAATGTCGCTCGTGGAATCCGCCTGGGAGCAGGTGATCACCGCCGAGCCCGACCTGGCCGACGGGCTGGATCCCGGACAGCGCAGCCAACTGTTGGCCGAGGCCCAGGCGTTGCTCTCCGGCTACTACCGGCTCGAAGACCCGACTCGCTTCGACCCGCAATGTTGCGAACAGCGCGTCGAAGTCGAACTCGCCGACGGCACGCTGCTGCGTGGATTCATCGACCGGATCGACGTCGCCGCCACCGGCGAGCTACGGGTGGTCGACTACAAGACCGGCAAGGCACCGCCGGCCGCGCGAGCCGCGGCCGAGTTCAAGGCGATGTTCCAGATGAAGTTCTACGCGGTGGCGCTGCTGCGTTCGCGGGGTGTGCTGCCCGCCCGGCTGCGGCTCATCTACCTGGCTGACGGCCAGGTGTTGGATTACTCGCCGGACCATGACGAGCTGCTGCGCTTCGAAAAGACGCTGATGGCAATCTGGCGTGCCATCCAATCTGCAGGCCAGACGGGCGATTTCCGTCCCAGCCCGTCGCGGTTGTGCGACTGGTGCGCCCACCAGCAACACTGCCCGACTTTCGGCGGAACGCCGCCGCCCTACCCCGGGTGGCCGGAACACGCACCCGCGCAGGATGTTTCGCAACCCACCGACGGCCTCGTGCACTCTTAGTCGAGTGGCGACATCTGCTGCAACATGGTGGGAATGAGCTCGCTGACGGTGGGATGGATGTGCATGGTCCGCGACAGCGTGGTGTAGGGCGCTTTGGCCGACATGACATCCAGAATGGCGTGAATGGCCTCGTCGCCACCGACCCCGAGGATGGCGGCGCCCAAGATCTCATCGGTGTCGGCATCCACGACGACTTTCATAAAGCCTTGCGTCTCACCCTTTTCCACTGCCCTGCCGACTCTGGTCATCGGCCGTTTACCCAGCAGCGCCCTGCGGCCCGACGCGCGGACCTGGCCGACGGTCATGCCGGCACGCCCGAGCGGCGGGTCGATGTAGAGCGCGTAGGTGGTGATGCGGTCGCTGACCCGTCGCGGATCGTCGTCGAGCAGATTGGCGGCGACAATCTCGAAATCGTTGTACGAGGTGTGGGTGAAGGCACCCTTGCCGTTGCAGTCGCCCATCGCCCAGATGTGGTCGACGTTGGTCTTGAGCTGGTCGTCGACCACGATGTAGCCGCGGGCGTCGGTCTGGACACCGGCCGCCTCAAGACCCAGGTCGTCGGTGTTGGGTCGCCGCCCCACTGCCAGCAGCAGATGACTCCCGGCGATGGCGTCCGCACCGGCGCGGGGCGTGAGTTCGAAGCCCTTGCCGTGCTTGCTGATTCGCACGTCGTCGGCATCGACAACAATGTCGATTCCCTCGGCCGCCAAGATCTCTCTGACGGCAGCCGAGACGTCCTCGTCTTCGCGAGGCGCCAGCCGCGGGCCCCTCTCGACGACGGTCACCCGGGCCCCGAAACGCCGGTACATCTGCGCGAACTCCAGTGCGATGTAACTGCCGCCGATGATGACGAGGTGCGATGGCACCGTGTCGAGTTCGAGGATCGACACGTTGGTGAGGAACTCGACATCGGACAGCCCCGGGATGTCGGGCACCACCGCACGGCCACCGACGTTGAGGAAGATCCGGTCAGCGTGCATGGCGTCGTCACCGACCCGCACCGTGTGCGGATCCTCGAAACGCGCGTGACCGCGCAAGACGGTGCAGCCGTCCATGCTGTCCAACCAGCTTTCGACACCCGCGCGGTCATTGAGCATGATCTCGTCTTTGCGTGCCTTGACTTTCGCCATGTCCACGCTGATCGGTCCGGTTCCGACACCGAATTCCGCGCCGCGACGCGCCAGATGCGCGGCGTGCGCGCTGGCCACCAGCGTCTTGGTCGGGATGCATCCGTTGTTCACACAGGTGCCGCCGACCAGTTTGCGCTCTACCATCGCGACGCGCTGCCCGGCCGCCGTCAATCGACCCGCCAGCGACGGGCCCGCCTGTCCGGCACCAACGATGATGGCGTCGAAATGCTCTGTCACAGATGAGCCGTCAGCACCAGAATCCCAAATCCACCCAGGATCGCGACCGCATCCTCGAGCAGCGCGATCGGCAGGTCTTTCTCGCCGATGGCGGTCATCAGCCGCCGGCGCGCATGATAGCCGCCCAGGGTGCCGAGCACCGCGCCGATCACACCGGCGCCCAGTGAGCTGAACGTGTAGTGCCATGCGGCACCGATGACCGCGCCCGCGAATGCGCCCATCACGATCCGGGCCGCGAAGGACGGCGCCGCGGTGCGGGGCGGGGTCTTGGGGAGTTTGTCGATGACCAGTTCGGCGACGGCAAGCACGGTCAGGATGACAACCGTGATGATATTGGCCACCCAGGAAGCCCAGGTGGAGTGCAGGGTGATCCAGCCCAGGAAGGCGGCCCAGGCGACGACGGCCGGAGCCGTCAGCGAACGCAACCCGGCGACCACACCGATCAATAAAGCCATCAGCAAGACAAGTGCATGTGTCACGGCGAACCTCCCGGGGAACGAATAGCCCGCAACGGCCCTAGGCGGACGCTAACACAGCCGCGGCCGCCTTGATCAGAACCGGCAGAACCGTATGTCCGAAGCCAGAATCGCTTTGGCGCCGATGGCGGCGAGCTCGTCCATGATCTCGTTGACGCCCCGACGGGGCACCAGCGCGCGGATGGCGACCCAGTCCGGGTCGGCGAGCGGAGCGATGGTCGGTGACTCCAGGCCCGGCGTGATCGACGTGGCTTTGCCCAATGCCGCGCGCGGGCAATCGTAATCGAGCATGAGGTATTGCTGCCCGAACACCACACCTTGTATGCGCGCCACCAGTTGCTCGCGCGCCGCACCGGCTTCGTCGTGGTCGTGGCTGTCGTGGTCGGTGCGTTCGATCAGCACCGCCTCGGAGTCACACAGCGGCTCACCGAAGGCCACCAGGTCGTGCAGGCTCAGGGTGCGCCCGGAGCCCACCACGTCGGCGATGGCATCGGCCACGCCGAGCTGCACCGAGATCTCCACTGCCCCGTCGAGCCTGATGACGGTCGCCTCGATGCCCCGGTCGGCCAGGTCTTGTCGGACCAGGTTCGGGTAGGCGGTGGCGATCCGTATTCCGGCCAGGTCGGCCGTCGTCCAGTTACGCCCGGCCGGGCCGGCATACCGGAAGCTGGACGACCCGAACCCCAGTGCCAGGCGCTCCCGAACCGGCGCAGCGGAGTCGAGCACCAAGTCCCGTCCGGTGATGCCGAAGTCGAGCTCTCCGGAACCGACATAAATGGCAATGTCTTTGGGCCGCAAGAAGAAAAACTCGACATGGTTGACGGGGTCGATGACCGTGAGGTCCTTGGGGTCGGTGCGGCGCCGGTAGCCGGCCTCCGCGAGGATTTCGGTGGCCGGCTCGCTCAGCGCACCTTTGTTGGGAACCGCGACCCGCAACATGCTCACAGCTTCCGATAGACGTCGTCGAGGGACAGTCCGCGCGCGATCATCAGCACCTGCGTCCAGTACAGCAACTGGCTGATCTCCTCGGCCAGCGCCTCGTCGGGTTCGTGTTCGGCGGCCAGCCACACCTCGCCGGCCTCCTCCAAGATCTTCTTGCCCAGCCCGTGTATCCCGCCGTCCAGCGCGGCGACCGTCGCGCTGCCGGCCGGCCGGGTACGGGCACGGTCGCCGAGTTCGGCGAATAGCTCCTCGAAGGTCTTCACGGCCAGCGATTGTGTCACGCGGCGCCGAGCAAAGTCACGGCGGTTTCCCCGGCGACCGGGCTAGACGTTGAAGTACTTGGCTTCCGGGTGGTGCAGAACGAAGGCGTCGGTCGACTGCTCGGGGTGCAGCTGCAGCTCCTCGGACAGCGTCACGCCGATGCGTTCGGGCTCCAGCAACTCCATCATCTTCGTCCGGTCGTCCAGGTTGGGGCATGCCCCGTAACCGAAGGCGAAGCGGGCGCCGCGGTAGCCGAGCTTGAAATAGTCTTCGACCGCGTCGGGGTCCTCGGCAGACATCGACCGCTCCCCGGAGAATTTGAGCTCCTCGCGGATACGCCGGTGCCAGTATTCGGCCAGCGCCTCGGTGAGCTGCACGCCGATACCGTGCACTTCGAGATAGTCGCGATAGGAATTGGACGCGAACAACTGGTCGGCGAAGTCAGCGATAGGTTGGCCCATCGTCACCAGCTGGAACGGCAGCACGTCAACCTGGCCCCGTTCGGCGGCCAAATCCCGCGACCGGATGAAATCGGCGATGCACAGGAATCGGCCTCGTTGCTGGCGCGGGAAGGTGAATCGATAACGCTCCAGCGCGTTGGGTTTCGGCTCAGCCAGCACGACCACGTCGTCGCCTTCGGACACCGCCGGGAAGTAGCCGTACACCACCACGGCGTGCGCCAGGATGCCGTCGGTGGACAACCGGTCCAGCCAGTACCGCAGTCGCGGCCGGCCCTCGGTCTCCACCAAATCCTCGTACGCCGGTCCCTCGCTGCCGCGCACACCACGTAATCCCCACTGGCCCAGGAACAGTGCACGCTCGTCCAGTAGCGCGGTGTAGTCGGCCACCGCCAGACCCTTGACCACCCGAGAACCCCAGAACGGCGGAACCGGGACCTCGACATCGGCGGCCACATCGGAGCGTTCAGGCACCTCGACCGGCTCCTCGGCCGCCTTCCGCTGTTCCGCGATGCGCTTGGACCGCTCGTGGCGGGCCTTGCGCTCGGCTTCCTTCTTGCGGGCCGCTTCCCTCTCCCGGGCCTCCGGGCTGTCGGGGTCGGGCGCCTCGCCCCGCTTGGCGCTCATGATGGTGTCCATCAGCTTCAAACCCTCGAAAGCGTCTCGCGCATAGTGCACTTCGCCCTCGTACAGTTCGGCCAGGTCATTTTCCACATAGCTGCGGGTCAACGCCGCACCGCCGAGCAGCACCGGGAATTTTTCGGCCACGCCGCGGGTGTTCATCTCCGCGAGGTTTTCCTTCATCACCACGGTGGACTTCACCAGCAGGCCCGACATGCCGACCACGTCAGCGCTCTTGTCTTCGGCTACTTCGAGGATGTTGGCGATCGGCTGCTTGATGCCGATGTTGACCACCTCGTAGCCGTTGTTGCTCAAGATGATGTCGACGAGGTTCTTGCCGATGTCGTGCACGTCGCCCTTGACGGTGGCCAGCACGATCCGCCCTTTACCCGAGTCGTCGTCGGCCTTGTCCATGTGCGGTTCGAGGTAGGCCACCGCGGTTTTCATCACCTCGGCCGACTGCAGCACGAACGGCAGCTGCATCTGCCCGGAGCCGAACAGCTCACCGACCGTCTTCATGCCGGCCAGCAGGTTCTCGTTGATGATCGCCAGCGGCGGCTTTTCGATCATCGCCTCGTCGAGGTCGGCCTCCAGGCCGTTGCGCTCGCCGTCGACGATGCGCTGAGCCAGCCGCTCGAACAGCGGCAGCTTGGCCAGTTCGGCGGCGCGGGATTCCTTCGACGACGCCGCCGACACCCCTTCGAAGAGCCGCATCAGCTCCTGCAGCGGGTCGTACCCCTCGCGGCGGCGGTCGTAGACCAGGTCCAGCGCGACCTCACGCTGCTCTTCCTGGATCCGGTTGATCGGCAGGATCTTCGAGGCGTGCACGATCGCCGAATCCAGACCGGCTTCCTGACATTCGTGCAGGAACACCGAGTTGAGCACTTGGCGCGCAGCGGGATTGAGGCCGAACGAGATATTGGACAACCCGAGGGTGGTTTGCACAGCGGGGTGACGCTTCTTCAGCTGCCGAATCGCCTCGATGGTCTCGATGCCGTCTTTCCGGGACTCCTCCTGGCCCGTGGCGATGGTGAAGGTCAGACAGTCGATGAGGATGGAGGATTCGTCGACTCCCCAGTTGCCGGTGATGTCGTTGATCAGCCGCTCGGCGATCTCGACCTTCTTCTCGGCGGTGCGGGCCTGGCCCTCTTCGTCGATGGTCAGCGCCACCACCGCGGCGCCGTGCTCGGCGACCAACTCCATGGTCTTGGCAAAGCGCGACTCCGGACCGTCGCCGTCTTCGTAGTTCACCGAGTTGATGGTGCAGCGTCCGCCCAGATGCTCCAAACCCGCTTGCAGCACCGGGGTTTCGGTGGAGTCCAGCATGATCGGCAGGGTCGACGCCGTCGCCAGCCGGCTGGCCAGCGCCGTCATGTCGGCCGCTCCGTCGCGGCCCACGTAGTCCACGCACAAGTCCAGCAGGTGCGCGCCGTCGCGGGTCTGATCCTTGGCGATGTCCAGGCACTGCTGGTAATCCTCGGCGATCATCGCCTCACGGAACGCCTTGGAGCCATTGGCGTTCGTTCGCTCCCCGATGACCAGAACCGAGGCTTCCTGCTTGAACGGGACGGCGGTGTACAGCGACGACACCGACGGCTCGTAGTCGATGTGACGCGCGCCGCGCTGCTTGGTCCCGTCGTTGAACGGGGCGACCGCCGCCGCAACCTGGCTGATGTGTTCCGGGGTGGTGCCGCAGCAGCCACCGACCAGCGACAGCCCGAACTCGGCGATGAAGCCGGACAGCGCTTCGGCCAACTCGTCGGGCTGCAGCGGATATTCGGCGCCGTTGGGGCCCAGCACCGGCAGACCGGCGTTGGGCATCACCGACACCGGGATGCGGGTGTGTCTGGACAGGTACCGCAGGTGCTCGCTCATTTCAGCGGGACCCGTCGCACAGTTCAAACCGATCATGTCCACGCCGAGCGGCTCGACGGACGCCAGCGCCGCGCCGATCTCGCTGCCCAGCAACATGGTGCCGGTGGTCTCCACTGTGACATGGGCGAAGACCGGAATGTGCCGGCCGGCCTGCGCCATCGCGCGCCGCGATCCCAGCACCGCGGCCTTCAGCTGCAGCAGGTCCTGGCAGGTTTCCACGAGGATGGCGTCGGCGCCCGCGTCTAACATCCCAAGTGCAGCCTCCGCATAGGCGTCGCGAATGAGGTGGTACTCGGTGTGACCCAGGGTCGGCAGCTTGGTGCCCGGCCCCATCGACCCCAGCACGTAGCGCTTGCGGTCGGGGGTGGTCAGCTCGTCGGCGACGCGGCGCGCGATCGCGGTGCCCCGTTGCGACAGGTCCCTGATCCTGTCGGCGATGTCGTAGTCGCCGAGGTTGGACATGTTGCAGCCGAAGGTGTTGGTCTCCACGGCATCGGCGCCGGCTTCGAAGTAGGCGCGGTGGATTGTCTCCAGCACGTCTGGGCGCGTCTCGTTGAGGATTTCGTTGCAGCCTTCCAGGCCGCGGAAGTCGTCGAGCGTGAGATCCGCGGCCTGCAACTGGGTACCCATCGCACCGTCGCCGACCACCACACGCTGCGCCAAAGTGTCCAGGATGTCGGTGTCGTAGTGGTGTTCGTCAGCGGCAGTCACCCCACAAGGATAGTGGCTCTATGCAAACAGCCGAGCGGTTGACAGGGCTCTTTCAGCCATCGCGGAAGGTCCGCGCAGGCAGTCGGTCGAAAGCCGTACCCTGATTCTGTGACCCCGCCCGATGGCAGCGCCGCGTTGCCCGAACTGCACCACACCGTCGTCGTGGCGGCGTTCGAGGGCTGGAACGACGCCGGCGACGCGGCCAGCGACGCGCTCGAGCACCTCGAGACCATCTGGGAAGCCGATCCGATCCTGGAGATCGACGACGAGGCCTACTACGACTACCAGGTGAATCGCCCGGTCATCCGGCAAGTCGATGGGGTCACCCGCGAACTGGTGTGGCCGGCGATGCGCATCTCACACTGCCGGCCACCGGGCAGCGAGCGCGACGTCGTGTTGATGCACGGGGTGGAGCCGAACATGCGCTGGCGCACATTCTGCGCGGAGTTGGTGGCCATTGCCGACAAGCTCAACGTCGACACCGTCGTGATCCTGGGAGCCTTGCTGGCCGACACCCCGCATACCCGTCCGGTACCGGTCTCGGGTGCGGCCTACTCCCCCGAGTCGGCGAAACGCTTCGGCCTCGAGGAAAGCCGCTACGAGGGCCCCACCGGCATCGCCGGGGTCTTCCAGGACGCCTGCGTGGGCGCCGGGATCCCGGCGGTAACGTTCTGGGCGGCGGTGCCGCACTACGTGTCGCATCCGCCGAACCCGAAGGCGACGGTGGCGCTGCTGCGCCGCGTCGAAGACGTCCTCGACATCGAGGTTCCGCTGGCTGACCTGCCGGCTCAAGCCGAGGATTGGGAGCAGGCGATCAGCGAGATGGCCGCCGAAGACGAGGACTTGGCCGAATACGTGGCGTCGCTGGAGCAGCGCGGCGACGCCGAGGTCGACATGAATGAAGACCTGGGCAAGATCGACGGCGACGCGCTGGCCGCCGAGTTCGAGCGTTATCTGCGCCGGCGCCGTCCGGGGTTCGGACGGTAACGGGTCAGGGCTTTTCCAGGCCTTGGTTGTAGGCACTGGTGGAGCGGCCCAGCGCGGCGACTTCCGCGTCCATTCGGGGCATTATTTCGGCAGCGGTTTTGCGCATCGGAAGTTCACCGACCGAGGTGGAAAGCACCGGCTTGAGCCAGCGGAACAGGCCCACCCAAGGCGGGCAGTAGATGCGATTCTCGCGGCCCTCGATGCCCTTGACGAAAGCGTCTGCGCATTTGTCGACGGTGGTGGTCTTGTTCAACGGCCACGGCAGCTTGCTGAGCAGTTCGCCGAATGAGGGCAGGTCGGCCTTGGTGTCGCGAACCAGGGCGGTGTCGATCCAGGACATGTGCGCCGAGCCGACACTGACCCCGTGGTGGGCCACCTCCAACCGCAGCGCGTTGGCGAGGATCTCGACGCCGGCCTTCGACGCGTTGTACGGCGCCAGCCCTGGGGCTGCGGCGTAGGCTGCCAGCGACGACACGATCAGCACGTAGCCACGGCGGTCGATCACCGTCGGCAACGTGGCCCGCACGGTGTGGAAGACGCCGAGCACGTTGACATCCAGCACCCGCTTGAACGCCTCCGGGTCGACCTGCAGCACCGACCCGTAGCTGGCGATTCCGGCGTTGGCCAGGACGACGTCGACGCCACCGAAGCGTTCGACGGCCTGGGCGGCGGCGGCCTGCATGGCGGGCAGATCACGCACGTCGGCGACCGCGGTCAGCACTTGGTCTTCACCGAGTTCGGCGGCCAGCGCGGCCAGCTCGGCTTCGTTGAGATCGGTAAGCACCAGTTTGGCGCCCTTGTTGCGCAGCCGACGGGCGACCTCGGCCCCGATTCCTCGGGCACCACCGGTGATGAAGACGACTTTGCCGTGCAACGATGTCATGGCCGAAACGTACCGCCGCGGCGATTACAAATCCACCCCGAGTAGCGCATCGATCGCGGTTGCCACCAACTGCGGCGCTTCGGTGTCGTGGCCGCCGTACTCCAGCGCGTCGGTGGCCCAACCATCAAGTGCGGCAAACGCTTTGGGAGTATCGAGGTCGTCCGCCAGGTACTGGCGCACCCTGGCGATCACGTCGGCAGCGTCCGGGCCGGCGGGCAGCGCGGTGGCGGTGCGCCAGCGCTGCAGCCGGCCGGTCGCCTCGTCGAGCACTTGCTGGCTCCAAAACCGGTCCGCCCGGTAGTGCCCGGCCAGCAGGCCCAGCCGGATAGCCGCCGGCTCAACGCCTTGGGCGCGCAACGTCGACACCAACACCAGGTTGCCGCGGCTCTTGGACATCTTGTGCCCGTCCCACCCGATCATCCCGGCGTGCACATAGTGCCGGGCGAATCGCCGCTCGCCCCGGACGCACTCGGCGTGCGCGGCGGTGAACTCGTGATGCGGGAAGATCAGGTCGCTGCCCCCGCCCTGAATGTCCAGGCCGCTGCCGAGCCGGCTGAGCGCGATCGCCGCGCACTCGACATGCCAGCCGGGCCGGCCAGGACCGAACGGCGACGGCCAACTCGGCTCCCCGGGGCGCGCGGCCCGCCACAGCAGGGCGTCGAGCTCGTCGGTCTTGCCGGGCCGGTGCGGGTCGCCGCCGCGCTGCTCGGACAGCCGCAGCATGGTGTCGCGGTCATAGCCGGACTCGTAGCCGAACTGCGGCGTGGCGTCCGCCCGGTAGTAGATGTCCGGGTATTCGCCGTCGATGACGTACGCCGCCCCCGACGCCAACATTTTCTCGACGAGTTCGACCACTTCGGGAATCGCCTGGGTGGCTGCAACGTACTCGCGCGGCGGCAGTACCCGCAGCGCCGCCATGTCCGCACGGAACCGCGCCACCTCGCGCTCGCCGAGCTCACGCCAGTCGACGTTGTCGCGGGCGGCCCGCTCGAACAACGGATCGTCGACGTCGGTGACGTTCTGCACATAGTGCACCTCGTGACCGAGGTCCAGCCATTGGCGGTAGACCAGGTCAAACGCCAGGTAGGTCGCCGCGTGACCCAGATGGGTTGAGTCGTAGGGGGTGATCCCGCACACGTACATGGTGGCCTCAGTAACAGGACGAGCGTCGGGCCCAGAGCCGGCCGCCACCGGGCGCACCTGCCGGTCGGAGGTGTCATACAGCCGTAGTTCCGGGCCGCGTCCCGGCAACACCGGAACCGGTGGAAAAGCCCATGACTGCATGCCAACGACTCTAAACGGCCTACATCAGCGCCAGCCCTGGCGGATGGCGTCGAGCAGAATCGGCGCAAGCTCGGCGCGACACATCACGAAGTCGGGCAGGTACGGGTCGAGCTGGTTGTAGCGCAGCGGCGAACCATCAAGCCTGGACGCGTGCATGCCGGCGGCCATCACCACCCCGGCCGGGGCCGCCGAATCCCACTCCCACTGGCCGCCCGCGTGCACGTACGCATCGACGTGGCCGTCGATCATCGCCATCGCCTTGGCGCCCGCCGAGCCGATCCCCACGGGTTGAATGGCCAGCGTCTGCCGCATGCGGTACAGCACCGCGGGTGGCCGCGTGGCGCTGACCGCTATCCGGATAGTGCTGGGAACACCGACGCGGGCGGCGTCGGCGGTCACGGTGTCGCTGCGGTACACCGTGTTCCCGCGGGCCGGCAATGCCACGGCTGCGTCGGTGATTTCGCGCTGGCCGTTCGTGGGGCGCTGCCACAGCGCGATGTGTACCGCCCAGTCATCGCGGCCCGGTGTGGAGAACTCCCGGGTGCCGTCCAACGGGTCGATGATCCACACCCGGTCGTGGTTCAGTCGGGCCAGGTCGTCGTAAGCTTCCTCGCTGAGCACCGCATCACCGGGCCGCTCGGCCCGCAGCCGCCGCAGCAGCAGGGCGTTCGCCAGGCTGTCACCCGCGTCGCCGAGCGCCCACGGATGGCCGAAGCCGATGTCCTCGCGCACCTTCAGTAGCAACTCCCCCGCATCCGCGGCGAGATCGGCAGCCAGTGCGGCGTCCGTCAGGTCTGACAGGTCGTCGTCCCTCTTGTCATCGGGGGGCGGGCTCACCGCTTCAGTATCGCCGACGCCCGCCGGCCACATCTTCCTGAGCGGGCCGCCGACCTAAAACGCAGGCCAGGGAAGCGGACGGTGCCGGTTCGGCCCGGGCATGACCGGATCGTCCAGCAGCGCGCACGCACGCCTGCGCAGCGCCATGATTTCCGCTCGAGTGATCTGCCCGGTCAGCTCATCCGTGAGCGACCCGCCGAGGGCCTCAACGAGCCCGGCAACCGCTTCGAGTGTCTGGTCGTCTATCGGCTTGCCGGCCCAGCCCCACAACACCGTGCGCAGTTTGTTCTCCACGTGCAGGCACACACCGTGGTCGACCCCGTAAACCTGCCCGTCGAGGCCGAACAGGATGTGGCCGCCCTTACGGTCGGCATTGTTGATCAGCACATCGAACACCGCCATCCGGCGCAACTGGACGTCGTCGGCGTGCATCAGGATGACCTCGTCGCCGGCATAGTCGTAGGCCCGCAGCACCGGCAAATAGCCCGGCTGCAGTTTGTCGGCGGGAAACAGGTCGACCAAGTCCGGCCTGGCATCGGAGCCGGCCGCGTCACCGGGTTGCTCCACCCACAGCTGCAGCATGCCGGGGCCCGCGGGCCCGTCTCGAATCACGGTGTAGGGCACGATGTTCCAGCCCAACTGCATCGACACCAGGTACGCGCCGAGTTCGCGGCCGGCCAAGGTTCCGTCGGGGAAATCCCACAGCGGCGCTTCACCGGAGACCGGCTTGTAGACGCAGTGCACGCTGGACCCTCGCAGCGTCGACTCGCACAAGAAGGTAGCGTTACTGGCCGAGCGGATGCGTCCGAGGACCGTCAGCTCGCCGTCCCGCAGCACCTCATGTTCGTCATTCGTCGAGTTCATCGCTGGGCCCGAGCAGCGCGCTGCGCTTGTAGCCGTTGGTGCGCGCGCAGATATGGCCCTCCGGGTCCAGCGGTTCGTCGCACAGCGGGCACGGCGGACGTCCCGCCGAGATGACGCGATTGGACCGAGTGGCGAACTGCCGCGCCGACTCCGGCGTCAAGAACACCCGCATCGCGTCGGGACCTTCCTCGGTGTCGTCGAGCACCACCGACGCGTCGAACTCGGCGTCGGTGACGGCCAGCAGTTCGACCACCACGGTCTGAGCCTCCGAATCCCAGCCCAGGCCCATGGTCCCGACCCGGAACTCGGCATCCACGGGGGTGATCAACGGGTTGAGGTCCTCGATCTCGGTGGGCTCCGGCGGGACGGGCGTGCCGAACCTGCGATTCACCTCGAGCAGCAGCGCGCCGATGCGTTCGGCAAGCACCGCGACCTGTTGCTTCTCCAGCACCACCGACACCACCCGCGCGTCGTGCACCGCTTGTATGTAGAAGGTGCGATTTCCGGGCTGACCGACGGTCCCGGCCACGAAGCGGTCGGGTGTGCGGAAGACATGAATTGCGCGGGCCATGGCACTTCCAAAATACCGGCAGTTGCCGTCGCCGTGCGATTCGGTTGTGGTGTCGCAGCGGAATCAATCCGTGGACCCGCCGACCACCGCGTCACCCGACGGGACCGCTGTGGCCGGCTCTTTTTGCGGCCCGGCATTGGTCTCGCCGTGCGTCTCGCCCTTGGACTCGTCTTTTGGCGGCGGCCCGGCCCGCAGTGGGGCGGACAGCCGCGCGCCGGTGTGGTTGACGTGCAACACAAATGGCCGCAACTCGGTGTAACGGATCACACTCACCGACGCCGGGTCGGCGGTGACGCGCTGGAACCCGTCCAGATGCATGCCGTATGCGTCGGCGAGAACCGCCTTGATGA
The DNA here is from genome assembly GCA_963848535.1 of uncultured Actinomycetota bacterium. GTDB lineage: Bacteria > Actinomycetota > Actinomycetes > Mycobacteriales > Mycobacteriaceae > Mycobacterium. The sequence continues at coordinate 16,146 of CAWKEM010000026.1, forward strand.
CGTCACCGTGAGTGCAGGCCACCCACAGCGCGTCGCCGCCGCGCTCTCCGCCATGTTCTAAAGCCAGCCGCCGGTCGTGTTCGCGGACGGCGGCGACGGCGCGTGCCTGCACCTGCGCCAAACCCTCACCGCCGGGAAACACCGCCGCGCTGGGATGGGCCTGCACGACCCTCCACAACGGCTCGTTCACCAGGTCGCCGATTTTGCGGCCCGTCCATTCCCCGTAGTCCACTTCGGCGAGCCGGTCATCGATGAGCGGCTCGAGGCACAGCGCTTCGGCGAGCGGCTCGAGGGTGCGCCGGCACCGCAGCAGCGGCGAACTGACCAGGGCCCGGATCGGCAGATCACCGATCCGGTCGATCAGCCCGGCAGCCTGGTCGCAGCCCTTGTCGTCGAGGTCGACGCCCTCCGAACGACCAGCCAGAATGCCCGCGGTGTTCGAGGCAGAACGGCCGTGCCGTAAGAGGATGACGGTCATGGGGCGCCACCCGACCACCAAGACATCGCCGAAACCGCAGTCACGACGACGACCGTACCTGGTGTGAGCGGCCGCCCGGGGACGCGACTAGCGCGCAACCGGTACCGCGTGCGCGACCGAGTCGCGCACCGCGGCGGTCAGGCTGCGCTCGTCGGTGAGGTCGATATCGACCAGGCTGCGGACCGCTGTGGCGACCACTTCCTCAGCCTGCGGAACTGGCCCGGCCAGACGCGGCCGGTAAACCTCGACGACGAGTGATCGATGCTCAATGTGGAAGGAAAAACTGCGTCCATCACCGACTTGTCCGTATCCGCTGGCAAAAATCCCTGTCGACATGTCTTCGACAGCAAACTCTTTCTGAGCGATATGCCGGTCATCGGTGACGGTCATGACGCGACGATACCTCTCCAGCCGGACCCGGCGTGGGCAACATCGGCAGATCGGGTGCCCAACGTTCCTTAGAATTTGAATCTAATGTTCGTTACGTCCAGGAAGAATCATTGCTGTCACGGCATAGGCGCCATAAATTGACTGTTCAACGCGGTTTTCTCGGTTTGCTAGTCGTACTTGCCGGGTTGACCGGATGTTCCTCGAACCCGCTCGACACCTTCACTTCGGAGAAGCCCCCCACGATCAAACCGGCAGAGCCGGCCGAGTCGCCGCCGGTGTCGCAGACCCCGGCCGGTGCGGTGCGGCCGCTGGGCGCCCGCACCGCCGCGGCGGTCTTCGACAACGGCACTCACCAATTGGCGGTCCTGGCACCCGGCGCCGACCCGGCGGCGCCCGCCAGCATCGCCGTGTTCGGTGACCGGCAGGCCGCGCCGCGTGTCACCGTGTTGCCGGGACCGGCGGCCGCGTTGACCGGCGACGGCCGCGGCACGGTGTACCTGGCTGCCCGTGGCGGCTACTTCGTGGCCGACCTGTCCACCGGCCACACGGCAGCAGTGCCTGTCGCCGAGGCCCAGCAGGCCGAATTCACCGCAATCGCGCAGCGCGCCGACGGCAAGCTGGTGCTGGGCAGCGCCGACGGCACCGTCTACACCCTTGCTTCCCCGACCCCGGGCGGCGTTGCGACCGCGACCGTCGGCAGCCGGAACAAGATCTTCGCGCGCGTCGATTGGCTTGTCACACAAGGAAATACGACGGTAGTTCTGGACCGGGGACAAACCTCGGTGACGACGATCGGCGCCGACGGTCACGCCCAACTGGCGCTGCGGGCCGGCGAAGGCGCAACCACCATGGCCGCCGATCCGCTGGGCCGGGTCCTGGTCGCCGATACCCGCGGCGGCCAACTGCTGGTGTACGGCGTCGGCCCGCTGCTCTTGCGTCAGGCCTACCCGGTGCCGCAGGCGCCATACGGCCTGGCCGGCTCCCGCGAATTGGCCTGGGTATCCCAGACCGCTTCCAATATGGTCATTGGTTACGATCTGTCCACCGGAATTCCCGTCGAAAAGGTACGTTACCCAACCGTGCAGCAACCGAACTCCCTGGCCTTTGACGAGGCGTCGGGCACCTTGTACGTGGTGTCGGGGTCCGGTGCCGGGGTCCAGGTCATCGAGCACGCGGTCGGTAACCGTTGACCGCGCCGCGGCGAAGTCGACTGCCGGCGGGCTGGGACACCGAGATGTCCGACGAATATGAGTGGGCCCCGCTGCGCCTGCCGCCGGAAGTGACCCGGCTCAGCGCGTCCACCCGGTTGTCCATCGAGGCCGAGTATCGTGGCTGGGAGTTGACCCGGGTGCGGCTCTACACTGACGGTAGTAGGCGAGTGTTATTGCGCCGCAAGAAATCTCGCCCGGACGGCGCAGGCTCCAACGGGCGGTCGCCCGAGCAGCCGGAACTGTGACGCCTGCCCAACCCCACGAAGGCGGTCATCGGTTGTACGTCCTGGTGCGACGGCTGTTTTTTCTGATCCCGCCTGAGCGCATCCACACGCTGGTTTTCGCCGTGCTGCGCGGCGTCACGTCCGTCGCCGTGGTCCGGCGGGTGGTGCACCGGCTGGTCGGTCCGACTGATCCGGTGCTGGCCAGCACGGTGTTCGGGGTGCGTTTCCCGGGACCGCTCGGGCTGGCCGCCGGCTTCGACAAAGACGGCAGGGGGCTGCTCACCTGGGGTGCGTTGGGTTTCGGGTATGCGGAGGTCGGGACCGTCACCGCGCAGCCGCAGCCCGGCAACCCGGCGCCGCGGCTGTTCCGGCTGCCCGCCGACCGGGCGCTGCTGAACCGGATGGGGTTCAACAACCTCGGGTCGGGTGCGCTGGCGGTTCAGCTCGCACGTCACCGGCCCGAGATACCGATCGGGGTCAACATCGGCAAGACGAAGACAACCCCGGTCGCCAACGCCGCCGCCGACTACCGGGCGAGCGCCCGGCTGGTCGGGCCGTTGGCGTCCTACCTGGTGGTCAACGTCAGCTCGCCGAACACGCCCGGGCTGCGCGATCTGCAGGCGGTCGAGTCGCTGCGGCCTATTCTGTCGGCCGTCCTGGCGGAGACCTCGACTCCGGTGCTGGTGAAGATCGCGCCAGACATTTCCGATGCCGACGCCGACGACATCGCGGACCTGGCCGTGGAGCTGAGCCTGGCCGGCATCGTCGCCACCAACACCACGGTGTCGCGTGAGGGCCTGAAGACGCCGGGGGTCGACGACCTCGGCGCCGGTGGCATCTCCGGGCCGCCGGTGGCGCGCCGCGCTACCGAGCTACTGCGCCGGCTCTACGGGCGGGTCGGCGATCGCTTGGTGCTGATCAGCGTCGGCGGCATCGAGACCGCCGACGACGCGTGGGAGCGGATTACCGCGGGCGCGTCGCTGCTGCAGGGCTATACCGGCTTCGTCTATGGAGGAGGCTTGTGGCCCAAGCACATTCACGACGGCATTGCCCGCCGGCTACACGACGGCGGGTTCGCCTCACTCAGCGCCGCGGTCGGGTCGGCAGCCCGCTGACACCGCCCGCACTCGGTGAACCGCCGCGAAAGTGCATTCCACGACGCATTTCGCGAATGAACCCGTCGGTGGTTGCACTTTCGCGGGTTGAGTGGGCCGGATCCTCCCGTTATGTCTGTTCGAAGGTGCCGAGGAGGACCGCTCGCGCGATCGCATGCTGGAACAGGTTGAATCCGAGGAAAGCCGGGCTGGCATCCTCGCTGAGATCGAGCTTGTCGACGTCCAGAGCATGCACGGCGAAGTAGTACCGATGCACGCCGTGGCCCGGAGGCGGCGCGGCGCCGATGTAACGGCGCATCCCGGCGTCGTTGACCAGCGTCAGCGCGCCACCCGGCAGCTCGCGCCCGTCGCCCGCGCCCGCCGGCAACTCCGTGACGTCGGCCGGCAGGTTCGCCACCGCCCAGTGCCAGAACCCGGACGCCGTCGGTGCGTCGGGGTCGTAGGCGGTGACGGCAAAGCTGCGGGTCTCCGCGGGGAATCCGGACCAGCTCAGCTGCGGGCTGACATCTTCCCCGCCCGCGCCCATGATCCCGCTGACTTGGGGCTTGGCCAGCGACTGGCCGTCGGCAAGCGAGTCCGAGGTCAGGGTGAAGGTCGGCAGCTTCGGCAACGAGGCGTACGGGTCAGGGGCAGTGCTCATGGGCAGTCCTCTCGTGGTCGTCTTCAACTAGCAGTGCGTCAGGAAGTGTGCCAGCACATCGGTGCCGAACCTCAGCGCGTCGATGGGTACCCGCTCGTCGACGCCGTGGAACAGCGCGGTGAAATCCAAATCCGGCGGCAACCGCAGCGGGCTGAAACCGAAGCAGCGAATACCCAAGCGCGCGAAGGCTTTCGCATCGGTTCCCCCGGAGAGCATGTACGGCACCGTGCGGGCATCCGGGTCGAGCGCCAGCACCGCGGCGTTCATGGCGTCGACCAGGTCACCGTCGAAGCTGGTTTCATAGGACGAAAAGTCCCTGATCCATTCGCGGGTCACGTCCGGGCCGATCAGCCGGTCGACCTCGGCCTCGAACGCCGCCCTGCGGCCCGGAAGGATTCGGCAGTCCACTACCGCTTCCGCCGTCGCCGGGATGACGTTGGCCTTGTACCCGGCCTTGAGCATCGTTGGGTTCGCGGTGTCGTGGAGCACGGCCTTGAGCATGCGGGCCATCGGGCCGAGCTTTTCGATCGCCCCCTCCAGGTCAGCCGACCCGGTGTCGAACGTGAGCCCGGTCTCCTCACTGACCGCAGCCAGGAACTGGGCGACGGTGTCGGTCAGCACCAGCGGAAACCGGTGCCGGCCCAGCCGGGCAACCGCCTCGGCGACAGCGGTGACGGCGTTCTGGTCGTGCGCCATCGAGCCGTGCCCCGCCGGCCCCCGGGCGGTGAGCCGCATCCACGCCAGCCCTTTCTCGGCCGTCTCGATCAAGTACAGCCGGCGCTCTCCCCCGTTGCGATGCGGCACGGTCAGCGAGAACCCACCCACTTCACCGATCGCTTCGGTGACGCCGTCGAACAGATCGGGACGGTTGTCGACCAGCCATTGGGCCCCGTAGTGGCCGCCGTGCTCTTCGTCGGCGACAAACGCGAACACCAGATCGCGTGGCGGCACGATGCCGGCCCGCTTCAACTGCCGGGCGACCACGATCATCATGCCGACCATGTCCTTCATGTCGACCGCGCCGCGGCCCCACACGAAGCCGTCCTCGATAGCGCCGGAGAACGGGTGCACGCTCCACTCGGCCGGCTCGGCCGGCACTACGTCCAGATGCCCATGGATCAGCAGTGCGCCACGCGCCCGGTCCGCGCCCGGGAGCCGGGCGAACACGTTGCCCCGGCCCGGTGCGCCGGATTCGACGTATTGCGGCTGGTAGCCCACCTCGGCGAGCTGCTCGCCGACCCACCGCGCGCACTCGGCCTCGCCCTGCGTCGTCTCCGGTTCGCCGGTGTTGGTGGTGTCGAACCGGATCAACCTGCTCACGACCTCGACCACATCATCGCTCGGGTTGCCCAGAACCTCGGTCGCCGCGCTCTCAATGGTCACAATCACCTTTCCTACCATTGCGTGGTCCGCCGGGCGCGGCTGCCGCCGCGACGTCTTGACAGCTGGGTTGGGCACTCACGCACCGATCCGATAGCCTTAGCTGCCAACCCAGCGCTGGTTGGTCTTGTCCGAGTGGCGGAATGGCAGACGCGCTAGCTTGAGGTGCTAGTGCCCTACTAATGGGCGTGGGGGTTCAAGTCCCCCCTCGGACACCGT
>CAWKEM010000027.1:0-124081 GCA_963848535.1 uncultured Actinomycetota bacterium
CCTTGGTCGAGGTCGCACTGCAGCTGGTCAAGTTCGGCTACGGCGCGGCTGGTCGGCACTTGGGCGACAATATTTCGTTCCTCGGATCAAGGAGATGCCTGCCCAGCGCGCTCCGGGCACAACTTTAGGAGCGGCATTGGTAATGGACCGCAGTGTGTCGGAGTGTGCTTTTCTGGGCCTGCATCTCAACGGCGAGGTCGCCGAAAACCTTGGCTAGGTGCTCTTGAGGCTGGTCAGCCATCATTCCCCACAGGATAGAACGGGTCAGCGCCTGGTCACTGGTCACGGATCTAAGCGCGACATGGCGCCACGATCCAAAGCGCCCTGGTAGCCGCTGCATGACTACCGAGAACTAAGCAGCGCGGGCAGTGCCGGCCCCGCTGCGCGCCTGATACTCGCCCTACCCACCTACCGCACCAGCGAAACTGGACCAGGATTCGTCCTGCGACGACCAGGGTGAAGTGTGGCCAGCGGCGTACCGACCTGCTCTCCACGTATGCACGACATCGAAACCATCGACGGCGAACTGCGGCTGCTATCGCGCGCCTGCGCGAGATGGCTGCACGCCGAGCACCGTCTACATTGACGAGCTACTAGACGAGCGCACTGAAATTGCCTGCTCAACACCTTTTTCGGGGAGTCATCCTGGGGTAGCGTTTCCGCTGTTCGAGTAAACGAACAGGGATAACTGCAATGGCAGGCAAGTTCGAGATCAGCAAGGACAAGTCCGGCAAGTTCCGGTTCCACCTCAAGGCGGCGAACGGCGAGATCAAGGCCCTCCGCGCATGGAATCACCGCAGACCGGACAACCATCCTTGCCACCGGCCACAAAGTGTTCGACGACGTCGGCCAAATCGCCATCACACTCCCCGGCCTCGGCAAGATTGCGCCATGGGCGACGTCATGAACTCACTCCGGATAGCCCCACATGCGGCATTCGTCATCAGCGCCACCAAAGGGATTTACTGCCCCGGATACCTCGGGTTGGGCAGGCCAAAAGGATATTAACGATGCTATGGCTCGCCGCCGCGATATTCTCCGCGCTGCTTCTTGTCGCTCCTATCGCCCGCGCCGACGACGCTGATGACCAATTCATCAACGCACTTGCTACCCAAGGCATCACCGGTGATCGCGAGCAACTCATCGCCGACGGGCACGCAGCATGTGAGGCATACGGCACTGCCCGCATGATCGTCGTGATGATGGAGATCACCGGCCAAGGCTTCGATAAAACTCAGGCATTTGACGTGATACATGCGGGACTTCGGGCGTATTGCCCAGAGAAAGCGCCGCCCCAGTGAGCTCGGAGCCAAGTCGGCCGCGGACCCTCCCGGCCGTCTTCAGTAGCTGCGCCGAGAACTAATCTTCCAATCCGTCAATCTCGTCTTCGTCGTGGCCGTGGCGGTGTCATCTGCGGATCAGGAACCCGTTGGGCGCAGCCGTCCAGCCGAATTTGTTCTCGCGCGCGCGGTCATGGGTGTAATCGTTTGGGAATTCATGCTCGTACGCCTCGATGGCTTCATACGGGCCCGCGCCCCAGCCAGGAACGACGGGGTGTCCGTTGATGTTGGAGTCTTCCACTACCAGGTAGTCTTCGGCGGAGAGTAAAGGCCGCAGGAGTTTCATCTCGGCCAGCACGTGCTTCATTGCGTGGTCACTGTCCAAGATGGCGAAGATCTTGCCCGGGAACTGGGCCTTGAGGCGCTGGATATGCTCGGCGACAGTCAGCGCTGTCGATGGCGATTTAAGGAACAAAATGTCGGCGTCGCGTCGGGCTACCGGATCAAGAGCTTTGTGAGAGATATCCACGGAGAGCACTTTGAATGGTTGGCCGCTCTGCCTCATGACGCTGGCGAAAAACAGGGCCGAGCCGCCGAAGCAGGTGCCGAACTCAACGACCAGGGAAGGCCGCAACTCTAGCAGAATCTCCTGGTAGTTCCACATATCGCTCACCGACTTGTAGCACTTGACCCCCATCCATGTGGTCTTGTCCCACACGAGGGTGCTGTAGTACCACTTGTGGTATTCCTGCGCCGCTGAATCGGTTGGCCGGTAGATAAGTGCCGCTAAGCCACTGGCTACTTGCCTTGCAAGGCTCAAGCTCAACCAACCATCTCCTTGTTTCCCGAACTTCTCCGCGCCGGCATCAGCTAACCGCTCCGCGGATCAATCCCAACCCTAAAGAACCGTGCGGCGGTCCGTGACCTCGATGTGGCCGAACCGCCTTCTCGGTTGGCTGGCGATCCAACCCGGAGGCAGCCAGCGATGACTACCATAACCTCTCGAACGTCCTGCACGTGGTGGCCGGCTCGGCGATGGCCGAATTTGTCTTGCGTTCGGGTGCGCGGCGCTAAGATGAGGCGCGTCAAAAGGGGAAGGTCATGTCTCTCAAGAGCAGGCTCAGTGTTGCGTTCTCGTTGATTCTGTGCAGCATCGCGCTCAACAGCTGCCTAGTCTCCACGTATCCGACCCACATCATCAATCTCTGATCGAGGATGCGGCGCAACAGCGCCCCATCCGATCGGGGCGGCGAGCCGCCAACAGCTGCGTCGACGGCTTTCGCGCCGGCTCCCAGGCCGCCGGCGACTGTGACACCCACCGCCTGACCAGTGCCCCCGACATGAACCCGAACCTGCGACCTAGAAGCTCGAGCCTCCCGCGCCGCGCCGCGCCGCGCCCATATCGTCATCCAGGGCTCGCGGGTTCTGCGTTGGTTGGACGCCGCAGCCGGGCAGGGCATGCTTACCGGTATGCACGCAATCAGCGGAGTCCGCGACCCAGCGGCGAGTTTTCCCCTAGACACCGCAGTAGACGACGCGAAAGAACGTCGGCAGGCCAATCGTGCCATCGCCGTCAGTGCCGTGGGACTGGCGCTGACCGGGCTCATCGAATTGGCCATCGCGCTGGTGTCCGGCTCGGTAGCCCTGCTCGGCGACGCGCTGCACAACTTGTCGGATGTCTCCACCAGCGCCCTGGTGTTCGTTGGGTTTCGGGCATCACGCAAAGTCCCCGGCGAGCGCTATCCCTACGGCTACGAACGCGCCGAAGACCTCGCCGGCCTCGGTGTGGCGCTGGTGATTTGGGGCAGCGCGGTAGTCGCCGGGCTGGAAAGTGTCAACAAGTTGCTCCGGCACGGCAGCACCGGTCACGTGGGCTGGGGCATAGCCGCGGCAGCGATAGGCATCGCAGGCAACCAGCTGGTGGCCCGTTACAAGCTGGTGGTGGGCCGGCGGATCCGCTCGGCGACCATGGTGGCCGACGCCAAGCATTCCTGGTTGGACGCGTTGTCTTCGGCGGGGGCGATGCTGGGGCTGATCGGCGTGGCAGTCGGCTGGGGTTGGGCCGACGCAATCGCTGGAATCGTCGTCACCGGATTCATCTGTCACGTCGGCTGGGAGGTCACCACCGATATCGCCGAACACCTGCTCGATGGCGTGGACCCCGAAATCATCACCACCGCCGAAACCGCCGCCGCCGCCGTCCCCGGTGTCACGCACGCCCATGCCCGGGCCCGCTGGACCGGACGGACCCTGCGCGTCGAGGTGGAGGGCTTCCTCCATCCCGACACTCCGCTGGCAGAGTCCGATGAGATCGGTCGCAAGGTCGCCGCTGCGCTGACGCCACAGATTCCCGAGATGCACAACTTCACCTGGACGGCGCGAGCCGCCTGAACCTCGGCCCCGATCGAGTTGTTCAGGCGGGCATCCCGCTCTTGACGGCGGCATCCTGCTTGCGTGCGATATCGAGTACGAAGTCCGGCGGCACGGGATCGTTTGGCGGGCTTTCGAACTCGAGGTCAACGAAGACCTTGCCTTCGGTGAACATCAAGGAGGCTTTGGCCTTGGAGCCGTCCGACGAGGTGCCCACTGCCATCGTGCCGCCACTGCCCACGTCCACCGGTGCAGGCGTTCCCTTTATCCCCAGGTCAGGGTCGGTCATGGTCTTGACGGTCATATCGCGTGCCTGTCCCGCGGCGCCGGCGTCGGGATAGACATAGAGCGTGTCGTCGATTTTGCGAGAGCCGCTCTGGTTCAAGAACAATCCGGTGGCACCCGCCGGGTTGGAAACGGGCAGCGATTGCGCCAGGGTGAAAGTGTCACCTGCCACAACGATATCGGTGGGCTTGATCAGCAGATTGCTGTAGTCCGAAGGCTGCGCAGCACTGCTGCTGGAGGTCGGCGGCGCGGACGACGGCGATCCGGAGGGAGTCGACGATGACGTCGACCCCGACGACGACGGGCTCGACGACTTGTCGCTTCCGCACCCAATAACCGCCACACCCACGGCCAGGATGGTCGCCGCCAAACCGGCTGCCGTCGCCGATACCTTGATCACCATTGACTCCTCGGGGGTGTCGTCACGTTTGCCAGTGTCCTGCGCAACATAGCGGACCGCTGGCTCAACGGAGCGAAATTCATTTATGTTTTGTTTGCTGGAGGGCTGCAACCACGGCTAAAGCCGCGACGATAGATGAGTCGAAGCACCAATACGCCGCTAACCCAGATTCGAACTCCCTTGCGGCGCAAACGATTCGATGACCTCGACCAGCTCGTCGGGCGCTTCCCAATTCAGCAGGTGCCCGGCATCGGGTACCGAGACGAGCCGCGCGCCGGGTATGCCTTCGGCCAGCCGGCGCGAATGGCTTGGCGGCGTGGTGCGATCCGCGGAGCCGACCATCACCACGGTCGGGACCGCGATCTCGGCCAGCCGCGGGTATCGATCTTCGCGCGAGAAGGCCCGCACGATCGGCAGCAGTGGCCCGTGTTCATCCATGTGTTTGTTGAAATACTCGATGAAGACCGAGATCATCGTCGGCGACGGGCGCGTCCCGCATTGCGCGGCCCCGAACAGCATCCCCACCGTCTTATTGCGCATCAGCCGTTGCAGGATGCCGTGTTGCAGCAGCGGGATCTGCAGCCGGTTCTGCGGCGCCCCATCCAGGATGCGGCCCGCCCAGGTGGCGAACAACACCAGCCCGCGCAGCCGCTGCGCCAGGTCGGCGTGGTCGAGCACGGCGCGGATGGTGACGAATCCACCCATCGAGTGTCCGACGAGCACGCCGTCCCGTACGTCGAAGTGCTGCAGGACCGCGGCAAGGTCAGCCGCCATAGGCTCAGATCCGACCCCATCGGAGCCGAGGGTGGACTGTCCGTGGCCGCGCTGGTCGAAGGCGATGACGCGAAACCCTCGGGCCTGCAACTCATCCCAGACAAAATTCCACTCGGAGATCCTGGCTGTGTAGCCGTGAGCGAAAACCACCGGTGGGCCTTGGCCCGCGACCAGCGCATGCAACATCGTCCCGTCGGGACGGGCGATCCGGACTTCCTCTCCCGCGGGGTGGACGGTGAGCCGTTCGCGCGGAAACGGGTTCGGGTTCTGCTGAATCCGGGCGACCATCGCCCGGGCAGCGCCCCAGCCCGCCAATCCGGTCGCACCGACCACCGCCGCGCCCGCGGCCAGCCCTGTTCTCACCGTGCATCCTTCCAATACCCGGCGCGCGACGAGAATCCGCCGGAGGCGGGACGCGCGCCGGTGTGACACCGTCAGCCGCCGACACGTTACCGATACGGGATGTCCTTCAAGCACCAATTGCGATGTTTGGCGCCGCGAGTGGGCGCCTCCGCTTGTGACGCGTTTGGCAATTCCTAGGCGGTCCATGCAAGACTCCGTTGAGTTCCTGTTGCCACCGACCTCAAGGGCGCACCGTGACGACTTCTGACACGCCTTCACCAGACCGACAGGCGGCTCCCCCGGCGGAGGCGATGCGAGCGCTGATTCTCAGTGCGTGGGCATCGCAGGCGATTACCACGGTGGCCGACCTGGGTGTCGCCGACGCGCTCGCGGGCGGGCCGTTACCGATCGATCAATTGGCCGGCAAGGTCGGGGCCAACCCCGACGCGCTGCGTCGGCTGCTGCGGGCGTTGATCAGTCGGGGCATATTCGCCCAAGACGACGACGGCCGCTACGAGCTGACTCCGCTGGCCGACTTGTTGCGCTCCGATGCCCCGATCTCGATGGCTGCCATGGCACGATTCGTCGGCTCGCGGCAACACCGTGAGCACTGGAGCCTGCTGACCGAGGCGATCCGAGCGGGCGGGTCGATCGTTCCGGCGCTGCGCGGCAAGAGCTTTTTCGACTACATGGGCGACGACCACGAGTTCGGGCAGATTTTCAATGACGCCATGACGGGCTTGTCGAGTGCGGCGATCGGACCCGTGGTTGAGGCGTACGACTTTTCTTCCCACCACACGGTCATCGACGTCGGCGGGGGTCATGGCCGCTTGCTCGCCGCGATCCTGGCCTCGGCGCCCAATGTCCACGGCGTGCTGTACGACCTCCCCGATGTGATTGCCGGGGCGGCGCCGTTGCTGCAGAAAATGGATGTCGCAGAACGGGTTCGGCTTGCGGAAGGCTCATTCTTCGACGGCGTTCCAGCCGGTGGAAACGCCTACGTCCTCAAGCACATCATCCATGACTGGGACGACGACGCGTCGGTGCGGATTCTGCGCAATGTGCGATCGGCGGCGGCCGCCGGCGCCACGTTACTGCTCGTCGAGGCGGTCATCCCCGAAGCCGACGGTGGACCCATCGTCAAGCTGATGGACATGGAAATGCTGCTGATCAACAACGGCCGGGAACGCACCGCCGGCGAGTACCGCCGTCTGCTCGACGAAGCCGGTTTCCAGATGACCCGTGTGGTGGACACCGCGTCGCACGACAGCATCATCGAGGCCCGCGCAGCGTAGGGCAGTCAGCGTCGGCCGAATCGCTCGCGCAGTTGCGGGTCGTTCTCCCACCACAATCCCGATGGCGCGGCACTTTCGCTCCCGACGGCTTCGGCCACGTCCAACTCGGCGTCGACCCGGACCGCGTGCGCCTTCTCGTCGCGGGACAGCGCGCGCATCAACAGCAGCACAAAGGGCCATCCGACCACGTCTCCCAGGATCCATAAGACGCCGGCGCCGATCGTCTGATCGAGCCGCTGGTCAGGGCCCCAGGATCGGTGCAGCCCCGCGTAATACGTCGCGCCGATCAATGAGCCCTGCCAGATGACCAACCCCAGCACACCGTCGCCGAGGGCCTCGGCGACGGTGATCAGCAGCGAGATCAGCTGAGGGTACTTCCGTGGCACCGGGTCTGCTTGTAGCCGGGCGTAGAAATACCCAAACCCCGCCGCTACCAAGATGATTCGAGTGGGCGCGCCGATCCATTCGTTTTGCAGGGCCGCGGTGTACCAGGGGGTCAGGTAGAGCAGCCACGGCGTGCCGAGCATCACCAGCGACGTGGTCGCCGGGTGCGCGAGCACCCGGGCGAACCGGGTAGCCAACACCCGATCGAGGCGGTCACGCCCGGCCGGACCCAGCGCGTTGCGTAGCACAGTGACCGGTTTGCCCAGCGCGATGAAGAACGGCACCACGTAAAGCAGCAGCAGCACCTGCAGCGCACGCATCCAAAACAGGTCGTAGGCGTACGCCCCGATCGCGCTTGCCGTGGCCAGCACCCACAGCACCAGGCCCACCCCAAAGCACCAGGCGTGCACGGATCCGACAGGTTGCTCGGCGTTTCGGGTGCGTCGATGGCACCACGCATATCCGCCGGCAAGCAGCACGGTTATCGTCGCGGAGACGACGTCCAGATGCCAGGTCTGAAACAAAGTGCCCCATGTCAGCGGTCCGGGATCGGCGCGCATAGCCCCTAGCGTATTGCGGCTCCGAAGCCGCCGATAAACGAGGCGACCGGGTCAGCGCTCAGTTGCCGGCGGCACCAGCCGGCTTCGGGTCCCGACCCTCGCCGGTCAGGTAGTTGGGGCAGTAATGGGAGGCCGCGAGAAACGTGAATCTGGCGGCGCCGGGCCCCTGGAATGCCGGGTTGCGGTTGCGGAGTTCGGTGACGATCTCCGCGTCCGACTTTCCGTCGTCGAGTAACTCACATACCAGCTTGGCGGCGGTGATCGCGTGGTCCGGGTCTTGGTAGGTGATGCCGGCCTGTCTGAGGTCCGTGAGGAAATCTTGATCGTTGTCGATGTCGGCGGACGCCGGCGCGACAAGGCCGACCATGGCGGCGACACTTGCCAGCACAAGGAGAAGTCTCATAACGGGCTGATTGTCCCAAACAGCCGCGGAGCGCGCATCCTGTCTGGCGAACTGCAAATGAACTCGCCGGTCGCCGGCCTATGCCGCCGACGCCGGCGAGACCCGCACGGTGCGCATCGCCGGCCGGTGCATCGGCAAAGATTTGGGTAGCGCACCGACCTGACGACGCGCCGGGACTTCCCAGATGTCGCCGTCCAGAGCACCGGGCAGATCGGCCGCACTGGCGACGAAGACCGGTGCCTTGCCGCGCACGAATTGACGGTGATAATCGCTCAGCGCCGCAAACGCCCACTTGCCCAGCAGGCAAATGGCGACCAGGTTGACGATGGCCATCAGCGCCATCACCAGATCGGCCAGCGCCCAGACCAGCGCGATCTTGGATATCGCGCCGAACACGATCGCCAGCAACGTCACCAGCTTCAGCAGGTTCGTCGCGACGTGTCGGCCACCCAGGAAGAAGAGGTTGGCCTCGGCGCACACGTAGTTGCTCAGCACCGAGGCGAACGCGAAGACGAAGACCACTGTAGTCATCAGTACGGTGGTCCACGAACCGAGGCCGGCGGCGATCGCCGACTCCGTCAGGCTTGCGCCGGCAATCGAACCCGCGTGAGCCGGATCGTAAACGCCCGGACCGGACATCAGAACGATGAATGCCGTCGCCGTGCATATCACCATGGTGTCGACGAAAACAGCGAGCGACTGGATCAGGCCCTGCTCCACCGGATGAGACACGGTGGCAGCGCCCGCAATGTTGGGGGAACTGCCCATCCCCGCCTCGCAGGCGAACAGGCCCCGAGTGACCCCGGTGAGCATCGCCGTCGTGATACCGCCGGCGAAACCGCCTGCCATTTGCCTGATTCCGAACGCACCCCCGATGATCTCCTCGATCACCGCCGGCAACCGGGTGATGTTGACCGCCACAATAGCCAGCGCCAGCAACGTGTACACCACCGCGACAACCGGAAGGACGGAGCCGGCGAATTTGGCGACCCTGCGCACCCCACCGAATAGCACCGGCGTCGCCAGCGCGGCCAGAGCCGCTGTGGTCCAACCGATGTCCACACCGTGCGATGACTTCAAGACACCGCTGATCGCGTTGGTCTCCACCATATTGAATGCGGTCGAGAAACTGAGCACCAGCAGCATGGCGAAGACGACGCCACCTGCCCGTGAACGCAGCCCGCGCTGGATGTAGAACGCCGGGCCGCCCCGGAAAGCGCCGTCACCCGAGCGGACCTTGAAGATCTGGGCGAGGGTGGCCTCGATCAACGCGGTCGCCATGCCGACCCCGGCTACCACCCACATCCACAAGATCGCCCCGGGACCACCGACGGTGAGCGCGATCGAGACGCCGGCAATGTTTCCGGTGCCCACTCGCGATGCAAGCCCGACGCAGAATGCCTGAAAAGAAGAGATCCCCCCGTCTTGGCGGTGGGACCTGCGCGATCTGGCAAAGCATGCGCCCGAAGTAGCGGATCTGAACGAATCGGGTGCGCACCGTGAAATAGATGCCGACACCGATGAGCAGATAAATGAGGACGTGGCTGTTCAGAACATTGCTGAGCGGATCGACCCATTGCGCCTGAAGGAAGTCCAAGGTCGCTTCCTCTCGACGATGGGGCCAGGAGTTGGTCGCCGAAATCGTATGAGTGAAATGTTGACGAAAGGTTTCGTTAACCTGGCGTTCGCGGGCGGGATTGTAAACACGCAGTCACAATCACCGCGCCGGGCGGACCGTCAATGCCCGGTTAACCCGAGCGCCTGGGGGCAGTACACATTGGCCGCAATCGCCGTGAACTTGGCCGCGCTGTCCTCTTGGAGTCGAGGGTTGAGTTTTTGGACGGTCTTGACGACATCCACCATCTGCGTGCCCTGGTCCGCCATTTTGCACACCCATTTGCCGGCTGCGATTGCCCGGCCCGGGTCCGGATAGGTGAGACCGGCCGCCTGGAGCGAGGCGAGGAACGCGTCGTCGTTGCCATCGGCCCGTGCGGGCGCGGCCATGCCGATCGCGGCGGCAAGGCTCGTCAGGACAAGGAGGAGTTTCACGGCTTCCCGATCGTCCCAGAGGCGCGATCCGCGCGCATCCCCGCGCAGCGAACGAGGGCGCGGTCGTCCGCGGGAGAGCCTGCGCCGGGGCGCTGCCCAAGAACGGCTGACCAGGTGCGGTCCGACCCCTCCCCGTCGCATCACCGCGTGTGCAATCATGCGAAGGTCCCCAGAAGGGAGCCGAGGAGGCGAAGATGCACCGCTGGCTGATCGTCCTGTCCACCGTCCTCGTCGCCGCCGCGAGTGTCACCGCCGTGGGCGTTGCCGCTCCCCGCGCGCGGGCCGGGGACGCGCCGATCGGCCACATCGGTGACACGCTGCGGGTGGATACCGGCACCTACATCGCGGACGTCACCGTCAGCGGCGTGGCACCCTGCGACCCGCCGCCCGGATTCGGCTACACACGCGAGGGCGTTCCGGTCAAAAGCTTTCCCGGCAGCACCGTTGACCGCGCCGACGTGACCGTCCGCGCGATCCGGGTGCCCAACCCGTACATCATGGCGACCGACTTCAGCTTCGATGGGGTGACCCCGTTCGCCGACGCCTACAAGCCGCGGGCATCCGATGCGTCCGACGCGCTGGACAACGTGCTCGTCAATGCGCCGAACGGAGCGATCGTGCGCGGCGGAGTGTACTGGGACGCCTACCGCGATCCCGTCTCCACCGTCGTGCTGCTGGACAAGAAGACCGGCTACCACCTCGCGCAGTGGAACCTCTGACACAAGCTGTACACGTCGTCACGACGGATACCGCCGATACCCAACAGCTGGCCGCCATTGCCGCGCGCACCTTTCCGTTGGCATGTCCGCCCTGGATGGCTCCCGAGGACATCGCGTCCTTCATCGACACCAACCTGTCGGCCGCCCGGTTCGCCGAGTACCTGGCCGATCCGCACCGCGCGATTCTCACCGCAGCGCGAAACGGCCGAATCATCGGTTACGCCATGCTCGTTCGCGGCCTCGGCGACGACACGGAGGTGCAGCGAGCCGTTCGAACCCGGCCGGCCGCTGAGCTGTCCAAGTTGTATCTGCTGCCCGACCACCACGGCGCCGGGGTCGCGGCGGCACTGATGGATCTGACGCTGGCTACTGCCGAACAGTGGGGCGTTCGTTGTGTCTGGCTGGGCGTTAACCAGGCAAACCAGCGCGCACAACGCTTTTACACCAAGAGCGGCTTTACGATCAGCGGTACCAGGACATTTCACGTAGGCGCTCGTCGCGAAGACGACTTTGTCATGGTTCGCGAGTTTCTCTGACCCGGCCGCAGGCCTCGGCGGAGGCGGACCCGTGCGTGCGGGAACGTCAGCGACGTGCTGCAATCGGACTCATGCCCGATTCTGACGCCGGCGGGGCCGCCGAGACGCCGTTGAAGCTGCTCGGATCGGCACGCGAACTCGTCGACGCCGAACTCTTGCGGCTCTACGACTATCCGGAACCCGATGCGACCTGGGTGCGGGCCAATTTCATCAGCAGCGTGGACGGCGGGGCCACCGCCGGCAGCACCAGCGGCGCGTTGGGCGGCCCCGGCGACCGAATCGTCTTCAACCTGCTGCGTGAACTCGCCGACGTCATCGTGGTCGGTGCGGGCACCGTGCGCATCGAAGGCTATTCCGGCGCGCACCTGGGCGCCGCCCAGCGGCAGCGGCGGCGGGCCCGCGGGCAAAGCGAAGTCCCGCAACTGGCGATCGTCACCAAGTCGGGTCACCTGGACCGGGACATGGCGGTGTTCACCCGGACCGAGGTGCCACCACTGGTGCTCACCTGCACGGCGGCAGCCGATGCGACACGCCGTTCGCTCACCGGCCTTTGCGAGGTGCTCGACTGCTCCGGCAACGATCCCGGCGAGGTCGATGAGGCCGCCTTAGCGGCGGCCCTCGGCGCTCGCGGACTGCGCCGCATCCTGACCGAAGGCGGGCCGACACTGCTCGGCTCGCTCATCCAGCGCGGCATGCTCGACGAACTGTGTCTGACGATCGCGCCCTGTGTCGTCGGCGGCCTGGCGCGACGCGTCGCGGCGGGCCCCGGCGAGCGGCCGACCCGGATGCGCTGTGCCCACATCCTGACCGACGATGACGGGTACCTGTACACCCGGTACGTGAAGGACTAGCCCGGTGATGACACGGCGACGCCGGGTGAGGTGGCTACTGTGGTCGGCATGAGTCGGCAGATCACGTTCGCCACGACCCTGGCGGCGGTGGCCTGCTCGGTGACCACAGTGCTGGCCGGCTGCGTCCCGAGCCTCGCCGCAGACCCGCGCTTCGCCACCAATTCCGGCGCCCGACCGCAAGGAGCCGCCACCACAAAGCCGCCTCCCGGCGGTCCACCACCGGTCGCTGCACCCAAGAACGACTTGTCGTGGCACGACTGCACGTCGCGGGTGTTCACCGACGCGGCGGTCCCCGCCGCACCCGGCGTCCAGCTGGATTGCGCGAACTACGACACCGACCTGGACCCGGTCAACGGCGGCTCCGGCACCTTGAGCATCGGCGTGGTCCGCGCCCGCTCGAATCAGACCCCGCACGACGCCGGCCCACTTGTCTTCACCACCGGCTCCGACCTGCCGTCCTCGGCGCAATTGCCGGTCTGGCTGTCCCGGGCGGGCGCCGACGTGCTGCAAACCCACCCCATCGTCGCCGTCGACCGCCGCGGCATGGGCATGTCCAGCCCGATCGACTGCCGGGATCAGTTCGACCGTCAAGCGATGCGCGACCAGGCGCAATTCCAAAGCGGCGACGATCCGGTCGCCAACCTCTCGGACGTCTCGAACACCGCCACCACAAACTGCACCGACGCCATCGCACCGGGCGCCGCCGCCTATGACGATGCGCACGCCGCCTCGGATATCGAGCGATTGCGCAGCCTGTGGGACGTCCCTGCCGTCGCGCTGTTCGGAGTCGGCAACGGCGCCCAGGTGGCGCTGGCCTACGCCGCGTCGCGGCCTAACAAGGTCGCCCGTCTGATGCTCGACTCACCGGTTGCGCTGGGGGTCAGCGCCGAAGCGGCGGCCGAGCAACAAGTCAAGGGCCAGCAGGCCGCGCTCGACGCGTTCGCGGCCCAGTGCGTCGCGGTGAACTGCGCGCTGGGTCCCGATCCGAAGGGCGCCGTCAGCGCGCTGCTGGCCGACGCCCGCGCCGGCAAGGGGCCCGGCGGCGCGTCGGTGGCCCAAGTGGCCAACGCCATCACCGCCGCTTTGGGGTTCCCCGCTGGCGGCCGGGTCAACGCCACCACCAGTCTGGCCAACGCGCTGGCGAGCGCCCGCTCCGGCGACACCAACCAGCTGACCAACTTGATCAACCACGCCAACGCCACGCTGGACTCCGACGGCCAGTTCGTCAACTCCTGCAGCGACGCGGTCAACCGGCCGACCCCGGACCGGGTGCGCGAACTCGTGGTGGCGTGGGCAAAGCTCTACCCACAGTTCGGCACCGTCGCCGCGCTGAACTTGGTCAAATGCGTGCACTGGCCCACCGGTTCGCCGCCGGCGCCGCCGAAGGATCTGAAGGTCGACGTGCTGTTGTCGGGGGTGCAGAATGACCCGATCATGGGGACCGAGGGAGTCGCCGCGACCGCGGCCACCATCATCAACGCCAACGCGGCCAGCAAGCGGGTGATGTGGCAGGGCGTCGGCCACGGCGCCAGTATCTACTCGGCCTGCGCGGTCCCCCCGCTGATCGGCTATCTCAACAGCGGCAAGCTGCCCGGAACCGACACGTACTGTCCCGCCTGAGACTTCGGGCTCGGTGCCTGATTGCCCGCCTTCTCCTCGACCGCTACGCGGCCGCATCGTCGGCGGGCGCCCGGTGTACGGTGCGCTGGTGACGGACGCTGAATCGACCCGGACCGTCCTGCGCGATCGGGTGCTGGCCGCATTTCGTCCTCGCACCGGCGCGCCCAGTGCGGCGACCATCTTGCGGTCGGCGTTGTGGCCGGTAGCCATTATGTCGGTACTGCACCGCAGCATCGTGCTCACCGCCAACGGCAACATCACCGACGACTTCAAGCCGGTCTACCGGGCCGTGCTGAACTTTCGGCACGGCTGGGACATCTACAACGAGCACTTCGACTACGTCGACCCGCACTACCTGTACCCGCCGGGCGGCACGTTGCTGATGGCGCCGTTCGGATACCTGCCCTTCACGCCGTCGCGGTACTTGTTCATCCTGATCAACACCGTCGCCATCCTGATCGCCTGGTACCTGCTGCTGCGGATGTTCAACTACACGCTGTCCTCGGTGGCCGCGCCCGCCCTGCTGCTGGCCATGTTCTGCACGGAAAGTGTGACCAGCACGCTGGTGTTCACCAATATCAACGGCTGCGTTCTGCTGGCGGAAGTGCTGTCCTTGCGGTGGCTGCTGGACGGCAAGAAAAGTCATCAATGGTGGGCCGGTGCCGCGATCGGGCTGACGCTGTCGCTCAAACCTGTGCTCGCGCCGCTGCTGTTGCTGCCGCTGCTGAACCGTCAGTGGCGAACGCTGGTGACCGCCATCGCGGTTCCCCTGGTGATCAACCTGGCCGCGCTGCCGTTGGTCAGCCACCCGATGGACTTCTTCACCAAAACGCTGCCGTACATCGGGGGCACCCGGGACTACTTCAACAGCTCGATCGAGGGCAACGGCGTGTACTTCGGCCTGCCCACCTGGCTGATCGTGTTCCTGCGGATCCTGTTCACTGTGCTTGCGATCGGCGCTCTGTGGCTGCTGTACCGCTACTACCGCACCCGCGACCCGCTGTTCTGGTTCACTAGCTCGTCGGGCGTGCTGCTGCTGTGTTCGTGGCTGGTGCTGCCGCTGGCCCAGGGCTACTACTCGATGATGCTGTTCCCGTTCCTGATGACCGTGGTGCTGCGCAACTCGCTGATCCGCAACTGGCCGGCGTGGCTGGGGATCTACGGCTTCATGACGCTGGACGGCTGGCTGCTGTTCCACTGGATGCGGTACGGCCGGGCGCTGCAATACCTGAAGATCACCTACGGCTGGTCGCTGCTGCTGATCGTGGCGTTCACCGTGCTGTACTTCCGCTACCTCGACGCCAAGGCCGAGAACCGGCTGGACGGCGGCATCGATCCGGCGTGGCTGACGGCCGAGCGGGAGCGCGCTAGCGTGGACGCATAGGCGCCAGCGACGATGCAGAGCGAAGCGATGAGGAGGAGTGGCGCAAATTGACTAGCCCCAAGGTCCAACTGACCGACGACGAGTGGCGGCAGAAGCTCACCCCCGACGAGTTCCAGGTGCTGCGCCGCGCCGGCACCGAGCGGCCCTTCACCGGTGAGTACACCGACACCAAAACCGAAGGCGTCTACCAGTGCCGGGCCTGTGGTGCCGAATTATTCCGCAGCACAGAGAAATTCGAATCGCACTGCGGCTGGCCCTCGTTTTTCGACCCGGCGGGCTCTGACGCGGTGATCCTGCGTCGCGACCACTCGATGGGAATGACGCGGACCGAGGTGCTGTGCGCGAACTGCCACAGCCACCTGGGCCACGTCTTCGAGGGCGAGGGATATCCGACGCCGACGGATCAGCGGTACTGCATCAACTCGATTTCCCTGCGGTTGATACCGAAGGCCTAGGCGATCTCGCCGGTCCGGCGACACATAACCAATTGCGACGACACGCCGGAGTGCATCGCAACTGTTTATGTCTCGCGAAATCCGCGACGGATGAGCCCGTCGCGCACCCGTCGCACGACGTCCTCCGCCTTGTCCTCGGCGATCACCCGGATGACGATCCAGCCAATTGCTTCCAGCGTGCGTATCCGCCACTGGTCTCGAGCGTACTGGCGGCGGTTGGCGCGGTGATGGTCGCCGTCGTACTCGACGGCCACTTGGTATCTCTCCCAACCCATATCGAGCACGCCAACTGTTCGCCAGTTCTCATTCACGGGGATCTGTGTCTCAGGAGTCGGCAACCCGGCATCGATCAGTAGAAGACGCAGCCAAGTCTCCTTGGGCGATGCGGCGCCCGAATCAACAAGCGGAAGCGCCGTGCGTAGCCGCCGGAGGCCACGCGCACCTGGGTACCGCTGTGCCAGCAACAACACATCCTCGACGCAAAATGGCGTCGCTCGCATCAGCGCATCGAGCCGCGCCACCGCCTCCCCATTGGGTAGTTGCCTAGCCAAATCAAACGCCGTCCTTGCGAGAGTGGTCACCGGCAAAGCCGCGACCCGGGTGACCTCATCCGGCTCAACGCGCTGATTACGGGTGATCACACCAGCCGGAGCATGCTGGTTACGCCAGATCAACTCGATGGGCTCGTCGTCGTCGATCCAATCGGAGCCGTGCACCGCGGCCGCTGCAAGCCCGGCCACGACGCCCCGTCGGCCCGACCACAGCCAGGCCGCAATGGAACGGGTTCGAAGCGACAGCGGCGCGAACTCCGCCAGGTAAACGTCGGGATAGATCGCGCGGAACTCGGTTCGCAGCCGATACGGACTCAGCCGCCCCTGCCGCACAGCCTCGCTGCCTCTGAACACCTCGTCCACAAAACGAAAGACGTCAACGCACACAGCCGGGATCCGCCAGACATAAACCGCTGCGACACGTTTCGGCGTGTCTTAGCAGACGTTTATGTGTCGGCGGCCAAGAAAGGACTCGTGGCGTCAGTCCACCCGGGTGGCATGCACTTCCCAGAACGGGGCGTGCACCCGGCCGTTGACCAGCCAGGGTTCCATGGCGCGGAACCGGTCCATCAGAGCCTGTACCTGATCGGCCATGTCGGGATTGCGCGCAGCCATCATCTCGATCGTCTGGGCGCTCAGGTTGACTTGGTATGTCGTCGTTCCCAGGTAGGTGATCTCCCAGCCACCGATCGGGAGTACCTGGCGAAAGTCGTTCTCGGACAACGATCGAAGCATTGTGAAGCCGTTGACGTCGTGCTCACCGAACTCGAACATATAAAGCCGCGCCCCCGGTTTGGTGGCCCGGCGCAATGCCTGCACATAGGACTTCTGCAGGTCCGGGTCGGTGCTGAAGGTGTGGTAGAAAGCGCAGTCGACGACGGTATCGAACCGGTTGTCCAGCCCCTCCAGCCTGGTGGCGTCGGCCAACTGAAAGTTGACCGACACCCCCGCCTTCCGCGCGTTCTCCCGGGCCCGATCCAGGGCCCCCGCCGACCCGTCGATGCCGGTGGCCGCATAGCCTTTGGAGGCGTAGTAGATGGCGTGATGACCCGGTCCGGTGCCCGGGTCGAGCACCTCACCTTTGATCGCGCCCAGGGCGACCAGCTGCCGGACCACCGGCTGTGGACCACCGATGTCCCATGGCGTGGCGGCAGGCAGCCCATGCGACACCCGCTCGTCGCGATACATCTCCTCGAAACGGGTGGGATCGGTCGGGTCGGGATGGCTCATCTGCTCCTCGTTTCCGCGTGATCAGGGCAGCGAGTTCACCAACTGCTCCACCGGTACCCGCGGCCCGGTGAAGAACGGTGTCTCCGCGCGGGTATGCCTGCGGGCGTCGGTGGCACGCAGGTCGCGCATCAGGTCGACGATGCGGTCCAGTTCGGGGGCCTCGAAGGCCAGGATCCATTCGTAGTCGCCGAGCGCGAACGCCGGCACCGTGTTGGCGCGCACGTCCTTGTACCCGCGGGCGGCCATGCCGTGCTCGGAGAGCATGCGGCGGCGTTCCTCGTCGGGCAGCAGGTACCACTCGTAGGACCGCACAAACGGATACACGCAGATGTAGGCGCCGGGCTCCTCGCCGGCCAGGAACGCCGGGATGTGGCTCTTGTTGAACTCCGCCGGCCGGTGCAGCGCCACGCTGCTCCACACCGGCGAGCAAGCCCGGCCCAGCGCAGTGGTGCGCCGGAAATCGGCGTAGGTCGCTTGCAGCGCCTCGACGCGTTCAGCGTGAGTCCAGATCATGAAATCGGCGTCGGCCCGCAGGCCGGCGACGTCGTAGAGGCCCCGCACCACGACGCCGCGCTCCTCCTGCAGCTTGAGAAAGGTCGCCGCTTCGTCGATGACGGCGTCGCGTTGCTCCGCCAGCACGCCGGGCCGCACGGAAAATACCGAGAACATCAGGTACCGCAGCGTCGCGTTCAGGGCGTCGTAGTCGAGTTTGGCCATGAAACCTATCGTGCCACTTCAGCGTCGAGGGCCCCGACCGCCCCGACGACGCGCTCAACCGCCCGGCCGGCCGCCCCGACACACGCCGGCACGCCGATGCCGTCGAGGTAGCTGCCCGCCACGGCGAGCGTCGGCGGCAGCCCGGCGCGCACCTCGGCGACCAGATCGGCATGGCCGGGCCCGTACTGCGGCATCGCGTCGATCCAGCGCTGCACCCGGCTATCGAGGACTTCGACGTCCAGCCCGAACACGGTGGCCAGGTCGCCGATCGCCCAAGCCAGCAGCTCGTCGTCGGACGTGCCGGCCGCGACGTTGTCGTCGAACCGGCCGAACGACAGCCGCAGCAGCTGGGTGTCGCCGCGCGCACCCCACTTGCGCGACGACAGCGTGATTGCCTTGGTTCGCAACTGCTCGCCGCTGGCCACCAGCACGCCGGAGCACTGCGGAAACGGGGTGTCGACCGGCACCGCGAGCGCCACCACGGCCGACGATGCGCTGGTGATCCGGCTCGCGGCGGCGAAGCTGCGCGGAGCGAGCTGCTCGACCAGGCGCGTCAACGCCGGAGCCGGAACGGCCAGGATGACCGCATCGGCGTGCCGGCGAGCACCGGTGTCATCGAGCAGCAGCCAGCCGGTTTCGGCGCGATCGAGCCGTTGCACCGCGGCGCGGACCCAGCGCAGCCGGCTGCGCTCGACAAGCTCGTCGATCAGCACCTGGTAGCCGCCGTCGAGCGCCCCGAAGAGCGGCCCTCCGGTGGCCGGCGCCAACCCCTGCCGGACGGCCTCGGTCAAGCTGGTGGCCCCGCGGTCCAGCGCCGCCGCCACGCCGGGGGCGGCCGTGCGCAGACCGATCGTCGCCGCCGAACCCGCATACACCCCGCTCAGCAGCGGATCCACCGACCGGGCCACGACCTGCTCGCCGAACCGGTCGCCCACCAGTTCAGCCACCGCGGGATCGCTGCCAGGTTGCCAGCACAGTGGGCGCGTGGGTTCGGCAGCGATGCGCGCGACCGTCGCCTCGTCGACCAATCCGGCCACCGACGCCGCCGACGACGGGATCCCGATGACCGTGTCTTTGGGTAGCGGGTGCAATTCGTGCCGGCTGTAGAGCAACGGCCGGGCGCCGGTGGAGACCAGTTGGCGCTCCGACAGACCCAGTTCGGCCAGCAGCGCCGGCATCTCGGGCCGGCGCAGGATGAACGCCTCGGCGCCCAGGTCCATCGGCTGTCCGCCGACCAGCTCGGTGCGCAATATCCCGCCGAGCTTCTCGCCCGGATGGAACAGCATGATGGTCGCGTCGTCACCGACTGCCGCCCGTAGCCGGTACGCCGCCGTCAGACCCGAGATGCCGCCCCCGACAACACAATACGAGCGGCTCATAGCGAATGGACCAACGACACCAGCTCGGTCAGGACGCCGGGGTCGGTCTCCGGCAGCACTCCGTGGCCGAGATTGAAGACATGACCGGCCGCACCCGCGTCGACGGCGCGGCGTCCGTCGTCGACCACCGCCCGCGCCGCGCGTTCCACCACCGGCCAGCCCGCGAGCAGAACCACCGGATCGAGGTTGCCCTGCAGCGCCGTGCCGGGTGCGACGCGGGTGGCGGCATCGGCGAGGGCGGTACGCCAGTCGACGCCGACGACGGCTTGGTGCCCGTGCCCGTGGCCGCAGTGCACGACCTCCGACATCGCGCCCAGCAGCTCGGCGGTCCCGACCCCGAAGTGCGTCGTGGGCACACCGTATCCGGCCAGCGCGGCGAACACCCGCGAGCTGTGTGGCAGCACGTACTGGCGGTAGTCGGATAACGACAGGGCTCCCGCCCACGAGTCGAACACCTGGATGGCGTCCACCCCGGCGTCGAGTTGCACCCGGAGGAAACCGACGGTGATGTCGGCCAGCTTTGCCATCAGCGCATGCCAGCTCCGGGGTTCGGCCAGCATCATCGCCTTGGTACGGGCGTGATGGCGGCTCGGACCGCCCTCGATCAGGTAGGACGCCAGGGTGAACGGCGCACCGGCGAAACCGATCAGCGGGACGTCGCCGAGCGCCGCCACCAGCAACGCGACGGCATCTGACACCGGCTGCACCCGTTGCAACTCAAGGGGTTTCAGCGCATCGATATCGGCCGCGGTGCGCATCGGGGACGCGATGACCGGCCCGACGCCTGGGGCGATGTCCAGGTCGACGCCGGCGCCGAGCAACGGCACCACGATGTCGGAAAACAAGATCGCCGCGTCGACATTGTGGCGGCGCACCGGCTGCATGGTGATCTCGCAGACCAGCTCGGCGTCGAAGCAGGCCGCCAGCATGTTGTGCTGAGTCCGCAGGGCCCGGTATTCGGGCAGCGAGCGACCGGCCTGCCGCATGAACCACACCGGCACCCGGCTGGGTTTGCGACCGGTGGCAGCGGCCAGATACGGCGAATCGGGAAGCGTGCGACGAGTACGCGGACGAGTATTCATTGGCCTCAATGCTGCCATGACGGCCGAGCGGTGGCCGGAGAGCTCTTAACACCGCTGCGTACTATCGACCACCGCAACGTCATGTCAGGAGCCGGGATGCCAGTTAGCCACCCACCCGTGAGTTACGACGAGTTCCCCAGCCTTCGCTGCGAGCCCGGCGACAAAACCGGCCTGGACGGCGTGCTGACGCTGGTTCTCGATGCCCCCGGGCTGAATTCGGTCGGGCCGCAGATGCACCGCGACCTTGCCGACATCTGGCCGGTGATCGCCCGCGATCCGGCCGTGCGCGTCGTTCTGGTGCGCGGTGAAGGCAAAGCCTTTTCCTCCGGCGGCAGCTTCGACCTGATCGCCGAAACCATCGGCGACTACGAAGGCCGGGTTCGCATCATGCGCGAGGCCCGCGATCTGGTGCTCAACATGGTCAATTTCGACAAGCCCGTCGTCTCGGCGATCCGGGGTCCGGCCGTCGGCGCCGGTCTGGTGGTGGCCCTGCTCGCCGACATCTCGGTGGCGGGCCGGACCGCGAAACTCATCGATGGGCACACCAAACTCGGCGTGGCGGCCGGTGACCACGCCGCGATCTGCTGGCCGCTGCTGGTCGGCATGGCCAAGGCCAAGTACTACCTGCTCACCTGCGAGACTTTGCTCGGCGAGGAAGCCGAGCGGATCGGACTGGTGTCGACCTGTGTCGACGACGACGAGGTGCTTCCCACCGCAACCCGCCTCGCCGAGAACTTGGCACAGGGCGCCCAAAACGCGATCCGCTGGACCAAGCACAGCCTGAACTACTGGTACCGCATGTTCGGCCCTGCCTTCGAAACGTCGCTCGGGCTGGAATTCATCGGTTTCAGCGGCCCCGACGTCCAGGAAGGCCTCGCCGCGCACCGCGAGAAACGCCCGGCGCGGTTCACCGGCGAATTGCCGCCTGAGCAGGCTCGATAACTCCGAATGTGAGCCCGATCGGGCCTGGTAACGGCTTGGTTGCGGCGGCTGCGCGACTCGGCGCGCCTGTCCCCGCGTGTCGGCCGATGGGTCTACCGTCGATCCTGTGACCTGCGCCGGCGACGACGCAGTGGGACACTTCCCGCGTGCGGGGGACGAAGCGATGAGGAGGAGCGGCGCCGTTGACCTCAGCTGAACCGGCCCCATTCCGCGAGGCGGTGGCCTCGATGAACGCCGTCGCCGTGCGGCCGGAGATCGAGCTGGGCCCCATCCGACCGCCGCAGCGCCTGGCGCCCTTCAGCTATGCACTGGGAGCCGAGGTCAAACATCCCGACTTCGAGATCGTCCCGGAGCGGTCCGACGGCGACGCGTTCGGCCGGCTGATCCTGTTGTACGACCCGGACGGCGCCGACGCGTGGGACGGCACCATCCGCCTGGTCGCCTACGTCCAGGCCGACCTGGACCCCAGCGAGGCCGTCGACCCGCTGCTGCCGGAGGTGGCCTGGAGCTGGCTGGTCGACGCGCTGGAGCGCACCGAGCATGTCACCGCCCTGGGCGGCACTGTCACCGCCACCACATCGGTGCGCTACGGCGACATCTCCGGACCGCCGCGCGCCCACCAGCTCGAGCTGCGGGCGTCATGGACCGCGACCACCCCCGAAGTCGGCGTCCACGTCGAGGCGTTCTGCGCGGTGCTGGAACACGCCGCAGGTTTGCCGCCGACTGGCGTCACGGACCTGAGTTCGCGGTCACGCGCCTGACATGTGCGAACCGGCAGCCGACGGGCCCGCCAGCACCGAACCCACCCCGCTACTGCACCCGGCCGACGGGATCCCCGATCTCTCGGTGACCGTCGGGCAGATCGAGGCGGCCGCCCAACGCCTGAACCGTGGGCACGGATCATTTGCGGTAGACGCCGAGCGGGCGTCGGGTTTCCGCTACTCCAACCGGGCCTACCTGATTCAGATCCGGCGGGCCGGCGCCGGCACCGTGCTCATCGACCCGGTCAGCCACGGGGCTGACCCGCTGACTGCGCTGCGGCCCGTCGCCGAGGTGCTGGGCAAAGACGAATGGATCCTGCATTCCGCCGATCAGGACCTGCCCTGTCTGGCCGAGGTCGGGATGCGGCCGCCGGCGCTCTACGACACCGAGCTTGCCGGACGGCTGGCCGGGTTCGACCGGGTGAACCTGGCGACCATGGTCGAGCGGCTGTTGGGTTTCGGGTTGGCCAAGGGCCATGGGGCGGCCGACTGGTCCAAGCGCCCGCTACCCGTGGAGTGGCTCAACTACGCGGCCCTGGATGTCGAACTGCTCATCGAGCTGCGCGCGGCGATCGCGGATGTCCTCACCGAGCAAGGCAAAACCGATTGGGTTGCACAGGAATTCGACTATCTGCGGGCCGCGGGTTCTCGAGAGCCGCCGGCTTCGCGACGGGATCGCTGGCGACGAACGTCGGGCATCCATCGGGTGCGTGACCGGCGAGGCCTGGCCGCGGTCCGCGAATTGTGGCTGGCACGCGACCGTATCGCGCAGCGCAGCGACGTCGCCCCGGGCCGCGTCCTGCCGGATTCGGCCATCATCGACGCCGCCATCGCCGACCCGAAAACCATCGAGGACCTCGTCGCGTTGCGGGTGTTCGGTGGGCGCAACCAACGTCGCAGCGCCGCGGTCTGGTTCGCAGCGCTGGAAGCGGCCCGGCACCGACAAAATCAGCCCGAGAACGCCGAGCCGCCGAACGGGCCGCCGCCACCGGCGCGCTGGAGCAGGCGCAAACCGGAGGCCGCCGCACGGCTGGAGGCCGCCCGGGCGGCGCTGGCCGAAGTGTCGCAGCGGGTGCGGGTTCCCACGGAGAACCTGGTCTCACCTGACTTGGTGCGACGGCTGTGCTGGGACTGGGCAGGCGGGTCAGATCCTGGCGAGACGCTGGAAGCGTTTTTGCGCGCCGGCCAGGCGCGGGCCTGGCAGCGTGAACTCGTGGTTCCGGTGCTGGCCCGGGCACTGCAGCCGCCGGCCGACTGATCCCTGCGCACCGAAATCGACGGCAGCGCGGAAAAGTTGGGGAGTACACGACACGCCAACGTCGATCTCGACGACGGTGCTAATCGAGGTGCTCGCGGACCTCCGCCTCGGAAATGCTGCTGCCCAGCGCGGCGACCCATCCGGTGACCCGGCGGGCCACGTCCTGATCGGTCAGCCCCAGGTCGGCCAGCAGCTCGCCGCGCGAGGCATGCGCGTGGAACTCCTGCGGCACTCCGACGTCGCGGCACGGCACGTCGATCTCGGCGCGCCGCAGGGCGGCGGACACCGCTGAACCCGCGCCGCCGTTGACGCCGTTGTCTTCGAGGGTGACCAGCAGTTTGTGCTGCACCGCGAGTTCGAGAACACCCTCAGAAACCGGCAGCACCCAACGCGGGTCGATCACCGTGACGCCGATCCCCTGGTTGTGTAGCCGCTTGGCCACCGCCAACGCCATCCCCGCGAACGCGCCGACTCCCACCAGCAGCACGTCGTGGTTGCATCCACTGGCCGGAACGGCGAGCACATCCACACCCGACCGTCGCTCTAGAGCCGGAATATCTTCGCCTACATCACCTTTGGGAAACCGCATCGCTGTCGGACCGTCATCGACGTCAAGCGCCTCACCGAGTTCTTCGCGCAGCCGGGTGGCATCCCTGGGCGCGGCCACCCGGATGCCCGGCACGATGCCCAGCATCGACAAATCCCACATGCCGTTGTGGCTGGCACCGTCCGAACCGGTGATCCCGGCCCGGTCGAGCACTATCGTGACGGGCAGCTTGTGCAGCGCCACATCCATCATGATCTGGTCGAAGGCCCGGTTGAGGAACGTCGAATAGATGGCCACCACCGGGTGCATCCCGCCCATTGCCAGCCCGGCCGCCGACGTCAGCGCGTGTTGCTCGGCGATGCCGACGTCGAACAAGCGATCCGGAAACTGTTGCCCGAACGCCGTCAGCCCGGTGGGGCCGGGCATCGCCGCGGTGATGGCCACGATGTCGCGGCGCTTTCTGCCGTAGCCGATGAGCGCGTCGGAAAAAGTCGCCGTCCAGCTCGGGCCGGCGACCTTGGTGGCCCGGCCGGTGGCGGGGTCGATCACGCCGCAGGAATGCATCTGTTCGGCTTCGTCGTCCTCTGCCGGGGCGTAGCCCATTCCCTTGCGGGTGACGACATGCACGATCACCGGGCGGCCGAAGCCGCGAGCGTGGCGCAGCGCGGCCTCCACCGCGCGTTCGTCGTGACCGTCGACCGGGCCCACGTACTTTAGCCCCAGATCGGTGAACAACAGCTGCGGTGACAGCGAGTCCTTGATGCCGGCCTTGACGCTGTGCATGAAGCGGTAGGCGATCTTGCCGACCAGCGGCATCGCGCGCAGCGCTTCGCGGCCCCTCTCCAGGGCGTGCTCGTAGGCCGGCTGCAGCCGCAGGGTGGCCAGATGGTCGGCGACACCGCCGATCGTCGGCGCGTAGCTGCGGCCGTTGTCGTTGACCACGATGATCACCGGACGGCTGGACGCGGCGATGTTGTTCAGCGCCTCCCAGCACGGACCACCCGTGAGCGCGCCGTCTCCCACCACCGCGACCACGTGCCGGTTACGGTGCCCGGTCAGTTCGAAGGCTTTGGCCAGGCCGTCGGCGTAGGACAGCGCCGCACTGGCGTGGCTGGACTCGACCCAGTCGTGTTCGCTCTCGGCGCGAGACGGATACCCCGACAGCCCGCCTTTTTTACGCAAGGTCTCGAAGTCCGGACAGCGTCCGGTCAGTATCTTGTGCACGTAAGCCTGGTGACCGGTGTCGAAGATGATCGGATCGTGGGGCGAGTCGAACACCCGGTGCAGCGCGAGCGTCAGTTCGACGACGCCGAGGTTGGGTCCCAGGTGTCCCCCGGTGGCAGCCACCTTATGGATCAGGAACTCGCGGATCTCGGCGGCGAGATCGCGGAGCTGCTGCTGCGAAAGGTGCTGCAGATCGGCGGGCCCGCGGATCTGTTCGAGCATCCCGTCAGTCTACGCAGCGACCACCGAATGGGCCTCGCACGGCGGTTCTCGACTCCCGCAGTCCCGTAGCCGGGCCGCACCTTTGGTAGCCTGGGTGCGCGGTGAGCCGGGAAGCCTGGTCGGCAACGTTGCCCCGCGACCCCGGAGTACGCCGTGAGCCTGGACGTCGACGACACCGCAATCACCCTGCGGACGTATCGTCGCACTATGCGCGCCGAGCAAATCGCCGAGGACTTCCCGGTCGTCAGCATTGATGCAAACGCACTGGACGCCGCCCGGATGCTCGCCGAGCACCGACTGCCCGGGCTCTTGGTCACCGACAGCTCGGGAAGCCCGTACGCGGTGTTGCCCGCCTCTCAGGTCGTCCGATTCATCGTGCCCCGCTATGTTCAGGACGATCCCTCACTGGCCGGTGTGCTCAACGAGTCGATGGCTGACCGCTGCGCGGAGAAGCTGAGCGGCAAGAAGGTGCGCGACGTGCTGCCGGATCACTTGGTCGACGTTCCTCCGGCCGATGCTGACGACACCATCATCGAGGTGGCGGCGCTCATGGCGCGGCTGCGCAGCCCGCTGGTCGCGGTGGTCAAAGACGGCAAGTTGATCGGGGTGGTCACGGCATCGCGGGTCCTGGCGGCAGCGCTGCAGCATTGATGCCAACGGATTCGGCGATCAACGGTCTGCGGTCAGAACCACAGGAAAATTGATGAGCGTCATCGCGATCGTGGTCTTCGTGGTCGCCTATGCGCTGATAGCCAGCGATCGCATCAACAAGACATTGGTGGCGCTGGCGGGCGCCGCCATCGTGGTCACCTTACCGATCATCAATTCCGACGACGTCTTCTACTCGCACGACACCGGAATCGATTGGGACGTCATCTTTTTGCTGTTCGGCATGATGGTCATCGTCAGCGTGCTGCGCCAGACCGGGGTGTTCGAGTACGTGGCGATCTGGTCGGCCAAGCGCGCCCGTGGCTCCCCGTTGCGCGTCATGATCCTGCTGGTACTGGTCACCGCGGTCGCGTCGGCCCTGCTGGACAACGTCACCACGGTGCTGCTCGTCGCCCCGGTGACGCTGTTGGTGTGTGACCGGCTGGCGATCAACGCGGCGCCGTTTTTGATGGCCGAAGCGTTCGCGTCGAACATCGGCGGCACGGCGACATTGGTCGGCGACCCGCCCAACATCATCATCGCCAGCAAGGCCGGCCTGACGTTCAACGACTTCCTGGTCCATCTGGCGCCGATCGTGATCATCGTGATCGGGGTCCTGATCGTGTTGCTGCCGCGGCTTTTTCCCGGCGCGTTCACCGTCGACCCGGAGCGGGTCGCCGACGTCATGTCGCTGGAGGAGAAGGAGGCCATTCGCGATCACGGGCTGCTCATCAAGTGCGGCGTTGTCTTGGTGGCGGTGTTCGCCGCGTTCATCGCCCACTCGGCGCTGCACATGGAGCCTTCCATCGTGGCGCTGTTGGGCGCCGGCATCCTGGTCGTGCTGTCCAGGCTGGAGCATTCCGATTACCTGTCCAGCGTCGAGTGGGACACGCTGGTGTTCTTCGCGGGCCTGTTCATCATGGTTGGCGCCCTGGTGAAGACGGGCGTCGTCAAACAGCTCGCACAGATGGCGATCACCGCCACCGGCGGCCACACGTTGTTGGCAACGATGGTGATCCTCGCCGCGTCGCTGCTGATCAGCGGGGTTGTCAACAATGTTCCGTATGCGGCGACGATGGCGCCCATCGTCGCCGAGTTGGCCCCCGCCCTGGTGGACCACGTCGACCCCGGCGTCTTGTGGTGGGCCCTTGCGCTCGGCACCGACTTCGGCGGCAACCTCACCGCCGTCGGCGCCAGCGCCAACGTCATCGTCCTGGGGATCGCCGCGCGTGCCGACAATCCCATCTCCTTTTGGGAATTCACCCGCAAGGGCATGGTGGTCGCGGCCGTCTCCCTGCTGGTCGCGGCCGTCTACCTGTGGCTGCGCTACCTCGTGATGAGCTGACCCCGGCCACAGCGATCACCCGGTTAGCGGGTCAACAGCGCGACGCATTCGGTGTGATGGGTCAGCGGGAATGCATCGAATACCTTGAGCTGCTCGACGACATAGCCGTGACTGAGGTAAAGGCCGATATCGCGGGCGAAAGACGCTGCCTCGCAGCCGATGTGCACCACGCGCGGGACTCGGGCGGCGGCCAGCAGATCGATGACATCTCGCCCGGCACCTGCCCGCGGCGGATCCAGAACCGCGACATCGGCGCTGGATCGTTGCGCCGTCAGGGCACGGCGCACCGAGTCGGTGACGACCTCCACCTGCGGCAGATCAGCCAGTGCGGCCCGGGCGGCCCGCGTCGACCCGCGCGACATGTCGACGCTCAACACCCGTCCGGACTCCCCGACCGCGCCGCCCAGCGCCGCGGCGAAAACGCCCGCACCGCCGTACAGATCCCACGCGGTCATGCCGGCGCTGGGCTGCGCCCAGTCCGCGACCAGCCTGCTGTACACCCCGGCCGCGTCCCGGTGCGCCTGCCAGAAGGCTGTCACCGGCACCCGCCAGCTGCGGCCGTCCAATCGCTGCACGGCCTCGTAGCTACCCTCCACCACCTTGGTGGCCGTCCGCCTGCCCTGCCGCAGGGTGCGCACCACATGGCGCTCGCCGTCGTCGTCGACGGCCACGTGCAGCTGAGCAGTCGGCGGCAAGTCGGCCCTCGACAGGTTTTGCGCCAGTCCGTCCAGCATGCCGGCCGGCAACTGCGCGCAGCGCAGGTCGGTCACCAGCTCGTGGCTGTGATACCGGTGGAAGCCGGGGCGATGGTCTGCGCCCACATCGAGCCGGACCCGGGTGCGCCAACCGGTCGGTCCGGAATCCGACAGCGGCTCCGCCTCGCCACCCCACCGATGTCCGCCGAGGCGTTCCAGCTGATTGGCCACGACTTGCGCCTTGAACGTCCGGGCCGCCTCCGGCGCAGCGAACGCCAGATCGCAACACCCGGCACCGTCCACCCCGGCGATCGGGCACAGGGACGCGGTCCGCTCGGCTGCCGGCTCGATCACCTCGACAACGTCTGCGTGGCAATAAGACCCGCGGTCCGCAGTAATCCGCACCCGCACCCGCTCACCAGGCAGTGCGTAGCGGACGAACACCACCCGGCCTTCGTGGTGCGCCACGCAGCTACCGCCGTTCGCCGGCGCCCCGGTGACCAGTGTCAGTTGCCCGAAAGGCGCAGTCTCCGCGTCGGGTGGGTGGGTCGATTCGTGGGTCAATCGAAGATTCCCCTGCGCGCATCACCGGGAGCCACGTACGGCTGCAACGTTTGGCGCCGTTCCGACGAAGTCAATTGCCAGGGAACCGAAGTCACCATCACACCCGGCATGAAAAGCAGCCGGCCCTTGAGCCGAAGCGCGCTCTGGTTGTGTAGCACGTGCTCCCACCAGTGACCCACCACATACTCGGGGATGAACACCGTGACCACGGTGCGCGGTGACTCCTCTCTGGCTCGTTTGACGTAATCCAGCACCGGACGGGTGACTTCGCGATACGGCGAGGCAATGACCTTGAGCGGCACGCTGATATCGCTTTCCTCCCACTTATGCACCAGCCCACGGGTTTCCGCATCGTCGACGCTGACCGTCACGGCCTCCAGCACGTCGGGCCGGGTCGCTCGCGCATAGGCCAGTGCACGCAGTGTCGGCAGGTGCAACTTCGACACCAGCACCACGGCGTGGTTGCGGCTGGGCAAAACGATTTCGTTCTGCTGGGCGGCGGCCTGTTCCTCCAGCTCCTGGTTGACGGCGTCATAGTGCTTGCGGATCATCTTCATCACGATGAACAGTGCCCCCATGGCGACAATCGCGATCCAAGCTCCGGCAAGGAATTTGGTGATCAGCACGATGAACAGCACGGTGCCGGTGGACAGCAAACCCACCGTGTTGACCACCCTGGAGTGCATCATCTTACGGCACGCCGACGGATCGGTCTCGTTGCGAAGTAGTCGGGTCCAGTGCCGGACCATCCCGATCTGGCTCAGCGTGAAGGATATGAACACGCCGACGATGTAGAGCTGGATCAGCGCGGAGAGTTCGGCGCGGAATGCCATCACCGCCCCGATGGCCGCCGCCGACAGGAACAGGATCCCGTTGGAGAACGCCAGCCGGTCCCCGCGCGTGTGCAGCTGGCGCGGCAGGTAGCTGTGCTGCGCCAGGACCGAGCCGAGCACCGGGAAGCCGTTGAACGCGGTGTTGGCGGCCAGCACCAGGATCAACGCGGTGACCGCGGCGATCAGCAGGAAACCGAGGTGAAAGCCGCCGAACACGGCCTGCGCCAATTGGGCGACCAGCGTCTTCTGTTGATAGTCCGCCGGGGCGCCGGTCAGCTGCGTAGTGGGATCGTCGACGAGCTGGACCCCGGTCTGCACGGCCAGGGTGACCATGCCCACCATCAGGGTCACCGCGATGGCGCCGAGCATCAGGAGCGTTGT
This sequence comes from uncultured Actinomycetota bacterium, assembly GCA_963848535.1. Lineage (GTDB taxonomy): Bacteria > Actinomycetota > Actinomycetes > Mycobacteriales > Mycobacteriaceae > Mycobacterium. The sequence continues at coordinate 30,087 of CAWKEM010000027.1, forward strand.
TGCGGCGTTGCGGGACTTCGGCTTTTCAAACGCCGGCACCCCGTTGCTGATCGCCTCGACACCGGTCAGCGCCGCGCAGCCCGAGGAGAACGACCGGGCCACCAGAAATACCAGCGCGATACCGACGATTTTGCCGTTCTCGGCGTGCATCACAAAGCCTGCAGATTCGGCGTGCAGCGCGTTACCCAGCACGTAGATTCGGAACAACCCCCAGCCGAGCATGGCGACGACGCCGAAGATGAACGCGTAGGTCGGGATGGCGAAGGCCAGACCGGATTCGCGGACTCCGCGCAGGTTCATCGCCATCACCAGCAGGATGGCGCTCACCGCGAAAATAACTTTGTGCTCGTAGACGAACGGGATCGCGGAGCCGATGTTCGACATCGCCGATGCTATCGAAACCGCAACGGTAAGAACGTAATCCACCATCAGGGCGCTGGCCACCACCAGGCCGGCGGTGTCGCCCAGGTTGGTGGTCACGACTTCGTAGTCGCCACCTCCGGAGGGGTAGGCGTGCACGTTCTGCCGGTAGCTGGACACCACCACGAGCAGCACCGCGGCGACCGCCAGCGCGATCCACGGCGCCATGGAGTAGGCCGCCAGCCCGGCCACCGAGAGCATCAGGAAGATTTCCTCGGGGGCATAGGCCACCGACGACATCGCATCGGAGGCGAACACCGGCAGCGCGATCCGCTTGGGCAAGAGGGTGTGACTCAGCCGGTCGCTGCGAAACGGTTGACCTATCAGCAACCGGCGCGTGGCGGTTGAAAGTTTGGACACGAGAGCCAAGAGTAAGCCCACCCGAGCTTGCCGGTAGCGTTCCCTGAGCGAGAATGTTCCCGACTGAAATCGGCTGGCCGCGCTAGGTTGCCGATGGGTTAACACAAGCAGGACCAGCCGAGAGGATCTCAGGTGCGGGTGGTTGTGATGGGATGCGGCCGGGTGGGCTCGTCGTTGGCCGACGGGCTGTCCCGGATCGGCCACGAGGTTGCGGTTATCGACCGCGACAGCGCGGCCTTCAACCGGCTCAGCCCGGAATTCGCCGGCGAGCGGGTGCTGGGTCAGGGATTCGACCGAGACGTCCTGCTGCGGGCGGGCATCCAGGAAGCCGACGCGTTCGCCGCGGTGTCATCCGGTGACAACTCCAACATCATCTCGGCCCGGCTGGCGCGGGAGACCTTCGGTGTCGGGCGCGTCGTCGCCCGGATCTATGACGCCAAGCGCGCTGAGGTCTACGAACGCCTGGGAATCCCGACGATCGCCACCGTGCCCTGGACGACCGATCGCCTGCTCAACGCGCTCACCCGGGAGGGCGAGACGGCCAAGTGGCGCGATCCGACCGGTACCGTCGCCGTGGCCGAGGTCGACTTGCACGAGGACTGGGTGGGCCACCGGGCCACCGAACTGGAGCAGGCCACCGGTGCCCGAGTGGCGTTTTTGATCCGGTTCGGAACCGGCGTGTTGCCGGAACCGAAGACCGTCATCCAGGCCGGCGATCAGGTCTACATCGCCGCGATATCCGGCCGCGCCGCCGAGGCGGTCGCCATCGCCGCGTTACCGCCCAGCGAGGATCTCGACTCGGGAACGGGCCGATGAAGCCGAGCGACCGTTTTGAGGAGCCGCGGAAATGAAAGTAGCTGTCGCCGGGGCCGGCGCGGTCGGCCGCTCGGTCACTCGCGAACTCGTGGCCAACGGCCACGACGTGACCCTGATCGAGCGCAACCCCGATCACGTCGATATCGACGCCATCCCCGCCGCGCACTGGCGGCTGGGCGATGCCTGCGAACTGAGCCTGCTGGAGTCGGTGCACCTGCAGGATTTCGACGTGGTGGTGGCCGCGACCGGCGACGACAAGGCCAATGTCGTGCTGAGCCTGTTGGCCAAGACCGAATTCGCAGTACCGCGGGTGGTGGCCCGGGTCAACGATCCCCGTAACGAGTGGCTGTTCACCGACGCCTGGGGGGTGGACGTGGCGGTGTCCACGCCGCGCATGCTGGCCTCGCTGATCGAGGAGGCCGTCGCCGTGGGCGATCTGGTGCGACTCATGGAATTCCGCCGGGGGCAGGCCAACCTCGTCGAGATCACCCTGCCCGACGACACGCCGTGGGGCGGCAAGCCGGTGCGCAAACTGCAGCTGCCCCGGCATGCCGCGCTGGTGACGATCCTGCGCGGCCCGCGAGTCATCGTGCCGGAGGGCGACGAGCCGCTGGAAGGCGGGGATGAACTGCTCTTCGTCGCGGCCGCCGAGGCCGAGGAGGATCTGCGCAAGCTGCTGTTGCCGGCCACCTCGCCGGGCGACCACACCGAGCCCGGCAACTAATCGGGGACGGTGTCCGCCTCGCCGGCAACGCCGGCGTTGTCGGCCGCAGCCATGGACCGCTGAGCGGTCTTGATCGCCGCGTAGGTCGCCAGTGCGGCCAACGCTGTCAGCGGCCAGCCCATCCCGATCCGCGCCACCCCCAGCCAACCGGTCTTATCGGCGTCGTAGAGGAGCCGCTGGACCACGAACCGGGCGCCGAACAGCAGCACCCAGCCGAGCGTGGCGATGTCGAAGGCGTAGACGGCCCGGGGCACGTCACGCCAGCCGCGGTCATGCCCGCCGGCCCAGCCCCACAGGTAGCCGACCAGGGGCCGGCGGATCAGCACCGACGCGGCGAAGACCACCGCCCACAGCAGCGACATCCAGATGCCCAGCAGGAAGTAGCCCTTGGACTCCCCCACGACGTAGGCGATCAGGGCGCAGACGCCGACGCCGGCGAACCCGGAGAGGGCCGGCTGGGTGGATTCCCGCCGGATCAGCCGCCATAGCAGGATCGCTGCGGCCACGCCCAACGCGGACCCGACCGCAGTAAGCAAACCGGAGAGGCTGGAAGCCACCACAAAGGTGACCACCGGCAGCGACGAGTAGATGACCCCACCCACCCCGCCGATCTGTGCCAGCAGTCGCCCTGGGCCGGTGCGATAACCGTTCGCGTCACTCCAGTGAGTATCCGGGTGTCGGGTACGTCGCAGGCCTGCCCCCAAATCGCCGGGGGTGGTCACCGCTGAATTTCGTAGTGCGGGTTGTAGATGGCCTTGGTGCCGTTTTCCAGCTTGCCCAACCGGCCCCGCACCAGCAGGGTGCGCCCCGAATCGATGCCGGGGATCCGGCGTTGACCCAACCACACCAGCGTGACGGTGTCGCTGCCGTCGAACAACTCGGCGCGGACTCCGCCGGCGCAGCCCTTGCCGTTGGTTTCCACGCTGCGCAAGGTGCCGATCATCGTGACGTCCTGGCCACGCTCACAATCGATCACACGCTGCGCACCGGTACTTGCGACTTCCTCGGACAACTCCTCGGAGTCGCGTTGCCCCGGATCCTCCGTCAACCGACGGGTGAGCCGGCGCAGATAACCCTGGGCCCCCATGGCCACTCCTGACAATGCTGTTACAGCTATCGGCGCTTTTGTCTATGCCAACGGACACCGTAGACGTCTTGGTTCCCCAGCGCCAACCGAACCAAACATAATGTTGGAACGCTCGGGAAGGCGGGGCACTATCAACGGGTGGCTGTCGATCTGCGCGGTGTCACGACCGTGTTGTTGCCCGGGACCGGATCCGATGACGACTACGTTCATCGGGCCTTCTCCGGCCCTTTGCATGAGGTCGGCGCGTTGCCGGTGACCCCGCCGCCGCGGCCGGATCGGCTGATCGAGGGTTATCTGTCGGCTTTGGACACGGCGGCGCGCGAAGGCCCGATCGCCGTCGGCGGTGTCTCGATCGGCGCCGCGGTGGCGGCCGCCTGGGCATTGGCCCATCCCGATCACACGATCGCCGTCCTGGCCGCGTTGCCGGCCTGGGCCGGGGCCCCCGGAACGGCACCCGCGGCGCTCGCGGCACGGTATTCGGCGTCCCGGCTGCGCGCTGACGGGTTGGCCGCCACGACCACCCAGATGCGGGCATCCAGCCCGCCGTGGTTGGCCGACGAGCTGGCCAGGTCGTGGCGTGCCCAGTGGCCACAGTTGCCCGACGCCATGGAGGCAGCGGCGGCCTACGTGGCACCGAGCTGTGCGGACCTGGCCCGGCTGGCCGCCCCACTGGGGGTGGCCGCCGCGGTCGACGATCCGATCCACCCGCTGCAGGTGGCCGTGGACTGGGTCGCCGCCGCGCCGCGTGCGGCCCTACGGACCGTGACGCTGGATCAGCTCGGCGCCGACCCCGCCGCGCTCGGTGCGGCCTGCCTGACCGCTCTCGCCGACGCTTAGGCAGGCCCGGCCCCGTCGCTAGCCGCCGCTTGTGGTGCGCAACTGCTGCATGGCCGACCCTTCGGCGCTGCGGCGTTCGGCCGGCTCGTCGGACGCCTGCTGCGCGTCGGCCCGCTGCGCGGCCGCGGCTTCCTGCAGCTGTTGCGCCATCGGCTCGGGCAGCTGCACGGCCAGCGGGGTCCGCACCGGAAGCGGTGTATCACCGCGACGAACCACGGTGTCCGCCAATGCTGCCCGCGCCTCCTGGGCCAACACGTCGATGGTCTCGTGCGGGCCGTTGATGACGCAACGGATCATCCAGCGGTAGCCGTCGACCCCGATGAAGCGCACCACGCCGGAGGCGGTTCCGACCACTTCCCGACCCCAGGGACCGTCCTTGATGCTGACTTGGGCGGAGTCCTTGCGCAGCGAGTCGGCGAGCTCGCCGGCCACCTCACGCCACAGTCCGCCGGTCTTCGGTGCCGCGTAGGCGGCGATGGTGAAACGGCCATTGGGTGTGACGACCCACACCGCACTCGGGACACCGGTCTCGGTCAGCTCGACCTGCAGCTGGCCCGCCTCCGGCATGGGAATGAGCACCGAACCCAAATCGAGCCGGGCCAGCTCCGCGACCGCGGGGTCGTCGAAGTCGTCGATATCGAACGGCCCCTCCAGCTCTTCCGGATCGCCGGCGACCTGCTCGTCGGCGGCTTGCACCGCGATGTCCTCCTCCGGCTGCGCCTCGTCGCCGGTCGGCCCGCCGAAAGTGGGTTCGCTGTCGTCTTTGCGTGAGCGTTTACCGAATGCCATCACAAACTCGCATGTCCGCCGGAGGAACCGTGACCACCGTCGCCACGGGAGGTTTCAGCCAGCCCGACCGTGTCGAACGACGACACCTCGACCAGCTCGACTAACTCGACCCGCTGCACCAGCAACTGGGCGATGCGGTCGCCGCGGTGCACCATGATGGGCTCGACCGGGTCGAGATTGATCAGCGCGACCTTGATCTCGCCGCGATAGCCGGCGTCGATGGTGCCCGGACTGTTGACGATCGAAAGCCCCACGCGCGTAGCCAATCCCGAGCGCGGGTGCACCAAGCCGACCATTCCGAACGGAATAGCGACCGCGACGCCGGTTCGCACCAGGGCACGTCGCCCGGGGTCCAGCCTGACCTCTTCTGCGCTGTAGAGATCGACCCCGGCGTCGCCGTCGTGGGCACGACTGGGCAGCGGAAGTTCGGGGTCGAGGCGGACTATGGCCAGACTGGTCGACACGGGGCCACAGACTACCCTTGACTGGGTGTCCGATACCCGCGTCGCGCCGCACGGCGTGCGATATCGCGAACGACTATGGGTGCCGTGGTGGTGGTGGCCACTGGCCTTCGCCCTGGCGGGGCTGATCGCTTTCGAGGTCGACCTCGGTGTTGCCGCCCGGCCCGCCTGGCTACCGTTCGTGACATTGTTCGCGGTCGCGACCGGAGCGTTGTTGTGGCTGGGCCGGGTCGAGATCCGGGTCACCGCCGGCGACAGCGGAGTGGAACTGTGGGCCGGGGAAGCGCACCTGCCGGTCACCGTGATCGCCCGCTCCGCGGAAATACCGCCCTCTGCCAAGTCCGCAGCGCTGGGCCGTCAGCTCGACCCGGCGGCCTACGTGCTGCATCGGGCATGGGTCGGACCGATGATCCTGGTGGTCCTCGATGACCCGGACGACCCGACACCGTACTGGCTGGTGAGCTGCCGTCACCCGGAGCGGGTGCTGTCGGCATTGCGCAGCTGACCGATCAGGCTGCGCAGTCGGTACAGATCATCACGCCGTTCTTCTCGCTGGCCAGCCGGCTGCGGTGTTGCACCAAAAAGCAGCTCGAACAGGTGAACTCGTCGGCCTGCTTCGGGATGACGCGAACCGACAGCTCTTCACCGGACAGGTCGGCGCCCGGCAGCTCGTAAGACTCAGCGGATTCGGACTCGTCGACGTCGACCACGGCCGAGGCCGCTTCGTTCCGCCGTGCTTTGAGCTCCTCCAGCGAGTCCTCCGAGACGTCATCAGTCTCGGTACGCCGCGGAGCGTCATAGTCGGTAGGCATCGCCCTATCCCCTCACATGCCCTCGTTACCCAAGCATCGCTTTGTACCAGCGTCGAACGCATCCACCAAATGATTCGTGCCCGTATCGCGGTCCATTAAGGTGTGATTTACGTCACATCCCCTAATTGACCCTTGCGTCCGGCTTTGAACAGTGCCTTTAGCGTGCGACTACAGTGCAGCTGTGGTCGCACAAATCACCGAGGGTACTGCTTTCGACAAGCACGGTCGGCCCTTTCGGCGGCGCAATCCCCGGCCCGCCATCGTCGTGCTGGTTTTCCTGGTGCTGGCGACGGGCGTGGTGTGGACTGTTGCGCTGACGCGACCGGCCAAGGTGCACGAGGCCGCGGTGTGCAACCCACCGCCCCAACCGACGGGGGCGGCGCCCAAGCAGCTCGGTGAGCAGGTGTCACGGAGCGCCATGGCCGATGTCACGCCCGCCAAACTCAGCGACACCAAGGTCCGCGTCCTCAACGCCAGCGGCCGCGGTGGACAAGCCGCCGACGTGGCCGGCGCCATGAAAGATCTGGGGTTCGCTCAGCCGACCGCCGCCAACGACCCGATCTATGCCGGCGCCAGGCTGAACTGCCAAGGCCAGGTCCGCTTCGGTACGGCCGGGCAAGCCACCGCGGCCGCGGTCTGGCTGGTGGCGCCGTGCACCGAACTGTTCAATGACAACCGCGCCGACGAGTCCGTCGACCTCGCGATCGGCACCGAGTTCACCGCGCTGGCGCACAACGACGACATCGACGCGGTGCTTACCACCCTGCGCCCCGGCGCCACCGAGCCCTCAGATCCTGCCCTGCTCACCAAGATTCACTCCAGCAGCTGCTGAGGGCGGCAAAGTCAATCCAGGGTCAATCCAGGGTCAATCCAGGATCGGGTCCAGGCCGCTGAACCGGTTCAGGGCGGCCAACAGCTCGTCGGCGATTCCGGGCGCGGCGGCCATCACCAATCCGGCTCCGGTGACGTCCCGGGCCGGCACCAGCACCCGGGCCCCCGCCTCGGCCGCGATCAGCGCACCCGCCGCGCAGTCCCACACCTGTAACCCGTGCTCATAGAAGGCATCCAGCCGGCCCGCCGCGACCATGCACAGATCCAGCGCCGCGGAACCGATGCGACGCACATCGCGGACCAACGGCAGCATTCGCGCCACTAACGCGGCCTGGGTCGCGCGGCGCCGCCGCGAGTAGCCGAAGCCGGTGCCCACCAACGCCATCGACAAATCGTCAACGGCGCGGCACCGCAGCGGGTCCGTCCCATGCTCGTCGATGACGTGCGCGCCCAGTCCGGTCGCTGCCGAATACACCCGCCCGCCGACGACGTCAGCGACCGCACCCGCCACCGACACGCCGTTGACCTGCACGCCGACCGACACCGCGTATGCCGGGATGCCGTAGACGAAATTCACTGTGCCGTCTATGGGATCGAGCACCCAGGTGACCGCATCGGCGGGTGTGGCCGCCGGATCGGCGGGCCCCCCGCCCTCCTCCCCGAGAATCGGGTCACCGGGCCGTAGTTGGGCCAAGCGATCCCGCAGCAGCCGTTCTGTTTCCGTATCGACCACGGTCACCGGATCGGTCGGGGTGCTCTTGGACCGCACCGCGTCCCTGGCTGCGGCATTCCGGGCGCCCGCTTCGGCGCCGAACACCTCGGTGCGGCGACGCCGCACGAACTCGGCGGCCTCGACGGCCAGGGCTTCGGCCACTAAGCGCAGCCGCGCCGGCTCGTCATCTGGTCGGGTCACCGGTCTATCGCATCACAGTCACCATGGCTCCGCAGAGACCCCGACGCGCGCCGTCGCCGGGCTAAGGTGAGCGAACAGCCTAGTTCCGCCGAGGAGATTCGATGACCAGCACCGACTCGACCACGGATATGCCCGGCGCCCAAACACCCGTCGGCTCACCACAGCGTCGTGGATTCGGCATCGACGTCGGTGGCAGCGGCATCAAGGGCGGCATCGTCGACATGGACACCGGACTGTTGATTGGCGAGCGGATCAAGCTGTTGACCCCGCAGCCGGCGACCCCGTCGGCTGTCGCCAAGACCATCGCCGAAGTCGTCCACGGATTCGGCTGGACCGGTCCGCTCGGGGTGACGTATCCCGGGGTCGTCACCCACGGCGTCGTCCAGACCGCGGCCAACGTGGACAGGTCCTGGATCGGCACCAACGCGCGCGATGTCATCAGCGCCGAGCTGGGCGGCCAGGACGTCACGATCCTCAACGACGCCGACGCGGCCGGGCTGGCCGAGCAGCACTACGGGGCGGGCAAAAACAAGTCCGGCTTGGTGGTGTTGTTGACGTTCGGCACCGGGATCGGCTCTGCGGTCATCCACAACGGGACGTTGATACCCAACACCGAGTTCGGGCATCTTGAAGTCGGCGGCAAGGAAGCCGAGCAACGAGCGGCGTCATCGGTCAAAGAGAAGAACAACTGGAGCTACGAAACGTGGGCCACGCAGGTGACCAGGGTGCTGATGGCCATCGAGAACGCGATGTGGCCCGACTTGTTCATTGCCGGAGGCGGGATCAGCCGCAAGGCCGACAAGTGGCTGCCGCTGCTCGAGAACCGCACACCGGTGGTGGCTGCGGCCCTGCTCAACACCGCCGGAATAGTCGGCGCCGCCATGGCCGCAACCCTGGATGTGACGCACTGAAATTTGCCCGGTGCGGCAGTACGTTGGCGCACTGTCGTTACAATGGTTCTCGGCGACCGCCCAAACGATAGCGTGCGGGTACTCACGCTGATACCAGCGCCGACATTCGACATAGCAGACACTTTCGGTTGAGCATGCCCAGACACACCGGAAGTGAGTCCGACCGAAGGGGTGTAAGTGGCAGCGACCAAAGCCAGCCCGGCAACCGATGAGCCGGTGAAACGCACCGCCACGAAGTCTCCGTCGTCCCCCGCCAAGCGGTCGGCGGCAAAGGCCGCCAACGGCTCCGCCCCGGCGAAACGGGCCGCCAAGACGGCATCGCGTGCCACGAAGCCCACGACGGGACCCGAGGCCGAAGCGGCAAGCGGGACGGCAAAGAAGACCCGCACCCCGGCCAAGGGCACCCCGGCGAAGGCACCATCCGCCCGCGGGACGAAGGCGGCACCCAAAGGTGCTCCGGGGCCCGACGCCGACCTGGCCGCCGTCCCGTCCGACGGCGCCACCGAGGAGTTCGACACGGACCTGGAACTCGACGGCGAGCCCGGCGCAGACCTCGACATCGACCCCGCTGTCCTCGATCTCGACGACCTCGAGGACGTCGTGGCGCCCGACGCCGTTGACCCCGTCCTCGAACCAGGTGACTCCGAGGACGTTGAGGGTGCCGCCCCGATCGCCGGGGCCGGCGAGACTGCCGCCGATGAGGACGACGAGATCGCTGAGCCCACCGAAAAGGACAAAGCCTCCGGCGATTTCGTCTGGGACGAAGACGAATCCGAGGCGTTGCGGCAGGCCCGCAAGGACGCCGAACTCACCGCCTCGGCGGACTCCGTTCGCGCTTACCTCAAACAGATCGGCAAGGTGGCGCTGCTCAACGCGGAGGAAGAGGTCGAGCTGGCCAAGCGGATCGAAGCCGGCCTCTATGCCACCCAGCTGATGACCGAGCTGACCGAGCGCGGCGACAAACTGCCCCCCGCTCAGCGCCGCGACATGGTGTGGATCTGCCGCGACGGTGACCGCGCGAAGAACCATTTGTTGGAAGCCAACCTGCGGCTGGTGGTTTCCCTGGCCAAGCGCTACACCGGCCGCGGCATGGCGTTCCTCGACCTCATCCAGGAGGGCAACCTGGGCCTGATTCGGGCAGTCGAGAAGTTCGACTACACCAAGGGCTACAAGTTCTCCACGTACGCGACGTGGTGGATCCGCCAGGCCATCACCCGCGCCATGGCCGATCAGGCCCGCACCATCCGTATCCCGGTGCACATGGTCGAGGTGATCAACAAGCTGGGCCGCATCCAGCGCGAGCTGCTGCAGGATCTGGGCCGCGAGCCCACGCCTGAGGAGTTGGCCAAAGAGATGGACATCACACCCGAGAAGGTGCTGGAGATCCAGCAGTACGCCCGTGAGCCGATCTCGTTGGACCAGACCATCGGCGACGAGGGCGACAGCCAGCTCGGCGACTTCATCGAAGACAGCGAAGCCGTGGTGGCCGTCGACGCGGTGTCGTTCACGTTGCTGCAAGACCAGCTGCAGTCGGTGCTGGAAACGCTCTCGGAGCGCGAGGCCGGCGTCGTACGGCTGCGCTTCGGCCTCACCGACGGCCAGCCTCGTACCCTCGACGAGATCGGGCAGGTCTACGGCGTGACTCGCGAGCGCATCCGCCAGATCGAGTCCAAGACGATGTCGAAGTTGCGCCACCCCAGCCGTTCCCAGGTCTTGCGCGACTACCTGGACTGAGCGACACTCCGGGCTATAGTTCCGACCAGCAGTTTTGTTGGTCAGTCCAGAAATAGTAGACATGTACAGCGCTAACAGTCAAGATATTGAACGTGGCGCGTCGCAAACCACCTCCGGCTCTGGACCTCGCTGCGTTGCTGCCGTCGTGGGAACTTGCGCTGCGGGCCGAACGCAAGGCGGCGCAGACCATCAAAGGCTACGGCGACGGCGTCCGGGCCTTCATCCGCTGGTGTGATCAGCACGGCCACTCCCCCGCTCTGGACCGCGACCTGGTGAAGGGCTTCGTCGCCGATTTGCTGGACAGGGGCGCCGAACCGTCGACCGCGCGGGCCCGTCAGCTCGGCGTGCGCCGGTTCTCGGCGTGGCTTGAGGAGGAGGGCGAGGTCGACACCGATCCCCTGCTCGGCCTCAAGGCCCCCAAGCTCGACACCAAGGTCACCGAATCGCTGACAGATGCCGAATTGCGCCGACTGATCAAGGCGTGCGGCGGCAAGGAGTTCCGCGACCGCCGCGACGAGGCGATCGTGCGACTCATGGCCGAGACCGGAATGCGCGCCAGTGAGGTCACCGGCCTCACGCTGGCCGACGTCGACCTAGGCCGCGGCCTGGCGACGGTGCGCCGGGGCAAAGGCGGCAAGGGCCGCATCGCGCCGTTCGGCGACCAGACCGCCCGCGCGATCGACCGCTACCTACGTGCCCGGCGCACCCACCGCCTGGCCGAGACCGACGCGCTCTGGCTCGGCGACCGCGGCAAAAGCCTCGAATATTACGGCCTGCACGCGGCGCTGAAGTACCGCGCACAGTTGGCCGGGCTCACCGGGTTCCATCCGCACCTACTGCGGCACACCGCCGCCTCACGCTGGCTGGCCGCAGGCGGATCCGAGGGCGGCCTGATGGCCGTGGCCGGGTGGAACACCCGGGACATGATCGACCGCTATACCCGCGCCACGGCGGCCGACCGGGCCGCAGCCGAAGCGCGCGGACTTGGATTGGGGGACCTGTGACTACTGTGCCCCCGTATCAGGTGACCGTGACCGCGGTGAAGCGCCGCGGCCGGGGCCGCAAGACCATCGAGCTAAAGACGTTTGAGTACGACAAAGCGAACCGCATGTGGGTATACGAGCCCCGGAAGCTCAAGGAGAAGTTTTACGACGGCGCGAACGCAGACGACTTCATCTCGGCGATGCTGTCGAAGAATCACGGGCGACTGGTATCCGGCGGGACCGTGTGGCCGATCGGTACCGAAAGGTACCGGTCGTGGCCGCGAACGTCATCTTCAATGCAATTCGTAACGCCGGCCGTGTCACCGTTGACATCGACGACATCAAACTCGTTCTGTCACAACTAGGTTCGGAAATCGTCAAGCTGCGCAAACTCCCGGGCGACCAACGGCAACACGCCGAAGCCGCGTTGTACAGCGCAATAATCGAGCGCTGTAGTACGCTATGAGCCGCTAGCTTCGCGCTGGCCTGTCCGGGCAGTAACGGACCCGGTGCGCTACACCCATCCGGGCGGCGGCATTCGCGCCAGTCCCCTTGATTCAACGGGACTGGCGATATCGTCATGGAAAGACGAGAATGCCGCTCACCTCAGCAGAACGTTCATTGCGCGGCCAGATAGCTGTCCACGAATCCTGGGCCCGCACACCAGATAGAGCTGCCCGAACGGCCAACGCCCGCAAGGCAATGCTCGACAAATTCGAGCGCCAGGTCGACCCCAATGGCACGCTGGCCCAAGCTGAACGGGCGAAGCGTGCCGAGCATGCACGGAAGGCGTATTTCAAACGCCTCGCCCTGAAATCGGCGCAGGCCCGCCGGCGTCGCGGCGGCGGCTCATGAGCGCCCGCTGGGAGCCGCCAGACAGAACGGCGCCCCCCGGTTTCCCAAGGGGGCGACCGCCAACCTCAACACCACCAACCACCGCCACCACCACAGAAGCGGAAGTAGGCACTTCGCATTCTACGGCCAACAGGCAGTGCGGTGCTGACACGTGGCGCCCGGAGATAGGCGCGCGCCGTCGGCGGCGCGATTCGCGGCGGATCCCGCCGATCGGCACATGCCGGTGTGTCAGAGATCCCCTCTCTGATCAGCACCGCTGCGACGGCGAGATCAGCGACAAGATGGCCGAGGCCGCAGTCGCGGCGATTCACACGCTCGACGCCCTAGGCACACCAGGATTGCTCGACCATGAGACCTGCCAGGCGATTCACCACCTCGGCTACCACCGGCTCGCCCGCGACGTCCACCGCCGCTCGACAGGTCAGATCGTATGACCGCGACCCAGCCCGTGCAGAGAACGGTGTTCGCCACGCCGCGGGCAGCGGAGTTCCTGGAGCTGCGCGCACTGCAGGCGCAGACCGGCCAGCCCGTCGACGCGTTCGGCCACGTCGTGATCAAGGAGCTGCTCGACAACGCGCTGGACGCCGCTGAGTCGGCGGGCGTGGCGCCGATCATCCGCATCGACACCGTCACCGATGACGGGATCACATTCGTCACCGTCACCGACAACGGTGCCGGCATCACGCCCGCCACGGTGGACGACGTGTGCGACTTCACCGTGCTGGCATCCGACAAGGCGCGCTACCGCGGCCCGGCCCGCGGCGCCCAGGGCAACGCGCTCAAGACACTGCTGGGAATCCCGTCCGCGCTCGGGGTGGACGCCCCGGTGGTCATCGACTCAGCCGGGATGCGGCATGAGCTGCGGGTGAACATCGACGCGGCTGGTGATGTGGTCGTCGAGCATGAGACCGGCCCCGGTCGCGGCGAAGGGACGGCGGTGACGGTGCCGCTGCCCGCAGACCTGGACATCGATGCGCCCCGGTGGGCGTTCGGGGCGGCGCTTGTAAACCCGCACGCCGCGATCATCGCGATTGACCACGCTTACAGCGGCGATGAGCAGGACACGGTTTTTTACAAACCGTGCGGTGAGGCGTGGTCGAAGTGGACACCGGCGGCGCCGTCGTCGCCGCACTGGTACGGCAAGGACGTGTTCGGGGCGTTGGTGCACGCCTATATCCGCCAGATCGGCCGCACCGGTGTCGATGTGCCGCTCGGCCGGTTCATCACCGAATTCGACGGCCTGTCGGGCAGCGTGAAACAGAAGGCGATCCGCACGGTCGCCGGTGGTATCACCCACCTGTCGCAGTTGGCCGGCCGCGACGACGTGATCGCCGCGCTGCACGATGCGATGCTCGACCACGCCAAGCCACCCGCCGGGGCGGCTCGGTCCGGTCGGCGGTGAGCACTTCAAGACGCTGCTCGACAGGGAGTACGGGGTGCGGCGGTTCTGGTACAAGACCACCGCCCTCACCGTTGGCGGGGTGCCGTGGATCGTGGAGGTCGCGGTCGCCGACACCGTCGAACCGGGCCGGATCTGGTTCGGGTGCAACCACGGTCCCGCGTTCGGGGATCCGCTGGGCCGCACGTGGCTGGCAGCGGGCGAGGTCTGCGGGTACGGCGCGGAGTCGTTTCTCACGGACTCGTGCTGCGGCAACGGAAACCGCGCCGCGGTGGTGCACGTGATCTGCGCCGCAACGCAGTTCGTCGACAAGGGCAAGGTCGCGCTCGTCGTCCCGCCATCCGTGGCGGCCGCGGCGGCCAAAGCGCTGGGCGGAGCCACCAAGACACTGCGCGCGGAAGCCGAGAAGCGGCGCAAGGACGCCCGCAAGAGCCGAACGGGCCGCAGCCGCGCCCGCGATGAGGCCGACCGGGGCACGCGAAAACCAGTGGAGCATCAAGGAAGCCGTGTTCGAGGTGCTGCCGGAAGCCAAAACGGCCGCGGGTGATGTCGTCGCCGCCCGCACCCTGTTCTACAAGGTGCGGCCGCTGATCCAGAAGTTCACCGACAAGGAACTGGACTACAGCTATTTCACGCAGACGCTGCTGCCCGAATATGAACGGACCATCGCGCCGCTGCCCGGCCTGTATTACGAGGCGCGCGGCGAACTGCACCATCCACACGACGAGCCGTGATCCAGCTCGGCACCCGCGAAGTGGAGGCCTACATCCCGCCGTCGTGGCAGTTCGACAAAGTCCTCTACATCGAAAAGGCCGGCCTAGAAGCGCAATTGGCGCCGTACGAGATCGGCCAGCGCTACGACATGGCGCTGATCTACGGCAAAGGTATTCGCCGACCGCGTGCCGAGACCTGTTGGCGCTCTCGGAGATCCGACATGAAAATTTTCGTCTTGCACGACGCCGACATCGACGGCTATGACATCGCCCGAACCCTCGGGGAAGCAACCCGCCGCATGCCGAATCACAGCATCGACGTCATCGACCTGGGTTTGACGGTGCCCCAAGCCATCGAATACGGGTTGGAGACCGAGCAGTTCACCCGCGAAAGGAGCTGCCCGCCGACCTGGAACTCGACGAGGACGCGACCGAATGGTTCACCGGCGAGCCGATAGAAACCGGGTAGGGCAAGTTGCACTACGAATGCACGCGCTGCGAGCTGAACGCGTTCAGCGCCGACGAGCTCGCCGAGTTCATCGAGACCGGGCTGCAAACCCACGGCGCCGCAACGAAAGTCGTGCCGCCGGCCGAAGCGTTGGCCGAGCACGTGAACGAGTGCGCGACGAGGCGCTGGCCGAGCTAGTCGCGGAGGTCGCGCACATCGACGGGGTGGTGCGCCAGCTAGTCACCGATTATCCGGATTTCGGCATCGTCAGAGGAAACGAGATACGCGACGGGCTCGACCAGCGATCCAACCGAATCGTGGCGGGCGGCAGCGCAACAGCTTGTGCAGGAGGACATCGACGCCGCAGACGATCTCGCCGACGCTGTCCGCGCCCAACTCGCAGAACAACTGCGCGCATCAGAGAACTACAACAACAGTGAGTTGAGACGACTGATGATTGCGCAACATCATCTCGCGATGCTCGCCGCGTCCGGAATGATCCCCGAATTCGCGGCGGCACGCGGCTACGAAACCATCACCGACAAGCGCCGTTTGGCCGATCTGAAGATCACCGCGGCCGGCCGCAATGTGCCCGGCCTGCTGGTGCCGCAGCTACGCGACGACGGCTCAACGTGGGGCTACCAGTACCGGCCAGACAGTCCGCGCTGACTGAAAGGCAAGCCAGTCAAGTATGAGACGCCCTGGCAGCAGCCCGACGGGCTGGACATCCCGCCGGGAGTCAATGGCCAACTTGGCGACCCCAGTGTGCCGCTGTTCATCACCGAAGGGGTCAAGAAAGCGGATTGCGGCGCGCACGGCCTGTGCATCGTCGCCCTGTCGGGAGTGTGGAACTGGCTTTACACCAACAGCGCCGGCGGCAAGATGGCACTCCCCAATGGCGGGACATCGCACTCAACAACCGCCGGCGCGTCATCATCGCGTTCGACGGCGACGTCGCGCGCAAGGAATCGGTGCAAAAGTCATGCAAGGCACTGGCCCAATATCTCAGTTACCGCGGCGCCCGCATCGAACACCTGTGGCTGCCCGACACCGACAACAAAACCGGCCTCGACGACTACTTAGCAAGCCATACCGCCGACGAGCTGTGGCGGTTGGTCAAACCAACGGCACCGCCGCCAGCCGAACCCCGCGACCATGCCCGCACCGATCAGTCGGCCGTGGCGCCGAAACCAGAACCAGTGAAACCTGTCCCCCTAGCCGAACTACACACCCGGTTCCGGCACTGGTTCGGCGTCCACTACGACCTCGACGCCATCAACGCCACCTTGGCCGCCGCCGCGGTAACGCCTCGACGGTGACCCGCTATGGCTGCTGATCATCTCCGGACCCGGCGCCACCAAAACCGAGACCGTCATCGCGCTCAAAGACCTCGACGAGAAAACCCGCGTTGTCTCCACTATCAGCTCGGTAGGCGCGCTACTGTCTGCCACCGCGAAAAAGGAACGGTCCCCAAACCACCGGCGGCCTGCTCAAAGAAGCTCGAACCCCGCGGCATCATGATCATCAAAGACTTGACGTCGATCCTGTCGATGGCGCCCGCAGTGCGCGGACCGATCCTGTCAGCGCTGCGCGAGGTCTACGACGGGCATTACGTGCGTGACGCCGGCGTCGACGGCGGCACCAAAATCCCGTGGACCGGGCGAATCGTCGTCATCGGCGCGGTAACCACCGCATGGGACAGCGCGCACGGGGTGATCGCCGAGATGGGTGACCGGTTCGCCCTGCTGCGCGTCGACTCCACCGACAATCGGCTCAGTCGGACCGACCGTGCGGTTAACAACACCGGATCTGAAACCGGGATGCGCGACGAACTCAGCCGTCTTGCGCACGGAGTCATCGCCGGCATCAACCCGGAATCGGCGCCGACCTTGACGAAGGAAGAAAGGGACGCCATCGTGGCCGCCGCCGATGTGGTCAGCCTGGCGCGCACCGCGGTTATGCACGACTACCGCGGCGACGTTATCGACGCACATGCACCCGAGTTAGGGACCCGGTTCGCCAAGCAACTCGCCCAGGTGTTCCGCGGCGCCGTCGTAATCGGGCTGGACCGGGCCGAAGCGATCCGGCTGGCGATCCGGGTCGCTCGGGACTCCATGCCGCCGCTGCGGCTCAAGATTATCGACGATCTGGCCGCGCACCCGCACTCCACACCCACCGAGGTGCGGCGGCGGATAGGGAAGCCGCGGGCCACTGTCGATCGCCAACTCCAGGCGTTGCACATTCTCGGGGTCACCGACCTTGAGGAGTGCGAGTCGATCGACGACATTTCTGGCAAGTTCCGCACGCAGTGGTACTACAGCCTGACTAACGACATCGACCCGACCGTGCTGAGCCCGTCAACCGTTACCAGAAATATAACTAGCTATGGTTTTAGGTTTAAAGAAGGGTGTGTAGATCAGGGAGAAGAAGAAGAGTGTGCTGCAGACACCCACACACCTAGTTATATTTCTGGTAACGGGACGACCAGCGCGAATGGTCACCCTTCCACCCTTGGCGACGCCGGTTTCGCGGTTGCACTGAACACAGCAACCCCTCCGACCAACACCGAACAACACGACCGCTACAACGCCAGTCTCTGCGTCGACTGCGGCGAAAAACCACCATCGACCGGCAGGCCACGCTGCGACAAGTGCCACCGCATTCACCAGAACGTCATGTCGGGATATGACCGGTGAACCCCCGACCCAGACGCGCCATCACCGCCGTAGAGCTGGACGACCTGCTCGCCACACTCACCCCTGAGCACGTCGCGATGATCAAACAACACATCCCCGTCGCCTGGACCGACCAAATCCGCGCCGCCCAACACGACTCCGTCGCACTAATAGAAACCGTCGAACAAACACCCGTCCGGCACCTCCCAACCTCCGATGTCGACAAGTGGCTGCTGCCTCGGCCTGCTCGAGCACCCTCATCCGATGGATCAACGGAAACGCCAAAACCTGCCTCCACATGCCCAACCCGAACAACCCGGAACCGGTGTGGGCGTGCGCGTGGAAACCGGGCTTGGTCGTCTGCACGTACTGCCTGCACCTGTTCAAACTGGCCGGCGACGCCGACAAGGTGTGTGACTGCTGCGGCCGCCTAGTCACCGGCATCGAAAACGACGACGGAATCTTCACGCTGACGGTGTGGATCGGCGCACTCGCATTTCAGGCCGGAGCGTGCCGACATTGCTACCGGGATTCCGCGCTAGAACAATCAACCGACCCCCGCAAGAGGACAGCATGAGTAATCGAAGTCATCGGCGCCGAGTCCGCCGCGACGCAGGAACACCTCCGGTAACGCCGTCGACGGAGCTACAGCAATTTTCGGCGCTCTACGCCGCCGCCCTGGGCCTGCTCCTGGCCGGCCTCACCGGCGACAGCGCCCGCGTCGGCACCGAGATAGACCGCATCATCAACGCCGGTCCCAAAGTGACCGCCGCGGTCCTGGGATTCATGACATCCACGCATCGGATGCCTTAGTGCACAAGCACGGCAACCTCGAAGCTGCCATCAACGCGGTGTCCGCTGACCTGGCCGCCGCAGTGCTCGCCGCGGACAACGGAGGTCGCTCGTGAGCACCCACCGCCAACGCAAATTCACCGAGCCCCCGCTGCCCGAGCGCCCGAACACCGAGGACCGCAACAAAAACCGTCCGGCCATCCTCCGCAGCTGTCCGCACTGCGACCGGTGGATCGGACCCATGCTGGCCACCGAGCTGAACTGCCCATACCGGCCGGGGAGGGGGGAGTCTGACGGACAGGCAGTAGCGATGGTGGGGGGTGGGTCTGATTTTTTTGGGGGGGTGGGGTCCTTGCCGACCACCGTCCCCCCGGCCGAAATTATTGAGGCCCCCCCACCCGCGGCGACCGCCTCAACGTCATACTGTGCTCTTCCCGAAGCGAAAAACGCACGAGATCGGCCAGTTCAAAGGGTGTCCGGGACGTGAAACTCAAAGGCGTCACCAACATTGGGTCCGCGGCGTGGGCGGGGGGCGGGCGCGTCCAAATTCAGTTGGGCGGTATTCGGTTCACGGCTACGCCAGACGAGGCCGTCGAGCTGGCCCGGAAGTTAATCGGCGCGGTGGATGAGCTGCGGGCCGCCAGCGAGGTGCCCGATGGCCAGTGATGAGATGCGCGCGCAGTATCCGGGGATCTTTACCGCTGTCCGGCTGACCGCGATCCCGGTTGAGCGGGACCTGGTGCGGTATCTCGTCCATTGGTTCGGGGGATTACATCCGGCTCAAGCAGCAGCCCGGTCAGCCCGGTGTCCCGGAGGGTGTGGTCGCGGCGCAGCACGCCCTTGCTGACGCGTGCATTCCCGGTCATGACTCACGTCAGCACAAGTCGGAGCGCTCAGCGGCGGTCGAAATCCTACTCTCGGGCCATGACGTACGTGTTGGGACAGCCGAAGCCGCTGCCGAGCTTGGCATCTCACCCGATGCGGTCCGCTGGCACTGCCGGCACGGAAACCTCGATGCCAAAAGAGTTGGGCGACAGCTGATGGTCACGACGTCGTCGATTTTGAACTAGAAGCAACGCCGGAACGAAAGCAGGAGTGCCTGATGACCATGATCCAGGTCCCACGGACAGAGATCGCGCAGCTGCTCGGGCTGCCGCCCGACGTCGATGACGCGACGCTCAGCGCGGCGGTCGAGGAGGCACTTGCGCGGCAGAAGAACAGAAAGGTTGCCGCCGCTCGCAACAGCGACGAGGAGCGCCTGGTGGCCGAGGATAAGCGGATCGTGGCTGCTGCCATCAACGATGGCCGCCTTAGCCTAACGAGCCGCGAGCGCTGGCTGAATGCGCTCAAGAGCGACCGCGCCACTAACCGGACCATGCTCGCGTCGCTGGCTCCGGGGCTGCGTCCGACCGAACGGGTCGTTGCCGACGAAGAGTTGGAACAGATGCATGGCCAGGTGATGGCGCGGCTCGGCATCACCGATTCGCGGCCATCGCGGACAGTGGCGGCCGCGTCGCCTCAAGCGCCACGGACACCCAGGGGCGCTTCTGTCAACATGCTCGGCATGCCGCTTCCGGGGGTGCCGGCGCCGATCAGAATCGTCCGCGGCAAGCCGCCGGAACAATGGACTGCCGAGGAACGATCCAACTGGTTTCTGCACCGGTTGAGGGGCCGTTTCCGGCAGGGCGTGGAACTACCGCCGGGCAGTGAGGGCGTGTACCAGCCATCCCCCAACGACACATACGAATGGGTCGAAACCGGCAACGGCCAGGGCGAATTCCGGCCGAAAAACGATTATCAGGGACGGATCTAATGGCCTACCGGATGAATCCGCGCGTCGAGTGCCTGATCGTGAAAGATCAGCAGGGGATCCTGTGGCATCACTACCAGAGCCCTGTCGCGGCCGGCGCCCGTAACCTTGGCCCGATCATTCCGTGGATCGGTGATGAGTACCGCGAGCGGTGGCTGCGTCTGGGCTTGGTTGAGGAGATCGACGACGCGGCGGCGGCTACGCAGACGCGGCCCCCGCCCAGCGACGGCGTCCCCGGCCCCAACAGCGAGCTGGTCGAGGAGTGCATCGCCGCCCTAGACCGCTTCGAGGTACCGCCCGACTGCGGAGCCCCGACAGCCCGAAAAGCCTTGCGTGATCGGGGGCAATCCTGGGGAAATGACACGATTGCGGCCGCTGTCCGTGAGAGAAAGGCGCGCGCGGCGCAACTGTCCGGGACACCCGCAGCGCCATGAGTGACGTGAAACTTCATCCGTGCGCTCTCCTCGGCAGTCGGCACATCGGAATCGGCAGCACCGGCCACCTGCGACGGGGCGAAATAACCTCGGAGGCGCGTCCTGGCGCGGTGGCCGGTGTCGAAAAACAAAACCCGTCAGAAAGGAAGTAAACCCATGTATCTAGCCACCACCACAATCGATACCTCGCCAACGCTAGTCCATGTCTCGAACTACCAAAGTGTCGCCCGGATCATCCAAAACACCGGCGACGCACCGGTATTCCTCGGCGATGAGTCGGTGTCGGCCAGCGGCGCGACGCCCGCCCTGTCTCTAGCCCCGGGCGCGATTATGACAGTCCCCGGGGGTGGCCTCACGCTCTACGGGGTTGTCGCTTCCGGCGCAGGTTCCCTCACGGTCCTCGCGGCGGGGTCGGCGGGTGGATAGCGACGCGCTGCAGCAGCATCGGTTCGCAACGCTGGCCACGCAGCGCGTCCTGGATGGCATGAGTGAGCAGCCCGGACAGTTCCGCCAAGACCCGATGCATGCACTCCTCAACCAGGCACACCGAGCCCGCAGAGGCCAAGACGACGGGGGCATGAGCTACATGACGGTGCCGTTCTGATGGGCGCTTTCCCCTCCGAAGAGGCCAGGTGCGCCAGATCGTCCGCGAGGAATTGCTACCCTTCCATGCCCCGGCCAGCGATGTCGGGGCCGGCCATCACCAACCACATCGAGGTTTGACCCCTGGCCTGGCCTTAACACCTGCATGGTCACCGGTCCCACGGCGGTTCCACGGTCCCACGGATTGCCTTGCGGGCGTTGGCCGGGCCGAAAATTATTGAGGTTACCCACCCGCGGCGACCGCCTCAACATCACGGATTTTTTTACACGGGGCTAAAAAATCAGGGAACCTGCCCATGCCACGCGGAAAAAACCGCAGGTCAAAGGCTAATTTTAGATGTTTCCAGCCCGGGTGACCCGTACGCGATGACGGTGATGATCATCGAGGCCGCCCGGATCGCCTGGGGTGTTTTACCAGCAGCGGCGGCCTTGGTGCGTGGGCGGCCGGGTTTGCGCTCCCAGCTCTCGGCGAACTTGCGCACCGCGGCGGCATCCCAGACTGCGCCGCCGCGCAGCTCGGCCAGCGGCGCAGGAAATGCCGGTGTAGCCCGCAATTGATGCAGCCGATGACGTCGGACGCCCAACTCGTGGGCGATCTCGGTGGCCGACATCAGCTCTGGCATGGTTGACGCCGCGGCACGCCGGGCGTGCTCGCGCTCGGTGACGACCTCAATGCCCACTGGCACCCCGATGCGCATCGCGTGCGATGCCTCGCGGATGACCTTACTAAGGGCCTCAGGCAATTCCAGCGCGCCGGGCGCGTACATGGTGACGTCAAGGGCGCGGCCAGGGATACGCGCCACCGACGCGTCGAAACCTTCGAGCATCGACTTCCACTCGTCCATCTGTCTCCATGGAGGGGTCGGCGTGAAAGTGAACGTGATGACCCAATCGTCCGTCGTCACTTCGTGTCTCCCTTCTTGTTGCGCTGCGCGCGTTGTTCTTTCTTGCTGGGCGCTGGCCACGGAAGCCCGGCTTTTTTCAGCCCAACTAGTAGGTCCTGTCGGCGCCGGTACGGGTTTTTGGGCGTAGCCGGATAGTTTGTGATGTATTCGTCTTCCGGGGTGGAAAACCGCGTGTACCCCTTCGTGTCGTCAACAACTGTCCATCCCTGTGATCGCGCCCACTTAGCGATGTCCGCGATGTCACTGTTCATGGTCCTCGCTTCCCTTGCGATGTGTCAAGGGTAACCAGAAACACGAAACATCGTCAAGGGTTTTGGGCTGGCGTCGTCGGGCGCCCCCACTCGCGCCGACATGAGTAGCGAAACGTCCGGGCCGGTTGGTGTATAGCGTTTGAGCCGAGGCTGCTTACATCTCGGTCGAAGGGCGGTACGCGAAATTCCTGTCTACCTCGATATCGAGAGCCGCTTAGATAAAAGGGCCGTGGAAAACACGGCAGAGAGATCACCACGATTTTCAATCGTCTCGGCGCGGACGTGTCCAAAGGGCTCAGCGCTCCCCTCTCGAAGGCGTTTGCGGCGTTCGACACGAGTGGTGCCCGCGCTGAACTGTTGCGGCTCGAGTCGGCGTGGCGCCGCGCGGCTGATGTGGAGGCTGATGCTGCGCGGCGGATGGAGGTCGCGGCGAAGCGGGCGTCGGAGGCGACCGCCAAGTATGGTTCGGATTCCGCGAAGGCGATGCAAGCCCAGGCGGTCGCCGCTAAGGGGCAGCGGGACTACGTCGATGCTGTGGTGGCGAACGAGGCCGCGCACAAGGCCAACACCCGGGCGATCAGGACAGCGCGGCCACGGCCACGGTGGCCGGCCGCGCATTTAACGCGGTGGGTATCGGGGCGACTGCGGTGCTCGCTGGCGGCCTGGTGGCAGCAACGAAGGCCGCCGCCGACTTCCAGCAATCGCAGACGAAACTGGTTGCGGCGACAGGCGAGAGCACAGCGGGCCTCAAAACCCTGTCCGACGGCATCCTGAACCTTTCTGGCC
Source organism: uncultured Actinomycetota bacterium (assembly GCA_963848535.1). Classification (GTDB taxonomy): domain Bacteria; phylum Actinomycetota; class Actinomycetes; order Mycobacteriales; family Mycobacteriaceae; genus Mycobacterium. The sequence continues at coordinate 53,436 of CAWKEM010000027.1, forward strand.
AAGTCGGATATTCGGCGCAGCAGATTTCCAAAGCCGCCTATTGGGCCGAGTCCCAGGGCTATCACGCCGCCGACGCCGTCAAGGTGATGACGTCGGCAACCCCACTGGCGAAAGTGGAGAACGCCGACCTGGACACCGTCACTAAGGGTCTGACGCTGACCATGCACGACTTCAACATCCCCCTTGATCAGGCCGCAATCACCGCATCGAAGCTCAACACCGGGGTGGGACTGGCCGGCACCAACCTGGAAGGTCTTACCGGGGCACTGCATTCGGTGGCGCCGACCGCTGCCGCTTTGGGTATAAGCCTCGACTCCCTGATCGGCTCGCTAGCACAGATCACCCGTTCCGGGATGGGAGTCGATCAGGCCGCCGACAACATGAACCACGCCATCGTCAGCATGACCAAACCGACGCAGCAGGCAATCGCCGAAATGGAACAGCTGCACATCAACTCCCTTGACGTGCAACAGAACCTGGGTCCGCGGGGCCTTGCTGGAACCTACCAGCTGCTAGCGGACAAACTCCGCTCCCAACTGAACCCGGCTGGCCAAGTCGTGATCGACACCATGTATGAGAACCAGCGGGCCGCCGACTCTGCGACGCAAATGTACAACGCGATGCCGCCAGCCGTGAAAGCGGTCGCTGACGAAATTAATAACGGCACCCTGTCCTATAAGGAGTTCCGCAAGACCCGCGGCGGCCTGAATGTGGACCAGGCCGACGAGATCAACCAGTGGAAAGTGATCAACGACAAGATCGCCGGTTTCTCCGATGTGTTGAAGACCGGTCAGGGCGTCGTGCAAACGTATCAGCAGGCGCTGGCGATCTTGGTCGGCGGTCAGGACAATCTGCGGACCGCGCTGGAATTGACCGGCAACAACGCCGCCCAAACCAATGACGCGATCAAACAGATCAGTGATACGAGCACCGACGCTAGCGGCGCCGTCAAGGGTTACACCGAAACCATGGGGACTCTCAACGCGAAAATAGACCAAATGAAGGTCTCGTTCGGTGCCGCCGAAATCGAACTCGGAACCACCTTCATTCCCATCATGACCAGCGTGGCCAACGTCGCTAAGGGAGTGGGCGACGAGATGGCCAAGCATCCGCGTATCGCGCATGACGTGGTGATCGGGCTTGAAGCGATCTCGACGGCGTGGCTGGGGATCAAAGCTGTCGGGATCGTCGAAACGATTTTGACGCCGATCGTCGGCGGTTTAGCGACGATGGTTGCGGGTGAGGAAGCCGCGACAGCGGCCACCAGCACGCTCGCCGGCGCGCTCGGCGCCCTCGGTCCTATCGCAGCCGGATTGGCTGCCGCCCAATTCATTGGGAAACCGGCGGACCAATGGATCGCCAACAACGTTCCCGGCGGCGACACTGTTGAACAGAACGCCAACCCAGAGGCATGGGGCCAGTGGCTGGCCGACCATATGGGGGCTCGTCAAAGTCGGGCGTTCTTCCATAACCTGTTCAGCGGCCATGCGGGTGGTGGCCCGTTGCACGCGTCCGGGCCGAAAGGCCACGACAGTGCCCTGTTTTGGGGCGCCGACGGCGAGCACGTTCTATCCCATCCTGAGGTGCAGAAGATGGGCGGCCATCCGGGGGTGTACGCGTTTCGCCGGAACCTGATGGGCGGCCTGGTCCTCGGCCGCCAGTACGGGGGTCCGATCCCTGGCCTTGCCGGCGGGGGCGCAACTCCTAACGGTTACACGCAGGATCAGGCCGCAGCCGCGATCATCGCCCAGGCTAAGGCGCGCGGGCTCAATTCGGAGCAGACGATCGCGGCACTGTCGGTGGGGCTGCTGGAAACTAATCTTGGGTCGAACCCGATGACGAATGTCGCCCAAAACCAAAGCGGAACAGTCGTCCAGGGACTGTTTCAGCAGGACTCAAGCTACAACAGATACGGCAACCGCACCGACCCTAATGCTGCCGCAGCCGGTTTTGTGGATCAGTTCGTCGCCCGCGGCGGCATGGGCATGGACCCCTACCAGGCGGCGACCAGGGTTCAGGTCGGAGCGTATGGCCCTGACTATGTGCGCAGCTTCCGTGATCGGGCGCGGGGTTACTACGACCGGCTGTCGGGATCAACGGGCGGGGACTACAAGGCGCCGGTGGGTTCGCGTGGCGACCCGCTCTATGTGTCGTCGGTGGATGAGCATGGGCGCAGCGACAGGGAAGGCGGTGAGGGTGGGCGTCGCGGGCATCGTCGCGGCGGTCGCGGCGGGCTCGGCGGCGGCATGGGCGGCATAAGTGACATGGGTGATGAAACCAGCCCGTTCTTGCCGGTGCCGCTGGCCGACCGCTTCGGCCTGTCGAAAGGCTTGCCGGGGCTCGCCGAGTATGCGATCGGGTTCCTTGAGGATCTGGTGCTGGGTCCGGTGGAGACTGCGGCGATGGCCGCGTTCGGCGGCGGCGGCATCGGCGGCATTCCCGGGCTGGGCCAGCCCGGGTTCGGTGCGCCGGGCCTACCGGGAACGCTGGTAGGGGACATCGGTGCCGCGCCCGGGGGCCCGGGCGTTGAAGGCCCGTCCGGGGGCTATGCGGCACCAGGCCCCGCTACCGGCGGTGGTGGCGGGGGCGCGGGCAGTCCCGGCTGGGTCGGCAGTTCATGGTGGACCGCCAAAGGCGCGCCCGCGCCGCCGACTGCGCCGCCAGGTGCGCCGACAGAGGAACAGAAACGTCTTATCGGAACCATCCTCGGCGCAAACGTTCCCCCACCAGCAGGGCTGCCTCCCTACATTTTCGGCCAGTCGGGTGTTCCCACCCCGGACAACCCGAACCTCGGCGGCGCCAATATCGCACAGAACCTGAAGAACCTGGTGCCCTACATTTTCGGCCAGTCGGGTGTTCCTGCCCCGGCTAATCCGAACCTCGGCGGCGCCGGCATCGGGAAGAATGTTCCTCCGGTCGTTTTGTTTGGGCAGTCCGGTGCGCCGCGTATACCCGGCTTCGCCACCGGCGGCCCGAGCGGCAGTGACACGATTCCGGCGTGGTTGAGCCCGCATGAGTTTGTGATGAACTCGGGTGCGACGCAGCAGTTCCTGCCGTACCTGCAGGCGATGAACGCGCAGCATTTCGACGCCGGAAGTACTTATCCGGTTACGCCGACGCCGTTGGGACAAACCGTCGGCGCTGCTGCGCCCGGGCACTGCGGCGGTGCCCGGCGCCCCGGGCGGGCAGAAGACGGTGGGACCGCCGGGTGCGGCGCTCAGCCCCGGCCAGCAGCAGGGCTCATCGAACCTGGCGACCCCGGGCGCCGACATCCACCAGCCCGGATCAACCTTGCCGCCATCCTCGGGTATCGGTTTCAGCGGCGGTTTGATCGGCGCGGCTGAGGGGGCGGCGTCCTCGGCTGCCGGGCTGGCCGCCGGCATGGGAACTTTCGGTGGCGCCGGGGGTGCCGCGTCCGGTGCGATGCAGCTGGGGTTTCAGGAACTCAACCGGGCCGCGGCGTTCGGGGCGCAGGCCGGCGGCATCGCCGTCTCCGGGCTACTGGAATCGTTGATCCCGACCGGGGGGTCCTCGGACTGGTCCACCACCATCCCCGGCAAACTCCTCAGCGGCATCGCCGGGGTGCGGCCAACACAGAACACTGCCGGGCAGACACAGCCCCCGCTCCCCGCCAACCAAACTGGCGGAGGAGGCGGTAACACGCAGGGCGCCGGCTCGGGGGGCGGTGTCACTAACATCCACGGCCCGATCACCGTCCAGGCCAACAACCCGCAGCAACTGTTCGACGGATTGACCGCCCACCAGGACCAGCAGTCCGCGATGTCCGCCAACACTGTCGGCCTGAACACGCGTACCACCGGCGGGCTCGGGTGAGCACCTGGCCGTCAGGGATCATCTTCCGGCTTGTGGGCATTTCGCTGTAGTCGCTTGCGCGGTCCAGTGATTCGCCCGCGCGAAGTCCCATCCGGTCTTGGACTGGACGAACGTGACCGCGTCGCCTTCGGTGCCGCCGTTCCAGAGGATGTTGCAGGCGGATGTGGCCGAGCTGGGCCGGTGTCCAGCCGCTGTCGGCCGGAGGCACCTGCGCGGCTGACTGCCTGCTGTTCAAGTTTGAAGGGTGTAGGTCTGGCCACCCCCCTGCCGGTGAACTCTTCAACGCGCACCGGAATATGCAACGCATCAGCATTGGACGAAAAAGGCCCCGTTACTTGCCTGGCGTAAGTTCTTCGGCGAGTGCGGCGGCCATCGCCGCAGCCCGCACCTCACTATCGTCCACCGAAACGTATCGTTCGGTGACGGCCAGCGAGGCATGCCCGAGAAGCACCTGGACGGCCCGAATATTGCGGGTGCCGCGGAACGCGGCGCTGGCGAACCTGTGGCGCAGCGTATGCATGGTGTAGCCGTCCGGTAGCGCGTCCGCGCATTGCTCACCGACCCATTCCGGGCTCACATGCCCGCGACCGGTGGGGGCGCTGGGGAACAGCCACCCGTTGCCGGCCGCGCGGACCTGCTCGGCGAGGCTGCCGCTGATGGGGATGACGCGCTGCTTACCGCCCTTGCCGTGCACCAACAGTTGTGCACCGTCGATGCCATCCAACAGATCGCGGCCGTGAACGCAGGCGATCTCCCCGCGCCGCAACCCCGCTTCGGCGGCTAGGCGCAGCATGAGCCGCACCCGCGGCGCGGCGGTGAGGACCGCTTGACGCCACACCGCCTCCGGGGCGGGCCGGGCCGCCCCACGGTGCTCTCGAATCTTGGGCAGCTCATCGGCCAAATCCACCGGGGTGCGCCCGCTCTTGTACGCCCAGGTGAAGAATCCTCGGGCTGCGGCGCGGTAGGAGCGCCGTGTTTCGTTCGCCCACGCCTGCCCGGCGAACCAGTCCACCAGCATGAGGGCGGTGACCTGATCCGGTGGGACCTGCAGGGAGCGGGCCATATTTTGCAGCTGGTCGCGGCGCAGTCTGATGCTGGCGGGCGGGCGGCCGGCCGCGGTCAGCATCCGCAGGTGCTCGCCGATCAGTGGTTCCCATTCGGGGGGCGTCCCGACCATCCTGTGGCCGGGAATGTGCGCGGCCACCGACGCCAAGTCACCGGAGGCTACGGTGTGGCCGTCGCTGTCGCGCAGCGTGAACGTGTCGCCGCGCTTGGAGAGTCGTAGGCCGTGTCGGCGTGCCCGCGTTTGGGCGTTGCAGACCGCCGGGTCGGGTCGATACGTCACGGTCGCGCGGGGGGGTCGAGGATGTCGGCGGCGATGGTCAGCGCCCGCGCCATCGCCTCCCGGTCATCCCATTCCATATTGTCGGAACCGTCACACGCCCGAGCCGCCCGCCCGCGCAGGAACTCCGCGGCGTCGTCGCGGTGGATCGCGTCCACGACGATCGCGGTGGCCGCATGGCGGGCGTCATGCCAGGACAAGCCAGCAAAACAGCCCTCGACGTGCAGCAGCGAAGCAAAATCCTGCAACACATCCCGCGGCGGCGAATCATGGCCGAGCACATCGGTCGGCACCCGCACAATCAGCTCGAGCGCGGCGGCTTCGGGGTCGGCGGGGTTGTCGGGGACGGTGTACGTGTCGTCGTGGGCGGTGGTCATGGGTGTCTCCTTCGTTGGTGTCGGGTCAGGCCAGCAGGTTGCGCAGCTCGGCGGTGGACAACCGCTCAGCCACCTGCGCGACGAGCCGAAACTCAGTGTCGACGGTCGCCCAGCGTTTGCATGTGCCGTTCTCGCGTTGCAGGCCGCCGACGCGGATCGTGAAACCAGCGGCTTCGCGGACAGTGCCATCGAAGGCGCGGGCCCGCTGGGGCTGAGACGGCTCGGGCGCCGGCTCTTGGCGTTGGCGTATCGCCTTCAACGCCCCGCGCAGTGACTGCTCCGAATCCAAATTCCGAGCGCGCTCGTATTTTGCCGAGATCCGCATATAGATGTTGGCCGTGTCGTGTGAGCCCTTGAAGTTTTCGGCCAGCCACGGTGACCATTCCCCGTGGTTAAGCTGGGCCTTCACTGCTTGTAGTGCCGGCAGGCCGCCGGCGCGCTGTATCCAGTAGTGCAGCGCGGTGGCGTCCGGCGGGGCGGGCACATTGTCGTGAGATTGCGCGATGGTCGCGTTGTCGTCGTCGTGGGTGATCATAGGTGGGGGGCCTACCTCTCCGTTGGAAAGATGGAGAGTCGACAATCCAAGATATTGGTCCGATATACGCTCCGAAATGACCTGCATCGTTGCAGGTCACGTACAGCGCTAACCGGCCCCTAGTGCGCGACTACCTGGACTGACGAACCGGCCCTCCTTCCAGACCTGTTGCTGCGCAAGCCGAGTCAAGCCGGGCCGCCCCTACGGGGTGGGGAATTCCGCTGCCCCGGCTGGGCCGCCGTCGTACTGTGACCGCATGCCGGCCAACCGCACAATGGTCTTGTCCGAATCCGACTTCGAATCCGCGGTCGGCTACTCGCGGGCGGTGCGGGTCGGGCCGCACGTGGCCTTGGCGGGAACAACTGGGGCCGGACCTGCCGGTGATATCGCGGCCCAGACCCGAGACGCTTTGCGCCGCATCGAGATCGCTCTCCAGCAGGCGGGCGCGGCGCTCACCGACGTGGTCCGCACCCGTATCTACGTGACCGATATCTCGCGCTGGCGCGAGGTCGGCGCGGTACACGCCCAAGTCTTCGGCGGCATCCGTCCCGTCGCCACCATGGTTCAAGTGTCGGCACTGATCGCACCCGGGCTGCTGGTGGAAATAGAGGCCGACGCCTACGTCGACTCCCCGGCCGAGTCCGGATGAGCGTCCGGCATTTCCAGAACCGGCGGAAAGGTGCCGTCGGGCGATGGCCGGTAGGGGGTGACCCGGATCACCGCATGCACCGGCAGCGGACCGTACAGATGCGGGAACAACATCGACTCCGGATCCGTTGGCACGCCAGGCTCCCAGCGCACGGGTGAGTCCAGCAGCGCCGGGTCGATGTGCAACAGAACCAGGTCACCGCGACCCCGGTAGAGCCGGTTGGCCGGCAGATGTACCTGCTCCGGCGCCGACAGGTGGATGAACTGGGCGGCGGCGGACGCGTCGGGCCGAATTCCGCCGCAACTGCGGGCATCAGACCACTCGCCGACGCCACACAGGTGCAGCAGTACGTCAGCAGCGGAGGTCACATGCGGCACCTTAACGAGCCCGCTGGAGAGCTGTGCGCACGTCGTGAGAAACGACACACCCGATAACGATCGGGGAACAACGCTAAAACGCGCAACGTCTGAGAGAGTGGATCAACGAGAACGGAGAAGCCATGAATGCAACTCTGACCAGTCGCGAGCTGACGAGAGCAGATCGCTGTGACCGCTGCGGTGCTGCAGCTCGTGTCCGTGCCAAGCTGCCTTCCGGAGCTGAGCTTCTCTTCTGCCAGCATCACGCCAACCAGCATGAGGCAAAACTGGCCGAACTCGCCGCCGTGCTGGAGCTCAGCGGAAGCTAGCTCACCGAACTCACCCGTCAGCAATGTGGGGTGTGGGGGCAGTCATCGGTAATGCTGGATGGGTATGAGCCATCAGGTCGCAAAGCCATCCCGACACCACGTATGGCGAATCTGTCTTAGGACTCTGTCGAAGAGCTGGGACGACTCAATTTTCTCCGAGTCGGCGCAGGCGGGCTTTTGGTCGGCGCTGTCCCTGCCGCCGCTGTTGCTCGGGATGCTGGGCAGCTTGGCCTACGTGGCGCCGCTGTTCGGCCCGGACATGTTGCCCAGCATCCAACGTCAGCTGATTTCGACGGCCCACAGCGTGTTCTCCCCGAGTGTGGTCAACGAGATCATCGAGCCGACCATCCGCGACATCGCCAACAACGCCCGCGGTGAGGTGGTGTCGCTGGGTTTCTTGATTTCGCTGTGGGCGGGATCATCGGCGATTTCGGCGTTCGTCGATTCTGTGGTCGAGGCGCATGACCAGACGACGTTGCGCCATCCCGTGCGGCAGCGATTTTTCGCGCTGTTCCTGTACCTGGTGATGCTGGTGGTGGTGGCCGCGACGGCGCCCCTGGTTGTCGCGGGACCGCGCAAGGTGGCGGAACACATCCCGGTTGGCCTGGCCAACCTGCTGCGCTACGGCTATTACCCTGCACTGATACTCGGCCTGATGGTCGGGGTCATGATCTTGTACCGGGTAGCGCTACCGGTGCCGCTGCCGTCGCACCGGCTGATCTTCGGCGCGATGCTGGCGACGGGGGTGTTCGTGATCGCCACGCTGGGCCTGCGGTTCTACTTGACGTGGATCACCAGCACCGGCTACACCTACGGCGCGCTGTCCACGCCAATAGCGTTCTTGTTGTTCGCGTTCTTCGCCGGCTTTGCGCTCATGCTGGGCGCCGAACTCAACGCCGCCATCGAGGAGGAATTCCCCGCGCCGGCGACGCACGCCCACCGGCTGCGCAACTGGACGTTGGCGCGGGTGGCCAGGTTGAAGCGGACAACGGATTCCCCGGTGAGTCCCGCGCCGCACGGACGGGACATGGTGACGACGGAGCCGCCCGGCTGATCAGCCCTTCTTGAGCTTTTCGTAGATCTGCTTGCACTCCGGACAGACAGGCGAGCCCGGCTTGGCCGCCCGCGTGACGGGAAACACCTCCCCGCACAACGCCACCACGTGGCTGCCCATGACCGCGCTTTGGGCGATCTTGTCCTTTTTGACGTAATGGAAGTATTTAGGGGTATCGCTGCCGGTCCCGTCGTCGACGCGTTCGTCGGTCTCGGTGCGCTCGATCGTCTGGGTCTGCATACCTCACATTGTGCACTGTCTTGGCTGGGCAAAACCGGCTGAGCCGGAATCGCTCGGATGTGGGACAGTGGAGGAATGAAGCGCGGCTCCGATTCGGGGTTCGACGGCAAGTTCGATGACTTCGACGACAAGGGCCGGCCGGTGCTCATCACCGCCGCCGCACCCTCCTATGAGGAGGAGTATCGCGCGCGGGTCCGTAAATACCTGACACTGATGGCGTTCCGCGTTCCGGCGCTGATCCTGGCCGCCCTCGCGTATGGCGCCTGGCACAACGGCCTGATCTCACTGCTGATCGTTGCGGCGTCGGTGCCGTTGCCGTGGATGGCCGTACTGATCGCCAACGACCGACCACCTCGCAGCCCCGACGAGCCCCGGCGGTTCGACGATGCCCGGCGGCGCACTCCCCTGTTCCCGACGGCCGAGCGGCCGGCGCTGGAGCCGGCGCGACGCCCGGAGCCAGAGCCGAGAACGCCGGGCTGGGAGTCGCACGGCTAGGCAAGGTTCCGGCTGACCGGCCGCGGGCGGCACTTCTCAGGACATTCTCAGGTCGTGGGCACATTTCTGCACGTCAACGCGTGTGAGATGGCGAACCGGTGGGAACTCTCAGGCCGGGTCTGTCGTTAAACCTCATGACAGTACAAGCCGATCGGGAGGTCGCTATGGCAAACGCCACCACAAGCAGGATTGACAGCGATCTGGATGCTCAAAGCCCCGCAGCGGACCTAGTGCGCGTATATCTCAACGGTATTGGTAAGACGGCGTTGCTCAACGCGGCAGGCGAAGTCGAGCTGGCCAAGCGCATCGAAGCCGGGCTGTATGCCGAGCATCTGCTGGAAACTCGTAAGCGCCTCGGCCAGAACCGCCGCCGCGACTTGGAAGCCGTCGTGCGCGATGGCGAGGTAGCACGCCGTCACCTGCTGGAAGCGAACCTGCGGCTGGTAGTGTCGCTGGCCAAGCGCTACACGGGTCGCGGAATGCCACTGCTGGACCTGATCCAGGAAGGCAACCTCGGCCTGATTCGCGCGATGGAGAAGTTCGACTACACAAAGGGATTCAAGTTCTCGACCTACGCCACATGGTGGATCCGTCAGGCCATCACCCGCGGCATGGCCGACCAGAGCCGCACCATCCGGTTGCCGGTTCACTTGGTTGAACAGGTCAACAAGCTGGCGCGAATCAAGCGGGAGATGCACCAGAACCTGGGACGGGAAGCCACCGACGAGGAACTCGCCGAGGAATCCGGGATTCCGGTCGACAAGATCAACGACCTGCTCGAGCACAGCCGCGACCCGGTAAGCCTGGACATGCCGGTCGGCTCGGAGGAAGAAGCCCCGTTGGGTGATTTCATCGAGGACGCCGAAGCGATGTCGGCGGAGAACGCGGTGATCGCCGAGCTGTTGCACACCGACATCCGCAGCGTGCTGGCCACTCTCGACGAGCGTGAGCACCAGGTGATCCGGTTGCGTTTCGGCCTCGACGACGGCCAGCCACGCACCCTGGATCAGATCGGCAAGCTGTTCGGTCTGTCCCGTGAGCGGGTCCGTCAGATCGAGCGAGACGTCATGTCCAAGCTGCGCAACGGCGAGCGCGCCGACCGACTGCGGTCATACGCGAGTTGAGACGCCAGGCCGCCGACTAAAGCCAGGTAGCACGACAGTATGCCCGCCGCATCAGCGGCGGGCATACTGCTTGCTTGGGGAGCGTTACCCCCATTCACGCAGCTGGCCCAGTAGACTCAGCGTCAATGGAAGGTGCTGAATGAACGACCTGGTTGACACCACCGAGATGTACCTGCGGACCATCTACGACCTCGAGGAAGAGGGCGTAACGCCGCTGCGGGCACGGATCGCCGAACGCCTCGACCAGAGCGGGCCAACCGTCAGCCAAACCGTATCCCGCATGGAGCGGGATGGATTACTGCACGTGGCCGGCGACCGCCACCTGGAGCTCACCGACAAGGGCCGTGCGCTGGCCGTCGCCGTGATGCGCAAGCACCGCCTCGCCGAACGATTGCTCGTCGACGTCATCGGGTTGCCGTGGGAGGAAGTGCACGCCGAGGCATGCCGGTGGGAGCACGTGATGAGCGAGGATGTCGAGCGCCGGTTGGTGAAGGTGCTCAACAACCCGACCACCTCCCCGTTCGGCAACCCGATTCCGGGTCTGTTGGACCTGGGCGTGGGGTCCGAGTTCGGCGCCGATGCGGCCAACCTGGTCCGGTTGACCGAGTTGCCCGCCGGCTCGCCGGTGGCGGTGGTCGTCCGGCAGTTGGCCGAACACGTCCAGGGTGACATCGATCTGATCACGCGGCTCAAAGACGCCGGCGTGGTTCCCAATGCTCGAGTGAGCGTGGAGAACAGCCCTACCGGTGGCGGGGTGATCATCCTGATACCGGGCCACGAGAACGTCACCCTGCCGCACGAGATGGCACACGCGGTCAAGGTCGAGAAAGTCTGACCACTCCGACACGCGCCACCTAGCCCGCCCGCCGGCCGAACGGCCGTCGCGGCGGAAGTCGCACACCGAGCCGTTTGGCCAGTCGGTAGCCGGTGACCGCGAGTTCCCGGATGTGCTCAGGGCGTAGACCGGACTGCAATGCGGTGTCCAGCATGCCCGCCATCCGATGGTCCGGGTCGCAACGCAGCGCGGCCTCCAGCGACACCCCGGCGAGCGGCCCGTCGCCGCGCGCGTAAGCGCTGAACGCGAGCAATACCAGCGCCTCGACCCGCCACGGCTGGGGCAGGGTGCGCGCCAGTAGCGCCCACAACGACTCGACTTCGCCGGCGTTCTCACCAACCGCAAGGGCATAGAGGATGTCACGCACCTGCCCGTCGCTCAGGGCGCAGCCCAGCTTTGCCAGTTCGGCGTCCGACAGCGATTGATCGCACGCGACACGAAAAGCGGCCGACATCGCGTCCTGCACGTCGCGGCGGCTGCAGCTGGACGGATCCGCGCGATGCGCCGCCCGGCGTTTGGCCGCCTGTTTTCTGACCGCCCCGGCCAACTCGGCGCCGCGCGCCGGGTCGGCGACCGCGATGACGGCCTGCAGGTCGGCGCGCCGCGGGTAGAGCCGCCTGCCGTCCAGCACCGCCGCGGCAGCCAGCGGCGACGCCGAGGGATCGTCGACCAGGCCGGCCGAACCGCAGCCGTCCACACAATGCCAGCGCCCGCCCAGGGCCACTTGATCCACCACATGCGCGGCCCACAGCTCAATGTTGTGTTGCGACAAGGCCTCTGCGAGCACTCCGCACAGCTGCCGGTATTCCTCGATGCAGCTCGCACAGTGCGCACCGTCGGCGTCGACGATCACTGCGATCACGGACTCGGGCTCAGCGGCGGCAGTGACCTCAACCAGGTGCCCTACCCGGTTGACGAGCTCCTCGGAGAGATCGACGCGCAGCACCGATCCGAGTTCGCCACCACCGAAAGACACCAGTACCAATGAATTTTCCGGAACGAAACCGAGAACGGCCGGTAGCGCGGCGATCAATGCTCCGGGGCGGTTCAGTTCAAAGTCAGGTCGATGCGTAGTCATGAGCACCAACGCTGACGGCCACCACCGTCAGCCGGTGCTCGCGTGAACTGCTGGAGCCGGTCTCTTGTGGATGAAGTCGGCACTGTGAGTCCAGCTGCTCTACTGTTGTTACCCATGGCGTCGATGCGTGAATACGACATGGTGGTTATCGGTTCGGGGCCCGGCGGCCAGAAGGCCGCCATCGCCTCGGCCAAGCTGGGCAAGTCAGTCGCGATCATCGAACGCGGCCGGATGCTCGGCGGCGTGTGCGTGAACACGGGCACGATCCCGTCAAAGACGTTGCGGGAAGCGGTGCTTTACCTCACCGGGATGAATCAGCGCGAACTGTACGGAGCGAGCTACCGCGTGAAAGACCGGATCACGCCGGCCGACCTGCTGGTCCGCACCCAGCACGTGATCGGCAAGGAAACCGATGTGGTGCGCGACCAGCTAATGCGCAACGGCATCGATCTGCTCGTGGGCCACGGGCGCTTCGTGGACCCGCACACCATCCTCGTCGAAGACCATACCCGCCGCGAAAAGACCACCGTCACCGGCGATTACGTCGTCATCGCCACCGGAACCCGGCCGGCACGACCCTCCGGGGTCGAGTTCGACGAAGACAAGGTGCTCGACTCCGACGGGATCCTTGATCTCAAGACGCTGCCGGCCTCGATGGTCGTGGTCGGTGCCGGGGTGATCGGCATCGAGTACGCCTCGATGTTCGCCGCGTTGGGCACCAAGGTCACCGTCGTGGAAAAGCGCAACGACATGCTGGACTTCTGTGACCCCGAGGTCGTCGAGGCGCTCAAATTCCACCTGCGCGACCTGGCGGTGACCTTCCGATTCGGTGAGGAAGTGACCGCGGTCGACGTCGGCTCGGCGGGCACCGTCACCACCCTGGCCAGCGGGAAGCAGATTCCCGCGGAGACGGTGATGTATTCCGCTGGGCGGCAAGGGCAAACCGACCACCTCGACCTGGAGAACGCCGGGCTGGAGGTCGAAAGTCGCGGCCGGATCTTCGTCGACGACAGGTTCCAGACCAAGGTGCCCCACATCTACGCCGTCGGCGACGTCATCGGCTTCCCCGCGCTGGCGTCGACCTCGATGGAACAAGGCCGCCTGGCCGCCTACCACGCGTTCGGGGAGCGGGCGGAAGGCATCACGCCATTGCAGCCGATCGGCATCTACTCCATCCCCGAGATCTCCTACGTCGGGGCCACCGAAGTGGACCTGACCAAGAACGCGATCCCCTACGAAGTGGGGGTGGCCCGGTACCGGGAGCTGGCCCGCGGCCAGATCGTCGGCGACTCCTACGGCATGCTCAAGCTGCTGGTGTCCACCGACGATCGCAAGCTGCTCGGAGTGCACATCTTCGGCACCGGCGCCACCGAGATGGTGCACATCGGGCAGGCCGTGATGGGGTGCGGCGGCACCGTCGACTACCTGGTCGACGCGGTGTTCAACTATCCGACGTTCTCCGAGGCCTACAAGGTCGCCGCGCTGGACGTGACGAACAAGATGCGCGCGCTCAGCCAGTTCCGCCGCTGATCCGGCCGTCCTGCTAGCAAGAGTCGTCGACGTCGTTCGGCACGGTGTCGCCGGGACCACCGGCCTCGGCACGGACCAGTAGCTGCGCAACGTGTTCATCGAACGGCGCCGAGTACGACACGTTCTCGGCGCACCCACCGCCCTCCAGGCCGCCGATCAGCCCGGTGACCGTCGTACCGGTGACCCACGGCGCGCCGCTGGTGCCGCCGACCAGCCCTTCACACGACAATGAGGGATAACCACTGTCGGTGACCGCGGTGCTGGCCTGACATCCGATCGGAGAGCCGCCCACGCCGGACGGATACCCCATCACGGTGACACGGCTGCCGGGCGGGGGTGCCGTGCTCAGGGTCAGGGCCAGGCCGACGTGCGACTCGACCGAACCACCGGTCGCGCTGTTGACCCGCGCGATCGCGTAATCGGCGTGCGGATCCTTGCTGACGGTCCACCGAGGATCGAGGTAGACGGCGTCAGCCGTCCACAGATCGGCGGGCGGGCCGTCACCGGCGAGACCGGGGACGAAGGTTATCTGGGTGGCTCCGGCCAGGCAGTGCGCGGCGGTCATCACCAGGTTGCCGGTGGCCGAATGCACCACAGAGCCCGTGCAAACATGTTGCGCTGCACCGTTCAGGAAGATGGGGCCTACCCGCAAGTCCGGATCCACCGGACCCGCGACCGCGCCGTGCTGGGGCTGGCTGAGGTGCTGCACCGATGCGCTGGTGCGCGGAGAGGACACGGTGGGGATCGACGCATGGCCGACCGGCCGCGCGCACGACGTCAGTAACGTCGCCAGGCCGACCACCGGGCAGAGCAATACCATCGGTACGCGCATCGTTGTCATAATGCCTGACCGTGGGGCGCAAGGCAGAGTTCGACGCGTCGGGTGTGTACCGACCGGTTTGCCGGCAGCCAAATCGGCGCCCACCAGAAATGTTCCATACGGATTACGTTCGAGCGTTATCGCGTTTCACACGTAAGACACGGACTTCAGTTCGCTGTTCGACATGGGTGCCCGTCGATTTGGGAGACACTGGGTAGGGCACCCCGGAAAAGACCCCCGAAAGGAGGCAATCCCCATGGCCGACGAATACGACCCGGAGGAAGAGTACTACCAGCCGGGCCAGGCCGGCATGTACGAGCTCGAGTTGCCGGCACCGCAGTTGTCGACGTCGGACGGCCGCGGTCCGGTGTTGGTGCACGCTTTGGAGGGCTTTTCCGACGCCGGTCACGCGATACGGCTGGCCGCCGCACACCTGAAGGCGGTGCTGGACACCGAGCTGGTTGCGTCCTTCGCGATCGATGAATTGCTGGATTACCGCTCGCGGCGGCCGCTGATGACCTTCAAGACGGATCACTTCACCCACTATGAGGATCCAGAGCTGAGCCTGTACGCGCTGCGCGACAGCGTCGGCACCCCGTTTCTGTTGCTGGCCGGCATGGAACCGGATCTCAAGTGGGAGCGTTTCATCACCGCGGTACGTCTGCTGGCCGAGCGCCTGGGCGTGCGTCAGACCATCGGCCTGGGCACCGTCCCGATGGCGGTTCCGCACACGCGGCCGATCACGTTGACCGCGCATTCCAACAACGCGGACCTGATCACCGATTTTCAGCCGTGGATCTCGGAGATCCAGGTTCCCGGCAGCGCGTCCAACCTGCTGGAATACCGGATGGCCCAGCATGGTCATGAGGTTGTCGGGTTCACCGTGCACGTCCCGCACTACCTGACGCAGACCGACTACCCCGCCGCCGCCCAGGTGTTGCTCGAGCAGATGGCCAAGACGGCGTCGCTGCAGCTACCGCTGTCCGCCTTGTCCGAAGCGGCGGCCGTGATCCGGGCCAAGGTCGATGAGCAGGTCCAGGCAAGCTCGGAAGTCGCTCAAGTGGTGGCTGCGCTCGAGCGCCAGTACGATGCCTTCATCGACGCTCAGGAGAACAGGTCGTTACTGGCTCGCGACGAGGATCTGCCCAGCGGCGACGAGCTGGGCGCAGAGTTCGAGCGATTCCTGGCCCAGCAGGCGGAGAAGAAGTTCGACGACGACGACCAGGCTTGAGTTTTCCACACCGGCCTTAGCCCGGCCCGACAACCGAGGTTGGCGAGATGACCGAGCGGAAGCGCAAGAGCAATCTCCGCTCGGTGCGCGAAGTGACCGCACCCAGGCTGGAGTTCCGCACCATCCACGGTTACCGGCGGGCGTACCGGATCGCCGGTTCCGGGCCGGCGATTCTGCTGATCCACGGCATCGGTGACAACTCCACCACCTGGAAAACCGTCCAGGCCAAGCTCGCCCAGCGGTTCACGGTGATCGCCCCGGATCTACTGGGCCACGGGCAATCCGACAAACCGCGCGCCGACTACTCGATCGCCGCATACGCCAACGGCATGCGTGACCTGCTCAGCGTCCTCGACATCGAGCGGGTGACCATAATCGGTCATTCGCTGGGCGGCGGCGTGGCCATGCAATTCGCGTACCAGTTCCCGCATTTGGTCGAACGGCTGATCCTGGTCGGCGCCGGCGGCGTCACCAAGGATGTCAACGTCGTCTTACGGTGGGCTTCGCTGCCGATGGGCAGCGAAGCCCTCGCGTTGCTGCGTTTGCCCTTCGTGCTGCCGGCGGTTCAGATCGCCGGGCGCGTGATGGGCATGGCCCTCGGAACCACCGGCCTGGGCCGCGATCTGCCGAACGTGCTGCGGATCCTGGATGACCTGCCAGAACCGACGGCCTCGGCGGCGTTCAGCCGGACCCTGCGGGCGGTGGTGGACTGGCGCGGGCAGATCGTCACCATGCTCGATCGGTGTTATCTGACCGAGGCCATCCCGGTGCAGATCATCTGGGGCACCAAGGATGTGGTCGTCCCGGTCCGTCACGCATGGATGGCGCATGCCGCGATGCCCGGCTCTCGGCTGGAGATCTTCGAAGACTCCGGCCATTTTCCCTTCCACGACGACCCGGCCCGCTTCATCGATGTCGTCGAGCGCTTCATCGACACCACCGAGCCCGCCGCATACGATCAAGCCGCCCTGCGGGCGCTGCTCCGCACCGGCGGCGGCGAGAAGACCGTCACGGGCCCGACGCCGACCCGCGTCGCCGTGCTGAACGCCATGGGTTCGGACGAACGCAGCGCCACCTGATCGACCTTCGTCAATGCGGCCGGTCCCAGGGTCGTACAGTCGGCCCATGGGTATCGACGTGGCGGTGTTGCGCGTATTCACCGATCCGGACAAGAATTTCGGCAATCCGCTCGGTGTGGTCAATGCCAGCCAGGTCGAACGCGCCGACCGGCAGCGGCTGGCAGCACAATTGGGCTACAGCGAAACGACATTCGTCGATCTCCCCGCCGCCGGCTCAACCACCGCGCACGCCACCATCTACACCCCACGGACCGAACTCCCGTTCGCCGGGCACCCGACCGTCGGCGCGTCGTGGTGGCTGCGGGAGAACGGTCTGCCGATCAACACGCTGCAAGTCCCGGCCGGCATCGTGCAGGTGGGCTACCGGGGTGACCACACCGGCATCAGCGCACGATCGGAATGGGCTCCAGACATCGCCATCCACGAATTCGATTCAGTCGACGACCTTTTCGCCGCAGACCCGGCGGACTTTCCCGACGACACCGCGCACTACCTGTGGACGTGGACCGATCGGACTAACGGATCGCTGCGCGCCCGAATGTTTGCCGCCAACCTCGGTGTACCCGAAGACGAAGCGACCGGGTCGGCGGCGATGCGGATCACCGACTACCTGAGCCGCGACCTGCGCATCACCCAGGGCAAGGGATCGATCATCGAAACCACCTGGAACCCCGAAGGCTGGGTAGGCGTGGCCGGACGGGTCGTCAACGACGGTGTCAGACAGCTGGACTACTAAGGGGCGGGACCACCCGTGGGCTGTCAAGGCTGCCGGCGCAACACCGCGGCGAGGTGGTCCTGCAACGGTTGCCCGACGGCGCCCATCTGCACCGAGTACGAGAGCTCGTCGCCGTCGATGCGAAAGTAACGGCCAAGCGCGGTCACCTCTTTGGCGGTCGGGGCCAAACCGATGGCTGTGGTGGACATCTCGATCTCGATGAGGTCGCCGCTGACCGAATACGTGCCCACTTCGATTTCGGTGATGCCGCTCGGGTGCGCCAGAACCAGTTCGACCTGACCCGGCCGCGGCACGCGAAGATATCCCGTCTCGGCGTGCAACGGTTTGCCGTCGGCCACCGCCTTGGTCTTCTGTGCGTAGGCCAGAAACGGTTTGCCGACATGGGAGAACACAACTTCTTCGACATAGTCGAAGGGCTGGATCGTCGGATACTTGCCCGAACCCCGGCCGGACCAGGTCCCCAGCAGTGGTGCCAGTGCCTCGAGATCGGGATGCAAGTCAGGCATGAATTCAGCCTAGCCCGGCGACGATACCGGCCGGGGCGCCCGCCGTGCGGGCACCACCCGCTTGCGGGGGACGAAGGGTGATCGGGCGCCGACCCGGCGAGCGTCTGCACCGTGGGTCCGGCGCTGCGGACCTCAGCCCGGAGTTGACACGTTGCGGTGCGCGCGCAGCGCCTCGATCTCACGCTCGAAGTCGTCCGCCGACGAGAAAGAGCGGTATACGGAGGCGAACCGCAGGTAAGCCACCTCGTCAAGGTCGCGCAGCGGCCCCAGGATGGCCAGGCCGACCTCGTGACTGGGCACTTCGGGCGAGCCGGCAGCACGCACAGTGTCTTCCACTTGCTGGGCCAAGAGATTCAGCGCGTCGTCATCCACCTGGCGGCCCTGGCATGCCCGCCGGACTCCGCTGACGACCTTCTCCCTGCTGAAAGGCTCGGTGACACCGCTACGTTTGACCACGGCCAGCACTGCGGTTTCGACGGTGGTGAAACGTCGGCCGCACTCGGGGCACGCTCGACGGCGCCGGATGGCCTGGCCTTCATCGGTTTCCCGCGAGTCGATCACCCGGGAATCGGGATGACGGCAGAACGGACAATGCATGACCGCTCCTTCGCCGTGCAGACAACCGGGTACCGCCGAACTCCGAGCGTACCTGTGTGCTCGCCCACCCGGCCAATGCAGCCGCAACACCTGCGCATGCCCATCGCAGCCAGCATCGAGGAGCGTTGGCGTAGCTCGGTTTTCGCAGCGCACCGCGATGTCGTCAGCCGACCGGCGCGATCAGGGTCTGACCCGCGAGCAGTGCCGGCGAGTTCAGGCCGTTGAGTTCGCGGATGCGCTCGGCAACCTGGCGAGCCGGCGCGTCGGGCGCCACGCGGTGGGCGACGTCCTGCAGAGACTCCCCTGCCTCAACCCGCACGACGGCCAGCCGGTCGGGTACGTGAGCAGCCGCACCGGCGGAGTCGCCGTTGAGCAGCTGTCCGAGATTGCCGACGAGACCCAGCCACAGGGTGATCATCCCGGCGCCCACCGCCAGGCCGACGGTCGTCGCCAACGTCACCGGACGCCTGCGATGAGGCGCGACGGAGATCGCGACGCCGGTGCCGTAGTAGCGCGGCGGCCCGCCCGCCGGCCGCGACGGGCCGGTTCTGCGAGAACGCGCCAGCCCGTCCCGGCCGTAACGAAGCCCCTGGACCGGTCCGTTGATCGGACGCCGAAGGCCGCCGGTACGCGGCGGGGGTGTGTGGATGATTGTCATCTGCGTTCCTCCGGTCAACTCAGGTCTCGCTCGTGTGTTCGACTATAGTCGCTCGTGTGTTCGACACCCGAACATTTGAGCGAAGCGTGTCGCACGAGCAAAACGCTAGACCACACCACCGACAAGTTCGTCGGTCACTACCACTGGCACGGTGGACGAATGCCCCCGGGCCGCAAGAGTTACACCATTGTTATTCCCCGGGCTGGAACCCGGTCTTCGCGGGTGAATCGACATCGCGACACGCCAGTCGAACACATGTTTGATTCTCCGCCCCGATACGGCTACATTCAGTGCCATGAGCGACAGCAACGACACCTCATCGGCCGCTGCGGGCAGCCGGTTGCGTTCCCTGGATTCCTCGCTGACGGAACGGCAGCGCACCATCTTGAACGTCATCCGTGCGTCGGTCACCGGCCGCGGTTACCCGCCGAGCATCCGGGAAATCGGCGACGCCGTCGGCCTGACATCGACCTCCTCGGTGGCTCACCAGCTGCGCACCTTGGAGCGCAAGGGCTTTTTGCGCCGTGACCCGAACCGGCCCCGGGCCGTCGATGTCCGCGGTGCCGACGGCGCCGAGGTGGTGACGCCCGTCACCGAGGTCGCCGGCTCAGATGCGCTGCCGGAACCCGCTTTCGTCCCTGTCCTCGGTCGCATCGCGGCGGGTGGACCGATCCTTGCCGAACAAGCGGTCGAAGACGTCTTCCCGCTACCGCGTGAGCTGGTCGGCGAAGGCACGCTGTTCCTGCTCAAGGTGGTCGGCGACTCGATGGTCGAGGCGGCGATCTGCGACGGGGACTGGGTGGTGGTGCGGCAGCAGAACGTCGCCGACAACGGCGACATCGTCGCGGCCATGCTCGACGGCGAAGCTACCGTGAAGACCTTCAAGCGTGCGGGCGGTCAAGTGTGGCTGATGCCGCACAACCCGGCGTTCGATCCCATACCCGGTAATGACGCAACCGTGCTGGGCAAGGTCGTCACGGTAATCCGCAAGGTATAGCCACTCGGCGACGCCGCCGGGCGTCGCCGAGTCAGTCGGCTTTGACGAAGCCGTTGGCTTGCGCGGCCTCTTCGCTGGACAGCCAGATTTCGGCGAGCGTGTCGTGATAGAGCTCGCTGTCCGGCGTGTAGTACAGGCCGAAGCGAGCACTGGCCTTGATCGGATATCCGTCGGGCGGCTGGTACGGGTCTTCGAGCGGCAGGTGGATCGTCGGGCGCCCGGCGGCCGGTGCTGGCGCCGCATGGGTTGCTTCCGGACCCGTTTCGGCGAGATGCTCAGCGTGGATTGCCGCGTGCCGCCCGCTTCTCGGCTCCTCGCCGGCGTCCCAATCGTCGGTGTCTGACAGGTAGGCATCCGGAGCGACGATCTCCGCAGCCGCGGCATCCGAATACGCGACGTCTGGATAGCCCTCATCCTCGTAGTCGACGTCCGGGTACCCGGCCTCCTGGGCGGTTTCGGGCTGGCCAGCCTCGAAATAGGGGTAGCCGGCCTCCGACAGCACGTCCTCGGAGATGACCGGTATCGAGTCGGTGTCCACCACGTCGGGATTTTCCTCGTCGATCCCTAACTGCTCGGCGGATCCGGGCATTGCGCCGCCATATGCCCCGGCGGGGCCGACATCCGCGGCCACGGCTCCACGCTGCCAACTGACTCGCGTCGCGGACCCGGCATCCGGCGACGGTTGATGTTGCGCCGCCGGTAGCTCGCCGACCGGGAAATGCTCCGCGGCAACATCGGTGTCCTCCGGTCCCCAGCGCCGGTCCACCGCGGCGTCGTAACCACCGTCCACGTCGCCGTCAGGCTCGGCCACAGCGCTGTCCGCGCCGATGCGGCGCCGACGCAGCCCCCGCGCCTCCCGCACCACCGCCACGACCAGGAGCAGCGCCACTCCGAGAGCTACCAGCAACTCCCAATGGAAGGTGAACCGTTTGCCGGGTTGCGGCGTCGCCACGGTACTGGGCTGGTGCTGCCCCGAAATCTGCAGACCGGACAACGAGGACGCCAGATTCGGCGGGTCGGTGCTGAACGTGTTTTCCACGCGGTTCCACGAGATCTTGCCGCCGGTGAACGTCTGCGAGACGACATTGCCGTCCACGGCCTGGTCACCCACCGGCGCGCCGAGTTTGCCGGTGGGCCCGTGGAGTTTGTCCCACGCGGCCTTCATGGCGCCGCGCACCACGAACGCGCCGTGCTCAGATGTCCAGAAGATCACCGGATTGTCGGCTCCGGAGAACGTACAGATGCGACTGGAGGACCCGATACCGCCCTCGGATTCGCTGGCGATCGGGAAGCCCAGGTCACTGCCGGCCGGCCCGCCCAGCGATTCGTACTTCGCCAGGATGTCGCTCTCGACCGCATTCGCCCCGGTGGCCGGGCTGAAATACACCTTGCCGCCCGCGAAGTTCTGGGCAATCCCGTCTCCGCCGATGGGATACTGCCCGCCCTGCTTGGCCCCCAGCGGACCGGCAGCACCACCAGCCGCACGCCAGGCCATGGTGATGGCCGCGGCGGGATCGATCGCTACCTGCAGGCCTTTCAGCTGCTCGGCCAGCGCCGCCGGTTCAATGGTGAACTGCTTGGTTTTCCGGTTCCAGGAGACCGCACCGCCGCTGAACTTCTGACTGACAACATCGCCGTCGTACGATTCATCCCCGACCGGGACGCCGAGAACACCGCCTGAGCTGCCGAGTTTGTCCCAGGCGGCGTTGAGCGCACCACTCACGACGAATGCGCCGTGGTCGGATGTCCAGAAGATCACCGGTTTGTCGCTGGCCGAGAAGGTGCTCACTCGGCTGTCAGGTCCGGCAAGGCCGGGAACCTCGTCAATGGTCGGGAAACCCAGGCCACTGCCCACCGGCCCGCCCAGCTGCTCGTATTTGTCCAGGACCGGGCCGTAGATCAGCCTGGCCCCGGTATCGGAAGTGTAGAAAAACTTGCCGCCGGCGAAGTCCAGCACGAACCCGTCCCCGACCGGGTAGACATCACCCTTCCTGGCGCCCAGAACCGACGACTCGCCTCCGGCCTTCTCCCACGCGGCCATGATGGCGTTCTCGGCGTCGCCTATCGGGGAAGCCGGCGCGACCGGCGCCAGCAACGCAGCGGCCACCGCTGTGGTCGCCACGCTGATCAACGCGCGCCCGATCAGCCCGCTCAATCGACGTCTCTGCTCGTTCACCAAGCCTCCCAGCCGACGGATATGCCCGGCGAGCGGTTCGTGCCTCCACCGTGGGGAAGCAACTTCATTACGATCCGTATTATCGCCGGGCTCGCATAACTTTGCTCCACCCAACGAGAAATGCGAAGTCCAATCACGAATATTACGAAACGGATATCTTGCCGACGTCGAAATGATGCCGAATTAAGACCCGTGTCGCAACCAACCGTGCCGCGCAGCAGCATCGCGCACATATGTGTGTCCCAAACTGCCCGGACCCTCACCCGCGTCGTGATCGCCGGGGTGACGGTGTGCGGCTACGCAGTCGGCATACGTCAAACGCATATGCCGAAGGTACGTGAGGCTATCAACTGGTCAACGATCTACCCGACAAAAAGTTCGCCGGCCTCCTCAGCCCCCGCACGCCCACTACTTGTCCGTCGTTTCCGGGCGTCAGCACCGCTTCGCGGCGGCTCGTTTGTACAAAACTCGATGCTGTAGTCCGGCAAAGTTTTCGCGTTCATCGATCAAGATTTTTGTTGCACGGCAGCATGATTTTTCCATTAAGAAAGCGAGCCGACGCGGGCCGCCGCGAAGCAGGCTAGACCCCGAGGCTGCGGCCGATGATCTCCTTCATGATCTCGGTCGTGCCGCCGTAGATGGTCTGCACCCGGGCGTCGAGATACGAACGGGCCACCGGGTATTCGCGCATGTAGCCGTAGCCGCCGTGCAGCTGCAGACAACGGTCGATCAGGTACACCTGCTTCTCGGTTGCATACCACTTGGCCATGGCAGCTTGTTCGGCCGTCAACTTCTTGTCCAGGTGCAGCCGGACGAACTCGTCGACCATGATGCGTACCACGGTCGCCTCTGTCGCCAGCTCTGCGAGCAGGAAGCGGCTGTTCTGAAAGCTGCCGATCGGCTTGCCAAAGGCTTTGCGCTCCTTGGTGTATTGCAGCGTGCTTTCCAGCACCTGCTCCATCGCCGCTGCCGCCATGATGGCGATATTGATCCGTTCCTGCGGCAGGTTCTGCATGAGGTAGATGAACCCCTTGCCCTGCTCCCCCAGCAGGTTTTCGGCCGGAACCTTGACGTCGGTGAACGACAATTCGGCGGTGTCCTGCGCGTCCAGTCCGATCTTGTCCAAGTGGCGGCCGCGTTCGAAGCCCTCCATGCCGCGTTCGACGACGAGCAGGGAAAAACCCTGCGAACCCTTGTCTGGATCGGTCTGGGCCACCACGATCACCAGATCCGAGTTGATTCCGTTGGTGATGAACGTCTTTGCTCCGTTGAGCACATAGTGATCGCCGTGCTTGACCGCGCGCGTCTTGATGCCCTGCAAGTCGCTGCCTGTTCCCGGTTCAGTCATCGCGATCGCGGTGATCAGTTCTCCGGTGCAGAACTTGGGTAACCAGCGCTGCTTCTGCTCGTCGGTGGTCAGAGCCAGCAGGTACGGCGCCACGATGTCGTTGTGCAGGCCGAAGCTGATCCCGCTGTAGCGGCCCGCGGCGGTTTCCTCGGTGATGATCGTGTTGTACCGGAAGTCGGGGTTACCCCCGCCGCCGTACTCTTCGGGCACTGCCGTGCCCAGGAAGCCCTGCTTGCCGGCCTCGAGCCAGACACCGCGGTCGACGATTTTCGCCTTCTCCCATTCGTCGTGATGCGGCGCGACATGGCGATCGAGAAAGCCCCGGTAGGACTCACGGAATAGTTCGTGTTCCGGCTCGAAAAGAGTGCGCAGGTACTTGACGGCACTGCTCATGGGTGACCTCCGGCGAATGGGGACTCTCTGCGGCCCAACATATACCAACCAGACGGTTGGTCGGCAGCCGGTGGGAGGGCTTGGAGCCGCACGGACAGCGGCTCGGCAGTTACCGGGCGGAGAACTCGCGCAGACGGCCGGCCAACGCCACCGGGACCCGGGCTTTGATCCGGGTGCCGTGGGCGTTGTGTTCTTCCTGCTGGACGCGCCCATCGGCGTGCAGCCGGGCCACCAAGTCACCACGGTGGTACGGGATCACGACGTCCACGGCGGTATCGGCGGGAACGGCGAGCTCACCCATCCGCCGCCGCAGGGCGTCGATACCGTCGCCGGTGCGGGCCGAGACGAATACCGCGCCGGGCAGCGCGTGCCGAAGCTTGGCCAGCGTCAGATCGCTCGCGGCGTCGACCTTGTTCACCACCAGCAGCTCCTGCGGCGCGTCGCCGCTATCGGCCCCGTGGTCGGCGATCACTTCGGAGATCACTTCATGGACCGCGTTGATCTGGGCCAGTGGGTTGGCGTCGGAGCCGTCGACCACGTGCACCAACAGGTCGGCGTCGACGACTTCTTCCAGGGTTGAGCGGAACGCCTCGACCAGCTGGGTGGGCAGATGCCGGACGAACCCGACGGTGTCGGTGAGCACGAACGGCCGACCGTCATCGAATTCCGCGCGCCGGGTGGTGGGCTCCAGGGTGGCGAACAACGCATCCTGTACCAGCACCCCCGCCCCCGTCAGCGCGTTGAGCAGGCTGGACTTGCCGGCGTTGGTGTAGCCGACGATGGCGACTGACGGCACGTCGCTGCGCACCCGGCGGCTGCGCTGAGTATCGCGGACCTGTTTCATGTCCTTGATCTCGCGGCGCAGCTTGGCCATCCGTTCGCGGATGCGGCGCCGGTCGGTTTCGATCTTGGTCTCACCGGGACCACGCAGGCCCACTCCTCCGCCGCTGCCGCCGGCGCGGCCACCGGCCTGCCGTGACATCGACTCACCCCAGCCGCGCAGCCGCGGCAGCATGTATTCCATCTGGGCCAGCGACACCTGCGCTTTGCCCTCCCTGCTGGTGGCGTGCTGGGCGAAGATGTCCAGGATGAGAGCGGTACGGTCGATGACTTTGACTTTCACGGCTTTTTCCAGCGCGGTCAGCTGCGCCGGGGAAAGTTCACCGTCGCAGATGACGGTGTCGGCGCCGGTTGCCAGCACCACTTCACGGAGTTCGGCGGCCTTACCCGAACCGATGTAGGTCGACGGGTCGGGCTTGTCGCGGCGCTGGATGAGCCCTTCGAGCACCTGGGACCCGGCGGTTTCGGCCAGGGCCGCCAGCTCGGCCATGCTGGCCCTGCTGTCTGCGGCGCTGCCGTCGGTCCACACGCCCACCAGGACGACTCGCTCCAGCCGAAGCTGGCGGTACTCGACTTCGGAAACGTCGGCGAGTTCGGTCGACAAGCCGACGACGCGGCGCAGTGCGGATCGGTCTTCGAGGGCAAGTTCGCCCGTGCTCGGCTCCATACTCGGCCGAGCGTGATGAGGAAATTCGGGATATGTCATAGGCAATAACAGATGATGCACGGCGCAGCTGCGTCGTGCACTCCGATTAACGCTGCTGCGCCCGCCACCATTCCTCGCTGACCTCCCCATGAGCTACCAGTACTGACGGACCCCGCAAGTAGCTGGTGGCATCGGTGATCGTGACGACGACCTCGCCGCCCGGCACCCGGACGGTAAGGGTGCCGGTGTCCGCGCCGGCACCGGCCAGTGCGGCCACCGCCGCCGCGACCGTTCCGGTGCCGCAGGAGCGGGTTTCGCCCACGCCGCGCTCGTGGACCCGCATCGTCACCACACCGCCGGCCGGTGCCGTGAGGACTTCGACGTTGACGCCGTCCGGGAACTGGGCGTGGTCGAAGCGCACCGGTGCCGCCACGTCCAGTGCTGCCAGCGCGTCGGCCGTCAGGCCGGGATCGACACACGCCAGGTGGGGATTGCCCACGTCCACCGCCAAGCCGGCAAACCGCCGGCCACCCACGACGGCTTCTCCCGCCCCGAGCGTATTGGCCTTGCCCATGTCGACGGTGATGTCGGCATAAGTCGCATCGACGCGGTGCACGGTGATCGGCCGGGGACCTGTCAGCGACCCGACCACGAATTCGTCTCGGGCCTCCACACCGCTGGCCCGCAGGTAGTGCGCGAAGACCCGGACTCCGTTGCCGCACATCTGGGCGACGGAACCGTCGGCGTTGCGGTAGTCCATATACCAGTCGCCTGCGCTGACACCCTCAGGCAGGCGGTCGAGCACGCCGGTCGACAGGGCGGCGGCGGCGGTGGTGACCCGCAGCACCCCGTCGGCACCCAACCCGCGCCGCCGGTCGCACAACGCGGCCACCCGGGCCGGGGTGAGGCTCAGCTCGGCCCGGGCGTCGGGCAGCACCACGAAGTCATTCTGGGTGCCGTGGCCCTTGGCGAAGATCACCTGCTCAGGATACGTGCCGCCAGGCTCGCACGGCGCTGTCGACCAGGTCGGCGCGGACGCCTGCGTCCAGCCAGTGCACCCGGTGGTCGCGGCGAAACCACGACCGCTGCCGTCGCACGTAGCGCCGGGTGCCGAGGTAAGTCTGCTCCCGCGCGTCACGCAGTGCTTGCCGGCCCAGTGGGGCGCCGCCACCCGCGTCGAGAGCCGCAATCACCTGGGCGTAGCCCAGCGCCCGGGACGCGGTCACCCCTTCGCGCAGGCCTTCGCCGAGCAGCGTGATTACCTCATCGACCAGGCCGTGATCGAACATGGTGTCGGTGCGCCGGGCCAGCAGGTCATCGAGAATCGTTGTGTCACAGTCCAATCCGACGATAGCGGTGTCCCAGCGCGGAGCGCCGATGCGCGGCGCGGACGCGGCGAACGGCTGCCCGGTCAGCTCGACCACTTCCAGAGCCCGCACCGTGCGCCGGCCGTCGGTGGGCAGGATCGCCGCGGCCGCCGCCGGGTCGCGGCGGGCCAGCTCGGCGTGCAGGCTGCCCACCCCGACCTCGGCGAGCCGCTGCTCCCAGCGGGCCCGCACCGCGGGATCGGTCGCGGGAAACGACCAGTCGTCGAGCAGCGACTGGATGTAGAGCATGGAGCCGCCCACGATGATCGGGACAGCCGAGCGGGCCGTGATCGCCTCGATGTCCGCGGCGGCGGCGCGCTGATAACGGGCGACGGTCGCGGTTTCGGTGACGTTGCAGACGTCGAGCTGGTGATGCGGGATGCCGCGGCGCTGGTCGACGGGGAGCTTGGCGGTGCCGATGTCCATGCCGCGATAGAGCTGCATCGCGTCGGCGTTCACGATTTCCGCGCCGACCTCGCCGCTGAGCCGCTCGACGATATCGAGCGCCAGCTGCGACTTGCCGGTGCCGGTGGGGCCGATGATCGCGAGTGGTCGCACGGCTACCTCAAAGCTGCCAGGCGCCGGCGAAGTAGCCCACACCGTAGGGCGCTCCGCGGTAGAGCTCCTTGGCCGACCGCGGCCCCGGCTCGGTCAGGCCGGCCAGCACCTGGAACGCGACCCGCCCCAGGATCTGGTCCGGCAGCCCGGTCAAGGCGGCGACGTCGCCGTTCGCCAACGCGTCGTCCAGGGCCAGTTGCGCGTCGGCGTTGCCCGGGTCATATCCGCCGGGGGAGGCCGGTGTCAGGGTGTTCGCGCCGTCGGCCACAACCAGCACACCAATCGGGTCGGACAGCCGGTCGATCTCGGCGCGCAGTTGCCTGCCCCGGGCCAGCGCGGTCCCGGCGTCATGGTCGCTGCGGTAGATGCACACCCGGGCGCTGGCTTCGGGCCGGGCTTGGCCCCGCACCCAGGCGGCCAGCAGCGCACACACCGGAAATTCGACCGGCGGCTGCGCGCCGTCACGGGTCGGCGGGGAGAGCCGAACCCGCACGTCGGCGCCGAACCCGGCAAAAGTCCCGGTTGCGGTGGGGCCCAGGACCTCGTCGACGCGGCCCGTCCCGATGACCATCCAGCGTTCAGGCAACAAGGCGGCCGCTGCCAGTACCGCCGCGAACAGGTCGGCTACCTCTTCGGCGGCCGCTCCGGCAAGCTCGGGAACAAGGACCGGCGCTGACGGGACGATCGCGATGGCGCTCAGCACGCCACCAAACTAGCGCCTCGGCGACGCGACCGGTCCACGATGTCGGCCCGGAACTACTCCGCGTTGCCCCGCCTTACCCACCCGCGCGGGAAGAACCTCAGCCCCGGGTGTCGGCCACCACCACGGGATCGCCGGCAAGGCCGACGTCGCCGTCGGCCGAGGGCTTCCCCGACCGCGCGTGGTGCGCGGTGTCCACCCCGTCTCGCCCGGTCTGCGCAACCAGCGTGGCCGCCTCGCCGCGGGCCAGCGCGATCGTCGCGACGATCACCACCGACACGGCCGCGACCAGCACGACCGCCTTCGGGCCGTCGGTGTTGAGTGTCTCGCCCAGCACCAGCACCCCGAGTAAGCCGGCCACCACGGGCTTGGCCACGGTCATCGTCGGCAAGGAGGCGGTCAGCGCGCCGGCGCGGAACGCCGACTGCTGGAAGATCATCCCGGTCAACGCCACCAATAGCCACGGGACGAATTCCGGCGTACGCAGCACGCCCACCAGGCTGTGCTCGCCTACCTCGACGATTCCCTTGGTGAGCACCGCGAACAACGCCAACGACGAACCCGCCACCACCGCGAGCAGCATGGCCGCGAACGGGCCACCGGCCCAGATCCGCGCCGCCACTACGCACGACACCAAGAGCGGGACCATCACCAAGCCCACGATGACCCAGGTGTGCAGCGGCGCCTGCTGGTGCCCGGCCGCCGGGTCGCCGACGATGATGACCACCGCCAGGGCGCCGGCCAGCACCATCGCCCACAGCCATTCCCAGCGGCTCACCCGATGCTCGGCAAGCCGCGCATAGATCGGCAGGGCGAACAGCAGCGCAGTCACCTGCAGCGCGGTCACCAAGACCACCGATCCCCACGCCAGCGCCCCGGCCTGCAGGCTGTAATTGACGATCGCCGCGAGGCCGCCCAACCACCACCGGCGATCGTGTAACGACATGCGGAACAACTCGAGGTGACCGACCGATTTGTCGGTGATCTCCTGGGCGGAACGCTGTCGAATCACATCACCGACCGCGGATGCCAGCGCCGCACACAACGCGATCAGCGCCGCGATATCGACCTTCGACATACCGACCCCTCACCTGACGAGCGTTGCCACGAGCGTTCCCCCCGGCGGCAGTCCATACACGCATTGTTCGCGACCAGTTCAACAACAACTGTATGGCTTGCCGACTCTGTGGACCGCTGCGCCGGGTAACCATTTGATATTTACTTCAGCAGGCTATGTAACGACTGTGGCAACGATATGAAATCCCGGCGATGTCGCACCGACAGCTATGCCTCGCCGGCCACTTTCGACGGGATTCTCCGGACTCGGTTGAGCAACAGCACGACGGTACCTGCCCGCGCAGTGGCTGCGGTGCAGCGGCGCGGCAACTACGCCGGTTCGCCGACGGCGCCACGGAGTTGCGCGTCGGCCCTGTCGTGTGTCGCGACAGCGTCGATGCGCGCGAGCTCGGCGGTGGCCGCCGTCATCGCCAGGACCGCCGCTGCCAGCGCAACCATCCCGGCGCGACCGGTGTTCAGCGTCTCGCCGAGGACGACCACGCCCAGCAAAGCCGCCACGACCGGCTGGGAGACCTGCAGCGTCGGCATCGACGCGGTCAGGGCACCAGCCCGGAACGCTGACTGCTCCCACGCGAAACCGCCCAGTGCGACCAGCAGCCAGGCATATAGCTCGGGTGTCCGGGCCGCCGCCCACGGGCCGTCGCCGAGCCGGGCGACGACTCCTTTGGTGAGCACCGCGAACACCCCCCAGAGCGACCCCGACACGAAGGCGAACAGCACCGCCGCCGGCGCACCACCCCAGATCCGGGCAGCCACCACACATCCGAGAAGCAGCGGCCCCAGCACCACCGCCACTGCGGCCCAGGTCTGCAGCGATGCGCGCGAATGACCGGGCTGCGGGTGGCCCGACGGTGACGATCACGTTCACCGCGGCGGTCAGCAAGAGGGCCCAGACCCACTCCCTGCCGGTCACGGCGCGGTGGGACAACCTCGCGCTGATCGGCAGTGCGAACAGCAGTGACAGGACGAGCAGCGCTTGCACCAGCAGCACCGAACCCTGGCCCAGCGCGGCGGCTTGTAACGCAATGCTGACCACGATCATCAAGGCGCCCCACCGCCACCGTTGGTTGCGCAGCAGCGTCGCGAACAATTCGAGGTGGCCGACGGATGCGGTGATCCGGTGCGTCGCACGTTGCTCCAGCACGTCGCCAATCGCGACGCAGAGCGCGGCACCCAGCGCGAGCAGCGCGGCGATATCCGTCTTGGCCATAGGTGGTTCCGCCGTCGAAGCCGGCAGGGGTGATGAGTGAATACCCGATACGTCCCCACTGTTGCACAGCAACATCGTCCGGGCGCGAACAGCAAGGTGGCGGCGCGCAGCCCCTCAGCCTGCTTGAATACTGTTGGAACCGGTCGGGGAATAGCTGGTGATATCGGCAGGGCCGCACCAGTGCTCCCCGACCGTACGGGTGCCGCTACGCGCGGCAGGTGCGCGGGAGACTGACCGCGCGAAGGGTTAGGTGACGAGGCATGACGGCTGACGAGCCCCGCAACGACGAATCAGCTGGGCCGGTTGCGCGGCCCGCGCCACGTCCGGGCCCGCGCCCCGGGCCGCGGCCGACGCCACGACCCACCGTGCACCCGGTGGTGGCCGCCCCGCCCAACAATCCACACCAGTTCGGCCGCGTCGACGACGACGGCACGGTGTGGCTGATCAGCGCGGCCGGCGAGCGCGTCATCGGCTCCTGGCAGGCCGGCGACCGGGAAGCCGCGTTCGCCCACTTCGGCCGGCGATTCGACGACCTGAGCACCGAGGTCACGCTCATGGAGGAGCGGCTGGCGTCGGGGACCGGCGACGCCCGCAAGATCAAAGCCCATGCATTAGAGCTGGCCGAAACGTTGCCGGCGGCAGCCGTGCTGGGCGACGTCGACGCGCTCGCGGGCCGGTTGACCAGCCTTGTCGAGCAAGCCGACGCCGCGGTCGCCGCGGATCGCTCCCGGCGCGAGGAGCATCGGGCGGCCCAGGCCGCGCGCAAGGAGGCACTGGCGGCCGAGGCCGAGGATCTGGCCGCCAACTCGACTCAATGGCGGGTTAGCGGCGACCGGCTGCGCGCAATTCTCGACGAGTGGAAGACGATCAGCGGTCTGGACCGGAAGGTGGACGACGCGTTGTGGAAGCGCTACTCGGCGGCCCGGGACGCCTTCAACCGGCGGCGGGGAGCCCATTTCGCCGAGCTGGACCGGGACCGGTCGGGGGTCCGGCGGTCGAAGGAACGGCTCTGCGAGCAGGCCGAAGAGTTGTCAGGGTCAACGGACTGGACCGCCACCAGCGCGGAATTTCGCAACCTGCTCACCGAGTGGAAAGCGGCGGGACGAGCGACCAAAGACGTCGACGATGCGCTGTGGCACCGCTTCAAAGCCGCCCAAGACGCGTTCTTCACAGCTCGCAACGCCGCGGCTGCCCAGAAGGACGCCGGGCTGCAGGCCAATGCCACCGCCAAAGAGGCGCTGCTGGCCGAAGCGGAAAAGCTCGACACGAGCAACCACGACGCCGCCAGGGCGGCGCTGCGCTCGATCACCGAGAAATGGGACGCGATCGGCAAAGTGCCACGGGAACGGTCCGCCGAGCTGGAGCGGCGGCTGCGCGCAGTCGAGAAGAAGGTGCGCGACGCCGGCGACACGGGTTGGTCGGATCCCCAGGCGGAGGCCCGGGCCGAGCAGTTCCGGACTCGTGCCGAGCAATACGAACAGCAAGCCCAGAAGGCAGCCGCGGCGGGCCGGACCAAAGAAGCCGAAGAGGCGAAGGCCAACGCCGAACAGTGGCGGCAGTGGGCGCAAGCGGCCGCTCAGGCGCTCAGCCGCAGAGCCTAACGGCCGTCTTCACACATCCCGCGGCGTCCGGGCATCCGGATCGCCCGGCTCGTCCGGGTTTTCGGGCCTGGCCGGCTGGTCGAGGCTCTCCAGCAGTGTCATCGACTGCTGCTGTCCGACCACCCGACGCCGCTGCTCCTCGGCCGCGAGTTGCACGATGGTGCGCGACCACACGACGCGGGCCCATTGGTACGTCAACACGATGACGGTGAGCCATGCCACGATCAGCCCGACACCGGGGCCGGGGTGTCCGGCGGCCACCGTCTGGCGCGACCAGACAGCCAACAGCCCGGCCGCACCGGCGACCGCCGAACCCGCCAGGGCAACCCAGGCCAGCGCCCAGCGCCGCGTCAACAACGCCAGCATTGAGAAACCGATACCGAACACCAGCGCCAACCAGGCGAACACCCGCGACGGCAGGGCCACCGCGGCCGCGCCGGCGCCGTGGCTGCTGAACAGCACGTCCCAGCCCCGCACCTCGCCGGTGTGCGGCAGCACGAACGATCCCAGCAGCACGAACACCAGGATCGCCACGACGAAACCCCTTGGGCCGGGATCGATCCCACGTGCGATCCGGCGTTCTGCGGCCTCGATCTCGGTCCGCAGCGCGTCGAAGTCCGAGTGGTGTTTTTTCATCGGGCACATCCTGCAGGTTCGGCCGGACCGACGGGCTGCCCGACGGCGGGCATGCCAAGACCGATACCGCCCGGGCGCTGCCCGGCGGCGTGCGCATCCCCCGCCCGGGTGCGGCGATGGGTGAGGGTCCCCGCGTCTGCTATGAGGTGGTGCGGTGCGGCCTGGGTGACCACCGCGGTGATGATGTCGCCGGGCCGCACCTGTTCGTCGGCGGTGAAGTGCACCAGCCGGCCGTTGCGTGCCCGTCCGGTCATGCGCGCCGTGCGGCTGTCCTTGCGCCCCTCGCCGGTGGCGACCAGCAATTCGACGGTCTGCCCGATCAGCGCCCGGTTGCCCTCCAGCGAGATCCGTTCCTGCAGCTCGACCAACCGCTCGTAGCGTTCCTGTACAACGGCTTTCGGTAGCTGCCCGTCGAGTTCGGCGGCCGGGGTGCCGGGCCGCTTGGAGTACTGGAAGGTGAACGCCGCCGCGAAGCGGGCCTGCCGCACCAGGTCCAGCGTGGCCGCGAAGTCCTCTTCGGTCTCACCGGGAAACCCGATGATCAGATCGGTGGTGATGGCCGCGTCCGGGATGGCCGCCCGTACCCGGTCGATGATGCCGAGATAGCGCTCGGCGCGGTAGGACCGCCGCATCGCGCGCAGAATCCGGTCGGATCCCGACTGCAGCGGCATATGCAGGGCGGGGCAGACATTCGCCGTCTGCGCCATGGCCTCGATGACATCGTCGGTGAATTCGGCCGGATGCGGCGACGTGAACCGCACGCGTTCCAGCCCGTCGATGCGCCCGCAGGCCCGCAGCAGTTTGGCGAAGGCGCCGCGATCGCGGGGCAGCGCCGGGTCGGCGAAGGAAACCCCGTAGGCGTTGACGTTTTGGCCCAGCAGGGTGATTTCGAGCACGCCGTCGTCCACCAGCGACTGCACTTCGGCCAGGACGTCGGCCGGGCTGCGGTCGACCTCCTTCCCGCGCAACGACGGGACGATGCAGAAGGTGCAGCTGTTGTTGCATCCGACGGAGATAGAAACCCAGGCGGCATAAGCCGATTCGCGTGCGCTCGGCAGCGACGACGGGAACTGCTGCAGCACCTCGGCGATCTCCACCTGGGCGACCTTGTTGTGCCGGGCCCGGTCGAGCAAGGTGGGCAGCGATCCGATGTTGTGCGTGCCGAACACGACATCGACCCACGGCGCCTTGCGCAGCAGTGCGTCCCGGTCTTTCTGGGCCAGGCAGCCACCGACCGCGATTTGCATCTCGGGATTGCTGCGCTTGCGCGGAGCCAGGTGGCTGAGGTTGCCGTACAGCTTGTTGTCAGCGTTCTCGCGGACGGCGCAGGTGTTGAAGACCACGACATCGGCGTCGGCGCCTTCGGCTGCCTGTTGGTAGCCGGCCGCTTCCAACAGGCCCGCCAGCCGCTCGGAATCGTGGACGTTCATCTGACAGCCGTAGGTGCGGACTTGATAGGTACGCGCCGGCGCAGCGTCGCCCGCCACGCTTGCGGTCCCTCGCGCCACCATCGAAGTCACGGGGCCATGGTACGGCGGCCGACGGGCACCCGGCTCGTCCCATCCGGGCTACACGCGCCGGCGCTCCCGCTCGGCGGCCAGCTCGGCGAGGACGACCTCACTCGCCAGGGTCTGGGTGTACCCCCGGCGCGCCAGCATCCCCACCAGCCTGCGACTCACCCGCGCGTCATCCTCACCCAGCGTCTCCCGCCGCAGCCGGGCCCGCACCAGTTGCTCGGCCCGGTCTCGCTCGGCACCGGGGTCGATCCCGCCCAGCACCGTGGTGATCACGTCGTTGTCGACACCCTTGGTGTGCAACTCAGCGGCCAAGGCGCGCTTGCTTTTCCCGGTGTTGGCCCGCCGGGACCACACCCACTGCTGGGCGAAGTCGGTGTCATCCACCAAGCCGACGGCGGCCAGCCGGTCGAGCACCCGGTCGCTGACGTCGTCGGGGTATCCGCGTTTCGCCAGCTGGCCGGACAACTCGGCCCGGGTGCGCGATCTCGCGGTGAGCAGGCGCAGGCACAGCGCGCGCGCCTGCTCTTCGCGGGAGGGCTCAGAAATCGACGGGGGCGGGCAGGATGTCGTCATCGGTCAGGACCGCGCCAATGCCAAGCTTTTCCTTGATCTTTTTCTCGACTTCGTTGGCCACGTCGGCGTTCTCCATCAGGAAGTTGCGGACATTCTCCCTACCCTGGCCGAGCTGCTCGCCCTCGTAGGTGAACCAGGAACCGGATTTGCGAATGAAGCCCTGGTCGACACCCATATCGATCAGCGAGCCCTCCCTGCTGATGCCCTTGCCGTAGAGGATGTCGAATTCAGCCTGCTTGAAAGGCGGCGACACCTTGTTTTTGACCACCTTGACCCGAGTGCGGTTGCCGACCGCATTGGTGCCTTCCTTGAGTGTCTCGATCCGGCGCACGTCCATGCGCACCGACGCGTAGAACTTCAAGGCCTTTCCGCCCGTCGTGGTTTCCGGACTGCCGAACATCACCCCGATCTTTTCCCGGAGCTGGTTGATGAAGATGGCTGTTGTGCCCGAATTGCTAAGTGCGCCGGTCATTTTCCGCAATGCCTGGCTCATCAGCCGGGCCTGTAGCCCGACATGGCTGTCGCCCATCTCGCCCTCGAGTTCCGCGCGCGGCACCAGGGCCGCCACCGAGTCGATGACCAGGATGTCGAGCGCGCCGGACCGGATCAGCATGTCGGCGATCTCCAGGGCCTGTTCGCCGGTGTCGGGCTGACTGACCAGCAGGGAATCGGTATCCACGCCGAGCTTGTGAGCGTAATCCGGGTCCAGGGCGTGCTCGGCGTCGATGAACGCCGCGACGCCGCCGGCGGCCTGGGCGTTGGCCACCGCGTGCAGGGCGACGGTGGTCTTACCCGAGGACTCCGGACCGTAGATCTCCACGACCCGCCCTCGCGGCAGGCCGCCGATACCCAAGGCCACATCCAGTGCGATGGATCCGGTCGGGATGACCGAGATCGGCTGACGTATCTCGTCGCCGAGACGCATCACCGAGCCTTTGCCGTAGTTCTTTTCGATCTGGGCCATCGCCAGTTCGAGAGCCTTCTCGCGGTCGGGGACTTGCGTCATGGTGCCTCTCCTATAGTCGGTGTGTCCGGTGACCGGTGTCGGTCGGTTGGCCGTGACACTAGAGATGGCCACCGACAAGTCGACATCTGACGACGCTCACCACAGTAGCCGAACACCTGTTCGATTCAAGTGGACACGCCGTACGCGGCAACGGCCTGTGGCACCATCGGCTACCGAAAGATGCCGACGGGGCCGGCAAAGGAAATCCGAGAAAGCCTGAGGAAACCGGTGTGAATCCGGTGCGGTCCCGCCACTGTGATCGGAATGGACATGTCCTGACCCGAGAGCCAGATACTCACCGTCGGCGCTGGCCCGAGACAACTGGGGCGGATCTCCCCAGAGAGGGCGGTCGCGCATGAACATCTCTACCGAGCTGGCCGAAATATCCCCCTATGGAGGCTTTTTCACACTGACCGTGGGTGGCGACCCGACCGGATGGCATCCGGTCGGGCGGTCTTACGCCAATGGCTGCGCGGATTTGATCGACGCCACCGTCCGCCGCTACCACACGACCGACGTGCGGATCGGTGCCTCACTGGTTCATCTCGGCCATGCCAGCCGACTGTGGTCACCGGTGCTCGCGTGCACGCTGGCGCACGGCGTCGTGCCAGACCTCAAAGACCTGCAACGTGCCGACGACGGGGCGCAACTGCGCATGCCCGAACCCATCGGAGCAGCGGTCAACTCAGCTTCGGCGGACGTGCTGTACCGCGTCGTGGTGCGGGCGCAGATGGAACCGCTCGCGGCCGGTCTGCGGGTCAAGCTCCCGCCCGCGCTGCTGGCGGGCAATATCGCGTCCGCCCTGGTCGGAGCGTCCCGAGCGTTGCTTGCGGCGCGGCCAGACCTGCGCCGCCCGATCGCCGGGATCACCCGCTCCCTACTGGACACCGGCATGTTGGCCGGATCCGGCTCCATCACCAGCCCGCATCTGGGCTTCCGGCGTCGCAGCTGCTGCCTGTTCTATCGCATCCCCGGGCGGTCCGTGTGCGGCGATTGCGTGTTCCGCCGGACACCGCGCAGGAACCGGGGATGAGCCCGGAAACGAGGTCGGCCCAAGGCCGCCTCACCACTGTTCGCGGGGCACGTCGAAATCGGCGCACAACGCCCGCCAGACGTCGCGGGGCTCGGCACCGTCCTCGACGGCCTGGGCAGCGGTCCGGCCGTCGAAGCCCGTCAGGACATGGTCGACCAGCACCGATGCGCCGTACGTGGCGCCGAATCGCAGCACAACCCGTTCGTTGAACTCCGTCAGCCGCACGTCAGCCAACATACCCAGCCGGTCAGCCCGCTCAAGCAAGCGCCTCGTGGCACACCCGCACCGGATCGGCGACGCCGGCCAGGCTGGCGGCCATCTGCGCGGCCTGCCGGTAGCCCGGCGACGACAGCACCTCGTCAACCGCGGCCACCAGCGCGTCGGCAGTCAGCGGCCGAACCAGCCGCCCGCTCCCCTGCCGGACCACCCGGTTGGCCATCTCCCACTGATCCCCCCCGCCGGGCACCACCACCAGCGGGACCCCCGCCAGCAGCGTCTTGGCCACCATCCCGTGACCACCGCCGCAGATCACCAGATCGGCATGGGTCAACAACTCGGCCTGGCTTCCCAGCCCGACCACCGCCCACGGGGGCACCGCCAGATCCGCTCCGCCCAGACGCGAGATCACCAGCCGTGACCCCGGCGGCAGCGTGTCTCCCGGCGTCAGGCACCCGAGCGCAACCTCCACCAAACCCTGGGTCCCGGTCAACGCGGTCGACGGCGCCACCACCAGCACCGGCCCGGAGCCCGCGGGGATTTCCAGCGTCCGATCGGTCGGCTCGAAGTGCAGCGGGCCCACCACCACGGCCTCCACCGGCCAGTCCGGCCGGGGCACCTCAAGGGCGGGCAGTGTGGCGATCAGCCGCCGCAGCGGCCCGGGGTCGCGAGCCGGCAGTCCGATCTCGACCCGCGCGGCCGCGCGCTGCCGCAGCCCGGCACGCCAGGACCGCGCCGTAAGGGCCCGCATCGCGGCATCCCGCAGCCGGCCGCGGATACCGGTGCCCGGCACCAGTCCACTGCCGATCGGCGGCAACCCCTTGGACGGCAGGTACAGCGGGTGCGGGTTGAGTTCGATCCACGGGATTCCCAACAGCTCGGCGGCCATCCCGCCGCCGGCGGTGATGACGTCGGAGACCACCAGGTCGGGCGCCAGGTCGCGCAGCGCCGGCACGTTGAGCACGGCCATCCGCGCCGCACGCCGGTGGATTCGGGCCCCGGCGTCAAGGTCGTCGTCGCTGGCCGCGAGCCCGTCCAACGGGACAGCGTCAACACCGGCCGCGTGGGCGGTGTCGATCCATTCCGCGCCGGTGAAAAGCGTGGGGTCATCGCCCGCTTCGCCGAAGCGTTGGCACAGCGCGATCGCGGGAAACGAATGCCCGGGGTCCGGCCCGGCGACCACGGCGACGCGCATCGGCCTTACCCTGCCACAGCGCCCGGCCGCCGCACTCGCCTACGCTGGCACCATGACCGAGCTGACTGGGACGGCCGTTGCGAACACCCGTACGGTCGAAGGTTTCCTGTACGCCCTGCAGGGTGCGGACTACGACACCGCGGATGCCGCCTTAGACGACGACCTCGTCTACGAGAACGTCGGGCTGCCCACGATTCATGGCCGCGCCCGAGCGATGAAGCTGTTTCGCCAGATGGAAGGCCGCGCCGCCTTCGAGGTGAAGATTCACCGCATTGCCGCCGACGGCGGCTCGGTGCTCACCGAGCGCACCGATGCGCTGATCTTCGGCCCGCTACGGCTGCAGTTCTGGGTCTGCGGCGTGTTCGAGGTCCACGACGGGCGAATCACGCTGTGGCGGGACTATTTCGACTTCTTCGACATGTTCAAGGCCACCGTACGTGGTCTGGCGGCGCTGGTGCTGCCCTCACTCAAAGCGACGTTTTAGACCGCAGGGAGACGGTGATGAGCGAGGGCGCACGCCGCACCCGGCCGAATGTCCTTCAGTACATCCGCTATTGCTACGGCGGGCGGTTGCCGGACTCGATGCGGGACTGGGTTCGCAACGACCTGGCCGGCAAGGGCGCCGCCGGCCGGATGATGATCCGGGTCATGGTGCCGGCTGTTGTGGTGCTGGCCCCGTTCTGGCTGATCCCGACGACGCTCGACGTGCACCTGAGCATGACGCTGCCGATACTCATTCCGTTCGTCTACTTCTCGCATGCGCTCAACAAGGTGTGGCGCCGGCACATGCTGGCCGTGCACAACCTCGACCCCGACCTGGTCGACGAACTCGCCCGCAAGCGCGACGCCCATATCCACCAGGCTTACATCGACCGCTACGGCCCGCGGCCCGAGGACTAGCGGAGCGGCAATCCGCCGAGCTCGTCGAACGCCTGCGCCCAACCGACCAGGCGATCAGTGGCCCCGACCAACTCGGCCCGGTAGCGCTGCGCGGCCGCCGACCCGTCGCCGCTTGCCGATGACACCAATTGCGCTGCAGCAGTGACCATTTCGTTGTACTGACGAACACCGGTACTCAACTGCGCCGTGAACGCGTTAATCGTCGGCACCAGATACGACCGCGATGATTCCGAATGCTGAACCGCCCGCTCCATCGACACCACTTCTGCGGCGGTGGCCGCCATCGCCGCAGAGGTCTTGTGGGCCGCCGCGGTCAGGTCACGGATTTCGGCCGGCGGCAACATGGCGCCCCGCTCCAGCACGCCCAGCAACGAGAAGAACCCGCGCTCGGAGGCACCCAGCGCGGACATCGCCGGCCGCGCCGCCGAACCGGGGGGCGGCAGCCGACGGACGTCGGCGGGCCGCCGGGCCGGCAGCGGCTCCGAGCGCAGCCAGCGGTAGCGAAACAGCAACAGCGTCGCCGGGACTGCCATGACGACCGCGACGGTGCCGGTGATCTCCAGCAGCAACGCGAACCAACCCCAAGCCGCCAGCAACACCGTCACCACGGCCCAGAACAGGCACCCGGCGGCAAATATCAGGCCCCACCGCAGCGCCCGGCGACGGCGGCGCAGCAGCCGCGCACGCGGATCCGCGGCGGCGCTGATCTTCCGGGTCGCCCAGTCGCAGAGTTCGGCAGCGGTGTCCAACCCGCGCTGCAGCAACGCGCCCCACGGCCCGCGCTGAGTCGCTTTCACCGCCATCGGCAATGACCGTCCGCCTACTGACCAAGCGGCTTTTCGGCGACCGCGCCGCCGGTGGTCTCGGCAGGCGCAGCAATGGCGGGAGCAGCGGGTGTCCCACCGGTGGGCAACGCTTCGCCGCGCATCGACGCGCGGATCTGCTCCAGCCGGGAATGACCGGCCATCTGCACACCGGCCTGCTCGACCTCGAGCATGCGGCCCTGCACCGAACCCTGCGCAAGTTCGGCCGCACCCATCGCGTTGGCGTAGCGACGTTCGATCTTGTCGCGCACCTCGTCGAGGCTGGGAACGTTGCCCGGGGCCGCGATCTCGCTCATCGACCGCAGCGATGCGCTGACCTGCTCCTGCATCTTCGCCTGCTCGAGCTGGCTGAGCAGCTTGGTGCGCTCCGCGATCTTCTGCTGCAGCACCATCGCATTCTGTTCGACCGCCTTCTTGGCCTGAGCCGCCGCGCCAAGTGCCTGGTCGTGGAGCGTCTTGAGGTCTTCGACGCTCTGCTCGGCGGTCACCAGCTGGGCCGCGAACGCCTCGGCGGCGTTGTTGTACTCGACGGCCTTGGCGGCGTCACCGGCAGCGGTGGCCTGGTCGGCCAGTGTCAGGGCCTGACGCACGTTGACCTGGAGCTTTTCGATGTCCGCCAGCTGCCGGTTGAGCCGCATTTCCAATTGCCGCTGGTTGCCGATCA
The DNA here is from genome assembly GCA_963848535.1 of uncultured Actinomycetota bacterium. Taxonomy (GTDB): domain Bacteria; phylum Actinomycetota; class Actinomycetes; order Mycobacteriales; family Mycobacteriaceae; genus Mycobacterium. The sequence continues at coordinate 94,318 of CAWKEM010000027.1, forward strand.
CTTGCGCCGCCTGCTGGGTCAGCGCCTGATGGGTGCGCTGCGCTTCCTCGATGGCCTGCTGAATCTGCACCTTGGGGTCTGCGTGCTCGTCGATTTTGGCGTTGAACAGCGCCATGACGTACTTCCACGCTTTGACGAACGGGTTGGCCATGGGTTAGCTCCACCTTCGCTTCTTGTGTGCCGGACGGGCCCGGAACAGGGCTCAGTTGGGCGCTGCGTTCACCCTGTCGCTCAATTTATCGGGTCGGCGCCCATAGCCCCACCCCTTGCGCCGGTTCGAATCACCCGGTGCCACCCGGCACTCAGGCCACCGCCAAGGACGCCACCGCCGGGATGACGACCTTGGTGCCGGCGTCAATCGTGGTACCCGTGGGCCTGCGGTAAGCCGCGCGTTCCTCGGTGGCCATCCGCTCGCCGGCGTCGGTGAGGACCGACGACAGCGGGATCTCCAGTGCATCGCAGATCGCGTTAAGCAGCTCGCTGGAAGGCTCCTTGCGACCGCGCTCGACTTCCGACAGATACCCGAGGCTCACCCGGGCTGAATCCGATACCTGGCGCAGCGTCCGACCCTGTGACGTCCGGGCCCGGCGCAGCACGTCGCCGATGACCTCGCGTACCAATGGCGCCATAGCGCTCTCCTTCGTCCAGTCAGCCCTGCTCAGCACGTAATCAGCCCGAATTCAGCAGGCGCTTACTACCTGGAACGACACCGACGGTGGTCTTAGTTCCCGTGCGACGGCCAGAACATCACGGCCGGATTCGTCTGACCCGTTCGGGCCGATCAGCGGGGCGTCCGGCGAACTTCTTTGACGGTCGACGCCACATAGTCGATACCGGTGACCACCGTCAGCACGATCGCAGCGCCCATCACCACCGACGCCGCCACCAAAAACGGTCCCGAGAAGGGGAGGATGAACAACCCGATCGCCACCGACTGCACCACGGTCTTGAGTTTCCCGCCCCAACTGGCCGGGATGACGCCGCGGCGGATAACAGCCAACCGCAACAGCGTCACCCCGATCTCGCGGGCCAGGATCAGCACCGTCACCCACCACGCCACGTCACCCAGCATCGACAGTCCGACCAGGGCCGACCCGATCAGCGTCTTGTCGGCGACCGGATCGACGAACGCGCCGAATTCGGTCGCCATGCCGTAGTTGCGAGCCAGCAGGCCGTCTAACCGATCGGTGATGCTGGCGACGGCGAAAATCACAAACGCCAGAATGCGGAAAGCGATTTGGTGGCCGTCGCCGGCGAACAAGGCGAGCAGGAAAATCGGGACCAGCACCAACCGCAACAAGGTCAAGACGTTGGCAAGGTTGGCGATCCGGGCACGCCCCACTATCGGACCCGTTTGCGGCTGCCCCGACACGGCAACAGAATAACCGTTGATCAGCGCACCCGTTTCCGATGTCGATACTGTTAGCCGTGACCGAAAGTTCGCAGAAGTACCGCCCGGTGGTCCGGCGTGCGCGAACATCCGATGTGCCCGTGATCAAACAGCTCGTCGACACCTATGCGGGCAAGATCCTGCTGGAAAAGAACCTGGTGACGCTCTATGAGGCCGTTCAGGAGTTCTGGGTGGCCGAACACCCCGAAATCCCGGGCCACGTCGTCGGTTGCGGGGCGCTGCACGTGTTGTGGTCTGATCTCGGCGAGATTCGGACCGTGGCGGTAGACCCGGCGATGACCGGCCACGGTATCGGCCACGCAATCGTCGATCGGCTGCTGGAAGTCGCACGCGAGCTGCAGTTGAAGCGGCTGTTCGTGTTGACCTTCGAGACCGAGTTCTTCGGCAGGCACGGGTTCACCGAGATCGAGGGCACGCCGGTCACCGCCGAGGTGTTCGACGAGATGTGCCGCTCGTATGACATCGGTGTCGCCGAATTCCTGGATCTGAGCTACGTCAAACCGAATATCCTCGGCAATTCCCGGATGCTGCTGGTGTTGTGATGCGGCGAGCAGACGCAAAATCCCGCGACACGCCGCGAGAAAAGGCGATTTTGCGTCTGCTCGGCGAATTACTCATCGCCGCCGCTGTCTGAGCCGTCGCTGCCGCCCCGGATCAACGCCAGCGTCGCGGCCAGCTCGTCGGGCTTGACCAGCACTTCGCGCGCTTTGGATCCTTCGCTGGGCCCGACGATGCCGCGGGTCTCCATCAGATCCATCAACCGGCCGGCTTTGGCGAAGCCGACGCGCAGCTTGCGCTGCAGCATCGAGGTGGAGCCGAACTGGCTGGACACCACCAGCTCGACGGCTTGCAGGAACACGCCCATGTCGTCGCCGATGTCCGGGTCGACGTCGGTGCGTTCACTGGTGGTCTTGGCGATGGTGACCCCGTCGGTGTATTCGGGTTCGGCCTGGCCTTTGCAGGCGCTGACGACGGCTTGGATCTCCTCGTCGGTGATGAACGCGCCCTGCAGCCGGATGGGTTTGCCTGCGCCCATCGGCAGGAACAGGCCGTCGCCCATGCCGATCAGCTTTTCCGCGCCCGGCTGGTCCAAAATCACCCGGCTGTCGGTCAGCGACGACGTGGCAAACGCAAGCCGGGACGGCACGTTGGTCTTGATCAGGCCGGTCACCACGTCCACCGACGGGCGCTGGGTGGCCAGCACCAGGTGGATGCCCGCGGCCCGGGCTTTCTGGGTGATCCGCACGATGGCGTCTTCGACATCACGGGGCGCGGTCATCATCAGATCGGCCAGCTCGTCCACGATCGCGACGACGTACGGGTACGGCCGGTACTCACGCTGGCTGCCCAGCGGGGCCGTGATGGCGCCGGATCGCACATGAGCGTTGAAGTCGTCGATATGACGCACCCGGGCGGCCTGCATGTCCTGGTAGCGCTGCTCCATCTCCTCGACGAGCCACGCCAGCGCCGCCGCCGCCTTCTTGGGCTGGGTGATGATCGGGGTGATCAGATGCGGAATGCCTTCATATGGGGTGAGTTCCACCATCTTCGGGTCGATCAGGATCATCCTGACCTCTTCGGGGGTGGCCCGCGTCAACAACGACACCAGCATGGAGTTGACGAAGCTGGACTTACCGGACCCGGTGGAGCCGGCGACCAACAGGTGCGGCATCTTGGCCAGGTTGGCCGAGATGAAATCCCCTTCGATGTCCTTGCCCAGCCCGATGAGCAGCGGATGGTGGTCGCGGCGGGTCGAGGGCGCGGTGAGCACGTCGGCCAGCCGCACCATTTCCCGGTCGGTGTTGGGCACCTCGATGCCCACCGCGGACTTGCCGGGGATCGGCGCCAGCATGCGGACGCTCTCGGTGGCCACCGCGTAGGCGATGTTGCGCTGCAGCGCGGTGATCTTCTCCACCTTGACGCCGGGGCCCAGCTCGACTTCGTACCGGGTGACGGTGGGCCCGCGGGTGCAGCCGGTGACGGCCGCGTCGACCTTGAACTGGTTGAGCACCTCGCCGATGGCTTCGGCCATCTGGCTGTTGGCCGCACTGCGTTTCTTGGGCGGGTCGCCCGCGATCAGCAGGTCCAGCGGCGGCAGCGTGTAGGGACCCTCGACGACCCGGTCCAGGGCCTGGGTGTCCTGCTTCCGGGAGTTGCCACGGCGGCTGCGGGCGGCAGGTTCCGGAATGGTGGGAATGTCGTCCTCGAGCGGCACCTGGGAAGAATCGGCCGACGGCCACGCCGGTGGCTCGTGGTCCGGGGAGAAAGCCGCGTCGTCGTAGTAACCGTCGGAGAAGTCTTCGGGCGCAGCGATGTCCGCATCATCGGTGAACTCGTCATCGTAGTAGTCGTATTCATCCTGGTCGGCGTCATCGCGTCCGAACTGCCGAGTGCCGAACATGGCACGCACGACATCGGGCACTTCGCGGATCGTGGTCCCGGTCAGCAACAGCAGCCCGAACAGTGCGCCCATGAACAACAGCGGCGCGGCGATCCAGGCCGTCAACCCGTCCGACAGCGGCCCTGCGATGGCGAAGCCGACAAATCCTGCCGCGCGACGACGTGATTCCGGGTCTTCGGGTGAACCGGACCACAGATGACGGAGGCCGAGAACCGACAGCGCGATCAGGCTGGCGCCCAGGATCAGCCTGGGTCGCGCATCGGGATTGGGCTGGGTCCGCATCAGCGCGACCGCCACTGCGGCGGTGACCATGGGGAGCGCCAGGACACCCGAGCCGATGAATGTCCGCAACAACGTGTCGACCCACGCGCCGACCGGGCGGGCGGCGTGGAACCACGAGCTCGCGGCGACGACGACGGAAAGGCCCAGCAGAACAAGCGCGATTCCGTCGCGGCGATGTCCCGGCTCGATGTCGCGGGCCCGCCCGATCGACCGGGCCGCGCCGCCGGTGCCCCGTGCCATCATCAGCCACGTTGCGCGCATGGCCCGGCCGCAGGTCAGCCCCGCGGCGACCAGGTGCGACTGGTTACGCCGTTTGGGGGGCCTGCTCACCCGGCTACGGGCTGCTGCTGGTCGCGCACGTCGTGGCCCACTCCGCGAAGTGGCCTTTGACCTGCTCGTTCGGGTTCCGGAGCGGGCGACGGTCTTACTAGCCATGACGGCAAGGGTAGTCGCAATGGCATCATCTACACCACCCGCCACACTGGTAACGTTTCCCCCGCCCGGCTGTGAAGTCGGACCAATCGCCGTCCATGCGTGAGTAGGGTGACAACTGCTGATTGATGTCATGCCCGTCACCCGTCCCCGGAGATTCCCAGGAGGCCCCAGCATGCCCGTCGTCGTCGTCGCCACCATGACCGTCAAGCCTGAATCGGTCGACACCGTCCGCGACATCCTCACCCGGGCGGTCGAAGAAGTGCACGACGAGCCCGGCTGCCAGCTGTACTCGCTGCATCAGACGGGCGACACCTTTGTCTTCGTCGAGCAATGGGCCGATGCTGACGCACTCACGGCGCACAGCACGGCGCCCGCGGTCACCAAGATGTTCACGGCGGCCGGTGAGCACCTGGCCGGAGCGCCGGACATCAAGATGCTGCAGCCGGTTCCGGCGGGAGATCCGGACAAGGGACAACTGCGCGCGTGAGCGAGCGGCCGCTGGCAGGCAAAGTCGCGTTCATCACCGGAGCGGCACGCGGCCAGGGCCGCGCGCACGCGGTCCGACTGGCCACCGACGGTGCGAGCATCATCGCCGTCGACGTGTGCGAGCAGATCGCCAGCGTGCCCTATCCCCTAGCCACTCCCGAAGACCTGGCGGCCACCGTCAAGCTCGTCGAGGACACCGGCGCCCGCATCGTGGCCAGACAGGCCGACGTACGCGATCGCGCGTCGCTGTCCTCCGCATTGCAGGCGGGTCTGGACGAGTTCGGCCGCCTCGACATCGTGGTCGCCAATGCCGGTATCGCTCCCATGCAATCCGGTGACGACGGCTGGCACGACGTCATCGACGTCAACCTCACCGGCGTCTACCACACCATCAAGGTCGCGATACCGGTCATGGTCAAGCAAGGAACCGGCGGATCGATCGTGCTGATCAGTTCGAGTGCGGGGCTGGCCGGTGTCGCCAGCCCCGACGCCGGCTCGGTCGGCTACGCCGCGGCCAAGCACGGGGTGGTCGGGTTGATGCGCGTGTATGCGAACCTGCTTGCCAAGCAGAGCATTCGGGTCAATTCGATACATCCGTCCGGTGTCGAGACCCCGATGATCAACAACGAGTTCACCCGGCACTGGCTTGCCAAGCTGGCCAGTGAGTCCGATTCGCCAGGCGGCTTGGGCAATGCCATGCCGGTAGATGTGCTGCAAGCCGATGACATCGCCAACGCGGTCGCATGGCTGGTGTCCGACCAGGCTCGCTACATCACCGGCGTCACGTTGCCGGTCGATGCGGGCTTCCTCAACAAGTAGCAGCGCATGGCGCGAAATCCGGTAGCGCAGACCGCATTCGGCCCGATGGTGTTGGCGGCCGTCGAACAGAACGAGCCACCCGGCCGCCGCCTGGTGGACGACGACCTTGCGGAGTTGTTCCTGCCGGCCCCACTACGGTGGCTCGTCACTGCGACCCGGCCCGCGCCGATGCGCCGCCTGATGATCCGCGCATCGGAGTGGTCCGGCCGCGGGCTATGGGCCAACCTGGCCTGCCGCAAGCGATTTATCGGCGACAAGCTGGGCGAAGCGCTGGAGAACATTGACGCGGTGGTGATCCTGGGCGCCGGACTGGACACCCGCCCCTACCTGCTGACACGGCAAGTCCGCATTCCCGTCTTCGAGGTAGACCTCCCGGTCAACATCGCCAGGAAGCTCGAGACGGTCCGGCGCGTGCTGGGCGGGCCGCCGCTGTCGGTTCGGCTGGTCGCGTTGGACTTGGAGCGTGACGATCTGCTCACTTCTTTGGCCGAGCACGGATATCGCACCGATTACCGGGCCTTTTTCATCTGCGAAGGCGTGACCCAATACCTCACCGAAGAAACCGTGCGGCGGACGTTGGAAGGGCTACGGGCGGCCGCGCCGGGCAGCCGTTTGGTGTTCACCTACGTCCGGCGGGATTTCATCGAGGGCACGAACCGCTACAGCACCCGCACGCTGTACCGCAGCGTGCGGGTGCGACGGCAACTGTGGCAGTTCGGCTTACAGCCCGACGAGGTTGCCGGCTTCATTGCCGAGTACGGTTGGCGCCTGGTGGAGCAGGCCGGGCCTGACGAGCTCGTCCGGCGCTATGTCGAACCCACCGGCCGCAAACTCAAAGCCTCGCAACTGGAATGGTCTGCCTACGCGGAGAAGACCTGACAGCCGATTCAGACCTCGATGACGGTCGGCACGATCATCGGCTGCCTGCGGTAGGCTTCGCCCACCCATTTGCCGACGGTGCGGCGCACCGCCTGGGCGATCCGGCTCGGATCGGTGATGTTGGCGGCAACCAGCGATTCCAGCTCTTCCACGACCTTGCGCACGGCCGGCTCGAGCGCCTTCGGGTCTTCGGAGAAGCCGCGCGAATGCAGGTGCGGCGCAGCCACCGGACACCCGGTGCCGCGCTTGACCACCACGGTCACCGCGATGAATCCGGACGACAAAATGAGCCGTTCACCAAGGGTGATATCCCCGACATCGCCGCTGATCAGACCTTCGACGAACATCTTGCCGACCGGCACCGCTCCGGCGATAAAGGCCTTGCCGGCAACCAGGTCGACGCTGACACCGTTCTCGGCCAGCAGAACAGACTCCTCCGGCACTCCGGTACGGGCCGCCAGCTTGGCGTTGGCGCGCAGCATCCGCCAGGTCCCGTGCACCGGCATGACGTGGCGCGGCCGCACCCCGTTGTACAGGAACAACAGCTCACCGGCGTACGCGTGACCTGAAACATGCACCCGGGCTTGGGCATTGGTGACGACGCGAGCCCCGATCTTGGCGATCGCATCGATAACACCGTAGACCGCCTCCTCGTTGCCGGGGATCAGCGACGACGCCAGCACGATGAGGTCACCGGCGGTCAGGGTGATGCTGCGATGCTCGCCGCGCGACATCCGCGACAACGCCGACATCGGCTCGCCCTGGGTGCCGGTGGTGATGAGCACCACCTGCTCGGGCGCCATCATCTCGGCGGCTCCGATGTCGATCACGTCCGAATCGGCCACCCGCAAGAATCCGAGTTCCCGCGCGATGCCCATATTGCGCACCATCGATCGCCCGACGAACGACACCCGCCGGCCCAATGCCACTGCGGCATCGCTGATCTGCTGCACCCGGTCCACATTGGAGGCGAAACACGCCACGATGACGCGTCCTTCGGCGCCCCGGATCAGCCGGTGCAGCGTCGGGCCGACCTCGCTTTCCGAGGGCCCGACACCGGGTATCTCCGAGTTGGTGGAGTCGCACAGGAACAGGTCCACGCCGGCGTCGCCGAGCCGGGACATGCCGGGCAGATCGGTGGGCCGGCCGTCGAGGGGAAGCTGGTCGAGTTTGATGTCGCCGGTGTGCAGAACGGTTCCCGCCCCGGTGTGGACCGCGATGGCCAGCGCGTCCGGGATGGAGTGGTTGACGGCGAAGTATTCGCACTCGAACACGCCGTGCCTGGTGCGCTGCCCCTCCGCGACCTGAACGAACACCGGCTTGATCCGGTGCTCGCGACATTTCGCGGCGACCAGCGCCAAGGTGAACCTCGAACCGACAACCGGGATGTCCGGCCGCAGCTTGAGCAGGAAGGGAATCCCGCCGATGTGGTCCTCGTGCGCGTGCGTGAGTACCAGCGCCTCGATGTCGTCGAGCCGGTCCTCGATGGGGCGCAGGTCGGGCAGGATCAGATCGACACCGGGTTCGTCGTGGGTGGGGAACATCACCCCGCAGTCGATGATCAGCAACCGGCCCAAGTGCTCCAAAACCGTCATATTGCGGCCGATTTCGCTGATGCCGCCGAGCGCGGTAACCCGCAACCCGCCAGGAGCCAGGGGACCGGGCGGGGCGAGGTCTTCGTTCACGTGTGGCTCACCCTCTGGCTCACCTGAGCACTGCGGCCGCACGCATATCGGCAGCCAGCGCGTCCATTTGCTCCGGCGTTGCCGCCATCTGCGGCAGCCGGGGATCACCCACGTCGATGCCCTGCAGGCGCAGACCTGCCTTGGACATCGTCACCCCGCCCAGGCGGCCCATCGCGTTGCACAGCGGGGCGAGGTTGGCGTTGATCTTCCGGGCGGTGGCGATGTCCCCGGAACCGAAGGCGGACAACAACTCTCGAAGCTGACCTGCTGCCAGATGAGAAATCACGCTGATGAAGCCGATGGCACCCATCGCCAGCCAGGGCAGATTCAGCGCGTCGTCGCCGGAGTAGTAGGCCATTCCGGTCTCGGCCATCACCTGGCCGCCGCCGTGCAGGTCTGCCTTGGCGTCCTTGACGCCAACGATGTTCGGGTGCGACGCCAACGTGCGGATGGTGTCCGGCTCGATCGGCACTGCCGAACGCCCGGGGATGTCGTAGAGCAGCATCGGCAGCTCGGTCGCGTCGGCGACGGCGGTGAAATGCGCGATCAGCCCACTCTGCGGCGGTTTCGAGTAGTACGGGGTCACCACCAGAAGTCCGTGCGCGCCCTCGGCCGCGCACGCCTTGGCCAGCCGGACGCTGTGAGCGGTGTCATAGGTGCCCGCGCCGGCGATGACCCGGGCCCGGTCGCCCACCGCCTCCAGCACCACACGGAGCAGTTCTCGTTTCTCGTCGTCAGTGGTGGTCGGCGACTCGCCGGTGGTTCCGGAGACCACCAGGCCGTCACACCCCGCGTCCACCAGGTGGTTTGCCAGGTGCGCAGCGGCGCCTGCGTCGAACGAGCCATCGGAGCGAAACGGCGTGACCATCGCGGTCAGCACGGTTCCCAGCCGCGCGGGGGCGTCGAATCCGACGGTGCTCACGGTGTTCAGGTTACCTGGCGGGGGCAAGGTGTTGAGCACCCGCGCGGGGGCGCGTTGCCGCCGCGCAGCCGGGTTGCCGGAGTCTCAGCAGGCACAGGAAGTTCGGGGTATGCGGATATGCCCGCAGAAACCCACTAGGTGAGCAGCGGATGACCGCAGTGACAATGAGGATTACGACTCAAGCTTCGGTCGCTAACGGACTCGTGGCGACCTCGGAGCCGTCGGCCAGGGTGGAGACCTCGAAGTCGGCGAACACCGCAGGTGCGACGTCGGCGAGCTGGCGCAGACACTCGATGGCCAGGCGCCGGATCTCCACGTCGGCGTGCTCGCTGGCGCGCATGGCGATGAAGTGCCGCCACGCCCGGTAGTTCCCCGTTACGACGATGCGGGTTTCGGTGGCGTTGGGCAGCACGGCGCGAGCGGCCTGACGCGCCTGCTTGCGCCGCAGCACTGCGTTGGGCTGGTCGGCGAACGTGGCTTCCAGCTTGGCCAGCAGCTCGGTGTAGGTGGCGCGGCTGGCGTCGGCGGCCGCTGCCAGGATCTGCCGCAGGTCGGGATCGTCCCCCATGCCCGGCGGCACGACGATTTGCGAGTCCCCCTCGGGCACGTAGCGTTGCGACAGCTGCGAGTAGGAAAAATGCCGGTGCCGGATCAGCTCATGAGTGCACGATCGCGAGATGCCGGTGATGTAGAACGACACACTCGCGTGCTCGAGCACCGAGAAGTGCCCCACGTCGATGATGTGCTTGATATAGCCGGCGTTGGTCGCGGTCCTGGGATTGGGTTTCGACCAGCTTTGGTAGCAGGCCCGGCCGGCGAACTCGACCAGCGCCGAGCCGCCGTCGGCGTCGGTGGTCCACGGCACGCCCGGCGGCGCCAGGAATTCGGTCTTGGCGATCAGATGGACGCGCAACGGCGCGATCTCGGCCACGGCGCTCACCTTAGCCCGGCGACGATGCGGGCCGGAACGGCCCGAGAAGGAACCGGGCCTTCAGGTCACACCCGGCGACGATGCGGGCCGGAACGGCACCTGGCCCGACATCAGTAGCGGGAGCAGGGCGTCGCGGAAGGCCGATATTCGCAGGCACTCGGCGCGACGCGCATGACACAGCGCGCCCAGACCGGTGATCGTCCGAGACGCCGCGGGGCTCAGACGGCGGACGTCTCGAACCGCAACGTCGAACAGGTCGCCCGGTTGGATTCGCTGACGACTCCCCGAGGTCCCGGCGGCCTGCTGCTGCAGCCGTTGCAGGACATCACGGTGCCGCACCGCCAACCACAGTGCCGACGTATCGACGCCGATCGGCCTCAGTACGACGAACTCGAACCGTGCGGATTCGTCGAGCGCCGCCAGCAGGTCTTCGGTCAACCGCGCGATCTTCTCGTCGACCGGTTCGCCGTCATCGTCAACCGCGGGCGCACCCACGTAGCGTCCCGGCGTCAGCGGGTAGCCGGCGGTTCTGCTGTCATCCACCCAAACGGATTTACAAAAGCCCGGAACGTCTTGGTAGGTAAGGCTTTTAGCGGCAGCCGACGCCGACCCGCACCAGGCGTGATAGGTGTCGCCGATACGGGCGATCTCGTCGTCGGTCAGTGCGCGCTCCGCACGGTCCACCAGGTAGCCGAGCCCGCGGGCGTCGATGAACAACACCTGCCCGGACCGATCCGCCTTGTCCGTGGCGAAGAACCACAGGCACACCGGAATTCCCGTGCTGCGAAACAGCTGTGCGGGCAGCGCGATCATGCATGACACCAGGTCCGCCTCGACGATCCGGGCACGGATGTCGCCTTCCCCGCCCGCGTTCGACGACATCGAACCGTTCGCCATCACCACGCCGGCCTTCCCACCCGGGGCCACCTTGGACAGGATGTGCTGGATCCACGCGTAGTTGGCGCTGCCGGCGGGCGGGACACCGAAGCGCCAGCGCCGGTCGTGTTCGTCGCGGGCCCAATCCTTGATGTTGAAGGGCGGATTGGCCATCACGTAGTCCATCAGCACGCCGGCGTGCAGGTCGTCGACGAAGGTGTCGCCGCACCGCGCGCCCAGGCCCGCGTTGTCGATGCCGTGCACGGCCAGGTTCATCTTGGCCATCCGCCAGGTCTGCTCGACGCTTTCCTGGCCGTAGATACAGACGTCCGCCGGATCGCCATCGTGCTTGGCGATGAAGTTCTCGGTCTGCACGAACATCCCGCCCGAGCCGCAACACGGGTCGTACACCCGTCCGCTCGACGGTTCCAGGACCTCGACGATCACCCGCACGACGCTGGGCGGCGTGAAGAATTCGCCGCCCCGCCTTCCTTCCGCGCGAGCGAAATTGCCGAGGAAGTACTCGTACACCTCGCCCATCAGGTCCCGCGCACGATGACCGCCCTGCGTGCTGAATCGCGCACTGTCGAGCAGCATTACCAGCTCGCCGAGCCGGCGCTGGTCAAGGTTTTCGTACAGCCGCGGCAACGTCCCGGCCAGCGGCGGGTTCGCTGTCATCAGCGCATCAATCGCGTCGTCGACGAGCTGTCCGATGTTGTCAGCTTTCGCGTTGTCCGCCAACAACTCCCACCGTGCGGTCGCAGACACCGCGAAGATGCCCGGATCATCCGACACGTACTTGAGGAACACCAGCCCGAGGATGACGTCCTTGTACTGGCCGGCCGACAGGAACCCGCGCAGTTTGTTCGCCGCCTTCCACAGCGTGTCCCTGAGCTTCTTCATGGTCGACGGCTGTGGCATCACGGCGCCCGCCCGGCAGCCGCGCGGAGTGCCCCGGCCAGATCACCCCGGCCGGAGACGCTGAGCCCGCCCAGGCCCAGCCATGACGCCATCGACTCCAGCTCGCCGGCCAGCGCCGCGGCAACACGCGCTCGCGGCGCTGCGCCGGCATGCTGGGGCTCGCCGAACGCGCCCACGACGCGCAGGGTGTCGGCGGCCCGGTCGGTTTTGAGGTCGACTCGGGCGACGAGGCGTCCGTCCAGCAGCAGCGACCAGACGTAGTAGCCGTACTGGCGCTGGTGGGCCGGGGTGTAGATCTCGAGGCGGTAGTGAAAGTCGAACAGCCGCTCCACCCGGGGCCGGAAGAAGATCAGCGGGTCGAACGGACACAGCAGCGCGGTGCCCCGGTCCAGGCGTGGCACGGTTCGGCCGGACCGCAGATACGCCGGCGCAGACCAGCCGTCGACCTGGACCGGCTCGAGCTCCCCGGCTGCCACCAGGTCAGCGATAGCGGGCTTGACCTGTTGGGCGGTCAGCCGAAAGTAGTCGCGGATGTCGGCCTCGGTGCCCACCCCCAGCGCGGTGGCTGCCCGCAGCGTGAGCTCGCGGACCGCTTCGTCATCGTGAACCTCACGGGCCAGCACGCTCGCCGGCAGCACCCGCTCCACCAAGTCGTAGTGGCGGGCGAAGCCCACCCGGGTGGCTGTGGTGAGCACCCCGGACGCGAACAGCGCCTCGGCGACCCACTTGGTGTCACTGCGGTTCCACCACGCCTTTTTAGCGCGCCCCTGGCGCAGGCGCGGCTCAGCGGCCAGGTGCGCCTCGATCTGCCCGGCGGTGCTGGGCCCCAGTTCGGCGACGGCCGCGACGATCTCCTCGGCGAGCCGCGGATTGGCTTTGACGATGTGGGAGCCCCAGCGGCCATGCCGGAACCCCCGCATCCGCCAGCGCAGCAGCGGCCAGTCGTCGACGGCCATCAGTGCGGCTTCGTGCGCCCAGTACTCGACCAGCAGCCGCGCCGAGCCGGCGGAGTGCTGCCAGGCGGCGCGGTCCAGCACGTCGCGATCGTAGGGACCGAGCCGGCTGAACACCGGCGCGTAGTGGGCGCGCACCGCCACCGACACCGAATCCAGTTGCAGCACGTGAATCCGCGACACGAGCCGCTTGACATGCGCGCGGGTGATCGGGCCGGCCGGTTTGGGCTCGGCCAGGCCTTGGGCAGCGACCGCCACGCGACGGGCCTGCGCGGCGGTCAGGGAGCTCATGACCGGTGGTAGCGGTGAAACCGGTATCGCAACCCTGACCGGCTGAGGCGCCACTCCCCCGTCTCACCCAGCCACGACTCGTCGAGCACCGGGGCCAGCGCGTCATCGTCATCGCGCGGGAGGTCGATGTCGACCTCGGTGACCTCACATCGGCTGGCGTACGGCAGCGCGAGCAGATAGATCTGCTCACCGCCGATGACCCATGTCTGCGGCTCGGTCAGGGCCGCCTCCAGTGAACCGACCACCTCGGCTCCGTCAGCCGTGAAGTCGGGTTGGCGGGAGAGTACGACATTCCTGCGCCCCGGCAGTGGCCGAACTTTGGCCGGCAACGACTCCCAGGTTCGCCGGCCCATCACCACCGCGTGCCCCATGGTCACCTGCTTGAAGTGGGCCAGGTCTTCGGGCACCCGCCACGGGATGTCGCCGCCGCGGCCGATGACACCCGACGTCGACTGAGCCCAGACCAGGCCCACCTCCGTCATCCGCGCCACTCCTTGATCCCGGCTTGAAAGCTGTCTGCGCCGGCATCATCGTCGTCGGCGCGCGTCATACAGCGACTGGGGCTTTGATCGCCGGGTGTGGATCGTAGTTCTTCACCACGACATCGTCATAGGTGTAGTCGAAGATCGAATCCCTATGCGCAAGAACCAGTTCCGGGTACGGCCGCGGCTCGCGGGCCAGTTGGAGCCGCACCTGCCCGACGTGGTTGTCGTAGATGTGGCAGTCACCGCCCGTCCAGATGAACTCCCCGACCGATAAGCCGGCCTGGTCGGCCATCATGTGGGTGAGCAGCGCGTAACTGGCGATGTTGAACGGGACACCGAGAAACAGGTCGGCGCTACGCTGGTAGAGCTGGCAGCTCAGCCGCCCGTCGGCCACATAGAACTGAAAGAACGCGTGACACGGTGGTAGCGCCATCTGCGGGATTTCGCCGACGTTCCAGGCCGACACGATAATGCGCCGGGAGTCCGGATCGGTGCGCAGCAAATCCACTGCGGCGCTGATCTGGTCAACGTGCTCACCCGCCGGCGTCGGCCAGGACCGCCACTGCACACCGTAGATCGGGCCGAGATCGCCTGTGCTGTCAGCCCATTCGTCCCATATGGTGACGCCGTGCTCGCGCAGCCAGCCAACGTTGGAATCGCCGCGCAAGAACCACAGCAACTCGTAAACCACCGATTTGAAATGCACTTTCTTGGTGGTGAGCAGCGGAAAGCCGGCCGACAGGTCATAGCGCAGCTGCTGGCCGAACAGGCTGCGGGTACCGGTGCCGGTGCGGTCGGATTTGGTCGCGCCCCGCTCCAGCACCAGGCGCAGCAGGTCCTCGTAGGGCGTCGGGATCGGCACGCGGCCAGCTTAGCGGTGATCGCAAGCGCGGCGAAGCCGGGCGCGGCGGGTCGGCGCCGATGAATTTACGTCGAGCCGCGGGGAGTACAACGGAGGCCATGCCGAAAATCACCGACAGCGTCACCACTCCCGACGGCACCTGCACCGTCCGCCTGTTCACCCCCGAAGGACCCGGCCCCTGGCCCGGCGTGGTCATGTACCCCGATGCCGGCGGGGTGCGTGGCACCTTCGACCAAATGGCCGCCAAGCTAGCCGGATTCGGCTACGCCGTGCTGCTGCCCGACGTGTACTACCGCAGCGGCGACTGGGCCCCATTCGACATGGCCACCGTGTTCGGCGATGAGCGAGAGCGCGCGCGGCTGTTCTCCATGATCGGCAGCATCACGCCGGAGAAGATGGCCGGCGACGCCGGTGCCTTCTTCGACTACCTGGCCGCGCGCCCGGAGGTGGCCGGGCAGCGATTCGGGGTGTGCGGCTACTGCATGGGCGGGCGGACCTCGCTGGTGCTGGCCGGCCGTCTCCCCGACCGTGTCGCCGCCGCAGCGTCGTTCCATGGTGGCGGACTGGTGACCGACGGCGCGGACAGCCCGCACCTGCTGGCCGACCGGATGAGCGCGACGGTGTATGTGGGCGGCGCCGAGAACGACCCGTCGTTCACGGCTGATCACGCCGAACAGCTCGACAAGGCGCTGACGGCGGCCGGCGTTGCGCACACCATCGAGTGGTACTCGGCGGCCCATGGGTTCGCGGTGCCGGACAACCCGCCCTACGACGCCGCCGCCGACCAGCGGCACTGGGCGGCGATGACGGAGCTGTTCGGCTCGGCGCTGCCGCGTTGAGGCAGCGGCGCTGACGCGCCGATCAGCACAACCCGGGCTCGACGGTTTCTGCCGGCCTTTCCCGGCCGACCATGTTGAGCAGCAGCTTCGCGGCTACCGTCGCGCCGTCGGTGCGGATCGTTTCGGCCACGGCGCTCGCCTGGGCGCGGGTCTGCGAGGTCAGGATCGTCTCGAGCGCGGCCGACAGCGACTCGACGGTTGCCGTCCGTCCGTCATATGCGGTGCCGATGCCCAGGACGGCCACCCGGGCGGCCCAGTACAGCTGGTCCGCCCCCTGCGGTACCACCAGCTGCGGCGCACCGGCCCGGGCGGCCGTCGTCGTGGTGCCGGCGCCGCCGTGGTGCATGACGGCGGCCACCCGGCCGAACAGCGCCTGGTGGTTGACCTCGCCGACGGCAAAGCAATCGTCCCGGTCATCGATCGGGGCCAGGTCGGCCCAGCCGTGAGAGAGCAGCGCGCGGCGGCCCTGCGCGCGGATCGCCTCGATGGCCACCCGGGCGATGTCCTTGGCGTGGCGCAGGGACATGCTGCCGAACCCCACGTACACCGGTGGGGTGCCGGCGTCCAGGAACGCCACCACCTCGGCCGGGAGTGGGCGTTCGTCCGGCAGCAGCCACGCGCCGGTTTGCACGACGTCGAGGTCCGCCGGCTGCTGCCACGGCCCCAGCGTCGGGTCCGCCGCCAGCCATGGCTGATCGGTGAAGGCGTAGTCACGAACGTTGTCTACCGGTGGCAGGCCGATCGACGCCCGGTGGCTGTTGAGCTCCGTACCGAACAGCGCGTTCGCGTGCTGGGCGTCCTGGTCCCAGAGCACCCGGTTGTCGATCATGAACACCGGGAACGGCAAGCCCAAACAGGAAGGCGGCGGGTGGTGCGGCGACGGCAGGTGGGTCGGGTGGTAGCTCGCATACACGTAGTGGATGCCCAGTTTCTCGGTCACCGACCGCGCGCCGGCCGCGGTCCACAGTGGGCCGGTCGACACCAGCGCATCACATCCCTGCGCCGCGGCGGCGACCGTGTCGAACTGGTCGGCGATCAATTCGTCCACCTGCCGGCGCAGGTCCTGCTCCGAGGGCGGCGTCGCCGCGGTCGTCATCGCGCGCACCGACTCGCCGAATGGCACCAGCGGCACGCCGACACCGGCCAGCAATTCCGCGAACTCCTCGTCCGGCGGCGCGCACACCCGCACGTCCGCGCCGAGCGCCCGCAACGGCACGGCCAGTCCGGCCAGCGGTTCGACTCCCCCGCGCGAATCGTACGTCGTCAACAACACACGCATTTCGCTGCTTTCGGTTCCGGAGGTTCGGTCGGGAAACTTTATCGTTCGCTGGGGACGGACTTCTCCTCGCGCAGCGGCGGCCACGCCGGGTGCCAACGGTGCCGCCGGCCCTTAAGGGGCTGGTTTTTACCCGCTGCGGCAAGCCCTGAGCTAAAAATCGTCGAGAGCGTAACCGCGTTGCCCTGGCGATGAGTATGCCGGCGGCGGCGCCGCGAAATCACGACACGGGCAGGTTCACCAACTCGGCCAACCGGGCGCGGTGACGGTAGGCGGTGCCGAGGACCAACTGGTCACTCTTGGCCCGCTTGAGGTACAGGTGCGCCGGATACTCCCAGGTCATCCCGATGCCGCCGTGTAGCTGGACGCACTCCTCGGCGGCATGCACGGCGGCGCCACTGCAGTAGGCCTGCGCGATGGCCGCCGCGATGCCCGCGTCTTCATCACCCCGGGCGCAGGTGTCGGCGGCGTAGCGGGCCGCCGCCGTCGCCGCACCGACCTCGAACCACAGATCCGCCAACCGGTGCTTGACCGCCTGGTAGGAGCCGATCGCGCGGCCGAACTGCTTGCGCTGCTTGACATATGCCAGCGTGGTGTCGAAACACCACTGGGCGACTCCGAGTTGCTCGGAGGCGAGCAAAGCCGCCCCCGTCAGCAGCGCCTCGGCGATCGGCCCGTCCGCCGGGCCGACCCGCGCCGACCCGGCCCCCGAGAACAGCACATTGGCAAGGGGTCTGGTCATGTCGAGCGCCGGCAGTGGCGACACCTCCACGCCGGCCGCGGTCCGGGAGACGGTGTGTAGCTCGAGCCCGTCCGGGCCGGCGACCGGCACCACCAGGACGTCGGCCTGGCCGGCACCGGCGACGCTGGTGACCGAACCGCTCAGTCCGTCGGCGCCGCAGCGCAGCCCCGCGACCGGATCACCCGGTGCAGTCGATAACGGCACCACCAGGGCCGCGGTCAGTTCGCCCTGCGCCAGCGCGGGCACCGTCTCGGTGTCACCGGCACGCAACAGCGCGACCGTGGCCAGCACCGCGCTGGACAGGAACGGCACCGGCGCGACGGCTCGGCCGATCTCCTCCATGACGACCGCGGCTTCGCGGGCGCCCGCCCCGGCACCGCCGAGCGACTCGGGCACCAGCAGTCCGGCCACGCCCAGTTCGACGGCCAGCATCCGCCATATATCCGAAAAGTCTTGCGGTGCAGGATCATAGGCGCGCACCACGGAATCCGGTGGGCAGCGGTCGGCGAACAGGTGGCGGACGCTGTCCCGCAATGCCTGCTCGGTATCGGAGTACAGCAAGTCGCCGGTGTGCGCGCTCTTCAGGCTCAACGGTCCAGGTCCTTCCAGGCGACGTCTTTGTCGACGCGGTGTTCCCCGGGCAAGCCGAGGATCCGCTCGGAGATGGTGTTGCGCAGGATCTCTGATGTGCCGCCCTCGATCGAGTTGCCGCGCGCCCGCAGGTAACGGTATCCGGGCTGGCGGCCGATCAGGTCGACGACCTCTGTTCTGCGCATGGTCCAGTTGTCGTAGTGCAAACCGGACTCGGCGTGCAGCTCGATGTCGAAACCCGAGACCGCTTGCGCCAGGCGGGAAAAGGCCACCTTCATACCGGCGCCTTCCGGTCCGGGCTGACCGGCGACAGCCTGCTGCCGCAGTCGTTCACCGGCCAGCCGAAGAACCTCCGCGTCGACCCACAGCCGCATCAGCTCGTCGTGCATCGCGGGGTTGCGCAGCCCCGGCTCGTTCCGCCAGGCTTCGGTGACCTTGCCGATGATCCCGCCCTCCCGCGGCAGCCCGGGGCGGGAACCGATCGCGACCCGCTCGTTGTTGAGCGTGGTGGTCGCGACCCGCCAGCCGCCGCCCTCCGGGCCGAGCCGGTTCGCATCGGGTACCCGGACGTCGGTGAGGAACACCTCGTTGAACTCCGCCTCGCCGGTGATCTGGCGTAGCGGCCGGACTTCGACGCCCGGTTGCGTCATGTCACACAGAAAGTAGGTCAGGCCGGCGTGTTTGGGCACCGTCGGGTCGGTGCGGGCGACCAGGATGGCCATCTGCGCATGCTGCGCCATCGACGTCCACACCTTCTGCCCGTTGACAATCCAGTCCCCGTCTTTTCCTGAGCCGTCGCGGACCGCGCGGGTGGCCACCCCGGCCAGGTCCGATCCCGCGCCCGGCTCGCTGAACAACTGGCAGTAGACCTGCTCACCGGTGAACAAGGGGCGCAGGAATTTTCGCTTCTGCTCGTCGGTCCCGAACGCCGCGATGGTCGGGGCCGCCATGCCCATCCCGATGAAGTTCTTTACGGTGCCGCCCACTGGCGCACCCGCGGCGGCCAGCTGGGCGTCCACCCGCTCCTGGGCGGTTCGCGGCAGACCCAGTCCACCGAAGCCGTGCGGCAGGTGTACCCAGGCCAGGCCCGCGTCGTACTGCGCGCTGAGGAATTCCCGCGGGTCGGTGGTCGCCGGGTTGTGCTCGTCCAGCAATGCCCGCACCCGCGCGTCCAGGTCGGCGGTGTCTATCGCGTTCATTGCTTGCCGCCCGGTTGAGCCCGGAACCCCTGGGCATTGCCGAGCAACAGACCGCCGTCGATGACCATCGTCTCTCCGGTGATCCAGCTCGCCGCATCCGAAACCAGGAAGGCAACCGCCCCGGCCACATCGATTGGCTCACCGATGCGCCCGAGCGCTATCGACGAGGCCAGCGGATCCTCGTGGTCCTTCCACAGCGCCTCGGCCAGCCTGGTGCGAACCACCCCGGGGCAGACCGCGTTGACCCGGATACCCGGTGAAAGTTCGAGCGCCAGTTGCTTGGTGACGTGGATCAGCGCGGCCTTGGTGGCGTTGTACAGACCCATTGCCGGTGACTGGCGCATGCCGCCGATGGAGGACGTGTTGACGATCGCGCCGCCGTGCTCTCCCATCCATGACCTGACGACGAGTGAGGTCCACAGCAGCGGGGCCCACAGGTTGACGTCGAAGATCTTGGTGAACCGGGTGTGATCCTGGTCGATCAGCGGACCGAACGCCGGATTGGTGCCCGCGTTGTTGATCAGGATGTCGACGCTGCCGAAGCGCTCGCACGTGAGGTCCACGCAGCGCCGCGCGGCGTCCTCGTCGACCGCGTGAGCGCCGACGCCCACGGCCTTCTCGCCCACCTGTGCCGCGGCTTCCTCGGCGGCCTCCTGCTTGCGGGCGGTGAGCACCACGTTTGCGCCGGCGGCTGCCAGCTGCTGGGCGATCGCCAGCCCGATTCCGCGGGACGCGCCGGTGATGATCGCGGTACGGCCGGTCAGATCCTGTGCGGTCATGTCGGTGTGCCTTCGGTTGCGTTGGTGGCCGGACCCCGCTGGCGGCGGGCATCGGTTGCCCGCTCGACAAAGCGATGTTTTGCGCCTGTGTGTACGTGGTATGCGACAGGCATGTTAGCGAAACTAACCCTCATGAAAACACTGGTGGTGACCGGGGCGGCTGCTGCGGCGGTCGCCGTCGCGCCGACGGCCGCGGCTGATGCTTTCGGGCCGGCCTCAGCGACGGTCACCGCAGCGCCCACCCACGTCGTCTTCAAGGACGACCCGGGCGGCGGTGGCTGCGATGCCAACGGCAACTGCGGCTCCGGCGGCCAGAACGGCGGCCCCGGTGGCGGTCCGGGCGGCCGCGGCTGCGTCCCGGGCGTCGGTTGCGGCTCCGGCGGCCAGTTCGCCGGCCCGGGTGGCGTCCCGGGCGGCAACGGATGCCTGCCGGGCGTCGGCTGCGGTTCCGGCCACGCCTGACCGTTCGGCCGCTCAGCCTCCCGGGAGCCTGGTGATCCAGGCCCGGGAGTCTGCGGGGTCGATCACGTCGTCCAGCTCGAAGGTGGTGGCCGAGCGCAGCGCCTTGCCGTGCTCGTATGCCGCCGCCACCAGGCGGTCGAACAGGCTCTGACGTTCGACCGGATCGGCTGCCGCGGCAAGTTCCTTGCTGAACCCAAGGCGCACCGCACCTTCTAAGCCCATGCCACCGATCTCTCCGGTCGGCCAGGCGATGGTGAACTGCGGCGCACGAAACGAGCCGCCGGCCATCGCCATCGCCCCGAGCCCGTAACCCTTGCGCAGGATGATCACCCCGAGCGGCACCGTCAGCCGCGCGCCGAGGACGAACATCCGGCCGAAGCGGCGGACCGCGGCCTCTTTCTCCGCGTCCGGCCCGACCATGAAGCCGGGGGTGTCGCAGAGCGAGATGACCGGCAACCGAAACGACTCACACAATGCGAGGAAATCGCCGGCCTTGTCGGCCGCCTCAGCGTCGATGGCACCGCCGAGATGGTGACTGCTGTTGGCGATCAGGCCGTAGGGCACCCCTTCGACGCGGACCAGCGCGGTGACGATCCCAATGCCGTAGTCGGGCCGCAGCTCCAGGACCGAGCCGATGTCGACGACCGACTCGATCGCCTGATGCACATCGTAGGCGCGTAACCGGTTCTGCGGCACCACATGTCGCGCCAACCGCGGATCCGGTGCCTCCCACTCGCCCAGGCTGCCCTGGAAGTACGACAGGTACTGCTTGGCCAGCGTCACCGCGTGCGCCTCGTCGCGGGCGACCAGGCTGACCACGCCGTTGTGCCGCTGCACATCGATCGGCCCGATCGCCTCGGGCGGGTAGACCCCCAGCCCGCCGCCCTCGATCATCGCCGGTCCGCCCATGCCGATGTTGGCGTCCGGAGTCGCGATAATCACGTCGCACACCCCGGCCAGCGCGGCATTGCCGGCAAAGCAACGACCCGAGACGATAGAGATCAGCGGTACGCGGCCGCGCAGCCCCGCCAGCATCCGGAAGGTCGGTACGTCCAGGCCGGCGGCGCCGCCGACGTCGGTGTCCCCGGGTCGGCCACCGCCACCCTCGGCGAACAGCACCACCGGCAGCTTTCTGCGGGCTGCCAGATCGATGATGCGGTCGGTTTTGGCGTGGTTGCGCATCCCTTGCGTTCCGGCCAGCACGGTGTAGTCGTAGGACACCACGACGGCCCCGGCCGCTGCTCGCCCGAAGCGGTCCGCACCGATCGTGACCAGGCCGGCGACCAGGCCGTCGGCCGGCGTGTTGGCGATCAGGTCCTCTTCTGAGCGCCGGCTGCGCTGCGCGGCAATGGCCAACGCGCCATACTCGACGAAGCTACCGGCATCGATCAGATCGGCAATGTTCTCCCGGGCGGTGCGGCGACCTTGCTTGTGCCGCTTGGCAACAGCGGCCTGGCGGCCTTCGTCGAGGGTCAGCAAATGCCGCCTGCGCACCTCGTCGAGGTCGTCGCGTGGCCGGTCGAGATCTGTTGCCGCCGTAGACGACTCGCCGTCGGTGCCGGACCCCGTGCGGGTGAAAACCAGCAACGGGTCTCCGGTTCCGACCACCTGGCCGGGCCTCACCAGACTCCGCACGGTGCGCAGCGCGTCCGGGGCCACCAGCACATGCTGCATCTTCATCGCCTCGAGGACGACCAGTTGCGCGCCCGCACCGAAATCGCCCCCTTCGGGGGCCATCTCGACCACGGTGCCGGCCAATTGGGCGCGCAGCACTTCCTCACCTGGGTAAACTTCGACCGCCGCGACTCGGATGTGGTGCCGGCCAGACAGCGCCGCGGCCACCAACTCGGGAAGCTTCTCGTCGAGAAAACCGGTCGTTACCCAGCCGGATTGGAGCGGACTTTGGGACAGCAACTCGCGCAGTAACCCGATGTTGGTGCCAATGCCCTCGATGCTGAACTCGGCCAGGGCGGTCTGGGCCTTGCGCACCGCCGCCGGCAAGGATGGTCCGCGCACATGGGTGACGACCTTGGCCAGCAGTGAGTCGTACCGCGGGCTGGTGACCAGTCCTGCACGTCCGTAGGTGTCGACCCGTACACCCGGCCCACTCGGCGGTGAGAACACGGTGAGCGTGCCTGCCGCGGGCACCGCGGACCCATCGTGGGCGAAAGTCTCCATGTTCACCCTGGCCTGAACCGCGATACCTTGGTGCGCGGTAGGCTCCCCGATGACTTCGCTTCCGTCGGAAGCAATCCCAGCCGGAAGCCCCAATTGGTAGTAGGACGCGCCACCGGCGATGGCCAGCTGGACAGCCACCAGGTCGATCCCGGTGGTCTCCTCGGTGACGGTGTGTTCGACTTGGATTCGCGGATTGACTTCCAGGAAGACGAATTTCTCACCGGCGACCAAGAACTCGACGGTGGCCAGTCCGCGCAGCGCGACGCTGGCGCACAGCCGGACCGCAGCCCGGTGCAGATTCCGGCGCAAGTCATCCGAAAGCCCTTGGGCGGGAGCGATTTCAACGAGCTTCTGGTAGCGTCGCTGGATGCTGCAGTCTCGGTCACCGAGAGCCAACGCGTGCGTTCGGTGCCCGGCCGGCGCGGCGACGACCTGCACTTCGATGTGGCGCGCATCGTCGAGGAGCGCCTCGGCGAACAGCGCCGGATCGCCGAAGCCGAGTTGCGCCTCCGCGGCGCACTGCCGGTAGGCCTCGTCGATCTGGTCGGCA
Source organism: uncultured Actinomycetota bacterium (assembly GCA_963848535.1). Lineage (GTDB taxonomy): Bacteria > Actinomycetota > Actinomycetes > Mycobacteriales > Mycobacteriaceae > Mycobacterium. The sequence goes on from CAWKEM010000027.1 coordinate 117,573, forward strand.
CTGTGCACCTTGCGCATGCCCCGGCCGCCGCCGCCGGCGAGCGCCTTGATCATGATGGCGCCGTCCTGGGTCGCGAAAAAGGCCTTGATGTCCACTGCGCTGCTGGGTCCTTCGGTCGCCGGCAGCACCGGCAGCCCGGCGGCAATCGCGGCACCGCGGGCCGACGACTTGTTGCCGACCAACTCGAGCACGTCGGCGTCCGGCCCCACGAACGTGTACCCGGCGGCGATACAGGCGCCGGCGAATTCGGCGTTCTCGCTGAGGAACCCGTAGCCTGGGTGAATAAGCTCGGCGCCGGCGCTCTTGGCCGTCGCCAGCATGGCGGCCTGGTCCAGGTAGGCCTGCGGACCGGTGCCGGCAAGGCCGATCGCTTCGTCGGCCGCGTGCACATGCGGGCTGTCCGCGTCGTCTTCGGCGTAGACGGCGACCGTTCGCAGGCCCAGTTCGGTTGCCGTGCGGATGACCCGGAGGGCGATCTCACCGCGGTTGGCGATCAGCAGCGTCGCGCTCATCGCAGCGGGTCGCCCCACTGCACCTGCTCACGGAGTGTGCCTTTGAGCAGCTTGCCGGCGGGGTTGCGCGGCAGCGCACTGTCGACCACCGTGACGTATTGCGGAACCCTGAAGTCGGCGAGCTGCCCGCGGCAGTGGTCGAGCACCGCCGGGATATCGATCCGGTCCTGGCCGCCGAACAACACCGCACCAACCTTTTCTCCCATGACGTCGTCGGGAACGGCCAGCACACACGCGTCGGCGACATTCGGCGCCGCCAGCAGCACGGCTTCCACCTCGACGCTGGAGACGTTCTCCCCACCGCGGTTGATGATGTCCTTGAGCCGATCCATGATGTGCACCCGGCCCGCGTCGTCGACCCGGACCACGTCGCCGGTGTGCAACCAGCCGCCTACGATCGTGGCCGCGGTGGCTTCCGGCCGGTTCCAGTAGCCGGCGGTCACATTGGCGCCGCGCACCACCAACTCGCCCGCCAGGTCGCCCGGGCGCGGATCGCCGCCGAACGGGATCACCCCGAGATCCACCGAGGGGACCGCATACCCGACCGAGTCGGCGTGTTCGAGGGCGTCGGAGTCAGGCAGCACGGTCATCAGCGATGCCGTCTCGGTCATGCCGTAGCCGTTGAACACGGTGGCGTGCGGAAAGGTGTTCTGCACCGACCGCACCAACGACGGGGCAATAGGAGCGCCGCCGTAGCCTACCCAGCGAACTCCGGAAACATCTACAGCACCAAAGCCGCTGTGCCGCAACAACAAAGAGTAGATTGCGGGGACGGTCATCATGAGCGAGATGCGCTCCGCACGCAGCGAAGCGATCAACTCGTCCGGATTCGGCGCCGGCATGATCACCGATGCACCCCCGACCCGGGCGGCCGCCAAAAGCTGTGAGTTGCAACCCGTCACATGGAAAAGCGGCACCGAGATGAGGGTCCGCAGCTGCTCACCGAGATCGGCCGGCTGCCCCAGACACCGCAGCATGTTCTCGGTGTTGGTCAGGAAAGCCTCGTGGGTGGTCGGCACTCCCTTGGGGTGACCGGTGGTGCCGGAGGTGTAAAACAGCGCGGCTACATCTGAACGACCGAGTTGTTCGGTCACGTAAGGTGAGCCGTCGGGCAGCGGCGTGTCTGCCGCCAGATCAATCCGTGCACCGGAGTCGGACAGCACGAACTCCACCTCCGGTTGCGCGGACCGCGTATTGACCGCCACCGCAACGCCACCGGCCATCACCGTTCCCCAGAACGCCAGCACCCAATCGGTTCCCGCGGGGTAACGCACCGCGACGCGGTCGCCCGGTTGCAGACCGGCGGCGCGCAGCCCACCGGCGACCCGTGCCGCACGATCCCACAACTGCCGGTAGGTCAGTCGGCCGGCACCGAGTTCAATGACGGCCTCGCTGTCCGGGCGCTTGTCGACATGCTCGGCGAGCATGGCCGGCAGCGTGGCCGGCAAGTCGTCGTAGTGCGGAATGCCGTTAGTGTCGCGGGACACACCCGTCGTCGGGAACGGGTTGTCGGCGCGGGGAATGTCGATGACTGCACTCGGCTGCGTCACGTCCAATCCTCCGTCACAAAGAGCCGTTACGTCCCGGCCGCTAACCGGTCCGGGTCGCCCCGGGTTGGGACATCGGTGGCTGAGACGTCCCGGACGTGAGCGTAGTAGCCTGCCCCTGGTGTCAGAGCTCGTTCGGGCGTTTCACAGGCCGTCGGGGCTGCCTGGGCCGGGTCGGTGCGGCAGTCCCGGCAAGGACGCAGAGAGACCGTCGCCGATTCCCCGATCTACCTCTTCCCGCTGACCTGGGCTGCCGGGTGGAGCTGTCTCTTGACCGCTATTGCCCAGGGTGCCGAACGGGTTCGGGTCGGCGCCGGCCAGTGCTGCTCCCCCGCTGCAGAACCCGACAGCGACAGCAGCGCTGACCAGTATTCTGCTGATCACTCGGTAGTACCCGCGCTTCCCCGTATCGGTCATCGGCGCCGGAACCGTCGGGTCCGAGTCCGACGATCCAGGAGCTGACTGTTCCGGATTGGCGATCGACATTGCGCCCTCTCCTTCCGGCATGCCCGGGCTGCTTTGACCTGTGGCACCGACAACGCACCACGTGAGGCCGGCCCGGCCGGCGCTCGCAGCGATGTCCGGTTACTTTCTTGGACGAGAAAGCGCACTGAAAGGTTGCAACGACGACATTGCCGTTACCCGGTTGCCGATCAATTTCCGCGAGCGCGGACGGCGGCTGCGGCGCAGGCCGTGTCGTTGTCAGCGTGTGCCCACAAACCGTAGGGACGGCCCGACACGTGGTCGAGGCTCGGCTACTGGCAACCGATGCGTGACCGGCCACTCAAGCCAGTGAGAATTTGACGTAGCTGTCGACATTCGATGCGTGCAAGATCCAGCGCCACGACGGCGAAAGCTGCGGTTCAGCGGTGGCCGCATCGATAACCTCCGGCCGCGCAACGCTGTAGGTGCGCCCGTTGGTCGTGATTGTCGCGGATCCGGCGGCAAGCACGTTGCGTAGCCAGTCGACACCGGAACCGTATGGCAGCGGCACCACGATTCCGTCGGTTACCTGGAGCGCGACCACGGGGGTGGAGTATCGCTTTCCTGAATTGCGGCCGATGTGCCGGATCACCGCCGCATACCAGTGACGGCGACCTGCCAGGGCGATCATGGCCGGGTTGGTCACGTGCTTGTTGAAGCTTCGGACCGAGTCTCGAACGCGCGGATTCTTGTAAGTGGGCATGTACAGCGAGTCTTCTCCGCCACCACGCGTCCGGCCAGGGACCTTGGTCCAGTGTCGCGGGGACTTGTGCCGACGAGGGGCTGCGCGCGGGTTCCAGCACGACTCCAGGTCGCACTTGCCGGGCGTGCCCGGTCCTGACTAATCCGCTGTCCTATCGTGATAGCGGTGACGATCCAGGATTCCGCCACCACGCCCGAGGCTTTCTTCACCGTCGACGGCGACTGCTATGTGCCGGGCGCGATGACGGGAGGCCCCTGGGGTGCCGCGATGGGTGGTCAGATCGTCGGCGGCCTGCTCGGTTGGGGTATAGAACAATCCGGTATCGATCCCGACTTTCAATCCGCCCGCCTCACCATTGACCTGTTTTGCCCGGTTTTGCTCGAGCCGGTGCAGATTCAGACCTCGGTGCAGCGGGAGGGTCGGCGCATCAAGCTCGTCGACGGCACGCTGCTACAGAACGGAAAGGCCGTCGCACGGGCCAGCGCACTGTTCCTGCGACGAGGCGAACATCCCGATGGACAGGTGTGGTCCGCCCCGGTGGATATGCCGCCGCTCCCGACCCACTCCGACGGCTTCCCCACAGACATGCCGTTCCTCATCTGGGGGTACGGGGCCACTCTTGGAGGCAGTCCCGGTATCGCCGCGGGCGAGTGGGAGCAGTCCCACTCCCAGAAGTTCGCGTGGACGCGGATCTTTCGCCCGATGGTGCAAGGCCACCCGCTCACTCCGTTTACCCGCCTGGCATTCGTCGGCGACGTCACGAGCTCGCTCACGCATTGGGGCACTGGCGGATTGCGCTACATCAACGCCGACTACACCGTCACCGCCAGCCGACTGCCAGACGGCGAATACCTGGGGCTGGCCGCCCAGAGCCACTACGGCGTGGCCGGTGTCGCCACCGGCGCCGCGACACTGTTCGATCGGCACGGGCCGATCGGCACCAGCTCGGCGCTGGCACTTGCCCAACCCGCCGAGGCGTTCAAGCTGACTTACCAGTAGAGGGCCGTCGCTCATCCCATCAACTGAGCAGCGACCGTCGCGCCGAGCTCCCAGCACGCCTCCAGATCGTCTTTGCTTGGCTTGCCCGAAACCACCACGGTCGCTGCGGCTTTCGTCCAACCCAGCCCGGTGGTAATGGCCTCGACTCCCCGCTCGGCGCCCTCAGTGCCCTCGTTGCCGTGCAGGAAGACGCCGAACGGTCGCCCCTGAGTGCTGTCGAGTAGCTGGTAATAGGCGCAGTCGAAGGCATGCTTGAGAGCGCCCGACATGTAGCCGAGGTTGGCCGGCGTGCCCAGCAGGTACCCGTCGGCCTCCAGCATCTCGACCGGCGACACGGTGAGCGCCGGTCGCCGCACCACCTCCACGCCCTCGATCTCGGGATCGGTGGCGCCGGCCAGCACCGCCTCGAACATCTCCTGCATATGTGGAGACGGCGTGTGATGAACGATCAGCAGTGTCTTAGCCATCCGCGCCCCTGCAGCGGCCCTGTCGCGCCCCGTGTAGATCCAAGGCCGTCTTCATGGCTTCCCGCGCCCGCCGGCGATCCCCGGCGTAGTCGTAGGCCCGGGCCAGCCGGTACCAGCGTCGCCAGTCGTCGGGGTCGTCTTCGACCTCGGTGCGCACCGTGGCGAACAACGCGTCGGCCGCGTCGCGCTCGATGCGGCCCGATGGCCGCCGCGGCAGCGCGCCGGTGTCGAGTTCCATTCCGTCCGCGGCGATCAGACGGGCCAGCTTCTGGTGCGCGAAGCCGGACCGCAGTGTGGCGGCCATCGCCCACAGCCCGATGACGGGCATGATCAACACCGCCAGCCCCAGGCCCATCGCAGCGGCCCGGCCCGACGCGATCAGCGCAATGGCCATCCGCCCCAGCAGCACGAAGTACGCCAGCATCGCCACGCACATGACCGCGATCAGCAATTGGATGCGCACCTTGCGTGCGGTGTCGTTCATTGCAGGTTGAGCAGGGGCTCAAGGCCCACCGTGAGGCCAGGGCGTTCCTTGATGCGCCGCACCGCCAACAACACCCCGGGCACGAACGACGTGCGGTCGAGGCTGTCGTGGCGGATGGTCAGCGTCTCCCCCTCGGTGCCGAACAGGATCTCCTGGTGGGCGACCAGTCCGGCCAGCCGCACCGAGTGCACCGGGATGCCGTCGACGTCGGCGCCGCGAGCGCCGGGCAGGCTGGTGCTGGTGGCATCGGGGTTGGGCGGCATGCCTTTTCGCGCTTCCGCGATCAGTTTGGCGGTGTGGGCCGCGGTGCCCGACGGGGCGTCGGCCTTGTGCGGGTGGTGCAGCTCGATGACCTCTGCCGAGTCGAAGAAGGGCGCTGCCTGCTTGGCGAAATGCATTGACAGCACAGCCCCGATCGCGAAGTTCGGCGCGATCAGCACGCCGGTGTTTCTACCGGCCAGCCACGCCTCCACCTGCTCGAGGCGCTCGGCGGTGAAGCCGGTGGTACCGATCACGGCGTGAATTCCGTTGCCGATGAGGAACTCCAGATTGCCCATCACCACGTCGGGGTGGGTGAAGTCGATGACCACCTCGGTGTCGCCGTCGGTCAGCAGGCTCAACGGATCACCGGCGTCGACTTCCGCAGACAGGGTCAGATCCTCGGCGGCCTGCACCGCTCTCACCATCGTCGACCCGACTTTGCCCTTGGCTCCCAACACGCCTACCCGCATGGTCTTCACCCTAGACCGGGGCGTCAGCGCCGCTTTGTGCACAGTTCGATGTCTATCCACAGGGGCCGCTTTCGCGGTGGTCGGTGCCGGCCTGCGGCAATATCATTCGAACATGCATTCGATTGAGGTTCCGGCAGAGGTGACTGCCGCCCTCGACGCTCTCGACGCCGCCGAAGCGGCGATCCGTGGGCTGAACTTCGACATCCTGAGCCCTGCCGTCCGGCTGCGCGCGCTGGAGCGGATGGAAGCCTGTCGTCGGCGGCAGATTGCGGTGAGTCACGACCTGATCGCAGGCCTGGCGAAAGAGGATCCCGCCGACGTCGGCGGCCCGGTCCACAAAGTGGTGGCCGACTGGCTGCGGATCAGCTGCGCCAAGGCCTGCCGTCGGCTCAGAGACGCCGAACAGCTTTCCCCCCGCTTGACCCTGACCGGTCAGGAGGTGCCACCGGAGTTGCCGGCTACCGCTCAGGCGTGGCGAGACGGCATGCTCGACGGTCAGCACTTGCGGGTGATTCGGACATTCGTCCGCGACCTTCCGGAGTCCATACCGGTCGACACGGTGGAAAAAGCCGAGCGGTTTCTG
>CAWKEM010000028.1:0-22494 GCA_963848535.1 uncultured Actinomycetota bacterium
GCGTGTCCCCGCGGCCCAGCAGTTCGAAGGTGGCCCGATCGTCCAGCGGCAGCGACTCCAGATCCAGGTCGACGCCCCTGTTGGCCTTGATGTTGTCGATCGCGTCGCCGATGATCGTCAGGTTGCGCAGGCCCAGGAAATCCATCTTGAGCAGGCCGATCGCCTCGCACGACGGATAATCCCAGCCGGTGATGATGGCCCCGTCCTGCGGCCGCTTCCACAGCGGGATGGCCTCGGTCAGCGGCTCACTGCTCATGATCACCGCACAGGCGTGCACCCCGGCGTTGCGGATCAGACCCTCCAGGCCGCGCGCGGTCTGGTAGATGGTGCGGACGTCGGGGTCGGTTTCGATCAGGCCGCGGACCTCGGCGGCTTCCTTGTAGCGCTCATGGCTCGGGTCGGTGATACCCGCCAGCGGAATGTCCTTGGCCATGATCGGCGGCGGCAGCGCTTTGGTGATCCGGTCGGCGATGGCGAACCCGGGCTGGCCGTAGTGGATCCGCGCCGAATCCTTCAGCGCTGCTTTGGTTTTAATGGTGCCGAAGGTGATGACCTGGGCCACCCGGTCGTGGCCCCACTTGTCGGCGGCGTAGCGCACCATCTCACCGCGGCGACGGTCATCGAAGTCGATATCGATGTCGGGCATGGAGGTGCGCTCGGGGTTGAGGAACCGCTCGAACAGCAGGCCGTGCGGAATCGGGTCGATGTCGGTGATACCCAGGGCGTAGGCGACCAGCGATCCGGCGGCCGAGCCCCGGCCCGGCCCGACCCGGATGCCCACCGACCGCGCGTAGTTGATCAGGTCGGCGACGATCAGGAAGTAGGACGGGAAGCCCTTGGCGCAGACGACGTCGATCTCGAAGGCCGCCCGCGCAGCGTAACCGTCCGGTGGGCCCGCCGGAAACCGCCGGCTCAGCCCGGCGTCCACCTCGTGGCGCAGCCAGGACGCCTGGTCGTGTCCCTCGGGCACCGGGAACACCGGCATCCGGTCGCGTGGCTCCCACACCTCGGCGTAGGACTGCACCCGCTCGGCGATCACCAAGGTGGAGTCGCAGGCGCCGGGGACCTCGTCGTCCCAGATCTGGCGCATCTCGCCAGCCGACTTCAGGTAGTAGCCGTCGCCGTCGAACTTGAACCGGTTCGGATCAGACAGCGTCTTGCCGGTCTGCACACACAACAGCGCCTCGTGGTTGTGCGCGGCATCGCGGGTGACGTAGTGGCAGTCGTTGGTGGCCAGCGGCGGAATGTCGAGGGCGCGGCCGATTGCGAGCAATCCCTCGCGAACCCGCCGCTCGATGCTCAGGCCATGGTCCATCAGCTCGAGGAAGTAGTTGTCGGGCCCGACGATCTCCCGCCACTTGGCGGCCGCCTCCAGCGCCTCCCGGTCCTGCCCCAGCCGCAGCCGGGTCTGCACCTCCCCGGACGGGCATCCGGTGGTGATGATGATGCCCTCGGCGTGTTCGGCGACGAGCTCGGCATCCATGCGCGACCACTTGCCCAGCTGGCCCTCGAAGGAGGCCACCGAGGACAGCTTGAACAGGTTGCGCAGGCCCATGGCGTTTTCGGCCATCATCGTCAGGTGGGTATAGGACCCGCCACCGGAGACGTCGTCGGATTTTTGGCCGGGATCGCCCCAGGTGATGCGCCGGGTGTCGAAGCGTGAACCCGGCGCGACATACGCCTCGACGCCGATGATCGGCTTGATCCCGGCCTTGGCCGCCGCGTTGTAGAACTCGCTGGCGCCGAACATGTTTCCGTGATCGGTCATCCCGACCGCGGGCATTCCCAGCCGTTCCACCTCAGCGAGCATCGGCGTGATCTTCGCGGCACCGTCGAGCATCGAGTACTCGGTGTGGTTATGCAGGTGCACGAAGGACTGGTTCATAGGGACGCCAGTCTATGACCCGCCACCGACGGCTTTCGGGCGTGTCGCGAAGTGTGTCTTGCGGCCACTATCCGTACAGCTCGACGAACTGCTCCAGCGACTTCTGCACGTCGCCTCTGACGGCGCGGGCCGCGGCCGAACCCACCGGGCCGAACAACCCACGCCCGCCCAGCTCCAGACGCACACCGAGGGCGGACCCCGCTGCGCCGGCCCGCACGGTGAGCGTGACGCTGTATTTCGTACCGCCTTTACCCGCTCCCGACAGTGCGAGCCGATGCGGCGGGTCCCACCCGGTGACCGTCCACGTCACCCGGTTGCGGAAGCCCTTGGCGCGCGCCACGCCCACGACTTGGGTTCCTTCGATCAGCTGCTCGGGCAGCTCGCTGCGCCATCCCTCATGCAGCACGAGCCAGTCCCCCAGATCCGACAGATCGGACACGCGGTCCCACATCTGCTGTGGGCTCATCGGCACGTCGGCGGTCAGGTCGACGGCAGCCATCGCGTGAGCCTAATCCCGGCGACAAGCTGGGAGACCACGCGCGTCACTCGATGCGTCGCTCGGAGGTGGGCACATTGCGGCCTTTCCCGCACAGGGCGCTTAGCGGCTGGGCCCGCCGCGTAACCGCTGGCCGATACGCAGCGCGGGCAGCAACAGGCTGCGGGGCGCGAATCTGCCGCCGACGCTGACGGCCTTGGGCACCGCTCCGGGCACCACACTGCGCCGACCGGCGAGCATCCCGCCGATCGCCGCCTCGGCGACGTCATGCGGCGAGACCTGCGCAATGGGAACGCTGAACCGCTCGGCACTGGCGATCTCGGCCCACTCGGTGGGCACCGGGCCCGGACACAGGCAGGTGACCGACACCCCCGTCCCGTGCATCTCTTCGTGGACGGCTTCGGAGAAGGTCTGCACAAACGCCTTGGTGGCCGAATACGTGGCCATGTAAGGCGTCGGCTGGAAGCCCGCGATCGAGGCGATGTTCAATACCGCACCGGCGCCGCGCTCGACCATGCCCGGCAACGCCGCGTGGGTGAGTTCCATCAATGCCAGCGCATTGAGGGTCACTTCTTCACTCTCCCGTTCGAGCGGCAGCGTATAGAACACCCCGCTGGTGCCGAAGCCGGCGCTGTTGCACAGGCCGGCAACCGGTTCGTTGCGCAGCCGGTCCGCCAGTTGTGCGCGGGCTTTGCTGTCGCTGAGGTCCAGCGGCATCACCTCAACGGCGATCGAGTATTCCTGCCCGACCTCGTTGGCGAGGTCGTCGAGGCGCTCGCGGCGCCGCGCCACCAGGAGCAGCGGGAAGCCGCGGCGGGCCAGTCCGCGTACGAGTTCGGCACCGATACCGGATGAGGCGCCGGTGATGACGACGGTTGTCTGAATGTCGGGTTTGGGAAGGCTCATGATGTCACCAATGTATCCCTCGGGTCGCGCGCACGAACGTCTCGCTGCGTTTATCGAATTGTGTTGTGTCAGTTTCCGATTCGCTGCCCTTGGCGGCATCCGAGTCGCTGAACATGGCAAACGCGCGGTTGCGTACCCGGTCCATCACCGCGGGGTTCACGGCGTCGGCGACGGCGGCGAACTGCCCGAACGGTGAGCTGGCCCGCCGCGGCCGGTGCACGATCGCGTCGGTGATCACGCCGGCCGCCTGATCCGGCGTCAGCGCCGGGAAATTGTCGTAGATGGTGGTCGGGCTGATCATCGGAGTGCGGACCAGCGCCATGTGCACGGTGGTGAACCGTACGTCCTCGTTCACGGTTTCGGCTTGCAGTGCGTCACAGAGGCTGTCCAGCGCGGCCTTGCTGGCAATGTAGGCGCCGAAACGCGGCGCGCGGGTCTGCACGCCGACTGAGGACACGTTGATGATGTGGCCGAAGCCGCGTTCCCGCATCCCGGGGATGAACTTGAGGATCAGCTGGACCGCGCCGAGGTAGTTCAGTTGCATGGTCCGCTGATAGTCGTGGATCCGATCGTAGGACAGCTCCAGCGAGCGTCGAATCGATCGCCCCGCGTTGTTGATCAGGATGTCGACGCCGCCGAGGTCGTCCAGCACCTGATTGGCCATCGCGGCGATGGCGTCCGTATCGGAGAGGTCGCACGGGTAGACAAAGGCGGTCCCGCCGTCGGCGCGAATCTCGTCGGCGACCTTCTCCAGGTTTTCCAGGGTGCGGGCGACCAGCACCACCGCGCCGCCCGCTTCCGCGATTTTCTTCGCGGTGGCCGCACCGATGCCCGATGATCCTCCGGTGATCAACGCGACCTTGCCCTCGACGGCATCGCTCAGTGAGTGGCCCTGCACCGCATCGAGCAGATTCCTCAGATAGAACGGCCGATAGCGCCCGGCCGAGTTGGGGGTGTTGATGATGTGGGACACCACCGCGAACGGCTTTTCCACCAGGTTGGTCAGGTCCCCGAGATTCATCGGCTTTCGCTCCCGAAGCCGTCGGCCGCCCGACCACGGGTTGCCTGGCCGTCGGCCGGCGCGGCCTTGCCCGCCGGTGTGGGTGATGTGACGTGGGTCATAGAACTAACCTAGGACATCGGTCCCACAATCAGTGCATATGAACCGGCCACGCGCCTCACACTGCAGCCAGGGCGATCGCCATGTGTGAGCAATCCCGTTGTTACCCAGGGTAATCGGTGCATGATCGCGAAATAACTGGCGGGCAACGGCGGAATTTTCCAATCGTGGTTATGAAAATTCTGGCCCGCTTCCGTGAGCCCGGGCCGGTCAGCGTCTACGACCGGATCGGCGGGCACGAGGCGATCGAAGTCGTGGTCGAGCACTTCTACGTCCGGGTGCTCGCCGATGACCAGCTGTCCGGCTTCTTCACCGGAACCAACATGAACCGCCTCAAAGGCAAACAGGTGGAGTTCTTTGCCGCCGCTCTCGGCGGGCCCGAGCCCTACACCGGAGCACCGATGAAGCAGGTGCATCAGGGCCGCGGAATCACCATGCACCACTTCACCCTGGTGGCCGGTCACCTAGCCGAGGCACTGGCCGCGGCCGGAGTCGATGCGGCGACGGTGACCGAAGTACTGAGCGCCGTCGCACCGCTGGCTCCCGACATCGCGTCAGGCGAAACCACCAAAGCCAACGTCTGAGCGCACCGCGCACGATCCGCAGAACAACCTCGGTGGCGCTGGGCGTGTCGCGCGCGGTGTCTGCCGGGCACGCGGTAGTCAGCACCTATGAGACTGATCGCCGTCCTCGTTGCGGCCGTGATCCTCGGCGCCTGCACAACGAATACAACCCATCCGGCGGCCGGCACCACGACTCCGACGGTCACCGCGGCGCTCGACTGCACCAAACCCGCCGACGCCGCGCAGCAGCTGGTCTGCAACGACCCGCAATTGACCGACCTGGACCACCGCCTGCAGGCCGCCAACCAGCAGGCGCTGGGCCGGCCCGGCGCCGACCGGGCCGCGCTGACCGCCGCGCAGCAGAGTTGGGCGAGCGTCCGCGACGGCTGCACGCACAACGCCGATGTGCACACCTGCCTGCTGGAGGCCTATCAGACCCGGCTGGTCCAGTTGGCCATCGCCGACCCTGCCACCGTGCCCCCTCCCGTCGTCAGTTACCAGTGCCCCGCCGGCTTCGGCCCGCTGACCGCACAGTTCTACAACCTGTTCGACCCGCCGACGGCGGTGCTCAACTGGAAAGGCAACCAAGAGATCCTGTTCATCCAGTTGTCCGGCAGCGGGGCCAGGTATGGCCGCCAGGGCTCGGAGTATTGGGAGCACCAGGGCGAGGTCAAGCTCGATTTCAACGGCACAAAGTTCGTCTGCCACACGCCGTAATGGATGTCATCGGTCCCCTGCCAGCGCGCTGAGTCGTCGGCTCAGATCGCCCGCGCTGGTGCCATGTCTTCTTCGCTCAACCCGATTTCGCTGCCCTCTTGGTGGTGCATGAGTAGGTGATACCGCATGACGGTGCCCTTTCCTTCTCGATGGTTCCACCGTTATGACGATTGAAGCGACACCGGATCGACATTCGTCAACCCGCCGCGTGTTGGCTGGGTTGCGTGGACAACAATGCGCGCATGAGTCGCACCTTCGAGGACCTGGTGGCGGAGGCCGATTCGGCGCCCGTCGACGGTTGGGATTTTTCGTGGTTGGACGGCCGTGCCACCGAGGAGCGCCCGTCGTGGGGCTACCAGCGCCTGCTGAGCCGGCGTTTGGCCGGCGTGTCGGCCGCCTGCGACATCGACACCGGTGGCGGCGAGGTGCTCGCGGGCGCCGAGACATTCCCGCCGACGATGGCCGCGATGGAGTCGTGGCCGCCCAACGCAGCCCTGGCCACCAAACTCCTGCATCCGCGCGGGGTGGTGGTGGTCGCGACTCGCGATGAGCCGTGGCTGCCGTTCGCCGATGCAGCGTTCGACCTGGTGACCAGCCGCCATCCGATCACGGTGCGGTGGAGTGAGATCGCCCGGGTTCTGCGCCCGGGCGGCACCTACTTCGCACAGCAGATCGGGCCGGCAACGATGGCGGAGCTGGTCGAATACTTCATCGGGCCACAACCAGAGAAATGGGCCGAGCGTCACCCGGACACCCAGAACGCGCAGGCGCAGGCCGCCGGGCTGCGGATCGTGGACATGCGGATGGAGCGGTTACGGGTCGAATTTTTCGACGTCGGCGCCGTGATCTACTTCCTGCGCAAGGTGATCTGGACGGTGCCGGACTTCACGGTGCAGCGCTACCGGGAACGGCTGCGGGACCTTCATGAGCGCATCGAGGCCGACGGGGCCTTCCTCGCGCACTCCACCCGGGTCCTCGTTGAGGCCCAAAAGCCCGGGTGATCACCCCTCGGCCCGCAACACGTCCAGCGCGTGCTGCAGGTCGGGCGGGTACGGGCTGACGAACTCCACCCGCCTTCCGTCGGCCGGATGAACGAACGCCAGCGAACGTGCATGCAGCCATTGACGTTCCAGCCCAAGCCTTTTCGCCAGCTTCGGATCGGCTCCGTAGGTGAGGTCACCGCAGCACGGGTGATGCAGCGCGGCGAAATGCACCCGGATCTGATGGGTGCGGCCGGTCTCCAGGTGCACGTCGAGCAGGCTCGCTGCGACGAAGGCTTCCAGGGTGTCGTAGTGGGTGAGGCTGTGTCGGCCGTCCTTGGTGACCGCGAACTTCCAGTCGTGGCCGCGGTGTCGTCCTATCGGCGCGTCGATGGTCCCGCTGGACGGATCCGGATGGCCTTGCACCAACGCGTGGTAGCGCTTGTCGACGGTGCGCTGTTTGAACGCCCGCTTGAGTGCGGTGTACGCGCGCTCGGAGAGCGCCACCACCATCACCCCGGAGGTGCCGACGTCGAGGCGCTGCACAATTCCCTGCCGCTCGGGCACGCCGGACGTGGTGATCCGGTAACCGGCAGCGGCCAGGCCACCGAGCACCGTGGGCCCGGTCCAGCCCACCGACGCATGCGCAGCCACCGCCGCCGGCTTGTCGACCACGACGATGTCGTCGTCGGAATACAGAATCGTCATGCCCTCGATGTCGACGGGTGTGTTCTGCAGCGGCGCCGGCGCCTCGGGCAAGCGCACCTGCAGCCAAGCACCGCCGGTCAGGCGGTCAGACTTGCCGGCCTGGACGCCGTCCAATTCGACGCTGCCGTCTTCGGCCAGGGCCGCCGCCGCGCTGCGGGAGAGTCCCAGCAGGCGGGCCAGCCCGGCGTCCACACGCATGCCCGCCAGTCCCTCCGGGACGGGCATCGAGCGATCGGCCATCAGGTTTGGTCGGCCTTTCGCCGGACCCGACAATGTCGCCGTCGGCTTTACGCCGACCAACAATGTCGAAGTCGTAGCCGAAGATCGACAACGCCACCAGCATGACGGCGCCGCCCACCACCGCCGGATCGGCGACGTTGAACACCGGCCACCAGCCGACCGACAAGAAGTCCACCACGTGGCCGCGCAGCGGTCCGGGCGCCCGGAAGAAGCGATCGACCAGGTTGCCCGTCGCGCCACCAAGGATCATTCCCAGGCCCAACGCCCACCAGGGCGAGACCAGCCGCCGGCCCATCCAGAAGATGCCGACCACCACACCGCTGGCGATCAGCGTCAACAGCCAGGTGTACCCGGTCGCCATCGAGAACGCGGCCCCCGAATTGCGCACCAAAGTCCAGGTCACGGTGTCACCGATGATCGATACCGGCTGGCCCGGGGGCAGCAGTTTGACGGCGAGCACCTTGGTCACGACGTCCAGCATCAGCACCACCGCCGCGACCGACACCAGCAGTCGCAGCCGCCTCGGCGGCCTCTGCTGCGCACTAGCTGCGGGCTCCGCGGCGGCGCCGGCGTCCCCAGCCTTCTCGGCTGAGGTCACCGGCTCAGTCGGTCCTGTTGGTTCCTCGGGCACTCTCTCATCATCCCCTAATGCGGACGCAGGCTAGCCGATGTTCGCGAGCAGCGTGCGCGATGATTCCACTATGGCCCGCCTCACCGTCATCGCCACCGGAGGCACGATATCGACCAGCACCGGTCCGGACGGTGTGCACCGGCCCGCCTACAGCGGCGCGGATCTCACGTCGGGCCTCGACGTCGACGTCGTGGACTTGCTGGCACTCGATAGCTCGCAGCTGACGCCGGCCGATTGGGATCGGATCAGCGCTGCGGTGCAGGCCACGACGCGTGAAGGCGCCAAGGGAGTGGTCGTCACACACGGCACTGACACCATGGAAGAGAGCGCTTTGTGGCTCGACCTCAGCTACGCGGGAAACGTCCCGGTCGTGCTGACCGGCGCGATGCGCAGCGCCGATGCTCCCGACGCCGACGGTCCGGCCAATCTACGCGACGCGCTGGCCGTGGCAGCCAGCCCGGCCGCCCGTGATCTCGGTGTGCTGGTGTGTTTCGCGGGGCGGATATTGCAGCCGTTGGGTTTGCACAAGGTGGCTACCCAGGACCTGACCGGCTTTGCCGGGCAGCTGCTTGGCACCACCGCGGGCGGTGTCACCCTCACACACGCTAAGACGCGACCGTATGTCGGCGATTTGAGCGGCGCCAGCGCACCGCGCGTTGACATAGTGGCCGCATATCTGGGAAGTGACGCGGTAGCCCTGGACGCCTGTGTGGCCGCCGGCGCGCGAGCCGTGGTGCTAGAAGCGCTGGGCTCGGGCAACGCCGGAGCCGCGGTGATCGACGGAGTGCGCCGCCACTGCCGCGGCGGGGTGGTGATCGCGGTGTCCACCCGAGTCCCCGGCGGGCGGGTCAGCGCGGGGTACGGACCCGGCCACGACCTGGTAGAAGCCGGCGCGGTGATGGTGCCGAGGTTGCGGCCGCCTCAGGCTCGGGTCCTGGTAATGGCCGCGCTAGCCGCGAAGCTACCGGTCGACGACGTCATCGCCCGGTGGGGCTGATAGAGCGTTAGCGTGCAGCGCGCCGACATAATCCGGCCAGTCCAGGGAATCGACCGGGTTGGCGCCGATGAGGTCACCGGTGTCGGCGGGAAACGTCAGGGCCTGGCCCGGGCCGGAACTACGGGTCTCGAAGCGCACGGTGACGACTCCATGGCCGGCACCCTGCACCCAGCCGTGCCCGAAACCGGGGTGTGCGACATCGTCTCCCACCCGCCACCCCCCGTCGTCTCCCACCCGTCCGCCCGAAATGCCTCGTGCTGGTGGGAGCGTGGCCGGCTGCGCCTCGGCGGAATGATCGGCCTGCGACTCCGTCTCCGAGGTCAGGATCGACAGCTCCGGGAACAGCGACTCTTGCCGCACGTCGCTCAACCCCGAAAACCCGACGCCCAGTAGGCGAATGGGCCCGATCTGGCGTGGATCGAGCAGCAGGCGCCGGGCCACCGCGACCAGCGCGCTGGCCTCGGTCGTCGTGTAGGGCAACGTCGCCGAACGCGTCAGCGTGTTCATGTCGGACTTCTTCAGCTTCACCGTCACGGTGCGGGCGCCGCGGCCGTCGCGCAGCAGGCGTTGGTGCGCATGCTCGGCGATGGGGCCGATCGCTTCCTGCAACTGCTCCAGGCTGGTCAGGTCGGCGGCGAAGGTGGACTCGGAGCTGATCTGCTTGGCTTCGGCGCGTTCGGCGACGGGACGGTCGTCGATACCCCGGGCCAGCCGGTGCAGCGCCGGCCCGATGGTACGCGCCCAGGATGTTGGCCGCCTCGGCGTCGGTCAGCGCGGCCAGCTCTCCGATGGTCTCGATGCCCAGTCGATGCAGCTTCTCCTCGGCGACCGGACCGATGCCCCACAGCCGCCGCACCGGCAACTCGGTGAGCAGCGATTGTTCTTCGGCGCGCCGGACCACCCGAATGCCGTCGGGTTTGGCCAGGCCGGACGCGATCTTGGCGACCTGCTTGCCCGAGCCCGCGCCGACGGAAGCGATCAGACCGGTCTCTTCGCGCACCCGTCGCCGCAAGGCCTCGCAGAACACCTCGACGTCCTCGGCCGACGCTCCGGCGAGTTGGGGTGGTTCACCGAAGCCCTCGTCGAAGGACAGCTGCTCGACGACGGGCACCACGCTGCGCACCGTGTCGAAGACCCGCCGGCTGGCCACCCCGTACACCACACCCCGCGGTGGCAACACCACCGCCGTCACGCCGATCAGCCGGCGGGCCTGATGCATCGGCATGGCCGACCGGGCACCGAACACCCGCGCCTCGTAGCTGGCGCCGGCCACCACACCCCGGCCGCCCAATCCACCGACCAGCACCGGCCGCCCCCGCAGGGTCGGCCGGGTGAGTTGTTCGACGGAGGCGAAGAACGCATCCATGTCCAGGTGCAGCACCCAGCGGGACTCCACACTGGGAAATGCTATTGGTCTAACGTCGATGACCATGGCAATGAACCTCTGTCACCGATGGTGCTGCAACTCCAACCGCTGGGCACAAGAGGTGGAAGACCACCTGTTGCCGTGGGTCCTTGCCGAGGTGGAACTGGGCGACAACACCCTGGAGATCGGACCGGGATACGGCGCGATCCTGCGGGTGCTCGTCGACAAGACGCCAAACCTCACCGCGGTCGAACTCGACACCGCAATGGCTCAGCGGCTGCAGGAGCTCTACGGTGACCGGGCGCGCATCATCAACGCCGACGCCACGAATACCGGGTTGCCGGCCGATGAGTTCAGCTCGGTGGTGTCGTTCACCATGCTGCACCACGTCCCGACCGCGGAGCTGCAAGACCGGCTGTTCGCCGAGGCCTTCCGGGTGCTGCGCCCCGGCGGCGTCTTCGCCGGCAGTGACGGCGTGCCGTCCCTGCGGTTCCGGATCCTGCATTTTCGCGACACCTGCAACCCGGTTCCACCGGAAGCCCTGCCGGATCGCTTGCGTGCAGCGGGATTTCACGACGTCGACGTCGAAGTCCAGGCCGGCCGGCAGCGCTGGCGGGCGGCCAAACCTTAGCCGCCCGGCCGCCGCGAAAGTGCAACTGGCGACGGCGGCTCTCGAGAAACGCGTTGCCAGTTGCACTTTCGCGGTCAAGGGGGGAAACCGGCAGCGCGCAGGGCTTCGCGGACCCGGTCTACGATGATGTCCGGCCGGTTACGCAGCAGGTCGGCGCTCACCCGGATGATGCGCCAGCCCCGACGCTCCAGTTCGGCGGTGCGGTCGATGTCGTTGGCACGGATACGCGGGTCGGTCCAGTGTTGCGCGCCGTCGTATTCGACGCCGACGCGCCACTGCTCCCAGCCCATGTCGATACGCGCCAGCACAGCGCCCCACTCGTTGGGCACCACGATCTGGGTCTGCGGTTTGGGTAATCCCGCGGCGACGATGACGAGCCTGGTCCTGGTCTCCTGCGGCGATTCCGCGCCCGCATCGACCAGGGGCAGTGCCCGTCGCAGTTGCTTCATACCTCTGGCGCCGCGGTGCGCGTCGATCAGCGGCTCGACGCCATCGACCGTAAGCCCGGTAGCCCTGGCCAGCGAATCGACAGCGATAACGGCCGACACCAGCCCGGGACGCCGCCCCAGGTCGAACGCGGTGCGGGCCGGTGATGTCACCGGCACCCCACCGACCACTGTGGCCTCGCCGGGCAGCAACGTCTCGTTGCGGGTGATGATCAACGACGGCGGACGTTTGCGACCGGTGATGAGTTCGGCAGGCCCATGCGGGTCAACCCATTCCGCGCCGAGCAGCGCCGCCGCGGAATTGCCGGCGACCACCGCCTTTTTGCCCGACCACAACCAGGCAGCCACCGCCCGATCTTTCGCGCCCAGGCCGCTATCGCGGTGGTAGACGTTGCGGTAGATCCGCGTGCAGGACCGCCGCAACTCACGTTCGGTGAATGTGCCGGCGTGGACCGCCTCGGTGCCGACAAATGGAGCACTCCCCCTCATGGCTGCAGCCTGCCATGGCCCTCCGACATCTCGCGAGAGTGCAACTACCGACGACGGCTCTCGGGAAACGCGTCGCTAGTTGCACTTTCGCGGCAAGAGAGGGGAAGCGGGTCAGGCTTTGGTAATGCTCACGCGGACGCCGTCGCCGATCGCGACGGCCTCCGGTGCCGGCTCGCCGAATTCGAAGCCGGTGGCCAGGATCTCCCCGGCGATGAGGTCGCGATGGGTCTGCGCCCATTCGGCCCGCTCGGCGGGCACCGACATCACCACGCGGATGCGGTCGGACACATCCAGACCCGTCGACTTGCGCAATTCCTGCAGCTCGCGGATCCGGTCCTTGGCCCAGCCCTCGGCTTCCAGCTCGGGGGTCACGGTGCCGTCCAACACCACCAGACCGGCCCCATCGGGCAACGCCGCGGTGAAGTCCGGGTCGGCGGCCACCAGCCGCGAGCTGTACTCGTCCGGTAGCAGCACCGCGGGACCCGCGGTCAGGGTGCCGTCCGGGTTGACCACGCCGTCGCCGGCTTTGACCGCCTTGATGGCGGCCTGGACATCCTTGCCCAGCCGCGGTCCGGCCACTCGGGCGTTGACGGTGAGCTCGAATTTGCCGTAGGCGTCGATCGCATCGGTCAACTCGACGCGCTTGACGTTGAGCTCGTCGGCGATCAAGTCGGTGAAGGGCTCCAGCTGCTGCGGATTCTCCACTGCCACGGTCAGTTTCGGCAGCGGAAGGCGTACCCGCAGTTTCTTGGCCTTGCGCAACGACGACGCGGCCGAGCACACGTCGCGGACCTGATCCATCGCGGCCACCAAGTCTGGGTCCGCGGGCAGGGCCGCTGCGTCAGGCCAGTCGGTCAGGTGTACCGAGCGCCCGGCGGTGAGACCGCGCCAAATGATCTCGGTGACCGATGGGAGCAGCGGCGCGGCCAGCCGCGCGGTCACCTCCAGCACGGTGTGCAGGGTATCGATGGCATCGACATCTTCCTCCCAGAACCGCGAGCGTGACCTTCGCACATACCAGTTCGTCAGGGCCTCGGTGAACTGGCGCAGGTGTTCGCAGGCCCGGGAGATATCACAGATCTCCATCTCCGCGGTGAGGTCGTCACGCAGCGCGGCCAGCTTGGCCAGAATGTAGCGGTCCAGCACGTGCGCCGAATCGGTGCGCCAGGTACCGACTTTCGGTGCGTAGAGCGCCAAGAAGCTGTAGGCATTCCACAGCGGCAGCAGGACCTGCCGCACGCCCTCGCGGATCCCCTGCTCGGTGACGATCAGGTTGCCCCCGCGCAGGATCGGCGAGGCCATCAAAAACCACCGCATGGCGTCGGAGCCGTCGCGATCGAACACCTCGGTGACATCCGGATAGTTGCGCAGCGACTTACTCATCTTCTGCCCGTCGGAGCCCAGCACAATCCCGTGTGCCACACAGGTTTTGAACGCCGGGCGGTCAAACAGGGCGGTGGCCAGAACGTGCAGCGTGTAGAACCAGCCGCGGGTCTGGCCGATGTATTCGACGATGAAGTCGCCCGGGTAGTGGCTGTCGAACCAATCCGAATTCTCGAACGGATAGTGCACCTGGGCATACGGCATCGAGCCCGAGTCGAACCATACGTCGAGCACGTCGGGGATCCGCCGCATCGTGCTACGGCCGCTTGGGTCGTCGGGGTTGGGCCGGGTGAGCTCATCGATGTAGGGCCGGTGCAAGTTGGTGGGACGCACGCCGAAGTCGCGCTCCAACTCGTCCAAGCTGCCGTATACATCGATCCTCGGGTGCGCGGGATCATCCGATTTCCAGACCGGAATAGGAGTGCCCCAGTAGCGGTTTCGCGAAATCGACCAATCGCGGGCGCCCTGCAGCCACTTACCGAATTGGCCGTCCTTGACATGTTCGGGGTACCAGGTGATCTGCTGGTTCAGTTCCACCATGCGGTCCCGGAATTCGGTGACCGTGACGAACCACGACGACACCGCCCGGTAGATCAGCGGATTGCGGCACCGCCAGCAGTGCGGGTAGGGGTGCTCATAGGTTTCGTGGCGGACCAGCACCGCACCGTTCGCCGCGGCCGGGCCGGTCCAGTTCTTCAGGTCACGAATGATCTGCGCGTTCGCGTCAAAGACGTGCCGCCCCTGGTAATCCGGGACGGTGGCGTCGAAGCGGCCTTTGGCGTCGACCGGGGTGACCGGCACGATGCCGACCTTGTCGGTGGTGGCCATGTCGTCCTCGCCGTACGCCGGCGCCATGTGCACGATGCCGGTGCCGTCCTCGGTGGTCACGAAATCGCCTGGCAGCACCTGAAATGCCTTGGCCGTGTCCATGAAATAGGGGAATGGCGGCAGATAATGCAGGCCGAGCAGGTCGGCCCCGCGATAGGTGGCCAATACCTCGGGCTCTTCTCCTAATTCGCGGGCGTAGGCGGCCAGCCGCGGCTCCGCCAGCACGAAACGATGTTCACCGGCCCGGACCTCGACATAGGTCACGTCCGGGTTGACGGCGACCGCCAGGTTCGACGGCAGGGTCCACGGTGTCGTCGTCCACACCAGCAGGTGCGCCCCCTCCAGCGCGCCGCCCACCACCTGGAAGCCCACCGTGAGCGCCGGGTCTTGGCGGCTTTGGTAGACGTCGTCGTCCATCCGCAGTTCGTGGTTGGACAACGGGGTTTCGTCGCGCCAGCAGTAGGGCAACACCCGGTAG
This sequence comes from uncultured Actinomycetota bacterium, assembly GCA_963848535.1. Taxonomy (GTDB): domain Bacteria; phylum Actinomycetota; class Actinomycetes; order Mycobacteriales; family Mycobacteriaceae; genus Mycobacterium. Next base: position 14,865 of record CAWKEM010000028.1, read on the forward strand.
CCTTCGTATGCCAGGCCCTTGTCCCACAGTTGTTTGAACGCCCAGAGCACCGACTCCATGTAGGACAGATCGAGCGTCTTGTAGTCGTTGTCGAAGTCGACCCAGCGCGCTTGGCGGGTCACATACGCCTGCCACTCGTCGGTGTAGCGCAACACCGAAGCGCGACAGGCGTCGTTGAACGCGGCGATCCCCATGGCGTCGATCTGGGATTTGTCGGTGATGCCCAGTTGGCGCTCGACTTCGAGTTCGGCGGGCAGCCCGTGCGTGTCCCAGCCGAAGCGGCGCTCCACCTTGTAGCCCCGCATGGTGCGGTACCGCGGGACGATGTCTTTGACGTACCCGGTGAGCAGGTGCCCATAGTGCGGCAGCCCGTTGGCGAACGGCGGCCCGTCGTAGAACACGTACTCCGGGGCGCCGTCGCGGTGGGCGATGCTGGCCCGGAAGGTGTCGTCGCGGGCCCAGTAGTCGAGAACCTCGAGCTCGAGCGCCGGGAAGTCGGGTGCCCCGCCGGCCGGTTTCGGATAGGCCTTGACGGAGTCCAGCGGCTGATCCCCGAGGTCAGCGTGATCGGTCACGATGTCGTCGTCTCCTGCGCCCCAATGTAATTGGTCAGGCCGGGGACGACGACGCGCTATGTGCGCGAGCGCCGCGGTACCACCCCGCTTGCCGCGCTTTCGCGTGGCCGCTCGATGACGGCTGTGACGGGCCTACCCGTTCGGTTCTACTGAGCCAAGCCGGCTGTTCTTCCGAAGGCTCCCCGGTGATGGCCGGATCGACACCATTGCGTCGATTCTACTGAAGCACCGCAAATCAGACACCGCGGGCTCCAAGGGGCTACCCGGCGTCAGGGAAAACCTGCGGCCGGGTAGCCCCTTGGAGCCATAAGCACGGTTGCTCGCTGGCCATGGGACTACGCCTGGACTTCGAGCACACCAAACCGCCACAGCGCCGCGTACACGTGGCGCAGCGGAATGCTCAACAAACGGGCAGCGCCGTCCACCAGTGGGTCGCCTCCGGCGCCGAAAGGCGGGGTGGCGGCCCGGCGGGTGGCCTTCGTGGCCGCGGGGACCTCGACTGCGGCTGCGTCGCGCACCACCGTCAGCCTGCGGGCGGGCGCTACGGTTACCACTTCGTCGTACAGAGCTACGGTCATCATCGCCTCCTAGACGGAAATTCCAAACGAGAGCTAATTGGACTGACGTGTCCCGTCTCGTCGTGGTTCCGATCTCAGAACGCTTGGCCGATAGGCGAATTAACGTTGCGCCAACTCAGCAAAAAACGTCGCGCCGGAGACCGGATCGGGACGAAACGGCGTTCGGACTTCGGTCCGGACTATCGCCTGAACTCATGTGTCCCTCACCTCCTCGCAGTCACGACGCATGCGATGGCCCGCACACGATCTACGCGCAGCAGAGGAGCAGAAACCCGACGACCGTCGGAAATCCGCACCCCTCTCGTCAGAGCTTCGGCACCACACGACGTGTCCGGTATCCCGGAAGCCACCTGGGCTCAACCCTTAAGCCGGGAGGAGCTGTCCTGACCCGGGGCGTCTTTCGACGTTCGGGGTCAGTGGCCTGTATTCGTGTAGACGCCTCACCTAACGAGGTGCTTACCCGACCGATGATGCCTGACCGGTCCGACACGGTCAAACCGTTCTGCGCCGTGTCCCGAATCTTTAAGCATCTATTACGTCCGCCCACAGCTACTACCCAGCTTCGATCGCGATGACCTGGGCAAACGGGCTCAACCGCGCGCCGATGCGAGACGGTGACGCCGTTCCGCCGGTGGCCTGCCGGCGCCGTGCCCGACTATCCGGCGCCCCGCGGACGCAGGCCGTCCAGTACCAGCGCAACGACGAAGTCGGCCACCTGAGCCGCGGTGACGCCGTCATCGGTGCTCAACCGGCGGTGCGCCAACTGCCCGACCAGCGCCGCCAGCGTGTACGCCGCCATCCGGGGCGGGGCGGCCACTATGTCGCCGCGCTGTTGGGCGGCGACGATGGAGATTTCGATGTCGTCGATGAACCGTTCGTAGATCCCGCCGAGGTGCTTTTCGAATCGCTCACCGAGTGCATAGGCGTCGCGGAACAGCAGCTTGACAGTGGCCTTGTCGGCTTCGAAGAACTCCAGCGTCGCCTGCACGGAGCTTTCCAAGAAGGCCCGAAGCGGGGGCTGTTGCCCGTCGTCGCGCTGGTCCAGTACGGCCAGTGCCGCCGCGAGGTGGTTGCGTAGCGCATTCTCCTCGACTGCCATCAACGCGTGGAACAGCTCGTCTTTGGAGTCGAAGTACCAATAGACCGAGCCGTAGGCGAGACCGGCCTGCTTGGCGATGTCGGCAATCGTAGTGGCGTGAAAACCCTTGCGCGCGAACACTTCCTTGGCAGCCGACAGGATCTCGTCGCGCCGCTTCGATTTGTCCTCGTCGCTCACCGCCCGGCGTCGCCGGATGCTGGTGCTCACCTCTCAACCAGGTTTTCCAGCCGGCCGACCGTGTCGATGAACTCCTCGACCATGTCGAGCACCACCGAGCGCGTCGGCCGGACCCGGTCGAGTGAGCCGACCACTTGACCGACGAAGTAGGTGGCGAGCTCACGGGCTTGGGAGCCGGCGTGCGCGGCCGCCTGGTTGATGCGCACCTGCGACTCGGTGATCAGCGCGCTCTGCAGCGGCATACCGAGCGGATCGGGGCTGTCGGGCCGGTCCCACTCGTCGGTCCAGGCCGTGCGCAGCATCCGCGCCGGCTTGCCGGTCATCGACCGCGACCGCACCGTGTCGGACGAACTGGCCGCCAGGAACTTCTCCTTGACCACCGGGGCCGTCTCGGCTTCTTCGGTGGTCAGCCACACCGACCCGCACCACACACCTTCGGCGCCCAGGGCCAGGGCGGCGGCGACCTGACGGCCGCGGGCGATCCCGCCGGCGGCGATGACCGGCGTCGGCGCCACGGCATCGACGACTTCGGGGACCAGGACCATGGTCGCCACCTCCCCGGTATGGCCGCCGGCCTCGGTGCCCTGCGCCACGATCAGGTCGACCCCCGCGGCCACGTGCCGCCGGGCGTGTTTCGTGGTGCCCGCCAGCGCGGCCACCAGCACACCGTGGTGGTGGGCCCGCTCGACGAGATCCGCCGGGGGCGGCCCGAGCGCGCTGGCGATCAGCCGGATGTCATGGGAGAAGGCCACCTCGAGCAGCGGCTCGTAGCCCTTGGGCGAGATGTTCAACCCGCCCCGGGATGCGCGCGCCTCGTCGGTGGGCGCCGTGATGCCGTAGCGGAGCAGCAAATCGTCGACGAAGGCACGGTGCTCCCCGGGCAGCAGCGCCCGGACCTGGTCGGCGTCGATCCCGCCTTGCTCGGCACCGACGTACTTGGGCGGCAGCAGCAGGTCGACCCCGTAGGGCTTGCCGTTGGTCTGCTCGTCGATCCAGGTCAGCTCGCTCTGCAGGTGTTTGGGGCTGTGCGCCACCGCGCCGAGGACCCCGAATCCGCCGGCGTTGGTCACCGCGGCCACCACATCGCGGCAGTGACTGAACGCGCATATCGGGAATTCGACTCCGAGCATTTCGGCGACTCTGGTGTGCATGCGCCCGACGCTAAGAGTTACTGATTGATATGTCAATCGGTTACGGTACGCTGCGATTCATGCCCGAGCCGCTGACAGACCACCAGCAGCAGGAGCGACGCTCCGCGGTGCGCGATCTGATGCTGAGCACCCCGTTCATCAGCGGGCTGGGCCTCGTCTTCGAGCGCTACCAGCCCGATGACATCACGATTCGGCTCCCGTTCCGCGAAGACCTCACCAATGACGGCACCTACTTTCACGGCGGGGTGATCGCGTCGGTAATGGACACCGCCGGCGCGGCCGCCGCGTGGTCGAACCATGACTTCGACAAGGGCATGCGCGCCTCCACCGTCGCGATGAGCATCCAGTACACCGGCGCCGCCAAACGCTGCGACCTGCTGTGCCATGCGCACACCACCCGGCGCCGCCGGGAACTCACCTTTACCGAGATCACCGCCACCGACGCCGACGGCGACGTGGTCGCCCACGCGGTCCAGACTTACCGGATCGTCTGAGATTCGGCGGCTACCCTTTCGGCGATTGCCCGTCCGGCGGCCAGCTCGACACGCCCTCCTCCAACGGCACCGCCAGGCTGTGCAGCATCGAGGCGACAATTCGCCACGCGCTGATGGCCGTGACGAGTTCGATGAGAGCTGTTGTGTCGCTGTCTAATTCACGCTCGCAGGCCGCCCAGCTGTCCGCACTGACCGCGCCGTCGCGCACCACGTCGTCAGTGGCTGCCAGCACCGCCCGTTCGGTAGGCCCGAGCCGGCGTGCCTTTCCCAATCGCGCACGCCGAGCAGATCGTCGGCCGTCACGCCCAGTCTCGACGCGACCCGCCAGTGCTGCGTCCACTCGTAGTCGCACGCCGTGAGCCAGCCGATCCGCATGATCACCAGCTCACGCAACCGTGGGTCGAGGGTGCCGTGCCAGAGCATGGTGGCGAGCAGATCATTGATGGCGCGCGCCAGCGCGGGATGGTTCAGCAGCACCTGGAAGATGCTCAGTTCAGCCATGTAGTCGGGTACGGCCGCTTCGTCGGCGGCGGCTTTGGCCTCGTCGAGTGGCAATTTGGGCACGCGTGCTGTTGTCATGGGGTGAGCACTCCGTGTACTGGCGGGACACCGTCGCGTTCACCGGCCATGGTAGCCAGCAATTCCCCGGCGTCTTCGAGGCGCGCGCAGCGGCGGGGCAGGCTGTCGAACGGGTAGCGACCGGACATCAGCAGATCGAGCGCGGCGCGGTAGGCGGTGACATCGACCCCGAGGGCGCCGACGACACGCAGCTCCTTGAACACCACCACGTCCGGTGAGAAGCCCGGAGCGCCGGCGCCGACACCGCGGGTGCCCGCGACAACCACCGTCCCAGCCGGCCGCGCCAGCGCCATCGCCTGCCCGAAAGCGCTTGGCGCCTTGGCGGTTACATCGACGACGACATCTGCCAGCCCACCGGTCGCCGTTGACAGGGCGGCGACGGGATCCTCGACGGCGACGTCGACGGCCAGGTCGGCTCCGAACCGCGCCGCCAGCGCCAACCGGTCGGCGTCGCGGGGACCCAATCCGGTCACCATCACGAACCCGGCCCCGGCCTCTTTTGCTGCCGCGGCAGTGCACAGCCCCCGGATTCCCGGGCCGAGCACAGCCACGACATCACCCGGCTTGGTGCCGGGAACCGTTACCCCCCAACGTATTCCAGCGCCGAGCGGGTTGAACAAAGTCGCCGCCACAGGGTCGAGGCCGGCCGGCACGGGTAACACCATCGAGTCGGGCGCCAGGTATTGATATTCGGCATAGCCGCCCCACAATCCGGGCTCCCGGCCGACCGGGATGAAGCCGTACATGTCGGCGAGGCCATGACGTTCGCAGCGCCGGTATTCGCCGGCGAGGCAGTTCGCGCATCGGCGACACGACTGGAACACCTCGACGGCCACCCGGTCGCCGACGGACACACCCCACCGCTGTGCCGCCCCGGGCCCGATGGCCTCGATCGTCCCGACCGTCTCGTGCCCGGGGACAAAGGCGAACCCACCGTAAAGTTCACCCGTGTACTGCTCGTGATCGGTGCCGCACAGTCCGCAGGCCGCCACCCGCACCAGTGCGTCGTCGTGGCCGACCGTCGGCACCGCAAACTCCCGAACCACCAGGTGGCGGGGCGTCTCCAAGACCAGCGCCCGCGCCACCGCGCCATCCGACATACCGGCACCCTAAGAAGCTGCTGACTGACGAGTCAATCGCTGACACCCGGCCGATCCAGCGGTGATGCCTAAGCGTCCAGCCGGGCAAACCGACCGTGCCGGTAGTGCTCGACACACGCCGCTCGCCTGACCTTGCCGCTGGTGGTGATGGGAATTGCACCGGGCGGCACCACAACCAGATCCGCGACGCCCAGCCCGTGCGAGTTGGATATCGCCGAGGTGACGTCACGTTTGACGGCGACGAACTTGTCCGCTGCCTCCTCGTGGGAGTCGCCACGGTGCTTAACTTCAATGATGGCGACGAGCTGCTCCGTGTGATCATCCGAGACCGCGATCGCGGCGCACCGGACCCGCGTGATCTCCTGGATCGTCGCTTCGATGTCATGGGTGAGTGGTTACGCCCGTAGACGATCAAAAGATCCTTGATGCGACCGATGATGAACAGCTCGCCTTCAGAGAGAAATCCCCGGTCTCCAGCTCTTCAGCCAAGGCCCTTCGGGTGTACCTGCCGACGGAGCCACAAGCCTTTCACCGAACGTGCGCTGAGTCTCTTGAGGCTTTTGCGGGTCGCCCATAGCGACATTTCCGCCGTGCACCCATATTTCACCGGCGCTCCCCTGCGGGCACTCGATGCGAGTGTCGGGATCGACGATGCGGATCATCGGTGAACGCGGCACCCCGTAGCTGACCAGCGCTGTACCGGTTCCGCTTTCGCAGCGCTCGGCGTGGCCAACGGACAGCTCCTCGGATTTGAAGTGGACGACATGGGGTGGTTGAGCCGGGTTGCGGGTCGCCGCATACACCGTGGCTTCTGCGAGCCCATATGACGGCCGTATCGCCGTGTCGGGCAAGTTAAATCGCGCGAACCGCTTGTTGAAACGCTGCAGTGTCGGTGGGTGCACCCGTTCGCTACCACTGAGGATGACCAGCACTTCCCCGAGGTCCAGTCCGGCCATGTCCTCATCGGATGTTTTCCGTGCCGCCAGTTCGAAAGCAAAGTTCGGCGCTGCCGAAAATGCGGCAAACTATGCTTCGCAAGCAACTGCACCCATCGGGCCGGTCGTTGCAAGAACGACACCGGACTCGTCAGCACAGTGCGAACTCCGGCCAGAATCGGTGCGCTCAAACCCCCAGCATCAAACCCATGTCGTGATAGAGCGGCAGCCAGGTCACGACATTCCCGTCCGGCGGAGCGAGCCCGCCGCTGTCCGGAAAGATGGCCGTCGTGAACTGCCGGTAATTGACCACGAGGTTGTTGTGCGAGATCACCACCCCGGCCGGAGCACGGGTGGACCCGGACGTGTACTGCAAATAGGCGACAGCCGGCCAACTACCGCGCCGGGAGCCCGCTGCGTTCCGGGAGTCAACGCCCAGCACATCAACTTCGACGATCGATGGGGCGGATTTGCCCGGTTGCGGCTGCGCGAATCCGGCGACGTCGTCAACCACGGAGGACACCGTGAGGATGACGGTGGGCGACGTGTCATGCAGCACCGCGCTAACCCGCTCATCAGTGGCCCCGCCCTGCGGAACCGAGAGCGGAACGGCGATGATTCCGGCCTGCAGCGCGCCGAGAAAAGCGGTGACGTAGTCGAGCCCCTGCGGCATCAAGATCACCGCGCGGTCACCCTCGGTGGCGCAATGGCTCAATTCCCGCGCCACGTTCAGTGATCGCCGATACAGCTGCGACCAGGTCAGGCTTTCCGCGACTCCGTTCCAGTCCTGCTGGTAATCGACAAACGTGAACGCCGTGTCATTGGGCTGCAGACTGGCGCGTTCGCGCAGCACCGCCGGAACGGACGTCTCGATCACGGGCATGAAGTTACCGTGGCCACCGCCGCCGCACCGTGGAAAAGCACAGTCGATGTTCGTCCCGA